>NZ_BAABLM010000002.1:0-660323 GCF_039544345.1 Frondihabitans cladoniiphilus
CCCCCCACCCACCAGGCAAATCCCACCCACATCCCGGGCGTGTCGCACACCACAACCCCGGAAACACGGGGATGTGGGGCACGGGCCGCGGCGTGATGGGCGGGAACGTGCATCCCACGCTCTCGTCGACAATGACGAAACCGCCGCCCCAGAGGGACGGCGGTTCGTGAATAGCGAGATCGGACTCAGCCGGCGGAGACAGTGACCCCGGCGAGAGTCTTCTTGCCACGACGCAGAATGGCGTGACCACTGGCGAGTGCCAACGACGCGATGGCGGTCGACTCGTCCGAGACGCGCTCGTTGTTGACGTAGACCCCGCCCTCGGCGGCGGCCCGCTTGGCCGCACCGAGACTCGCCACGAGTCCGGTGGCAACGAGGGCCTGCCCCACGGTCGTCGTCGAATCGACGATCGCATTCGGCAGTTCGGCCACGGCGGCTTCGACGACGTCGGTCGGAAGGTCGGCGAGACTCCCCTGCCCGAAGAGCGCCGCGGACGCATCGATGGCCGCTTGGGCCGCCTCGGTTCCGTGAACGAGGGCGGTCACCTCGAACGCGAGACGCTTCTGCGCTTCACGAGCGAACGGTCGCTCGGCGACCTGGACCCCGAGTTCTTCGATCTCCGCACGAGTCAAGAACGTGAACACCTTCAGGCGCCCGATCACATCGGCATCGTCGGTGTTGAGCCAGAACTGGTAGAACGCGTACGGCGACGTGAGCGCGGCATCGAGCCAGATGGCGTTGCCCTCGCTCTTGCCGAACTTGGTCCCGTCGGAATTGGTGATGAGAGGCGTGCCGATCGCGTGGACCGCCACCCCTTCGGTGCGACGGATCAGCTCGGTACCGCTGGTCAGGTTGCCCCACTGGTCGCTGCCACCCGTCTGCAGAACACAGCCGTAGCTTCGGTACAGCTCGCGGAAGTCGAGCCCCTGCAGGATCTGGTAGCTGAACTCGGTGTAGCTGATGCCGGCATCGGAGTTCAGCCGCGCACTGACCGCGTCTTTCTTCAGCATGGTGTTGACGCGGAAGTTCTTGCCGATGTCGCGGAGGAATTCGATGGCGGAGAGCGGCTCGGTCCAGTCGAGGTTGTTCACGACGGTCAGGCCGTTCTCCCCCTCGGCCGAAAGGAACTTCTCGACGTGCACACGAATCTTCTGCACCCACTCCGCCGTCTGCTCCCGCGACTTCAGGGTGCGTTCAGCGGTCGGACGAGGATCGCCGATGAGGCCCGTCGACCCGCCCACGAGCCCCAGAGGCCGATGCCCGGCGAGTTGCAGCCGGCGCATGAGCAGGAGTTGGACCAGGTTGCCGAGGTGGAGGCTCTCGGCCGTCGGGTCGAAACCGCAGTAGTACGTGATCGGCGCACCGGCGAGAAGCTCTTTCAACGCGACCTCGTCGGTGGAGACGTGGACGAGCCCGCGATAGACGATCTCGCTCCAGATGTCGTCGAAGGAGGGATCGTTGCGCTGGGCCGCCAGGAGTTCGGCCGTCGAGAGGGACGTCACCGCGACAGTTTACCGGGTCCGCCGGTTCCGCCCTGCGGCGTCACGCCTTTCGACCGGCGGCTCACGGCAGCGCGATACGGCGACACGGTCGGGTCCCCTTCGAGCCAGAAACGCCAGGAGAACCGGTCGGTACCGGCATCCCCCGACACCCCGACGCGAGGGCCGGCGAGGATGCGCGGGGCCGGCTCGAGCGAGTCCGGCCAGTGGATCGAGAACGGCGGGCTGTCGATGGAACGACCGTCGTCGGAGAGCTCGATGCCGAGAGCGGTTCCGAGTCGGCCGGGCCCCCGCGCCAGGTCGTCGTCGACGCGTGAGGTCCGTCGGCGCTCTCGGGCGAGATCGAGTCCGTCGACCACCTGCCCGGATCTCAGGAGGACACCCGAGGCATAGCCCTTCGGACCGCACGCCAGATTGAGGCAACGGTGGATCCCGTAGGACAGGTAGACGTAGAGGGTGCCGGGCGGGCCCCACATGCTGCTGTTTCGAACGGTGCGACCGCGGTGCGCGTGCGAGCCGGGATCCTGGCCCTGCCCGTGATAGGCCTCGACCTCGGTCAGGCGGACGGCCACCTCTCCTGATCGGACGATGGCGCCGAGCAGGAGAGGGGCCGCTTCGAGAGCGGGAAGGGCGAGCGGCCGGAGATCCACCGGACTCAGAAGAACTTCTGGCCCGTCGCCACGGTGTAGACGATGGCGGCGACCACGACGACGACCGCCACGACGATGACGACCGTCAGAATCGTCGAGCGCTTGGGGTCGCCGGATGCGCGGTCGTGGCTGGTCTTCTTCGCCATCTCACACCGCCTGCGGGTCGAGCTCGGACACGAGCGCTCGCACGCGTGCCGTGAGGAGGGCGAGTTGTTCCGCGACGCGCTCGGGTGCGGTGCCGCCCACCCCGTTGCGACTCGCGATAGAACCTTCGACCGTCAGCACGGGGCGGATGCCCGGGGTCAAGTGCTCGGAGATCGACTGGTATTGCTCGTCGGTCGGCTCGTCGAGTTCGAGACCGTGGGCCTCGCAGAAGCGGACCAGCTCGCCGCTGATCTCGTGGGCGTCGCGGAAGGTGACCCCCTGGCGGACGAGCCACTCGGCGACGTCGGTCGCGAGCGAGAAGCCCTGGGGGGCGAGCTCGGCCAAACGTTCGACGTCGAACTCGAGGGTCGCGATCATGCCGGTGAAGGCGGGGAGCAGGACCTCGAGTTGGGTGACCGTGTCGAAGACGGGCTCTTTGTCCTCCTGCAGGTCGCGGTTGTAGGCGAGCGGCAGACCCTTGAAGGTCGTGAGGAGCCCCGTCAGGTTGCCGATGAGGCGGCCGGACTTTCCACGGGCGAGCTCGGCGATGTCCGGATTCTTCTTCTGCGGCATGATCGACGACCCGGTCGAGAAGGAGTCGTGAAGCTTCACGAACCCGAACTCGCGAGTGGACCAGAGGATGACCTCTTCGGCGAGTCGCGACACGTCGATTCCGATGGAGGCGGTCACGAAGGCGAATTCGGAGACCACGTCGCGACTGGCCGTTGCATCGATGGAGTTCTCGGTCGTCCGGTCGAAACCGAGCTCGGAGGCGACCAGGGCGGGATCCAGACCCAGCGAGCTGCCGGCGAGGGCTCCTGCTCCATAGGGCGAGGCTCCGGCACGGCGCGTCCAGTCACGAAGCCGTTCGAGGTCGCGGACCAGGGGCCAGGCATGAGCCAGCAGGTGGTGGGCCAGAAGGACCGGTTGAGCGTGTTGCAGGTGCGTCCGACCCGGCATGACCGTGGTCTCATGCCGAGTCGCCTGGCCTGCGATGGCGTCGATCAGCCCGACGACGAGATGAGCGATGCTCCGACCGTGGTCGCGGAGGTACAGCCGCACCAGGGTGGCGATCTGATCGTTGCGGCTCCGGCCGGCACGGAGTTTTCCGCCGAGCTCGGGGCCCGCGATCGTCATCAGGTGGCGCTCGAGGGCGGAGTGGACGTCTTCGTCGGAGTCGGCTGCGGTGAGGGTGCCGTCCGCGACACCGTCGGCCAGCCGATCGAGGGAGTCGAGCATCCCGCGCAATTCGGTCTCGTCGAGGTAACCGGCCGCAGCGAGGGCTTTCGCGTGGGCCCGCGAACCCGCGATGTCGTAGGGCGCGAGCTGCCAGTCGAACTGGGTCGACTTGCTGAGCGCGGCGAGCTCGGGTGACGGGCCGGAGGCGAAACGGCCGCCCCAGAGTGCGCCCGCCTCGGCGGCGCGGGACGTGCCCGCGCCGCCGAGAGAGGAGTCGTGACTCATCGAGCCGCTCCGTCGGGTGTGGGCTGCTCGAGCAGCCAGGTGAGCAGGGCCTTCTGGGCGTGAAGGCGGTTCTCCGCCTCGTCCCAGATGACGCTGCGGGGACCGTCGATCACGTCGGCCTCGACCTCGTAGCCGCGATCGGCGGGCAGACAGTGCAAGAAGATCGCGTCGTCGTCGGCGTGCGCCATCAAGGCCTGGTCGACCTTGTAGGAACCGAACGTGGCGACCCGATGCGCCTTCTCGCCTTCTTTGCCCATCGACACCCACGTGTCGGTCACGACGATGTCCGCGCCGCGGACCGCCTCGACGGCGTCGACCAGGACGGCGACGGAACCGCCGGTCTCGGCCGCGATCGCTGTGGCGTCGGCCACCACGGCGTCCTCGGGGGCGAATTCGACAGGGGCGCCGATCCGGACGTGCATGCCCGCCGTGGTGCCGGCCAGGAGGTACGACTGCGCCATGTTGCAGCGGCCGTCGCCGACGAAGGCCACGGTCAGGCCTTCGAGGCTGCCCTTGGTCTCGCGGATCGTCAGCAGGTCGGCGAGCAACTGACACGGGTGGAAGTCGTCGCTGAGCGCGTTGACGACAGGCACCGTCGTTCCCTTCGCCATCTCCTCCAGGCCGGACTGCGCGTAGGTGCGCCAGACGATGGCGGCGACCTGACGCTCGAGGACCCGCGCCGTGTCGCTCGGAGTCTCCTTGCCGCCGAGCTGGCTGGAGGCGGTCGCGATGATCAACGGCACTCCCCCGAGATCGGCGATGCCGACTGCGAACGACACGCGCGTGCGGGTCGACGACTTGTCGAAGATCACCGCAACCGTCTCCGGCCCCTCGAGCGGGCGGGCGGAGAATCGGTCTGCTTTCAGCTTCGCAGCAAGGTCGAGGACGGCCGACTGCTCGGCCGGGCTCAGGTCGTCGTCGCGGAGGAAGTGCCGGGTCATTCGAGGCCTTTCAGGACGGCGGTGAAGAGGCGCACGAACTCCGCGATCTCGTCGTCGCCGACGATCAGCGGCGGTGCGATGCGGATGCTCGAGTCGTTGGCGGCGTTGACGATCAGGCCAACCTCGAGAGCACGGGCGGAGACCTCCGCCGCGATGGGATCGACGAGGCCGACTCCGATCAGGAGGCCACGACCGCGGATCTCTTGCACGAGCGGCGAGCCGATGGCGGCGATGGCCTCGCGGATCTGGTGACCACGGACCTCGGCGTTCTGGACGAGGCCCGAGGACTCGATCTCGCCCAACACAGCGTTGGCCGCAGTGGTCGCGAAGGGATTTCCGCCGAACGTGGAGCCGTGCATCCCCGCTTCGAAGAGATCGGAGGCGTCGCCGAACGTGACGAGGGCGCCGATGGGCACTCCCCCGGCGATGCCCTTGGCGACCGTGATCGCATCGGGCACGATGCCGAACTGCTGGAAGGTGAACCACGAGCCCGTGCGGCCGACACCCGTCTGGATCTCGTCGAGGATGAGCAGCGCACCGTGCTTGGCGGTGAGCTCGCGGGCGGCGACCAGGAAGCCCTCGGGAAGGTCGACGACGCCGGCCTCGCCCTTGATGGGCTCGATGATGATGCCCGCGACGGTCTCGTCGATGGCCTGTTCGAGGGCCTCGATGGACGTCTCGATGTGCTCGACACCGGGGAGCATCGGCTCGAAGTCTTTGCGGAGCGCGGGCTTGCCGGTCAGTGCCAGGGCGCCCATGGTGCGGCCGTGGAACGAGCTCTGCAGGGCGAGGATCCGTTTGCGGGAGCCGTCGCCCTTGTTGAGGCGGAGCAGCTTGAACGCGGCCTCGTTGGCCTCGGCACCGGAGTTGCCGTAGTAGACGCGCCCGCGTTCGCCGGCGCCCGTGATCCGCTTGAGGCGTTCGGCGAGTTCGACCTGCGACGGCGTCGCGAAGTAGTTGGACACGTGGATCAGCGTGGCGGCCTGCTTCGACAGAGCCTCGACGAGCACGGGATGCGCGTGGCCCAGCGAGTTCACGGCGATGCCGGCGAGGAAGTCGAGGTAGCGTTTTCCGTCGACGTCCCAGACGTAGCAGCCCTCACCCCGCTCCAGCATCACCTTCGGAGTCGCCAAGGACTTCATGAGCGAATCACCGAATCGGCGCTGCCACGTACCGCCTTGGGTCTGGCTGCCGGGCGTCTGTGTGGACGTGGTCATGACTGTCCTTTCTTCTCGTTGGGGATGACCTCGGTGCCTGCACCGCGCTGGGTGAAGATCTCGAGGAGGATGGAATGCGGGATGCGGCCGTCGATGATGGTCGCCCCGCCGACTCCGGCCACGACGGCGTCGCGGCAGGCGGTCATCTTGGGGATCATGCCGGACTCGAGGCGAGGCAGGAGCTCGTCGAGTTCGTCGATCGTGATCAGGGGGACGAGCGAGGTCCGGTCGGGCCAGTCGCTGTAGAGCCCCGGGACGTCGGTGAGCATCACGAGCTTGGAGGCGCGGAGCGCGATGGCCAGCGCTGCCGCGGCCGCATCGGCGTTGACGTTCAGAGCGAGGTCGGAGTCGGCGTCGTTGACCGCGATAGACGACACGACGGGAATGCGGCCCGCCTCGATCTCGGCCAGCACGCGGGTCGGGTCGACGGCGGTGATGTCGCCGACGTGGCCGAGATCGAAGGGCTCGCCGTCGATCACGACACCGCGCTTGTGCCCCTCGAAGAGGCGGGCGTCGTCGGTGCCGTCGCTGAAGACGCCCCGTGCGAGGTCGCCGTGCTCGTTCATCAGGTCGACGATCTCGCGGTTGACCTCACCCGCCAGGACGTCGCGGACCACGGAGATCGCTTCGGTCGTCGTGACGCGGTAACCGCCTCGGAACTCGCTCTCGATGCCGGCCGCTTTCAGCGCGGCGGAGATCTGCGGACCGCCGCCGTGGACGACGACGGGGTGAAGGCCGACGTGACGCAGGTAGACCATGTCCTCGGCGAAAGCACGCTTGAGGTCGTCGTTGATCATGGCGTTGCCGCCGAACTTGACGACGACGACCTTGCCCGCGTAGTTCTTCAGCCACGGGAGGGATTCGATGAGAGTCGCGGCTTTGACGGCCGCGATGGCTTGCTCGGTGTCCATGTCTAGGCCCCCATCAGCTGGAGTACGCGCTGTTCTCGTGCACGTAGTCGTGCGTGAGATCGTTCGTGAGAACGGTCGCCTCAGCATCGCCGGCGTGGAGATCGAGCAGGATGTGAAGGGCCCGCGGAGTCATGTCGACTTCGGTGACGGGACGGTCGGGGGCGCCCTTCGCGCAGAGCCGCACGTCGTTGAAGGAGACGTCGACGTCGTACGGATCGAACGTCGCCTGCGTCGTGCCGATCGCTGCCAGGACACGGCCCCAGTTGGGATCGTTGCCGAACACCGCCGTCATCAGCAGATTGCTCCGAGCGAGCGAGCGCCCGACCTCGACGGCTTCGTCTTCGGACACCGCGCCGACGACCTCGATGCGGATGTCGTGCGAGGCCCCCTCGGCGTCGCCCTGGAGTTGCCGGGCCAGGTCGGCGCAGAGCGCGGTGACCGCCGTTGCGAACTCGTCGTCGCTGGGAGCGACACCCGACTCGCCGCTCGAGAGGAGCACGACGGTGTCGTTCGTCGACATGCAGCCGTCGGAGTCGAGCCGGTCGAACGTCAGGCGGGTGGCCTGCCGAAGAGCCGAGTCGAGGCGCTCGGCAGGGAGGTCGGCGTCGGTGGTGAGGACCACCAGCATTGTCGCGAGGCCGGGGGCGAGCATCCCCGCGCCCTTGGCCATGCCACCCACCGACCAGCCGGCGCCCTCGACGACCGCCTGCTTGGGATGCGTGTCGGTGGTCATGATCGCGGTTGCGGCGTCGAGACCGCCTTCGGCGTGCAGTTCGCCCGCAGCGGCTCTCGCCCCGGATACCACCTTGTCGCGGAACGTCTGGTCGCCGACACCGATGAGGCCGGTGGAGCAGACGACGACGTCGCCGGCCGACACGTCGAGTGCTTCGGCGACGGCTTCGGCGGTGGCGTGGGTCGTCTGGAAACCGAAGGCGCCCGTGAAGCAATTGGCGCCCCCGGAGTTCAGGACGACGGCGCGAGCCTGGCCGTCGGCGACGACCTGTTGCGACCAGATGACGGGATTCGCCTTCGCGCGATTGCTCGTGAAGACCGCCGCCGCGGCGGCGCTGCGCCCGCGGTTGACGACGAGCGCGACGTCTTTCGCGCCGGTGGACTTGAGATGCGCCACGACGCCCGAGGCCTCGAAGCCCTTCGCTGCAGTGACACTCACGGCGCGACTCCGTCGGTCGGCAGACCCAGGGTCTCGGGCAACCCGAGAGCGAGATTGGCCGACTGGATTGCGGCGCCGGCGGTGCCCTTGACGAGGTTGTCGATCGCGCTGACCGTCACGACGCGACCGGCGGCCTCGTCGACGGCGATGCCGATCAATGCCGTGTTGGCGCCCACCGTGTCGGCGACACGGGGGAAGTCGCCGGCAGCGAGAAGGTGCACGAACGGCTCGTGGGAGTACGCGGACTCCCAGGCCTGGCGGATGTCGCCCGCACCGACGCCGGGTGCCAGCTTCGCGGTCGTCGTCGCGAGGATGCCTCGCGCCATCGGGACGAGCACGGGAGTGAAGGAGAGGCGCACATCGGTGCCCCCGGCGAGGCGGAGGTTCTGCTGCACCTCGGGGATGTGCCGATGGGTGCCGCCGACGCCGTAGACCGACGCCGAGCCGAGCATCTCGCTGGCCAGGAGGTGGGGCTTCAGCGACTTGCCGGCACCGGACGGGCCGACGGCGAGCACCGAGACGATGTCGTCGACTCCGACCAGGCCGGCCTGGACTCCGGGAGCGAGAGCGAGAGTGATTGCGGTGACGTTGCAACCGGGCACGGCGATGCGCTTCGTGCCGACGAGGGCATCGCGCTGACGGGTGCCGTCGGCCAGGATCAGTTCGGGCAGCCCATACGTCCACGCGCCGTAGAAGTCGCCGCCGTAGAAGGCCGCCCAGTCGGACTCGTTCGTGAGTCGATGGTCGGCACCGCAGTCGACGACGAGGACGTCGTCCGGCAACTGCGCCGTGATCTCGCCCGACTTGCCATGAGGCAGGGCGAGGAAGACGACGTCGTGGCCGAGGAGGTTGTCAGCGTTCGTCTCGACGAGTGTGAGGTGCGAGAGCGAACGAAGGTGCGGGTGCGCAGCGATGAGAGGCTGCCCCGCGTTGGTGAATGCCGTGACGGTTGTCACGTCGAATTCGGGATGTGAGGAGAGGAGCCGGAGGAGCTCCCCACCGGCGTAACCGCTTGCGCCTGCGACGGCGACGGATAAAGGCATGCTTCTACCCTAATGTTCGGAACGGACGAGATCGGGGCGGCGGCGCTGGACGACGGTCAGTCGCGAAGCGTCGCCCCGAATCGCTCGCCGGCCAGGCGCACAGCGCCCGCCTTCGCCTCGGACGCCTCGGCGGCCGTGAGCGTGCGGTCGCCGCTGCGGAATCGCAGCGCGAACGTGAGGGATTTCGTGTCGGCGGGGATGCCGGCACCGCGGTAGTCGTCGACGAGTCGTGCGGTCTCGAGGAGGTCGCCGGCTCCCTCGACGACCGTCTCGAGCACCTCGCCCGCAGGAGCGTCGAGTCCGACGACGAGCGAGACGTCTTGAGTCGCAGCCGGGTACGAGGAGATCGGCTTCGGCTGCGGTTCGGGGCGGGCGAGTTCGATCAGGAGATCGAGGTCGAGCTCGGCGACCACGACGACGCGCGGCAGGTCGAGATCGAGAGCGATCGCCGGCAGGAGTTCGCCGGCGAAGCCCACGACGGTCTCCCCGACGAGCAGGTCGGCGGTCCGGCCCGG
This sequence comes from Frondihabitans cladoniiphilus, assembly GCF_039544345.1. Taxonomy (NCBI): domain Bacteria; kingdom Bacillati; phylum Actinomycetota; class Actinomycetes; order Micrococcales; family Microbacteriaceae; genus Frondihabitans; species Frondihabitans cladoniiphilus. The sequence goes on from NZ_BAABLM010000002.1 coordinate 9,556, forward strand.
GTGAAGGGCCGGGTGCCAGCCCTGGCGCACCGTGATGTCGGCGGCGACGGCCCGTGCCGCGACGCGCACGTCGTCGAGGACACCGGCCAGGTCGGCGGGCTCAGCGGCCTGCCCGACCTGCTTCTCGATGGAAGCGCCCACGGCCACGACGGCGAGGTGGCGCGGCTGTTCGGGAAGGCCCGCGTTCAGAGCGTCCAGCACGTCGACCTCGGGGCGTGCCGCCCCGACCGGGATGAAATCGGATCCGAGGGATGCGCGGTTCCGGGTGAAATACACGCTGCCGGTCTCGTAGAGCGCGATGTCCACGAGGCCGCGGGACAGGTTGCGGCGCGCCGTGTCGAGCAGACCGGGCAGAAGGGAGAGGCGCATCTCACCGGCGTCGGTGTCGAGCGGGTTGGCGAGGCGGATGGCTTCGGCGTGCCCGCTTGCTTCTCCGCCCTCGCCTGCCGCAGCCTTGTTCTCCGCCCCCTTGTCCTTGGCCACCTTGTTCTCCGCCCGCGGCGCGAAGACTGCATTGCGGGACGGGGAGACGAAGGGATACGCGTAGACCTCGGTGAGGCCGGCCGACGCAAGGCTCGCCGATACGGCGCGGCGAAGCGACTGTTCTCGGGTCAGGCCACGCCCGGGAGGCGCGACCGGAAGGATCGAGGGAATGCGGTCGTACCCGTTGATCCGGGCGACCTCTTCGACCAGGCCGGCGCTGTCGACGAGGTCACTGCGCCATGTCGGCGGGGTGACGTTCCACCCACCGTCGGCGACCGTCAGGTCGGCGCCGATGGCGAGGAGGCTCTCTTCGACCTCGGTATCGGTGTAGTCGACCCCGATGAGACTGCTCGCGCGAGACGCGGGCAGGAAGATGGCGTCCGGCTTCTCGGAGGCGTCGTAGGACGATCCGAGAGCATCGGCCGTTCCACCGGCGAGTTCGACGAGGAGGTGTACGGCCCGCTCCACGGCCGCCGCTCCCACTGCAGGGTCGACGCCGCGTTCGAATCGACGAGATGCCTCGCTCGGAAGCTTGTGCCGGCGAGCACTGCGTGCGATGGAGATGGGGTCGAAGTTCGCCGCTTCGATGAGAACATCCGTGGTCGTCGATCCGACTTCCGTGCGCGCGCCGCCCATGACCCCGGCGAGACCGATCGGACCCTCGTCGTCCGTGATGAGCAGATCTTCGGCATCGAGCTCACGGGTCTGGCCGTCGAGCGTGGTCAGCTTCTCTCCGGCTGCGGCACGTCGCACAGTGATCCCGCCGACAAGGGTGTCGAGGTCGTAGGCGTGCAAGGGCTGACCGAACTCGAGCATGACGTAGTTCGTGATGTCGACGGCGAGCGAGATGGATCTCATGCCCGCGAGGCGGAGCTTGGCCTGCATGGCGGGAGGCGTCGGACGCGTCACGTCCAGCCCGCGAACGACCGCGGTCGTGAAGGCGTTGACACCATGGCGCCCGCGAACGGGTGCCGAGTCGTCGATCGTCACCGAATAGCCCGTGCGAGCCACCGGCTCTGGAGCGGCAACGGGGTCGCGGAAGGCGGCGCCGGTCGCATGCGAGTACTCGCGAGCGACGCCGCGGATGCTGAGCGCGTAGCCGCGGTCAGGTGTGACGTTGATCTCGACGGCCGCGTCGTCGAGCCCGAGAAGCGAGATCGCGTCGGTACCGACCTCGGGGTCCAACCCCAGGTCTTTGAGGAGCAGAATGCCGTCGTGCTCGTCGCCGAGGCCGAGCTCGCGTGTGGACGCCATCATGCCGTCGGAGACGTGGCCGTACGTCTTCCGAGCGGCGATGGGGAAGGGACCGGGGAGCACGGCCCCGGGCAGCGACACGACGACCTTGTCGCCGACGACGAAGTTGTGGGCGCCGCAGACGATGCCACGGACGTCGTCTTCGTTCGACGCGTGATCGGGACCGACAGCGATCCGACACCAGTTGATGGTCTTGCCATTCGTCTGGGGCTCGGGCGTGAATTCGAGGACCTGACCGACGACGAGCGGGCCCGTCACGTCGGAGAGATGAACGTCTTCCTCTTCGAATCCCACGGATACGAGAGCCGCATGGACGTGCGCCAGCGTGACGTCGTCGGGGAGATCGACGTACTCGCCGAGCCAACTCAGGGGTACGCGCATCAGACCACCATGCCGAACTGCTCGCTGAAGCGGACGTCGCCCTCGACCATGTCGCGCATGTCGTTCAGGTCGTTGCGGAACTGGAGGGTGCGCTCGATGCCCATACCGAAGGCGAAACCCTGGTACTCGTCGGGATCGATGCCCGCAGAGCGGAGCACGTTTGGATTGACCATGCCGCAACCACCCCACTCGACCCAACGAGCCCCGCCCTTGGCATGCGGCTGCCAGACGTCCATCTCGGCGCTCGGCTCTGTGAACGGGAAGTAGTTCGGGCGCAGGCGGATTTCGGCTTCGTCGCCGAACATCGCGCGCGCGAGGTGCTCGAGGGTTCCGCGCAGGTGGGCCATCGTCAGGCCCTTGTCGATGGCGATGCCCTCGATCTGGGTGAAGACAGGAGTATGAGTCGCGTCGAGCTCGTCGGTGCGGAAGACCCGACCGGGCGCGACGACGTAGACGGGGAGTTCGCGAGAAAGCAGCGCTCTGATCTGCACAGGGGACGTGTGCGTGCGGAGGAGGAGATGACGGTCGACGGGCTCGACGAAGAACGTGTCCTGCATGGCACGCGCGGGGTGGTCCGCGTCGAAGTTCAGAGCGTCGAAGTTGAACCACTCGTGCTCGAGCTCGGGCCCTTCGGCGATCTCCCACCCCATGCCGATGAAGATGTCGCCCATCTTCTCCTGTAGGAGGCTCAACGGGTGACGCGAACCCTGCCTGCGACGCGTCGGAAGAGCTGTGACGTCGATGCGCTCGTCTTCGAGTCGCGCGAGCTCTTCGGCCTCGGCCAGCTCGCCCTCGCGAGCGGCGATTGCTTGATTGACCCGTCCGCGCGAAGCCCCCATCAGCTTGCCGGCAGCGGCCTTCTGGTCGTTCGGGAGATCGCGAAGACCCGCGTTCATCCGCGCCAGCACGGAGGCTTCCCCGACGTGAGCCCCTCGGACCGCCTTGAGCTCCGCGACTGTGGCGGCCGAGGCGATGGCTGCGAGAGCCGCCTCGACGGCGCTGGAAACGGCGTCGTCGGTGATGGGCACGGTGTCTGACACGAGAACCAACCTTACCGAACCCGGGCACTTGCCCCGTGCATCCCCCGTTCTGGTCGATCTGGTGCCCGCACACCCGTCGACGTCGTGGAGGAACGACGAGTCACGCGGCCTCATCGGGGAGTCCGCTCGACGAGGAGACGCTCGAGGCGAGCCACGAATTCCGACCGGTGAGCCGTGAGGTCGCCTCTGGTGACGCGGAGCACGCGCCACCCCGCGTCTTCGAGACGCTCACGCCGACGGATGTCGTTCTGGAACACCTTCGGATCGGTGCGATGGTGATCGCCCTCGTACTCGACCACGACTCGAGCGCGGCGATAGACCAGGTCACCTCGTGCGAGGAAGCGCCCTGTGGGCCCCGTGATGCGCGCGTTGAGTTCGGGCTCGTCGAGCCCGAGTCGGTTGGCCTCGAGACGAAGCCTCGTCTCGCCCGGTGATTGCGAGCCGACGCGGATCTCGGCAAGCGCACGGCCCAGACGCCTGACGCCCCGACGGTGCCGTGCTTGGTCGACGGCCTGCCTCAGCATGGCCAACGTGGCCAGACCGGGTTGGATTGAGCCATCAGCCCGATAGACGGGACAGACGAGCGCGTCTCCCAACTCCACGAGCTCGTCGACACGCAGCTTCGCTGCCAGATCGACCCAGACCCGAACGGGATCGCAGACGATCAGGCCTCGCACCGTGCGCAATTCGGGCGGACGGCGTGTGCGGTGGCCGGCGACGCCTCGTGCGCGGACCGCCAGGTCGGGACTCGGCGTGGTCACGTGCACGCGCCGGTCGCGTTCGAGACGAGAGGGAAGGGGGAGATGCCAGATGGCCGCGGCAGTCGAGTGGCTGAGGTACGAGCCGGCCTTGAGGCGAACCGCGAGAGCCCTGGCTGCCGCCTCGGGCCCCGTCGGCCGGGCCTTGGATCGGATGCCGACGAAGGGGCGCACAAGATCGGCAGCGCGCAAGCGGTGGGGTTTGACGCCCAAGCGGAGGGCTTCACGAGTCGAGAAAGGTCTGTCGAGGAGAGGACGAGGGAGCGGGCACGGCTGAACCATGGATCGATGGTGGACGCCCCCGAGCACTCGGGACGCGCATCCCACCCTCTCTGTGGACAACCTCGCTCACACGCGGCCCTGTGCACAAGACGTGCCGTGCCCTGCGCTCGCGTGTGCGTGCAATTCGTGCGGCCCGGGTGTCCCGGCAGGCGCCGAAAATGCACGCAGAGCTACCTCGCGGGGTGTGGCGGACAGCCGCGAGGTTGCAGTACGCGCGGCCACGGTGGACGAACACCTGTGCGTGCGAAATGCGCTGCCTCGGGCAGCACGAAGTAACCAGAAGTGCACGCAACGAGGAAGGCACCGCGGCGCGGCAGTCAACTCCACGCCGCAGGGCAGTGAGCCGCTGGGACCACCCGGGTGTCTGCGTGCATTTCTTGTCGCGCGATCTGGACGCCGGTGGCAGAAAACGCACGCACGGGCGGGCACACAGAAAACGCACGCACGGGCGGGCACGCAAAAAACGCACGCACGGCGGGCACGCAAGAAGTGCACGCACAAAAAGTGCACGCAGGCAGGACAGAGCGAGCGGGGGATGCACAGCCCCCGCCTCGGCCACGGCTCAGTGCTGGGCGAACGCGCTCTCGTAGAGGCACACGGACGCAGCGGTCGCGAGGTTCATGCTCTCGGCGTGCCCGTAGATGGGTACGACGATGGCACGCTCGGCCAGGGCGAGGTGCTCATCCGTCAGACCACGGGCCTCGTTGCCGAACAGCCACGCGGTCGGAGCCGCGAGCAGCCCCTCCCGCCGGGCCGTGAGGAGGTCCGACCCTTTGACGTCGGCGGCCAGGACCTGCAGACCGGCGGCGGCGCAGCGAGCCAGGACTGCAGGCAGCTCGATGCCGACCGCGACCGGGACGTGGAACAGCGAGCCGGTCGTGGCCCGGACGACCTTGGGGTTGTAGAGGTCGACGCTGCGGCCAGTCATGATGACGGCATCGGCGCCCGCGGCGTCGGCGGCGCGGATGATCGTGCCGGCATTGCCCGGATCGCGGACCTCCTCGAGGATCGCGATGAGGCGGGGCGAACCCCCGGAATCGCCAGAACCCGAACGAGAACCCGAGCCCGAACCAGAACCCGAGCCCGAATCCGAATCCGAGCCGGAGTCCGAATCGGAGTCCGAACCCGAGCCGAAACCAGCACGGCCCGACCCGAAGATGTCTTTGATGGACGTCGGGAACTGGCGGCAGACGGCGACCAGCCCCTGCGGCGTGACCGTGTCGGCCATTGCGGACAACACGTCTTCGGTCACGAACTCGATGTCCACGCCCGCATCAACCGCCGCCTGCGCGAGTTCGGTGTAGCGCTCGAGGGCTGTCGGCGTCGCGAAGAGCTCGACCACGAGCTCCGGCCGGAAGGTCAGGGCCTCGGTGACGGACTGCGGGCCCTCCAACAGAAAGAGCCCGGTCTGGGACCGGGCGTCTCTCTTGGCCAGTTTGGCCACCGCACGCACTCGAGGTGAACGCGGGTTGTCGATCATCTGGTTGCTGGGCATCCGACAACTATGCCCCACTGACCAGGGAAATTACGCAGCGACGACCTTGGGGGCCGACGTGTCGGCGGGAAGCGCGGCCTTGGCGGCAGCGACGATCCCGGCGAAGGTGGTGGGCTCGTTGACCGCGAGGTCGGCGAGGATGCGGCGGTCGACCTGGATGCCGGCCAGAGCGAGGCCCTGGATGAGGCGGTTGTAGGTCAGGCCGTTCGCACGCGAGGCGGCGTTGATGCGCTGGATCCAGAGGCGACGGAATTCGCCCTTGCGAGCGCGACGGTCGCGGAACGAGTAGACGAGCGAGTGGATGCCCTGCTCTTTGGCCTTGCGGTACAGACGCGAACGCTGTCCGCGGTAGCCCTTGGCGCGCTCGAGGATTACGCGACGCTTCTTGTGGGCGTTTACGGCCCGCTTTACTCTTGCCATCTTCTTATTTCCTTTACTACGTCAGTCGACGGCTCAGCGGCCGAGAAGCTTCTTGATGACCTTGCTGTCGGCCTTGGACAGCACCTGGTCGGTGTTCAGACGAGCCTTGCGCTTGGAGGACTTGACCTCGAGGTTGTGACGCATACCGGCCTGCTGCTTCATGATCTTGCCGGTACCGGTGACCTTGAATCGCTTCTTGGTGCCGGAGTGGGTCTTCATCTTGGGCATAGTCGTTACTTTCTTGTTGTCACTCGGAGGAGTGGTGGCACTCGGTGGAAGCGGTGCGCCCCCTCCGAGTGGTCGTCACTCGGTAGGAGCGGTGGTCTCGGCGGGAGCTGCGCTCTCGGCCGGGGCCTCGGTGGACGTGGGGTGCTTCGGCGGCTTGTTGGCCACCTTGCGTGCTTCGGCTTCGGCCTTGGCCTCGGCCTTGTTCTTGAGCGGACCGATGACCATGACCATGTTGCGGCCGTCGATCGTGGGGTTGCTCTCGACGGTGCCCAACTCGGACACGTCCTCGGCGAAACGCTGGAGAAGACGGTGGCCCTGCTCGGGACGCGACTGCTCGCGACCGCGGAACAGGATCATGGCCTTGACCTTGTCGCCCGCCTGGAGGAAGCCCTCCGCGCGCTTGAGCTTGGTCTCGTAGTCGTGCTTGTCGATCTTCAGACGGAAACGGACCTCTTTGAGGATCGTGTTCGCCTGATTGCGACGCGCTTCTTTGGCCTTCTGAGCCGCCTCGTACTTGAACTTGCCGTAGTCCATGATCTTGGCCACGGGCGGCTTGGAGTTCGGAGCGACCTCGACCAGATCCAGGTCTGCCTCTTGAGCCAGGCGGAGAGCCATGGCGATGGGCACGACACCCACCTGTTCGCCGGCGGGGCCGACGAGGCGGACCTCGGGAACGCGGATTCGGTCGTTGGTACGGGGATCGCTGATGCGGGGCTCCTCTTGCTTCTTGGTGTTCACCGCGACGGGAGGTCGCGGGGGCAGAAGGAGGAAATCAGGTGCCGCACCCGAAACCCGCTCGTGTGAGCCGTGTTCGAGGTACTGCGCCGGCCCGGACCGAGTGTCGGACGAACCGACGTTTCGGACTATCGAGGCGAGTCGCAACTCACATCGACGGGGCACTACAACCCGGTAACCTAATCAAACGGTCAAGCGCGGGTGGGAGAATCTCCACTTTCGTAACGGAGCACATGGCTCCGCAGCCGGATGAAGCTTAGCAGAGGAACAGCACGTGAGCCAGACGCCTTCAGATCAGACTTCTCCCTACGACACCGACGAGGCCGTCGGCGCCGAACGGGACATCGCCGAGGTCCCCGCAGTCGAGATCATCAACACGGTCGCGGTCCACCTCTTGAGCGCTGCGGCGGTCAAGGTGGGCCTGGCGGACTCCCCCGAGACGCAGCTCGACCTCGACGAGGCTCGCAAGCTGATCACAGCCCTGGCAGGGCTCGTCGTCGCAAGCGCCCCCGAGGTCGGCGACGTCCACGCGCGTGCCCTCCGCGACGGGCTGCGCACGGTACAGCTCGCCTTCCGGGAGGCCTCGCCGATCCCCGACGCCATCGGCCAGGGACCGGGCGAGAAGCTCACCGGCCCGGTCAACTGACCCCGAGAACGTGGGATCCACTGCCGCGCGTCAGCGGGCGGCGACGACTCGCACGGCCATGCTGTCGACGCGCGTCGCGATGACCTCGCTGGCCGTCCAGCGCGCCTGAAGCCGTCCGACCAACGCCGCCAGTCCTTCCTGGTCGAGCCCCGGCCGCAGCACGAGCTGCACTACGAGTTCGGGCCCGACCAGCGCGGGCGAGACCGCCCCGGGTGCAAGACCGACGGACTCGACGGCGTCTTCGCCCGCCGCGGCCTCGAGGAACGCGGCGCCGACCTCCGCGTCGAGGTGAGCCGGTACCCACGGCAGGTCTTGCGCCAGCGCCCACAGAGCGGGCCGCCGCACACCGAACTCGGTCGGGGACCCCGGATCGAGCACCATCAATTCGGTGGACTCGGACACGGCGGCGATCGCGACGCGACGCGACTCGGCAGGCACGGGCCGAGCCCGTGGATCCCACGCTCGCAATGCCGTCACCGAGGTGAAGGCGGGCAGTACCGCGCGCCCGTCGGGGCCCTGGACCGTGACGATCGCGAGTTCTTGCGTCTTGTCGACGGTCACTCCGTGCTCGTTCACGCCCTCGTCGCCCGCGTGTGCGAGCAATGGGATGAGAAGGCGGATGCCCCGCAGCGCCTCGAGGACGTCGACCTCGGTGCCCGTCCCGGCGCGAAGAGCCTCGAGGGCGACGAGGACACGCGGGTCGGCGGTTCCGTCGTCGTCCGCGTAGGTCGTGTCGTGAGCTTGGAACGTGCGCCCCTCGAACGACTGCCCGGCACTGTCGGCCTTGGCTCGAGGGCGCAGGTGCTCCGGCAACTCGGGGCGCTCGACGGGACCTTCAGGGTCGCCGGACCTCGGCCCCATCAGCGACCGGCGACGTCCAGCGCCGCGGGGAGTGTGAATGCTCCCGCGTAGAGCGCCTTGCCGACGATTGCCCCCTCGAGCCCGGCGGGTACGAGCGCGCGCAAGGCGGCGATGTCGTCGAGGCTCGAGATGCCGCCCGACGCCACGACGGGGCGGTCGGTTCGCTGCATGACTTGCTGCAGGAGTTCGACGTTCGGGCCCTTGAGGGTGCCGTCCTTGGTGACGTCCGTGACCACGTAGCGCGCACATCCCGCGTCTTCGAGCCGGTCGAGGACCGTGAAGAGGTCGCCGCCCTCTTTCGTCCAGCCACGAGCGGCCAGGGTGGTGCCTCGCACGTCGAGGCCGACAGCGATTGCCTCGCCGTACTGCGCGATGACGGACGCCGCCCACTCGGGGTTCTCGAGCGCGGCAGTGCCGAGGTTGATGCGCTTGACGCCGGTCTCGAGGGCGGCCTCGAGCGAGGCGTCGTCGCGGATGCCGCCGGAGAGCTCGACGTTGAGGCCCTTGACGTGCTTGATCACGCGCTGGATCACCTCGCGGTTGTGGCCGCGACCGAACGCGGCGTCGAGGTCGACGAGGTGCAGCCACTCGGCCCCTTGGTCTTGCCAGTCGGCCGCGGCGTCGACCGGGTCGCCGTAGTTCGTCTCAGTGCCGGCCTCCCCCTGGGTCAGACGGACCGCCTTGCCGTCGGCGACGTCGACCGCGGGGAGGAGGGTGAGGGACGGGGTGGAGGTGAACTCGCTCATCGGTGCTTTCGTTTCAGTGGCCTGGACGGATTCGAACGGCGGGATGCACGGCTCGGCCGCCGAGGGAACGGCAGGGGTGGGTCAGAGAGTCTTGAGCCAGTTGCTCAACAGGCGGATGCCCGGCGCACCGGACTTCTCGGGGTGGAACTGAGTCGCCCAGAGCGGGCCGTTCTCGACGGCGGCGACGAAGCGGCCACCGTGGTCGGCCCACGTGACACGGGGCTGAGCATGACGCCCGTCGCTGTGCAGGGTCCAGTCTTGAGCGGCATAGGAGTGGACGAAGTAGAACCGCTCGTCGCGGACGCCGTCGAAGAGGACGGAGTCGTCGGGAGCGTCGACGGTGTTCCAGCCCATGTGCGGCAAGACGTCGGCCTTCAGCGCGTCGATCGACCCGGGCCATTCGCCGAGACCCTCGGTGGTCTGGCCCCGCTCGACACCCTGGTCGAAGAAGACCTGCATTCCGACGCAGATTCCGAGCACGGGTCGCCCGCCGGCGAGACGGCGGTCGATCAGTTCGCCGCCTCGGACGGACTGGAGCTGGCTCATCACGGCGGAGAAGGCACCCACCCCGGGAACGAAGAGGCCGTCGGCCGCCATCACCCGCGACCGGTCGGACGTGAGTTCGACGTCGGCGCCGGCGAGTTCGAGGGCTTTGATAGCCGAGTGGACGTTGCCACTGCCGTAGTCGAGGACGACCACGTCGGGTCGCGAGCCGACGGCCGGCGTGGTCGCGGCATCGCTCGGCGTGGTCGCGGCGTCGCTCGGCGTGGTCGCGGCGTCGCTCGGCGTGGTCGCGGCGTCGCTCGGCGTGGTCGCGGCGTCGCTCACAGGGCGCCCTTGGTGGAGGGGATGCCGGTCACGCGGGGGTCGAACTCGACGGCCTTACGGAGAGCGCGCGCGAAGGCCTTGAATTCGGCCTCGGCGATGTGGTGCGGGTCTCGGCCGCCCAGCACGCGGACGTGGACAGTGAGCCCGGCGTTGAACGCGATCGCCTCGAACACGTGCCGCACCATGGATCCGGTGAAGTGACCGCCGATGAGGTGCAGTTCGAACCCGTCGGGCTCGCCGGAGTGGACGAGGTAGGGACGCCCGGACACGTCGACGACGGCCTGGACCAACGCCTCGTCGAGCGGCACGAGGGCATCGCCGTAGCGACCGATGCCGCTCTTGTCGCCGAGTGCCGCCTTCAGAGCCGTGCCGAAGGCGATCCCGATGTCTTCGACCGTGTGGTGGACGTCGATGTCGGTGTCACCCGTGGCCTTGACCGTGAGGTCGATCAACGAGTGCTTCGACAGGGCCGTCAGCAGGTGGTCGTAGAACGGGACCGAGGTGTCGATCGAAGAGGTGCCGGTTCCGTCGAGGTCCAGGGACAGCTCGATGGAGGACTCGCTCGTCGTGCGGGAAACGGAGGCGGAGCGGGGCTCGGTCATGAAGCGAGCTTAATGTCGCGGAGGGCCTCGAGGAACGCGGTGGTCTCGGCCTCGGTGCCCGCACTCACCCGGAGGTGCCCGGGGATCGCGAGGTCGCGGACGATGATGCCGCGTTCGAGGAGCTTCTCGAACACGTCGTGCGGGTCGTCGACGCCGCCGAAGAGGACGAAGTTCGACCACGTCGGCCACGGCTGGTAGCCCAACTCGGCGAGCGTGTCGACGATGCGGTCACGCTGCAGCTTGATGTCGTCGACCATGGCCAGCATCTCGTCGGCGTGACGGAGGGCGGCGACTGCGGCCGCCTGGGTGAGCGACGACAGGTGGTAGGGCAGGCGGACCAGGCGCAGCGCGTCGATCACCGCGGGGTTCGCGGCCAGGTAGCCAACGCGCGCGCCCGCGAAGGCGAAGGCCTTGCTCATGGTGCGGGAGACCAGCAGACGAGGCCGCCCCTCGAGAAGGGTCAGGGCTGAGGGCTGGTCGGCCGGCATGAACTCGGCGTACGCCTCGTCGACGAGGAGGATGCCCGGGGTGGCGTCGTACGCCGCCTCGATCGTCTCGAGGTACAACGGGGTACCCGTCGGGTTGTTCGGCCCGCAGAGGATGACGATGTCCGTCTTGGTCCGCTCGATCTCGGCGCGAACCGTCTCGGGTGAGATCTGGAAGCCCTCGTCTCGCCGGCCTTCGACCCACTCGGTGCCCGTGCCCTTGGCGATGATGGAGTGCATGGAATAGGTGGGAGGGAAGCCGAGGATGCTGCGGCCCGGCCCACCGAACGCCTGCAGAATCTGTTGGATGACCTCGTTGGACCCGTTCGCGGCCCAGATCTGTTCCGCCGTGATGCCGTGGCCGAGGTAGCCCGCCAAGGCCTCGCGGAGGGCCGTGAACTCACGGTCGGGGTAGCGGTTGATCTCGAGGACGGCGGCGGCCACCGATTCGACGATGTCTCGTGCGACGTCTTCGGGGATGGGATGCGTGTTCTCGTTGACGTTCAGCGCCACGCGCACCTTCTTCTGAGGTGCACCGTACGGGGACTGGCCGCGGAGGTCGTCGCGGATGGGCAGATCGTCGAGAGTGATTTCCACGAGCCTCATTTTACGGGGGCGCCCAGACGCATGACGCCGGTTCTCCACAGGCCGGGAGCCGTCTTCGTCTCTCCTGCGGACCGACTACGGGTCAGTGCGAGTACTGAAGCGGAATCGCCAGGGTCTGCCCGGGCTGGAGGTCTGTGCTCGACAGGTTGTTGAGCTTCGTGATGTCGACGATGACGTCGCGCGGGTCGGCCTTCGGAGCCACCGTCTCGGCGACCTGCCAGAGAGTCTCGCCGGAGGAGATCGTCACGTGCTGGAAGTGCACGTCACCCGGGGTCGAAGTTGCAGCGGCTCCGCCCCCGCCCATCAGGAAGATGGCCAGCACCGCGAGGAGCGGCACCGCTACGAGCACGGTGAGCACGGCCTGCCCGCGACGTGTGATGCGGAGTCGAGTGCGGCCCGCCGGCATGGCAGCGACTGCCGCCTCACGGACGGCGGGCGCCGAGGGTGCGGAGAGACGGGAAGAGGTGGTCGGGAAGGCGGTGATCGTCGCGCTCATTGTGATTGCCCTTTCGGTGTGACCCCCTCCCGTTCGGGCGGGAGGAGGTGGTGGTCTTCGTGCCCGGCACTCGGCCGGGACTGCCAGGCACGAAGACGTGTTCCGAACATATCTTCGACTGATGCCGATTTCAAGGGGTCGATAGCAGAAATGAAGGAAAAAACACGCGACACACTCGAACATGTGTTTCTCACAAGCCCTGCTACCGGATACAGTTTCGATCGGCGGGGTGAGTCAAACACCGACCACCGACATTCACGGCGGGAGAGCAATGAGCGACGCGACCACAGCAGCAGCCGCACCGGGAGCCCGGGCGGCAAGAGGTGCTGCCGACCCCCGCGAGCGGAAGCCGCTGACCGCGAAGCAGGCGAGCATCCTCGCTGCCATTCGCGATTCCATCGCAGATCGCGGGTACCCGCCGAGCATGCGCGAGATCGGCGACGCCGTGGGCCTCGCGTCACTCTCGAGCGTCACGCACCAGCTGAATCAGCTCGAACTCGCAGGGGCGATCCGCCGAGACCCCAACCGACCTCGCGCTCTCGAAGTGCTCCTCGAGGACCCCGACAAGGTGCAGGCCGAGCCGACGATCCTGCGGTTCGACGACGACGACAACACGACGGCCCACGTCCCCCTGGTCGGACGCATCGCGGCGGGCATCCCGATCACGGCCGAGCAGCAGGTCGAAGAGGTCATGCCCCTCCCCCGCAGCTTGGTGGGCAAGGGCGAGCTCTTCATGCTGCGCGTCGTCGGCGAATCGATGATCGACGCCGCCATCTGCGACGGCGATTGGGTCGTCGTCCGCCAACAGGGCAACGCCGAGAACGGAGAGATCGTGGCGGCGATGCTCGACGACGAGGCCACGGTCAAGGTCTTCCGCCAGCGCGATGGCCACACCTGGCTGCTCCCCCGCAACTCGAACTTCGAACCGATCGTCGGGGATCATGCGCAGATCCTCGGCAAAGTCGTGGCGGTGCTCCGCTCGGTCTGAGCCTCGGCGCGTCGCAAGCGAGCACAGACAGAAGGCCCCCGGGACTCCCACCCGGGGGCCTTCTGCGTGAAGCGCCTCATCGACTCGTGCCTTGAGTAGGCCTCGGCCGGACGGGTCACCGTGGGTCGGGGCGGTCTCGTCGATCCGCCGAGCCTTGGCACGTGCATCCCCCGTTCTCTGTCCGCTCGTGCCGGCACTGCGTGCACTTCTTGCGGCCCGAACGCGCCCGCGGCCGCACGAAACGCACGCAGACACCCCCGCACGATCGGACAACGCACTGCGTGCACTTCTTGCGGCCCGAACGCGCCCGCGGCAGCAAGAAACGCACGCACACACCCCCGCACGATTGGACAACGCACTGCGTGCACTTCTCGCGGCCCCAACGCGCCCGCGGCAGCACGAAACGCACGCACACACCCCTGCACGATCGGACAACGCACTGCGTGCACTTCTCGCGGCCCGAACGCGTCCGCGGCAGCACAAAATGCACGCACAAGAAGTGCACGCAGACGCCCGGCGCCGCAGACGAGGGATGCACGGCCCACCGCCGCACAAGACAGCCGCCGCACACGACATCCGCCGCACGAGACACCGCCCCGCACGGCCCGCCGCCTCAGAGCCGCAGCCTCACAGGCCCCGCCTCAGAGCCGCAGCACGCCCGGCCTCGGCAGCACGAGCTCGACGTTCCGATCGATCACTGCCCCGCGCAGCCCGTCCACCGTGGAGGAGGGCCGAGCGCTGTCCTGCGGATCGTTCGCCGCCAGCTCCCGCGACAGCGAGGCCAGCGCCACGGGGTCGCGCAGCGACCCGTCCCAGCGCACCGGGGCGATGCTGTCGACGATCGTGCCGAAGATCGACAGGGTCCCGTCGCCGTTCTCGACGATCTCGACCGTGCGCACCTGCTGCGGCCAGTCGATGTGCGAGGCCGTCGCGACCTCCCAGAAACCGCCCGGACCCGCTTCGTGCCCGGGCGGGCGATGCCGCGGCGTGACCGTGTTCTCGTGCGTGTGGCCGTTCAGCCACAGGACGACCTGAGGCCGCGCCAGCAACTCCCGCACGACGGGGCCGCCGCCCACCCGCAGGTGGAAGTCGCCGCCGGTGCCGATGAAGTGGTTGCCCATCGTGTCGCCGGTGTGATGACTGACGATCATCGTCAGCCGATCCGGTTCTTCGTCGAGGGTGTCGAGCAGCCAGTGGTACTGCGGCCGGTCGAGGGAGCCGTCCGCTTCGCCGTTCTCGTTGACGGTGTCGAGCACGAGCATCCTCACCGGCCTCGCCCCGGCGGCAGCCGGAACGTCGGCGGCGTAGTAGGCGGTTCCGGCGTCTCGGTTCTCGGGCGTGTAACCGTGGCCGACGGGGGTGCCCGACGTGTGGAAGTGCGCCTCCACGACGTCGGCCCGCTTGACGAGGCGGCGGGTGGGATCCGGGGTCACCGAGCGGACGGGCAGGTCGGGTGACAGCGATCGGTGCGTCACGATCCGCTCCACGAAGTCGGCGAGGCCCGATCCGTCGGGAAGCGCGATCGGCTTCGACGACCCGACCGAGAGCGCGTCGAGGAACGGCCAGGAGGGGAAGTTGCCCGCCACCAGCTGATCGTGGTTGCCGTGAGCGGTGTACCAGGGCAGACGGATGCCCGTCGCCGCGAACGGCCGGATCGCCGCCTCGAGGAGACCCGGCACCAACGGGAACCCGCTCTGCCGGAAGAGGTCCTCGTCGAGCCCCGGAGGCGACCCGTCGGGGTGCCAGTAGTGGTGGTCGAAGTGCGCCGCATCGGAGTCGGAGACGCCCTCGTAGACGCCGAGCCGACCGCTGTCGGGAGTGATCGGGCCCCCGTCGAGCAGGTCGATCGCCCACCTCAGTTCGTTCTCCTGGCAGTTGTCGGTCGCGTCGCCGGTGCTCACGAGGAACGCCAGCGGCTCTCCGGTCGCCGGGCCGACGCCGAGGGCGTCGACGGCTTGGACCGTGGCCTCCGCGACCTGCAACGACAGCATCTCGTGCGCCCGGTAGGCAGCTCGGAACGGCGTCACCGGCCGGTCGTCGAGAAGACGATCCAGGAACTCCACCCGCGAGGGCGACTGCGAGTCTTGAACGTGGACGTCGGTGAACTGCGCGAACGAGGCGAGGACTCGAGGGTGGGATGCACGCCGCGGCGCCACGCCGCCGTTCAGCTCGGCCCGCAGCACGTACGGCTCCCCTGGGCCGACGTCGTGCGGACGATAGCCGTCGACCGCCGTGCCGCGGATCAGCGTCCGGTCGAGAGTGGTCCCCTCGGGATGGACGGCGACCAGGTCGCTGACGGGATGCGGCGACTCGGCGGCCGCCGCATCCCCGTCAGCACCCATGTCGGGCTCAGCTCGCGAACTCTTGCAGGGTCGCTGCGTCTTGCGGGTACACCTTGGCCAGCACGCGGGTGCCGGTCTCGAGGTACTCGACGTCGACGACCCGGCCGATGTCGTGGATACGGGCCACGACCTCGCCGCGGTCGTACGGCACCAGCAGGTCGAGGTCGACCTCGGGCCGGGGCAGGATCTCGGCCAGGCGCGCCAGCAGCTCGTCGATGCCCTCGCCGGTCCGTGCCGAGACGAAGATCGCGTCCGGCACCAGCCCGCGGAGCACGAGTCGACGGCTGTCGTCGACCAGGTCGCTCTTGTTGAAGACGACCACCTCGGGGATCTCGCGTCCGTCGACCTCGTGGATGACGTCGCGGACCGTGGCCAGCTGCGCCTCGGGGTCCGGGTGCGACCCGTCCACCACGTGGATGATGATGTCCGACTCGGCGACCTCTTCGAGGGTCGAGCGGAACGCCTCCACCAACTGGTGCGGCAGGTTGCGGACGAAGCCCACCGTGTCGGCGTACGTGAACGGACGGCCGTCGGCGGTCACGCTCTTGCGCACCGTAGCGTCGAGGGTCGCGAACAGCGCGTTCTCGACCAGGACACCGGCCCGCGTCAGCCGGTTGAGGAGACTCGACTTGCCGGCATTGGTGTAGCCGGCGATGGCGACGCTCGGCACCGCGTTGCGGTTGCGGTTGGCCCGCTTGGCCTCGCGAGCCGGCTTCATCTCCTTGATCTTCTTGCGGAGGATCGCCATGCGGGTGTGGATGCGGCGACGATCGAGTTCGATCTTCGTCTCACCGGGGCCACGCGAGCCCATGCCGTTGCCGGCCCCGACCTGACCACCGGCCTGGCGGGACATCGACTCACCCCAGCCGCGGAGGCGGGGAAGCAGGTACTCGAGCTGAGCCAGCTCGACCTGGGCCTTGCCCTCGCGGCTCTTGGCGTGCTGGCTGAAGATGTCGAGGATGACCGCGGTCCGGTCGATCACCTTCACCTTCACCACGTCCTCGAGCGCACGTCGTTGGCTGGGCGCCAATTCGGTGTCGGCGATGACGGTGTCGGCCCCGAGGGACGCGACGATGTTCTTCAGTTCGATCGCCTTGCCCGAGCCCAGGTAGGTGCTGGGGTCCGGGTGCGGACGCCGTTGCAGGAGGCCGTCGAGGACGACCGCGCCGGCCGTCTCCGCGAGGGCCGAGAGCTCGCGAAGGCTGTTCTCCGCGTCGGCGAGGGTGCCCTGCGAGTAAACGCCGATGAGCACGACGTTCTCCAGTCGGAGCTGTCGGTACTCGACCTCGGTGACGTCTTCGAGTTCGGTCGACAGACCGGCCACGCGCCGGAGCGCCTGCCGGTCGTCGCGATCGAACTGATCGCCGTCGACGCCGAGACCGTGGTCGTCGCCGCGGTAGGTGCCGCTGCCGAGACCGGTGGTCTGGATGGCCTGGGCGGCACCCGGAGTGAACACCGAGACGCCGGCGCGCGACGAGGCGTTGGCCAGGATGCGGTCGACGACGTCGTCACCCGAGGCGGGCGCGTCGTCACGCTCGGTCGGGGTGGTGGTGTCTTCAGTCATTGCAGTCACAGTAGACCTTTCACAGTCGATAATCTGGGGTCATGGCCAGCGACCACTACTTCTCGGCGCAACCGTCGAGCTCCTTGAAACCCCGCGAAATCGAGGTCGAGCTCGCCGGGCGCACTCTGTCGCTGGCGACCGCCGCGGGAGTCTTCTCTCCCGGGCGGGTGGATCAGGGCACGCAGGTGCTCCTGGGGTCGATGCCCGCGCCACCGCGCGAGGGCGTCTTCTTGGATGTGGGATGCGGATGGGGTCCCATCGCGCTGAGTCTCGCCCTGCTCTCCCCCGAGGCGACCGTCTGGGCCGTCGACGTGAACGAGAGGGTTCTGGAGCTGCTTCGGACGAATGCAGCTCGGGCGGGCGTCACCAGTGTGAACGCCGTGCTGCCGGAGGATGTTCCCACGGACCTCGTCTTCGACGGGATCTGGTCGAACCCGCCGATCCGCGTCGGCAAGGCCGTCCTCCGCGACATCCTGTCGACGTGGCTACCCCGGTTGGGCATCGACATGGAGGCGTACCTCGTGGTCCAGAAGAACCTCGGGGCCGACTCGTTGCAGAAGTGGATGAACGAGACCCTGGGCGACGTGGTCGAGGTCGAGCGGGAGTCGACCTCGAAGGGGTTCCGGGTGCTCCGGGCAACGCGCCTCTGAGCGGATCGACTGACGTCGACCGGTCGGCGCGGCGGGAGTGCTCTACTTCTTCATGTCTCCGAGCCTAGACCCGACGACTACTGCACCGCCAGGTCGCCCGTGAAGACGAGCTCGGCGGGGCCGCTGAGCGAGACGTGCTCGCCGTCTTCCGTCGCGAACATCCGTACGCCGACCGTGCCGCCGGGCACGTCGACCCGCCACTGGTCAGGGGCCCCGGCGCCGGCCCAGTAACGCGTCGCGAGAGCCGCCGCAGCGGCACCTGTGCCGCACGACAGGGTCTCGCCACTGCCCCGCTCGTGCACACGCATACGGATCCGGCCGATACCGTCGGCCACCAGCGGTTCTTCGGGCAAGACGAACTCGACGTTGGCGCCGTGCGGGGCGGCCGGTTCGAGCTCGGGCGCGACGGAGAGGTCGAGCGCCGCGAGTTCGTCGGCCGAGGCCAGCGCCACGACGACGTGGGGATTGCCGACGCTCAGACCGAGACCGGGCCGCGTCGCATAGAGCTCGCGAGCCGAGACGGTGGGATGCACGTCGTCGAGCCGCCACCGGCCGAGGTCGACCTGGAAGCCAGTGCTCGACCGCTGGACGTCGCGGACGCCCGCTCGAGTGCCGATCGCGAGCGTGTCGCCGCGCTCGAGCGTGACGAGGCCCTCTTCGAGCAGGTACTTCGTGAACACCCGGATGCCGTTGCCGCACATCTCCGAGGGCGAGCCGTCGGAATTGTGGTAATCCATGAACCACTCGGCCGCATCGTCTTCGGCGAGAGAGGCTTCGCCGTCGGGCAGTTTCGAACTGCGCACCGCCCGGATGACTCCGTCGCCCCCGACACCGAATCGCCTATCGGCCAGCGCTCGGATGCGCTCGGGAGTGAGGTCGAACGAGCCGTCGGGGTCGGAGAACAGCACGAAGTCGTTGCCCGTGCCCTGGCCCTTGGTGAAATGGACGGTGGTGGTCACGCGAGAAGTCTATCGGCGGCGTCCGAGACGGCCCGGGGGTCGCTCGCTGTCGCCCAGGTCACTCGGGGATAGCGCTTGAACCAGCTCACCTGGCGGCGCGCGTACCTCCGGGTGAGCGCTCGCGTGGCCTCTTTCGCCTCGTCCTCGGTCAGGTCGCCCCGCAGCTCGGCGATGGCCTGCGCATACCCGATGGCTCGGCTCGCGGTGACGCCCTGTTCGAGGCCGTTCGGGAGGAGCGCGCGCACTTCGTCGAGGAGACCGTCGCGCCACATGGCGTCGACCCGGGCATCCAACCTGTCGACGAGGACGGAACGGTCTTCGCTCAGGCCGACGAAGTGCGGCGCGTTCCAGGTCGGGGCGTCCTCGGGCAGCCCGACGGCGAACGGCGCCCCCGTCATCTCGCCCACCTCGAGCGCCCGGACCAGCCGGCGTCCGTTGTGCGGGCCGATCGCGACGGCCGCGGCCGGATCGCGTTCTCGCAGAAGGGCGAAGAGACGCCCCACGCCCTCCTTCTCGAAGACCGCCTCATACTTGCGGCGAAGCGCCTCGTCGGTGCCGGGGAAGCGGAAGTCGAAGACGGCGGCGGAGACGTACAGTCCGGACCCGCCCACGAGAAGAGCAACGCTGCCGCGACGCTGGATGCTCGCCATGACGTCTCGAGCACGCCGCTGGTACCACTCGACGCTCGCCTCGGCCGTGACGGGCAGCTCGTCGAAGAGGTGGTGCGGGATTCCGCGGCGCTCGGCCTCCGGCACCTTGGCCGTGCCGATGTCCATGCCTCTGTAGAGCTGCATCGCGTCGGCGTTGACGATCTCGGCGGATCGCCCACGACGCCCGAGTTCTTCGGCCAGGTCGAGAGCGAAGGCCGTCTTGCCGGTGCCCGTCGCTCCGATGACGACGCCGTAGCGGTGCCGGCCGGCGAGGTCCTCGGCGTCTTCGGGTTCGGTCGGCTCGGCGAGGTGTTCGGCGTCTTTGGAGTCGGACGGCTCGGCGGGTTCGGTGACGCTCACGACCTCAGCGGAGACCGTCGGTCGGGTCGTAGATCGGGGTCGTGGCGACACGCAGGGTCGGCAGACCCAGCGAGACGCGGGGCGCACCGACACCCGCCGTGCCGGGTGCGGCGGGCACGCCGCAGGACGCTGCTTCGGCGCGGTCCCAGGCGTCGCCGGCTCGGGTCGGTCGGACCGCGAACGGGGCGTCGGCGGACTCGTCGGCGATCAGGTAGAACGGCTTGGCGTCGGTGATGGTGACCGAGACGACGTCGCCCGGGCGCGGCGCCGGTCGACCGGCCGGAGCGGAGAAGTGCACGAGACGGCTGTCTTCGGATCGGCCCGAGAGCCGGTGCGTCGCCTCGTCCTTGCGGCCCTCGCCGGTGGCGACGAGGACCTCGACCCGACGGCCGATCTGCTTCTGGTTCTCCTCGTAGGAGATCCGGTCTTGCAGCGCGACGAGCCGTTCGTAGCGCTCTTGGACGACAGCCTTCGGGATCTGATCCGGAAGAGTCGCCGCGGGCGTGCCGGGGCGGATGGAGTACTGGAACGTGAACGCCGTTGCGAACCGGGCCTCCTCGACGACACGGAGGGTCTCGGCGAAGTCGTCCTCGGTCTCGCCGGGGAAGCCGACGATGATGTCGGTGCTGATCGTCGCGTTCGGCATCTTCGCCCGCACGCGGTCGAGGATGCCGAGGAATTTCTCGCTGCGGTAGCTGCGACGCATGGCCTTGAGGATGCGGTCGGAGCCCGACTGCAGCGGCATGTGGAGCTGTGGCATGACGGCGGGGGTCTCGGCCATGGCGTCGATGACGTCGTCGGTGAACGCGGCCGGGTGCGGGCTCGTGAAGCGGATCCGCTCGAGGCCCTGGATCTGGCCTGCTGCACGGAGGAGCTTGGCGAAGGCGCCGCGGTCGCCGAACTCGACGCCGTAGGAGTTGACGTTCTGCCCGAGCAGGGTGACCTCGATCGCGCCGTCGTCGACCAGGGCCTGGATCTCGGCGAGGATTTCACCGGGCCGGCGGTCCTTCTCCTTGCCCCGCAGAGCCGGCACGATGCAGAACGTGCAGGTGTTGTTGCAGCCCACCGAGATGGACACCCAGCCGCTGTAAGTGGAATCGCGTTTCGTCGGAAGGGTCGACGGGAAGACGTCGAGCGACTCGAGGATCTCGAGCTGGGCCTCGTCGTTGTGCCGCGCCCGCTCGAGCAGGGTCGGGAGGGCGCCCATGTTGTGGGTGCCGAACACGACGTCGACCCAGGGGGCCTTGTCGAGGATGACGGACTTGTCCTTCTGGGCGAGGCATCCGCCGACGGCGATCTGCATGCCGTCGTGCTTGCGCTTGATCGAGGCGAGCTGGCCCAGCGTGCCGTAGAGCTTGTTGTCGGCGTTCTCCCGCACGGCGCAGGTGTTGATCACGACGATGTCGGCCTCGGCGCCCTCGGCCGGCACGTAGCCGGCCGCCTCGAGGGAACCGCTGAGGCGCTCGGAGTCGTGGACGTTCATCTGGCAGCCGAACGTGCGCACCTCGTAGGTGCGGGGTGCCGCGTCTTCGCCAGGACGTGCTTCGGAGGAGGTCAGAACCGTCGACATAAGGCCCCAGTGTAAATCGTTGCGAAACGGGGGATGCACGTGCCGGCCGTCGTCGTCATCGGAAGCGGACCCCGCCACCGCCGTTGCCCCCGCCCCTCGGCAGCGCTTTCTCGATCGAGCGCCGGATTACCTCGGAGCGGTAGCCCCGTCGCATGAGGTACCCGTTCAGGCGACGCTCGGCCGTGGCGTGATCGAGCCCCCGCAGCTGGCCCACCCGTTTTGCGGCCCATTCATCGCAGCGAGCCTGTTCGTCGTCGTCGTCGATATCCGCGATGGCGGCCTCGATCGCCTCTTGAGCGACGCCTCGCTGGCGGAGCTCGTTCGAGATGGCGCTCTTGCCGAGCCCCTTGCGTTCCTGCTTGCTCCGCACGAGGTTCTCGGCGAGTTCGGCGTCGTCGAGCAGACCGACGCCTTCGAGCCGTGCGATCTCCGACTCCACGACCTCGTCGGGCAGGTCGCGGGAACGCAGGATATTCGTCATCTCGTGCGATGACACCCCCCGTCTCGAGAGGGCGTGCATACTGATGTTCTCGGCCCGGACACGAGCCGCCTCGAGCGTCTCGGCAGGCTCTTCCGCTGCGGCATCGGAGTTGTGCTCGTCAGCCAGGACGGGTTCGCTCCGGGCCGCGAACTCGGCGTAGGTCGGCAGAGCCCGGAGTGCGGGCCTGGCCGGACTGGCCTCGCCCGCCTCGGTCGGGCCGTTTTCGCCGTGGGGGGACGCTTCTGCGTCTCGCGTCTCGTCGGGCCCCGGACCCGCTTCGGCCCACCCGCCCGAGGCCTGAGCCGACGACGACTCGCCACGCCCGGACCCGGCCGGATGCGTGAGGGACGACCCCGAGCGCGAATCGGCTGCGGGCTCCTCCCGGTGGCGCTGCCCGAAGAGCGGGGTCACCGGGGCGAGGCGGTCGTCGTCGGAACTCATGCGCCCTTGGCGAGTTTGCGCTGGATCGGCGCGATCGGTGCCTCGGCGCCACCGGCGGCTTCCGCAGCCGCAGCGGTTGCTGCCGCGGCCGCGTCGTTCGCCGCCTTCGCCGCAGCGCCGTCGGCGCCGACCCCGAGCTTGGCGAGGATCTTCTGCTCGATCTCGGCCGCGATGGCCGTGTTCTGCAGCAGGAAGTTACGCGAGTTCTCCTTGCCCTGGCCGAGCTGGTCGCCCTCGTAGGTGTACCAGGCACCCGACTTGCGGACGATGCCGTGTTCGACACCGAAATCGATCAGGCTGCCCTCGCGGGAGATGCCGACGCCATAGAGGATGTCGAACTCGGCCTGCTTGAAGGGCGGCGCCATCTTGTTCTTGACGACCTTGACGCGGGTGCGGTTTCCGACTGCGTCGGTGCCGTCTTTCAGGGTCTCGATGCGGCGGATGTCGAGGCGGACCGAGGCGTAGAACTTGAGCGCCTTGCCGCCGGCGGTGGTCTCGGGACTGCCGAAGAACACACCGATCTTCTCGCGCAGCTGGTTGATGAAGATCATCGTGGTGCCGGTCTGGCTGAGGCCACCGGTGAGCTTGCGAAGAGCCTGCGACATGAGCCGGGCCTGGAGGCCGACGTGGGAGTCTCCCATCTCGCCCTCGATCTCGGCGCGGGGCACGAGTGCCGCGACGGAGTCGATGACGACGAGGTCGATCGAACCCGATCGGACGAGCATGTCGGCGATCTCGAGGGCCTGCTCACCCGTGTCGGGCTGTGAGACGAGGAGGGCGTCGATGTCGACGCCGAGCTTCTTGGCGTACTCGGGGTCGAGAGCGTGCTCGGCGTCGATGAAGGCGGCGATGCCGCCCGCCGCCTGCGCATTGGCGATGGCGTGCAGCGTCAGAGTGGTCTTACCGGACGACTCCGGCCCGTAGATCTCGACGATGCGGCCTCGCGGAAGCCCGCCGATGCCGAGCGCGACGTCGAGAGCGATCGAACCGGTGGGGATGACGGCCACGGGAGCGCGCTCGTCGCTGCCCAGCCTCATGACGGCACCCTTGCCGAATTGACGGTCGATCTGAGCGAGGGCTGTCTCGAGGGCCTTCTCGCGGTCTGCAACTGACGGCATGGTGTTCTCCTTCTGAGGTGTGACCGAGGCGGCAGCAGGACTGCGTGACCGTGGTCGGATCGGTGCGCCTATAGGCTGTCGCGGCCCCTCCGGCCGGTGGAACAAGGCCGGAGGATGAGCGACAAGGCTGTCGAGATGCGCTGTTGTCCTGAACGCTACGGGTGGCCACCGACACTGGAAGCGTCGAGTGAGCAACTGTGGAGAACCGGACTCGGGCGAGCCCCTGTGAGGGAGAGGCTAGCACCCGACCGAACACACGTTCGAGTAGCGAGACGCGGCGTGTCGAACACTGCGACGAGCATCCCACGGGCCCGATTCACCACGCGACGAGGCGGAAGAGCGCCTCAGGCCGGGGGTTTCGGCAGGCCTCGACCGTGGCGTCGAGCAGGCGGGACGTCTTCGGCTTCGCACAGGGCCTGCCAGACGAGCGCGGGCTCGACGCCCTGGTCGACGGCTTCTTCTGCGGTCCGGTTGGCGAGGGTGGGCAACACGACGTCGCGCGTCACGACACGGCCGTACGCCTCGCCGAACTCGTCGGTGACCGCCTGGGCGAACTCGCTCTTCCGCATCCCCCGACCGTACCCGACCAGCGGCCGCTCGCCACTGCGTGCACTTCTCGCGGGGCCGCCGGCCTGCCCGCCGCAGAAAACGCACGCACACCCGCCGCAACCACCACTGCGTGCACTTCTCGCTGGCCGGCGCGCCACCCGGCCGCAGAAAATGCACGCAGTGGAGGCCGGGCGGAACGGCGCGGGACCCGGCCTCCGTCAGAGGAGCGAGCGCCCGCCCCGAAACGACGAACGCCCCGACCGGAGTCGGGGCGTTCGAAGAAGCGATGAGGTCGACCCGCCACACCGTGCGAGTCGACGAAGAGGTCTAGCGGACTGCGGGCTCGGCACCGAACTCGGCGACGAAGTCGTCGGGCAGCGTGTCGGGGATGGGGTTGAGGCCTTCGAGGACCGCCATACGGTCGCCGACCTCACGCATGATCGTTGAGATGGGCGTCTCGAGAGCATCCGCCACGGATGCGAGGATCTCGGAGCTGGCCTCTTTCTGGCCACGCTCGACCTCACTCAGGTAGCCGAGTGCCACGGACGCCTTGCTGGCGACCTGACGAAGCGTGCGACCCTTTTGCAGGCGGAAGTCACGAAGGACGTCACCGATTTCTTGACGTACCAAAACCATTAGGACCCTCCTCCTGAGGACAGACCCACCACGGTCGGAATACCTGGTGGGTGAGTAACACTAATGCCACCGATGCGTGCCACTCTACGCAGCAAGCTCTGAATGACCCTTGTGAAGCTACGAGATGTAACGAGACCGAAACCCACGCTATTCCCGGGACGACCCGGTGGAGAGCAACATGCGTCGAAGAGACGACAGGGATTCGGATACGGTGGCCGTTCGGATTGCCTGCCGGTCGCCCTCGAGGTGGAGTTCGGTGACCTCGACTCGATCGCCGATCGAGACCCCCACGAACACCGTGCCGACCGGTTGACCGTCTTGAGGGTCGGGCCCCGCGACACCCGTCGTCGAGAGACCGACGGTCGCCGGCACTCCCCCGATGGCTACAGCGGTGCGCACACCGGTGGCCATCTCGGACGCGACACGGGGATGCACGGCCCCGTGCTCGGCGAGCAGCGACTCGGACACGCCCAGCAGTGCGGCCTTGAGCGGCGTCTGATAAGCCACGATGCCCCCCTGCACGACCGCAGACGCCCCCGGGACGGAGACGAACTCGGCCACGAGCATCCCGCCCGTGAGCGATTCGGCGACACCGAGGGTGAGGCCCCTCTCCTTCAGCAGAACGACCAGCTCGGCGACGGGTGAACCCGTCACGCCTTGCCCGCCGAGGCGTCGGCCTTCGGCCCGGAGAACGCGGCCCGCATGTAGTCGAGCCCCGACAGCACGGTGGCGAGGAAGGCCAACGACATGACGACGATGTTGACGTAGTCGAACCAGTTACCGAACCAGTGGACGAACGGGAAGAGCGCGAGCGTCAACGCGACACCTTGAAGGAGGGTCTTGAGCTTGCCGCCTCGGGAGGCCGCGATGACACGGTTGCGCAGGGCGGCGAACCGGTAGACCGTGATGCCGACTTCACGCACGAGGATGACGATGGTCACCCACCAGGGCAGCTCGCCCAAGACGCTGAGGACGATGAACGCCCCGCCGGTGAGCACCTTGTCGGCGAGCGGGTCGACGATCTTGCCGAAGTCGGAGACGAGGTTCTGTCGACGGGCCAGGAAGCCGTCGAGGCTGTCTGTCAGGATCGCGACGACGAAGATGACGGCCGCCCAGACCCGGAGGGCGCCGTCGTGGCCGTCGTCGACCACCAGGAGGGCGAAGAACAGCGGCGCCATCAGGATGCGCACCACCGTGATGATGTTGGCGATGTTGGCGGTGTTCGCCGGCCCGTCGCCATTGGAGACGATCCGGCCCGTGAAGGGGAAGGTCTTGGGTGCCGGGGTCTCGGCCGCAGTGGGATCGCTCATGGACCTAGTCTCGTCCTGTCAGACCCCAGGCGTCTTCCGACTCCTCGTCTCCGTCGACCTCGTCGTACCCGCGGGTCATCTGGGCGACCGGGTCGTCGGCGTACTGGTCGTGCTCGGGACGAGGAGCGGACAGGCCGCCGCCATGTGCCGACGATGCGCCGGCGGGGGCCGACGTGCCGGTCTCGAAACCTCTGATCTTGGCCAGGGTCGCCGGAAGCTGCTCCACCGTGACGAGGACGTCTCGGGCCTTCGACCCCTCCGAGGGACCGACGATGTCGCGGGACTCCATGAGGTCCATCAGGCGCCCGGCCTTGGCGAACCCGACGCGCAGCTTGCGCTGCAGCATGGAGGTCGAGCCGAATTGGGTCGACACGACGAGCTCGGTCGCCGCGAGGAGGAGTTCGAGGTCGTCGCCGATGTCGCCGTCGATCTCCTTCTTCTCGACCACCTGGGCGACGTCGTTGCGGTAGTCGGGACGGGCCTGACGCGTGACGTGCGCCACGACCTCGTTGATCTCGCTCTCCTGCACCCAAGCGCCCTGGACGCGCATCGCCTTGGAGGCACCCATCGGCAGGAAAAGGCCGTCGCCCTGGCCGATGAGCTTGTCGGCGCCCGGCTGATCGAGGATGACCCGCGAGTCGGTGACGCTCGTGACGGCGAACGCGAGCCGGGACGGGACGTTGGCCTTGATGAGGCCGGTCACGACGTCGACCGAGGGGCGCTGCGTGGCGAGCACGAGGTGGATGCCCGACGCTCGCGCCAACTGAGTGATGCGGACGATGGAGTCTTCGACGTCGCGCGGCGCGACCATCATGAGGTCGGCGAGCTCGTCGACCACGACGAGGAGGTACGGGTAGGGCTTGAGCGATCGCTCGCTGCCCTGGGGCAGGACGATCTCGTTGTTGACGACGGCGCGGTTGAAGTCGTCGATGTGGCGGAACCCGAACGACGCGAGGTCGTCGTACCGCATGTCCATCTCCTTGACGACCCATTGCAGGGCTTCGGCAGCCTTCTTGGCGTTCGTGATGATGGGAGTGATCAGGTGCGGCACACCGGCGTAGATGGAGAGCTCGACACGCTTCGGGTCGATGAGCACCATGCGGACGTCGCTGGGCTTGGCACGCATGAGCAGCGACGTGATCATCGAGTTCACGAAGCTGGACTTGCCCGAACCCGTCGAGCCGGCCACGAGGAGGTGGGGCATCTTGGCGAGGTTCGCGACGACGTACCCGCCCTCGACGTCTTTTCCGACGCCGATGGTCATCGGGTGGGTGCTCTTGGTCGCGGCGGACGAGCGGAGGACGTCGCCGAGCGACACGATCTCGCGGTCGGTGTTGGGGATCTCGACGCCGATGGCGCTCTTGCCCGGGATCGGCGAGAGGATGCGGACCTCGTTCGAGGCCACGGCGTAGGAGAGGTTCTTCGACAGGGCCGTGACCTTCTCGACCTTGACGCCCGGGCCCAGCTCGATCTCGTACCGTGTGACCGTCGGACCGCGGCTGAAGCCGATGACATGGGCGTCGACGTTGAACTGAGTCAACACCTCGGTGATGGCCGCGACGATCGTGTCGTTCGCTTCGGAGCGGGTCTTGGCCGGGTCGCCCGCGCTCAACGTCGAGGCGGCCGGAAGACGATAGGGCGCCTCGTCGGCGTGGTCGTCGAGCATCTCGAGGCTCGGAGGCGCCTCGGAGTCGTCGGGCTCGAAGAAGTCGGCCGCTGCGTCGGACGGGGTCAGGGGCACGGCCGGAGCGAGAGCGGCGGCCGGCGTGACGATCGGCGACGACGGGACGGAGAGGACCTTGGTCGCCGAATCGTCACCGGAGGCGGCGGCCTTGTCGCGCAGGGCCTCCTCGGCGAAACCGAGGTCGTCGAGCAGATCGGTGCCGAACTCGTCGGGCGACGGCTCGGGCGAGCCCTCGATGATGTCGGTGAAGGACGAGACCTCGCCCTTGCGACCGCGGGGCTTGCGCTTGCCGATGATCTCGGTCGGGGCGGTCTCGCCGGACGACTCGGCCACGACGGGCGAGTCGTAGGCCGGATCTTCTTCGCGGCCGCTCTTGTTGCGGCGCCACCAGGGAAGCGAGTCGGGCGACTCGTCGTCGGCGAAGTCGTCGCCGGCGCGGGAGGAGGCGCTGCCGCCGTCGGACTCTGCCCCAGCCTGCGTGTTTCGTTCGGGAAGCCCGAAGAGGTAGGAGTACAGATCGCCGACTCGACGACCGATGTGGTTCGGCGGCGTCTTGGTGATGATGAGGATCGAGAGCGCGAGGACGATCACGACGACGGGAGTCGCGACCCAGACGGTCAGCAGATTGAGCATCCACGACGCGACGACCCAGCCGACGATGCCGCCGCCGCCTGACAGGGCGGCCATGCCGCTCGAGGCTGCCGGACGCCCGCCGTAGATGTGGCAGAGGCCCGAGATCGAGGCGACCATGAGGACCACGCCGATGCCGATGCGCGTGTTGTCGTGGACCGAGGCCGGATGCCGGAACAACCAGCCGGCGAAGACGACGAGGATGACCGGGAGGGCGTAGGCGACCCGGCCGAACAGGCCGCCGAACGTGTTGTGGTCGAGAGCCAGGGCGAGCGAGTTGCCGGGGTTCAGCCATTCGACGATGGCACCCGCGATCGCCAGGAGGACCAGGAAGAACGGGAACCCGTCGCGGCGTTCGTCTTTGTCGAGGGACTCGCGGCCGAGCACTCGGAACGCGCCGCCCACCAGATGCGCCAGCCCCAACCAGGCACGCGTGCCGAGACCCGGACCGTGGTCGACGACCACCGTCTGCTTGCTCGTCGGCAGCCGCTTCGTCGGAGTCGACGACCCCCGGGAGGACCGAGCCGTCGACTTGGGCGCAGCCGTTCGCGGCGCGGAAGGACGCGCCCGGGCCGGTGGTTTCGTGCTCGTTGCCATTCGGCAAAGGTACCCGAGGCCACTGACGACGGCCCCGACCTCGCGCGCGTGTCAGGCCGGAATCCGGACGACACGCCCTGGAGATCAGGGCCGTTCGACGATGCAGGAGCTAAGGCGAGACGCCTCCGCGCGACTAGGCGGAGATGACCACCGGGACGATCATCGGACGACGACGGTGCTGGCTGTTGACCCAGCGCCCGACGGTGCGACGGACCACCTGCGTGAACGCGTGCGTGTCGCGGGTGCCGTTCTCGGCGGCCTCGGTGAGCGCAGCCAGGATCTTCGGTCGCACGTCGTCGAAGACGCTGTCGTCTTCGGCGAAACCGCGCGACTGGATCTCCGGCCCGACGACCACCCGACCGGTGGCGGGGTCGATCGCCAGGAAGACGCTGATGAAGCCCTCCTCCGACAGGACGCGGCGGTCTTTGAGATCGGCGTCGGTGATCTCGCCCACGGTCGAACCGTCGACGTAGACGTAGCTCAGGTCGAGCTGACCGGCGACCGTGACCTTGCCGTCTTTCAGATCGACGACGATGCCGTCCTGGCCCGTGATGATGTTTTTCGCGGGCACCCCCGTGCGTTGGGCCAGAGCGGCGTTCGCGTACAGGTGGCGGTGCTCGCCGTGGACGGGGAGGACGTTCTTCGGACGCAGGATGTTGTAGCAGTAGAGCAGCTCGCCGGCACTCGCGTGGCCGGAGACGTGCACCTTGGCATTGCCCTTGTGGACGACGTGGGCACCGAGCTTGGTGAGGCCGTCGATGACGCGGTACACCGCGTTCTCGTTGCCGGGGATGAGACTGGACGCGAGGATGACCGTGTCGCCCTCGCCGATCTCGATCTGGTGCTCGAGGTTCGCCATCCGCGCCAGCACGGCCATCGGCTCGCCCTGCGAACCGGTCGACATGTAGACGATGCGGTCGTCGGGAAGGTCTTTGGCCTTCTTCGAGTCGATGAGGACGTTCTCGGGCACCTTGAGGTAGCCGAGGTCGGCCGCGATCGTCATGTTGCGGATCATGGACCGACCCATGAAGGCGACCTTGCGACCGTTGAGGTGCGCGGCGTCGAGGACCTGCTGGACGCGGTGGACGTGGCTCGAGAAGCTGGCCACGACGACCCGGCGCGGGGCTCGCGAGATGATGTCGTCCAGGACCGGTCCGATGTCGCGCTCGGGCGCGGTGAAGCCGGGCACGTCGGCGTTCGTCGAGTCGGGGAGGAAGAGGTCGACGCCTTCTTCGCCGAGGCGGGCGAAGGCGCGCAGGTCGGTGATGCGGTTGTCGAGCGGCAGCTGGTCCATCTTGAAGTCGCCCGTGTGGAGCACGAGACCGGCCGACGTGCGGATCGCGACGGCGAGGGCGTCGGGGATGGAGTGGTTCACCGCGACGAACTCGAGTTCGAACGGGCCCATCTTCTCGATCTGCCCCTCCTTCACGACGAGCGAATACGGCGTGATGCGGTGCTCTTTGAGCTT
This sequence comes from Frondihabitans cladoniiphilus, assembly GCF_039544345.1. Lineage (NCBI taxonomy): Bacteria > Bacillati > Actinomycetota > Actinomycetes > Micrococcales > Microbacteriaceae > Frondihabitans > Frondihabitans cladoniiphilus. The sequence continues at coordinate 39,899 of NZ_BAABLM010000002.1, forward strand.
CGCTTCGACCAGCGCGAGGGTGAGGTTCGAGCCGAGGAGCGGGATGTCCTTGCGGAGGCGCAGCAGATAGGGCACCGCGCCGATGTGGTCCTCGTGGCCATGGGTGAGGACGACGCCGAGGACGTCGTGCAGGCGATCCTTGATCGGAGTGAAGTCGGGGAGGATGAGGTCGACACCGGGCTGGTGCTCTTCGGGGAAGAGGACGCCGGCATCGACGATGAGGAGCTTTCCGTCGATCTCGTAGACGGTCATGTTGCGACCGATCTCGCCGAGGCCGCCGATCGGGATGACGCGGAGCGTGCCTTTTTCGAGGGCGCGCGGAGTCTGAATTGTCGTGGGCATCTGTTCCTTGGTGTTCGTGAGGTGAGGTCTGGAACCTCCGGTGTAAGTCGTACGGGCGGACGGGGCCGCCCGGGTCAGCGCGTGGTGCCGTGCACCTTCGGCAGGGCGCCGCCGGCGGCCGCGTTGCGGTCGGGGCGGAACTTCGAGAAGTCGACGCCGGGGATCTCGCCCACGTGCGACAGCTCGTCTTCGATCAGGGCTGCTTCGCTGTCTTCGGGGCCCACGAGGGGCAGGCGCACGCGCGGGCTGCCGATGCGGCCCAGCCCGTGCAGGATGTACTTCGCGGCGACGGTGCCGGGCACGTGGGTCATCACGGCACGCACGAGGGGCTCGAGTTGCTTGTGGGCAGCGGTGGCCGTGTGCAGGTCACCGGCGTTCACGGCGTCGACGATGGTGCGGTACGGAGCCGCGGCGATGTTGGCGGTGACGCCAATGAGGCCCGTCGCGCCGATCGCCAGATGCGGCAGCACGTTGGTGTCGTCACCCGAGAAGTAGAGCAGGTCGGTCTGGTTGAGCACGCGGCTCACCTCGGCGAAGTCGCCCTTGGCGTCTTTCACCCCGACGATGTTGGGGTGCTTCGCCGCGCGGAGGATCGTCTCGTACTTGATCGGGATGCCGGTCCGGCCGGGGATGTCGTACAGGAGGACCGGCAGATCGGTCGCGTCGGCGATCATGCGGAAGTGGGTCAGGACGCCGGCCTGCGTGGGCTTGTTGTAGTACGGCGTGACGATCATGACCCCGTCGGCACCGGCCTTCTCGCTGGCCTTGTAGAGCTGGATCGCGTGCGCGGTCTCGTTCGAGCCGCCGCCCGTGATGATCTTGGCGCGGCCGGCGGCGACGGACTTGCCGACCTCGACCAGACGCAGCTTCTCGGGGTCGGTCAGCGTGGACGTCTCGCCCGTGGTGCCCGTGACGACGATGCCGTCGGCGCCCTGGTTGATGCAGTCGTCGATGTGCTTCTCGACGCCCGGCCAGTCGACTTCACCGTCGGCGGTGAAGGGGGTGACGAGCGCGACGAGGACCTGACCGAAGGGATTGGGGATGTTCGACACCCCTACAGAGTATCGGCAAGGATGCGGGACCCTACACCGTCTGCGAATCCGAGGGTCACGGAGCCACGCGGCCGTTCTTGCCGAACGCCGCGTAGGTGAGGGGCATGAGGTCGGCCCAGATGTCTTCCATCTTCTCGGCGCACATCTCGATCTCGCGCTGCGGGAACGAGGGGAAGTGCGTGCCTTCGCGCTTCGTGCGGAGGCTGAGGAAGTTCATCAGCGAGCGGGCGTTCACGGTGACGTACATCGACGAGTAGATGTTGAGCGGGAGCACGATCCGAGCGACCTCTCGGGCGACTCCGGCCTGGAGCATCTGCTGGTACGCCTCGAAGGCCTGGGTCGACGCATCGCGCGTCGCCCCGTCGACGAGCTCGAACTGCTCGTCGGAGCCGGGGAGGAAGTCGTAGGCACCGGGCTTGCCCACCTGGACGAGGTTGCGCTCGCGGTTCGGCACGTAGAACACCGGGTTGAGCTCGCGGTAGCGCCCGCTCTCTTCGTTGTAGGAGGCCATGCGGTGACGCATGAATTCGCGGAAGACGAAGATCGGAGCCTGCACGTAGAAGGTCATGGAGTTGTGCTCGAACGGGGAACCGTGGCGATCCCGCATCAGATAGTTGATGAGCCCGGCGCCTTTCGTGGCGCCGTCGCTCTCGGCCGAGGCCTGGGCGCCTTCGAGGGTCTGTTCGCCCATGGTGGACACGCGGGCGGCGAAGAGCACGTCGGAGTCGTGGGCACTCGAGCGCACGAGCTCGACGGTCACGTCGGAACGGAATTCGATGGGCTTGGTCTCGTCGTCAGGCACGCCCTCGACATTACCGGCAGGCGCCGACACCGACGTCACGACGCACGCCACGGACACCTCGGAGGGGCCGAGTCTAAGCTCGGGGTCCCGACGAAAGGCATGGCATGACTACGAGCTCCGACCCCGGAACCCAGGGCGCGAACCGCGATGACGACAGTCGATTGACCGTCCTGATCGCAGGAGCGTCGGGGCTCATCGGTACCGAGCTGACGCGTCAGTTGAAGGCGAAGGGGCACGAGGTGCTGAGCCTCGTCCGGCGCCCGTCGTCGACCAAGACCGAGTTCACCTGGTCGCCGAGCGCGGGGATCCTCGACTACAACCTCCTCGATCGAGCCGACGCGGTGATCAACCTGAGCGGTGCATCCCTGTCGAAATTGCCGTGGACGGCGAAGTACAAGGAGGAGATCCACGATTCACGCGTGGACGCCACTCGAACATTGGCGCAGGCGATGCATCACGCCTCGAATCCCCCGAAGGTGTTCCTGAGCGGCTCGGCCGTGGGCATCTACGGCGACCGGCCCCTCGACGTTTTGACAGAGGAGTCGCCCCGGGGTGCGGGATTCCTGGCCGACGTCGTCGAGGACTGGGAGAAGGAGGCGCACGAGGCTCCCGAAGGAACCCGGGTGGTGACTTTCCGCACCGGCGTCGTCGTCGGCCCGGGAGGCGCCATGAAGCCTCTGCTCGCCCTCACGAAGGTCTTCCTCGGCTCGCGTCTCGGCAACGGCTCGCAGATCTGGCCGTGGATCAGCCTGCACGACGAAGCAGCGGCTATCGTCCACCTGCTCACGAGCGATCTCGAAGGGCCGGTCAACCTGGCCGGGCCGACGCCCGCGACCAGCGACCGTCTGACGGCTCGCACCGCCAAGGACCTCGGCCGGCCGTACAAGCTGGCCGTGCCCGAGTTCGTCATCAAGACCGCGCTCGGCGAAGCCGGTCAGGAGATGCTGCTGTCGAGCCAGGAGGTCGTTCCCGCCAAGCTGCTCGCCGATGGTTTCGTCTTCGAGCACCAGACCGTGGAACAGGCCCTCGACGCTCTGATCAAGCCCTAGCGGGCGACCCCGGGCGAGTCCTGTTGAGCGACACAGGGCGACGCCCTCCGTCAGATCACGCAGTCGCCCTGGACTTCGACGCGGCCCCGCGCATCCGGATCGATCGTCGGATCGTCGCGCGGGCCCGTCGCCGGTCGCCGCAGGCGTCGTAGGCCAGGCCCAGGCGGAACCAGGCGCGCCAGTCGCCGGGAGCCTGCTCGACAGCCGCCGCATAGCCCGGGAAGGCCGCGTCGGCTTCTTCACGCTCGTAGCGACCGCTGGCTCGTCGGGCGACGTCGTCGACCGGCAAGCCGCCCTCCGAGGAGAGCTGGTTGACGATCTGCTCGGTCTTGACGCCGAAGCGGATCTCGTAGACGAGCGCGAAGACGCCAAGGATCGGCAGGACGAAGAGGGCGATGCCGATCACGACGGCGATCGGGACCCCGGTCTGCATGAACTCGACCGCGCGAGCCGAGATCAGCACCAGGTACAGCACGAGGAGCGCGCACATCACGAGCGCGGCGACGCGGCTCTTCACGAGGAGGCCCCGGCGTCGGCCGAACCGGACGCTGCGAGCGGCAGAACCTTGTCGAGCCCGACGACGACCCCTTTGAGCGTGGGAGCCGCGGCGAGGGCCGCGAGGATGCCCTGTTCGTACGCCGCCTGCGACGTGGTGTCGTGCAGCAGGGTCAGAGTCTCGCCCGCTCCCCCGAAAACGACCTCCTGGCGCGCCTCGATGCCCGGAAGACGCAGGCTGTGGACGGGGACGCTCGCGACCTGCTGCCCACGGGCACGCTGGTCGGCGTGGGGCGCGCGGACGGGACCGAAGTCGCGGCGCGCCTCGGCGATCAGCTCGGCCGTGCGGATCGCGGTGCCGGACGGGGAATCGACCTTGCCCGGGTGGTGAGTCTCGACGATCTCGACCGACTCGTAGAAGCGCGCCGCAATCGTCGCGAAGAGCGTGGCGAGGACCGACCCGACGGAGAAGTTCGGAACGACGAGGACACCGGGTCCGTCGACTTCGGCGACCACCCGACGAAGGGCGGCGAGCCGAGGCTCCGACCAGCCGGAGGTGCCCACGAGGACGGGGATGCCCGCACGGACGGCCTTCTCGACGATGCCAGGGCTCACCGCGGGCACCGTCACGTCGACCACCAGGTCGGCACCCAGCACCGCGTCGAGCGGATCGCGCGACGACAACCCTGCGTGGAGTTCGAGATCGGCGGACTCTTCGATGAGTCGGAGGAACAGAGTGCCCATTCGACCGGTGGCTCCGACGACGGCGACGCGAGTTGACATGCGGTCCAACCTACCGGGCTCGGTATCATCAGGACTCATGCTGCAGTTCCGTGAGGTCGCCGTCGATGCGCCCGAGGCGCACGCCCTGCTCGAGGAGTACTTCGCCGAGCGGATCGCGACGTTCCCCGATCCTGCGGGCTACTCGACCACCCATCCCGACCCGGCTGCGTTCGTGCCGCCGAATGGGGTGTTCCTGGTGGTCGACGACGACGAGCAGCAGAGGTCGGTCGCCTGCGGTGGCATCCGACGGATCGATCCCGGGCCGGACGACGCGACCCGCTTCGAGATCAAGCACCTCTTCGTGAATCCGCATGGCCGAGGGAAGGGCCTCGGCAAGGCGCTGCTGACCGATCTCGAGGAGCGCGCCAAGGGCTTCGGCGCGCGCGAGGTCGTGCTCGACACCAATGCCAGCCTCACCGCGGCGGGAGGCCTCTACCGGTCGTCGGGCTACCGCACCATCGAGCCCTACAACGACAACCCGAACGCGACGCACTGGTACGCGAAAAACCTTTAGAGCGGCTGCTCCACCGCAAAAGCAGAGCCGCGCGTTCTCAGGCAGACTCCCGCGCGAGCTCCACTGACAAGACCCGACGGCGAGCCTGGAGGACGGGAGCGACGGTCGTCGTGAGGAGGAGCGCCAGTCCGAGGCCCAAGACGAATGGCAGCGGAACGAACGCCTGCCACCAGGTGCCGCCCGGCTGCGGTCCGAGCGCCGACGGCAGCGCCACCACGACCCCGAGTATGAGCGCAGTGATCACGAAGATGACCGCCTCGACGACAGCAGCTCGGACTGCCGTTCCGTATGTTCCCCCGGACACCACCAATAGGGCTGCTTCACGCCGACGGTGCGTCGCCGTCATGAAGATGGTCGCCGCTCCCGTGACGAGCACCAGAGCAATAGGAGTGCCGAAGATGGCCAGCGCGATCGAGAAGTATTCCGGGTCCTGCCAAAGACCGATGTAGCCGGTCTCGACGCCGATTCCGGCCGCGACCACAAGCAGCGAGATGCCGGCGTGGCTCCGGACGACGTTGTGGTGCGCGAACTCCTTCGCCAGGAACCATGAGGGCGATCGGAAGGGCATAAGACGGGTCCAGCCTTCCATGACGACCTGTGACGCGACCGGCGCGACGAGCAGAAAAGCAATGATGACCAGGATTTGCGAGAAATCGAGGTATCCGCTGCCGCCATTGAGCGTCACGGCCCACAGGACTCCAGCCACGGCAAGAACGATCGCCCCGGCTACGGTGCGGGCCCGGCTCGGGCGTGACGGCTCCTCCGCCGGCGCGCGAACGGCCACGAGAGCCGGGGTCCGCGAGGCGGCGCGAGCAGCCGACGATGCACTCCCGACGACGACCATAAGGAACACCGTGAACGCGATCGCAGTCGGGGCCGGGGACAGCGCGACCTCGGTGATCTGCTCCTCCTCCGTTCCTCGCACTGCTGCCGAGAGACCGTTCAGGAGGAACCTCAGCGTCGGCGCGGCGAGAACGAGCGCCACGAGGAAGGCGAGGACACCCACGACGCCCACCTGCAGAACGACGATTCGCCGGATGAGCTTGGGCGTGACACCGCCGAACTGCCAAAGCGCGTGATGGGTGCGCTGGAGGCGCACGACGTACACGAGGAGGATGTTCAGGGCACCGATGACGACCGGGACGTTCATCGCACCGAAAACGAGTGCGTGATTGATGAGCCCGGAGGGATTCTGCGCTTCGGAGAGGATGGCCGCGGTCGAGACATCACCCGCACAGACCAGGGCGATGAGTGCCGCGACGACGCAGACGACGAACGCGCCTGCCCAGAGCCGCCAGCCGCCGACGAGTTCGGCGAGGACCAGGCGCGGGATCATCGGCGACCCTGCCGCGCGTTGTCGACGGCGGCGAACACGTCGACTGCGGTGGGACGCACGAGTTGGGTGTGGATGCCCCCGTCGCGAAGGACTAGGACTCGGTCGCCGAGAGCGGCGGCCTCGAGGTCGTGGGTGACCATGACCACGCTTCGCTCGCCCGAGGCGTACGTCCGCAGGAGTGTCAGCACTCGGGAACCCGACTCCGTGTCGAGCGCTCCGGTGGGCTCGTCGGCGAACAGGAGAGCCGGGGACGCCGCGAGGGCTCTTGCGATCGCGACGCGTTGTTGCTGACCACCGGAGAGCTGCGACGGCCGCTGTCGCGCCACCTCTGTGAGGCCGACGGCCGACAGAGCCGATCGGACCCTCGCCTTGTCGACGGAGCCGCCGGACAGTCGAGTGGGAAGCGCGATGTTGTCGAATGCGCTCAAGGCCGGAATGAGGTTGTACGACTGGAACACGAAGCCGAGCCGATCTCGACGGAACTCGGCGAACGCGTCGGCCCCGAGAGTGGCGAGATCGGTGCCTTCGATCTCGACCCGCCCCGACGTCGGCGAGTCGAGCCCGGAAAGGCACTGCAGCAGCGTCGACTTACCAGAACCGCTCGGACCGACGATGGTCACGAGTTCGCCGGGCTGGATAGCTAGGGAGATGCCGGCGAGTACGGTCGTCGAACCCGACGAGCCGTTGTAGGTCTTGACGAGATCTCGCGCAAAGAGAAGATGAGGCATGCCAGTCCTGTCTGAAATGTGTATTTCAGAAAGGATGAGGCATCAACCTGAGTGTCGAATCAGAGCGGCTGCTCCACCGGCAGCCCGGTGCGGAGCTCGACCGGCAGGTGCCCGAGGTCGTTGTGGGTCACGAGCTCCGGCGGCTTGGCCGACCGGACCCGGATGATCGTCAGCCCGGCATTGGCCTGGTTGACACCCATCCAGCGCCAGGAGGGTGCACCGAAGACCTCGCGCACGAACCACCCGATCACGAAGTTGTGCGTGATGAGCAGGTCGTGTCGGTCTTCGCGTGCCGGGGTGAGCCATTCGGCCACGGCATCCGCCATCTGGGCCTCTCCGGCCTCGATCTGCTCCTCGGTCACGCCGCCGAAGAACGGCTTGTAGGCGTTCGGCATGTCCGGGGTGGGCCCGGAGGGGATGCAGTCGAACAGCAGCGTCGAGGGCTCCGGTCGGAGAGCCGGCATGACCTCGGTCATGATGCGGGCGGTCTCGGCAGCGCCCTCGAGAGGCGAGTGCCAGGCGGCGTCGAACGGGACTCCCCCGAGCCGGGCCGCGATCGCGCGGGCCTGGCGCTTGCCGCGCTCGGACAGCGGACCGTCGGGCAGACCGTGCTCGGCGTCCTGCTGCTCACCGTGGCGGACGAGGTAAAGGTAGTGCGACACGGTCGTCTCCTGGTTCATGAGGCGCCGAGTGGCGTCGTTGCCACCGGGCCGGTTCCTGCCGAATCGACGTCCTCAGGAAGCACGAGGGTCGGGTCGAAGAGCGCGGGGTCGACGTCGCCGACGATCACGGTGGACACTACGCCGGAGCGCAGTTCTTCGGCGAGAGCCCGGACCCCCGCCTTCGTCACTCGCCCGAGGCGCGCCAACGACTCGTCGAGATCGACGAACTCCCCGGTGGAGATCTCCGCGCGCCCGAGTCGATTCATGCGGGTGTCGCTGTCTTCCAGCGCCAGAGCCGCAGCCCCGCCGAGCATGCCCAGTGATCGGGAGAGCTCGTCGTCGGTGATGCCGTCGACGGCGATGCGCTCGAACTCGTCGAGGAGGAGTCGGGTGACCTCCGATGCGTTGCGGGGCGCGCATCCCGCGTAGAGCCCGAAGATGCCGGCATCGGAGTAGCTCGGCGTGAACGAGTACACCGAGTAGGCCAGACCGCGCTTCTCGCGGATCTCCTGGAACAGACGGGACGACATGCCGCCGCCGAGAACCGCGTTGAGGATGCTCAGCGTGGGGCGCCGGGGATCGGTCAGGGCCAGGCCGGGCACGCCGAGCAGCACGGTGGCCTGTTCGAGGGGACGGGGCAGCACGAGCACGGGCTCGCCCTGCGTGAGGGCGACTGCGCCCTTGGCGCGGCGCGGGACCGGCTCGCCCGCGTCGTCGGGCCAGCCGGCTGCGACCAGCGCCGCTTCGATGCGCGCCACGACCCGTTCGTGGTCGACTGCTCCGGCGACGGTGACGACCAGGTCTTGCGGACGGTAGTTCTCGCGATAGTGACGGAGCACCTCGTCGCGTGACGCCTCGCGAATGCTCTCGGGCGAGCCGCCGATCGGCCGACCGAGCGGGTGGTCGCCCAACACGGACTCGAAGAGCCGCTCGCTGCCCACGTCGGCGGCGTCGTCGTCGGCCATGGCCAGCTCGTCGAGGATGACCCCGCGTTCGACTTCGAACTCGTCCGGGTCGAGCACGGACGACGTGACCATGTCGGCGAGCACGTCGACCGCCATGTCGAGGTCGACGTCACGCACCTTGGCGTAGTAGCAGGTGTACTCCTTGGCCGTGGCGGCATTGTGCTCGCCGCCGACCGACTCGAAGGCGACGGAGATGTCGAACGCCGAGCGCGTGGGCGTGCCCTTGAAGAGGAGGTGCTCGAGGAAGTGGGTGGAACCCCGTCGCCCCTCCACCTCGTCGCGCGATCCGACCGCGACCCAGAAACCGACCGTGGCACTTCGAGCGCTCGGCATGGCCTCGCTGAGGATGCGCACACCGCTGGGGAGGACCGACCGCCGGACGAGTTCGTCGCCGGATGCGCGAAACGAGATCTCGATCGAGTCGAGGGGCAGCGGGACGGGTCCGTTCATCGCCATCGAGCCTACGGGATGCGTGACACCCGAACTGGGGGACGGAAAAGGTGGACAGACAGACTCGTCTGTTTGTCCTCATCCGTGTTACGCTGGCTTCACCGATCGGGTCAGACCCCTAGCTTGACCCGCTCGGCGGCTAGCTCGGACGATCGATGTCCGGAACCCCTCACTCCCCCCGGTGGCGGGTCCCAGCCGATACGTTCCCAAGGAGCCACGCTGTGACGGTCGAATCCCCCCGCTCGGCCGTCCAGCGTTCCCTCGGGCTCGACAGAGACAAACTCCCCGGCCTCGGCGCCGACGAGCAGGCGGCCCTCCACCAGCCCGGCCCCGGCGCCAAGCAGCGCGTCCTCGTGACCGCCGATCGCCTCTTCTACGACGAGGGCATCCGCACGGTCGGAGTCGACCGCCTCATCAGTGAGTCCTCCGTCACCAAGGCCACCTTCTACAAGCACTTCGGCTCCAAAGACAACCTGGTGCTCGACTACATCAACCGCCGCCATGAGGCCGCCGTCGCCATCGTCGACGAGATCCGCGCCGGCGCCGAGGGTTCCGCGATCGGCGTCCTGCGCGGCATCGTGTCGGCGATCACCGCAGGCATGCAGGCATCCGCTTTCCGGGGGTGCCCCTTCATCAACGCGGCCGCCGAGTTCAGCGAGGCCGCACACCCCGTCCGACTCGTCGTCGTGGCGCACCGCGACTGGTACACCGAAATGCTCGTCGACCTCTTCAAAGGCGCCGGGCACCCCTTGCCCGGCGACGCCGCCGACGAGTTCGCTCTGGCTCGCGACGGCGCCCTCGTCGGCGGGTACGCCGGCGACGCGATCGCTGCTGCTGCCGCCCTGGCGCGCGTGTCCGACCGCCTGTTCGCCGACTGCGCTGCAAATTAGCGCCCGTCAGCCACCCTGCGCCGCCGCGGCCGCTGTCAGCGCGCCACGACGGGACCCGGGCGACGCCTAGCCCGCGCTGACCCGATCGAGGTCGGCCATGTCGTGGCGCGTGAGCTGCACCCGCGCCGCCTGGACGAGCTCGAGCACCTGCCCCGGGCTCGTGGCGCTGGCGACTGGAGCCACGACGTTCGGCTTGACCAGCAACCACGCCAAAGCCACCGCAGCCACGGGCGCCGCGTGCAGCGAGGCGATGCGATCGAGTTCGGCGAGGATGCGCAGACCGCGCTTCGAGACGAGCTTCGCGACCTCGCTCCCCCGCCGGTTGCCGCGGACGTCGTGCTTCGAGCGGTATTTGCCGGTCAGGAAGCCGCTCGCCAGAGCAAATCGCGGCATGACGCCGAGTCGTTGCTGCTGTGCCACGCGCGCCAGGCTCTGCTCGTACTCCGTGCGGTGGACCAGGCTGTAGCGGTTCTGGAGGGCGACCATGGGGGCCACCCCGAGCATCCCCGACGCGATCCGGGCCTCGTACAGACGATTGCCGGAGTGGTCGGAGCCGCCGAACCAGCGCACCTTGCCGGATCGGATGAGTCGGTCCACGCCGAGGAGAGTGCGCTCGAAGGCGACCTCGGTGTCGTCGACGTGCAGGTAGAGAAGATCGATGTGATCGGTTCCGAGGCGCTTCAGCGAAGCCTCGACGGCCCTCTCGATGGCGAGCGGAGTGAGCCCCGGGTTGTCCCGACTCTTGCCGATCTTGGTCGCCAATACGATGTCGTCGCGGGAGCGCCGCGAAGCCATCCAGGCCCCGATGAGCTCTTCGCTGCGGCCGTCGGTGTAGGAGTCGGCCGTGTCGACGAAGTTGCCGCCGATGTGGAAGTACGTGTCGAGTACGTCGAAGGTCTGTTGGTCGTCGGCAGTCCAGCCGAAGACGTTGCCGCTGAGGGCGAGTGGGAAGACCTTCAGATCGGACACCCCCAGGCGCCGACGCGGCTGGATCACGCCGAGATCGACCGGCACGGTGCGCACGGGAGCCGTCAACACGGGGCGGACCACCGGGGCCGCGACGGACTCGTCCGTGGCGGGGCGCTCGACCGAGACGTCGATGCGGGCAGCCGCTTCGGTCACGTGTCGTCTCCTGATCCGGGTGTTCCTGTGTTCCGCCTCTGAACTGAGGGTAGATCCACTTTGTCATCACAACATCGCGCCGCACCCTTTCTTTACCGAAAAGATGTCCCCAGTTCGAGGTACAGGCGAAAAGGTGCGCTCAGCGGACATTCGGTGCGGCTCCGCGAAAGGGTGGGATGCGCATCCCACCGTTCTCAGGAAGCCCCGAGCCCGGCCACAGCACCCTCTGGGGCGCCTGCGGGAACCGCCACAGGTGTCGTCCGTAGTGTCTCTCGTGTGCGGTTCCTGGGAGGGTTCCGGGGCAGCGTCTCCAGTGGTGGGAGGCGGTGCCGTCACGTTGTGTCGACCAGTCATAGTCGGCATGGAAGGGCCGTTGCGGTGGGGATCGCATCGGCCCTTCGCCCATTCCGTGCCTGTACGTGGAAGAGCGAACGCCCGCCCCGACCGAAGTCGAGGCGGGCGTTCGTGACTTCCGGAGAGGCTAGACCTCGACGGAGGCGTCTTCCGAAGCCTCGGTCGCACCGCTCGAGTCGGTGTCGGCCTCGTCGGCCACGACCGGAGCGAGCGAGAGCTTGCCGCGGTCGTCGATCTTCGTGATCTCGACGAGGATCTTCTGGCCGACGCCGAGCACGTCTTCGACGTTCTCGACACGCTTGCCACCTGCGAGCTTGCGCACCTCGCTGATGTGGAGCAGGCCGTCCTTGCCCGGGAGGAGCGAGACGAACGCACCGAACGTGGCGATCTTGACGACCGTGCCCAGGAACTGCTCGCCGACCTCCGGGTTGGTGGGGTTGGCGATCGCGTTGACCTGGGCGCGAGCGGCCTCGGCCGACGGACCGTCGACGGCGCCGATGTACACGGTGCCGTCTTCTTCGATCGAGATGTCGGCGCCGGTCTCGTCCTGGATGGCGTTGATCGTCTTGCCCTTCGGGCCGATCAGCTCGCCGATCTTGTCCTGCGGGATCTGGACCGAGATCACGCGGGGCGCGGTCGGGGCCATCTCGTCGGGAGCGTCGATCGCGGAGTTCAGCACGTTCAGGATGGCCGTACGGGCCTCCTTCGCCTGCTTGAGCGCTGCGTCGAGGACCGCGGAGGGGATGCCGTCGAGCTTCGTGTCGAGCTGGATGGCCGTGACGAACTCCGACGTGCCGGCGACCTTGAAGTCCATGTCGCCGAGGGCGTCTTCGGCACCGAGGATGTCGGTGAGGGCGGCGTAGCGGGTCTGGCCGTCGACCTCGTCGGAGACGAGACCCATGGCGATACCGGCGACCGGGGCCTTCAGCGGCACACCGGCGTTGAGGAGGGACAGCGTCGAGGCGCAGACCGAACCCATCGAGGTGGAGCCGTTGGAGGACAGGGCCTCGGAGACCTGACGGATCGCGTAGGGGAACTCCTCGCGGCTCGGCAGGACCGGGACGAGGGCGCGCTCGGCGAGGAAGCCGTGCCCGATCTCGCGACGCTTCGGCGAACCCACACGACCGGTCTCACCGGTGGAGTAGGGCGGGAAGTTGTAGTGGTGCAGGTAGCGCTTCTTGGTGATCGGGCTCAGCGAGTCGATCTGCTGCTCCATCTTGAGCATGTTCAGCGTGGTGACCCCCAGGATCTGGGTCTCGCCGCGCTGGAAGATGGCGGAGCCGTGCACGCGCGGGATGACCTGCACCTCGGCGTCGAGCGGGCGGATGTCGGCGAGGCCGCGGCCGTCCATGCGGATCTGCTCGGTGAGGATGCGCGAGCGGACGACCTTCTTGGTGACCGACTTGTACGCACCCGAGACCTGGCCGTTGGCCGTGGCGGGCAGGGTGCCGGCCTCGACCTGGGCTGCGATGGCCGCCTTGACGCGACCCTTAAGCTCGTCGTCGGCGTCCTGGCGCTCGACCTTGGCGGCGATCTTGTAGACGCTCTTGAGCTCCTCCTCGGCCACTGCGGCGACGGCCGTGTAGACCTCGTCGGTGTAGGGCGGGAAGACCGGGTAGTCGGCGATGGCCTTGGCCGACTGGGCGGCCAGCTTGGCCTGCGCCTCGACGAGGACCTTGAGGAACGGCTTGGCCGCCTCGAGACCCTGCGCGACGACGGCCTCGTCGGGCTTGACGTCGCCGCCCTGGATGAGACCCCAGGCGTGCTCGGTGGCCTCGGCCTCGACCATCATGATCGCGACGTCTTCGTTGCCCGCGGCGTCCGTGACAACGCGACCGGCGACGGTCAGGTCGAACACGGCGTCTTCGAGCTGCGATGCCTTCGGGAAGGCGACCCACTGGCCCTTGATGAGCGCGAGACGCACACCGGCGATGGGGCCGGAGAAGGGGAGGCCGGAGATCTGGGTGGAGGCACTGGCCGCGTTGATGGCGAGAGCGTCGTAGAACTCGTCGGGAGCGATGCTCAGGACGGTGATGACGATCTGGACCTCGTTGCGGAGACCGTCGACGAACGACGGACGGAGCGGCCGGTCGATGAGACGGCAGACGAGGATGGCCTCGGTCGAGGGACGGCCTTCACGGCGGAAGAACGAACCGGGGATCTTACCGGCGGCGTAGGAACGCTCTTCGACGTCGACGGTCAGCGGGAAGAAGTCGAAATTGTCTTTCGGGTTCTTCGAGGCGGAGGTGGCGGAGAGAAGCATGGTCTCTTCGTCGAGGTACGCAGCGACGGCTCCCTGAGCCTGCTGCGCGAGACGGCCGGTCTCGAACCGGACCGTGCGGGTGCCGTACTTGCCGTTGTCGATGACGGCTTCGGCGAACTTGATTTCTGGACCCTCCATATGGGGGCTGACTCCTCTTTGTTTTGAATCGTGGCCCCGTGTGGGCTGCGATGTCGTGCGAGGAGCACTCGACAGGTGGGCGACGCCGAGGGCGCACCCGCGGGTGCGCGCAGACGGACCGCGCTGGTCGGAAGACGTCGATCTCGATCGACGCCCCGGAGGCGGCGGCGTGTGCCTGGCCAGCAGTAGAAACGATCGGAGCCCGTGAGGGGATCCGCGCGTCACCACCGATGACCAGCTTCGTGCCGGCCTGTCCGGAGTGCTCCGGTGTTCTGTTTTCGTCCGCACTCCGAACGGGAGCACGAGACGGGCCGATAGTACCATCAGGGCCCCCTCCTACCCCCAGAACGCGCGGCATGTGACCGGTGTTGCTGGTGTTACTCCTGTGAACCGCGTTACAGTCGAATCCATGTCTTCCGCCGAGCACCGTCCCCGTGCATCCCGCGTGCATGCCTTCGGACCGGCGTCCCGACAGCGTTCGCGCGGACTGGCCTTCGCTTCCGGGGCGGCCGTCGTCGCCGTCGCCGTAGGCATCCTCTGCTCGCCCTTGTCCGCGTCCGCGTACCCGTCGTGGAGCGACGTGCAGGCGGCCCAGGGCAATGCAGCGGCCACGCAGGTGCAGGTCCAGGCGATCACGTCGGCGCTGTCCAGCCTCCAGAACACCGCCGCGACGAGCAGCCAGGCGGCGATCACGGCCGAGCAGGCCAACGACACGGCCCAGCAGCAGTACGAGACCGCGAGTTCGGCCGCCGACGCCCTGCAGGCGAAAGTCGCCGCCGAGCAGAAGCAGGCGGATCAGGCTCAGCAGCAGGCGGGCCAGCTCGCCGCCAATCTCTACCGGCTCGGCAACTCGCAGTCCCTCGACGGTCAGCTCTTCTCCGGCAAGGACACCGGCAGCACTCTCTACCGACTGGGGGCCCTGTCGCAGCTCACCGCCCAGTGGCACACCGTCCTGGCGCAGGCGACCGTCGCGAGCAAGTCCGTCGCCTCGTTGAGCGCCCAGGCCCAGGTCGCCGCCGACGAACGCGACCGACTCGCCGGCGTCGCCAAGACCACGCTCGCCGCCGCGAAGAACGCCCAGGCGGCCGCCGACGCCGAGGTCACCGACGCCCAGACGCACCAGGCCACGCTCTACGCGCAGCTCGCCTCGCTGAACAACACGACAGCGCAGCTCGAGCAGCAGTACCAGCAGGGCCAGGCCGCTGCTGCCGCGTACGCCGCGGCGCAGGCCGAGAAGGCCAAAGAGGCGAAGCAGGCAGCGGATGCAGCCGCTCTCGCCGCCAAGACGAAGCCGGTCACGAGCGGCACGGGCACGTCCGGAACGGGCACGTCCGGCGCATCCTCCGGCAGCGGCGGCTCGGGCAGCGGCACGGGCACCTCGACCGGCACGACCGCCCCCGCCTCGGGCGGCGGCACCACGAACCTCGGCTCCGGCGTCGTCAACGACACCGCCGGCGCCCACGCCTACGCCCAGGCCCAGCTCGCCTCGCGCGGCTGGTCGGGCGACTACCAGTGCCTGGTCAACCTCTGGAACCAGGAGTCGGGCTGGCGCACCAACGCCCTCAACGTGTCGAGCGGCGCCTACGGGATCCCCCAGGCTCTGCCTGCCAAGAAGATGGCCACGGCCGGCCTCGACTGGCAGACGAGCTACGCCACCCAGATCAACTGGGGTCTCGGCTACATCGCGGCCGCCTACGGCACCCCCTGCGGAGCCTGGGCCCACGAGGTCGCGCACAACTGGTATTGAGCCCCTGAGTCGGGGACGCCGTGCAGGAGTAACCCGGGTCGGGAGGCGTCTCCTGCGAATGAGAA
Source organism: Frondihabitans cladoniiphilus (assembly GCF_039544345.1). Classification (NCBI taxonomy): domain Bacteria; kingdom Bacillati; phylum Actinomycetota; class Actinomycetes; order Micrococcales; family Microbacteriaceae; genus Frondihabitans; species Frondihabitans cladoniiphilus. The sequence continues at coordinate 55,656 of NZ_BAABLM010000002.1, forward strand.
AAGGCCCACCCCGCATGCAGGGTGGGCCTTTCGTCGAAGACTGCGTCAGCGACGCATCACGCTAGGTGGCTGGCGACGCAGTAATTAGCGACGCAGGCCGAGGCGCTCGATGAGCGCACGGTAGCGGTTGATGTCGACGTCGGAGAGGTACCCGAGGAGTCGACGACGCTGGCCGACGAGGAGAAGGAGGCCACGACGCGAGTGGTGGTCGTGCTTGTGCTCTTTCAGGTGCTCGGTCAGGTCTTTGATGCGCTGAGTCATCATCGCCACCTGGACTTCGGGGGATCCCGTGTCGCCTGGGTGGGTCGCGTACTCTTCGATGATCGCAGTCTTGACTTCAGGTGCAAGTGCCATAGCTGGATCCCCTCTCTGTCGTTGCGCGGTGCCCCTCACCCGATGCGGGGGCTCTCTTTATCCGCGGCCGTTGGACGGCAACCTCCATAGCCTAGCAGAGGGGCGGCGGCCTCAGACCGTGCGGAGGCGACGGCTGCGCGGCCGGGGAGCAACCACGAACCGGATCACTGCGGCGAGGACCGCCCCGATGAGCCCGCCCGTCCCGTTGTGCACGATGTCGCGCACGTCTTCGACCCGCGTCGGCAGGTAGGCCCCCTGGAACATCTCGATACCGGTCGAGGCCAGGACGCAGAGGACGGCGGCGACGAGCCAGGCCCGCCGCGGAAGGAAGAGCGCGAGGAAGAAGCCGAGGGGGACGAACATCGCCACGTTCGCGAGCCCCTCGACGTTCGAGAAGTCGAGCCACCGGGTCGACGCATGGCTCTGACTGAAGTCGAAGAACCGGGTCAGCAGGCCGGCCGTCGACGAGTCGTACGGCTGCGGGCCCAGAGTGACCCAGCCCACGAAACCGATGTACAAGACGGTGGGGAAGAGGGCCCAGGGGTGGAATCGCATACGAATACTGTGACGGATCTTCCTGGGCATCTCCGCTCCCCGTGCCGGAATTCCTCCCAGAGGAGGAGACGAGAAGGGTGAGGATGCCCGGGTCGGCCGAGAAGGTCGGTCGCCTTCCCTAGGCTGGGCGCCGTGAACGTCGTCAGCACCATCTGGTCCCGCGTGACCCAGGTGGCCCCCTCCCTGTCCGTGCCGATGCTGATCGGGGCGCTCGTCGTGGGTGTCCTCCTGGTGCTCCTCCCCGGCGCCTGGCACACGGTCCGCAACGCGGTGACCGTCGTCCACGAGGGTGGTCACGGCCTCGCAGCCGTGCTCACCGGTCGTCGGCTGACGGGCATCCGCCTCCACTCCGACACGTCGGGGCTGACCGTGTCGCGCGGTCCGCAGCGCGGCTTCGGCATGGTGATCACCCTGCTGGCTGGCTACACGGCACCCGCTCTCGCAGCCCTCGGCGCCTCGTGGATGCTCAGCCGCGGCTACTCCGCCGGCCTGCTCTGGGCGCTCCTGGTGGTCCTCGCGCTGATGCTCGTCCAGATCCGCAACTGGTACGGCCTCTGGGTCATCCTGGTCGGAGCCGCGATCGTCTTCTCCGTCACCTGGTTCGCCCCGGTCGACTGGCAGCTCTTCTTCGGGCACGTCGTCACCGTCGTCCTGGCCCTCGGCGCCCTCCGTGCGAGCCTCGAGCTCCAGTCGAGTCGGCGCCGCACCCGCAACGGTCAGTCCGACGCCGATCAGCTGGCCCGGCTCACGCATCTGCCCGGGCTGTTCTGGGTCTTCGTGTACGTGCTGGTGGCACTGGCGTGCGCGATAGCCGACGCGTGGATGCTCGTGCCGCAGGGGCTCCTGACGACGGTGTGACCGAGCCGGGCGCCGTCGGGCCCCGGCCCGGGCATCCCCCGTTCTCGGCCTGACCCCAGCACTGGGGCCGCTGCGTCCCCCCAATGGGTCCTGCCGTTCAGTCGACGGGCCTGGTGCACTGGAGGGACGGCGAGAACGACTGCATCAGGGCAGTCGATCGGCCGCAGTCCAGGGGAACCCGCCATGCCACGCCGTCGCCTCCGGCCCATCGTCACGACCGTTCTCGTCGTGGCCGCGATGGCCGCCGTCACCGGCGTGATCGCCCATTCCGTCGTTCCCTCCGCGAGCGCCGCGCCCGCCGCACCGCTGCTCGACAGTGCCCAGATCGATTCCGCGCCCGCGGCCAGCCTGTTCCGGGGCGGCCTGTCCGTCCCGACGCAGAGCCAGGCGGCGACCGCCGTCGCCGGCCTCACCCGGGAGGGCAAGCGCGCCGAGGCCGCGACCGTCGCGCAGATCGCCGCGCAGCCCGTGTCGCTCTGGCTGGGCGACTGGTATTCCGATGACGAGCTCGTCTCCGTGATCCGAGGATCCCTGGCCGATGCCGCGAAGCAGGGCGCGACCCCGTCCTTCGTGCTCTACGCCATCCCCAACCGCGACTGCGGCGACTACTCGAGCGGCGGTTTCACGGCGTCCGAGTACGAGCACTTCGTCGGCCTGGTCGCGAAGACGCTTCAAGGGCGCCGTGCCGTGGTGCTGGACGAGCCGGACGCGCTCGCGATGCTGAGCAACTGCCCTTCGGAGGCCTCCACTCGCATCCCCCTGATTAAGGAATCGGTTCGGACCCTGGCCCGGGCGGGCGTCGCCACCTACCTCGACGGCGGCAACTCGCACTGGGTCGACCCGGCCACGATGGCCGCTCGACTGACGGCGGCGCGCGTCGACCAGGCCCGCGGCTTCTTCAGCAACGTCTCGAACTTCTACCCGACGGCCGACGAGACGGCCTACGACGACACGCTCTCCGGGTTGACGGGCGGCGCGCACTACGTGATCGACACGTCGCGGAACGGTCAGGGGTGGAAGGGCACCTGGTGCAATCCGAGCGGCGCCGGGCTCGGCCTGCCGCCCGCCGTGGCCGACGGCACGACGAAGCTCGACGCCACCCTCTGGGTCAAGACGCCCGGAGCGAGCGACGGCACCTGCAACGGCGGGCCCGCGGCGGGGTCGTGGTGGACGAGCTACGCCCTCGCGCTGGTGAAGAACCGGGCGAAATAGGACCGGTCGCGCGCCCTGTGGGTCGGACGCCTCAGGTGATGACCAGCGACGTGACCCGTTCGCCCGCGACCGTGAAGGTCAGCGTGCCCAGGCCGTTGTAGCCCTCGCCGCTGACGTCGATCGTGACGACGAACTGGTCGGGTGTCGTGCCGACGACGATCTCGACCAGGTCGAAGCGGGAGTGCTTGCCGATGTTGTCGCTGTCGTTCCAGCTCGCGATGCCGTCGCGGCCCGTGAAGACGCGCCCCCAGTCGTCGAGGACGGCGTCGTCGGAGAACGACGCGAGGAAGGCATCGGTGTCTTCGCGGTTGGTCGCTTCGATGAAGGTGTGGATGGCGAGGGGCGTCTCGACGGGCATGACCTCATCGAACCACGGAACGCGGTCGGCATGGTGGGAGATCGCTTACGAGACCACGGTCAGACGCTGGGTGGGGCGGGTCATCGCCACGTAGAGGCTCGCGTTGCCGCGAATCGAGAGATCGAGGATGCGCGTGGGCGCCGTCACGACGACGGCGTCGAACTCGAGACCCTTGCTCGTGGCGGGGCTGAGCACCGAGATCGGCGCGGTCAACGACGCCGTGCCGGGGGCGGCCTCGCCCGGGAAGCGCTCGAGCAGGGCCGCGAGAAGAGCGGGCACGAGCTCGTCGGGGGCGATGACGGCGAGGGTGCCGGTGGAGTCGATCGCGCGATCGACCGCCACGGCCTCGACGGTGGCAGCGACGACGTCGGAGCCGGCCGCCACCTCGCGGACGGGCCATTCGCTGCTGCGGACCGATCGGCTGGGCGTGATGTCGAGTCCGTTGGCGCGGGCGGCCCGCTCGGCGTACTCGACGATCTGCGTCGGGGTGCGGTAGTTGACCGTCAACTCTTCGAGGCGCCAGGAGCCGCCGAGCGTCGCTCCCCCGCGACGACGGCCGAGAAGACTCTGCAGCGCGCGGTCCCAGGATGTCGCGGCCGCCGGTGACGACGCCTGCGCGATGTCGCCGACGACCGTGAACGACCGCAGGGGGCAGCGGCGGGCGAGCAGGCGCCATTGCATCGGCGACAGCTCTTGCGCCTCGTCGACGACCACGTGCCCATAGGCCCAGGTCCGATCGCCGGAGGCGCGCTCGGCGGTCGTCATGCTGGCGGCCCGCTCGGCGAAGTTGCCGGCGATGTCGCTCGCCGTGACCATTCCTTCGACCTGCATGTTCTCGATGGCGCGCTCGGCGTTCTCGATGTCGCGCTTCTGCTGCGCCTTGCGGGCGCGCTTGTCGGCGTCCACGGCCGTGTCGAACTCGCCCAGCAGCTCCGCCGCCTCGTCGAGCAGCGGGACGTCGCTGATGGTCATCTCGGCGCCGCGCTCGCGCCGGAGCAGGGCGCGCTCGGCAGGGCTCCACTGCGCCGTGATGCTGGCGAGCCAGTTGGGGCGGGCGTAGAGGTCTTCGAGCAGCTTCTGCGGGGTCAGCGGCAGCCAGGCCGTGTTGAGCAGCACCCGGACGTCGTAGGACTGCCGGATGTCTTCGCGGAGGACGGCTTCGTCGGAGTCGTCGACCGTCGTGCCGCGATCGCGGAGCTGGTGGACGAGCTGCCGGGTGAGGGCCGCCAGAGCGTTCTTGTTGAAGGTGACGCGGCCCTCGTTGTGCGGCTTGCCCCGCTCCTGGGCACGGCGCATTGCCTCGGCCACCAGCGACGGCTGCACGAGCATCCGTTCGCCGTCGACGTCGATCTCGCTCGGCTCGGTCGGCACGATCTGGCGCGATCGCACGGCCCGCTTGAGCAGGTCGCCCATGCGCGAGGAGCCCTTGAGCGCCGCGACGTCGGGGACGTCGTCGCGCGTGGCTTCGAGACCCGGGTAGAGCCCGCCGAGGCTCGACAGGACGACGCCCGACTCGCCGAGGGAGGGCAGCACCTGCTCGATGTAGCGAAGGAAGGAGCGGGACGGCCCGACGACGAGCACGCCGGAGCCGCGAAGGCGCTCTCGGTGCGAGTAGAGCAGGTATGCAGCGCGGTGCAGGGCCACGGCCGTCTTGCCGGTGCCGGGGCCGCCCTGGACGACCAGGACGCCGTCGAGAGCCGAGCGGATGATGCGGTCCTGTTCGCCCTGGATGGTCGCGACGATGTCGGTCATGCGCCCGGTGCGCTGGGCCGTCAGGGCCGCCATCAGGGCGCCCTCGCCCTGCAGCTGGACGTCGTCGCGGTCGAGCAGAGTCGGGTCGAACACCTCGTCTTCGATGCGGGTGACGCGGCGGCCCTCCAGCGTCAGATGCCGGCGGGCGCGCGCGCCCATCGGCGTGGCCGCGGTGGCCTGGTAGAAGGCGCTGGCGCCCGGAACGCGCCAGTCGAGGAGGATCGGGTGGTGCTCGGTGTCGCGCAGGCCGATCCGCCCGATGTAGCGATAGGCGCCGTCGTCGTGTCGGCTGCCGTCGCCGACCGCTGTGAGCGCGGCCGGACTCGTGGTCTCGTCGTGCTCTTCGAGCTCGAGTCGACCGAAGGCCAGGCGGTCGTCGACCTCGCCGAGTTGAGCCAGCGTGTCTTCGTAGAGGCGGGCGTAGGCGTCGCGCTCGCTGCGGCTCTGGTGGTTGCCGCCGACGGTCTCGCGCCGAACGGCCGTGAGACGCTCGCGTGCCTCGGCTTTCAAGGCGTCGAGACGCTCGTACAGGGCGCTGACGTAGACGCGTTCACGGTCGAGTTCGGATGACAACAGGCGGGTACCCCTCGGGAAAGTCGGCATACGATTCTATGCACTTCGGAGCATGACGAAACTGCATGCGAACACATGTGAAGGCGAGGCACAGCCGGGGGATGCACGGACCGCACACGCCCGAGCGGCCGGCTCCTGGGGAACCGGCCGCTCGGGACGAGGCTGCGAGGACTGCCAGCGGGTCAGAACTCTTCGTGGGTCTCCGGATCGCCGTCCCAGAGCCGTCCGCGCTCGAGGCCGGAGATGCGTGCGACCTCCTCGTCGGTCAGTTCGAAGCCGAACACGTCGAGGTTCTCGCGCTGCCGCCCGGCGTCGCCCGACTTGGGCAGCGGGATCGCACCGATCTGCACGTGCCAGCGGACGACGACCTGCGTCGGGCTGACCTCGTGCGCCTTCGCCACCTCGAGGATGACGTCTTCGGTCAGGAGCTCGGACTGCTTGCCGATCGGGCTCCAGCTCTCGGTGACGATGCCGAGATCGGCATGGACGGCCCGGAGCGCCGCCTGCGGGAAGTACGGGTGCAACTCGACCTGGTTGACGGCCGGCACGATCCCGGTCTCGTCGCGGACCCGCTCGAGGTGCTCCTTGGTGAAGTTGGAGACGCCGATCGACGTGACCAGCCCCTCCTCGCGCAGCTTCGCGAACGCCTTGAACGACTCGACGTACTTGTCGATCCGCGGCAGGGGCCAGTGGATCAGGTACAGGTCGACGTGCTCGAGCCCGAGGTTCGTGCGAGTCTCCTCGAACGCCTTCAGGGTCTCGTCGTAGCCGTGGAAGCGGCCCGGCAGCTTCGAGGTGACGATGATCTCGTCGCGCGGCACGTCGGTCTCGCGCACGGCGCGCCCGACGGCGTCCTCATTCTTGTAGTTGAGTGCCGTGTCGAGAAGGCGGTAGCCGGTGGCGAGTGCCGACTTCACCGCCTCGGTGCCCTCGTCGCCGTCGAGCTTGTAGGTGCCGAGGCCGACGGCGGGCAGCGAATGGCCGTCGTTGAGAGCGAGGGTCGGGATGCCGGTGATGGCCTCCGCCATCAGCTGACGCCCAAGAGGTCGATCACGAAGATCAGGGTCTTGCCGCTGAGCGGGTGACCCGAGCCGGCCGGGCCGTAGGCGAGGTGCGGCGGGAGCACGAGCTTGCGGCGACCGCCGACCTTCATGCCGGGGATGCCCTCCTGCCAGCCGCGGACGAGCGCCGCGAGGGGGAAGTTGATCGCTTCGCCGCGACCCCAGGAGGAGTCGAACTCTTCGCCGGAGTCGTACTCGACGCCGAGGTAGTGCACGTTGACGGTGGAGCCGGCCTGCGCCTCGGCGCCGTCGCCGACCGTGATGTCGGTGATCTCGAGTTCGGCGGGCGCGGGGCCCTCCGGCGCGTCGATCTCGGGCTTGGTGGATGAGTCGTGAGTCATGCCACCCAGTCAAGCGTGTTTGGTCGGATCGGGCCAACCCGTTCGCCAGGAGAGCAACGGGGGCGACGGATGTCGGCCTGGCCTGACGACGAGGGCCCCCTGTCGATCGGCCCCACATCGATGGGCCGGCCGCTCGCGTCCTCCCTGCGAGAATTCGAGTGGCCGGCCCATCGGGGTCCGCACCGAGAGTCGAGGTCATCGATGCGAACGTATGGAGGCTACGCCCGCAGGTGAACGCGGCGCAAACGCGGTGGGACCGCTCCCTGAACGTGGCCAGCCGAAAGCTCGCCGGGGATGCACGGAATCCGACAGACTGGACCCTTGACCACTCAGAAGAGCGAGCGCCGCGGGCTGCTCGTCGACCTCACTCCGCTCCGCTCCAGTCCGCCGTTCGCGCGCCTCTGGTTCGGCTCGTCCATCTCGGGCATCGGCTCGCAGCTGACCCTCGTCGCCGTGGGCCTCCAGATCTACGACATCACGCACTCGACCTTCGCCGTCGCGCTGGTGGGCGTGGTCTCGCTCCTGCCGATGATCGTGGCAGGCCTCTATGGCGGGATGCTCGCCGACGCGTTCGACCGGAGGCTCGTCGCCATCCTCGCCGCCGTCGTGGCCTGGCTCGCGACCGCCGCCATCGTGACGCAGGCGTTCCTCGGCCTCGAGAACACCGTGCTGCTCTACGCCCTGTCGACGATCAGCGCCGTCGCCGCCACGATCATCGCGACGTCGCGGGCCGCGATCATCCCCCGATTGCTGCCGACGGAGCTCCTCCCGGCCGCGTCCGCCCTGAACGGCATCTCGATCGGCATCCAGCTCACCCTGGGGCCGGCGCTCGCCGGCGTCCTCGTCGCAGCGGTCGGCTTCCCCGCCACGTACACCGTCGACCTGGTGCTCTTCGCGGCCGCGTTCCTCGGCATCTTCTCGCTGCCCGCGATCAAGCCGGAGGGCGAGACCCAGCGCCCCGGCCTCGAGTCGCTCCTGTTCGGCATGCGTTTCTTGAAGAAGTCCCCGAACATCCGGATGACCTTCATCGTCGACATCATCGCGATGACGTTCGGCCAGCCCCGCGTGCTCTATCCGGTGGTCGGAGCGGTCCTGATCGGCGGAGGAGCCGTCACGGTCGGTGTGCTCACGGCGTCGTTCGCGGTCGGGGCCCTGCTGTGCAGCCTCGTCTCCGGCAGGCTCGGGCACGTCAGGCGGCAGGGGGCAGCGGTGTCGATCGCGATCGGGGCGTACGGGGCGTGCATCCTCGGATTCGGCGTGGTCCTCCTCGTCGCTCAACTGGGCGGGCACCGGGGCGTCGGCAGCCTGACGGCCGGCTTCACCTCGGCGAACCTCGTCGCGCTGCTGTTCGCGGCGATCGCACTCGCCGGCGCCGGAGCGGCCGACAACGTCTCGTCCATCTTCCGGTCGACGATCCTCCAGTCGGCGGCGCCCGACGCGATGCGCGGACGGCTGCAGGGCGTCTTCACCGTGGTCGTGACCGGCGGACCCCGGGTCGGCGACCTGTTCGTCGGCCTGCTGGCCGCCGCCGGGACGGTCTGGCCGCCCCTGCTCGGCGGGGCGCTGATCATCGCCCTCATCGGGCTGCTGGCGCGATTCCAGCCGTCGTTCCGGAACTACGACGCCGCGCATCCCACGCCCTGACGTCGTCCCGATCCTGAAGTCGTCAGGGGCCCGGGGTCGTCAGGAGCCGCGATGTCGTCAGGACCCGCGGAGCGCCTCTCGGCCCGCGGCGACGGCGGCGAGCAGCTCCTGCTCGTCGTGGCGAGCGGCCCGAAGGGCTCGCTCGGAGCGCTTCGTCGAGAGGAGCCGCTGCCGGGTGGAGGCGAGCCGAGTGGCGTCGGAGATGAACCGGCGCATGACCTGGGCGCGCCCGTTGCGCGCGGCCCACTTCTGGGCTCGGCGCCTCGACGAACCGCGGCTGAGCATCCTCACCTCGTCGTCGTCGAACCAGCCGCCGGCCGCGTACTCGCCGAGCCGCAGCCGGGTGACCCGCCGTTCGAGGTAGCGCAGGACGATCACGAGAGCGACGCAGGCCAGGAAGATCGGCACCTGCACGAGCACGTAGTAGCTGACGAAGCGGTCGCCGACGACGACGAGCGCTCCGTTCCAGAGGGCGTGCATCAGGATCGCCGGGACGAGTCCGACCGCGAAGAAGAGCAGCGTGCGAGGGCCGAACGAACGCCGGGCGGCCAGGCCGAGGGCGAAGCCGGTGCAGGCCGTGTAGATGATGTGGCCGAACGGGGCCATGAGGGCGCGGATCAGGAAGACTCCGCCCAGGTCGGTGCCGCCGAAGGCCTGGTCGACGACCTGGACCGAGAAGTACTGGACGTTCTCGACGAAGGCGAAGCCCGCCGCGACGGTCGCCGCGTAGACGATCCCGTCGACCGGTCCGTCGAAGTGCTTACGGAAGAGCCAGAGCACCAGCAGCACGCCGAGTCCCTTCGCGATCTCCTCGACGATCGGCGCCTGGATCACGGCCCCCACGACGTCCGAGCCGAGTGCCGGACCGCCGAGGGCGCTCTGGATGCTCTGCAGCGCGAAGTCGAAGGCGAGAGCCGCGCCGACGGAGACCCCGGCCCCCCAGAAGAAGGCGAAGACGAGAGCCACCGGCGGCTCGGGTTCCCAGCGATCGACCAAGCGGATGCCGATGAGCACGATCACGAGCGGCACCACCGCGAGGGTCAGCCCCTCCCCCAGGACCCGGGCCGGGAGGACGGCGAGGAAGTAGACCACGACGGCGACCGCGAAGCTCGCGATGACGACGAAGCCGGCGGCGAGCGCCGCGAAGTTGCCGGTGAGGCGGCGCACGTCAGGCCGGGTTCGGGTGCGTCGCGGCCTGCATGCGGATCAGCCTAGGGGCGCGGTGACGGGCCGGCGTCCGCCGGGCGGGAGCGACCGACCGACCGGGCCCGTGCATCCCCGGTATCCTGGGCCCATGCCTGGAACCGTTGCGGAGGCGACGGCCCGCGTGAATCGGCTCCTCACGCCCATCGCCACGACGACGCTCCGCCTGGTGCGGCCGGTCTGGGCCGTGATCCTGGTGATCTGGTGGCCGATCTGGCGGTTCTTCCGCTGGGTGGCCCGTCTGTCCACGCGGTTCGCGCTCGCGGTGGGGTGGCCGTGGATGAAGCCGTTGGGGCTCCTCGTCGCCCGCCCGTTCGTCTGGGCGTGGAACGCGTATCTGGTGGTGGGCGCGCGCGACCCGATCCCGTGGCGGTACGCTCTGCGACGCACGTATCACGGGTTCCTCCGGCACCGGACCATCGACGCCGCCGCCTCGCTGGCGTTCTTCTCGACCCTCGCGCTCTTCCCCGGTGCCCTGAGCGTCGTGTCGGCGGTCGCGCTGGGCCAGGACGGCGGCGACGCCGTGAGCGACATCCTCGACATCGCTCGCATCGCCATCGGCCCGAGCGCGGCCGACGTGCTGCAGAAGCCTCTGGTCGCCCTGCTCGGGCTGCAGGCCCCCGGGGTGTCGCTCGGCATCGGCCTGACGCTGACGATCTGGTCCATGTCGGGCTACTCCTCCGCGTTCGGGCGGGCGATGAACGCGATCTACGGGGTGCAGGAGGGCCGTCGCTTCTACAAGCTGCGCTGGTTCATGATCGTGCTCGGATCGGTGCTGACCGTGCTGTTCGCGGCCATCGCCGCGATCCTCCTGATCACTCCGAGCATCGCCCAGGGCATCGGCGACCAGTTCCGGTTCGGCGAGTTCTTCGTCGTGATCTGGAACGTCTTCAAGTGGCCCGTGCTGGTCGGGCTCGTCGTGCTGGCCGTCGGGCTCCTCTACTACTTCACGCCGAACATCAAGCACCCGGAGGTGCGGTGGGTCTCGTACGGCGCGCTTCTGGCGATCGCGGGGTGGGCGCTGGCGACGGCCGGCTTCGCGGTCTACGTCGTGACGTTCTCCAACTACGACCACCTGTACGGCTTCCTGGGCGGGGCCGTGGTGCTTCTGATCTACGCCTTCATCAGCAATCTCGTGCTCGTCCTCGGCGGCGAGCTGGACGCCGAGATCATCCGGGTGCGCTATCTGCAGTCCGGGGTCGAGGCCGAGGGTCTCATCCCCCTGCCGTTGCGCGACAGCAAGCGCAACCTCGCCCTCGCCCGGCACCTGTCGCTCGACCTCGTCGACGGGCGCACCATGCGGCTCAAGGCCGTGCGCCTCTACGGTCCGCCCACGCTCGACGAGGACGGCCAACCGCACGTGCGGCCGCGGTTCCAGACCATGAGCGGCATGGCGACCCCGAAGTCGATCGCCGACCCCGCGGAGGACGAGACGCCGCTGTCGTCGCAGGACGACGACTAGCCGGCGGCTGATCGGGCGACTCCAGAACACGCTGCTCACTTTCGACAAGGGCAGCACCTTCTGGAGTCGCCGACGGGCCCGCGCGCGGGGCACTCCAGAACACGCCGCTGCAGCTCGAACCTGAGCGGCGTGTTCTGGAGTCGGCGGGAGCGCGAGGCCGGACCCCCTGCGCCGTCAGGGCGACTCCAGAACACGCTGCTCACTTTCCATGAGGGCTGCACATTCTGGAGTCGGCGGCGGACAGTCGGCGGCGGGCGGCGGGCAGCGGGCAGCGGACGGCGGGCAGCGGGCAGCGGGCAGCGGACGACTGTGCGAGCGACCCACGACACGGACGACGACTAGCCGGCGGTCTCCTCCGAGTGGGGCGCGTCGAGGGTCGCCAGGTGCGCGGAGATCTGCTCGGCCGTGGCGACGGGGATGCTCGTGGTGATCGCCTCGAGCCCCGAGAGGCGCGCCGGCGACAGCACCTTCTGCACGTGCTCGGCGTCCATCAGGCCGGCCGCGACGACCAGGGTCGCGATCGACGTATTGGTCGCGAGCGCCGTGTGCGCGATGGACGCCGCCGCCGCATAGCCGATGAACGGGGTGAGGGCCGTGACGACGCCGATGTTCGTCTCGACCTGCTGCGCCAGCCGGTCGGTGTTGGCCTGGACGCCGTCGACGCTGTTCACCCGGAGGGTCTCGCAGGCGTGGCGCAGCCAGACGATGCTCTGCAGCACCGAATGCGCGATGACGGGCTCGAACGCGTTGAGCTGGAGCTGGCCCGCCTCGGCGGCCATCGTGACCGTGACGTCGGCCCCGGCGATGGCGAAGGCGACCTGGTTGACGACCTCCGGGATCACCGGATTGACCTTGCCCGGCATGATCGACGAGCCGGCCTGACGGGGCGGAAGAGTGATCTCCCCCAGACCGGCCTGCGGCCCGGACGAGAGCAGGCGGAGGTCGTTGCAGATCTTCGAGAGCTTGATGGCGCTGCGCTTCACCGCTCCGGAGACGGTCATGTAGACGCCGGCGTCGCTGGTGGCTTCGATCAGGTCGGGGGCCGTGACCATCTCGATGCCCGAGAGGTCGCTGAGGTGGCGCCGGACCGCCTCCGCGTAGTTCGGGTCGGCCGTGATGCCCGTGCCGATGGCCGTCGCCCCGAGGTTGATCTCGGCGAGGAGCGGCAGGGTGTCGCGGAGCCGCTGCTGGTCTTCGCCCAGGGTGTGCGAGAAGCCGGTGAACTCCTGGCCGAGCGTCATCGGCACGGCGTCCTGCAGCTGGGTCCGCCCGACCTTGAGGACGTCGCGGAATTCGTGCCCCTTGGCCGCGAAGGCCGAGGCGAGGAGCCCGAGCTCGTCGACCAGCTTGGCCAGCGTGAACGACATCGCCAGTTTGATGGCCGTCGGGTAGGTGTCGTTGGTCGACTGCGACCGGTTGACGTCGTCGATCGGGTGCAGGTACTCGTACTGCCCCCGCTCGTGGCCGAGGATCTCGAGCGCGCGGTTCGCGATGACCTCGTTGCTGTTCATGTTGGTCGAGGTGCCGGCACCGCCCTGGATCACGTCGACGCGGAACTGGTCGTGCAGCGCCCCCGCGCGGATCTCCTCGCAGGCCTGCTCGATCGCCCGCGCCTTGCGCTGATCGAGGACGCCGATCTCGACGTTGGCCCGGGCGGCCGCCTGCTTGACCACCGCGAGCGCCTCGACGAGCTCCGGGTACACCGAGATCGGCCGGCCGCTGATCGGGAAGTTCTCGAGAGCACGAAGGGTGTGGATCCCCCAGTAGGCGGCCTGCGGCACCTCTTTCGATCCGAGGGAATCGGTCTCGACGCGGGTGTCTTTCTCGGTGGGCACAACAAGCTCCTTCGATCGTGTACCCGCGAGCCTAGCCAGAACGGGGGTGCGTCTTCCGCAGCCGCCTCGGCTACAGTGATCGCAACCTGGTTGGAATCACCAACCGCCCAGGAGAGGCCCACGTGTCGGATCAGGACACGGTGTCGCACGACGGCACCCGACGACTCCACCTCCGGCGCGCCCGCGACTTCCTCTTCGGCCGGCGAGGGCTCTTCTCCGGCAGGAAGGCCGTCGCAGCCGTGGGCGTCCTCCTTCTCGCGGCCCTCTGGCTCACCGCGCAGTACGCCCCCTTCACGCAGTCGGGCTTCACGGCGAGCGTGAGCGGCTCGACGAACACGCTCGGCACGAACGCGAACTTCAGCCCCAGCGGCGGGGTGCTGCCCTACAGCGACGCCTGGCCGGGCGGCGACCTCGGCTGGAACACCTACAACGGCAGCTGGGCGACGTCGGGCGGGGTGTACTCCGACACCCTCGGCGGGGGCGGCGGCAACAAGGCCGTCAGCGGCCAACCAACCTGGACCGACTACACGGTGCAGGGCGACGTGCGGGTGAACACGTCCGGCCAGGGGGGCCTCCTTTTCAGGGTGCAGAACCCGAAGAACGGCACGGATGCCCTGCAGGGCTACTACCTCGGCGTCTACACCCTGAACGGCCTGGTCCTCGGCCGGCAGAACAACAACTACACGCAGCTCGCATCGACCACGCTCTTCGTGCCGACGGTCGGCACCTGGTACCACGTGACGGCGCAAGTCACCGGCTGCACCATCGTCGCGTCGATCGTGCAGGTGGGCTCGACGGCGAGCCCCGCCTCGTTCGCCTACACCGATCCCGCCGCCACCTGTCTCACGGCCGGCGCCATCGGCGTGCGCGACTTCAACAGCACCGCGTCGTTCCGGAACGTCACCGCGACCGTCGGGGGCACGACCTCGACGACGGTCGCCACCTACAACGCGCCCTTCGCCTCGAGCACCAGTGGCTGGACGACGTACGGCACGGGCAGCACGTGGACCAACACGACGGCGGCGGAGACCTACAACAACACTTCCGGCGGACAGGGCGAGAAGTCGATCGCCGGAGTCGCCTCGTGGAAGAACTACACCCTCACCGGCGACGTGCAACTCGTCGGCACGTCGTCGCCGTCGGTCAGCGCGGGTTTTCTCGTGAGAGTCTCGAGCCCCGCCTCGGGGGTGAACGCGTTCAAGGGCTACTACGCCGGGCTGTCGTCGTCGACGCTCGTCGTGCAGGAGAGCGACGGCACCACCCTGAGCACCCTCGCGACCGCCAACCTGCCCGCAGCTCTCGGCACCGGCACCTGGTATCACCTGACGGTCGAAGCGGTGGGATGCACGATCACCGCCACTGCGCAGTCGAAGACCGGCAGCGTGCTCACCGTGGCCGCGGCCACCGACGCGAACTGCTCGACGACGACCACGGGCCAGGTCGGGGTGCGGACCGTCGGCACGACGGCGTCGTGGCGCGACGTGGCGGTGACGCCGCGAGCGTGACGCCACGGGTCATGTCGTGACGACGAGCTTGCCGCTGCCGTGCCCCGCGAGCATCGTCTCGTGCGCCAGGACGATCTCGTCCATGGGGAAGACGCGCTGGATCGGCACGACCGCGTCGCCTGCCGCGACGGCGTCCAGGAACGCCTGCAGCACCGCCGCCGGCAGATCGGACGCGTCGCCGCCGTAGCCCGTCAGCCAGACGCCGCGGGGGATGTCGCCGGTCGGGTAGAAGTCGGGCAGGGTCCAGGAGTTGGAGAGCATCCCCGTCATGCACGCCAGGCCGTGGTAGCCGACGGCCTGCATCGTGTCGACGAGGGTCGGGGCGCCGACGAGTTCGAGCGCGGTGTCGACCCCGTCGGGCACGATCGCCCGGACCGCCGCCGCCACGTGCCCGTCGTCGACGATCACGTGGTCGACGCCGATGGCCGTCAGGGAGTCGGCTTTGGCCGGGTTGCGCGTCGTGGCGAACACGGTCATGCCGCGCTGCTTGGCGAGGACGGCGGTGGCCATGCCGATCGAGGAGGTGCCGCCGCGGATGAGGATCGACTCCCCCGGCCTGACGTCGAGCCCCACGACCATGGAGCCATTGGCCGTCTGCAGCATCTCGCCGACGGCGCCGAGAGTCGACCAGGGCAGGTCGGAGGCGAACGGGATCACCTGCGAGGCCGGCACCGCGGTGTACTCGGCGTAGCCTCCGTCGAACGTCCGCCCCATGCCGCCCATCATCGCGACGACCTGCTGGCCGACCTCGAACTCGCCTCCGGGCGCCGCTGCCACGACACCGGTCGCCTCGATCCCGAGAACGCGCGGGAATGTCACGCCGTCGGCCAAACCCTCGCGGGTGTGCAGCTCGGACCGGTTGAGGCCGAACGCCTTGACCTCGATCAGCACCCAGCCGGCCTCGGGGGTCGGCACCAGGAGGGTTCGGATGGCCAGCGCCCCGGGCTCCGCCTCGGTGCCGGGGGCGTCGAGCACGACGGCTCGCATGGTGCGCGGGATGCTCGGGTCGGCGTGGATCGTGTCGGTGGCGGTCATGCGGGTGCTCCTTCGGGGGTGGGCGCGGCAGGGGTGCCGGCGTGACGGGTGGAGGCGCGCAGCGCCGACAGCGTGTCGGCGAAACGGTCGAGGTCGGCGACGGTGAGGGGGGAGCCGAGCCGCTTCTGCAACTCGTCCTCGACGGTCCGACGCGCGGCGTGGAGGGCTCTCTCACCGGCGGGTGTGACGGACACGATCGACGAGCGGCGGTCGTCGGGGTTCGGACGGCGTGCACAGAGCCCCTGCGCTTCGAGCCGATCGACGATCTTGCTGGCGCCGCCCACGGTGATCACCAGCTCGTCGGCGACGTCGAGCACTCGGCAGGTGTCGCGGGAGTCGATGGCGCGGAGGGTCTCGTAGTTCGCGAGGGAGAAGTCGAGGTCGGTCTTGAGGCGCACGTCGACTGCGTTCCAGAGCGTGATCTGGTAGCGGACGAGGTCGCTGAAGACGGTCGCGAGGTCGGTCATGGCTCAGCCCTTCGATTTTCTATTCCATGGATGTAACTTCCATGGAAGCTAAATGGACGGTAGCAGAATGATGCGATGGAAGGCAATTGGATCGAGTCCGACGCGGGCCTGCCGGAGGTCCCTCTCGAGGGCGGCGACGTGACCGAGGGGCTGGTGCGGGTGGGCGACACGGTGCGCCGCCCGCGACTGCCGTCGTCGAACGGGGTGCGGCTGTTGCTGGAGCACCTCGAACGAGTCGGGTTCGACGGCGCCCCGAGGCACCTCGGCGTCGATGCCCGGGAGCGGGACGTGCTGAGCTACGTCGACGGAGAGGTCGCGACACGGCCGTGGCCCGAGTGGGTGGCCGACGAGGGGCGGCTCGTGAGCCTGGCCCGACTGGTGCGGCGCTACGACGACGCCGCGGTGCTGGCGGGGCTGCCGGAGTGGGCCGAGGAGCTGCGGCCCGTGCATCCCCCGGGCTCGCCGTCGTCGACTGCGCCTGCAGCGAGGTTCTTGGCCCACCTCGACATCACTCCGGAGAACGTGGTGTTCCGCGACGGCACCGCGCAGTCGCTGATCGACTTCGACCTCGCGCGACCGGCGACCCGGGTCGAGGAGATGGCGAACCTGCTGCTCTGGTGGGCGCCGTGGATGCCCGTCGAGGATCGGCAGGACGCCCTGCGGGAGGCGGACCCGTTCCGCCGCGCTCGGCTCGCCGTCGAGGCGTACGGTCTGTCGGCCGAGGATCGAGCGCTGCTCGTGCCGGTCAGCCGGAACATCGCCGACCGGTCGTGGTTCTCGATGCGGCACCGCGCCGAGACGCTCGGTGGTGGCTGGCGGCGGATGTGGGACGAGGGGGTCGGCGACGTGATCCTGCGCCGACGGGAGTGGCTGGCGGCGCATGCTCGGGAGTTGGACGCCTCGGTGCGGTGACTCGGCACGGTGAGTCGGCGGCAGCTGCGTCGGCGGTCTCAGCCGAGGTGCGACTCGACGACTCCTTCCATGCGGGCGACGAGAGCGGCCCGATACGGGAACTTTCGCGCCAAATCGAGAGGGCTGAAGCCCCAGGCGTTCTTCGTGGTGACGTCGAGACCGGGCTGGGCGAACCACAGGTCGTACAGCGGCGACAGGGCCTCGTCGTCGAACTTCAGGTTCACGATGGCCTGAAGCGGCAGACGCTGTTTCGAGTCGAGGGCGTTGACGTCGGCACCCGCGTCGATGAGGCGGGCGGCCAGGGCTACCTCGGCGGGGAGGTCGTGCTTGACCTGCCCGAAGAGGACATGGAGGGCGTTCTCGCCCTCGTCGTTGGTCTCGGACGCATCCGCGCCGTCGTCGAGGAGGATGCCGCTCACCTCGTACCGCGACGGCAGATCCTTCCGGCCGACCGCATTCAGGAGCAGAAGGGGAATCGTCGTCGCGTCGGCCGGACGGTAGGCGGCCGTGAAATCACCGATCGATCCGCGACGGGTGAGGAAGGGCAGGTCGGTATCCACAGTCGAGTGTCTCAGGCGGCGAGTGTCTACGGCCCCTGGAACGGCGGGCGGCGTGTCCTGGGCTGGCGGAGCCGGGGATCAGCGCCCCTGCTAGGCCGGAGAGAGACTCCCCGGCCCGGGTACCTGCGGCGGAACCGCCTGAACGGGCGGAGCCGGCAAAAGCCGCCCCTGTTCGAGAAGACTCCCTCGGACAGCAGCGACTGCCTCCGCCGACGACGAGGCCGTCCCGGGTGCACCGACGGTGAGGATCGCTCCCTCTCCGAACGCTTCGAGGGTCGCCCCCTCGAGGGATGAAGGGAGATTCGCGACCACGGGTGAGAACCACGACACCGCTCCGACATCGGGCAGTCGACTCGGCCCTCCGCGCTGAGCTCGAAGCATCGGTTTCGTCAGAAGGGCGGCAGTGTCGGGTTTCCAGAGGGAGACGAGGCCCCGCAGGAGTTCCCCGGCGATGGGAACGATCTCCTCGTCCAACGGATAGTCGGAACTCGATCCCGTCGATGGCTCTCCGAACTTCAGGAGGAACCGGTTCGACGGAACACTCAGAACCCCTTCGGCTTCACCCGCACTGACGGTGAATTTGGCCCTGGAGAAACCGTCTGACGACTCGCTGACGATGCTGACGGCGTGTCCGCTCAAGGGATCGGGGCGACCGTGATCGTCCCGGATCACGGAGCGTCGGACGAAATCGCGCCACCCGCCGAGGTCGTCGGGGACGAGCCGAGGGCTCTCAGTGAACTCGAGCCATGGGCGAGCGAGCCGGCCGCCGAAACTCCGGAGGAGTTCTGTCGTGGATGCCATTCGTGCGGCGAGCTCGTCGACGGAATCGGATCGGCCTCCCCAGAAGCCGCGCAGAATGACGTCCTCACGGTTCCACGAAGAGGCTTGGTCAACGAATGCAGTCATGGTCTTCTCACCCTATCGGCGGCGTGTGCAACGCCCTAGGGCGCGAGAGGGACATAGAGAACGCGGATATCGCCAAGGCCCGCCTCCTCGAACGCGTCTTGAAGTGGTTCGATCAGCTCAGGGTTCCGCGTCAGGATCCATTCTTTGATGCTCCCCTCGGGGATGACTCTGGCCTGACGTTGAGCCTGCTCCACCCACTGGCCGATCTCCAGTTCGACCGCATCGGCCGGCTTGAACGGCATGTAAAGGATGTCGTAATTACCCTTGACCTCCTGATACACGGAGAGGGGAGGGTCTCCCCTCCAGTGGAATCCGTCGATTTCCACATCGCGCCTGCCGGGGCCGCCGGAAATGACGTATTCCATCGTCTCGCCATCAGGCGTGAGTTCCACACCAGTCGCGTGGATCTGATCGGGCCGTCCCCTCGGAGAACGGCTCACGTGCTTCCAGACACCGGGCCCACCCTCGGAGCTTCCGAGCACGGGCGGATCGTCGAGCGACCGCGCGACATCGGCGCGAGGCGTGATCACCACGCCCTCGGCCGTCAGCGCCGGCTCGCCGCGGACCTCAGACCCGAGTTCTTTGCCCGGTCCGGGCACGAGGCCGTGTTCAGGCGCGAGCCCCGAGTCGGCTGAATCGACCAAGGCCCTGTTTACCGGCATGTCAGCCGCGAATCTCCCGGCAGCCCTCGCGGCCACGCGGGACGAAACGGCCCTCACTCCGATGACGGCTCCTTCCCCGAGCATTCCGAACGCCGCACCACCGACGAAGCCGCTCACCGCAGCATCCGCCAGATTCGCCTTCGGGTCGACGATCGCGGTGACGGCGACGTTGCCGGCCGCACCGCCGAGGCCGTACTTGGCGCTCTTCCCGGCGAAGACCGCGACCTTCACGCCGATCTTCTCCGACAGCGACGCGGCCTTGACGAACGAGCTGCCCGCCGCCACCGCCTCGTCGGCGATCTTCAACGCAGCGGAGGCGAGGCGCGCGATGAAGGCAAGGATCCGGCTGACCGATGCGGCGACCTCGGCCGCCGCTCCTGCCGCGGCGGCCGCGTCCGACAGTCCCGCCGTCACGAACGTGAGGACGAGCCCGCCGGCGGCCGTCAGCTCGACCTGCAGAAGCAGGCTCTGCAGCTCGCGCTCGGTGTCGGTGTGCACCTGGTCGATGTGCGACGCGAACGACACGCAGGCACCGCCGAGCACGCCCGCCTGGCTCGCCAGGTCCGAGACGTGCCCCTGCACCGTGGTCACCGTCGACCGGATCGAGTCCATCTCGGGCGTCTGCGACGACGACAGGGCGTCCAGGATGCGCGTGCACCCGGAGACGGCCGAGTCCAGGTCGGAACCCAGCGCCTTCCACGCCGCGCCGGCGCTCTTCAGCTTGCCCGTGTCGCCGTCCGGCCACAGATCTCCGATGAAGTTCGCTACGAGGTCGAATCCCGCGGCGCCGAACGATCGCGAGCCGCCGGACGCGGTCGGGGGCGGCGACGTCCGCTCGGCCACCGGCGTCGACGGGGCGGTGGTGCCGGGCGCCTGGCCGGCGTGCCCGGCCGACAGCCAGTCCGCCGTCGCGTAGTTGAGGCCGGTCACAGCCAGACCCGCCGAGACCTGCTCGAGGGCCAGGACCAGACCGTCGAGCCCCGTGAACGCATCCTTCGCGGCACCGTCGTACGACGACGCCCAGGTCACCCCGGACGGGTCGGAGCCCGCCATGCGGGAGAGTCCGGCGAGGGATGCCCGCGCCGCATCCCGCGCCGCCCTCACGCTCGCGGCAGCGGACGACGCGGCGGACGCGGCGACGACGAAGTCGTCCGTCTCGACGTCGATCACGGTTCCGGCCATCGTCACCCCTCAGGACTCAGCACGCGTGTCGAGAGGCCCTGCACCCCTCCCCGGCGAGCGTACAACTCGTTCTACCGGACGTAAAGCCGACCCCGTGGCGCAGGATGGACGGGCCACAGTGCCGTGGCCGAGACGAAGGAGTTTCCCATGACCGCTTCCGTGCATCCCGCGCCCCCGTTCGATCCGGAGGTCGCGCCCGTCCTCGAAGCGCTCCGCGGCCAGATGCCGCCGACGCTCTCCCCCGAGCTGATCCCCCTGATGAGGCAGGCACCCGCCGTGCCCATCGAGGATCTCATCGCCGACCGGCCCATCCGCCACGAGGAGCGCACGATCCCCGTCGAGGGCGGCGAGGTGACCGTGTCGATCTTCACTCGCACCGACCACGCGCCCGGCTCCCCCGGGATCTTCCACACCCACGGCGGCGGCATGATCATCGGCGACCGATTCACCGGTGCGCCCGAATACCTCGCCTGGGTCGACACCCTCGACGTCGTGGTCGTCTCGATCGAATACCGGCTCGCCCCCGAGCACCCCGACCCGACCCCGATCGACGACTGCTACGCGGGCCTCGTGCGGACCGCCGAGCACGCCGACGAGCTCGGCTTCGACCCGGCCCGCCTCGTGATCGCGGGCGCCAGCGCCGGCGGAGGCCTCGCCGCAGGAGTCTCCCTCAAGGCGCGCGACGAGGGCGGACCGGCGCTCGCCGCGTCGCTCCTGATCTACCCCATGCTCGACGACCGCAACGAGACCGTGTCGAGCCACCAGATCGACGGGATCGGCGTCTGGGACCGCGGCAGCATCGACACCGGGTGGGATGCCCTGCTCGGCGATCGACGCAAGACCGACGCCGTCTCGCCCTACGCCGCACCGGCCCGTGCAACCGACTTCTCGGGCCTCCCGCCGACCTTCGTCGACTGCGCCACCGCCGAGGTGTTCCGCGACGAGGACGTCGCCTACGCCTCGGCGATCTGGGCCCAGGGCGGGATCGCCGAGCTGCACGTCTGGCCGGGCGGGTTCCACGGCTTCGACCTGTTCGTGCCGAACGCGCGGATCTCGATCGAGGCCACAGCGGCCCGGGTGGCCTGGCTGCGGCGCGTGCTCGATCTGTGACCCGCACCTGAGGCGGAACCGGGGTCTCCCGCGCTGTCGCGGAGCACGTCGATCCATGCAAATGCATCGGTGGACAGAGGATTCTGCCAGGTGTTTCGGCGCACCTGTCCAGAAACGGCTTGCATACTCGCCACTTCGCCTCCGCCGGCCCCTGCAGTGCAGTCGGCCCGGAGCGCGTGAGGCCGAAAGCCTCGAGACCCCGCCACCGATCCACCACTGGCCCACGTCACCACGGAACCCGCGCATCGCCGGGCGACCGTCCGGCGTGCGGCATGGCTCTGCTCCGCGACCACCGGGAGCCAAGGCTTCGACGTTGCCCTGTCCTCGTTCGACGTGGTGTGCACTCGGTCGATCCATTGGACCCACTTGCGCCTCGTCACGCCCCGCTCCACCCCGACCACCGCCTCTTCCGCGCTCGACGCCAGCACGCCGGCCACGCGCCGCGACCTCGCCGCCGCTCGCCGCGCCTCGACCCGCCGACGCAACCGGCCGAAGATCGTCGCCCTCTCCGCCGTCGCCGCGTGCGCCCTCGTCGCCGGCACCGGCTTCGTCACGACCGGCGGCGGCTCGGCCTTCGGCGCCGCCGCCGCTGCTGCCACCGGAGTGGCCACCGGTGCCGCGTCGTCGGTCGGCCTCGACATCGGCCCGACCCTCGGAACGCCCACGCCGACCGTCACCGCCACGACCGACGGCCGCGTCTCCGTGCACGCCGGCTCCGCCGTGAGCGAGGCCACCGCGGACATGACCGCGGCCCAGGCGATCGCGACGGCGAAGCAGGTCGCGCAGGCAGCGGCGGGCAAGGCCGACGCCACCGCGCTGACCGCGAACGTGACCGAGCTCGCCGACTACAAGAAGCTCGCGCCCGACACGATCCTCGCTCGCGTCCAGGTGACGCAGACCGCCGCCCAGACCGTCGCTGCGGCCACCGACGCCGCGAACCAGCAGATCGCCGCTCAGCAGGCCGCTGACGCCGCCGCTGCGGCCGCAGCCGCTCAGGCTCAGGCCGACGCCGCCGCTGCCTCCGCCAAGCTCGCCGCGGGCAACACCGTCGCCGGAGCCCAGGCGACCGCCGCCGCCCTCGCCAGCTCGCAGTACGGCTGGGGAGCCAGCCAGTTCACCTGCCTCGTCTCGCTGTGGAGCAAGGAGTCGGGCTGGCGGTACACGGCGCACAACTCGAGCGGAGCCACGGGCATCCCCCAGGCCCTGCCCGGAAGCAAGATGGCCTCGGCCGGCACCGACTGGGCCTCGAACGCCACCACCCAGATCATCTGGGGGCTCGGCTACATCAAGGGCTCGTACGGCTCGCCGTGCGCCGCGTGGGCGCACTCGCAGTCGGTCAACTGGTACTGATCGAGCCGCCCCCGCCCGGGGCCCTCGGCGGCGCGAACACGCGAAGAGCGCCGGGCACGATCTCGACGTCGACCGGCAGCGGGCCGATGCGTTCGCCGTCGCCGTAGGCCGCGACACCCGGGGCGTCGATGGTGACGCGGGTCGCCCGGGAGACGTTGACCCGGGCATCCCCCGTGTGCGTGCCTTTCGCGACGCGCGGGAAGAGGCGCACGAACGTCGCCCGGGACAGCCGGTCGACGACCAGCACGTCGGCCAGCCCGTCGTCGATCACGGCGTCGGGCAGCAGGCGGATGCCGCCGCCGACCGACGGCGCGTTGCCGACGGTGACGAGAATGCCGGGGACCGACTGCTCGCGGCCGTCGATCGTGATCTCGTAGTCGACCCGCCGCAGCCGCAGCAGCTCGAGCACGAGGGCGATGTCGTAGCGGATCCGCCCCCGGGGCCGCCGCATCCGGTTGGCGCGCTCGTTCACGAAGGCGTCGAACCCGGCCGAGACGCCTCCCGCGACCCAGGTGGTGCCGCCGTCGGTACGCCGCACGCGCAAGGCGTCGACCGAGAGCGGGGGATGCCCCAGCCACCCCTCGAGGAGGTGCAGGGCCTCGAGCGGCTCCTCGTAGGGGATCCCGAGCGCACGGGCGAAGTCGTTGCCCGTCCCGGTCGGGACGATGCCGAGGGGGATGCCCGACTGCGCCAGGAGCCCGGTGCCGAGCGAGACCATTCCGTCGCCGCCGACGACCACCAGCGCGTCGGGGCGCGACTCGACGGCCGACCGGGTGGCGGCCAGGAGGTCGTCGTAGCTGGATCGGTCGAGCGCCACGACGTCGTGCCCCGCCGCCCCCAGCCGCTCGACCACCACGGGGCCGAGGGGTTTGCGCCGCCCGAACGACGCCGACGGGTTGACCGCGACGACGATCCTCATCGGGCGCGCCTCGTCGCGCGCCGGCCGTGCTCGATCATCGTCAGCCGGCGTGCAACGACGGGATGATGAGGTAGATGCCGTAGAGCACGCCCAGGGCGCACACCACGAAACAGGCGTAGGCGCCGAACGAGGCGATCGCCGGGCGCGGCTCGACCGCGAGCAGGCGGAGTCCGGTGGCGTACACGGCGACGAGCGCGCCGGCCGACACCAGCGACACCAGGGCCACGGTGATGAAGGCTCCCCAGTCGATGGTCATCGCTTCTCTCCCGTCGGGGTCGTGCCGGAACTCGCACCCGCGGCGACCGGTGCAGGCTCTCCGAGGTCGAACAGGGACGACTCGTCGCTCATCCGCCGACGCGCGAGCAGCATCTCGTCGCTGTGCTTCTTCGCGAGGGCACGGCGCTCCTTCCTGGTGAACACGGAGTTGGCCGCCTGGTCGACTTCGAGGGCGTTGCCGGTCTCGGCCGGCTTGCGCCGGGAGAGCACGAAGATGAGCACGATGACGCCGAAGCCGAGGACCGCGTCGACGATCAGACCGACCGTGCCGAGCCGCGCGATGAGCTCGCACAGGGCGCCGACCGCGGCCGCGGCGGGCAGGGTGATGAACCAGGCGATGACGATCTTGCCGGCGGTGCCCCACTGGATCGTGGAGCCGCGTCGGCCGAGGCCCGCACCGATGATCGACCCCGACGACACCTGCGTCGTCGAGAGCGCGAAGCCGAGGTGGCTCGAGGCGAGCACGGTCGCCGCGGTGGAGGCCTCGGCAGAGAAGCCCTGCGTGGCCTTGATGTCGGTGAGCCCGCCGCCGAGGGTCTGGATGATGCGCCAGCCGCCGGTGTAGGTGCCTGCGGCGATGGCGCAGGCGCAGACCAGGATCACCCAGAAGGGCGGGTTGGCGCCGCTCGAGAGGAATCCGCCGGCGATCAGCGTGAGGGTGATGACGCCCATCGTCTTCTGCGCGTCGTTGGTGCCGTGCGCCAGGGCCACCAGCGAAGAGGTGAACATCTGGCCCACGCGGAAGCCGCCGCGCTGGTTCTTGCCGTTGGCCCGGCGAGTGATCGTGTAGGCGAGCTTCGTGGCCACGAAGGCGACGAGCCCCGCCACGAGCGGTGCGAGGAACGCCGGGAACACGACCTTCGAGAGGACGACGCCGAAGTCGACCGAGCCGGTGCCCGCGCCGACGAGAGCCGCGCCGATCAGGCCGCCGAACAGCGCGTGCGACGACGAGGAGGGCAGACCGCGCAGCCAGGTGACCATGTTCCAGATCACGGCGCCGATCAGGCCCGCGAAGATCATCGTCGGGGTGATGTCCACGCCGCCGGGGCCCTCGCGGATGATGCCGCCGGAGATGGTCTTCGCGACCTCGGTCGACAGGAACGCGCCGATCAGGTTCAGGAGCGCGGCGACGGTGACCGCGACCTTGGGCCTCAGTGCCCCTGTCGCGATCGGTGTCGCCATCGCGTTGGCGGTGTCGTGAAAGCCGTTCGTGAAATCGAAGAAAATGGCCAGCGCGATGACCAGGACGACGACGAGTGTGAGATCCACCGGCGCAACACTACCCAGGTGCAGGGCCCCGCGTCTCGCCGGACCCGCCGCCGCCTTCCGGCAGGACCGGACCCAGGCGCCACCTCGGCGACACCTGGCAGACTGGGGAGCCCCCGCACGGACCGCCCCCGAAGTGGTCGAGTGCCCGCCGAAACACGACGGACGGTACGCCATGGAACTCCTCGAACTCCTGCTCCTTCTCGCGGGATCCCTCGCGATCACGGCGTTCGCGCGCTGGCGCGGCCTGCCGGCCCCCCTCCTCGTCGTGGCGGTCGCCCTCGCCGTGTCGTTCATCCCCGGGCTCCCGTCGATCCACATCGACTCGGACGTGATCCTCACCGTCATCCTGCCGCCGCTGCTCTACTCGGCCTCGCTCGACGTCTCGTTCCAGAACTTCCGGCAGTCGCTCGTGCAGATCCGTCGGCTCGGCATCTTCCTCGTGATCATCACGGCGCTCGTCGTCGGCTTCGTCGCGTACATGCTCATCCCCGACATGACTCTCCCCGCAGCCTTCCTGATCGGTGCGGTGGTCGCTCCGCCCGACGCCGTCTCCGCGGCCTCGATCGGCCGCAAACTGGGCCTCCCGCGCAAGGTGATGGCGGTCATCTCGGGCGAGAGCCTCATCAACGACGCCGCGTCACTGACCCTGGTGAAGGTGTTCCTCCTCATCATCGGCGGCGCCACGCTCACGGTCTGGAACGACCTCGGCATCTTCGGTCTCGCCATCGGGGTCGGCGTCGCCGTCGGCCTCGTCCTCGGAGTCCTGGCGCACACTCTGCGCATGCGCGTCAAAGACCCGGTCGTCGAGATCGTCATCGGCCTGCTGCTGCCGTTCCTGGCCTACATCGTGGCCGAAGAGCTGAGCGGGTCGGGCGTGCTGGCCGTGGTCGCGGCAGGCCTGTACGTCGGCTACAACTCGCCGAAGTCCGGCTATGCATCCCGCCTGCAGGAACGCCCCATCTGGGCCGCCGCCGACATCACCCTCGAGGGCTTCGTCTTCGCGCTCATCGGCCTGCAACTCAAGACCGTCGTCAACGACGTCGCGGCCAGCTCGCGCGGCCTCGCCGAAGGAGTGGGGGTCGCCTTCGTGGTGCTCGGGGTCGTGATCGTGGTCAGACCGCTGTTCGTCTTCGGCAGCTACTACTGGTCCCGCCTGATCCGGCGCATCGTCTACTCCCGTTTCCGACGGTTCCGCAAGGCCCGGGCCGCGCGCATGATCTGGGGTCGATCGGATCCGAAGCTCAGCTGGCAGCAGCTGACGGTCGTCTCCTGGACGGGGATGCGCGGGGTGGTGACCCTCGCGGCCGCCGTCTCGATCCCCCTCGTCACCGACACGGGAGAAAGCGTCCCGGCACGCGACACCATGTTCCTCATCGCGTTCGTCGTTACCGTCGGCACCCTTCTCCTCCAAGGCCTCACGCTGCCGTTCGTCATCCGCCGCCTCGGCGTGCAAGACCTCGAGCAGGCCGACCGCGACGTCCAGGCCGAGCTCCGCCTCGTCTCCAACAGCACCGAGGAGGCCGTCGGCTACCTCGACAAGCGCCGCGACGCCTGGGCGGAGGAGTGGGGCGCCGAGCCCGTCGACCGCGGAATCACGATCATGAAGGAGCGCCTCTCCCGCCAAGACCAGGCCTTCCGCCAGGGTCTCCGCGACGAGGCCGAAGACGGCAGCGGGGTCGAGCAGACCGAGATCCCCGAGCCCGGCCGCGCCACGGACATGCGCTCGACGCCCGACGTCGCGGTGCCCGACATCACGCCCGACCCGCGGCTCGTGCGCCCGGCCCGCTCCAACGCCCGAGCGCTGGCGAGCATCCGACGCGAACTGCTCGAGAAGCGCCGCGAGGTCGTCCTCCGCGAGCGCGACGCGGGCAACCTCGACGAGGAGGTCATGCGGCGGGTGCTGCAAGGGCTCGATGCCGAAGAACTGGCCATGGACACCTCGGCGGTGTCGCGGACGCGGTCGTAGGGCGGCGGGACGCAGGCGGGAGAGCCCTTCCGGCGCACGGCCTACCGTCGGTCGGTATTCGACGACCGGCGTATCCTCGACGAGTGACCCGCCTTCAACTCCACCGCCTCTTCCTCGGCCTCGTCGTGCTCTTCATCGTCGCGGCCGTGGTCTTCTACGTCCTCTCCATCGCCCTCGCGTCGCACGGGGGCGATACGGCACGACTCTGGGACAGCTACGCGATCTTCGCGTTCATGGGCGCCGTGCTGTTCGGCATCATCGACTTCTTCGTCCGGCCCGTCATGCGGGCGACGAAAGACGGAACCCGCGACGTCGAGCACCCGCTCAACGGCTGAGGGGAGCGTCGGCAGCGTCCGTAGGGAGCGTCAGCGGCGGCCGTAGGGAGCGTCGTCGACGACGGCAGCGGCAGTGCGCACCTTCTTTGCGACGACGAGGGCGACCTGGCGGCCGGCCAGCACGAGCACGCCGAAAACACCGATCAGGGTCAACAGCAGCTGTCCGGTGAGGACGCCGGCGAGGACGGCCACTCCGACCGCGGGCCATCCGAAGGCGGCGACCCAGCCGATCCGACGCCCGACGGGCTGGGACTCGCGCGATCGGTCCCCCAACAGGGCGACGGAGTCACTCGTCCGGGTGTCGAAGACGGTCATGGTGCTCCCTCGGCGAAACGGCTTTTGTCACCCGGCTGGATGACCACGAATCGAACCTATCGATCCGCTGCGAACGACGCGCCCCCCTCTCGTGGTGGCACCCGTTAGGGGCGTCGCCGCGTGTCGTCGCGCCTCCCGACCTCGCGGTCGTTTAGGAGCCCGTGGGATGCACGACCGTGGCCAGGTCGTCGGCGAACACGAATTCCCGTTCCACCTGTCCCCCGGCGAGCACTCCCGGCAGCCAGAAGCGGGCGTCGTCCCACATGTCCCCCAGCGGCAGGTCGGCCAGATCGAACCACTCGGGGTCGAGCTCGTCGCTCCCCCGCGGCTCCCCCGCCCAGTCGCGGACGACGAACACCGTCGACCGCTGACTCCACGACGGACGGGACGGGAACAGGTACCGGAGATCGCCGCGGCGGTCGAGGGCCGACGGTCGGACCGAGAGACCGGACTCCTCCTCGATCTCCCGGACCATGGCATCCCCCTCGGTCTCGCCCTCTTCGAACTTGCCGCCGAGGCCGACGTAGTAGCCGACGCCGAGGCCGCGTTTCTTACGGCCCAGGAGCACCTGGGTCGTGCCGCCGTGGTCGCGGAGGAGGTAGGCGACGCAGACGCGGCGCAGGGGTTCGGGCTCGGCCATGCTCCGATCCTGTCAGAGCGGCAGGCGTAGCATTTTTCGGATGATCGAGTTCCACGGCGCCGGACGCAGCCTCGAGGTGCTGCGCGCAGAGGCGCACGACGAGCTGCGCACGCTGATCGAACTCCGCTGTCGAGCGGGAGAGGATCCGTGGGAGGTGATCCCCGGGCTGCCCACGGTCGACGAGCAGGTCGTGATCTCGGTGCGGGCGGATGCGCTCGGACACGCCGGGGCCGGAGCCGCGAGCGGGCTGGCTCTCGACGACGAGCTGGAGTTCCTCCGAAGCGTCGCGCTCTGGCATCCCGAGCTCTCGCGGGCCGTCTGGTCGCTCATGGGCCGCCTCGAGGATGTCGGCGGTCGCTTCTAGTCTCGAGGCATGCACTCGAACGGGACACACTGATGCAGCCGCTCTGGGCGACCCTCGTCACGGCGGCGGTCGGCGCCTTCCTCGGCTCCGGCGCCGCCTTCGCCAGCAACCTCCTCGCCGGTCGGATCGGCGACCGGAAGCGCGAGGCCGCGGCCCTCAACGAGCTGGTGCACGAGATCCACTTCCGGCGGGTCCTACGCCGCATCGAGCCGCGCTCGAGCCCGCGGGCCGATGTGCTCGATCCCGCGTACGAGCGGGCGAGGCACTCCGTCTCGACCCTCCGCGGGGCCATCCGAGTCGCCCGACAGGCCCTCGTCCCCGGGTCGCGCTCTCTCGGGCCGCTCGACGCGATGACCCTGGCCTGCAACACGTTCCTCGACGACAGCGAGGCCGAGCCCTCCCGCTACGAGCTCCATCTGATGCAGCTCCAGGCCCGGCTCAACGCCGCCGTCCACACCATCGCCGCCTCGTCGCCGCGCATCGACGATCTCGAGCCGGGCCAGGCGCGTCTCGGGCCGAGCGTTCGAGGGCTCGAGGTGCCGACCGAGATCGGCGAGCCGCTGCTCTGAGCCACCCGGTAGCCTCGGCTCATGACGGAGCGCGAAGAGACCCCGGCCGAAGCCCGTGCCAAGGGCAAAGACGTCGACGGGCTGAAGACGCTGCCGGGCGTGCACTCCCCCTCGGGCGAGGAGAAGGCCGGCACCGGCGAAGACCTGGGCGACGAGGGCGACGATCCCGAGCAAGCCCACGCGGCGAGCGACACGTACCCCCGACACCGCCCGGTGGGCGGGCCGCCCGACCGGGTCCACTGAGCGGGGGATCCACTGACAGGGGCCGTCAGTAGGCTTTCTCCATGGCACTCCCCTCCGGGCTCCCTTCGGCCCCGCACGCTCCCCAGAAACCGATCACCCGCTCCCACCACGGCCACGACTTCGTCGACGACTACGAATGGCTCCGCGAGAAGGAGAACCCGGAGGTCGTCTCCCACCTCGAGGCCGAGAACGCCTTCACCGAGCTGGAGAACCGCCACCTCGAAGGGCTGCGCGAGACGATCTTCGAAGAGATCAAGAGCCGCGTTCAAGAGACCGATCTCGGCACCCCCACACGTGAGGGCGGCTACTGGTACTACTCCCGCACCGCCGAGGGCAAGCAGTACGGCATCCAGTGCCGTCTGCCCATCCGCGACTCGTCCGACTGGACCCCTCCCACCATCGAGGTCGGCGTCCCGGCCGACGGCGAAGAGGTGCTCTTCGACGGCAACGTCGAGGCCGAGGGGCACGACTTCTTCTCGCTCGGCAGCTTCGACGTCTCACCCGACGGCAGCCGCCTCGTCTACGCGACCGACCTCGAGGGCGACGAGCGCTACACCCTCCGCATCCGCGACCTCTCGACGGGCGTCGACCTGCCCGACGTGGTCGCCCAGACGGCGCCAGGCGCCACCTTCGACGCCTCCGGGCGCTACGTCTTCTACCCGACGGTCGACGACTCCTGGCGGCCCGACACCATCTGGCGCCACGAGGTCGGCGGCTCCTCCGACGACGTCAAGGTCTTCGAAGAGCCCGACGACCGCTACTGGGTCGGAGTGGGTCTCACGCGGAGCCGGCAGTACCTGGCGATCGAGATCGGCTCGAAGATCACCAGCGAGACGCTCCTGCTCGACTCGGGCGACCCGACCGGCGAGTTCCGGGTCGTGTGGCCCCGCCGCGAAGGCGTCGAATACGAGATCGAGCACGCCATCGTGCAGGGCAGCGACCGTCTGCTCGTCCTCCACAACGACGGCGCCGAGGGCTTCGAGCTGGTCGACGTGCCGGCGGACGACCCGCAGTCCACCAGCGACCGCCGGGTGGTCATCCCCCATCTCGCCTCTCGCCGTCTCGAGTCGGTCGACGCCTTCGCGGAACACCTCCTTGTCGACTTCCGCGCCGACGGCCTCTCGCAGATCGGCACCATCGCCCTGAGCGACGCCGGGTACGGCCCGCTCGAGCCGCTCGCCTTCGACGAGGCCCTGTTCTCGGCGGGGTGGAGCAGCAACCCGGAGTTCACGCAACCCACCGCGCGTTTCGTCGCCACGTCGTTCGTGACGCCGTCCACGGTCTTCGACTACACCGTAGGCGACGGCACGCGGCGGGTGCTGAAGCAGCAGGTGGTGCTGGGCGACTACGACCCCGCCGACTACGAGCAGAGCAGGGAGTGGGCCACGGCGAGCGACGGCACGCGGATCCCCATCTCCCTCGTCTGGCGTCGCGACGCCGTGCCCGCCGGCACACCGGCTCCGCTGCACCTCTACGGGTACGGCTCGTACGAACACAGCATCGACCCGGGCTTCAGCGTGGCCCGGCTGTCGCTGCTCGATCGCGGCGTCGTCTTCGCCGTGGCCCACGTGCGCGGCGGCGGCGAGATGGGGCGGGCCTGGTATGAGAACGGCAAGACCCTCACCAAGCGCAACACCTTCACCGACTTCGTCGCGGTGGCCGACCACCTCATCGCGACGGGCCGGACGACGCCTGACACCCTCGTGGCCGAGGGCGGCAGCGCCGGCGGCCTGCTCATGGGCGCCGTCGCGAACCTCGCTCCCGACCGCTTCGCCGGCATTCTGGCGGCGGTCCCGTTCGTCGATGCCCTGACGAGCATCCTCGATCCCGACCTGCCCCTCACGGTCATCGAGTGGGACGAGTGGGGCGACCCCCTGCACGACCCCGAGGTGTACGACTACATGCGCACGTACAGCCCCTACGAGAACGTCGCCGACGACGCCTCCGACTACCCGCGGATCCTCGCCGTCACGTCGTTCAACGACACGCGCGTGCTCTACGTCGAGCCGGCGAAGTGGGTGGCGCGTCTGCGCGAAGCCGGGGCGCCCGTGTCGCTCAAGATCGAGATGACTGCCGGGCACGGCGGGGTCAGCGGCCGGTACGAGTCGTGGCGCGAGCGAGCCTTCGAGATCGCCTGGCTGCTCGAGGTGCTCGGGCGGGCCGAGGCGCCTGCGGCATGATGGCGGGTCGGTCGTGACGGCGGGGCGGTCGTGACGGGGCTCCGGTCGTCACCGGGCGTCGAGCGTGACGGGGCTCCGTTCGTCGCCGGGCGTCGAGCGTGACGGGGCATCGAGCGTGACACCTTCGGCCGGGTCGGGCGGGTCGGCCGTTCCTGTCGGGTCGGGCGGCTCGAGTCGGTGGGTCGCCCTGCTGCGGGGCATCAACGTGGGTACCGCGAAGCGCGTACCGATGGCCGAACTCCGCGCCGTCGTCGAGGCTTCTGGCGCCTCCCTCGTTCGCACGGTGCTGAACTCGGGCAACGTCGTGTTCGACCGGTCGACCGAACTGTCTGCTGCCGACCTGCGCGCGGCGGTCCTGGCGGCGACCGGTGTCGATGCCGAGGTGGTCGTGCTCTCGGCCGAACGCTTCGCCGCCCTCGCTGACGCCAATCCGCTACGCATCGACGACCGGGAGCCCAATCGGCTCGGAGTCGCGTTCGCCGCAGCACCGCTCGACGTCGAGGCGGGCTCCGCTGCCGCCCCTCCGGCCGCCGACCTCCTGCCCGAAGAGCTCGTCGTGACTCCCGAGGCCGTCTACCAGTGGCTGCCGAACGGGGTGCTCGCAAGCCCCGTGCCGCCGGCGTTCTGGAAGGCGCTCGGAGCCACCGTCACAGCCCGGAACGACGCCACCGTGCAGAAGATCCAGGCTCTGCTCTGACGGCCCTGCCGCACATCGACCGCTCGCCTCGGTCCAGTGTCGGCGTTCCATTGCGCTCGCACGCCGCCTGCGCCCGCACCCGCTTTCTTCGGGCAGCGCCCGCTTTCTCCGGACCGCGTCCCGGTTCGGCGGGGCCGCTTCGGCTCGGCGGGGCCGCTTCGGTTCGGCGGGGCCGCTTCGGTTCGGCGGGCCCGCTTTTGTTCGGCGGGCCCGCACCCCCGTTCCGATTACCCGCACCCCGTCGGCGGCGCTCAGCCCCGCACCCGAACCCCGTGCCCGCAGACCCGCACCCCTACCCCGCGGGGCCGCACCCTCACTCCCGCCCGCGACCCTCGGTCGACCGGGGTGCGCCGCGGATTAGCAGGGTGCAGTTCACTTGGCGGCGGCCACCGGGGTACGCCTCAACGTCCGGGCACGCATCCCGTCGCGCGGAATCTCACCCTCAGCATGCGGACCCGCACCCCCCTCCCACGTACGCGCACCCCGGTTCCGCGGGGCCGCACCCTCACTCCCGCCCGCGACCCTCGGTCGACCGGGGTGCGCCGCGGATTAGCAGGGTGCAGTTCACTTGGCGGCGGCCACCGGGGTACGGCTCAGCGTCCGGGCACGCATCCCGTCGCGCGGAATCCCACCCTCAGCAAACGGACCCGCACCCCTCCCGCGGACGCGCACCCCGGCTCCGCGGACCCCCACCCCGACTCCCGCCCGCGACCTCGCACCTGCACCCCCGTTCCGCAGACCCGCACCCCTGCCCCGCGGACCGGCACCCCCGTTCCGCAGACCCGCACCCCTGCCCCGCGGACCCGCACCCTCACTCCCGCACGCGACCCTCCGTCGACCGGGGTGCGCGGCGGCTTACAAGGGTGCGGCTCCCGAGGCCCAGACCACCGGGGTGCGGCTCCCACAAACCGAGCTCAGAACTCCTTCGCCAGCTTGGGCAGCTTCTTCGCCGCCTTGACTGCCGGAGCTGCCGCGATCTCCGCCAGCACCCCGAACCCGAAGGTGTCCTCCTCCGCCCGGCGCGCAGCCGCGGCCGCCTCGAGATAGAGCCTCACAGCGGCACGGTCTTCGAGCACCTCGCCCAGAGCGTCCTGCAGCCCTTCGGCCTTCTTCGGCGAGCCGCCGCCCTTGAGGCCATCCTTTCGGGCGGCCTCCTGCGCGTACCGGAACCGCCGCACGGCTTTGCGCGCGCGGTGCAGCTCGGCAGTCGAGTCCGCTGAGCCCGTCGGGGCAGACGCAGAAGCAGACAATGACGCAGCGCCAGCGGCAGCGGCAGCGCCAGCGGCAGCGGCAGCGCCAGCGGCAGCGGCAGCGGCAGCGCCAGCGGCAGCGGCAGCGGCAGCGGCAGCGCCCAGGCCGGAGCCCGAGCCCGCCGCAGCAGACGCCTCGACCCCGTGCAGCAGGCGCTTGCGGGCGCGACCACGCTCGCGAGCCAGCGATTCCGTCACGAAGTCGACCCGCGGATCCCCCGCTCTCTCGCCGGTGGGCTCGGTCACGACGAGCGCGTCGAGACGGTCGAGGAGCTCGAAGTACTCCGGTGCGCCGAGCAGTCGATCGAGGTCGGCGGAGGCGTCGCGCTGGGCCTCGCCGATGCGAGCCCGGAGTCGGAGGAGCACCTCTTGCGCCACGAAGCCCTCGGGGGCCGCGGCCGCGTGGTCGTCGACCGATTCGAGGGCCGCGTCGAGATCGCGGGCCGGGCCGGCTGCCCGGCCCGCGGATCGCAGCAGGTCGCCGAGGCGAGAGGCCGTGTCGTCGTCGAGGACTCCGCGGAAGACGCCGACGACCGCCCGCAGCCGACGAAGAGTCGTGCGGAACCGATGCAGTGCGTCTTCGGCCCGGTCGCGGACCTCGGGGTCGACCGCCAGAAGCTCGTCGCGAAGCCGAGAGAGCGAGCCGACCACGAATGCGGCAGCAGTGCGCTCGTCGAGGCGGACTGGCTCGGGCGCGATCGCCCCGGCACCGGCACCGGCACCTGCACCTCCTGCGGCGAGGCCGGGCACGTCGCCCAACCCTCGCGCCAACTTCGACTTCGACGCGGATGCCGAGGCTCCGGCCCGCTCGAACGCGTCGCCGACCGCCGCGAACAGCGCCTCGCCGTCGGCCTTCGTCACGTCGGCTGCCAATTCGACCTCCCACTCGCGCCAGGCCCTCACCGACGTGGTCGCCGGATTGGTGGCCGTGACCTCGTCGTCGGCGACCTCGGCCAGGGCGTCTCCGTCGGCGTCGACGAGATTCGTGATCGTGCGGGTCGTGTCGAGAACGAGCGTGGGATGCACGGGCCGGCCCCTCAGGAGCACCTCCACCAAGTCGCGCACCGCCGCCGGCACGGGCTCGTCGGCGTCGGTGCCGAGCGGGGCGTGCACCTCTCGACGCGACCCCAGGCCTGCCGGCAGTTTCAGGTGCCAGCCCGCGTCGTGCCCGCCCTCGCGCCGCCGCAGGGTGATCCTGTTGGCCAGGAGCAGATGCTCGGCCGTGTCGAAGTAGACGGCTCGCAGCGAGACGGCCTCTTCGGTCGTCGCGGCGGAGACGGGCCCGACACCCGCGAGGTCGGGGACTCGCGCCGTCTCGTCGACGTCGTACTTGCGCTCGATCTCGATCTGCTCAGTTCGGCTCATGCCTCCTTTGTAGTGGTGCTCGCCTGCGAGGAGTCGCCCCGGGTGACGATTGTGGAGAAGTCACCGCCATCGTGACGAGTGTGGAGAAGTCGCCGCCCTCGTGACGAGTGTGGAGAAGTCACCGCCTGAGGAGAACGTGCCGGAGACCGGGGTGCGTCCTGGGGACCGGTCAGCCCCGCTCGGAGGCACCGGGCGTACAGTGCAGAAATGAGCAACGTCGCCCCGAGTCTGGCCGGTTGGATGGCGCGTCAGCGCTGGTATGCGACGAAGGGGCGCACTCCCGCCATCCGCGTGATCGGCTCCCTCGAGACCATGGTCAACGAAGTCCTCGTCATGACCCTCCTGGTCATCGACGAGGCCCCCGACGTGCCCGTGCTCTATCAGGTCCCGATCACCGCGCGTCCCACGCCCCTCCCGGGCGGCGACCACGCCTTCATCGGCTCCAGCGACGGCCTCTACCTCTACGACGGACCGCACGACCCGATCTACGCGCACGGTCTGCTCAACACCATGGCGACCGAGAAGCACGTCGACGGATCCGACGCCCAGGCCGACGGCCACACCCTGGCGGCACCCGGACGCGTCGTCTCCTCGCGCGTCCTCAAGGGCGAGCAGTCGAACACCTCGATCATCTACGACGTCGAGGGCGAGACGCCCCAGGTCATTGCCAAAGTCTTCCGCGTGCTGCACCACGGCGACAACCCCGACGTCACCACGCAGGCGGCCCTGACGGAGGGCGGGTCGGGTCGCGTTCCGGCCAGCTTCGGGTCGCTCACGGCCACCTGGACCGACCCCGGCCGTGACGAGGGTCTGGCGCACGGCCACCTCGCCTTCTCGCAGGAGTTCCTGCCCGGCCTCGAGGACGCCTGGCGCGTCGCGCTCGACGCCGCGCGGGCCGGTACCGACTTCACGCAGGCCGCCTTCGACCTCGGTGTCGCGACGGCCGAGGTCCACGCGACTCTGGCCGCTGAGCTGCCGACCGTCGAGGCCGGACCCGACGAGGTGGCCGCGGCGCTCGTCAGCATGCGCCGCCGGCTCACGACGGCCGCCCGCGAAGTTCCCGAGATCGCCGAGTTCAAGGAGGCGATCGATCGCGTCTACGGAGTGGCCGAGTCGCGCCCGTGGCCTCGACTCCAGCGCATCCACGGCGACCTCCACCTCGGTCAGGCTCTGCAGTCGCCCGAGCGCGGCTGGGTCCTCCTCGACTTCGAGGGCGAGCCGCTCCGCCCGATGCCCGAGCGATCGCGCCCCGACGTGCCGCTGCGCGACGTCGCAGGCATGCTCCGGTCGTTCGACTACGTCTCCGGATCTCTGGCGCAGGAGAAGCCCTCAGTCGACGCGTCGGCTTGGGCGGGTGCCGCGAGGCGCAGCTTCGTCGACGGCTACATCGCCTCCTCCGGGGTCGACGTCCGAGCCGAGCGGGCGCTCCTCGACGCCTTCGAGATCGACAAAGCGGTCTACGAGGCCATCTACGAGTCCCGGAACCGGCCCGACTGGCTCGGGATCCCGGTCGCCGCCATCGCCCGACTGGTGGAGCGCAGCGCCCCTCGGGTGTCCTAGCTCGGGGTCACTGGCTCTTGTCGGGGGTCGGACGTATTCTGAAGCAATGACCGACATCGCCACCGCCTCCGCCTACGTTCCCGAAGCCGGCACCATCACCATGTTCTCCACGGGTTGGTGCGGCTACTGCGCTCGCCTGAAGCAGCAGCTCACCAAAGACGGCATCAGCTACACCGACGTCAACATCG
The DNA here is from genome assembly GCF_039544345.1 of Frondihabitans cladoniiphilus. Classification (NCBI taxonomy): domain Bacteria; kingdom Bacillati; phylum Actinomycetota; class Actinomycetes; order Micrococcales; family Microbacteriaceae; genus Frondihabitans; species Frondihabitans cladoniiphilus. Next base: position 92,689 of record NZ_BAABLM010000002.1, read on the forward strand.
AAGAGGTCGCCGGCACCGCCGAGATCGTCGAGAGCGTCAACGGCGGCAACCAGACCGTGCCGACCGTCATCTTCCCCGACGGCTCCTCCGCGACCAACCCGTCGCTGGCCGAGGTCAAGGCCCGCCTCGCGGTCTGAGCCGCCTCACGGCTCGACAGGATCAGCGTGTATCGCTGTCAGTCGTAGTCGCTGAAGTCCGTCCCGAGGACCTTGCGGGGCCGTCGATCCGGCTTCTTCCGACCGTCGGGCTCGAGGTGCTCGGGCACCGCGGTCGGGGCCGTCTCGATGTCGGCACGGGTGCGGCCCAGGGAGTGCAGGCCTACTCCCAGGCCTCCCGCCTGCAGCAGGAAATAGCACGGTACGATCCCGAGCGACGGCGCGAATCCCGTCGCTGCCCAGATGCCGAGACCGGCGATCCAGACCGGCACGAACGCCAGCCCCGTCGTCGTCAACCGTGGCACCACCGCGCGCGTCCTGCGCGCCGCCTCCGCAGCCGCAAGGCGAACGGCGACGTCGAGATCGGGCTCGAGACCTGCCGCCCAGGCAGCGCGGATGGCGGCACGGGCCGCAGGGGTGACCTCGACCTGACGGGGCGGGCGCCGCCACCGGCGATCGGGGGATGCACGGGGTGACGCGGGCGGGTCGAAGGTGTCGTCGGGCCGCGCATCTCCCGCTCTCGCCGTCGCTCCCGCCGACACTGCGGCGACCGACCCCGCGGCGACCGAACCGGTGGCGACCGACCCCGCCGAGGCCGCCCCGCGCTCGAACCGTCGAATGCGAAGGAAGACGAGGACGATCGCCAGGATCGCGGCGATTCCGACACCGGACGAGGCCGCCAAGACCGCCCCGGCGACGTCGTCGGCCGCTCCCGCGATCGGACCGTCATGAATGACAGCGGGGACGAATGTGGCGACCACCCCCGCGGAGACGACCCCGACGACCGCGGTGAAGGCGAGGACGCGGAGGCGCCACCGACGGAGCAGCACCGGCCGCGCCCACTCGGAGACGAGGCGCCATCCGGCACCGATGCCGTCCTTCACGCGTCCCCTCCCCCGACGGCCGACGTCCCCGCCGGCCGCCTTCGTGCGACCAGGTCAGGCGGTCTCGGCCGAGAAGAATTCGAGGGCGTTGCCGTCGGGGTCCTTGATGTTGAGGACGGTTCCGTAGGGCACCTCGCTGAGGTCGCCGCTGATGCCGACGCCCTCGAGACGGTCCTTCAGGGCGAGGACGTCAGCGCGGGTGGCGACGGCGAAGCTGACGTGGTCGAGGCCCGGAACGAGGTAGTCGAACCGACCGCCCTTGCCGTCGGGGTACTGCGTGACGCCGAAGACCTGGCCGGCGCCGACCGGGAAGATCTTGCGGTCGAGGTCGTCGGTGACGAGCTCGCCCACGGGGGCGGTCTCGAACACCTTCTCGTAGAACGGCAGGCTGGCGGAGTGATCCGTCACGGTGAGCGCGACGTGGGCGTATCCGGTGAATTCGGGCATGAGGTCATGTAACTCCCCGGCGTCCTGTTCTCCCCAGGCTCGTTCTGGTCTCGAGCCGTCCACACTCTCGGTCGGTGCCGTTCGCCGGGCGGCCGGCTCCGTGCATCCTCGTGCCGTGGATCCGCACCTGTCGCTCGTCGTCCGATCGTCCTTCGACGACACTGCCGTCCGTCGCGCCTGCATGCGCGGCGAACTGGTTCGACTCGTGAGCGGTCGCTACGTCCGCGCCGAGCACTGGCAGGAATTCGACGAAGCCCAGCAGCACGGGATGCGGGCCGTCGCGGCCGTCTCGCTGCTCGACCACGAAGTCGTCGTGTCGCACGCCTCGGCCGCGGCGCTGTGGGGCCTGCCGCGGCTCGGCCACCGGCCCGAGCGCGTGCAGGTGACGGATCCGACGGTCGCTCGTTCGACGAGCAAGCAGACGACCTATCGACATGCCGGGAGCGTTCCGCACGAAGATGTCCGAGAGGTCGGTGGTGTGCTCGTGACGTCGCCCGTACGCACGGCCGTCGATCTGAGCCTGCGTGTTCCGTTGCGCCAGGCTGTCGTCGCACTGGACCACGGTCTCCGCGTGGGCCTTTTCTCCAAAGACGATCTCTCCGACCACCTCGATAGGCGGACGGAACGGCGGGGCCGGGTGATGGCAGGCAAGGCCATAGCCTTCGCCGACGGCCGGGCGGATCGTCCCGGCGAATCCCTCAGCCGCGTCGTCATGCACGAGAGTCGACTGACCCCTCCCGAGCTGCAATACGAATTCCGTCTTCCAGGAGGGCGGAGGGCTTTCGTCGACTCCTTCTGGCCGCAATGGGGCATCGTCGGTGAGTTCGACGGCTTCGTGAAGTATCGGGACGCAGGTCTGCGGCGGGGACTCTCGGCCGAGGACGTCGTCGTCGCCGAGAAGCTCCGCGAGGACCTCGTCCGGCGGCACCCCGAGGTCAAGGCATTCGTCCGTTGGGTCTGGCGCGACGCCATGAGGCCGGGGAATCTGGGACGCCTCCTCGCCGATGCAGGCGTCCGCTGAGCAGACTCGGCTTTCGTCGTACGCAAGTCGCCCCGTTTTACGTATGTCGCCCCGGCACGGCAGGGCGACTTACGTAAAACGGGGCGACTTAGCGGGGCGCAGCGGGCGGGCGCAGCGGGCGCGCAGCGCGCGGCGCTAGCGGCGGCGTTGCGGCGCAGCCTTGCGCGCGGCAGGCGACGCGGCCAGCGCGTCGGTCAGCAGCGCCACGAGCGCGCCGAGCTGCACGTCCGCCGACGACACGATCTCCTCGTCCGAACCGTCGAGCGCCCGAGCCGCCAGCCCGGCCTTCGAGTCGATCAGCTCGGCGATCTTCGTGTCGATGGTCTGCGCGGCGATGACACGCCAGGCGGTGACGGGCTCCTCCTGGCCGATGCGGTGCACGCGGTCGATGGCCTGCGTCTGCTCGGCGTCGGTCCACGAGAGCTCGGCGAGCACGACGTTGGAGGCGACCTGCAGGTTGAGGCCGACACCGGCGGCGGTGAGCGAACAGACGACGACCTGCACCGACGGGTCGTTCACGAACGCGTCGATGTTCTTCTGACGGACGGTCGGGGTCTGGTCGCCACGGATGGAGGCGAAGCTGATCCCCCGCTTCTCGAACACGGCCGAAGCGGTGTCCATCACGTCGATGTGCTTGGCGAAGAACACGACCTTGCCGGCGGTGCGAGCGAGCTGCGCGGTGTAGTCGGCGGCGAGCCCGGCCTTGGCCTGACCGATGCGGCGGACCATGCTGAACACGTTCTCGCCGGTCGACGGGCCGTCGCCGTCTTCGAGCTCCCACTTGGCGACCTGGCGCACGAGGTCGTGGTCGATGCCCTCGACGACGACACCCGAGGTGCGGGTCGCGAGAGCGGTCTGGTAGCGGGCGACCAGGCGACCGGCGAGCACGCGCTCGGCCTCGCGGATCGAGCGGCCCACCTCGTCGTCGAGCTCGACAGGCAGGTCGGCGATGCGGCGGGCGGGGATGTCGGCGGCGACGTCGACCTTGCGGCGGCGGACGATGCCGAGGTCGATGACCGAGGCACGGGCGGAGGCGAAGAAGCCGGGCTCGGCCGGGGTCAGGCCGGTCTCCTCCAGGGCTTCCATCAGCTCGGGCCCGGGCTTCTTCTCGTCGATCCAGCCGAGGAACTGCCAGATCGCTCGGAAGTCCTCGATGTCGTTGATCAGCGGCGTCCCGGTGAGAGCCATGAGCAGGGGATGCGCGGTGCGGGCCCGGATCCGCTCCGAGAGCTGCAGCACGTGCTTCGACCGCTGCGACTCCTTGTTCTTGATGAAGTGCGCCTCGTCGACGACCATGCCGCGGAACCCCAGGTCGCCGAGCCAGCCGACGTGGCGGTCGAGCACCTCGTAGTTGACGATGACGATGTCGGCGAAGCCGTCGATGGTGTCGCCGTCGCCGTGGATCACCGTGGCGGGGTGGTTCGGGGTCCAGAGCCCGACCTCGCGCGCCCAGTTCGTCTTGACGACGTTGGGGACGACGACGAGCAGCGGGTAGGCGTTCGCGGCCTGCGCGGCGAGCAGGGACTGCGCCGTCTTGCCGAGACCCGGCTCGTCGGCGAGCAGGAACGTGCGGTGGCCTTCGGCTGCGGCCTCGACGACCTGTGCCTGGTGCCGCATCATCTCGGCGCCGCCGGGCGCGCGGAGGGTCGTGGGCTCGGGGAGCTCCATGCAGGCCGAGACCCCGCCCGACCCGTATTCGAACGACTTGAAGAGGGGCCCGAAGAGTTCCCAGTTCGCGAGGCGCCGGGGATGCACGTCCTTGTGTTCGGCGAGGGCGAAGTCCGGCGCCAGGAACGGGTTCGCGAGTTGGCGCGACAGGACCGACTGCGGGACGACCTGACGCTCGGTCGCCACCGGTGCGGCCACGGGCTCGGTCGTGATGATGAGGTCGTCCGGGCTGAGCTCGATGCCGGCCTGGATGAGCATGTCGCGCTTCAGGGACTTGGCGGTGTCGGAGACGACGGCCTCTTCGGCGAGGAGCGCGATCAGCGAGGTGTCGCGCGCGGCAGCCTTCGCGAGGATGGTCGCGACACCGTCGAGGCGCTTCATCTGCTCGGCGCGGTCCGCGTCGGTGATGGTCTTGTCGGCCTTGACCCGGGCGCGCTCTTCGCGCATCAGGAGCGCGACGACCTGGAACTTCGTGCGGCCGGAGGGCTTCACCGGACCGCGCTGGGCCCCGGCTTCGACCTCGCGCACGGCGCGGGCGAGGACGGGGATGATGCCGTCGTTGTCGAGGTCGCGGACACGACGGTGGTTGTTGCGGGGGGCGGTTCGAGTACCGCCGGACTGGCGCTGGCCTGGTCGAGCCAAGGCTCCTCCTAGAAAATGCCCGAAGGCGCTGCGCCGACGGCGGATGGCCGACGGCGGAAGGTCAGGACTGTCGAGACCGACCTCCCCCAGGAAGACGTGCGTCTCGTGTCTCGCATCACCGTCACTCGCGGCCGGGACGGAACAGACACCGTACGGCAAGAGATCGGGTGGTGATGCTTCGCACAGTTTACGCCCGCGCGCGACCCGGTCGCCACCACGGTAGACGGCGCGCCGCACCCCCAGAGCGGGCGGGAGGCGTCAGTCGGTCAGACCGTGCATCCCCCGCTTCGCCGGCCCTTCGATCACACGGCCGGTGGCGTCGAAGCGGGAGCCGTGGAGGGGGCAGTCCCAGGAGAGTTCCTGGTCGTTCCAGGCGACGATGCCGCCGAGGTGCGGGCAGACGGCCGACAGGGCGCAGGTCTCTCCCGCGACGGTCGAGCGGGCAACGGGTCGGAAGCCCTCGCGGCCGACGCGACCCCGGCCCTCCGGCGGCGTCTCGCCCTCGACGAGCGGGTTGGTCAGAGCGCGGGTCCAGCCCCGGGCGAAGTGCCACGCGACGGCCGCGTTCTCCCCCAGACCCACGGCCATGGCAGCCGGAAGGGTGGCGCGATGGTGGATGGCCTTCATCCACGACGAGTTGTCGCCGAGGACGTCGGAGACGAGCATCCTCGCCGCCGAGACGGCACCCGTCATGCCCCAGGAGTCGTAGCCCGTGGCGATGTAGATGCGGCCGTGCCCGCGAGGCATGTACCCGACGAAGGGCACGCCGTGCGGGGTGGCGTAGTCCTGACCGCTCCAGACGCGCGACCGCTCGGCGCCCGGCCAGTGGGCTTCGGCCCACGAGGCCAGGTCGTCGGCGAGCGCCGCCTCGGAGGAGGCGCGGCCGACGCCGTGCTCGTTGCCGCCGACGAGAAGGAGGTCGCGGTGGCGACGGAACGAGCGGTTCGGGTGGTCGGCCGACTCGTACATCGCGGTCGGCAGGTCGTCGCCGGGCACGGAGCGCAGGGCGACGCCGAACGAGCGCCTCGGCTTCAGCTTGGCGAAGTAGAGGCCGCGGTCGAGGATCGGCGTGCCGGTCGTGAGGTGCACCCGCTCGGAGCGGATGTCACCCAGGGAGGTGTGCGTGGTCGCGGGTTCGCCGGCGTCGACTCCGGACACGTGCGCGTTCTCGATCACGAGGCCGCCGAGGGCTCGGATGTCGCTCACGAGGGCGGCGACGAGGTCGAGCGGATCGAACTGCGCCTGGTCGCGGAGCCGGACCGCGCCGAGAGTCGCGAACGGGACCTCGACGTCGAAGGTCTTGGCGAGGTCGAGACCGGCCTTCCGCCCGACCTGGTACTCGGCGTCGACGCGAGCCAGTCCGCTGCGGCTGGTGGCATAGCTGTAGGCGTCACGGCGCTGGAGGTCGACCCCGGCCTCGTCGGCGTAGGCGATCACCCAGTCGAAGGCCTCCCGATTGCCCTGGACGTAGGCGTCGACGATGCCCTGGTACGTGCGGCGCTTGATCTTCTGCAGCTGCACGCCCTGCAGCTGGCTCAGGACCGCGCTCGAGGACCCGGTGGCGAGGGATCCGACGGTGCGGGCCTCGACGACGGCGACCGTGTGGCCGCGGCGGGCGAACAGGAGGGCGGTGACGAGGCCGGTGAGACCGCCGCCGACGATGACGTCGTCGTAGGTCGCCTCCGGTTCGAACTCGTCGGTCGGGATCGTGCGGATCGTGTCGAGCCAGAGCGACGTCAACGGAACCTCCTGGAACGGGCCGGTCGGGAGCACCGGCGGTGGCGGATCGGACGGACCGATCAGACGGGCGGGGTGAACGTCACGGTAGGCGCCGATGCTGGGTCGCGGTCGCTGAGGGGGCGTTCGGCGGCCGCAGGCTCGAAGCGTCGGGGCCACAGCGTCCCCTCGGCGGCCTCGATGAGCTGCTCCGCCTTCGTGCGGCCGATCTCGGTGCCGAGGGTCGCCTGGCCGCCCGCGTGGGCGAGGAGCTGCGAGGCGATCGTGGGAGCCAGCCGATCGGCGATCGCAGGGTTCCGCGTGGTCCACGCGACCACGACGTCGTCGGCGATGCGCTCGCAGGCCCGCGCGGCGGCGAGGTCTCCGTTGCCGCGGTGCCACTGAGCGGTCACGACGAGGTGGGCGATCAGAGCGCCGGCGTCGCGCGCGGGATGCCCCAGGCCCGCCGTGTCGATGTCGAGCATCCCCGTGATGCGACCCGGGTCCTCCGGATCGACGAAGAGCTGCTCGAGGTGCAGGTCGCCGTGGACCACCTGCAGTTCGTCGGGCGACCAGGTGGCTCGTCGACGATCGATTTCGTCGTAGACCCGGTCGATGCGGTCCTGCGCATCCGGCAGGGACTCCGCGAGGCTCCGCCGATGCCAGTCGCCGTTGTCCAGCGCGTCCGACTGGGCCCGCTGCGGGAGCTCCACTCCGGCGATCGCCTGCGCCAGCGTCACCAGATTGTCGACGAACCCGGTGCCCTCGGCGATCTCGGTCACGCGTGTGCCCGCCGGGACCCCACTGGCGCATGCGAGCACGAGCAGGCCGTCGGGCTGGACCGCGAGCACGGGCGGAACGGGCAGGCCCCGCTCGGCGAAAGCCCGGTGCTGCGCGGCGATCGGCTCGGCGCGAGCCGGGCGCACCACCTTCAAGAACACGGTCGTCCCGCCCACGTCGGCCCGGACCACGGCTCGTTTGCCGGGGCGGTACGCGGCCACCGACAACACGGGCGGAGCGGTCGGCGACACGGGCCCCGAGGCGCTCCCGCCGGGAAGACCGAGGCGGGCGAGGATGCTCGTCACCGACTCCGGGTACGTCACCGTCTGCAGCGCCGGCAGTGCGGGATCGGCCGGGTAGGCCCAGACGACCACCCGGTCGCCCGAGGCGGGATCCACGACCGTCCTGCTGGAGCGCTCGACCGAGGCGGGGTCGGTGTCGACGAAGGTCAGGACGGTGGCGACCACGCCCGCCTCGTCGCGGGTGTCCACCTCGTAGCCGTAGAGGTAGCCGCCGCCGGACGGCTCCACCGAGTGCTGCCGGAACGACACCACGTCGACTCCCGTGCCGTCGAACGCGGCAGGGAGGATCGCAGCTGAGTTGGGCCACACAGGACCATCCAACCGGTTCGTCGACGATTTATCAGCAGTGCCGCGCCGCCCCGTACCCTGGAGGGCGTGCTCCGCCCCGTGTCCGCCCTGGTCTCCCGCCTCCGTCAACCGTCGCGCGTTCCGCTCCTCCAGGTGGGCAAGACTTCGCTCGCGGTCGTCGCCGCCTGGGTCGCCTCGGTGCTCCTGGTCCATCAGTCGCTGCCGATCTTCGCGGCGATCGCGGCCCTGCTCGTCGTGCAGCCGAGCATCAACCAGTCGTTCGGCCGGGGCCTCGAGCGCAGCGCCGGCGTCGTCATGGGCGTGGCGCTCGCCTACGTGATCGCCGCCCTCCTCGGGCACGCCCACACCTGGATCGTGCTGATCGCCGTGATCCTCGCCCTCCTGATCGCCTGGGCTGCGAAGCTGACGCCGACCTCCACGACGCAGGTGCCGATCTCGGCGATGCTCGTCCTGTCGGTCGGTCTCGTGACGCCCGGCTACGCCTTCGACCGGATCGTCGAGACCGTGATCGGTGCGATCATCGCGCTGCTCGTCAATGCCCTGATCGCCCCGCCCGTGCTTCTCGGGCCGGTGCATCTGGCCGTGGGGCGCCTGGCCCGCGACTCGGCCAGCGCCCTCGACGACCTCGCGGCCGCCCTCTCCTCCCCGACGAGCGGGCCCGAACTCGACGCCATGCTCACCCGGGCCCGAGCTCTCCGCGGCCTGCAGGCGAAGGCCGCGGCCGCGGTCAAGGCGGGCGAGGAGAGCCTGACGCTCAACCCGCGGGCCAGCAGGCAGCGGCGGATCCTCGAGGCCGACCGCCGACTCCTCGGTCCGCTCTCGAACCTCGTGCACCGGATCGTCGCGATGACCCGCACCCTGCGCGACAATTACGACCCCGAGCTCGTCGGCGAGCCCGTCGTCCGAGACATCGCCGATCAGCTCCAGCGGGCGGCCCACGACGTGCGGCTCCTCGTGCACGACACCGAGGAGGCGGCGGCGGCGGACGAGGTGCCGGCGGGCGAGGTGCCGCCCGGCGCCGACGGCGTGCGGCACGGGGCGCGAGTTCGGGACGAGCCCGCGCTGACGGCTCCCCTCGAGGTGGTGCGGCCCGACCCCGAGCACTGGATCCTGATCGGATCATTGCTCGAAGATCTGCGGCGGATGCGGGAGGAGATCGTCGGCGAGTCGGCCTGACGCGGCCGTGGGGCCCGTGCATCCCGCCCTCTCGCCCCGTGCCGTGTCGCAATTCGCGAGCGAACTGCGCCCCGCCCTTGCTGCGGCAGCAACCCGAGTGGTCGACGCCCCGGATCACTCGCGAATTCGGCAGGTGGGATGCACGGCGCGCGGCACCCGATCCCGGCGCGGCATCCAGCCCGGGGAACTACAGCTACGCCTCGACGGCAGCGAGGATCGCGGCCCGGCCGGCGGGATGCCCGAGCGGCCGGAAGTGCCCGTCGAGCGGCAGCGACACGTTCTTCGCACCGGGCAGGAAGCTGCCCTCGGGCACGTGCGCGTCGAATCCGGCCGCGACTGAGGTGATCCGCGCGTTGACCTCGAGCTCGGATGCCAGGCGCAGCAGGGCCGGGTCACGGGGCGAGAACACCCGGAACCCGGGGTTCGGAGCGAAGCGCGCCCACCGCGATCCCGAGAAGGGGCTGTTCACGGCGACGAGACGGTCGATGCGGCCCGCTCCGTCGGTGTCGAGCATCATCGTCTTGCCGATGATGCCGCCCTTGCTGTGTCCGAGCACGATCACCCCGTGGAGATCGAAGGCGTCGAGGACGCGCTGGGCGGCCTCCGCCGTCGCGGCGATCGGTCGACGGTTGTGCGCCATTCCCGGCACGACGACCACCGGGTGGCCGGCCTCGTTCAGACGATCGGCGAACCAGCGGAGGTAGCGCCACGACTCGTAGACGCCGGGCAGCAGGAGGATCGGCGCGCGATCGCCCTCGCGGTAGCGCCGCGGGACGGACTGGCCGACGAACGACCGGAGGTGCACCCGCCACACGAAGCCGTAGTCGAACGCGAGGACGCGCAGGTGGTGCCGGACACCGCCGCGACGGCTCACGCCGCACCGCCGCATGCCGTGCCGCCGCACGCGCGGGTCAAGCCACGTCGCCCTCGGACCACACGTCCTCCAAGAACACGGGTGCCGATTCGATCGCCTCGTACGACGCCGCGATCAGGCCGTCCCACCGCGTGCAGATGGTCGACCAGGCCGGTCGCCGGGTCGCGGCCGAACGCACCACCCTGCTCGCCCAGGGGCCGTGACCGGCCCGCGCCGCGGCGCTCGCCGCGTCGGGGACGGCGCTGGTCAGCTCGTCGACGACTCGGACCCGGTGCTCCCACGACATCGCCTCGATGTCGTCGAACGCGTGATACGCCGTCGCCAGCTGGCACTCGAGAGCCCGGATCGTCGCCGGCAGGGACGGATCGAAGCGGACTTCCGAGCACGGATCGGCAGCGCCGACAGACGACTCGACCTGGGCGATCCGAGCCCCGTCGAAATTTCCGACCGCAAATGCGGTCACAGCCGTCGATTCGTTCGCGAATGAGTCTGGTTCAGTGGTCCGGTCGATCATGGGCGCCCCCCTCAAGGCCATGGGTATCGGAAGTCTACACACCGTTTGGGGGACCCGATGGGGGACAGCGCACACGCCATCGAGATGGCTCCGGCGTACGGTCGAAAAGAACGCACACGAGCAAGGGAGAACACATGTTCCAGGGCAGCGAAAAGCTCCACGACAGTCTGCAGAAGGTCCTCGTCGACCTCATCGAACTCCACGTCCAGGGCAAGCAGGCGCACTGGAACCTGCTGGGCTCGAACTTCCGCGACCTCCACCTGCAGCTCGACGAGATCGTCGACGCCGCGCGTGGCTTCTCCGACGAGGTCGCCGAGCGCATGCGCGCCGTCTACCTCGTGCCCGACGGCCGTTCCAGCACCGTGACCAAGACCACGAGCCTCCCCGAGTTCCCCGAGGGCCCCGTCGAGACGACCGACGTGGTCGACCTCATCGTCGAGCGGATGTACGCCGCCACCGACACGATGCGCGCCGTCCACGACGACGTCGACGACGAGGACCCCACCACTGCCGACGTCCTGCACAGCGTCCTCGAGCGCCTCGAGCAGCTCGCCTGGATGACCGGCGCGGAGAACCGCCACCCCGAGAAGGACCAGAAGAACAAGGCGACGCGGGATCGCGACGACAAGGCCGAAGAGGCCGGTCTCGACCGCGTCGGCGCCGTCGCCAACAGCTGAGGAGGCTCGCCCATGGCAGACACCTACGACTACGTCGTGATCGGCGGCGGCATGGTCGCCGACGCTGCGGCTCGCGGCATCCGCGAGCGCGACTCGAGCGGCAGCATCCTGATCCTGAGCGAGGACGTCGACCAGCCGTACACCCGGCCGGCGCTCTCCAAAAAGCTCTGGACGGACCCCGACTTCACTCCGGCCGACAACGACCTGAACACAGCGGCCGACACCGGCGCCGAGATCCGGCTCGAGACGCACGTCGAGGGCTTCGACCGCGCCGCGAAGACGATCTCGATCGACGGCGGCGAGACGATCGGTTACGGGCGCCTTCTCCTCGCGACCGGCGGCCACCCGAAGACCCTGGATCTCCCGCAGGACGACCGGGTCATCTATTTCCGCACCGCGGCCGACTACCGCCACCTCCGCGCCCTCTCCGGCAGCGGCAGGCACGTCGCCGTCGTGGGCGGCGGCTACATCGGCTCCGAGATCGCCGCGGCGCTCGCCCAGAACGACACGCGCGTGACGGTGATCTTCCCGGACGCCGATCTGGGTGCCGCGACCTTCCCCGAGTCCGTCGACAAGGTCTTCGAGAAGCGGTTCATCGACCACGGCGTGGCGCTCGTGCCCGGTCGACGCCTCGACGGTGCCACGCCTGACGGCGACGGCTTCGTCCTCACCCTCGACGACGGCTCGACCCTGAAAGCCGACGGCATCGTCGTGGGCCTCGGCATCGAACCCAACACCGGCCTGGCCGAGGCCGCTGGCCTCGAGGTCGACGACGGCATCGTGGTGGATGCACGGCTCACCACGAGCGACCCGGCCGTCTTCTCGGCCGGCGACGTCGCCAACTACCCCGACCCGATCCTCGGTCGGCGCCGCGTCGAGCACGTCGACAACGCCAAGGAGCAGGGAGCCGCGGTCGGCCGCATCATGGCCGGCTCCGACGAGAAGTACTCGCACACGCCGATGTACTACTCGGACGTCTTCGACCTCGGCTACGAGGCCGTCGGCAAGCTCGATGCCTCCCTGAAGACCGTCGAGGACTGGAAGGACGACGACTCGGTCGTCGTCTACTACCTCGACGATGGGCAGCCGGTGGGGGTCCTGCTGTGGAACGTGTGGGACTCGACCGAGAAGGCCCGCAAGGTACTGGCGGAGGCGCACGCGCTGACGGCGGACGACCTCGTGGGGCAGATCTAGGGCCGCAGCCACCGGAGCACGTCGAAGCCGCTCACCCCGACGGGTGGGCGGCTTCGTGCATCCCCCGCCCGCCCGTCGGCGTCGGCCGAACAGGCGTCAGCCGAACAGGCGTCAGCCGGGCAGGCGTCAGCCGAACAGGCGTCAGCCGGGCAGGCGTCAGCCGAACAGGCGTCAACCGAACAGGCGTCAACCGAACAAGAACGACTGCCGACCAGCCCTGTCGAGCTCGACCGCGAAGATCCCACCCGAGGCGGGGTGCTCCTCCAACTGCTGCTCGGTCAGGTTCTCGCGGGCCGAGCAGACGAAGAGGGTGCGCAGGTCGTCGCCGCCGAACGCGATGCCGGTGAGGTTCGGCGCATCGAACGCGATCGTGTCGATCAGGTCGCCGTCGGCCGACAGGTGGGTGACGAGGCCCTCGCCGTAGAGGCAGCCCCAGAACTCGCCCCGCTCGTCGCGCACCAGGCCGTCGTGCATGCCGCCCACCGACCAGGGAATCAGCTCGCCGAGAACCCCGTCGGGGCCCCAGGATGCTCGGAACACCGTCTCGACGGAGGTGTCGGTCACCCACATCACACTGCCGTCGTCGTTCCACTCGAACCCGTTCGCCGTGCCGAAGCCGCCCTGCAGCACGGTCACGTCGCCCGCCGGGGTCACTCGGTAGAGCGCGGCATCGGGTTCGCCCGCCACGAAGTCCATCCCGCCGACGACGAAGTTGCCGAACGGGTCGCACTTGCCCTCGTTGAAGCGGATGCCGTCGTTCAGGTGCGGGATCTCGACCAGCGTCTCCGGTGACGCCCCCTCGTCGTCGGTGAGCACGACACTGTCCTTCAGAGCGACCACGAGCCCTCCCCCGCGGCGGCGCTGGAACGAGGCCACCGGCGGCGGCAGCGGCGTCGAGCGGTCGTCGGAACCGTCGGCCGCGGTGCGATGGAGGAGGCCCGAGGTGATGTCCGTCCAGACGAGTTCCCGAGCCTCGGGATCCCAGACGGGACTCTCGGCGAGGATCGCTTTCGCATCGAGGAACAGGCGGGGTTCGGGCATGCGGATTCTCCTTGCGGGGGACGATTCGGAGCGTTCACGGCCCCGAGGGAGCAGCGTAGACGGGTGACCGACACTCTCGACCAGACTTCCCTGTCCCCCGACGACGCCCCCGACGCCTCGGGGATCGCCTGGACGAAGCCCGCGCCCCGCGAGGACGGCTACGTCGCGCTGCGGTCGTACGGCGCCATCGGCGACGGCCGAACCGTGGCCTTGATCGCCGAGGACGGCCAGATCGACTGGCTGCCGATGCCCGACCTGTACACGGAGCCCGTCTTCGCCGGTCTGCTCGACGCCGGCAAGGGCGGCCGCTTCGAGTTGCGCCCCGTGGCCGACGACTTCGAGGTCGACCGCGCGTACATCGAGGGCACCAACGTGCTGACGACCCGCTTCCGCACCGAGACCGGAACGGTCGAGATCACGGATGCACTGGTCACCGGCGTCGCCGGACGCCTGCCCTGGTCGGAACTGGTCCGGCGCATCGAAGGCATCGAGGGCTCGGTGGACCTCGCCTGGGCCGTCGTCCCCGGCAACACGTTCGGCACGAATCCGATCCAGCGCATCGACACCGTGCACGGGCCACTGCTCCGCGCCGGCGACATCAACCTCATCCTGATCGGCTCCGACCACGGACGCACCGACCCCACCGAGTCGGGCGACGGCGAGGCCGACGGGCCGCTCGATTTCCGCGGCGCCTTCACCACGAGCCCCGGTTCACGCCACATCCTCTGCCTCTGCGGCACCGACGACGAACCGATCCATCTGCCGAACGCCCCCATCGTCGACGAGGGCGTCGACCGGACGATCGACAACTGGCGCACCTGGTCCAAGGCGTTCAACTGGGACGGGCCGTGGTCGGAAGCCGTGCAGCGCTCGACGCTGGCCCTGAAACTGCTGCTCTTCAGCCCCACGGGTGCCATCGCCGCAGCCGCGACCTCGGGCCTCCCGGAGAACTTCACCGGCGGCAAGAACTGGGACTACCGCTTCGCGTGGGTCCGCGACCTCGCGTACACCGTGCAGGCGCTGTTGAACTTCGGCCTCCGCGAGGAGCCGCACGCGGCCGTCTCGTGGATCCTCAAGTCGTTGAAGGAGAACGGCCGAGAGATGCACATCTTCTTCGAGCTCGACGGGTCGCTGCCCGGCGACGTCGTGCCGACGGGGTCGGAGGGCTGGCGCGGAATCGGCCCCGTGTATTCGGGGAACCCCGCCTCCGGCCAACTTCAGCTCGGCGTCTACGCCGACATCCTCGCGATCATGAGCCAGTACGCCTCCGGCGGCAACATCATCGACGCCTCCACCGACTCGCTGCTGTGCTCGTTCGCCGACGACGCCTGCCAGCGGTGGCAGGAGAAGGACGCCGGCATGTGGGAGCTGGAGGAGCAACAGCACTACGTCTCCAGCAAGATGGGCTGCTGGCAGGCCATCGACGCCGCTCTCCACCTGGCGGAAATCGGGCAGCTGCACCCCGACCCCGACGACCTCGAGCACTGGACGAAGAACAAGCAGCTCATCGAGGAGTGGGTCGACGAGAACGGGTGGTCCGACGAGCTCGGCGCCTACGTGATGTACCCCGGCTCGGACAAGCTGGACGCCTCGGTGCTGCTCCACGCCCCGACGGGATTCGACCGCGGCGAGCGCATGTCGCGGACGATCGACGCGATCCGCGCATCCCTCGCTCGCGGCCCCCTGGTCTATCGCTACACGGGCATGGACGAAGAGGAGGGAACGTTCGTCGCCTGCGCCTTCTGGATGGCCGCGGCCCTCGCGTGCGTCGGCCGCCTCGACGAAGCGCATGCGCTAATGGACGAGCTGGTCGAGCAGCCCAACGACGTCGGGATCATGGCGGAGATGATCGCGGAGAACGGAGAGTTCCTCGGCAACCTCCCCCAGGGGCTGTCGCACCTGGCCCTCGTCAACGCGGCCATCACCATCGACGCGCTGGAGAAGAAGGCCCGCGGCGAGGACCCGGAAGACAACGCCGACGACTTCGGCCGTGACGGTTCGGGCGCCGACTCCGGCTCGGACGGCTCCACCGACGACGCCGGCACGGACAGCTCGGGCGACGCGGCGTAGGTTCTCGGGCATGGCAGCCAAGGCAACGAAAGCGGAGAAGGACAACCCGTCTCTGAAAGACCCCGACCTGTACGCCGAACTCCGGCAGGAGGGCAATTCGGAGGAGAAGTCGGCGCGCATCTCGAACGCCGCGGCCCAAAAGGGCAACAGCCGTTCGAAGGTCGGGGCCAAGGGCGGAAAGAGTGGTTCGTACGACGACTGGACCGTCGCCGACCTCAAGAAGCGCGCCAAAGAGCTCGGCCTCACCGGGTACTCGTCGAAGAAGAAGGCCGATCTCGTCGAAGAGCTCCGCGACCGCTGACCCCGGCTAGCTCGCCTTCTTCGGGGCGGCTCTCTTCTTGGCCGGGGCCTTCTTCGAAACGGTGGGATGCGCATCCCCCGTCTTCGCGGCCGGTTTCCGCTTCGACGCAGCGGGCTTCGCGGCCGTCGCACCCTTCTTCGAGGCGCGGTTCCGCTCGACGCTCCTCCGCAGCGCCTCCATCAGGTCGACGACTTCGCCGCCCTTGTCGTCGTTGCCGTCGCCGTCTTCTTCGCCGAAGGTGGCGGCGGTGTCGAGGGCCTCGCCCTCCTTCAGCTTCGCGTCGATGAGCTTCTGCAGCTCGATCTGGTAGTCGTCGCTGAAGTCGGCGGGCTCGAAGTCGTCCTCCAGGCTGTCGACGAGACTCGCCGACATGTCGAGTTCTTTGTCGCTGATCTTGACGGATTTGGCCAACGCCGGGAAGTCGGCCTGGCGCACCTCGTCGTCCCAGAGCAGCGACTGGAGCATCAGCACCTTGCCGCGCACTCGCAGCGCCCCGAGCCGCGTCTTCTGCCGGAGCGAGAAGTGGACGATGGCGGTCCGCTCGGTCTCTTCCAGAGCGCGCCTCAGCAGGACATACGCCTTCGGTGAGGTGCCGTCGGGCTCGAGGAAGTAGGACCGGTCGAACATGATCGGATCGAGCTGGTCGCTCGGCACGAACTCGAGCACGTCGATCTCGCGGCTCTTCTCCTCGGGCAGCGACTTGAGGTCGTCGTCGGTGAGCACCACGGTCTGGTCGCCGTCGTCGTAGGCCTTGTCGATGTGCTCGTAGTCGACCTTCTCGCCACAGATCTCGCAGTGCCGCTCGTAGCGGATCCGGCCGCCGTCCTTGTCGTGCACCTGATGCAGCGTGATGTCGTGGTCCTCGGTCGCCGAGTACACCTTGACGGGCACGTTGACGAGGCCGAACGTGATGGCGCCTCTCCAGATCGATCGCATGCCTGCAGTGTGGCCCGGCACCGGGCTGTGCGCCCAGCAGAGGCCACGGTCCCGCCGGTCGCCGGGGTCACCGCCCGCGGTGCGCCGGGGTACAACCTCCGTGGGCGCCGACCGACGGCGGGAGCAGCATGGGGGCATGCGAGTCGTGACCTGAGAACCGACACCGAGAGCGAGGGATGCACGTGGCATCGAGCAGAGAACGCGGCGAAAAGGTCACCATCGACGGCCACACCCTGCAACTGACCAATCTCGACAAGGTGCTCTACCCCGCCACCGGCACGACCAAGGGCGACGTGCTCGCGTATTACGCCGCCGTCGCCGAGTGGATGATCCCGCACACGGAGGGCCGCCCGGCGACCCGCAAGCGGTGGGTGAACGGTGTCGACGGCCCGGTCTTCTTCGAGAAGAACCTGGCCGACTCGACTCCCGACTGGGTGGCCCGTCACACGGTCCAGCACTCCGATCACGCCAACGACTACCCGATGGTGAACGACCTGGCCACGCTCACCTGGCTCGGGCAGATCGCCGCCCTCGAGATCCATGTGCCGCAATGGAAGTTCGGCCCGCGCGGTGCCCAACGGAACCCCGATCGGCTCGTGCTCGACCTCGACCCCGGCGAAGGCACGGGCCTGATCGAGTGCGTCGTCGTCGCCCAGGAGTTGCGGGGCATCCTCGACGGGATGGGCCTCGAGCTCGTGCCCGTCACGAGCGGGAGCAAGGGCATCCACCTGTACGCCGCTCTCGACGGGAAGCAGACCTCCGACCAGGTCAGCGAGGTCGCTCACGAGCTGGCCCGCTCGATGGAGGCCGATCACCCCGACCTGGTGCTGAGCACGATGGGCAAGCAGGATCGCCGGGGCAAGGTGTTCCTGGACTGGTCGCAGAACAGTCGGAACAAGACCACGGTGGCGCCCTACTCGCTGCGGGGGCGCGAGCATCCCACCGTCGCCGCCCCGCGCACCTGGCGCGAGCTGGCCTCGAAGTCGCTCGCGCAGCTCGACTACTCCGAGGTGCTCGCCCGTCTCAAGCGGCGCGGGGATCCTCTCGAGGGGGTCTCGGCGGGCACGCCCGTGCCGCCGGGCGAACTCGGCGCCGACATGAAGAACACCGCGCATCCCGTCGAGGCGGCGAGCGCCGCAGACACCGGAGCGCGGGATGCCCGACCCGACCGCCTCGCGAAGTACCGCTCCATGCGCGACCCCGCCAAGACGCGCGAGCCCGTTCCGGCCGAGGCTCCCCCGGCGACCGACGGCACCTCCTTCGTCATTCAGGAGCACCACGCCCGGCGCCTGCACTGGGACTTCCGGCTGGAGCACGACGGCGTGCTCGTCAGTTGGGCGCTGCCGAAGGGCGAGCCCGTCGACCCGGGCAAGAACCACCTCGCGGTGCAGACCGAGGACCACCCGCTCGAGTACGGCACCTTCGAGGGCACCATCGCCGCCGGGGAGTACGGCGCGGGCGAGGTCACGATCTGGGACTCGGGCACCTTCGAGCTGGAGAAGTGGCGCGACGGCAAGGAGGTGATCGCCGTTCTGCACGGCGAACAGCGCGGCAGTCGGCGGATCGCGCTCATCCACACCGGCCACGGCGAGGGCAAGGCGGCGCAGAACTGGCTGATCCACCGCATGGCCGACGACTACGTGAATCCGCACGAGCATCACGACTCCCGGCCTGTTCCCGCCTCTCGCGCGAGTGCGAAAAGCGTTTCCGCCCCTCCAGTGAGTGCAAAAAGTGCGGTCTCGGGGCGCTCGGGGCCACGAGAAGTGCACGCAGTCGACGATCCGATCGCGCCAATGCTCGCGACGGGCGGTTCGTCGAAGGAGACGGAGCGGGCCATCGGGGGCCCGGACGACTGGGCCTACGAGATGAAGTGGGACGGGGTGCGCGCCATCGCCACCGTGCGCGACGGGAAGACGACCCTGACGAGCCGCAACGGGAACGACATGACCGCCTCCTACCCCGAGTTCGTGCAGCTCGCGGAACGGCTGGACCTGGCCGACGGCGCGGGCGCCGTCCTCGACGGCGAGATCGTCGCCGTCGACCAGCAGGGCCGCCCCGACTTCGGACTGTTGCAGACGCGGATGAAGCTGACCCGCCCGCGCGACATCGAGCGGGTGAAGAAGGAGGCGCCGGTCCGGTTCCTCCTGTTCGACCTCCTCCGCCGAGGCGACGACGACCTGCTCGACGAGCCGTACACCGCCCGCCGAGAAGCCCTGGAGGCGCTCGTCGACGTCACGACCGAGATCGACGTGCCGCCGGCCTTCGAAGGCGACCTCGACGAGGCGATGGCCTTCTCGAAGAAACTGCGACTCGAGGGTGTCGTGGCGAAGCGCCGCGACTCGACCTACTCCCCCGGTCGCCGGTCGAAAGCGTGGATCAAACTCAAGCACCACGCCACTCAGGAGGTCGTGATCGCGGGCTGGCGGCCGGGTGCCGGTCGCCGGGCCGACGGCGTCGGGTCGTTGCTGATGGGGATCCCGGACGACGACGGCCTCCGCTACGTGGGCCGCGTCGGCACCGGCTTCAGCGACCGCGAGCTCGACGACCTCCTGGCGCAGTTCGAGCAGGTGTCCAGGAAGACGAGCCCGCTCCACGACGTCCCGAAGGCGGACGCCCGCGACGCGCACTGGATCACCCCGTCGCTGGTGGGCGAGGTCGAGTTCGCCGAGTGGACGGCGACCGGCCGCTTGCGCCAGCCGTCGTGGCGGGGCTGGCGGCCGGACAAGCGACCGGACCAGGTCGTCGTCGAGAGCTGACCGCGCAGGCCACGTAGGGTGGGGGCGGCGAGACAGCCCGCGAAGGAGATCCATGGCCGAGGCCCGCACCACCGCCGAAGGCCAGACCGCAAGCAGGGGCCCCCGGCTGGTCCTCGTGGTCGCGATTTTGGCCTCGTTCGTCGCCTTCCTCGACGGTTCCATCGTCAACGTGGCCCTGCCCGCCATCCAGCACGACCTCCGCGGCGGAGTCACCCTGCAGCAGTGGGTCGTCGACGCCTACCTCCTCACCCTCGGTTCGCTCATGCTCGTGGCCGGCTCGCTGTCCGACACGTTCGGCCGGGTCGCCATCCTCCGAGCGGGCCTGATCGGCTTCGCGGCCATGTCGCTCCTGGCCGCCTTCGCCCCGAGCGCAGGGCTCCTCATCACGGCTCGGGCGCTCCAGGGCGTCGCCGCGGCCCTCCTGGTCCCGTCGAGCCTCGCCCTGATCACCGCCACCTTCAAGGGCGCCGCGATGGCCAAGGCGATCGGCACCTGGACCGCCTGGACCGGCGTCGCGTTCCTGATCGGGCCGCTCGCGGGCGGCGCTCTCGTCGACGCGCTCTCCTGGCGCTGGGTGTTCGGCCTCGTCGTCCTGCCCGTCCTGGTCACCCTCGTGCTGATGGCGAGACTCCCGCGGGATGCACATCGCGGCTCCGACTCGCAGGCCGCCCACATCGACGTGCCGGGCGCCGTCCTGGCGGCACTCGGGCTCGCCGGGCCGGTCTACGCCCTGATCGAAGGCCAACGGGTGGGCTTCGGCGACCCGTTCGTGCTGGTGGCACTGATCGGCGGGCTGCTGTGCCTCGCGGCGTTCGTCGTCTTCGAGCGTCGGGCCGTGCATCCCATGCTGCCCCTCCGGCTCTTCTCGGTGCGGTCCTTCACCGTCGGCAATCTCGCGACGATCGGCATCTACGCGGCCACCGGGCTCGGCACCCTGCTGATCCCGCTGGTCGTGCAGGAGATCGGGCACCTGCCCGCAACCGTCTCGGGGCTGGTCACGCTGCCGGTGACGATCGTCTCGCTGCTCCTGGCGAGCTTCGTCGGAGGTCTGGCAGGACGATATGGGCCACGGCCGTTCATGTCGGCCGGGCCGTTCGTCACCGCGGCCGGGTTCCTCTGGATGCTCACGACGCGCGAGCCGCTCGACGTCTGGTGGCAGATCCTCCCCGGAGTCGTGCTGTTCGGGTTGGGCATGACGTTGACCGTCACGCCGCTGACCTCGACGGTGCTGTCGGAGATCGCGTCGACCGAGGCGGGCATCGCGTCGGCCGTCAACAACGCGATCTCGCGAGTGGCCGGACTGATCGCGGTCGCCTTCATCGGGGTCATCACCGGCGGCGTGCTCGACATCGCGGGGTTCCACCGGGTGCTGATCGTGGTCGCCGCCCTGCTGGTCGTGAGCGGGATCGTGTCGTTCGTCGGGTTGCCGAAGGGGCGACCCGCGGGCACGAGTTCCGCCACGCGGGATCAGATCGCGGGCGGAACTCGTCCTGGACCCCCGGTCAAGTGATCCGGCATCGGGGGCAGTCCGTTCACCGACCCGGGCGGCGACGAGTAGGGGTCGTCGCCGCGCCGAGCCGCGCCAGATGAGTCAGTCGGAGCCCATGGTCCGCACGTGCTCCTCGAGCCAGCCCTCCGTGACGAAGGCCAGGCCGAAGTCGCGAGCCTCTCGATCGGTCGAGTAGGTCGAGCCGTACGTGTAGCTGTCGCGAAGCGGGTCGTGGTCCATGGGATTACCTCCTGACGCCAAGCTACGGACCCGCGCGAATCCGCACGAGCCCACCTTCGGGCAGCGCTCGAACGGGGGCCAGTCGCGTGCGACCGACCGGCCCCGCCCCGGGTCGAGCGGCTTCTCGGGGCCGCGTGCTTGACTTGGTCGGTGCAGCTGAAGCCCCCGTCGTCGTCCTCGTCCCCGAGCATCCTTCCCGCCTGGATCCTCGATCTCGACAAGCGGGCGGGTCGAGTCATCAATCAGCGAGCCTCCCACCCTCGGGTCGACGGCGCGCTGCTCCGCCTCTCCACCGCCGCCAACAATGGGTTCCTCTGGTACGGAGTGGCGGCCGGTCTCGCCCTGACCGGGCCCCGGGGCCGACGCGCCGCGGTCCGGGGCCTCCTGTCGCTCGCAGGCTCGAGCGCCTTCGCCAACCTCGTCGCGAAACCCGTCTTCGGCGGAGCCCGGCCCCTCGCGGCCGACGTCCCGCTCGGCCGCCAGCTCGCGAAGTTCCCCGCGTCGGCCTCGTTCCCGTCCGGCCACACGGCGAGCGCCGCCGCCTTCGCCACCGGGGTCGCCCTCGAGAGCCCGGGCCGGGGGATCCTCGTGGCACCGCTCGCCGCCGCCCTCGCCTACTCGCGGCTGCACGTCGGGGCGCACTGGGTGAGCGACGTCACGGGTGGTGCCATGATCGGCGTCGGCGTCGCGCTGCTCGGCAAGCTCGTGCGGCGCTGACCCGTCCCCTCCCCTGGCGCAAATGTCGAGCGATCCGGCTCGGCGGGCCGCACCAGCGCCCGGGTTTCCGGGCCCCGACCGCCGAAACACTCGCGATTTGCGCACGCACCTGCGTGGAAGACTGGTCGGATGCCCCACTATCTCGAAGACCTCGAGGCCGGACAGACCTTCGTCACCCCCGGCCGCACCCTCACCGAAGCCGACGTCGTGTCGTTCGCGGCCTGGACCAACGACAACAACCAGGTCCACACCGACGTGGAGTTCGCCTCGAAGACGCGCTACGGCCAGCGGATCGTGCACGGCATGCTCGGCGCCTCGCTCTGCCTCGGCCTGATCGCCCGGACCGGCGTGTTCGAGGGCTCGGCCGTCGCCCTCCTCGGCATCGACCAGTGGACCTTCCCGCTGCCGATCTTCATCGGCGACACGGTCACCTGCACGGTCGAGATCCTGTCGACCCGTCTCACGAGCAAGGGCACGACCGGCATCGTCGAGCGGCAGGTCACCTTGCGCAACCAACGCGGTGAGACGGTGCAGACGGGGCGGATGGACCTGATGGTGCTGACGCGGGCCTCGGCTCTGGCCTGAGGCGTGCATCCCCCGCTCTGATCGGCCTTTCGATCGCGGCTGACGAGCGCGCGGCTGGCGAGCGCGGCGCAGTCAGCGAGCGACCATGGCCTCGGCGTTGTCGGCGATCCAGTCCATGAGCGGCAGCAGGCGAAGGGCGGCCTCGCGCCCGAGCGGGGTCAGGCTGTAGTCGACCCGCGGCGGGATGCTCGGCTGCGCATCGCGATTTACCAGACCGTCGGCCTCGAAGGTCCGGAGCGTCGACGCCAGCATCTTCTCGCTGATGCCCTCCACCTCGCGCCGCAACTCGCCCCAGCGGAGCGACCCCTGCTCGAGCGAGAGCAGCACCAGCACACCCCACTTGCTCGTGATGTGCGTGAGAACGGTGCGCGTCGGGCAATCGGCCGGGTACTTCTCTGCGGTGATTCCGGGTCGGGTCCGGGACACGGCGAAACTGACGTCCATTCCACTAGCTTACAAAATAGTGCGTACCCCACGATGGGAAGGTGGGATGCGCGACCGTCGTTGCATCCACCGAACACCCCCTCGCACCCCACCGAAAGGATGGCCATGTCCATCATCGTCACCGCCTCCACCGGCCAGCTCGGCGCCCTCGTCGTCGACGCCCTCCTCGCCCGCGGCGCGGCTCCCGCCGACGTCGTCGCCACCGCCCGCAACGCCTCGAAACTGCAGGCTTTCGCCGACAAGGGCGTCACGACCGCCGCCCTCGACTACACGAAGCCCGAGACCGTGACCGCTGTCGTGAAGCCGGGCGACACCCTCGTCCTCATCTCGGGCTCCGACCTGGGCAAGCGTGTCGAGCAGCACTCCGCCGTCATCCAGGCCGCGAAGGACGCCGGCATCGCCCGTATCGTCTACACGAGCGCCCCTGCTGCCGACGACACCGCGCTCA
This sequence comes from Frondihabitans cladoniiphilus, assembly GCF_039544345.1. Lineage (NCBI taxonomy): Bacteria > Bacillati > Actinomycetota > Actinomycetes > Micrococcales > Microbacteriaceae > Frondihabitans > Frondihabitans cladoniiphilus. The sequence continues at coordinate 116,075 of NZ_BAABLM010000002.1, forward strand.
TCCTCGCCCCCGAGCACAAGGCGACCGAGGAGTTCTTGATCGGCTCCGGAGTGCCGTTCACCATCCTCCGCAACGGCTGGTACACCGAGAACTACGTGAGCCAGATCGCCGCCGGCCGCGACCACGGCGAGCTCGTGGCCAGCGTCGGCGACGGTCGGGTCGCCAGCGCCAGCCGCTCTGACTACGCGGAGGCCGCCGCGGTCGCCGCCCTCGACGCCTCCACCGCGGGCAAGACCTACGAGCTCTCCGGCGACTACGCCTGGAGCTTCGACGAGCTCGCCGCCGCCGTCTCGGGCATCGTCGGCAAGCCGGTGTCGTACCGTGCCGTGTCGCCGGCGGAGCACGCCGAGATCCTTAAGGGCGCCGGACTCGACGAGGGCACCGTCGGCTTCGTCGTCGGGCTCGACGGCAACATCCGCGACGGCCTCCTCGCTGTCACCACGGGCGAACTGAAGGAGCTCATCGGGCACCCGACGGTGCCGCTCGCCGAGGGCCTCGCTGCCGCTGCGCCGGCCGCGTAGCCTGCGCCGCACAGGACCTGCTCCCGCTCGTCGACTCCAGAACACGCTGCTCACGTTCGAAGGTGAGCAGCGTGTTCTGGAGTCACGAGCAGAGGGATGCGCTGCCGCCTCCAGAAAAGGCGCCTGCCGCCGAAGTTGAGCGGCATGTCCTGGAGTCGAGCCCTAGGAAGCATGGCTCGCCCCCAACGAAACGCACGAACGCGCCGCCCCTCTCACGAGAGGGGCGGCGCGTTCGTGCGGGGCAGGCGTCAGGCGCTCAGCGGCAGCAGCATCCCCCGGATGTTCCAGAACTCGGCCTCGGCGGATTCGGCGTCGAGACGCCCCTCGTCGACGGCGGTGGAGACGCGGAACAGCTCGATACGGCGCTCGGCCCGCTCGCGCGGCGTGTAGGTCGTGTCGTTGTCGATGGCCTTCGAAGCCGCCAGCCGGGCGATGATGGCGTCCTTGGTCCAACGGTGGGTGATGGTGCTCATGTCGTGCCCCTTTCCAGCGGTTCGATGAGTGGTGAGTCGGTTTGCAGTGGTGAGTCGGTGCGGGGTGGTGATTCGGTGTGGAATCGTCCGCGATCCGCGGGTGCGGATCGTTATCTTTCCGCAACCCTATGCGCGCCTCACGCTATTGCGCTCACCCCCGAACGGGTATCGCGGTTAACGTTTCATGACGGGCGGACGGCCACGACGTTTCGCCGTCCTCCCTTCTGCCGACACGCGGCGACACAGGCGGAAACAGAGCCGTCGGGGGCCTATTCCGCCAGTCGGGCCCGGGTGCCCTGGCGCAGTTTGAGGATGCTCACGACGACCGACAGCGCTGCCCCCAGAACGGCCACGGCCAGCGCTCCGTTGGCCGCGCTCGCCTGCGAAGCCGCGGAGGCGGCCGAGGCTCCCCCGAGCACCAGCGCCATGCTCACGGCCCCGCTACCGGCGGACTGCGCCAGAGTGCGGTTCACATTGAGGATCCCCGCCGCACTCGAGGCGTACTTCATCGGAGTGGCGCCCATCATGTCGCGGTTGTTGGGCGACTGGAAGATGCCGAAACCGAGGCCGGCGAGGGCCGTGCTCGCGAGGACCTGCCAGACCGGAGGGTGACTGCCGAGCAGCACGAGGGCGAGGAGGCCGAGGGTGAAGATCGAGAGGCCGATGACGGCGAGCAGCATCGACGAGACGCGGTCGGCGAGGCGCCCCGAGATCGGGGCGACGAAGACGATGATCACCGGCCAGGGCGTGAACAGCAGCGCCGACTCGAGCGGAGACGCGTGGAAGGCCGTCTGGAACAGGAACGGCAGGGCGATGAACGCGACGCCCTGACCGAAGAACGACCAGAACGCGGTCAGCACCGCCAGCGAGAAACGGCCGGTGAACATGTCGAGGGGGATGATCGGCCGCGGCACCCGGCGCTCGACTCGCACGAACCGCCAGATGCAGACCGCACACACGGCGAGGAGCACGACCGCGACCCACAGCTGCGACGAGTCGGCGAGCTGGTGGACCCCGAGCAGGAACGACGCGATCGCCGCCGCGGCCCAGAGCGCGCCCCGGAGGTCGTAGTCGCCCCGCGGCGGCTGCACGTGCGGCATGGCGAGCCCCGCGATGATCGCCGAGACGACGCCGATCGGCACGTTGATGAGAAAGAGCCAGGGCCAGGTCAGATGGGCGAGGATGATGCCGCCCAGCGTCGGACCGGCGCTGATGCCCAGCGCGACGACCATGGCGTTCAATCCGAGCACGAAGCCGAGGCGCTCGGGCGGGAAGAACCGCCGGTAGAGCGGGATCGCGACGGCGAAGATCATCGCGGCGCCGATGCCCTGGACCACGCGGGCGGTGATCAGCCAGTCGAGAGTCGGCGACACGGCGCACCAGAGCGACGCCGCGGTGAAGATCGGCGTGCCGATGACGAACAGTCGCTTGCGGCCCACCTGGTCGGCGAGGCCGCTCATGGCGGGAATGCTGCACGACACGGCGAGGAGGAAGGCCGTCGCGACCCACACGGCGTCGGACGGGCTGACGCGCAGGTCGTGCGAGAGCTGGGGAAGCGCGACGTTGACGATCGAGGAGTCGATGTTGGCCATCAGCATGGTCAGCAGGATGGCGACCATGCAGACGTTGCGGCGGACGTTCGACAGGGCGATGGGCGCCGCCGGTGAAGCCGTCGCGTCCGCTCGTGTCTCCGTCATCGATTCCAGCCTAAGCCCCGCAGACGCACCCTCTTCCTGCGCTACTTGCGCGCCGTCAACCCGCCGCCGGCATCGGGTGCCAGCCGCCAGGCCGGAATGAGCGCGATCAGGAGGATCGCCGCGACGGCCAGGAATGCGAAGTCGTAGGCGAAGCTGCCACCCGAGGCCGTTCCCCGGGCCAGCGCCGAGCCCGCCGCGATCGCCACGGCACCGAGCGCGATCCCGCTGCCGATCGCGATCTGCTGCACGGTCGAGTCGAGCACGTTGGCGCCCGTCATCTGCACCTTCTCGACGTCCGCGTAGGTGATCGTGTTGTAGGCCGTGAAACCCACCGAGCGGGCAGCGCCGGAGACGATCAGCACGACCACGATCAGCACGAACGGCGTCGACGGGTGGAAGAAGGCCATGGCGACCAGGCAGGCCACGCCGACGAGGTGCGCCGCGACGAGCAGCCGTCGGAAGCCGAAGGTGCGCAGCAGCCAGGTCGTCGTCGGCTTGACGGCCAGGTTGCCGGCGAAGAGGAACAGCACGGCGCTGCCCGCCTCGACAGGTGTCCAGCCGAAGGCGCCCTGGAAGAGCAGAGGCAGGATGAACGGCACCGAGCTGACCACGAAGCGGTACAGCGAACCGCCGCTCAGGGTCACCCGATAGGTCGGGATCCGGAGGAGCCGCAGATCGACGAACGGCCGAGCGGTCGTCAGCACGTGGCGCACGGCCAGACCGATCAGTACGAGCCCGACGACCGCCGAGGCGATGGTCTGGACGACGTCGACCGGCGTGAGCGTCAGGAGGGTCGTCGCCCAGACGAGCGCAGCGATGCCCACCGAGGTCAGCGACAGGCCGAGCCAGTCGGGCGGGGTCGGCACGTGTTCGCTCTGAGGGTCGGCCTCGGGCCCCGGCACGATGAGGAACGCGGCGACGAAGCCGATCGCGCCGAGTGGCAGGTTGACCAGGAAGATCCAGTGCCACGACGCGTAGGTCGTCAGCAGCCCGCCGAGGAAGGGCGCGATGATCGGGGCAACCAGAGCCGGCCACGTCAACGTCGCCACGGCTTTGATCAGATTCTCTTTCGAGGTGGCGCGGAGCACGGTCATCCGGCCGACCGGGACCATCATCGCTCCCCCGATGCCCTGGACGATCCGCGCGATCACGAGCACCCCGAGCCCCTGGCTCAGAGCACAGGCGACCGACGCCAGCGTGAAGAGGGCGATGGCGACCAGCAGGATGCGGCGCGAACCGAACCGGTCGGCCAGCCAGCCGCTCACCGGAATGAGGATCGCGACCGTCATGACGTAGGCCGTGATCGCGACGCCGACCGACGCGGCGTCCACCGCGAAGTCGCGCGCGATGCTCGGTGCGGCCGTCGTGACGATCGTGGAGTCGAGGTTCTCCATGAAGAAGCACCCCGCGACCAGCAGGGCGAGCGACTGCGGACCGCCCAGACGACGACGGGCCACGGTCGGAGTGGCGGTCATCGGGGGGCTCGGAACGTCGACGTCATCCCCTCCAGTATGGACCGCTCCGGCAATGTCACGACATGTTCGACACGACGAGCGGGGTCACGAGGATGCCCGTCCCTCCCCCGTCGGGTCTTCGGCGGTCTCGTCGTGCAGCTCTCGGCCTCCCACCGGCCCGGCATGCCACTCGTCGAGCTTCCACCGCCCGGCGCCGCGGCCGCCCGGGTCGACCGAGCCGAGGACGGCGGCCCCCGTGTTGTCGAGCTGGTGCTCGACCGCGAACTCGGCGCCGGTGTCGATGCAGCGCGCCGCGACCCAGACCCGGATCGCGGCACCGTGACTGACCGCCACCACGGTCGAGCCGCCGGCGGCGAGGATCGTGTCGACGGCGTCGTCGTAGCGGCGGAAGAACTCGTGCCCGTTCTCGCCGCCGGGGTTCCGCACCCCGAGGTCTCCGCGCGCCCAGGCCAGACAGGTCGAGTCGTACCGCCCCTGGGAGGTGGGGTCGTCGAGCATCTCCAGATCGCCCGCGGCGATCTCGCGCAGACCGTCGAGGACCGTCGGAGAAAGACCAGTCGCCGCCGCGAGGGGTGCGGCAGTGAGCTGCGTGCGCACGAGGGTCGAGACCCACAGGCGCTCGACGGGCAGGTGGCCGTCGAGCGAGGCGAGGCTCGTGAGGCCGGTCGGCGCTTCGGCCGCCTGCCGATGGCCGAGCCCGGTGAGGCCGGCACCCGGCACGGCCGTGTCGAGCTGGCCGAGGACGTTGGCGGGGGTCTGACCGTGCCGCAGGAGGACGAGGCGCATCAGTCGGCCTGCACCGGGAGGGTGGCGAGGTTCTGCCAGTCGTGGAGGAAGATCCGGTCGAAGTAGGCGGCCGCCTCCGAGCTCTCGAGGATCACGCCGGCGTCGCGGTTCGACAGCACCCCGGCGGAGGACCAGTTCTGGCTGCTGACCAGGACGCGCGCACCGTCGACCACCATGCCCTTGTTGTGCACGTTGTTCTGCAGCCGGACGGCCGCCGCCACGTCGAGACCGGCGCTCTGGAGCTGCTCGAGGTAGCCCGCCGACTCGAACTCGCTCATCACGATCTTGACGTCCACCCCGGCCTTCTGCCGGGCGATCACGGCCGCGACCAGGTCGGCGAACGGCTGGGTGGCGGGCGAGGCCGTCTTCGGCAGCTCGATGTATTGGAACTGCAGGTGCAGCGTCGTCGTGGCGCTCTCGACGAGCTTCGTGACGGCATCGACGTAGACACCGGGATCGGGGGTGAGCAGCGGCGTGACGGTGGTCGGCCCGGCGATGGTGGTCGACGGGAAGAACTGGGTGAAAGGCGGCGTCTGCGCCGCGGGGCGGACGAAGGCCGGTTCGATGACCTCGCCGACGGTCGGCGACACGTTGTGCGCGGCAGCAACCTCGTGGTCGTGCTTCAGGAACGCCTCGTAGACGCCCGCCAGCCCCGCGTCGTCGACCACGACGTGCCAGTCCCGGTCGCCGGCTCGAGCCGCAGCGGCGTCGGCCGGATTCGTGGTCGGCGCGATGTCGGGCTGGTTCGAATTGTTCCAGTTGCCGCTCGAGAGCCAGACGGCCTTCGAATCTCGGACGGCGACCTTCATGTGATACGCGGTGGGGAAGATCCACGCCGACGCCTTCGGGTCCATCCGCTCCAGCGCCCAGGCCTGCTCGAAGCTCGACCCGAGAGCCTGGTCGAGGGCGGCGACGGTCTGCTCGTCGGTCTGGTCGGCCGTCGGATTCTTCGCCGGGTGGTCGAGCACCAGGGTGACCGCCTTGCCCGCGGCCGCCTTCTCGAACGCCGCCAGCACGTGCGCCGAGGTGAAGTCGTACAGCCCGATGGTGAGTGACGACGCCGTGCCCTGGAGGAACGCGGCAAGAGTGGCCCACCCGGTGTCGGGGCTGGCGCTCAGCGTGATCGGCCCCTCGACCACCACCGACGCGAGCGAGGCACCGGCCGGCCCGGTGTAGGGCAGTTGCGGCTTGGAGGCTGCCGCCGACACGGCGAGCGGTGGGATGCCCGGCTCGACCCTGGCGGTCACCCCCGCGCTCATCACCCGCACCTCGTCGCCGAACTCCGGCACCGAGCCCAAGTCGGGGCTCGTGCCGGCCAGGCGGGCGTACGCCGCAGGGTCGGTCAGGCGGAGCGCCTTCCGCTCCGAGGCGATCCGCACGTCGACCGGGAGCCCCTCGATCTCGGCGGGCAGCGCCGGTGCCGGAGACCCGGCCGCCACGGTCGCCACGGTCGCCACGATGGCCGGGGTGCCGGTGAGCACGCCGTCGCGCAGGAGGAAACCCGGCCGCAGGCTCAGGACCCCGGGAAGCGCCAGCGCTGCGGCATGGCGGCCGATCACGGTCGAGACGTCGTCTGTCATGTCGCCCACGGTAGGCGGGACGACCGACATCCGACGTGAATTCCCGGTGAGCGCCGGGCATCCCCCGGACTTTCGCGATAGGACGAAGGCATGAAGAAACCCCTTGCCGTCCTGTTCGACATCGACGAGACACTCGTCCACACCGGCGGCGCAGGGGGCAAGAGCTGGGCGCTGGCCTTCGACGACCTCCACAGGGTCGAAGCGGACATCGGCGCGCACTCGTCCGCGGGCGAGACGGACCCGCAGGTGGGCCGGGCGACGTTCAAGGCGGTGCTCCACCGCGATCCCACGAACGAGGAGATGTCGCAGCTCTATTCGCGCTACCTGTGGCATCTGAACGACGTGATCCGTGCATCCCCGGGGTACAAGGTCTTCGACGGGGTCGACGACACGCTGACCAAGCTGACCGAGGCCGGCGTCATCCTCGGCATCATCTCGGGAGCCATGGAAGGCGCCGCTCGGACCAAGATGGAGCCCGGCCATCTCGGTCGCTACTTCGTCTTCGGCGGATACGGCTCCGACAATCCCGACCGTGACGAGGCCACCCGGATCGCCATCCACAAGGCGTCTCTCCTCCACGGACGCGACCTCGCGAAAGAAGAGGTGTTCGTCGTCGGCGACACCCCGCACGACATCACGTCGGCGCATGCGGCGGGCGCGACCGGCATCGGCTGCGCCACCGGCCACTACACGGCGGACCAGCTCCGAGAGGCCGGCGCCGACGCCGTGCTCACGAGCCTCACGGAGGCGTTCCCCGGGCTCTGACCCGGCGATTCCGATTCATCCGAAGGGCGGACCTTCCCCGGCCCGGGGCGGAACCGCCGCTACGCTCCTTGAAGCACCGTCGTCCCGAACCCGGTGCTTTCAGGTCGCATACGGTTCCGTCACCGGAACGGATGATTAGGTTTCCCGATGTCCATGACGCCCCGCTCCCGCCTCCGGGTCCGGCCCCGCCACGTGATCCGCTACATCGTCATCGTGGTGGTACTGCTCCTCATCGCCACCGCCGGCTACGCCGTCTACAACTACCGCCACTTCGTCTCGGGTGTGACCCACATCGACGCGATCCCCGCGTCGTCGACCACCGCTTCGACGAACGGCGACCAGAACATCCTGCTCGTCGGCGACGACCACCGGCCGGCCGACGCCTCCGCTCAAGAGCTCGCCGAGCTCGGCACGACGGCCGACGGCGGCGGGACGAACACCGACTCGATGATGATCCTGCACATCCCCGGCGGCGGGGGCCAGGCCTCCCTCGTCTCACTGCCCCGCGACTCGTGGGTGGCGATCCCGGGCCATGGCATGGGCAAGCTCAACGCAGCCTTCGCCTACGGCAGTGACGGCGGCGGCGACTCGGGGGGCGCGCAGCTCCTCGTCACGACGGTGCAGAACATGACGGGGATGCACATCGACCACTTCGTGCGCATCTCGATGGTCGGCTTCTACGACGTCGCCAAAGCCCTCGGTCCGCTGAAGGTCTGCCTGGTCGCCGCAGTCAACGACCCGTACTCGACCTTCGTGGCCCCGGCGGGCGTCTCGGAGCTCAACGCCCAGCAAGCCCTCGCCTTCGTTCGTCAGCGCCATGGTCTCCCCCTCGGCGACCTCGACCGCGAGATCCGCCAGCGCTACTTCCTCACCACCGAGATCAAGAACTTCCTCTCTCCCGGCACTCTGCTGAACCCGGGCAAGCTCAACACCGCTTTGACGGCCGTGAGCCACGCCATCCAGACCGATCCGGGGCTCGACTTCTTGTCGCTCGCCACGAAGGCGAAGGACCTCGTCGGCGGCAACCTGAACTCGGTGACCATCCCGACCCTCGGCACGCCGACCATCTACTACGGCGGCAGCGCCGTCTCGATCGTCAAGGTCGACACCGCGAAGATGGCCTCGTTCGTCGCCTCGCTCGATTCGACGTCCACCGCGTCCGCGTCGGCGTCCGCCACCACCTCGGCCGCTCCGGCGGCCGCCGCCCCGTCACCCTCGAGCATCACGCTCCAAGTGCTCAACGGCAGCGGGGTGTCAGGCGCCGCGGCGACGAACAGCGCGACTCTCGACAAGGCCGGCTTCTCGACGGTGGCCCCGTCGACCGTCTCGACGCGAGGCGCGACGACCATCCAGTACCCGGCGTCGATGGCGGCCGAGGCGGCCGTCGTCGCGCGCTACGTGCCCGGGGCCACCACCGAGGTCGCGTCCGGCGTCGCCCGCGTCACCGTCGTGCTCGGGACCGACGGCTCCACAGCGAAGGCGACCCCGACCGCAGCCGAGTCGACCGCCGGGTCGTCGTCCGGGTCGTCGTCGTCGGACTCGAGCGCCTCGGCCTCGGCGTCCGCCGCTCCGGCTTCCACCATCCCCTGCATCAACTGAGCCGTCCGGCCGAAGGAGCCTCTGCGCTCAGGCGTCAGCGACTGCGTCTTCGGCGGCGGCGAGGAAGTGGAACAGGGCTCCGCGGAGCGCCTGGATCTCCGACTCGTCCAACCCGATCCGCTCGCGGACGAGTCGCGGCACGTCGACGGCCCGCTCCCGCAGGTCCCGCCCCTCGTCGGTGAGGACGACGTCGACGACTCGGCCGTCGTCTTCGCGGCGGACGCGCTGCACGAGGTCGGCGGCCTCGAGCCGGGTCAGAAGTGGTGAGAGCGTAGCCGAGTCGAGACGGAGGAGCCGACCGAGTTCGCCGACGGACAGCTCCCCGTTCTCCCAGAGCGCCGCCATGACGAGGAATTGAGGGTGGGTGAGACCCAGCGGTTCGAGAATCGGCCGGTAGAGGCCGACGATGCTGCGTGACGCGATGGCGACTGCGAAGCACACCTGGTCCTCGAGAGCGAGAGGGTCAGTGGAACTGTCCATAGTGGAGACAGTGTCGCACGGGCGTTATTCAATAGCGCACGATTCAGTCGTACACTAGGGGCATCCTGCGGCTCCGCCGCCGGGCGCGATGCGGGGCGAACGGCCTTGTGCAGGGATCAGGAGGGCCGTTCGCTCCGTTTCCTGCCCGTGCCCGCTCGCCCGCCCTCGGCGCGCCCCGCATCCCCCGCAGTAGCCCCGCCCTCCCCCACGGGAGCAACGCGACCCTTTAGTTGTTCTGCCCGCCCCACGGGAGCAACGCGACCCTCTAGTTGTTCCGCCCCGCCAGGCGGGAGCAAAGCGACCCTTCAGTTGTTCTGAAAAGCACAAAGCAATTGGCCCCTCCGAAGGCGCTTGCGCCGAACAAGGAGGAGCCAATTGATCTCGTGGATCTGAGGGGACTCGAACCCCTGACCCCCTGCATGCCATGCAGGTGCGCTACCAGCTGCGCCACAGACCCAAAACGGTATTGCGTGAAACGATGTTGCTTATCTTTGCTTTGCTGCCCCCGCGGAAGCAACTCGTCAAGATTACTACATCTCTGGAGCGCAAATGACCACGGGGGCGAGCCGAGCGGAAAAGGTCAGCCTTCGGCACCCTGCGAGGTGGTCTCGAGCTCGAGAGCGATGGCGGGGCAGTCGCTCCAGAGACGCTCGAGGGCGTAGAACTGACGGTCTTCGTCGTGGAAGACGTGAACGACGACGTCTCCGAAGTCGAGGAGGATCCAGCGGCCTTCGGCACGGCCTTCGCGACGCAGCGGCTTGACGCCGGCCTCGATCATCTTGTCTTCGATCTCGGACGCGATGGCGATGACGTTCCGCTCATTGCGCCCGGTGGCGAGGAGGAAGACGTCGGTCAGGGCGAGAGGCTCGGACACGTCGAGGGCGACGAGGTCGTCGGCCTGCTTCGAGTCGGCGGCGCGAGCGGCGAGCTGGACGAGCTCGATGGCACGGGGGGTGGCAGTCACGGATTCCTTAGAGGATCAAGAATGGAGGAGCGAGGTTCGGGCGGAGGGCCCAGAGAACGGCGACTCGGCGGTCGCAGACCCCGAGAGGCGCGCCACCGAAAGCCGGAGCCTCGCTGTAAGGCTGCCGCGCCCGAAGGACGACGTGGGGCGGCGCGAGGATCAGAGGACGCCGCGAGCGAAACTCACGACGACGACCACCACGATACCAACAATCACCACGGCACCACAGATGCTGGCGATGATCAGGCCCCGATTGCTCTTCGCTTGGGGCGCGGCCAGGACGACGGCACGGGTCGACGTGTTGGCGCTGACGGCCCGGCTGGCGCGCACGGGGACGGCGTCGTTCTCGGCGACTTCGCGGTCGCCCTCTTCGAGCATCCGGTCGATGTCGGCGCCGTCGATTCGCTGGGCGTGGTGCGAACCCGTCGCCGCGAGACTCCGCGGCAGGTCGATCGAACCGGTGATGATGACCTCGCCGGTGGCGTTCAGGGCACCGGTGACGTCGGGGAGCTGGTCGTGGTCGAGCACGATCGCGTTCTGCTGACCGGTCGGGGCGCCGAAGGCGTCGAGGTGGTCGTCGGGCTCGTCGGCCTGGGTCGACCAGTGGCCGACCGGGGGGACATACCCGCTGGGCTCCGGAACGCTGGCCGGAGCGGGGGCAGCCGCGGCAGGCCCCGGGCGTTCGCCCGCGGCTGCCTGCATGGCGGCGGCGGCAGCCGTCTGCCGGGGTGCGGCCTCGGTCGTCGCCGGACGGTCGACCGGAGGGGTTCCGGCGGGCTGCTGAGCGTCCGAAGCGGGGGCCGACGGCGATGACTCGACGGGTCGCGTGCCCTGCGCCGGGGCCGGAACAGCCGCCCCGGAGCCCGGCGTCAGGACGAACGGGAACACGGTGGGGACGGAAGTCGGCGGGGGCGTCGTCGACCCGATGCCACCGGGCTGAGGATCGGACCCTGCGGGGGTGGGTTCGTCCGAAGTCACGGCCGACCGGGCGCCGTGGCGTCGGGGCCCCGGAGCCTCGGCCGCGTCGTCGCCTGCCGCATCGGCCGACGCGGCGCCGAACGAAGGAGTGGCGCCGGGCTCCGGCGAGGAGGGGACGACGGCCGGTGCCGCCTCTCCGGCACTGGCGGCGGACGACTGCTGGAAGGTGACGGGCTGAGGAAGGGACTGCGAACCGGCCTCGATGTCGGCGACGTGGCTGAGCGCGTCTTCGAGACGGCGTTCCTGCTCGGGCCCGGGGGTCTTGAGCGGCACGGGCCCGCGGGTCGACTCGCTGGCGGCGTCCCGCTGGGCACGGAGTTCGCGTCGGGTCGGAACGTGTTCGCCGAACGGAGCCGAGGCGGGAGCCGGCGTGGACACGGGAGCCGGCGCCGACGAGATCGGGACCGCCGACGGTACCGCGGAGCCCGAGACGACCGAGATGCTGCCGGTGATCGCCTCACCGGCCTCGCGCGCTCGTTCGAGGTCTCGTACCTGCCGTCTGGTGAGGGGCGGCTGGCCGTCGGTCGAACTCATTAACTCTCCGATGATGATCTACTGCTGGGTTCCGTCTCGCGGGCCGGAACATCGGTGTCGATGGAGTACAGGTGGTGTTTCGAGATGTACTGGACTACTCCGTCGGGTACGAGATACCACACGGGGTACCCTCGGCCCACCCTGCTTCGGCAGTCGGTGGACGAGATCGCCAGTGCGGGAACTTCGAGCAAGCTTACTTCCGTCTCTGGGAGTCCGCTGACGCTGAGGTCGTGTCCGGGCCGGGAGACGGCGACGAAATGAGCGAGATCCCAGAGCTCCTGGACGTCTTTCCAGTCGAGGATCTGGGCCACGGCGTCGGCGCCCGTGATGAAGAACAGGTCGGCGTCGGGATGCTGGTCGCGGATGTCGCGCAGCGTGTCGATCGTGTACGTCGCACCCGTGCGATCGATGTCGACTCGGCTGACCGTGAACATCGGGTTGGACGCCGTCGCGATGACGGTCATCAAGTAGCGGTGCTCGGCGACGGTGACCGTCGGCTTCATCCACGGCTGGCCGGTGGGGACGAAGATGACCTCGTCGAGTTCGAACTCTCGCGCGACCTCGCTGGCCGCCACGAGGTGCCCGTGGTGGATGGGGTCGAAGGTGCCGCCCATCACGCCGATGCGCTGGCGCCGAGGCGCTTCGAGCGTCGTCACGAGGTACGGGTCAGTGCTCTTCGGCGTGACCGAACTCGTCGATCGGCCCCTCGTGCTCGGGGAACGACGCCTGGCCGCGCGGAGGGGTCCGGTTCGCGTAGTTCTTGAAGCTGAAGACGACGAAGCCGAGCAGCGTGAAGACTGCGGCGGCGATCAGCGAGATGATGAAGGGCGGCGCGAACACCGGTGCCTTTGCTTCGAGGGCAATGAGGCTGGAGGCGAGAGCCGTGACCGTCAGCATGAGATCTCCGTTTCGGGGCGTGCGATGAATCGAGTCTAGTCGCGCCCGGGGGCCGCCCCGTGCATCCCCCGGGCCTCGCCTCGGCGCTACGCGCGGATCTGGCCGGCTCCGCGGACGATCCACTTGCTGCTCGTGAGCTCGCTCAGCCCCATCGGGCCGCGGGCGTGGAGCTTCTGGGTCGAGATGCCGACTTCGGCCCCGAAGCCGAACTCGCCGCCGTCGGTGAACCGCGTCGAGGCGTTGACCATGACGACCGCGCTGTCGACCTCGGCCAGGAACCGCTCGGTGTTGGCGAGGTCGTTGGTGATGATCGACTCGGTGTGGTGGGTCGAGTAGGCGGCGATGTGGTCGATGGCCTGGTCGAGGCCGTCGACGACGCGCACGGAGATGTCGAGGGTCATGTACTCGGTCGACCAGTCGTCGTCGGTCGCCGCCACCGAATCCGCGAAGAGGGCCCGGGTGCGCTCGTCGCCGTGGATCGTGACGCCCGCGTCGCGCAGACGGGAGAGGACGGCCGGCAGGAGGCGCGGGGCGGCCTTCTCGTGGACGAGGAGCGTCTCGAGGGCGTTGCACACGCTCGGCCGCTGCACCTTCGCGTTGTGCACGATGTCGATCGCCCACTTCTCGTCGGCCGACTCGTCGAGGAACACGTGGACGACGCCCGCGCCCGTCTCGATGACGGGCACCTTCGACTCGCGGACGACCGCGTCGATGAGGGCGGCGCTGCCACGCGGGATCAGGACGTCGACGTAGCCGCGGGCGCGCATGAGCTGCGTGGCCCCGGCCCGGCCGAACTCGTCGATCGTCTGGACGGAGTGGCGCGGGATGCCGACGCCGACGAGAGCCTCCTGGATCACGTCGACCAGAACCGTGTTGGTGGCCTCGGCAGCGCTGCCTCCACGCAGGACCGCCGCGTTGCCGCTCTTGAGGGCCAGGGCGGCGATGTCGATCGTGACGTTGGGCCGGGCCTCGTAGATGGCGCCGACGACGCCGAACGGGACGCGCACCTGGGTGAGCTGGAGGCCGTTCGGCAGGATCTTGCCGCGGAGCCCCTCCCCCACCGGGTCGACGAGAGTGGCGATGAGCTCGGTCGCCACCGCCAGCGATTCGAGGCGGGCCTCGTCGAGCCGGAGCCGGTCCTGCAGGCCTGCGCTGAGGCCGGAGTCGCGGCCTCGGGCAAGATCGACGTCGTTGGCCGCGATGATGCGGGCGGACTCTTTTCGGACGGCCGCTGCGATCGCCCGGAGGCCGGCGTTCTTCACGTCGGCCGTGGCGGTGGCGAGGAACCGCGACGCCGTCTTGGCCGCTTCGAGCTTGTGCACCAGCGCCGGGTCGAGGTCGCCCTCGGCGGGCCGGGTCGCGGCGTCGGCGGGAGCGGTGGCTTCGGAGATCGACATGCTGCGAATTCTAGCTTCGCCCCCTTCTCGAATTCGAGGTCGGGGCGCGGAGAGACGGGGGGATGCGCGTCAGAGGTCCAGGGGACGCGCGGCGAACCAGGTTCCGATGTCGGCACCGGCCAGGGCATCCGCCACCTGCGGGGTCGACGTGACGAGCACGGGCGTGCCGGACTCGGTCGCGAGCCGCGCGGCCGCGACCTTGGTGCCCGCCCCTCCGGTGCCCACGCCCGCGGCCCCGGCCGAGCCGAACGTGACGCCGGCGAGCTCGTCGCCGAACGGCACGTCGGTGATCTTGACCGCCCCCGGCTCCGCGGGCGGCTTCGTGTACAGCGCGTCGACGTCGGAGAGCAGGACGAGCAGGTCGGCCTCGACGAGTTGCGACACGAGCGCCGCCAACCGGTCGTTGTCGCCGAACCGGATCTCGTGGGTGGCGACGGTGTCGTTCTCGTTGACGATCGGCAGGATGCGCAGCTTGAGCAGGCGCTCCATGGCCCGTTGCGCATTCGACCGCGGTGTCGGGTCGTCGATGTCGCCGGCCGTGAGCAGCACCTGGCCGGCCACGATCCCGTACCGACGGAGGCTCTCCTGGTAGCGGTAGATCAAGACGTTCTGGCCGACGGCCGCGGCCGCCTGCTGGGTCGCGAGATCGGTCGGTCGGGCCTCGAGGTCGAGGAAGGGCATCCCCGTCGCGATCGCGCCCGAGGAGACGAGCACGACCTCGGCGCCGCGCCCGTAGGCGGTCGCCAGCGCGTCGACCAGCGGACCGATGGCGTCGACGTTGGGGCCGCTGATGCTCGACGAGCCGACCTTGACCACCACGCGCCTGGCGTGCGGGATGTCGGCGCGGGACAGGACGCGCGCCGCTCGGACGACCCGGGGATCCCCCGTCTCGCTGTCCGCGGACGACACGGAAACCGCGGAGGCGGCGGCGGTCTCGTCGGCCGTGGTGGTGCCCTCGGTCACTCGCCGTCGCCCTCTCGCACCACCGCTTCGTCGGTGCCGGACCCGATCTCGAAGCCCTCGTCGTCGGTCCAGAGGCCGGCGGCGCGCTCGCGCATGAGCTCGGCGCGGGCTTCGGCCTTGGCATCCATGCGCGCGAAGTAGTCCTCGCGGCGTTCGTTGCGCGTCTGGCGCGAGCTCTGGTGCAGCCGCGGGTCGGTGCCGCGAGCGGCGGTCATGAGTTCGGCGGTGGAGGTGAGCGTCGGCTCCCAGTCGAACACGATGCCGCCGGCGCCGCCGATGACGACGGTGGACCCGGCCTGAGCGCCCGCCTTGAACAGGCGGTCCTCGACGCCGAGCTTGTTGAGGCGATCGGCGAGGTAGCCCACCGCCTCCTCGTTGTTGAAGTCGGTCTGCACGACCCAGCGCTCGGGCTTGACGCCGCGGATGCGGTAGACGTTGCCGTAGGTGCCGCCCTCGACGGTGACCTCGAACTTCGACTCGTTGACGGCCTTCGGGCGGATGACGATGCGCGGGCGCTCGAGCTCCTCCTGGGCCTTGGCGGCCCGGTCGGCCTCGACTACTTCGGCCAGGGCGAAGGACAGCTCGCGCAGGCCCTCGCGGCTGACGGCCGAGATCTCGAACACGCGGTAGCCGCGGCCCTCGAGGTCGGCACGCACGAAGTCGGCCAGGTCGCGGGCCTCGGGCACGTCGATCTTGTTCAGCACGATGAGCTGGGGACGCTCGAGGAGGGGCAGCTGGCCGGCGGGCACGGGGTAGGCGGCGAGCTCGCCCTGGATGACTTCGAGGTCGGTGAGCGGATCGCGTCCGGGCTCGAGCGTGGCGCAGTCGAGCACGTGCAACAGGGCCGAGCAGCGCTCGACGTGGCGGAGGAACTCGAGGCCGAGCCCCTTGCCCTCGCTGGCGCCCTCGATCAGGCCGGGCACGTCGGCGACCGTGAAGCGGGTCTCGCCCGACTCGACGACCCCGAGGTTCGGGTGGAGGGTGGTGAAGGGGTAGTCGGCGATCTTCGGCTTGGCCGCCGAGATCGCGGCGACGAGGCTCGACTTGCCCGCGGAGGGATAGCCGACGAGCGCGACGTCGGCGACGACCTTCAGTTCGAGCTGG
Organism: Frondihabitans cladoniiphilus; assembly: GCF_039544345.1. Lineage (NCBI taxonomy): Bacteria > Bacillati > Actinomycetota > Actinomycetes > Micrococcales > Microbacteriaceae > Frondihabitans > Frondihabitans cladoniiphilus. The sequence goes on from NZ_BAABLM010000002.1 coordinate 132,288, forward strand.
ACGTCGCCCTGCCACCCGGGGGTGCCGAGGAGGGCGAAGCCGGGAGCCTTGCGCTTGGTGGAGGAGAGCGCCGCATTGCCGAGTCCGCCGATGCCGCCTTCGGCCACGACGTACTTCAGGCCCGCGATGTTCATGTCGATGAGGACGGTGCCCTCGTCGTCGTGCACGACGGTTCCGACGGGCACGGCGAGCTCCATCAGCTCGCCGTTGGTACCGGCCCGGTGGTCGCCCATTCCGGGTCCGCCGTTCTCGCTCGACTTGTGCGGGTTGCGGTGGAAACCGAGCAGGGTCGTGACGTTCGAATCGGAGACGAGGACGATGTCGCCGCCGTGCCCGCCGTTGCCGCCGTCGGGGCCGGCGAGGGGTTTGAACTTCTCGCGCTTCACCGAGACACAGCCGTTGCCGCCGTTGCCCGCTTTGAGGTGGAGCGTCACTTGGTCGACGAATGTGGCCATGGGGTGGTGTTCTCGGTTTCGTTGAGTGAGCGTCGGGTCGTCGACCGGTCTGCTCGGAAAACACGAAGGGCGAGCCGAAGCTCGCCCATCGCTTGAAATGTGTGCTCGTGCCCGGGCGGACTACTCCGCTGGGCTTGCGACGATGTTGACGACCTTGCGGCCGCCCTTGGCGCCGAACTGGACGGAGCCGGGAGCGAGGGCGAAGAGGGTGTCGTCGCCGCCACGGCCGACGTTGACGCCGGGGTGGAAGTGGGTGCCGCGCTGGCGGACGATGATCTCGCCCGCGAGGACGACCTGACCGCCGAAGCGCTTCACGCCGAGGCGCTGCGCGTTGGAGTCGCGGCCGTTACGAGTGGACGATGCGCCCTTTTTGTGTGCCATCTGTCGTCAGCCCCTTACTTGGTGGTGATGTCGGTGATGCGAACGCGGGTCAGGTCGGCACGGAAACCCATGCGACGCTTGTAACCGGTCTTGTTCTTGTAGTTCTGGATGACGATCTTCGGGCCGCGGAGGTCGTTCAAGACCTCACCGGTGACCGTGACGTTCGCGAGGTCGGAACCGGCGAGGATCGTGTCGCCGTCGACGTGCAGGACGGGGACGAAGGTGACGGTGTCGGACTCGTTGGCCTTGAGACGGTCGACGGTCAGAATCGTTCCGACCTCGACCTTCTCCTGACGGCCACCGGCGCGCACAACGGCGAAAACCATGGGAACTCCTAAAGAGACGACCTGCCGCGAAGGAGTCCGCAGCAGAAGTGTGAGTGGTACGCATCGAAGAGCGCACCAACGGTCCAGAGTACAGGCCGCCCGATGGACGCGTCAACCGTGCCGCGAGTATCATTCGCCCGTGACCATCCTGATCGACGAGCCCATCTGGCCGGCCCACGACACCGTCTGGGCTCACCTGGTGAGTGACGAGTCGTACGACGAGTTGCACGCGTTCGCCGAGTCGCAGGGCATCCCCCGTCGCGGTTTCGATCACGACCACTACGACGTCCCGGCCAGCCGCCACGCCGACCTCATCGCCGCCGGGGCCACCCGGGTGACCGGAAAAGAGCTGGTGCGACGGCTGCGGGCCAGCGGCCTCCGGGTGTCGCAGCGCGAGAAGCGCGCCGAGGGCTAGAGCGTGGGATGCCCGGGGCCGGCCTGCTAGGTCCGCTCCGGTGGCGGCGCGAACGGGTCGTCCGACGGCGGCGGCGCTTGCGAAGACCGCTCGTCGTCCGGCCCCGACGCGGCGGGCTGCGCGGCGGGCACGGGGGTCACCACGGAGGGGAGATCGGGGAGCGACTCCTCGTCCGGCGGCTGGAAGAGGCTCAGGGGAAGCTCCGCCTGGGACACAGCCGAGACCGGCCCGACGGCCGCCCCCATCGAGCGCGGCGACTCTGCTGCCGCTGCGCCCGGCCGTGCCAGGACGGGCAGTTCGTTGCCGCTCCCGGACGCCGCCGAGACGGTGGGCGGTGCGGGCCACGCGGGATCCGTGGAGAGGGTCTCGGACACGAGTGCGGAGCCGAAGGAGTCGGCGGGAGCCGGTTCGACGGCGGGCTCAGGGCTCGCGACGGGACGGGCATCCTCGTCGGCCAGTGGCCCTTGACGGCCCGACCAGAGCCAGGCGGTCGCAGCCGCCCCGACCAGGACGGCGGTCATCAGCACCCCTGCAGCCAGAGGGATGAACAGGGCGTAGAGGATCACGTAGACGGAGTTGCCCGTCGTCCGCGCCTGAACGATGCCGGTGGCGATGCCCACCAGGGCGAGGACGACGGTGCCGACGGTTCCGGCCGCGAGCGACCGACGCAGGACCAGCGACAGCGGCGACTGGCGGATGATCGGGTAGAACACCGTCAGAGCGACGAACGCGGCGGCGTAGAAGGGGAACGGATAGAGAACGAGCTCGCCCAGGAAGAGGCCCACCGGGGAGTCGAGGAAGCCGCCCGCGTAGGAGGTCGGGTCGTACGCGACGGCGTTGCCGATCAGGCGCACGAACGCCCGGGCGAAGAGCACGAGGATGACCGCGCCGATCGCGAACGCCGCCGTCAGCAGCGACTCGCGACTGGGCTTCCGGTACAGCACCGTCACGGCTCGTCCTCTCGTCGGCATCGGGTCGTCGGGTCGACCCGAGGCCGGCCCGACGACCCCGTGCCGTCGATCCGACTCAGAGGTCGTCGGACGATACTCCCACGCCGAGGATGAACGGGGCAGCCCCGTCGGACGAGTCGCCGGTCGAGGCGGCCGGCGCCGTGGTCGCCGCGGTGCCGGTGCTGGAGGCGCGACGCGAGCGTCCGCGCCCCTGGCCGGGCAGCTTGGGCTCGGGCAGGGCGCCGAGGACGGAGTCGAACAACTGCTCGGCGACCTCGGTGCTGACCTTGCGCGGAGCGCGCTCGACCGTGGCGACGGGGATGTCGAGGATGGCGACCGTGGCCTCGGGCTGGGTGACGGTGGCCTGCGAGCGCCGCGACTTGGTCTCGGGGCGCGATTCGGTCGGCGCCGCCTCGGACGCGGATGCCGCGGGAGCCGACGCCGCCGGGGCGGACGGAGCCGAAGCCGCCGGAGCCGCAGCCGGCCCGGTGGGCAGGTCGATCAGGCCGGCCGGGGTCGACTCGGACGTCGCCTCGGAGGTGGAGGTGGATGCACGGCGTCCGCCTCGGCCACCGCGACGGGACCGGCCGCTGGACGGCTGGTGGGAGGGCGCCTCGGCGTTCGACGCCGACGAGTCGGTGGACTCCGCCTCCGGGGTCGAGCCCTGGATGCTGGCCGCCACCGCGTCGATGGCCGCCTCGACCGCTGCGGCGGTCTCGGTCGCGGTCGGCTGCTCGCCGTCGGCGTGGGGAATGGTGCTGGCGGCGATCTGGGCGAGGGCGTTCTTGACGTCGTCGGTGATGACGTGGGTCGACGCGGTCACGGGATGGGCGCCCGAGGTGGCCGACGAGCCGTTGCCGTTCTTGCCGTTCGAGGCGGCGGGAGCCGCCGCCTTGCCACGACGGCGCTCCTGCGAGCGCTGGCGGTTCTGCTGCTGCTGCTCCTGTGCCTGCTGACGGTCGACGCCGATCTCCTCGAACGACTCCATCAGCCCCAGGCCGAGCTTCTTGCGGGTCATCTGCACGAGACCGAGCGAAGTGACCTCGGCGACCTGGTGCTTGGTCCGGTCGCGGCTGAGGCACTCGACGAGTCGACGCAGCACGAGGTCGCGGTTCGACTCGAGCACCATGTCGATGAAGTCGACGACGATGATGCCGCCGATGTCGCGGAGTCGCAGCTGACGAACCAGCTCTTCGGCCGCCTCGATGTTGTTCTTGGTGACGGTCTCTTCGAGGTTTCCGCCCGAGCCGACGAACTTGCCGGTGTTGACGTCGACGACGGTCATGGCCTCGGTGCGGTCGATGATGAGCGAACCACCGGAGGGCAACCAGACCTTGCGGTCGAGGGCCTTGTCGATCTGCTCGTTGAGTCGGAACTCGTCGAAGGCGTCCTTGTCGCCCTCGTAGGCCACGACGCGGTCGAGGAGGTCGGGAGCGACCGCCGACAGGTACTGCTCGATGGTGGCCTTCGACTCCTCGCCGTCGATGACGATCTGGTGGAAGTCCTCGTTGAAGACGTCGCGGACGATCTTGATCAGCAGGTCGGGCTCGGAGTGCAGGAGCGCGGGGGCGTTGCCGGCCTCCACCTTCTTCGAGATGTCCTCCCACTGGTTGAGGAGGCGCTTGACGTCGAGCGTGAGCTGCTCTTCGGTGGCCCCCTCGGCCGCGGTGCGGACGATCACGCCGGTGTTCTCCGGCAGGGCCTCCTTCAGGATCTTCTTGAGGCGGGCGCGCTCGGTGTCGGGGAGCTTGCGGCTGATCCCGTTCATCGACCCGTTGGGCACGTAGACGAGGAATCGACCCGGAAGGGAGATCTGCGAGGTGAGGCGGGCGCCCTTGTGGCCGACGGGGTCCTTCGTCACCTGGACCAGGACTCGGTCGCCCGGCTTGAGAGCGAGCTCGATGCGGCGGGGCTGGTTGGCCGAGTGCTCGACGCTGTCCCAGTCGACCTCGCCGGAGTAGAGGACGGCGTTCCGGCCGCGCCCGATGTCGACGAAGGCCGCCTCCATCGAGGGCAGGACGTTCTGCACGCGACCGAGGTAGACGTTGCCGATCAGCGAGACGTTCTGCGACTTGGCGACGTAGTGCTCGGCGAGGATGCCGTCTTCGAGGACGCCGATCTGGATGCTGTCGCCCGAGGAGCGGACGACCATCTTCCGGTCGACGCTCTCGCGGCGGGCGAGGAACTCGGCCTCGGTGACCACGGGGCGGCGGCGACCGGCGTCGCGACCGTCGCGACGGCGCTGCTTCTTGGCTTCGAGGCGGGTCGAGCCCTTGATGCGCTGCGGCTCGGTGATGAGCTCGGGCTCGCGCTGCTCGCGGGGCTCGCGGTTCGCCCGGCTGCGGGTGCGCGACGACGTGACCTCGTCGTGCGGCGGCTGCGTGCCGCCCGTGCGCTGACGGGAGCGGCGACGCGGTGCGGGGCCCTCGTCGTCGTCCTCGTCGGAGAAATCATCGTGGAAGTCGTCGCGGGCCGGGAGGGGCGCGATCTCCGGAGCGTGGAAGATCAGGCTCGTGGTCGTGAGCGGCACCTGGAACGGCGACGTGAGGGCGCTCTTCGCCTCTTCGGCTTCGGCCTGGGCGCTCTCGCCGATCTCCGGGGTGGAGAGCACCTCGTCGAGGCTCTCGCTCACCTGGGTGGTGTCGTCGTTCAGAACTGTGTCGTCGGTCAAAGGTGCCTCCTGAGGCAGGACGGAGGCGTCGGGCGAGAGAGCCCGCTCGGCTTCCGTCGATCGGGTGGGAAGAGAAGCGGCGGGCTCGACCGACGCCACGGCGACCGTAGGTTCGGCGGTCGACGCGGTCGACGTTTCGGGCGCCTTGTCGGCAGCCGCCTGTCGCGACCGGAATCCGGCGAACAGCCTGCTTCTCTTCTTCGGGGTGTTTCTGTTGGTGCTGTCGTTCCTGTTCGAACTGTCGTTTCTATCCACCATGTAGGTGCAACTCCTCGACCCGCGGGCTCCGCGCCCGTTCGATCTCTCGATCGACGGGACGGACACCCCGGGAACTCTTCAGCGCAGAAGCCGGATCACGTGCCGGCCCCCTGGTCGGCTCGTCTCGCAACTCCGCGAAATCGTCTTGTGGTCGGCCCGTGGCATCGACCACCGCGCCCTGTCACGGCGCGAATTGTCAAATACTGCTCAGAACTGGTTCTCGAAACCGGTGATGCATGTCTCGCCGCCTTCGAGGAAAACCGGATTCGGCGAGAAAAACTGTGTCGGCCCGGCTCTCACCCTGGGACTGTCCCGATTATCGCACGGTGAGCCCCGAGGCGACGATTCGCCTCATGCCACAATACGAAGGTGTCGTCACAAACCGCGCTCCGAGAGCGATCCGCAAAGCCCGTCATGACCGCGATCCTCCTGATCGTCGCCGGGTGCATCGGCCTCTACGGGGCGTTCAAGCTCGTCAACGAGAAGTACGAACTCCTCGAGCACCCGACCAAGGCGCTCGGCTGCGACATCAACCCGTTCGTCTCCTGCTCGACCGTGATCGACAGCTGGCAGTCGCACCTGTTCGGCTTCCCCAACCCGATCATCGGCGTCGCCGGCTTCGTCGCTCCGATAGCCGTCGGCGTGAGCATCCTCGCCGGTGCGAAATTTGCCCGGTGGTACTGGGTCGCCTTCAACATCGGCCTCTTCCTGGCGTGGGTCTTCGTGACCTGGCTCTTCACGCAGACCGTCTTCTCGATCGGGGCCCTCTGCCCATGGTGCATGCTCGTCTGGAGCGCCACCATCCCGCTGTTCTGGGTCTTCACCGTCTGGAACCTCGCCAACGGCAACCTCACGAAGAACGCGGCCCTGCAGCGGCGCATGCGTGCGTTCCTGCCCTACTCGTGGGTGATCCCGCTGATCAACTACCTCGTGATCATCGTCATCGTGATCCAGCACTTCCCGACGCTGCTCACGACGCTCTTCGGCTGACGAAGGGCCCTCCGGGGCGTGGGATGCACGGGCAGCACCTTCTCAGGAAATCCATGACGCGTCACCATAACGTTCTTACGAACCGATCCCGACCCGACGCATCCGCAGATCCGAGGACACATGACACCGCCCCCTGACAACGGCCCCAACAAGCGCGACCGCCGTGAAGAGGCCCGCGAGAAGGCCCGCCTCGCCCGGGAGGCGGCGGCACGGAAGAAACGCCGCAACACGGTCTTCGCCCGCAGCGGCATCATCGTCGGCGTCCTGGCGATCCTCGTCATCGTCGCCCTCGTGATCATCTCCTCGGTCAAGCCCGCCGGCCCCGGTCCCGCGAACATGGCGAGCGACGGCATCCTCCTCAAGGGAGACGCGACCACGAGTCAGATCTCGGCCGTCAAGACGGCGGCGATCAAATCCGGCGGGACGCCCACGGCGACCGACGACAAGAAGCTCACCGGCACCGTCAACATCACCGTCTACCTCGACTACCAGTGCCCCTACTGCGACCAGTTCGAGACCGCGAACGCCTCTCAGATCAAGACCTGGCTGCAGAAGGGGGCGGTCACGTACGAGATCCACCCCATCTCGATCCTCGACGGCTCGTCGCTCGGCACGCGCTACTCGTCGCGCTCCGCCAACGCGGCCGCCTGCGTGGCCAACTACGACCCGAACGACTTCCTCGCCGTGACCACGGCCTTCTACGCCAATCAACCGGCGGAGGGCACGAGCGGTCTCACCAACGCGAAGATCCTCAGTCTGTTGAAGGGGGCGGGCGCGTCCAGCAGCGACATCACGAGTTGTGTCAACAACGAGACGTTCAAGAGCTGGGTGACCGCGTCCACCAAACGCGCCCTCAGCGACAAGCTGCCGAACTCGTCGGTCGCCAAGGTCACCGGCACGCCGACCGTGATCGTGAACGGCAAGCTCTACTCGGGCTCGCTCACCGACGCCAGCGCGTTCTCCTCCTTCGTGGCCTCGACCGCCACGAGCTGATCCGCGGTCGTCGCGCACGGCGTGTGCCGACAACGCAGAAGGCCCCCGCTCCTCGAGAGGAGCGGGGGCCTTCTGCGTGACGAGGCGGTCCGAGACCGTGATGAGACGGGCTAGAACCAGAGGGCGAGCTCGCGGGCGGCGGACTCCACCGAGTCGCTGCCGTGCACGAGGTTCTGCTGCACCTTCAGGCCCCAGTCGCGGCCGAGGTCGCCCCGGATCGTGCCGGGGGCGGCGGTCGTGGGGTCGGTCGCGCCGGCGAGCGAGCGGAAGCCGGCGATGACCCCGTTGCCCTCGATGCGGAGCGCGACGATCGGGCCGGACTCCATGAACTCGACGAGCGGCTCGTAGAAGGGCTTGCCGACGTGCTCCTCGTAGTGCTTCGAGAGCAGCTCACGATCGGCTTCGACGAGCTTGACGTCGACGAGGCCGTAGCCCTTCTGCTCGATGCGGCGGAGGATCTCGCCGGTCAGGTTGCGGGCGACGCCGTCGGGCTTGACGAGGACCAGGGTTTCTTCGAGGTCGGACACGGTGGCTCCTTGCAGATCGTTCGGTTCAGGGGTGGTGGCAGGTTAGCGGGTCGGGATGGACCGGATCAGACCTGGGCGTCGGGGTTGGCGGCCAGCCAGGCGCGGTAGGCGTCGTTGCGTCGGTCGATCTGGATGCCCTTCACGAGGCAGAAGATCCAGAGGCCCACGAAGATCGCGCCGACGACCCACATCAGCACCACGAGCAGGCCCGTCAGCAGCAGGAGGACCTGCAGCGCGCATCCCACGATCACGCCCCAGCGGTAGCGGAGCACGCCGGAGGTGAGGCCCATCACGACGATGAAGGCCAGACCGCCGAACCACGCGACGGGCACGGAGACGGCATGGGCGCCGGCGGCGTTCAAGATGACGAAGAACAGCACGCAGATCTCGAGAACGAGCATGATCGAGAGCAGGCTCTCGGTCAGGCCGCGCTCGCGACGAGGGCGCCGAGCACGGGGAGGTGCCGCGCTCGTGCCCTCTGCCGCGGGGGCATCGTGCGGGCCGGACTCGGTCATTTCCATCCTTCTTCTTTCGTGAGGCCGATGACCTCGCCGACGAGCGTGATCGAGCCGGTCACGACGACCGCGCCTCGCTCGCCCTCTTCGGCGTAGTCTCGAGCGACTCCGAGGGCACTGACGACGTTGGGCTCGACGGTCACCCGGTCGGGACCCACGATACCCACGACGATCGCGGCGAGCTCGTCGGCGTCGATGGACCGCTCGGAGTCGGACTGCGTGATCACGAAGTGCTCGACGGTCGGTGCCAGCTCGCGGACGATGCCCGCTGCGTCTTTGTCGGCGAGGATGCCGAGGACGGCGACGATCTTGTCGAACGAGAAGTACTCCCCCAGGGCCTGCGAGAGCGAGTGAGCCCCGTGCGGGTTGTGGGCGGCGTCGACGAGGATGACCGGGTCGTTCGCCAGGATCTGCAGGCGCCCCGGGCTGGTCACCGCGGCGAGGCCGTCGGCCAGCAGCTCGGAGTCGAGGGCCTGGGTGCCGTTGCCGAGGAAGGATTCGACTGCAGCGATGGCCACGGCGGCGTTCTGCGCCTGGTGGCGACCGAACAGCGGCAGCGCCAGGTCGTCGTACCGGCCCGCGAGCCCCTGGACGGAGATCAGCTGGCCGCCGACCGCAGGCGCCGAGGCGGTGACGCCGAAGCCCTGCGTCTCGACCACGAGAGTCGACTCGGTGAGTTCGACGGCCCGCTTGAGCTCCTCCAGGGCCTCCGGCACCTGAAGAGCGCTGACGACGTTCGCGGCCGGCTTGATGATGCCCGACTTGGTGCGGGCGATCTCGGCGACCGTGTTGCCCAGGCGCTTGGTGTGATCGAGGGCGATGGGCGTGAAGACGGCGACCTGGCCGTCGGCGACGTTGGTCGAGTCCCATTCGCCGCCCATGCCGACCTCGAGCACGACGACGTCGACGGGAGCGTCGGCGAAGGCCGCGAACGCCAGCACGGTGAGGGCTTCGAAGTAGGTGAGGGGCTCCTCCGCCGCAGCCGCGAGCTCGGTGTCGACGATCACGAGGAACGGCTGGATGTCGGCCCAGTTCGACGCCAGCGCGGCGTCGGAGATGGGCTCGCCGTCGATGACGATCCGCTCGTTGACCTTCGTGAGGTGCGGGCTCGTCATCAGACCGGTTCGAAGACCGTACGAGCGCAGGATGCTCTCGATGATCCTGCTCGTGGACGTCTTGCCGTTCGTTCCCGTCAAGTGGATCACCGGGTAGGCGTGGTGCGGATCGCCGAGCAGCTCGACCGCACGGCGAGTGGCGCCGAGTCGGGGCTGCGGAGCCTGCTCGCCCACGCGAGCGAGCAGTTCCTCGAAGACCTGTCGAGCGGCTAGGGCGTCGCGCTCCTTCTCCGCCGCGATCTCGTCGGCCTCGGCTCGACGCTCGTCGTCGCGGTCGTCGTGATCGCGCTCGTCGTCGTCGCCGAGGGTCGGGAAGTCGCCGAAGTCCTCGCGGGTGCCGAACACGTCGGGCAGGGGGCCCGGGTCGAACGTCTCGTCGTCTTCGTCGTCGTCGCGGGGGCCGCGGGGGGTGTCACTCATGGCGCTGTACCTGCACTGTCACGGTGGAGCCGGACCCGACGACGATCGCGTCGTCGGGGGTGGGAAGGGTGTCGTCGAGGAGCGTGACCTCGAGGTTCGTGGTCAGGGTCTCGTCGGTGATGAGGCCGCGGTGCGCCTCGATCGCCGCCTCGGCGACCCGGTCGACGCCGAGCGAGAGGCGGATGCGGTCGCTCACGTCGAGGTCGGCCGTCTTGCGGGCCTGCTGCACGGCGCGGACGACGTCGCGGGCCAGACCCTCGGCCTCGAGAGCGGGCGTGGTCGCCGTGTCGAGCAGGACGAAGCCGCCGTCGCCGACGAATCCGATGGCGCTCGACGCGTCGGCCACGGCCAGTTCGAGGGTGAACTCGCCGGGCAGCAACTCGATGCCGCCGACGACCACGTTCTCGCCCTCGGGCGACCAGTCGCCCTTCTTGGCGGCGGGGATGACCTGCTGCACCTGCTTGCCGATGCGGGGACCGGCGGCGCGCGCGTTGACCGTGAGCTTCCGGCTGACGCCGTACTCGCCGAGGCTGTCCTCGCGGAGGGTCGTCAGCACGACCTCCTTGACGTTGAGCTCGTCGCGCAGGATCGCCTCGAAGGGGGCGAGACCGGACGGGTCGGGCGAGACGACAGTGAGCTTCGCGAGCGGGAGACGGACGCGGTTGCCCGTCGCCTTTCGCAGCGCCAGACCCGCGGAGGCGATCTCGCGGACGCGGTCCATCGCATCCACCAGGGCGTCGTCGGCCGGGAACGCGGAGGCGTCCGGCCAGTCGGTGAGGTGCACGCTGCGACCGCCGGTGAGACCCTGCCAGACCTCTTCGGCGACGAGAGGAGCGAGCGGAGCGGCGACCCGGGTCACGGTCTCGAGCACGGTGTAGAGCGTGTCGAAGGCCGCCGTGTCGTCGCCGCCCCAGAAGCGGTCGCGCGAGCGGCGAACGTACCAGTTGGTGAGCACGTCGGCGAAGTCGCGGAGCTTCAGGGTCGCGAGCGGCGAGTCGAGCCCCTCGAGGTCGGCGGCCACGTCGGCGACGAGCTGGCCGGTCTTGGCCAGAAGGTAGCGGTCGAGGACGTCGGTGGAGTCGGTGCGCCAGCTCGCCTCGTAGCCGCTGTCGCCCGAAGCGTCGCTGTAGAGGGTGAAGAAGTAGTAGGTGCTCCACAGCGGCAGCAGGAACTGCCGCACCGACTCGCGGATCCCCTCTTCGGTGACGACGAGGTTGCCGCCGCGGATCACCGACGACGACATCAGGAACCAGCGCATCGCATCGGCACCGTCGCGGTCGAAGACCTCGTTGACGTTCGGGTAGTTGCGGAGGCTCTTCGACATCTTCTGGCCGTCGGAGCCGAGCACGATGCCGTGGCTGATCACGTTGGAGAACGCGGGACGGTCGAACAAGGCCGTGGAGAGCGCGTGCATGACGTAGAACCAGCCACGCGTCTGCCCGATGTACTCGACGATGAAGTCGGCCGGGTTGTGCGAGTCGAACCACTCGGCGTTCTCGAACGGGTAGTGCACCTGGGCGAAGGGCATCGAGCCCGAGTCGAACCAGACGTCGAAGACGTCCTCGATGCGGCGCATGGTGGAGCGGCCCGACGGGTCGTCGGGGTTCGGCCGGGTGAGGTCGTCGATGAAGGGGCGGTGGAGGTCGGGCTGCCCCTCGGCGTTCAGGGGGAGGGTGCCGAAGTCGGCCTCGAGCTCGGCCAGCGAACCGTAGACGTCGATGCGCGGGTACTCGGGGTCGTCGCTCTTCCAGACCGGGATCGGCGAGCCCCAATAGCGGTTGCGGGAGATGGACCAGTCGCGTGCGTTGGCGACCCACTTGCCGAACTGCCCGTCCTTCACGTTCTCAGGCACCCAGGAGATGCCCTCCTGGTTCAGCTCGACCATGCGGTCGCGGTACTGCGTCACGCCGATGAACCAGCTCGACACCGCCTTGTAGATCAGCGGGTTGCGGCACCGCCAGCAGTGCGGGTAGCTGTGCTCGTAGCTCGCCTGGCGCAGCAGCCGACCCTCGTCGCGGAGCTTCTGCGTGATCGGCTTGTTGGCCTCGAAGACCTGGAGCCCCTGGATGTCGCCGAACATCGGGAGGAACTTGGCACCCTCGTCGACGGAGATGAGCACGGGGATGCCGGCCGCGGCGCAGACGGCCTGGTCGTCTTCACCGTAGGCGGGCGCCTGGTGGACGATGCCGGTGCCCTCACCGGTGGCGACGTAGTCGGCCACGAGGATCTGCCAGGCCTTCTCGGTGCCCCACTTCTCGGTGTCGGCGTAGTAGTCCCAGAGGCGGTCGTAGTCGACACCCTGGAGATCGCGACCCGTGATGGTCCGGGAGACGGCGGCCAGGGCATCCCCCGGGCTCTCGTAGCCGAGGTCCTTGGAGTAGGCCGCCACGGTGTCGGTGGCGAGGAGGAACTCGGCAAGGCCCTCGGCGGACCCGTCGGAAGCCCCCAGCGGGCCGGACGGGACGACGGCGTACTCGATGTCGGGGCCGACGGCGAGCGCCAGGTTCGTCGGCAGGGTCCACGGCGTGGTGGTCCAGGCGAGGGCACGGACGGCGGTGAGCCCCAGGGCTTCGGCCTTCTCGCCGACGAGTGGGAACGTGACGGTGACCGTTTGGTCTTGACGCATCTTGTAGACGTCGTCGTCCATGCGCAGCTCGTGGTTCGACAGGGGGGTCTCGTCGTGCCAGCAGTAGGGCAGCACGCGGAAGCCCTCGTAGGCCAAGCCCTTGTCCCAGAGCTGCTTGAAGGCCCAGAGCACGCTCTCCATGAAGGTGATGTCGAGGGTCTTGTAGTCGTCCTCGAAGTCGACCCAGCGGGCCTGTCGGGTGACGTAGTCCTGCCACTCGCTGGTGTACTCGAGCACGGATTTGCGGGCGACGGCGTTGAACTCGGCGATGCCCATGTCGTCGATCTCGTGCTTCTCGGTGATGCCGAGCTGACGCATTGCCTCGAGCTCGGCGGGCAGACCGTGGGTGTCCCAGCCGAAGCGGCGGTGCACCTGCTTGCCGCGCATGGTCTGGAAGCGCGGGAAGACGTCTTTGGCGTAGCCGGTGAGGAGGTGGCCGTAGTGCGGCAGGCCGTTGGCGAAGGGCGGGCCGTCGTAGAAGACCCACTCGTCCGAGCCCTCGCGGTTGCGGATCGACTCCTGGAAGGTGTCGTCGCCCTTCCAGAAGGCGAGGATGCCCTTTTCGATGTCGGGGAAGCTCGGCGACGAGGGGACGGTGCGCTTGGCCATCGGTTCTCCTTGCAGGTGGGGTGACTCGACTTCACGAGGACGCCCCGAGAGATGCTCTCGAACCGCGGTACCACCTCGTTTGCCCGGCGCTCTCGCACCCGACCACTCTGCTTCGGCTGTGACGGGCCTGCCCCGCTCGGTTCTACTGACGCCGGCCTCGTGACGACGGCCTGCGGGTTCTTCCGAGTGCTCCCCGGTGATGGCCGGATCGATGCGTCCCCCATGTTACCTGCTGGATCGGAGCGTCGACGAGAGGAGCAGACTGGTCGGATGACGACCGACGCTCCCGACGCCCCCGCCAAGCCCGAGGGCAGCCTGACCGTCATCATCGCGTTCGGCGCGAACCTGCTCGTGGCGATCGCCAAGACCATCGCGTCGTTGCTCACCGGGTCGGCCTCGATGGTCGCCGAGTCCGCGCACAGCTGGGCCGACACGGGCAACGAGATCTTCCTCTACGTCGCCGACCGACGAGGCGGCAAGGCGCGCGACGCGGACCACCCGCTGGGCTACGGCAAAGAGACCTACGTCTGGTCGATGTTCGCGGCCTTCGGCCTCTTCATGGTGGGCGCCGCCGTCTCGATCTACCACGGCATCACCGAGCTCGGCTCGACGGCGAACGAGACCGACTACCTGATCAACTACATCGTGCTGGCGATCTCCGCCGTCCTCGAGGGCACGTCGTTCCTCCAGGCGTTCCGTCAGGCGCGAGGGGCTGCGGTGAAGCGCCGCATCCCTCTCATGCGCCAGGTCCTCGGCACCTCGAACTCCACCCTGCGGGCGGTCTTCTTCGAGGACTCGGCCGCCCTCGTCGGCCTCGTCATCGCCTTCCTCGGCGTGCTGCTGCACCAGCTGACCGGTCTCGCCGTGTTCGACGCCCTGGGGAGCATCCTCGTCGGCATCCTCCTCGGCCTGGTCGCCCTGGTGCTGATCGACCGCAACCGCCGGTTCCTGGTGGGCGAGGCGCCGACCGACGAGGTCGAGTCGACGGTCCTGCGCCGCCTGCTCGCGCGCGACGACATCGATCGCGTCACCTACCTGCACACCGAGTTCACCGGACCGGGGCGCCTGTACGTCGTCGCCGCGGTCGACATGAAGGGCAACGACACGGAGGAGCACGTCGCGATCGCCCTCCGCCGGGTCGAGCGCGACCTCGAGAAGAACGACGGCGTGGAAGAGGCGGTGCTCACCCTGTCCGCCCCGGACGAGCCCGATCTCGTGCCGAAGACGGCGGACGCGCTGCCCGGTTCGCTCTCCTAGGTCGATTGCGTCGGCTGAGTCGACGCCGGCCCCGACAACCCTCGCGCCACCGGACGGAGGGCCTCCTCGACGACCTCGACGAGGGGCCGCCGGCCGATGCCCGCTCGGGCCCAGACGACGGCGGCGGACCCGGCTGCGGCGAGGAGCGCGGACGACACGACCTGCGGGAGCAGTGCATCCTGCCGTTCGCCTCGTCTTTCGCCGACGAAGGAGGCCACCAGGGCCTGCAGTTTCACGAACCGGAGTGCGGCCGAGGCCGTGAGCTCGTCGCCGAGCTGCATCGCGTCGCCCTGGGTCAGCGCCCACGGCACCCGCTCGGCGTCGTGGTCGCGCGCCACCGTCAGCAGCGCCTCGACCACGGCCTCGACGGCCGGCAGAGCGGGGGATGCACGGAGCGCGCTCTCGAGACCGGCGAGACTCCGATCGAGGTCCAGCCAGAGCAGGTCGGACTTGCCGCCGAAGTAGTTGAAGAAGGTGCCGCGACTCACCCCCGCGCGCTGGGCGATCTGCTCGACCGTCGTGCCGGCATAGCCGTTCTCGAGGAAGAGTTCGGACGCGGCGTCGGCGAGCACCTCGGCGGAGGAGCGCTTCGGGCGGCCCGTTCGTGCGGTGGGTGTCACGTCGCCATTCTTCCGGGTAGGCTTTCCATTCGGACTTATTATACCCAGTCCATTTTCTCACCCTTTCCTCTTCCGGAGTCCCATGCGCCCCCCGATCGTGCCCGTCCTCGCTCTCGCCGCTGCGAGCCTCCTCGTCCTCACCGGCTGCACCTCCGGCTCCGGCGCGTCGACGGCGAGCGGCACTCCCGTCGCGGGCGGCACCCTCACCTACGCGACCGGCGACGCCGAGCCCACCTGCCTCGACCCGCACGTCGGCGGCAACTACCCGCAGGCTCTCGTCGCCTCGCAGTACCTCGAAGAGCTGGTCTCGAAAGACAAGGCCGGGAACACGATCCCGTGGCTCGCCACGTCGTGGAAGACCGCCGCCGACGGGTCGAGCCTCACCTTCACCCTGAAGAAGGGCGTCACGTTCACCGACGGCACGCCGTTCGACGCCGCGGCCGTGGTCGCCAACATCGAGCACGTGAAGAACCCGTCGACGCTGTCGTCGACCGGCTACCTGGCCCTGCAGAAGGTCTCGAAGGCGGTCGCCGCCTCGACCGACACCGTCCGCCTCGACCTCTCCTCCCCCGACAGCTCGCTGCTCGACTCCCTCTCCCAGCCCTGGCTCGCGATGGAGTCGCCGACCGCGCTGAAGCGGTCGCAGGCCGTCAACTGCGAGTCGCCGGTCGGAACCGGCCCGTTCGTCGTCACGAAGTGGGTCAAGCAGCAGGCGATCACGTTGACACGCAACCCGAAGTACACCTCGCCCCCGAAGGACGCCGCCCACACCGGGCCCGCCTACCTGAAGACGATCACCTGGCGCTTCATCCCCGACTCGGCGACCCGCTATGCGGCGCTCCAGTCGGGTGACGTGGACGTCATCGACAACGCGCAGCCCGACTCGATCGTGGCCGCCGGCAAGAGTTCGCAGCTGAAGGAGCTGAATGCGCCCCGTCCGGGCGTCTCCGACCGGCTCGAGCTGAACTCCGGCCAGGCCCCGTTCGACGACGACCGGGTGCGAGAGGCGTTCATCTCCGGTGTCGACGTGAACGCCGGCATCAAGAGCCTGTTCTTCGGCACGGCCACCCGCTCCTACTCGCTCCTCTCGAGCGTGGAGAAGAGCGGCTACTCCGACAAGTCGCTGTTCGACGTCGACACGACGAAGGCGGCTCGCCTTCTCGATCAGGCCGGCTGGACGGGCCGCGACTCGAGCGGCTACCGGACCAAGGACGGCCAGCGCCTGACCGTGCGGTTCCCGGTGTCGACGAACCAGTCGATCCCCGCCGAGCGGGCCCTCTTCGAGCAGATCCAGGCCGAGGCGAAGTCGCTCGGGTTCGACGTCGAGATCCAGCAGCTCGACCTGTCGAGCTGGTACGGCGCCCTCGCGAAGCACCAGTACGAGATCGTGAGCGCTCCGTACACCAAGGTCGGCCCCGGTGTGCTCGACATCGTCTACGACTCCGCGTCGATCAAGCCCGCACCGAGCGGCTATTTCGCCAACCTCGCCCAGGTGAACCTGCCGCAGCTCGACACCGTGCTGCAGCAGGCCGGCCAGGAGCAGGACGCGACCAAGCGGCAGGCGCTCTACACGCAGGCGCAGAAGATCGTGCTGGACGGCTACTACGTGCTGCCGCTCTACGACCAGCAGAACCACTACCTCTACCGGACCTCGGTGCACGGGCTCCGTGCGATGCCGACGGTCTCCACCCCGACGCTCTACGACACCTGGCTCGAGAAGTGACGTCGAGGGCCACATGACCCGCGCCCTCGTCTGGCTGGCCAAGCGTGTCGCGGGAGGCGTCGTGGTGCTGTGGGCGGTCGCCACGCTGATCTTCTTCGCGATCCGGCTCGTGCCGGGCGACCCCGCCGAGGCGATCCTCGGCGGGCCGGGTTCGCAGGCCTCCGCGGCCACGCTGGCCCTGGTCCGACGCGAATACGGGCTCGATCAGCCGCTCGGGGTCCAGTACCTCCGCCAGCTCGGCCACCTCGCCACCGGCGACCTCGGCACCTCCTACTCGCTCAAGCAGAGCGTGGCGAGCGTGCTCGCGGCACAGGTGCCGCCGACTCTCGTCCTCGCAGCCCTGTCGCTCGTCGTGGCCTGGCTGCTGGCGATCGGGACGGCCTGGTGGAGTGCGAGCGGCGGGCGGATCGCGAACGCGCTCGCGTCGGGGCTGGAGGTCGTGGCGTCGGCGGTTCCCCACTTCCTGCTGGCGAGCATCCTCATCGTCGTCTTCGCCACGCAGCTCGGCCTCCTGCCGCCGGTGAGCACCGGCACCCCGTCCGGGCTGGTGCTGCCGGTCGTGACGCTCGCGGTCCCCGTCGCGGGCTTCCTCGGGCAGGTCACGCGCGATTCGCTGCTCGACGCCGCCTCCGCCCCGTTCGCCCTGTCGGCCCGCGCGCGAGGCGAGAGCGCATCGGGCGTCTTCGGCCGGCACCTGCTCCGGCACGCCGCTCTGCCGGGGCTCGCGCTCTCCGGCTGGGCCTTCGGATCGCTGCTCAGCGGAGCGATCGTGGTGGAGTCCGTCTTCGCCCGGCCCGGTCTCGGCCGCACGCTGCTGCAGGCGGTCACGCTGCGCGACATCCCCCTCGTCACCGGCGTCGCCCTCGTCTCGGCACTCGCGTACGTCGTCGTCGTGGCGCTGGGCGACCTCGCGGAGGCCGTGGTCGATCCCCGGGTCCGCGACGCCTCCCGCAGCCGTCGCCCTCGTAACCGCGGGACGGTCGCGGCGTGACCGTCCTCCCAGCCCTCCCCTCCGCGGTCGAGGAGCCCCGTGCCTCCCGCACGCGCCGCCGGCCGCTCTCGGTCGTCGAGGCAGTCGCCGCCGTGGCTCTGCTCGTCGTGATCGTTGCAGCCGTCGCGCCGGGCCTGATCGCCCCCCGCGACCCGCTGGCCATCGCCCCGACCGACGCCTTCGCTGCGCCCTCGTGGGCGCACCCCTTCGGCACCGACGACTCGGGCCGCGACCTGTTCTCGCGTGTCGTGCATGGCACGTCGGCGTCGCTGCTCATCGGCGTCGCCGCCACCGCCATCGGCGTCCTCCTCGGACTCGTGCTCGGGATCGCCGCCGGCATCGGCACCCGCGTCACCGACGTCGCCGTCAGCCGCCTGCTCGAGGTGTTGTTCGCGCTTCCCGGGCTGCTGCTGGCCCTCGTCATCATCGCGTTCGTCGGCCCGGGTCCCGTCCCCGCGACGATCGCCGTCGGGCTCGCCACGGCGCCCGGCTACGCCCGCATCTTCCGCACCCAGATCCGGCGGGTCCGGTCGTCGGAGATGGTGGAGGCGGCGCGCGTCCTCGGCCGCCGCCCGTCCGTCCTGCTCGTCCGCCACGTCCTGCCCAATGCGTTGGCGCCCGTCGTCGTGCTCGCCACGCTCGGGGTGGGCCAGGCGGTCGTCTGGGCCTCGTCGCTCAGCTACCTCGGACTCGGCTCGCCGCCGCCCGCGCCGGAGTGGGGCGCCATGCTCGAGGCCGGCCGCACCTACCTCGGCGTCGCCTGGTGGATGACGGCGTTCCCCGGGGCGGCGATCGTGCTCGTGGCGGCGGCCACGACGGTGCTCGGGCGCCGGCTGTCGAGGCGGAATCGGGGGATGCGGTGAGCGGCGGCACGATCGGCGTCGCAGCCGTGGCCGAAGGGGCGGCGGGGGCATCCCCCGGCTCTCTGGTCGTCGACGATCTGTCGGTCTCGTTCGGCTCCGTCCGCGCCGTCGACGGGGTCTCGTTCACGCTGGCGCCCGGCGAGTGCGTCGCTCTGGTCGGCGAGTCGGGCTCGGGCAAGAGCGTGACGGCGCGGGCACTTCTCGGCCTCACCGGCGGGGCCGTGTCGGCGGCGGCGCTGCGACTCGACGACCGCTCACTCCTCGACCTGACCGAACGCGAATGGCGGCGCCTCCGCGGGCCGCGGATCGGTCTCGTGCTGCAGGACGCCCTCGTCTCGCTCGACCCGCTCCGCCCGGTGGGCCGCGAGATCGACGACGCTCTCCGTCTGCACTCGCGTCTGACGGCCGCGCAGCGACGCGCTCGGGTCCTCGAAGTACTCGACGAGGTGGGGATGCCCGACCCGGCCTCCCGGCGAGCGCAGCGCTCCGGCGAGCTCTCCGGTGGCCTTCGGCAGCGCGCCCTGATCGCAGCCGCCCTCGCCCTCCGCCCCGGACTCGTCATCGCCGACGAGCCCACGACCGCGCTCGACGCCCAGGTGCAGCGGCAGGTGGTGGACCGGCTCGCAGCCCTCCGCGACGAGGGGACCGCCGTGCTGGCGATCAGCCACGACCTCGCCGCGGTGCGACGTCTCGCCGATCGGGTCGTGGTGCTGCGGAACGGACGCGTCGTGGAGCAGGGGCCCGTGGCGAGCATCCTCGGCTCCCCCGCGGAGCCGTACACGCAAGCGCTCGTCGCCGCGCTGCCGGCGGGGAAGCCGCGCGGGGCGCGGCTGTCGGCGGCTGCGGTCGGCGGGGGCGGCTCGGGGTCCGGGGTCGGCTCAGGCTCGGACGTCGGCTCGCTCGCGGACGCTGGGTCGGTCTCGGACGTCGGGTCGGTCGCGGACGTCGGCACTCG
Source organism: Frondihabitans cladoniiphilus (assembly GCF_039544345.1). Taxonomy (NCBI): domain Bacteria; kingdom Bacillati; phylum Actinomycetota; class Actinomycetes; order Micrococcales; family Microbacteriaceae; genus Frondihabitans; species Frondihabitans cladoniiphilus. The sequence goes on from NZ_BAABLM010000002.1 coordinate 151,948, forward strand.
GCAGCCCCTGCTCCGCGCCTCGGGTCTCGGCCGGACGTTCCGCGGGCGAGCCGGCGATCTCACCGCCGTCGCCGACGTCTCCCTCGAAGTCAGCGCCGGCGAGACCCTCGGCCTCGTCGGCGCCTCGGGATCCGGCAAGACGACGACCGCGCGGTTGCTGCTCGGACTCGACTCCCCCGACACCGGCATCGTCGAGCTGTTGGGCGAGCCGTGGAATCCGCTTCCCGAACGCGAGCGCCGCGACCGACGGCCGACGCTCGGCGCGATCTACCAGGACGCACTCAGCTCGTTCGATCCCCGCTGGACCGTGGCGCGGCTGCTCGCCGACGCGCTGTCGTTCGGTCGGGTGACGCGCACCGGCGGACGGGCCTCCGAGCGACGAGGAGCAAGCGCCGACGACGTGGCCCGCCTGCTCGACGAGGTCGGTCTCCCTCGCAGTGTGGCCGAGCGCTCCCCCGCGACGCTGTCGGGAGGCCAGCGTCAGCGAGTCGCCATCGCCCGGGCGCTCGCCCCCTCCCCGCGGGTGATCGTCTGCGACGAGCCCGTCTCGTCGCTCGACGTCACTGTGCAGGCACAGGTGCTCGACCTGCTCGACGACCTGCAGCGCGACCGGGGGCTGGCCTACGTCTTCATCTCGCACGACCTCGACGTGGTGCGACACCAGTGCGATCGGGTGGCCGTGATGTCGGGCGGCCGCATCGTCGAGCAGGGGGCGACGGAGGCCGTGTTCGGCTCGCCCCAACACGCCTACACGCGGGCGCTGCTGACTGCTGCGGGCGCCTGACTCCGGCTGCTCCGCGCTGCTCCGCGCTGCTCGGGCCCGTGCATCCCCCGTCGTGCCGAATTGGAGAGCGTGGGATGCACGCGCCGAGCCCTGGCCGCCGCGAGACGTCGCACGGACGACGAGACGTGCCGCGGCGCAGGGCTCAGTCCGCGAGACGTCGCCCGGCGTCGGCGCGTTCGGGCTCGGGGCTGACGGGCGGCGACCCGGGAGCGTCCGATGACGAGGGACCCGCGGGCGACGCCGGCCGGATGATGTCGATCGGCCCGGATGCGGCGAACTCCACTGCCCAGTCGGAGTGCGCCAGCTCGCTCGACTCGTCGGAGTACTGCTCGATCAGTTCGAGCGCCTCCGCTTCGGTCGCGACCGTCGGACCGGACCCGAGCAGCGGCTCGTTGGCGGTCTCGCGCGTGAACCAGACGGCGACGAGTCCGATCACGGCGGCGACCATCAGGTAGAACGCCGGGATGTCATCGGCCCAGCCGAAGCCGCGGTCGGCCGCCCAGGCCACGAGCGACTCGGTGATCAGCGGTGTGGTACCGCCGAACAGCGACACCGAGACGTTGAACGCGATGGCGAGCGCTCCGTACCGGATGATCGTCGGGAACAGCGCCGGCAGGGTCGAGGGCATCGTCGACGTGAACGTCACCAGCACGAGGCCGAGGAGCAGCAGCCCGGCGAACACCAGGATCGTCGAGTCGGTCTGGACGAGCTTGAGCGCGGGCCAGGACAGGAACAGGAAGCCGAGGCAGCCGGCGAAGAGGACCGGTCGACGGCCGAAGCGGTCGGAGAGGCGGCCGCCGAGACCGATGACGGCCATCATCAGCAGCATGACGACGATCACCAGCACCAGGCCGTTCGTCGCGCTGCGGCCGAGCGTGGTCGTGAGGTAGGTCGGCATGTACGACAGCAGCATGTAGTCGGTCACGTTGAAGACCAGGACGAGGCCGATGCAGATGAGCAGAGCCCGCCAGTTCTCGGCGAACAGGCGCAGCACCGGCGTCTTGACCGCTTCGCGCTTCGAGGCCTCCTCCTGCTGCTTCTGGAACGCGGGCGTCTCTTCCAGCTTCAAGCGCAGGTAGAGCCCGACGAGACCGAGCGGCCCGGCGACCAGGAACGGGATACGCCAGCCCCACGCCACGAGGTCGGCGTCGCTCATCGCGAACTGCAGCACCGTCACGAGCGAGGCGCCGAGCACGTAGCCGCCGAGGGTGCCGAACTCCAGCCAGGAGCCCAGGAAGCCGCGCTTCTTGTCGGGCGAGTACTCGGCGATGAACGTCGCCGCCCCGCCGTACTCGCCACCGGTCGAGAAGCCCTGCACCAGCCGGGCGAGGAGGAGGAGGGCCGGGGCCCAGATGCCGATGGTGTGGAAGTCGGGGATCAGCCCGATCGCGAACGTTCCGGCCGCCATCAGGATCATCGTGAGGGCGAGCACCTTCTGCCGCCCGATCCGGTCGCCGAGCGGCCCGAAGACCGCCCCGCCGATGGGACGGACGACGAACGCGGCCGTGAAGGTGGCGAAGATGACGATGACGCTCAAGGTCGGATCGGCGTCGGGGTAGAAGACCCGCGCGAGCGTCGTCGTGAGGTAGGCGAAGACCCCGAAGTCGAACCATTCCATCCCGTTTCCGAGGGCGGCGGCGGCCACCGCTCTCTTCAGCATGGATTCTTCGACGACGGTGACGTCATTGGTCGTCAGGCGGCGCCGGCGGTTCTTGATGGGGGTTGCGATCAAAGGATTCACTCCTGGTTTCGTGGCAAGGGTCCGTGGAAAAACTCACCAAGCCTACCAGAGGGCAAAATGTCAGTGCGGGATGCGCGTGCCTCCGCCGATCTGGAGGCTCGGGCATCCACCGGCTAAACTCGTTCCCGACGACATTCAGGCACCTCACCACCGACACGGTGCCGCCCATAGCGATCGGAGACGACCATGACTCGACCCATGCCTGAGAAGCCCGCCCTCGAGGGGCTGGAAGCACACTGGGGCCCGCAGTGGGAGACCGACGGCACCTACCGGTTCGACCGCACCGCCTCGAGCCGCGACAACGTCTACTCGATCGACACCCCGCCGCCCACCGCCTCCGGGTCGCTCCACATCGGCCACGTGTTCAGCTACACGCACACCGACGTCAAGGCCCGCTACGAGCGCATGCGCGGCAAGAGCGTCTTCTACCCCATGGGCTGGGACGACAACGGGCTCCCGACCGAGCGCCGCGTACAGAACTTCTACGGGGTCCGCTGCGACCCCTCGCTCCCCTACGACCCCGACTTCGCCCCGCCGTTCGAAGGCGGCGACAACAAGTCGTCCAAGGCGGCCGACCAGCTGCCGATCTCGCGCCGCAACTTCGTCGAGCTCTGCGAGCGTCTCACCGTCGAGGACGAGAAGCAGTTCGAAGACGTCTGGCGGAAGCTCGGCCTCTCGGTCGACTGGACCCAGTCGTACCGCACCATCGGCGACGACTCGCAGGCCATCGCGCAGAAGGCGTTCCTCCGCAACGTCGCCCGCGGCGAGGCCTACCAGGCGCAGGCGCCGACCCTGTGGGACATCACGTTCCGCACCGCCGTCGCGCAGGCCGAGCTCGAAGACAAGGAGATGCCGGGCGCGTATCACACGCTCGCTTTCCACCCGTCCGACGGCTCCGACGACATCCTGATCAAGACGACCCGGCCCGAACTCCTGCCGGCCTGTGTGGCGCTGGTCGCGCATCCCGACGACGAGCGGTTCCAGGGGCTTTTCGGCACGACCGTTCGCACCCCCCTCTTCGACGTGGAGGTGCCGGTGCTGGCGCACCACCTCGCGCAGAAAGACAAGGGCTCGGGCATCGCCATGGTCTGCACCTTCGGCGACACCACCGACGTCGTGTGGTGGCGCGAGCTCGACCTGCCGAACCGCTCGGTGCTCGGCTTCGACGGCCGCTTCGTCAGTGAGGCGCCGTCGGTCATCACGTCGCCCGCGGGCCAGGACGCCTACGCGCAGCTCGCCGGCAAGACCGTGTTCAGCGCCAAGACCGCCGTGGTCGACCTCCTGAAGACCTCGGGCGAGATGCTCGGCGAGCCCGAGAAGATCACCCACCAGGTCAAGTTCTTCGAGAAGGGCGACAAGCCCCTGGAGATCGTGTCGACGCGCCAGTGGTACATCGTCAACGGAGCCCGCGACGAAGAGCTCCGCTCCACGCTGCTGAAGCGCGGCGAAGAGGTGGCGTTCCACCCCGACTTCATGCGCGTGCGCTACGAGAACTGGGTCAAGGGGCTCTCCGGCGACTGGCTCATCTCGCGCCAGCGCTTCTTCGGCGTGCCGATCCCGGTCTGGTACCCCCTCGACGCCGACGGCAACCCCGTGTTCGACCAGCCGATCCTGCCCTCCGAGGCGCAGCTGCCGGTCGACCCGTCGAGCGACACCGCTCCCGGCTACGACGAATCGCAGCGCGGCGTCGCGGGCGGCTTCCAGGGCGAGGTCGACGTGATGGACACCTGGGCGACCTCGTCGCTCACCCCGCAGCTCGCCGGCAAGTGGGAGACCGACCCCGAGCTCTTCTCGCTCGTCTACCCGTATTCGCTGCGGCCACAGGGGCAGGACATCATCCGCACCTGGCTGTTCTCGACGCTGCTGCGCGCCCAGCTCGAGGGCGACTCGGTGCCGTGGACGAACGCCTCGATCTCCGGCTTCATCGTCGACCCCGACCGCAAGAAGATGTCGAAGTCGAAGGGCAACGTGGTCACTCCGGCGGCCATGCTCGACGACCACGGCTCCGACGCGGTGCGCTACTGGGCCGCCTCGTCGCGCCTCGGCACCGACGCGGCCTTCGACCCGCAGAACCCGAAGCAGATCAAGGTCGGCCGCCGCCTGGCGATCAAGGTGCTGAACGCCGCCAAGTTCGTCTACTCGTTCGAGGCACCGAGCGGGCACACCCTCGACGAGGGCGCCGTGTCGGCCCCCCTCGACCGCGACCTCCTGGCGAACTTCGCCGTCGTGATCGAGTCGGCGACCGCCTCCCTCGAGGGCTACGACCACGCCAAGGCACTCGAGACCATCGAGAAGTTCTTCTGGACCTTCTGCGACGACTACCTCGAGCTCGTGAAGGAGCGCGCCTACGGTGCCGGCTCCGAGGCCGGTCAGGCCTCGGCGGTCTTCACGCTGCAGACGACGGTGAACGGTCTGCTGCGTCTGCTGGCGCCGTACCTGCCGTTCGCGACCGAAGAGGTCTGGTCGTGGACCCACGACACGTCGGTGCACACAGCCCCCTGGCCGACCGTCGCCGAACTCGGAGCGCTCGAGGCCCCGACCGGTCTGGTCGACCTCGTCGGTCGCGCCCTCATCGGCATCCGTCGCGCGAAGACCGATGCCAAGGCCTCCCAGAAGACGCCCGTCACCTCCGCCACGATCCAGGCTCCGGCCGACGAACTCGAGTCGATCAAGCTGGCCGCCGACGACCTCGCTCAGGTGGGCAAGATCGAGACGCTGTCGTTCGCCCCGGGCGAGGAGCTCGCGGTCGTCGACATCGTGCTGGCCGAGCAGGACGCCTGATGCAGCTCGGCACCCGCTGGCCGGTCGGCGGCACCGCCCCCGACCGGCTTCCCGAGGCCGTCCTCGCCGCGGTGGAGCGCGTCGAGGGCGAGCTGATCGACCAGTCCGTCGACGCCTCCACCTGGCGCTGGACCCTGACCTGGCTCGAGGGCAAGCCCGTCGTCGAACTCGACGACGGCACGGTCATCCGCTACGACGCCGGCCTCGACACCGCGACGGTGCACGAGCCGGTCGACGCCGAAGAAGAGGAGTAGCGCTCTCCGCGCTTCGGCCGGCGAGAACGCGCGATTTCACGGTCGGCGCGGCGTTTAAGTGGCGCGCCGACCGTGAAATCGCGCGTTCTCGCCAGCCGAGCGGCCTGCGCGGGCCGCGCGGGCCGCGCCGTCAGGCCCGGGCGAGGAGCTCGCCGTGCGGCATCGCGAGCCAGCCGTCGGCGGCATCCCGCCAGCTCAGCCAGGCCTTCGAGATGGCCTGCAGCTCGAGGTCGGTGGCCACCCGGTTGTCGAGGGCGTCGGAGTAGAACTTCGACTCGAGCGCCCTCGTAGCCCAGCTGTCACCCCACCAGGCGCGGTCGGCGTCGGAGGCGAAGCACCAGACCGAGGCCGACGACTCGACGTCCGTCAGCCCGGTCTGGAGCGCCCAGCCCTTGAGGTAGCGCCCGGCGTCGGGTTCGCCGCCGTTGCCACGGTGCACGAGCTGGTACACGGTCATCCAGTGGTCGAGGCCGGCGTTGTCGGGTGCCCAGATGGTGCCGCGATAGTCGACCTCTCGCACGGCGACGAGGCCTCCCGGCTTGGTGACGCGGCGCATCTCGCGGAGCGCCGCCACCGGGTCCGAGACGTGCTGCAGCACCTGGTGCGCATGCACGACGTCGAAGGTGTCATCGGCGAACGGCAGCTCGTAGAGGTCGGCCGCCTGGAACGAGACGTTCGTGAGCCCGCGCGTTTCGGCGAGGGCCGCGGCCTGCTCGACGATCTCGGCGGACTGGTCGATGCCGACGACCTGCCCCGGCGCGAGCCGCTCGGCGAAGTCGACGGTGATCGTTCCCGGGCCGGCGCCGACGTCGAGCAGCGAGAGCCCGGGCGCAAGATGCGGGAGCAGATACGCCGCGGAGTTCTCAACGGTCCGCCAGCTGTGGCTGCGGAGCACGCTCTCGTGATGACCGTGGGTGTATTTCTCGGTGTGCTCGGTCTTCTCCGTGCTCTCGGGCTGCGCATCGCTCATGTACCGACCGTAGTGCAGGCGAACGATTCGGTGCGGTTCCGCTCGCCCGAGCACACCCGAAGACGACTAACGCAGGATGCCCGGAGGCACCCCGTGCGAGTGCACCGCCTGCGAGGAGTACGGGTCGTGCATGCGGGCCGACCGCTCGCGCGAGGTGAGCGGTGCTTCGGTGCCTTGCACGTGCATCCTCACCCGCCGGGCGGTTCGACGGCGGGACCACGCGACGAGCGCCAAGCCGAGGTCGAGCGCGAGTCGGTCGAAGCCGTGCGGCGCGGAGGACGAGCGAGACAGGGTTGCTGCGGACATGTCAGTCTCCTTCGGGAGAGGAAGCGGGGGTTTCGGGAGCGGGGAGGAACGCGTCGGGGATGGGGAACGCGTTGAAGTGGACCTGCACGCGACGTTCGTCGGGCGAGCGGGTGGGGCCACGGAGCGGGTCGATCCACTGCGCGGAGAACTCGTCGAACGCCTGACTCAGGGCCCGGAGCTGCTCGACGGTGGCGGAGACGTTGATCGTGGCCATCGAGGTGGCGTCGTACCACTCGGTGGGGACGCCACTCTCGGATTCCGCGGCCTCGGCGAACTCCTCGAGGAGGGCGGCTCGGGAGCGGTCCCACTGGCGGACGACCATGCGGGCGCTCTTGCGGCCTGCCGCGCTCTCGTGCTCGCGCGCCGACACCGAGACTCCGCCCGGCACGACCTGCCACCAGCGCTCGCGGCCGGTGCCCTTGCCCTCGACCTCACGGACGAGCTGGTGACGCTCGAGCTGCCGCAGGTGGTAGCTGGTCGACCCGCTGGACTCCCCCAGCTGCTCGGCCAGTCCGCTCGCCGTGGCACTGCCGACACGACCGAGCGTCTCGTAGATCTCGATGCGCAGCGGGTGGGCCAGCGCTCGGAGCGCCGACGCGTCGAGGCTGCGGGGGCGACCGGTTCGTCGCCCGGATCCGGTGCCGTCGAGGGTGCCGTCGGGGTTGTCGTGGCTCATGTCTTGAGCGTAAGCGTGCAAAGGATTCTTTGCAAGCTTTTCTTTGCATATGTTTCTTTGCATGAACCGCGGCTGCCCGGCTCTGTCGAGGGACTCGCGCCGAGCGCCGGAATAGGGTGGAGCAATGACCAACCCCTTCCTCGAGCCGAGCACGCTCCCGTTCTCCCTGCCGCCCTTCGCCGAGATCACCGACGACGACTACCTGCCGGCGTTCGAGGCCGGCTTCGAGCAGCAGCTCGCAGAGATCGAGGCCATCACGGCGAACTCCGAGGAGGCGAGCTTCGAGAACACGATCGTTCCGCTCGAGGAGAGCGGGCGCATCCTCTCTCGCGTCGAGCACGTCTTCTGGAACCAGTCGTCCAGCGACTCCAACGACGCCACCAACGCCCTCGAACTCGAGCTGGCGCCCCGGCTGGCGGCCCACTCCGACGCGATCAAGCTCGACGAGGCGCTCTATGCCCGCATCCGCGCCGTCTACGAGTCGCTCGGAACGCCTGCCACCGAGTCGCTCACGGCGGAGGAGGTTTACCTGGTCGAGCGCTACCACGACGAGTTCAGCCGGGCCGGAGCGGGCCTCGCCGAGGCCGACAAGGAGCGCCTCCGAGAGCTGAACGGCCAGCTCTCGACCCTCACCACCCGGTTCGAGAAGAACCTCCTCGCCGACACGAACGACCTGGCCGTCGTCGTGGACGACGTGGCCGAGCTCGACGGCCTCGGCGACTCGCAGATCGCCTCCCTCGCGGCAGCTGCGGCCGACCGCGGGCTCGACGGCAAGTACCTCATCTCACTGGTGCTCTTCACCGGGCATCCCCTGCTCGCCTCTCTCACCGACCGTTCGCTCCGGGCGCGCCTCCTCCAGGCTTCGCGCTCGCGAGGGATCCGGGGCGGCGAGTTCGACAACCGCGCCGTGCTCCTCGACATCGTGCGGCTCCGCGCCGAGCGCGCTGCGCTGCTCGGCTTCCCGTCGCACGCCGCCTACGTCACGGCGGGCGAGACGGCCGGCAGCCCTGAGGCCGTGAGCGACCTGCTGGGCCGACTCGCGCCTCCCGCCGCCCGGAACGCCCGCGCGGAGCAGGCGGACCTCCAGGCAGTGGCCGAACAGGACCCTGCCTGGCCCGCCGGTGCGACGATCGAGGCCCACGACTGGGCGTACTACACCGAGAAGGTCCGCTCCTCGAAGTTCGACTTCGACGCCTCGGCCCTCCGCCCGTACTTCGAGGCCGAGCGCGTTCTCCGCGACGGCGTGTTCTTCGCGGCGTCGCGCCTCTACGGGCTCCGTTTCGAGGAGCGCCCCGACCTCGTCGCCTACCACCCCGACGCCCGGGTCTTCGAGGTGAGCGACGACGACGGCTCCCCCGTCGGCCTCTTCGTCTTCGACCTCTACACGCGCGACTCCAAGCGCGGCGGCGCCTGGATGAACCCGCTCGTGTCGCAGTCGGCTCTGCTCGGCCTCCCGACGGTCGTCGTCAACAACCTCAACGTGACGAAGCCCGCAGCCGGCACTCCGACACTCCTCACGCTCGACGAGGTCACGACGATGTTCCACGAGTTCGGCCACGCTCTTCACGGCCTCGTGGCCCGCGTCGGCTACCCGCACTTCTCCGGCACGAACGTGTTCCGCGACTTCGTCGAGTTCCCGAGCCAGGTCAACGAGATGTGGATGCTCTGGCCCGAGGTCTTGGAGAACTACGCCATGCACCACGAGACGGGTGAGCGCATGCCCGCCGAACTCGTCGAGAAGCTCACCGCCGCCGAAGGGTTCAACGAGGGTTTCGCCACGTCGGAGTACCTCGGCGCCGCCCTGCTCGACCAGACCTGGCACGCGCTGTCGTTCGAGGAGGCCGCAGCCCTCACCTCGCCGGACGACGTCGCGCCGTTCGAGGCCGCCGCCCTGGCCGCGGTCGGGCTCGACAACCCGGCCGTGCCCACGCGCTATTCCAGCACCTACTTCGCGCACACCTTCTCGGGCGGCTACGACGCCGGCTACTACTCCTACATCTGGAGCGAGGTGCTCGACGCCGACACCGTGCGGTGGTTCGAGGAGAACGGCGGCCTGCTGCGCGAGAACGGCGACCGCTTCCGGTCGCGACTGCTCGGAGTGGGCGGGTCGAAGGATCCCCTGGCGGCCTACCGCGACTTCCGCGGGCGCGATGCCGTCGTCGAGCCCCTGCTCGAGCGGCGCGGCCTGACGGCGTAGCCCCGGGGTCGCGCGGCGCCCTTCGGCGAGCCGGGCGCCCCGCGACTTCGTGCCGGGCGGCACCCGGCGTCGTGCCGGGTGCCCCGCGACTCCAGAACACGCCGCTCACCTTCCGCCGGCGCCGCACTTTCTGGAGCCACCCCCGCCGCGCATCCCCCGCTCACGGCTCCGACTCCAGAATCAACGGCTCGCCCCGAACATGAGCAGCGTGTTTTGGAGTCGCCCGGTCCGCGCGGTCGGCGAAATCAACCGCGCAGGATGGCGCCGCCCGCGAAAACCAGAAACCCCGCCCGTGGGATGCACGGGCGGGGCTTCGTATCGGACGCGGCGACGGGGAGCTAGGCGCTCTTCTCGGTGCGCTCGGTGATGGAGCGCGGCACGATCGTGGGCGCGGCGTTCTCGAGCACGGACGCCTTGGTGACCACCACTCGACCCACCTCGTCGTCGGAGGGGACGTCGAACATGATCGGGCCGAGCACCTCCTCCATGATGGCGCGGAGCCCGCGGGCACCGGTCTGCCGGAGGACGGCGAGGTCGGCGATCGCCTCGAGAGCGGCCGGCTCGAACTCGAGTTCGACGTTGTCGATCTCGAACATGCGCTGGTACTGCCGCACGAGGGCGTTCTTCGGCTTGGTGAGGATCTCCATCAGGGCGACCTGGTCGAGCGGCGTGACCGTCGTGACGACCGGGAGGCGACCGATGAACTCGGGGATCAGACCGAACTTGTGGAGGTCTTCGGGAAGGACTTCGCTGAACAGGTTCTGCTCGTTGACCTTCTCGTAAAGAGGGGCGCCGAAGCCGATGCCACGCTTGCCGGCTCGCGAGGAAATGATCTCTTCGAGGCCTGCGAAGGCGCCCGCCACGATGAACAGGACGTTCGTCGTGTCGATCTGGATGAACTCCTGGTGCGGGTGCTTGCGGCCGCCCTGCGGCGGGACCGAGGCGACCGTGCCCTCGAGGATCTTCAGCAGGGCCTGCTGCACGCCCTCACCCGACACGTCGCGGGTGATGGAGGGGTTCTCGGCCTTGCGGGCGATCTTGTCGACCTCGTCGATGTAGATGATGCCGGTCTCGGCCCGCTTGACGTCGTAGTCGGCGGCCTGGATCAGCTTGAGGAGGATGTTCTCGACGTCTTCGCCGACGTAGCCCGCCTCGGTCAGCGCCGTGGCGTCGGCCACCGCGAAGGGAACGTTGAGGCGCTTCGCGAGTGTCTGCGCGAGATAGGTCTTGCCGCAGCCCGTGGGGCCGATGAGCAGGATGTTCGACTTGGCGATCTCGATGTCGTCGCCGAGCGAATCGGCGGCCGAGAGGGTGTTCATCGAACGGATGCGCTTGTAGTGGTTGTAGACCGCCACGGAGAGGGCCCGCTTCGCTGCGGTCTGACCGATCACGTACTCTTCGAGGAACTCGTAGATCTCGCGCGGCTTGGGCAGATCGAACTCGCTCGACGGCTCTTCGCCGGCCTCGGCCAGGCGCTCTTCGATGATCTCGTTGCAGAGCTCGACGCACTCGTCGCAGATGTAGACGCCCGGGCCAGCGATGAGCTGCTGGACCTGTTTCTGGCTCTTGCCGCAGAACGAACACTTGAGCAGGTCGGCACTTTCGCCTATGCGTGCCATGCTCGGCCTTCCTGTTGATTGGCGTCTCTTACGAAACGTGGTCCTTCGAGCCTAACCCGATCCACCGACACTCCTGGCATCGTGACCTCCGATTCCCGTTGCGTCGTCGTGGTGCTGGTTCGGCCCCGACCTCTCGATCGATTGGCCGGGCTTGCGAAGGGCCCCGAGTCGGTCGACCCGGGGCCCTTCGAGAGGCGGTTCTCGTTACTTGGCGACGAGTGCCGGCAGCGTCTTGCGGGACTGCAGCACCTGGTCGATGAGACCGTATTCGAGGGCAGCGTTCGCGCTCAGGATGTTGTCACGCTCGATGTCGCGGTTGACCTGCTCCATCGTGCGGTTGGAGTGCTTCGACAGCGTCTCTTCGAGCCAGGTGCGCATGCGGAGCACCTCGGCGGCCTGGATCTCGATGTCGGACGCCTGTCCGCCGGAGCCTTCGGTCGCGGGCTGGTGGATCAGCACGCGGGCGTTCGGCAGAGCGAGGCGCTTGCCGGGGGTGCCGGCGGCCAGAAGGACGGCGGCGGCCGAGGCGGCCTGACCGAGGCAGACCGTCTGGATCTCCGGACGGATGTACTGCATCGTGTCGTAGATCGCCGTCATCGCGGTGAACGAACCACCGGGCGAGTTGATGTACATGACGATGTCGCGGTCGGGGTCCATGCTCTCGAGGACGAGCAGCTGGGCCATGACGTCGTCGGCGGACGCGTCGTCCACCTGCACGCCGAGGAAGACGATGCGGTCTTCGAACAGCTTCGCGTAGGGGTCCTGGCGCTTGTAGCCGTAGGCCGTGCGCTCTTCGAAGCTCGGGAGCACGTAGCGCGACGAGGGCATCGCGACACGGGAGGCCGGGTTCTGGGGGGCTCCACCCATCATTGGCAGTTCCATTTCAACTTCTTTCGTTACGAAGACGGGTGAGGTCAGTCCTGGTCGGTACCGGCGCCACCGATGACGTCGGATGCCGAAGAGCGGATGTGGTCGACGAAGCCGTACTCGAGGGCTTCCTGAGCGGTGAACCAGCGGTCGCGGTCGCCGTCTTCGTTGACCTGCTCGACCGTCTTGCCGGTCTGGGCGGCCGTGATCTCGGCGAGGCGCTGCTTCATCGAGAGGATGAGCTGGGCCTGCGTCTGGATGTCGGAGGAGGTGCCGCCGAAACCGCCGTGCGGCTGGTGGAGGAGCACACGGGCGTTGGGCGTGATGTAGCGCTTGCCCTTCGTGCCGGCCGTGAGCAGCAGCTGGCCCATGGAGGCGGCCATGCCGATGCCGACGGTCACGATGTCGTTCGGGACGAACTCCATCGCGTCGTAGATCGCCATGCCGGCAGTGATCGAGCCGCCGGGCGAGTTGATGTACAGGAAGATGTCTTTCTCGGAATCCTCGGCAGCGAGAAGGAGAAGCTTGGCAGCGATCTCATTGGCGTTGTCGTCTCGCACCTCGGAACCGAGCCAGATGATGCGGTCTTTGAGAAGTCGGTCAAAAACACTGTTGGGCAGTGCTACGTCGGCCATGTGGTGCTCCCATTCGGTTGTCGCTTGGTTACGAACTTAGAGGGTGCAACGCGAGTGTTCCGCCCTGTTCGCCCACGGCAGAGTGTGTGCAGCCGTCATCCAGAAAGGGCGGAGCCGTTAAAAGGCGGAAGGCGGGATGCACGTGCATCCCGCCCTCTGCCTTGCTACTGCTGGCTACGCGTGGTCGTGACCGGTGTGGTCTTCCTCGTCGCCGCCGACGCCCGCAGTCGCGGTGAAGGCGGAGAGGTCGACCGGTGCGCCCTTGTCGTCGGAGACCTTGGCCTTCGACAGGACGACCGCGAGGGCCTTGGAGCGAGCGACCTCGCCGACCATGGCCGGGATCTGGCCGTTCTGGTCGAGGACCTTGATGAACTCGCCGGGCTCCATGCCGTACTGGGCGGCACCCTGGATCAGGTACTGGGTCAGCTCGTCCTGCTCGACCTTGACCTCTTCTTTCTCGGCGATGGCGTCGAGGAGGATCTGGTTGCGGAAGGCCTTCTCGCTGGACTCTTTGACCTCGGCGCGGTGCTCGTCGTCTTCGAGGCGGTTCTCCTGCTCGAGGTGACGGTGGACCTCGTCTTCGACGAGCTTCTCGGGAACGGGGATCTCGACCGACTCGAGGAGCTTCTCGACGACCTGGTCGCGAGCCTGGGCACCCTGACCGAAGGTCTTGGAGCGGCCGAGCTGCTCTTTCAGGTCGCCCTTGAGCTCGTCGATGGTGTCGAACTGGCTGGCGATCTGAGCGAAGTCGTCGTCGGCCTCAGGGAGCTCGCGCTCTTTCACGGCGGTGACGGTGACGGCGATGAGAGCGGTCTCGCCCTCGCGGTCGCCGCCGAGCAGCTTCGACTCGAAGGTCGTGCTCTCGCCGGCGGTGAGGGACTCGAGGGCCTCGTCGATGCCCTCGATGAGGTCGCCGGAGCCGATCTCGTACGAGATGCCCTTCGCGTTGTCGACCTCGTCGTCACCGATGGTGGCGGTGAGGTCGATCTGGGCGAAGTCGCCGGTGGTGGCGGGGCGGTCGACCGTGATGAGGGTGCCGAAGCGGGTGCGGAGGTTGGTGAGCTCCTCCTCCACCTCCTCGTCGGAGATGTCGACCGAGTCGACCGTGAGCTCGAGGCCGTCGTACTCGGGAAGGGTGAAGTCGGGGCGGACGTCGACCTCGACCGCGATGAGCAGGTCGCCGGAGAAGTCCTTCACGTCGGGCCACTCGACGACGTCGGCCTCGGGGCGACCGAGGGGGCGGAGCTCGACCTCTTCGACCGCGGCGCGGTAGAAGCTGTCCATGCTCTCGCTGACGGCGTGGTTCAGGACCTCTTCGCGACCGACGCGCTGGTCGATGATGGGCGGCGGAACCTTGCCCTTGCGGAAGCCGGGGATCGTGACGGACTCGGCGATGTGGCCGTAGGCGTGCGTGATGCCGGGCTTCAAGTCGTCCGGGCTCACAGCGATGTTGAGCTTGACGCGCGTGGGGCTGAGCTGCTCAACCGTGGTCTTGACCAATGTCGTGTACTTCCTTTGTCGTGGTGCTGTTGTGCCGTGAGGCCGTTTGGTTGCTGCGGTACTGCTTAAGTCGAACGTCGGGGCGACAGGACTCGAACCTGCGATCTTCCGCCCCCAAAACGGACGCGCTAGCCACTACGCTACGCCCCGGGATCATGGACCCCTGGTGGTGCCGATTGCTGCGATCGTTCGTGATTCCCGTTGAGGACGGGCCAAAAGACCTCGTGAAGTCTAGCCGACTGCCGGGCCCCGAAACTGGGCGATCCGAACCCCTGTGGAAAGACGGAGCGTGGGATGCACCCGCCGTCGCCGTTCGGAAGCCCCCGCTCGCATGCCCTATGCTGGTCTCCGCCGTGCTGCTTTCGAGCGCTGCGCGGGGATGTAGCTCAATGGTAGAGCCTCAGTTTTCCAAACTGATGGCGCGGGTTCGATTCCCGTCATCCCCTCCATTGCGTCGTTTCGGCTTGGGGGTGTGGTTTCGCGCCGCGGCGCGAAACGACGCCCCCGACGCGAAACGGCTCACGCATGCGCTGATGCCGCGCCGCACCGGCCCGAGGCGCGAACGCCGCCTCGCGACCGGCACCCCTCGCTAGGCTGCGATCACCACTCGCACCAGCCCCGGAGACACCATGAAGCGCGCCCTCGTCGTCATCGACGTCCAGAACGAATACGTCACCGGCACCCTGCCGATCCGCTCCCCCGACCTGTCGGTGTCGATCCCGAACATCCTCCTGGCGCTCGACACGGCCGACGATGCCGGTATCCCGGTCGTGATGGTCACCCACGTCGAAGAGGCCGACGCTCCGATCTTCGCCCGCGGCTCGACCGGTGCCGAACTGCACCCCCGCATCGCCGACCGCAAGGTCGCCCACGCGATCGAGAAGTCCGACGTCTCGTCCTTCGCCGGCACAGACCTCGAGCAGTGGCTGCGCGCCGCGGGCGTGGACACCGTCGTCATCGCCGGCTACATGACCCAGCACTGCTGCGCCGGCACCGCCCGCGACGCCGCCGCTCTCGGCTTCACCGTCGAGTTCCTCTCCGACGCCACCGGCACGATCGACCTGGTCAACGAAGCCGGTACCGTCACGGCGGCGGCGTTGCACTCGAGCGTCCTGGTCACCATGCAGTCGGGATTCGCGGCGGTGGCGACGGCAGCCGAGTGGGCGCATGCCGTTCAGGCCGGAGACACCCTCGCGTCGTCGAACCTCCCGGCAAGCTCCGGACAGGCGGATGCGGCAGCCACTCCGACCACGGAGTAGCGACCACCCGACGACCGAGCAGCGACATCCGGCCACGGAGAGCGACCACCCGGCCACGATCACCCCGTGTACAACGGGACGCATGACAACCATCGCCATCATCGGAGCCGGCCCCGGCCTCGGCCTGACCGTAGCCCGCCGCTTTGCCCGAGAGGGCTTCGCCGTAGCCCTCGTCTCCCGCCACCAGGGCCGTCTCGACGAACTCGCCGCCACCCTCCGCTCCGAGGGCCACACGGCAGAGGGCTTCAGCGCGAACGTCCGTGACCAGGCCTCGCTCCAGAACGCCCTCGTCCGCGCGACCGAGGCGCTCGGCCCCATCGAGGTGTTGCAGTACAGCCCCCTGCCCGCCAAGGAGTTCATGCGTCCGGTGCTCGAGACCGTCGCCGACGACCTCGTCGGGCCGGTGGAGTTCTCGATCTACGGGCCGGTCACTGCCGCGCACCAGGTGATCCCGGGGATGCGCGCCCTCGGCCGCGGGACCCTTCTGTTCGTCAACGGGGGAAGCGCCGTCCGGCCCGGCCCGAAGGTCACCGGAACCTCCGTCGCGTTCGCCGGCGAGAGCGCCTACGCGCAACTCCTCCACGAGGCGCTGGCCGACGAGGGTATCCACGTCGGGCAGCTGATCATCCCGTTCGGAATCGACGACGGCGCCGAGGCGCACAGCTCCGAGAGCGTCGCCGAGAAGCTCTGGGCCATGCACTCGGGGCGCGGCGAGTTCCGCGTGTACGCCGAGCCGCTGGCCGACTGAGGCCCGTGCATCCCCCGGCCCCTACACTCGACGGGTGACCGCCCCAACCAGTGCCCCTCCGGCTCGCGTCGTCGTCGCGGACGACTCGGTCCTGCTCCGGGAGGGCCTGGTCCGGCTGCTCGATGAACTGGGGGCGGAGGTCGTCGGCTCGTACGGCGACGCCGACTCGCTGCTCGCCGAACTCGACACCGTACGGCCCGACGTGGCCGTGCTCGACGTGCGGATGCCGCCCTCGCACCGCGACGAGGGTGTCCGCGCGGCGATCGAGATCCGACGCCGTCGGCCGGCCACGGGCATCCTGCTGCTCTCGCAGTACGTCGAGGTCGCCTACGCCCGAGAACTGCTGGCGGCGGGATCCGAGGGGGTCGGCTACCTGCTCAAGGACCGCGTGACCTCCCTGGCCGAGCTGGGCGACGCCGTCGCCCGGATCCGGGGCGGCGGCACCGTGCTCGACCCGTCAGTCGTGGCGGCGCTGCTCGGACGGCGCAGCGACCCGCTGGCCGGACTCACGCCGCGCGAGCGCGACGTGCTGGGGCTGATGGCCGAGGGGCGGACCAATGCCGCCATCGCCTCGACTCTCGTGATCGGCACGGGCGCGGTCGAGAAGCACGTGACCAACATCTTCCAGAAGCTCGGTCTCGAAGACGCGGGCGGAGACCACCGGCGGGTTCTGGCCGTGCTCACGTTCCTCCAGAGCTGACGCTCGTCCAGAGCTGAGAGAGCTCAGCCCGAAGCACCGACCCGCAGGATCTCGCTCCGGAGGCTCGCCCCCAGACGCTCGTACCCGGCAAGAGTGGGATGGATGCCGTCCGTGGAGACGCCGGCCTTCCAGTCGTCGCCGTCGCGGGCGAACCCCCACGGGTCGAAGAAGGTCCAGCCGTGCGCCGTGGCGAACGCCGCCAACCGGGTGTTGTACTCGCGCGCGGCGTCGGGCGCAGCGGTCAGGGGAGGGATCGCCGCGATGAGCACCCGCTCGGGGTCGGTCGTCGCGACGACGTCGGCGTAGCTCGCCTCGGCGTGCCCGAACGTCTCGCCGTGACGCACGTCGTTCGTTCCGCTGAGCACCACCAGCACGTCGACGTCGCTCATCTTCGCGACGTGGGCTGCCTGCTCCTCGATCGTGGTGCCCGGCACCGACCAGCCGCCGGCGAACTCGAGGCGCCCGCCCAGGGCGTAGTGCACCCACGATCCGCTGTTCTCGCCCTCGGCGATGTTGGCGCCGGTGATACCGGAGGTGAGCGAGTCGCCGACCGCGGCGAAGCGGATCGGTATCGAGGACGCGGACGAGGACGACGGCGACGAAGTGGAGGTCGGCGTCGCCGCCGTCACGCTCGTCGAACAGCCGACGAGAAGCGCCAGCGAGCCCGCCACCGTTCCGGCCAGGAGAAGCACCCGGAACGGACCCCGGCGTCGTGTCGTCAACGGACGGCCCTTCGGATCAGCTCTGGACCGGCTTGGCGATCACCCGGAGGATCTCGTCGCGGTAGTTCTTGCCGATCGTCTTGTAGCCCGAGGTGGTGGGGTGGATGCCGTCGTTCGAGACGCCCGCCACGTAGCGGTCGCCGTCGCGGGCGAACTGCCACGGATCGTAGAAGTCGTAGCCCTTCTTCTGGGCGTAGGCCTTGAGCTGCACCGCGTACTTCTCGGCTGCGGTCGGCTTCAGGTCGTACGGCGGGATGTCGCCGATGATGACGTGCTTCGGCTTCACGATGGAGATGATCTTGTCGTAGCTCGGCTCGGCCTGATCGAAGGTGAAGCCGAGGCGGACGTCGTTCGTGCCGCTCATCAGCACCAGCACGTCGACATCGGGGATCGGCGTGACGTGGGCCGCCTGCACCTGCGCCGACGTGCCGCCCTTCGCCCAGCCGCCGACGAAGTCGATGCCGTTGCCTCGGGCGTAGGTGACCCACGTGTTCGGCGTCAGCCCCGACGAGAGCTCGCGGCGCCCACCGGCCGTGAGGGAGTCGCCGACGATCGCGAGGCGGATCGGATCGCTCTTCGTGCCGAGGGCCGAATCGCTCGGCGACGACGTGGCGGTGACGGTCGGAAAGGGCGTCGGCGAGGTCGGCGCGGCACCGGCCGCGGAGTTCGGACCGGGAGTGATCGAACACGCCGTGAGCACGACGAGGGAGGCGGCGAGGACGCCGCCGATCAGGCATCCACGCAACGATCGCATCAGTCCATTATCGCGGGCGGTACCCGAGTGTCTCGTCCCAGTCCGAGGGGTCGGTAACGTAACGCCATGGCCCGAAGCCCCCGACCCCTGGCTCAGCACCGATCCGCTCTCCGGCTGATGACCATGCGCGACCCGAACGAGCCGCATCGCGCCGCCAGTTCGCTCGAGCTCCTCTTCGACCTGACGATCGTCGTCGGCGTCTCCTTCTCGTCGACCGCTCTCCACCACAACCTGACCGAGGGCCATGGCGCGATCAGCGTCGTCTACTTCGCGATGGGGTTCTTCGGACTCTGGCTGGCGTGGCTCAACTTCACCTGGTTCGCCACCTCGTTCGACACCGACGACTGGCTCTACCGCATCGCGACGATCGTGCAGATGGGCGGGGCCCTCACCTACGCGGCCGGCCTTCCGAAGCTGGAGGACGTCGAGCATCCCGACTTCACCCTCGGGGTGACCGGCTACGTGATCATGCGGCTGCCCATGGCCTTCCAGTGGTTCCGGGCGGCGGTCAGCGATCCGCGCTACCGGCGCACGACCCTCACGTACGGCTTCGGCATCCTCATCGCGCAGGTGTTCTGGACCAGCCTCCTCTTCGTACCGACCTCCCTGGCCGTCCCGACCTTCGGCGTCGGCATCGTGCTCGAGATGCTCGTGCCGATCGTCGCCGAGCGGCGTGTGCAGACGCAGTGGCATCGGCATCACGTGACGGAGCGGTACGGGCTCTTCACGCTGATCGTGCTCGGCGAGTCGATCCTCGCCTCCACCAACGCGGTCGTCGCGGCGGGATCGCACACCGACCATCTCCCCTCCCTCGTCCTGCTCGCGGCGTCGTCGCTCGTGATCATCGCCGCGTTCTGGTGGATCTATTTCGCGTTCCCGCAACACAACCTGCTCGGATCGGCCGGGATGGCCTTCACCTGGGGCTACGGGCACTACGTCATCTTCGCGTCGGCCGCGGCTCTCGCGGCGGGGATCGAGATCGCGATCGACACCGGCGAAGGCGAGGGCGGATCGCACCTCTCGACGATCGCCTCGTCCGCCGCCCTGGCCGTGCCGTGCGCCGTGTTCGTGCTGTTCGTGTGGCTGTTCGTCCTGCGGCGGGTATCGTCCCGGCGCGTCAACACGGTCGTGCCGGTCTTCGTCGTCCTGATCGCCCTCGCCTCGTTCGCGCCGTTCGCGCTCCAGGTCGTGGCCGGGCTCCTGGTGATCGTGGTGGTCGTCGTCGTGTCGGGCGCCGATCGTTCGTCGTCACCGTCCTCCTCGTCCTCGTCCTCGCCCGGGTCGGGTTCCGGGCTCGTCGACGCATGAAGGAGGCGTAGGGTCCGCACATGAACACCACACCCGAGCGTGGGATGCACGGCCTCCCGTCCGGCCTCCGTGGCCTCGCCGCCGACGCCTACCTCTGGGTCGTCGCTCCCACCGGCTTCCGCGGGGGCGCCCGCCTCATCGGCCTCGGCCTCGTCGCGGAGGGCCTTTTCCTCGCGGTGGTCTCCGCGGCCGTGCCCGTCGGCAACCTCGCGCTGCTGTCGGTCCTGGTCGGCGAAGGAGCGTTCGTGGCGTCGTTCGTGCCGGGGCGTGCGCCCCGCGGCTGAGCCGCTGCGCAGCACCCCGGAGTCACCTCCGCGGCAGCTCCTCCGTCGGGTAGGCGAGCGTCGGCGTCGCTCCCTCGAGCGGGACCGTCTCGGCGAGGTCGAGCCCGGGGTCTGGCGCGGGCTCTGACTCCGGCACGGGCTCCGACTCCGGCGCGGGCTCCGACTCCGGCGCAGCCGCGTCGTCCCCGGTAGCCGTCTCCTCCGACGCAGCCGTCCCACTCGCCGCGACGGTGTCCTCCGGCGCGTAGGGCACGGGCACGTGCACTCGCACGTGCGTCGGCCCGCCGACGGGGCTGCGCAGCTCGAGCCGACCACCGAGGCCGACCAGGCGCTCCTCGATGCCGACCAGACCGTGAGCCGGAGCGAGGGCCGCTCCCCCACGGCCGTCGTCCGAGACCACGATCCGCAGCTCGGCGGTCTCGCCACCCGTCGCGCTGAGGATCAGGTCGGCCCGGTCGGCCTCGGAGTGCTTCGAGACGTTGGCGAGGAGTTCGGCAGCGATGAAGTAGGCGTTCCGCTCGATCTCGGTGGGGATCGCGAAGCCGTCGGGAAGCTCGTTCGTGAAGCGGGTCGGCACGGCGGACCGGTCGACGAGGGCCTCGAGGGCGGCGGCGAGGCCGCGATCGAGTAGGAGCGGAGGCGCGAACCCGCGGGAGAGCGCCCGGAGTTCGTCGAGGGCGTCGCGGGAGTGCTGCAGGGCATCCTCGATCAGCCCCTTGCCCTTCTCGACGTCGGTGTCGACGGCGCGGGCGGCCGCGGCCAGGTCCATCTGGATGCGCACGAGTCGCTGCTGCGGCCCGTCGTGGATGTCGCGCTCGAGGCGGCGCAGAGCCGTTCCTTCGGCCGAGACGGCGGCGCTGCGCGAGACCTCCAGGCCCTTCAGTCGCAGGGCGAGCTGCTCGGACGGGAAGCCTCCGAGCATCGCCGTGGCGACAGCGCCCTGAAGACGGACGCAGCCACGCGTGACGAACGGGAGCAGCGCGACGAAGCCGAGGCCGACGATAAGGGCACCGATGCCGACGACGACGCGGAGGCCGTCCAACTGGTCGGCGAGCTGGGGAAGCAGAAGGGGCGCCGCGAGCACGACCGGACCCGCCCCGATGAACAGCCCGACGGCGAGGAGGGCGAGACCGGCCGAGACAGCGCTCACCACGAAGCCCAGCGCGGGGAACACGATCGCCGTGAAGAGGCCGTAGAGCCAGAAGTGCGGGTCGCGAGCGACCTCGACGATTCGGAGGAACCGGTTCTCCGTGGCCGTCGTGCGCCAGGCCACCGGAGGCGGCGATGCTGCCCCGGCCCACGACAGCCGGACGATCTCGAACGGCCCGAAGACCCGGCCGAACCAGAGCAGTCCCAGCACCAGCAGCGCGAGGAGCACGATCGTGCCCAGTCCCACCGAGAAGGACGAGAAGACCGCGAGGACGGCCGCCCAGGCGAAGAGCGCGACCACGACGATGACGCCGGTCAGGGCGAGGTAGCCGACGTCGCGGGGGAAGCGCCTCCAGAGCCGTGCGTAGAGGCCGGACGGGGCATCCCCCGGCATCGCGGTGGTCGTGTCGTGTGTCATCTGGTCCATGCGTTCCAGCCTCGCCGAACAGGAGGCCTCCGACCATGGTGGCAGCGACCGGGTCGATGGTGGGGAAAACCCCCGAAACGTGGGATGCACGGCCGCCGTCTCTCCGGCACCGCAACCCGGCGTAAGGCGAGGCAACCCTCCGTAAGCCGAGCCTCAGCTTGCTTGCGGAATTCTCTCAGACCTCTAGCGTTGGGTTCACCAAGGCCGAAAACCGCAAGGGAAAGGACCACGACATGTCCGATGTCACCGCATCCTCCGTCAGCACCACCCCCGTCACGAGCTCCGCCGACCCCGACGTCGCAGCCGCCACGGCTCAGTTCCTCACCCCGATCGTCACGAACCTGACCGCCCTCGCCGTGAACGGCAAGCAGGCGCACTGGCACGTCCGGGGCATCAGCTTCATCGCCGTGCACGAGCTCCTCGACGACGTCGTCGACCACGCACAGGAGTACGCCGACCTCGCCGCCGAGCGCATCGTCGCCCTGGGGCTCCCCGTCGACGGTCGTCTCGAGACGGTCGCCTCGACGACGACGAACCCGCCGCTCAAGGCCGGCTTCCAGCAGATCGACGCCACCATCGCCGGCATCGTCGCGCAGATCGACTCGGCCCGCGCCTCCGTGCAGACCGCGATCGACGAGCTCGGCGAGATCGACGCCTCCTCGCAGGACGTCGCGATCGAGATCGCCCGCGGCCTCGACAAGGACCGCTGGTTCTTGACGGCGCACGTCTCGCAGTAGGTTCCGCCCGCCGCCCTCGCGGCGTTTCGACCTGGCCGCCGCCCCTCGGGGAGGCGGCTTCGTCGTTGCCGGGCGGGCGCTGCGGATACCGCGACTCCAGGACACGCCGCTCATGAACGAAGGTGAGCGGCGTGTTACGGAGCCACCCAACAGGCCACGTACCAGCGACTCCAGAAGGTGCAGGCGCGCCCGAAGGTGAGCGGCGTGTTCTGGAGTCACCGGGCCAGACGCCAAGACACCCGACTCCGAGGTGCTGCGACTCCAGGACACGCCGCTCATGAACGAAGGTGAGCGGCGTGTTCTGGAGTCACCCAGCAGGCCACGTACCAGCAACTCCAGAAGGTGCAGGCGCGCCCGAAGGTGAGCGGCGTGTTCTGGAGTCGGCCGGCGGGCGCGGAGCGGAGCTGACGCGGAGAGGGCGCAGGCTAAAGGGCGCGGTGAGTGAAGCGGCCCGCGAGGAGCGTCGCCGCGACCGACATCGAGCGCAGCGACGTCGTCTCGGCCAAGGGGTCCGCGTCCACGACGGCGAGGTCCGCCCGGTCGCCGAGGGCCACCCCGACAGATCCGGCCCCGGCACCCGACCGCGACGGGCCGGACCCGCCCGTCGACGCGGCCAGCGCCACCGCCCGCGCGAGCCGCTGCTCCGGGTGCCACGGGTCGCGGCCTCCGCGTGACCGGGTGACCGCGGCGTCGAGGGCGATCCACGGGTCGAGAGGGGCGACCGGTGCGTCCGACCCGAGCCGCAGCACGACCCCGGCGGCGGCGAGCGACTCGAGGGGGAACGCCCGACCGGTCCGGCCCTCCCAGTAGACCTCGGCGACGTCGCGGTCGTCCATCGCGTGCTCCGGCTGCACGCTCGCGACGACGCCGAGGCGCGCGAAGCGGGCGACGTCGGCGGTCGTGAGGAGTTGCGCGTGCTCGATGGAGCCGCGGGCCCCGATTGTCTCGTAGGCGTCGAGCACGTCGGTGTTGGCGCGGTCGCCGATGGCGTGCACGGCGAGATCGAATCCGGCCGAAGAAGCCCGGGTCATGAGCTCGACGAGCTCGGCCCGGATGAAGACCGAGACCCCGTTCGCGCCCGGGCGGCCGGCGAGGCCCGGATACGGGTCGTGGCAGAAGGCGGTGCGGGTGTTCAAAGAGCCGTCGGTGATGATTTTGGCGGGGCCGACGGTGACCAGCCCCGCGCATCCCCCGATCTCGTCGCCGGTGCGCAGCCCGGACCCGATGACGGCGTCGAGGTCGCGCGGGTAGACGCCGGCGCGCACGCG
This sequence comes from Frondihabitans cladoniiphilus, assembly GCF_039544345.1. Classification (NCBI taxonomy): domain Bacteria; kingdom Bacillati; phylum Actinomycetota; class Actinomycetes; order Micrococcales; family Microbacteriaceae; genus Frondihabitans; species Frondihabitans cladoniiphilus. The sequence goes on from NZ_BAABLM010000002.1 coordinate 175,634, forward strand.
CAGCGAATCGACGCCCTGGGAGACCCGGCGGGCCCAGGCCTCGAACGACAGCGTCATCTCGAGGTCGACGATGCCGACCACGCCTCGAGCAGCGGCGGCACGGGCTGCGTCGCCCACCCATTCGTCGATCCGCGAGCTGTCGATCCCGGTGATCGTGGTCGAGGCGTCGAACGCCTCCTGTTCGCGAAGCAGGCCCGTGGGATGCCCGGGCAGACCCACGAGCGCCAGCCCGGCCGTGTTCGCCCACACCGCGTGCAGATCGTGGCTCACCAGCACGATCGGCGAGGCACCGGCGCCGTCGAGCAGGGCGCGAGTCGGCTCGTCGTTCCACAGGGCGTCCTGGAAGCCGTAGCCGACGAGCAGATCCCGGTCTCCCGGAACCTCGGAGGCGAGCCTCGCCTGCACCAGCGCCGCCGCCTCGCGAGCCGACGCCGCCCCGGACACGTCGAGCCGCTGCCGCACGAGCGCCCACTGCTCCATGTGCACGTGGTTGTCCCACAGGCCGGGCTGGAGGAACCGCCCCTCGAGGTCGACGGCCTCGGCGGTGCCCGCGGCGATGCCGGACGCGATCGCCGAGACGGCGCCGTCTTCGATCAGGACGTCGGTCGGCTCGCCGTCGCGGCCGACCAGTCGGGCGTTCCGGAGGAGGAGATCGTCCGTCATCGAGGGTGGACCCGGCGCATCTCGTCGGCCAGCGCCGGGTTGGCGTAGGCCGGGTCGGAGTCGAGGGCCTCGATGATCCGGTCGACGACCTCGGGCTGCTTGTTCTGGCTCAGTTTGAGGCGGGCGTCGAACCGGGTGACGTGCATCCGCAGCCCGACGGTTCCTCGGGCCACACCGCGGGCCCCCGCCTCGTCGAGGGAGAGCGAGACCGGCTCGGGCATGCGGCTCTCGAAGTGGTCGACGAGTTCGCCGAGCACGCGGAAGTTCTCCTCGTCGGAGAGGATCTCCGGCGTGCCGTAGAGGTGCGCTGTGACGTGGTTCCAGGTGGGCACGATCTGGCCCTCCGGATACCAGTTCGGCGAGACGTAGCCGTGGGGGCCCTGGATCACGACGAGGATCTCGTGCCGACCCAGCTCGTGCGACTGCTCGTCGGGGCGACCGACGTGGCTGACGATCGAGATCTCGTCGTCCGGTGTCTCTTCGAGGATGACCGGATAGTGCGACGCGACGATGCCGGTCGCCGTGTGCGACACGATCGTCGCCCAGGGGTTCTCGCGGATGAGGCGTTTGACCTCGAGGATGTCGTCGAGCACGAAGTGCGGTGTGAGGCGCATGCCGCCAGCTTGTCAGACCCGCGCCCGCCCGTGGGCGCACTCGAGCGTGAGCGCGGGCGCGATCAGGCCTGGTCGACCGGGCACCAGTAGAGCTTGCGGCCGCCCATGTCTTCCATGACGATGTTCGTGCCGCACACCCGGCAGGGCAGCCCCTCACGGTGGTAGACCCAGTGCCGGTCGGCGCGGCTCTTGAGCGCCTGGGCGTACGCCTTCTTCGACAGGCCGTCCATCGTCATCATCTGGCCGAGCTCGACGCCGCTCTTGAGGAGCTTCGTCCAGTCCTTCCAGAGGGCCCGGAGCGTCTCCTCGGGGACCTCGGTGCCGGGCGTGTGCGGGTTGAGCCGGGCACGGAACAGCATCTCGGCGCGGTAGATGTTGCCGATGCCGCTGATGACCGACTGGTCCATCAGGAGCAGACCGATCGGCGTGCGCTTCTTGCCGGCGATCGCGACGAACCGATCGCCGCCCTTCTTCGGCGAGTCGACCAGCGGGTCGGGTCCCAGCTTCGAGATCGCGGTGTCGACCCCTTCCGCGTCGAGCACCTCGCACTTCGTCGGGCCACGGAGGTCGGCGACGGCCGTGTCGCTGAGAAGGCGGACGCGCACCTGGCCGACGGGCTCGGGCGGGAAGGACTCGAGGTCGTCCTCCTGCTTCTCCTGCTCGGCCATACGGACGCGGCGGGTGCGCGGAGCTCCGATGCTCGCCATCGAGTGCTCGCCGTCGTCGTCGGCGACGTGCGCGGGTGTCCCGGTCTCGGCGGCCTTGCCGGTCTCGGGGTCCTTGCCGGTCTCGGGGTCTTTGCCGTTCTCCGCCCGGCGAGTCGCCATCCGACGCGTCCGGGTCTCGGCCATCGACGCACCGGTGGCGATCTGCCCGGCGAAGTCCCACGCGCCGTAGAGGCCGAGGTGCACGTGGAGGAAGAGCCCGTTGTCGAACTCCAGGAACATCTGCTTGCCGACGGCCTTCGAGTCGACCATCGTGGCACCGCTCAACTGCTCGGCCCCGGCCGCGAAACGACCCTGGGGGCTCGAAGCCTCGATGCGGTGCCCCACGAAACTCTGCTCGAACTGATTGGCGATTCGGTGGACGGAGTGACCTTCAGGCATTCGTCGAGCCTACGCCGCGGGTCAGTCGACCGGGTGGCCCGCGATCGCTCCCGTGCGCTCGTACTCGGCGAGCTGAGCGATGCGGCGCTCGTGACGCTCCTCGAACGAGAACGGGGTCTTGATGAACAGGTCGATCAGGGCGATCGCCTCGTCTTCGGTGTGCTGACGCGCCCCGATGGCGACGACGTTGGCGTCGTTGTGCTGACGGGCGAGCTGGGCCGTGGCGTCGTTCCAGGCCAGTGCGGCGCGGACGCCCTCGACCTTGTTGGCTGCGATCTGCTCGCCGTTGCCCGACCCGCCGAAGACGACTCCGAGGCTCTCGAGGCCCTCGCTCTGGTCGCGGACGACCGCGCGGGCGGCGGCGATGCAGAACGAGGGGTAGTCGTCGAGCGGCTCGTACGTCTTCGGGCCGTGGTCGGTCACTTCGTGCCCCTGGTCGGACAGGTGCTTGATGAGGGTCTGGGCGAATTCGAGGCCGGCGTGGTCGGTCCCCACATGGATGCGCATACCGCCAATCCTAGAACTGAGCGCGCCGCCGCTCCGCCCGCCGCCTCTATCTCAGAACTGCGGGCCGCGGGTGCGGCTGCGCTTCAACTCGAAGAAGCCGTCGTAGCTCGCGGCGGCGACGACGCCGTCCCAGAGGGTGAGAGCGATCGGGCCGGTCGGCGCCGGCGAGATGACCGGACCGAAGAACGCCGTGCCGTTCACGGCGATGACCGGCGTACCCACGTCTTGACCGACGCGACCGATCCCGTCGTCGTGGCTGGCGCGCATCTCGGCATCGTATTCGTCGCTGTCGGCGTACTTCGCGAAGTCGGCGGGCAGGCCGACCTCGGCGAGGGCGCCCGCGATGACGGTGTCCTGGTCCTTCTCCTGGCCCGGGTGGATCCGGGTGCCCAGGGCGTCGTAGAGCGGCTTGACGACCTGCTGCCCGTGGAGCTGCTCGGCAGCGGTCACGAGGCGCGTGTAGCGGATCAGCTTGGCGAGCACCGCAGGATCGAACCCCTCGTTGTCCTCGTTGAGGAGGCCGAGGCTCATCACGTGGAAGGTGACGTCGAGATTGCGGTGCGCGGCGACCTCGTCCACCCAGCGGCTGGTCATCCAGGCCCACGGGCACGAGGGGTCGAACCAGAAGTCCACGGCGGTCGAATCGGGCACGGCGGGGGCTTCGGAAGCTACGGTTGCGGTCATGGGTCGAGCCTAGAACTCCCAGGTGAGATCGACACCCATCGCCCACATCGAGAAGAGCCCGAGCATGACCGCCGAAGCACCCACCAGTCCGTCGAACGTGTCGGCCGACGCCACGCCCCGCGGCATCGAATCGAACGGCGTCAACGCCATCGAGGAGTCGGAGCGCAGGGGCACACCGCGCCAGCTCTTCTGGCCGTGGTTCGCCGCCAACGTCTCGGTGCTCGGCATCGGCTACGGCGCCTATCTGCTCTTCTTCGGCGTCTCGTTCTGGCAGGCAGTCGTGGTCGGCGTGCTCGGCATCGTCATCTCGTTCCTGTTCTGCGGCTTCATCGCCCTCGCGGGCAAACGCGGCAACGCCCCGACGATGACGCTCGGTCGTGCCGCCTTCGGTGTCAACGGCAACAAGGTCCCGTCGATCATCTCGTGGGTGCTGACCGTCGGATGGGAGACCGCCCTGACCTCACTCGCCGTGCTCGCGACCAACACGGTCTTCGTGCAGCTCGGCGCCGGCGGCGGTGTCGTGACCAAGGTCGTCGCCCTGGTGGTCGTGGCGGCCCTCGTCGTCATCGGCGGAATCCTCGGCTTCGACTTCATCATGCGACTCCAGAAGTGGATCACTGTCGCGACGGGCATCCTGACGGTCGTCTACATCGTCCTGACCTTCCACCGCATCGACTTCCACGCAGTCGCCTCGCTACCCGCCGGCTCGCTCGCCGCGGTCATCGGCGGCTTCGTCTTCATGATGACCGGCTTCGGTCTCGGCTGGGTCAACGCCGCCGCCGACTACTCCCGCTACCTGCCGCGCAAGGCGTCGAGCGGCGGCGTGGTCTGGTGGACGACCTTCGGCTCGTCGATCGCCCCGGTCATCCTCCTGGCCTTCGGCCTCCTCCTCGCGGGCAGCTCGACGACGCTCCTGAACGACATCAACACCGACCCGATCGGCGCCCTCGCGAAGATCGTTCCGGCTTGGTTCCTGGTGCCGTTCGCCCTCGTCGCGATCCTCGGGCTCGTGGGCGGTTCAGTCATGAACATCTACTCGTCGGGCTTCTCCCTCCTCAACGCCGGGCTGCGCATCCCCCGCTATGCGGCCGCGTCGGTCGACGGCGTCGTCATGATCGCCGGCACCATCTACGTGGCCTTCTTCGCCACGTCGTTCGTGGTGCCGTTCCAGGGCTTCCTGATCACGCTGGGGGTTCCGATCGCCGCCTGGGCCGGCATCTTCCTCGCCGACATCCAGCTCCGCCGGAAGGACTACGCGACGGCCGAGCTGTTCACCGCCAAAGGGCGCTATGGCAGCGTGCAGTGGATCCCGATCGGCCTCATCGTGCTCGGCACCATCGTCGGCTGGGGCCTGGTCGAGAACGGCTACGCCTCCTGGCTCGGCTGGCAGGGCTACTTCCTCGGCGGTGCGGGCAAGGGCACGTTCCGCGAGACCTGGGGCGGCGCCAACCTCGGGGTGCTCGCGGCTCTCGCGATCGGCTACGTCGGCACGATCCTCTTCATGCGCCCCGTGATCCGGCAGCAGGAGGGCGCTCTGCAGCTCGATCGGGACGTCGCGTGACGAACCCATCCGGTGCCGATCCCTGGCTCGTGCTGATCGACATGCAGCGCGTCTTCGGAGAGCCGGGCAGCGAGTGGTTCACCCCGGACTACGAGACGGCGAGCGCGGGATGCACGCGCCTGCGCCCCGCGTTCGGCTCGCGTGTCGCGCTCACCCGCTTCGTCGCACCGTCCCACCCTGTCGGCGCGTGGATCCCGTACTACGAGGACTGGCCGTTCGCCCTCGACCCCCGGCTCGAAGGGCAGTACGACCTGATGCCGGAGTTCCCGATCCACGACGCCACCGTCGTCACCCGCACGACCTTCGGCAAGTGGGATGCGGAGTCGGCCGCCGCGCTGGGCGGGCCGTCGTCCATCGTGCTCGCCGGTGTCTCGACCGACTGCTGCGTCCTGTCGACGGCGCTGGCGGCTGCGGACGCCGGCGTGCAGGTGCGCGTGGTGGCCGATGCGTGCGCCGGGGTCTCCGAAGCCGACCACCGCCGGGCCCTCGACGTGATGGCCCTGTACGCGCCGCTGATCACGCTGACGACCGTCGACGAGGTGCTCGCCTCGCTCTGATGCGTTGTCGACCAGGTAGGCCTGTGGACAACCGGGGCGACGGCTCCGTGCCCGCCGCTAGGCTGGATCGGGGCCACGAGCCCCGCCTACCGACGATGGATGGAGAGCACCAGTGCCAGGAGAGAACCTCACCCGAATCGAGGCGCAGGAGCGCAAGAGCATCCTCGACGTGCAGTCGTACGAGGTCGCGCTCGATCTGACCCGGGGGGCCGAGGTCTTCGGCAGCACCACGACGGTCCGCTTCACCGCCACCGAGGGGGCCTCGACCTTCATCGACGCGTTCACGCGCACGGTCCACAGCGTCACGCTCAACGGTGCCGAGCTCGACCCATCGACCGTCTCCGACGGCATCCGCATCCAGCTCGACTCGCTCGCCGCGTCCAACGTGCTCACCGTCGTCGCCGACGCCGAGTACACCAACACCGGCGAGGGGCTGCACCGCTTCGTCGACCCGGTCGACGACGAGGTCTACCTCTACTCGCAGTTCGAGGTGCCCGACAGCCGCCGCGTCTTCGCCGTCTTCGAGCAGCCCGACCTCAAGGCCACGTTCCAGTTCACGATCACGGCCCCGTCGCGGTGGCAGATGGTCAGCAACTCGATCACGCCCGAGCCCGCCGTCGACGGCGATGTCGCCACCTGGGTCTTCGCGCCGACTCCCGTGCTGTCGAGCTACATCACCGCCATCGTCGCCGGCCCGTACGACGTCGTCCGTTCGTCGCTCACCTCGTCCGACGGCCGTGAGATCCCCCTGGGCATCTTCACGCGCGCCTCGCTCTCCGAGTACATGGACGCCGACTACATCTTCGACAAGACGCGTCAGGGCTTCGCCTACTACGAGGAGAAGTTCCAGTACCCCTACCCGTTCGACAAGTACGACCAGCTCTTCGTTCCGGAGTTCAACGCCGGCGCCATGGAGAACGCCGGGGCCGTCACGTTCACCGAGACCTACGTGTTCCGCAGCAAGGTGACCGACGCGATCAAGGAGCGCCGCGTCGTCACGATCCTGCACGAGCTCGCCCACATGTGGTTCGGCGACCTGGTCACCATGAAGTGGTGGAACGACCTCTGGCTCAACGAGTCCTTCGCCGAATGGGCCTCGACGATCTCGACCGCCGAGGCCACCGAGTGGACCGAGGCGTGGACCACCTTCCAGGCCATGGAGAAGAGCTGGGCCTACCGCCAAGACCAGCTGCCGTCGACGCACCCGGTCGTCGCGACGATCAACGACCTCGAAGACGTCCAGGTCAACTTCGACGGCATCACGTACGCCAAGGGTGGCTCGGTCCTCAAGCAGCTCGTGGCCTGGGTCGGCATCGACGCGTTCTACGCCGGTGTCGCCGCCTACTTCAAGAAGCACCACCACTCCAACACCGAGCTGAGCGACCTGCTGGCCGAGCTCGAGGTGACGAGCGGACGCGAGCTCACGAGCTGGTCCAAGCTGTGGCTGGAGACCGCGGGCGTCAACACCCTCCGCCCCGAGATCGAGCTCGACGACGACAACGTGATCAAGTCCTTCGCGATCGTCCAGACGGCGCCCGCCGACTACCCGACCATCCGCCCCCACCGCCTCGCGATCGGCGTCTACGACCTCACCGGCCCGGGCGAGATCGCGAACGACTCCCTCGTGCGCACGCACCGCGTCGAGATCGACGTCGACGGCGAGCGCACCGAGGTGCCCGAGCTGGTCGGCCTCGCGCGGGGCGCCCTCATCCTGGTGAACGACGACGACCTGGCCTACGCGAAGATCCGACTCGACGAGAAGTCGCTCGCGACCGCCATCGAGCACCTGTCGAAGATCACCGACCCGCTGGCCCGAGCCCTCGTCTGGGGTTCCGTGTGGGACAGCACGCGCGACGCCGAGACGCCCGCGAGCGACTACGTGCGACTCGTGCTGTCGAACATCGCGACCGAGACCGAGTCGACCACGATCCGCACGACCCTCACCCAGCTGACCCAGGTCGCGCGCACCTACGTCGATCCCGCGCGCCGGGCCTCCACCCTCGCCGAGGTCGGCGACGGCCTCTGGTCGCTCGCCCAGGCCGCCGAGGCAGGCTCCGACGCCCAGTTCCAGTTCGTGAAGTTCTTCGCCAACGCGGCCTCGACCGAGGCGCACGGCGAGGCCCTCCAGGGGCTCTTCGACGGCACCGTGACGCTCGACGGGCTCACCATCGACACCGACCTCCGGTGGGAGATCCTCGAGGGCCTCGTCCTCGTCGGCAAGGCCGACGCCGACGAGATCGACGCGGCGCTGGCGGCCGACAACACGGCCAACGGCGCCCAGGCCGCGGCTCGCGCCCGAGCCACGATCCCGACCACCGAGGGCAAGCTGGCGGCGTTCGCGTCCATCGTCGACACCGACACGGCCCCCAACGCCATCGTCCGCGCGACCGCCATGGGCTTCCAGCACACCAACGACCCCGCGATCCTCGAACCGCTGGTCGCGCGCTACTTCGAGTCGCTGACGGGCATCTGGGAGTCGCGCAGCTACCACATCGCCGACACGCTCGTCTCGGGCCTCTACCCCGCCGGTCTCGCCGACGAGGCGCTCGTCACAGCGGCGAAGGCCTGGCTCGACGCGAACCCGGAGACCCCGGCCCTGCGTCGCATCGTCGGGGAGAACCTCGCCGGCACGGAGCGCGCCCTCCGGGTGCAGGCCGCCGACGCCTGAGTTCCGACCCAGAGAGCCCGTGGCCTGTGCATCCCCCGCGATCCGGCCATGGGCTCTCTGCAAGCTCGACGACTCCCGCCCGCAGTCAGTCGTCGCCGAGACGCCGACCCCTAGGGTGGTGTGAATGTTTTCCCTGCTCGCTGCAACCCCGACCCCGACGCCGACCGGTGCCGCCGCCGACATCATGAGCGGCGCCGACGCTTTCTGGAAGGCGTGGGGTGTGCCGATCACCGTCGCCGGCATCATCGTCGCGGCCGTCCTCCTGCGCGTCATCGCGCAATTCATCATCCGGCGCGTCGTCGACCAGATCGTCAACGGCGTGAAGAAGAAGCAGAACGTCGACGACACGCAGTCGCTGACGGCGTCGCCCCTGCAAGCCGTCCGCGTGGTCCAGCGCACCCGCACCCTCGGCAGCGTCCTCAGCAACGTCGTCAGCGTCGTCATCGTCGTGATCGCGCTCACGAGCATCCTCAGCGAGCTGAAAGTCAGCGTGGTCGGCATCGTCAGTGCCGCCGGCGTCATCGCCGCGGGGCTCGCCTTCGGGGCTCAGAGCGTCGTGAAGGACATGCTCAGCGGCCTGTTCATGGTGGCCGAGGACCAGCTCGGAGTGGGCGACGTCGTCGACGTCGGTCTCGCCACCGGTGTCGTGGAAGCCGTCGGAATCCGCGTCACGCAGGTCCGCGACGTCAACGGCACGCTCTGGTTCGTGCCCAACGGTCAGATCCTCCGCGTCGGCAACATGTCGCAGGGCTGGGCTCGCGTGATCATCGACACGGCCGTCCCGTACGAGGTCGACATCGACGCCGTCGAGGCGACCATGCTCAAGGCCGCCAACGATCTCGCGGCACTCCCCCGCTGGCGCAACCGCGTCATCGAGAAGCCCGAGCTGTGGGGCCTCCAGTCGATCTCCGAGTCCAATCTCGTGCTGCGACTCGTCGTCCGGACGAGAAGCTCGGAGAAGGACAACGTCGCCCGCGAACTCCGCCTGCGCCTCACCCGCGCCATCCACGACATGGGAATCACCCTCCCGACCCTGTCGAGCGTCGTGCTCTCGGGCTTCGACGAGGCGACCTCCGTGCGCGGGGCGCGCCCTGTCGAGACCGCTCCCGTGCCGGTGAGGCCGACGCGCAACCGGGCCCCGCGCATCCCCGGTCTCGGCAAGCGCGACCCGCGCGGGTCGACTCCCGTCATGCCGCCGTCCGACCAGTCGCCCACGTCGCCGTCCACCCCGCCGAGCCCCCAGGAGCCCCGATGAGCGACCTGCAGCCGCCCGAGAGACTGATCCCGATCGTTCCGACGGCCGGGTCGATGCCTTCGCAGCCAGGAGGCCCGGGCATCCCCCCGCTGCCGCAGCGAAGCTTCTGGGAGCACCTGGGCGGCCGACCGACGTTCGAACGTCTCGTGCGCCGTTTCTACGACGGAGTGCAGACCGACCCGATCATCTGGCCGATGTACCCGGCCGACGACCTCGAGGGGGCGATTCAGCGCCTCACCGGGTTCCTCGAGCAGTACTGGGGCGGGCCGACGACGTACAGCCAGGAGCGCGGGCATCCCCGGCTGCGGATGCGCCATCAGCCGTTCACGATCACGCCCGCCGCTCGCGACCGATGGCTCGTGCACATGCGCGACGCCGTGGACTCGCTCGAGCTCTCGGCGCTCGACGACACCACCCTGTGGGACTACCTCGAACGAGCCGCCCACGCCATGGTCAACTCGTCCGAGGCCTGACTCCCGAGAAGGCCTGACGCCCTGGCAGGCCGAACGCTCTGGCAGGCCTGACGCCCTGGCAGGCCCGGCTGCCCGGGGCGCCCGCAGTGCTATGACGTGTAGGCGCCGGAGCGGAACTCGTCGGCCAGGCTCGGCCGCGACGGGATCCACCCCAGGGTCTCTTTCGCGTGTGCACCGATGGCGGCCTGGTCGAGCAGCAGGGCGTCCGCGAAGGCCTCGCCCAGGCGAGCCCGGCTCTCGTCGGCCGACTCTTCGACCACCGGGGCGCCCGTCGCCGCCGCAGCCGCCTCACCCAGATCGCGGACCGTCGGGTTGTGCCCCGAGACCCCCAGGTAGTACTCGTCGCGGGCGCCCGCCTCGAACGCCTTGACGTACAGGTCGGCGAGGTCGTCGACGTGCACCGTGGTCCAGTGCTGCGAACCGTCGCCCACGAGCCGAATGTTGTCGGGGCCGACGAGCAGGGCGGGGATCCCCTTCCCGTGGCCGTAGACGATGCCCGGCGCGACGATCGTGGTCCGCACGCCGGACTCGCGCACCGTGCGCTCGACCTCGACGCGCCATGAGGTGAGAGCCGGGGGATGCACGGCCCCCTCTTCGGTCAGGTCGTCGCCGTCGCCGAAGACCCAGACGCCGCCGGTGTGGACGTACGGCTTCGAGGTGCCCTGGAGGCGGGACGTGACGACGTCGACGAGGTCGGCGTCCACCTGAGCGCTCGACGCGTCGCCGGGCGAAGCCGTGTGAATGACACCGTCGCTCTCGTGCACGAGCCGGGACAGCAGGTCGAGGTCGGTGATGTCGCCGACGACGGCGGAGACCCCCTCCGCCGCGATGGCCGCAGCCTTGTCGTCGGTGCGGACGAGGACGCGGACCTCGTGGCCACGCGCCTTGAGGGCGGAGAGGACGGAGGACCCGATGAAACTGGTGGCACCGGTGAGGAGAACAGTCATGCCTCGACGCTACTCAACCGAGCAGGGAGGCCGACCGGCGTTTCACGAGCACGTGGCCACGGCTGGTGCTGAGGCGGTTCCAGGCGCCGACCGAGAACACGCGGACGTCTTCGTCGGGCGCGAGGAACCCGAGCGTGAGGGCGGCGAACGCCGCGCCCGCCGGGACGCCGTCGGTGCCGTCGACCGGGCGCGACCACACCTCGGAGCGGACCCGATGCACGATCTGCTCGCCCGTTCCGGTCGGGATCACCTGCGCCACCTCGGCGATGCCCGCCGCCGCACTCGCCTCGAGGACCGCCGGGGGCACCGGCGACGAAGCCACCCAGCCGCCCCGGGGCGGTGAGATCGCCGCCCAGGACGCGGTGATGACCACGGGCGGCAGCGTGACGGTGACCGCCGCCGTCGGGTCGACCACCTCGTTCTGCAAGCGGGTCAGGCGCTCGATCATGGCGCGGAGCGGCACCACCACGTCGAACGAGTCGCCGCGGCCGTCGTCCGGCCCGCCGGCGCCGGCGCCCTCGGGGACGGGTTCGGGAGCAAGAGCGTACGTGCGAAGGCCGAGCACGGTCGGGCTGGTGTCGAGCAGGCCGGACGGAGCCAGGACCCCGACGTAGGCGGCCAGCACTCCCCCGGTGCCGATGAGCCGAGTCGCTCCGTCGTCGACGGCTGCGGCACGGCCGAGGAAGGTGTGGAGGTCGTCGAGCGACAGGGAGTCGGGGAGCGTGAGGCGGTTCGTCATGGGCCCTCTAAACTACCGCTGATGAACCCCGACCTCGCGCGCGACGCCGCTCCCGAAGACCCGCTGGCCGACCTGCTCCGCGCCCTCGATCTCGCACCGGGCGCCACTGCAGACTCCTTCACCGGGCCGAGCCAGTGGATGCCCAACGGACGCGTCTACGGGGGGCAGGTGCTGGCCCAGTCCCTCGTCGCCGCCGAGCGGACGGTCCCGGAGGAGAAGGTCGTCCACTCGATGCACGCGTACTTCCTCCGCGCCGGCAAGATCGAGCTGCCGATCGAGATCCGCGTCGACCGCAGCCACGACGGCCGCTCGTTCGCGTCGCGGCGGACGGAGGCGCTCCAGAACGGCGTCCCGATCATGACGACGATGGCGTCGTTCCAGACGGTGGACGACGGGATCGACCATCAGGCGGCCATGCTCGCGGGCCTGCCGGAACCCGAGTCGCTGCCGACGATGGCCGACGCTCTGGCCGGGGTCGAGCATCCCGCGGCCCAGTTCTGGGCGAACGGTCGCCCCTTCGACGTGCGTCACGTGCCGTCGCCGCTGTTCCTCCGGGTCGAGGGTGAGCACGTGGCCCATCAGGCCCTGTGGATGAAGACCGTGGGTCCGCTGCCCGACGACCCGGCGATCCACCGTGCTGCGCTGGCCTACGCGAGCGACCTCGGCATCCTCGAGCCGATCCTGCGCCGCCACGGAATCCCCCTGTCGCGCCCGGGCATGAAGATCGCGAGTCTCGACCACGCCATGTGGTGGCATCGCCCCGGGCGCGCCGACGAGTGGCTGCTCTACGCGATGGAGTCACCGACGGCGCAGGGCGGCCGAGGCCTCTCGACCGGTCGCTTCTACGACCGCTCGGGGCGGCTGCTGGCGACCGTGGCGCAGGAGGGCATGTTCCGGGTCCCCGGCGTCTGACCGCTATCGGCGCCGGAAGGTCAGAGGCGCGTCGATGAACGGGCTCCACGCCGCTCGCTCGGCCTCGCTGATGCGCCGCGGACGCTGCGTGGTGGCGTCCACGAGCACGAGAGTGGTCGCGGCCCGGGTGTGCAGCGTGCGCGGCTCGACGCCCACCGGCGAGTAGACCTCGTAGTAGACCTCGAGGCTCGCCCCGCCCATCTGCCCGATCCAGAGCTGGATGTCGAGGGGCTGACGCGTGTACGCGATCGGCGCAAGGTATTCGACCTCCTGCCGGGCGATCAGGCTCCAGGTCTGCGTGCCGGGGCTCGCGTCGAGGATGGCCGTCGACTCGTGGTCGCCCGACTCGTCGCCCGCCGACCAGAACGCCTGGATGCGCGCCTCTTCGAGGAGGTGGAGCATCTCGGCGTTGTTGACGTGCCCGTACGCGTCGAGGTCGCCCCACCGCAGCACGGTGGGGACGTGAAGGCGCGGCACCGGCTAGTCTCTCGTCAGCTTGCGGTAGGTGACACGGCTCGGCTTGGCCGCGTCGGCGCCGAGACGCTCGATCTTGTTCTCTTCGTACGCCTCGAAGTTGCCCTCGAACCAGTACCAGTTGGCCGGGTTCTCGGGGGTGCCCTCATAGGCGAGGATGTGCGTGGCGATCCGGTCGAGGAACCACCGGTCGTGAGTGATCACCACGGCGCAGCCGGGGAACTCGAGCAGGGCGTTCTCGAGGCTGCCGAGGGTCTCGACGTCGAGGTCGTTGGTCGGTTCGTCGAGCAGGAGCAGGTTGCCGCCCTGTTTGAGGGTGAGCGCGAGGTTCAAGCGGTTGCGCTCGCCACCGGAGAGGACGCCGGCCTTCTTCTGCTGATCGGGGCCCTTGAAACCGAACTGCGACACGTAGGCGCGGGACGGGATCTCGGTCTTGCCGACCTGGATGTAGTCGAGCCCTTCGGAGACGACCTCCCACAGGTTCTTGTTCGGATCGATGCCACCGCGGTTCTGGTCGACGTACGAGATGTCGACCGTCTCGCCGACCTTGAGCTCACCGCCGTCGAGGGGCTCGAGACCCGTGATGGTCTTGAAGAGCGTGGTCTTGCCGACGCCGTTCGGCCCGATCACGCCGACGATGCCGTTGCGGGGCAGGGTGAACGAGAGGTCGTTGATGAGCACGCGGCCGTCGAAGCCCTTGTCGAGCTTCTTCGCGTCGATGACCTGCTGGCCGAGACGCGGGCCGACGGGGATCACGATCTCTTCGAAGTCGAGCTTCTTGGTGCGCTCCGCCTCGGTGACCATCTCTTCGTAACGGGCCAGGCGGGCCTTGGACTTGGCCTGGCGACCCTTCGTATTGCTCCGCACCCAATCGAGCTCGGACGAGAGGCGCTTGGCGAGCTTCGCGTCTTTCTTGCCCTGGATGTTGAGACGCTCGCCCTTCTTCTCGAGGTAGGTCGAGTAGTTGCCCTCGTAGGGGTAGAGGCGACCACGGTCGACCTCGGCGATCCATTCGGCGACGTGGTCGAGGAAGTACCGGTCGTGAGTGACGGCGAGGACGGCGCCGTGGTACTGCTTCAGGTGCTGCTCGAGCCACAGCACGCTCTCGGCGTCGAGGTGGTTGGTGGGCTCGTCGAGGAGCAGGAGGTCGGGCTTCTGCAGGAGCAGCTTGCAGAGGGCGACGCGGCGCTTCTCACCACCGGAGAGGTTGGTGACCAGGGCGTCGCCCGGCGGGGTGCGGAGGGCGTCCATCGCCTGCTCGAGCTGCGAGTCGAGATCCCACGCGTCGGCGGCGTCGATCTCCTCCTGCAGACCGCCCATCTCGGCCAGGAGCGAGTCGAAGTCGGCGTCGGGCTCGGCCATCGCGGCCGAGATCTCGTTGAAGCGGTCGATCTTGCCCTTGATCGGCCCGACCCCCTCCTGGACGTTCTCGAGGACCGTCTTGGACTCGTCGAGCTCGGGCTCCTGCATGAGGATGCCCACGGTGTAACCGGGCGAGAGCTTGGCTTCGCCGTTCGACGGGGTGTCGAGGCCCGCCATGATCTTGAGGATCGTCGACTTGCCGGCACCGTTGGGGCCGACCACGCCGATCTTGGCGCCGGGGATGAACGACATGGTCACGTCGTCGAGGATCAGCTTGTCGCCGACCGTCTTTCGCGCACGGACCATCGAGTAAATGAATTCGGCCATGCTTTCCAGTCTATTTGGATGAGGAGCCGGCCGCCGCCGTCACCAGTCGATCGCGCGCGTCGACCCGATCAGGCACTTGCCCGTGCTCAGCACGGGAGCCGACGCACTGCTGAACCCCTGGGCCCCGATCTGGCCGACGAGGCAACTCGTGCCCTTCCAGAGCACCGAGAACTCGATCGAGTCGACGGCACGGCCCGTGGTGGTCGTGTCGGGCGTCACCTGCATGGCGGACTTGTCGAAGCCGGCGGCGACGAGGGCGTCGATCACATCGCGCCCCTTCGCCCCCGAATCGCTCGCCAGAAGGGTCGTGACGACGCCGTCGAACTTGGACAGGGCACCGGGCGTCGACGGATCGAGGGTCGCCGAGGCGCTGGGCGGCGCCGATTCGCTGGTCGCGGCGGGGTTCGGCTGCGCGCTCGCTTCGGGCGACGCGGGGGTGGACGACGACGGCGCCGACACGACCGACGAGTCGTCCACCTTCGGCACGGGCGCGTTCGTGCACCCGGCGAGGGCGACGATCGAGACGATCGCAACCCCGGCGGCGACGAGGATGCGCGGTGAGAGCGAGGGCCGGAGGGTCACGCCCCGAGTCTACGGGCGGGTTCTGCCGCAGCCGATCGGCGTCAGAACGGTGATTCGTCGTCGACCCGGTGCCACTCGTCCGCTCCTTCGAACGCGGGAGCCGTCGGCACGGGTGCCACGGCCGCGGCGGCCTCGACCAGCGAGGGCGGAGCCTCGCCCGAACCCTCCTCGGTCGCCCGCGCGGCCTCGTCGTCGGGCTCGGGCGGGAGCTCGGACCCCTCGGCGGTCTCACTCGACTGCTTGCTCGACGTCGTCTTGACGAAGCGCGACGTGCCCCAGAAGAGGTCGTGCCCGACGGCGTCGGCATCGACCTCCACGGCCGTGCCGGTCTTGCCCGCGTTCTCCCACGGCCGGATGCGGAGGCGCCCCGTCACGACTACGCGGTCGCCCTTGTCGACGCTCGCGGCCACGTTGTCGGCGAGCCCGCGGAAGGTCGTGACCGTGTACCAGTTGGTGTCGGCGTCGACCCAGGCGCTCTTCTGGCGGTCGTACCGCCGCTGCGACGAGGCGAGGCGGAAGCTCGTGATCGCGAGACCGGTGGGCGTGCGGAGGTGGCGGGGCGCCGTCGCGACGACGCCGGTGAGGGTGAGGATGTCTGTCATGACCCGAGTGTCGCGGGAGCCACGCGGCCACCGGGCCCCGTGCATCCCTTTTGTGGAGAAACGGGGCTCGGTGGACGCCTGTGGAGAACCGGCCGAACTCAGTGCTCGACGAACTCCGGCCGGTCGGCTCCGTGACCGAGACGCGCGTGCAGGGCGCTCTTCGCGACGTCGAGCGTCGGATACTCGCCGTGGAACTCGTCATCGGGGCGGACCCGGATCGAGAACCCGTCGTGGCTGCGGTGGATCGAACCGACCACTCCGGCCGGGCCGGAGGCCACCCAGATGCGTTCGCTCGGGTCGGTGTCGGGGGTGGATCTTCTGGTGTCGCTCATCGTCGAGCTCCTTCCATCGGTGGAACAGGGCGCCGCCCGGGAGGGCCGGCGCCTACGAAGCAAGCACGTACTTGCCGTACGACTTGCGGATCTTGTTGACCTTCGGCAGGGCGACCGCGAGGCAGTAGCCCTGGCCGGGGTTCTTGGCGAAGAAGTCCTGGTGGTACTCCTCCGCGTCGTACCAGTCGCCGAGCGGCTCGATGGTCGTGACGACGTTGCCCTCCCAGTACTCGGACGCGCGGTCGCGGGCCGCCTCGAACTCGGCCTTCTGCGCCTCGTCGGTGAAGAACATGGCCGACCGGTACTGCGTGCCGACGTCGGCGCCCTGCCGGTTGAGCTGACGCGGGTCGTGCAGCGTGAAGAAGACGTCGAGGATCACCTCGGCCGGGATGACCTCGGGATCGAACACGACTTTAACGGCCTCGGCGTGCCCGGTCGCACCCGTGCAGACGAGCTCGTAGCTCGGGTCGGCAACGGCGCCCCCGGTGTAGCCGGACACGACGTCGGAGACGCCCTGGAGGGTGCGGTACACCGCGTCGAGACACCAGAAGCAGCCACCGGCCAACACGAAAGTCGTCATGCGGCGAATGTACTCGTCCCCCCTTCGACCTTCCACCCTTCTAGGCTCGACCCATGACCTCCCCTTTCAGTCCCTACGTCGCCGACGCCGCCAGGTACGAGAAACTCCCGTACGACCGGATCGGGCGCAGCGGCCTCCGCCTCCCCCGCATCTCCCTCGGATTCTGGAACAAC
The DNA here is from genome assembly GCF_039544345.1 of Frondihabitans cladoniiphilus. NCBI lineage: Bacteria > Bacillati > Actinomycetota > Actinomycetes > Micrococcales > Microbacteriaceae > Frondihabitans > Frondihabitans cladoniiphilus. Next base: position 192,752 of record NZ_BAABLM010000002.1, read on the forward strand.
TTCGGCTCCGACCGCTCCCTCGAGACCCAGCGCGACATCGTCCTGCGCGCCTTCGACCGCGGCGTCACCCACTTCGACCTCGCCAACAACTACGGGCCGCCCTACGGAAGCGCCGAGGAGCAGTTCGGTCGGATCCTCCACGCGAACCTGAGGCCCTACCGCGACGAGCTCCTGATCTCGTCGAAGGCCGGCTACGACATGTGGCCCGGCCCCTACGGTGACGGCGGCTCGCGGAAGTACCTGCTGTCGTCGCTCGACCAGAGCCTCGGTCGACTCGGCCTCGACTACGTCGACGTCTTCTACTCGCACCGTCCCGATCCCGAGACCCCCGTCGAGGAGACGATGGGCGCGTTGGCCACGGCCGTGAAGCAGGGCAAGGCGCTCTACGTCGGTATCTCGAACTACGACCCCGAGCAGACCCGGGCGGCGGCAGCGGCGCTGGCCGCCGAGGGCGTCCCGCTCCTGATCCACCAGCCCCGCTACAACATGTTCGACCGTCGGCCGGAGCAGGGCCTGTTCGAGACGCTGCTGGAGCTCGGCGTCGGATCGATCGTGTTCTCTCCGCTCGCGGGCGGACTGCTCACGAACCGCTACCTCGACGGCCACGCTCCCGCGGGTTCGCGTGCCGCGGAGGGCCGGTGGATGACCGAGAACAACCTCGACGAGACGTACCTGTCGCGCGTCCGGGCTCTGAACGAGATCGCCGGGGCTCGAGGGCAGTCTCTCGCGCAGCTCTCGCTGAGCTGGGTGCTGCGCCAGGAGGCTGTCACGTCGGCGCTCATCGGCGCGTCCAGCGTGGCGCAGCTCGACGACAGCCTCGACGCCCTCCACGCGGCCGACCTGACCACGGACGAGCTCGCCGCGATCGAGCCCCTGGCCGTCGACGGCACCGGTTCCGGTCGCTGACCCGTCGGGGCCGCGACCGAGGTGGGCGAGCCTCACCTCCTGGTGTGAACGTCGGCGGACACCGGAAGGAGCCAGGGATGCACGGCCCCTCGAACTTGAAATACGAGACCGGGGAGCCGTAGGATTTCCGGTAGCAAGACCGGGGATCCTTTGCGTCCCTGACTCTCTCACCGGAGGGCGATTCGAGGCCCGGGGCTGTTGTCGCAGCCTCGGGCCTCACCTTCGCCCGGAGCGGCGGCCCGACGTGCTACCGCTCGTGCCCGCCATTCTATGACGTCGATATGTCAGTATCGGAGCTTCCACAGCACCGCGACATCGCTCGAGTAGGTGTCAGCCGCCGACGATGCTGCCGAGCCGCGCGAGCAGGTTCGGGGCGTCGTCGGCGGCCAGATGCGCCTCGATCAAGACGGCCCGATCGGTTGCGGCCGACGCCTCGACGAGAGCCCGGTGGAGATCGTCTCGCGTGCGGACCTGCGAGGTGACCACAGGGATCCCCGGGGCCAACGCCGCAGGCAGGGCGGTCCAGTCCCACGGTGTGACGCCCTGGTAGACGGCTCTCGGGCTCTGGATCACCCGCTCGATCGTGAAGCCCGCGTTGTTGATGAGCACGATGATCGGGTGCAGACCCCGGTGCAGGATCGTCGCGAGCTCCTGCGCCGTGAGCTGGGCCGCTCCGTCGCCGATGAACAGGACGCTGCGCCGCGTCGACGCGAGCGATGTGCCGAGCGTGGCCGGCAGCGTGTACCCGATCGACGACCAGATCGGTTGCGCGAGGAGGTCGGTCCCCTCGGGCATCTGCAGCTCGAGGGCCCCGTACAGGGCGGTGCCCGCGTCGGCGATGGCGATGTGGTCGGCGGGGAGCCACTGCTGCACCTCGGTCCAGAGCTGCTTCTGCGTGAGCGGTGCATCCCCCGGCTCGTCGCTCTCGGCCCGCCAGGGCCACACCTGCTCCGGCGTCTCGGCCGGCGTCAGGACGAGCCCGGTCACGACCTCGTCGAGCACGCGCAGGCTGTCCTCGAGACGGACGTCGTGGAACGTGACGGCCCCGACCCGCGCGGTCGAGATGCCGAGCTCGACGGCGCCGGCCAGATCGAAGGCCTGGCTGTAGAAGCCGGTGAGCACGTCGCTGAGGACGGTGCCGGCCAGGATCACCAGCGGCGCCTCGTCGACCGCCGCTCGAGTGGCGCCGGACGGTGTCATCTGCCCCATGTAGACGCCGAGGCTCGCGGCATGCGTCTCGGGCAGCATCGACTTCGCACTGGCCTGGGTCGCGACACGGACTCCGGGATGCGCGGCCACCGCCTCGAGGATCCCCTCGGCCTTGCGGCGGTGCACTCGCGGGCCGGCCAGGATCGTGACCTGTGTCTGGCCCGCCAGAACCTCGGCCAGCGCGCCCCGGAAGTCGGTCAGGGCCACGGCGTCGCTGGGCGTGGCACGGAGAGCGTGCCGAAGGGGGGCGGCGGAGACCGGCGCGGCGGCGACGTCCATCGGGATTCCCAGGTAGACCGGTTTCGATTCGTCCAGCGCGGCACGCAGCACCCGGTCGATCTCGCGGGAGGCGTCTGCGGCGCGGAGGATCGCGCCGGCGACGGTGACCTCCTTGTACGCCCGGAAGAAGTGGTCGTAGTCGCCGTCGACGAGGGTGTGATGGCTCAGCGCCCCGTTCGTCCGGGCCGTCGTCGTGGGCATCCCCGTGATCTGCAGGACCGGGACGTCTTCGGCGTAGGCCCCGGCGATCCCGTTGATCGCGGAGAGCTCACCGACCCCGTAAGTCGTGACGAGAGAGGCGATTCCCCGACCGGTGCGGGCGTAGGCGTCGGCCGCGTAGGACGCGTTGAGCTCGTTCGTGTTGCCCACCCACTCGATGCCGGGCACGGTGAGCATCTCGTCGAGCAGGGTCAGGTTGAAGTCGCCGGGCAGGCCGAACACGTGCGGTCCGCCCACCTCGATCAGGCGGTAGGCGAGGTACTGGCCCACGGAGACGACGTCGGGCAGGGCATCCTTCTGGGTCATGTCCTCCACTTCAGCAGTCACTTCCGAATCTGGCCAAGGGAGGCACGCTCGATTGGTCGATACGATCAACTTCGATGTGTCGAATGGCACGGGATTGGACGGATCGACGTGCTCGACAAATCGGATCGCTCACTGCTGACAGCACTCGATCGCAACCCTCGGTCGCCGATCGCCCTCCTCTCCGAGGTGGTGGGACTGGCTCGCGGCACGGTGCAGCACCGGCTCGAGAGGTTCGCCTCGTCGCGCGACCTGCGTCTCCACTCGGTCCGCGTCCGGCCCGCAGCGCTGGGGCTCCCCCTGCGGGCCGTCGTGACCGCCACCATCCGCCAGTCCGACCGGCTGCGCACGATGGCCGGCCTCACCGCGATCCCCCAGGTCGTCGAGTGCCTCGCCGTGACCGGGTCGGAAGACCTCCTGTGTCACGTCGTGGCGCGCGACACCGAGCACCTCCACGAGATCAGCCAGGCGATCCTCTCCGTGCCCGGGATCCAGCGCACCTCGACGTCGGTCGTGCTCGAAGAGCCTCTGGAGTATCGGATCGCCCAGCTGTTCTGAGCCGTCCGGCGTCCGGAGCCGGGCCGTCTCGAATGTCGGTGGTCGCACGTATGTTCGATCCATCCCCACTGAGTCGGCCGGACACACGACAGGAGAACCGATGAACGCCGCAACCGTCAACCCCCTCGCCTTCACTTCGCCCATGCCCGGTTCGTACGCCTCCGCCACGCCGGTCGAAGAACTTCGAGGCGGGCTCAAGCTCGTCCAGCTGCACGACGACCTGGCCCGAGTCACGCTGGCCTCGGGCGAGGTGCTGGGCTACGTCGAGCGCTTCATGGACCCGCGCGGCGAGCGATTCCGGGCGAAGCGCTTCCTCGCCCGACAGCGCCGCTTCGTCGAGATCGGCGAGTTCTGGAGTCGGAGCGACGCCACCGACTGCTTCCGGTTCGCCTGAGCGGTGTGGCGGGCGCGAGCTGCGCCGGCGCCCGCCGTGTGGCGGGCGCCGTGTCGCGGGCGCCGTGTCACTAACTGAGGAAATCCTCACCACAGATGAGGAGGACCGAGCCGTTGACGCCTCTTCAAAAGGAGTTCGGGCCCTGGAGGGTCGCTTCGCGAGGAAGTCCTTCGCAGAGTTCCTCAGCTGGAGACGCAGAAACGGGGCGGCGGAGTGCTCCGGCAGACTGCGCTGGTGCCCCCGGCAGACTGCGCCGGTGCCCCCGGCAGACTGCGCCGGTGCCCCCGGCAGGAATCGAACCTGCGACCAAGAGATTAGAAGGCTCCTGCTCTATCCGCTGAGCTACGGGGGCGTTGCCGACCACGATACCCGGTACGGCCAGACGCCCCGCCGCCCGGCGGCCCCGAGAAGTCGAGGCCGCCGGGCGCGTCGGCACCAGCCCCTGGGCTACTTGGTCGGGACTCCGCCACTCAGGTCGTAGAGCGTCACGCCGCCCACCGTCTGCGACGAGAAGTTCGCCGTGACCCAGGCCGAGATGGCCGACGAAGCGCTGCTGCCGCCGTTCGACCGGCCGATCGACCCGCCAATGAAGTAGTGGATCTTCCCGGCCGCGACGTCCGCCTTGAACTGCGCGAGCGTCGGCGACGGGTCACTGCCGTTGAAGCCACCGATCGGCATGACGGACTTCTGGGTGGCGAGCTGGTAGGTGGCCGCGCTGTCCGAGCCGATCGCCGCCGCGACCCAGGTGTACTTGGACGAGTCGGCCAGCAGCAGCTTGGTCAGGGCCGAGCTGACGGTCGTCGTGCGACCGAACAGGCCGCCACCCCCGCCGCCGAAGCCGCCGCGACCGCCACCGGTGCCAGTGCCAGTACCGGTACCGGTTCCGGTTCCGGTTCCGGTTCCCGTACCGGTGCCGGTCCCGGTCCCACCAGGAGGCGTGAACGTGCCGGTCCCACCACCGCCGAAGCCACCAGCACCACCAGGGCGCGTCCCCGTGCCGGCTCCCGGCGCTGTGCCCGTGCCGGTGCCGGTGCCGGTGCCGCCACCGAAAGCACGACCGCCACCACCTCGACCGCCGCCGAAACCGCCCGTCCCGCCGCTGACGGTCGGACCGGCCGACGGGAGCGATCCCGTGTGGGCCGTCGAAGCCGTCTCCACGGAGTACGCGGCAGGAGCCAGGAGGGAACCCACTGCGAGCAGCGCCACGGTCGCGGCGGCGAGGGCCTTCCCGCGTCGCGGGAGCAGGACGAGCGCGGCACCGACGAGGCCGACGATCAGCACGACCACCTTGAGCCAGGGCAGCCAGTCCGCCGAACGGGAGAGCAGGATCCACGCCCACCCGACCGTCGCGAGGAGAGCGACCGCGATGACGATGCGCACCCAGACGCGGTCGCGCGCCTCCCAGAGCGAGCCGATGCTGACGCCGACGGTTCCGGCGATCGGAGCAGCGAGAGCGACCGTGTAATAGGGGTGGAAGATGCCGCCGGCGAAGCTGAACACCAGGAACGTGACGATCATCCACGAGGCGAACAGCAGGAGCGTGGCACGTCGCAGGTCGGTCCTGGGGCGCCAGCGCATGACGACGAACGCCCCGACCATGAGGATCACGGCGGCGGGCAGCAGCCAGCCGAACTGGCCTGCGAACTCGCTTCCGAAGAGACGGGTGATGCCCGTGGCGCCCCACGAGCCGGCACCCGCCGTGGTCGTGCCGCCCGTGACGCTGCCGGTCTCGTTTCCGGTGAGCCGTCCGAAGCCGTTGTAGCCGAAGGTCAGTTCCAAGAAGCTGTTGTTCTGCGAACCGCCGATGTACGGCCGCATCGAGGCCGGCACGAGCGAGACGATGGCGACCCACCAGCCCGCTCCGACGACCACGCCGCCGAGAGCGGCGAGCAGGTGAAGGAGCCGCTTCCGCGTGATGACGGGGGCGCAGATCATGTAGACCGCGGCGAGCGCCGGCAGGATCAGGAAGGCCTGGAGTTGCTTGGTCAAGAACCCGAACCCGACGACGACACCGGCCCAGACGACCCAGCGCACCTTGCCGCTCGCGATGCCGCGCTGCGTCAGGTAGACGGCCAGGGTCATCAGCAGGAGCAGCATCGCGTCGGGGTTGTTGAAGCGGAACATCTCGACCGCGACGGGGGTCAGCGCGAGCACGCCGCCGGCAGCGAGCGCCGCTCCCGCGGAGAAGTGTCGGCGCACGATCACGTAGACGAGGAACACCGTCGCGACGCCCATGAGGGCCTCGGGCACGAGGATGCTCCACGACGAGAGTCCGAAGAGTCGGACGGACAGTTCTTGGATCCAGAGCGACGCCGGAGGCTTGTCCACGGTGATCGAGTTCGCTGCGTCGGACGAGCCGAAGAAGAACGCCTCCCAGTTCGTCGATCCGGCCTGGACCGCGGCCGAGTAGAACGAGTTCGCGTAGCCGGAGATCGCGAGGTTCCAGAGGTAGAGCACCCCGGAGAGGATGACGAGACCCCAGAGGGCCGGACGCTCCCAGCGGGGGGCGGAGGGGTCGCCGAGGGCGAGGCGGCGGCCGAAGCGGCGCGGCCGAGGACCGGCACCCGCCGTGGAGGCGGAGCCGGTCCGGGGAACGGTGACGGTGTCGGGTGTCGCGCTCATCACTGATTCGCTTTCGTCGTGAGGACCTCGGCGGTCCGCGGGTGAGGGAGGTTGCCGTCGAAGGGAGGCGGAGTGGCGCCCGGCGAGGCCGGACCCGCTGAGGTCGAGGCTGCTGAGGTCGAACCGCCGGAGGTCGAACCGGCTGAGGTCGAAGCTGCTGAGGTCGACGGCACGGCCGGCTTCGCCTGGCGGCGGAAGACCCAGAGGCGCAGGAGGACGAAGCGGACCACGGTCGCCACGAGGTTCGCGACGGTCAGGACGACGAGCTCCACGTGCGGCCCGGGATGTGCCACGGTCTGGTGCAGCCCGAACAGGGAGCCCGCCGTGATCACCCACGAGATGCCGAAGACGATGAGACCCTGGGCCTGGTGCTTGACGGCGCCGCCGCCCCGCACGCCGAACGTGAACCGGCGGTTGGCGGCGGTGTTCGCGATCGTCGTGATCAAGAGGGCCAGGAAGTTGGCGACCTGCGCGTTCATCAGGTGCTGGAGCCCGAGGTAGAGCAGGCCGTAGGCGACGGTCGACAGCACTCCGACGACGCCGAAGCGGACCACCTGGCCGAAGAACGTGGGCTTGCGGGCCGGCTCGAACGGGTGCCGACCGATCTCCTCGTAGACCGCCCCGACGGGGATCGTCCCGCGCGCGATCCCGGTGGCGACCCGGACCATGCCCTTGAGGTCCTCCTTGGCCGTGCCGACGATGTCGACCGACGAGTTCGGGTCGTCGATCCAGTCGACGGGCACCTCGTGGATCCGGAGGCCCGAGCGCTCGGCGAGGATGAGCAGCTCGGTGTCGAAGAACCAGCCGTCGTCCTCGACGAGCGGAAGGAGCCGAGTGGCCACGTCGCGTCGGATCGCCTTGAAGCCGCACTGGGCGTCGCTGAAGGTGACGCCCATGGTGCGCCGGAGCAGGAGGTTGTAGGTGCGGGAGATGAACTCGCGCTTGCCTCCACGGGTCACCCGGGCGGAGCGGTCGAGACGGGTCCCGATCGCCAGGTCGGAGTGCCCGGTCAACAGCGGTGCCACCAACGGTGCCAGGGCGGAGAGGTCGGTCGAGAGGTCTTCGTCGACGTAGACGAGCACTGCCGCCGACGACTCCGACCACACCTTCTTGAGGGCGCGCCCTCGGCCCTTCTCGGGCAGGTGCACGGCGAGGACGCCGCTGAGGCGGGCCGCGAGCCCGTCGGCGAGTCGAGCCGTGGCGTCGGTGGACGCGTTGTCGGCGATCGTGATGCGCCACGAGTGCGCCATGGTCGACGTGAGGTAGTCGTGCAGGGCTTCGATGCTGGCCTCGAGGGTGGCCTGCTCGTTGTACACGGGCACGACGATGTCGAGGTCGAGCGGGCTGAGCGGGTCGGTCATGCCCTCAAATCTGAGACCCGCTTCAGTGAGCGGCCCTGAGGGATCCGATGAGCCCGCTATGAAATCCGAGGATTCTGAGACAAGCCGTTATGCGAACCGGGCGACCGCCGTCAGCAGCTGCGGAACACTCGGGGCGCCGGCGGCCCGGAAGAGCTCGTGTCCGGCGTCGTCGGTCAGCACGATCGTGGGCGTCGACAGGATGCCTCGGGCCTCGGCCTCGTCCTCGTGCCGGGTCACGTCGAGGTCGACGGCGCTGAGCCCGGACACGAGCCGACTCGCCTCCTCGACCGCCGAGCGAGCAGCGTGGCAGGGAGCGCAGAAGGCCGACGTGAACAGTTCGATGCGCATGGAGGGGAGAACGCGGGATGCCCGGGCCTTTGTTCCCGAAAAGGGAAAGGCCCGGGCATCCCCCGCTCTGACGCCTTCGGCTAGTTGAGGTCCTGGTTGCGGTCTTCGGCGTCTTCGGTCGGGTCGCTGTCGGGGAGGTCGACGGCGTAGCGGACCTGGAGCTGGTCGTTCACGAAGTGGGCCTTGGTGGCCTTGTAGACGAAAGCCGTCTCGGTGCCCTCGATGAGGACGTAGTCGACGATCTCGTCGTCGTACGAGCCGTCGGTGCTCACGCGGGTGTCGTTGCGGCCGTCGCTGGGGCCGCCGTCGAAGAACACGACGTACTCCGAACCCTCGGGGATGGTGGGGCGGTCGGCGGTGGGTGCTTCATCAGTCATGAAGCATGTCTACCAGGCGAGGCCCAGCCGGGACACAGCCGACGTCCGACGACGGGGTGCACAGAACCATAGCCAAGTTATATAACTCGGCTATACACTTGACTCATGACGAATCCCGAGCCCACGCAGATCCTCGAATCCCTCATCTCGTCGACCACCCGCCTGGTGCGCATCGCCGCCCAGCGTTCCGGTCGGACCATGTCGTCCGCGACGGCACGCACCCTCTCGATCCTCTCCACCGACGGCCCTCTTCGCATCGGCGAACTCGCTCGCGCCAGCCGGATCTCGCAGCCCGGCATGACCAAGCTCCTCCGCTCGATGATCGACGAGGAGCAGGTCTCGCGCATCGCCCACGAAGACGACCAGCGGGCCTGGCTCATCACGATCACCCCCAAGGGCCTCGAAGCCATGACCACCTGGCGAGCTACCCTCGCCGCCGAGATGGGCCCCCTGTTCGACGACCTCACCGACGAGGAGTGGGACGCCCTCGCCACCTCCGCGAGCCTCCTCGAAGCCCGGAGCTCTCGCGAGGAGCAGTTCGCATGACCGCCACGGCCACCTCGGTCGCAGCGAAACCGAGCATCCTCAAGCAGCCGAAGGCCGTCTGGGCCATCGCATTCGCCAGCGTCGTCGCGTTCATGGGCATCGGCCTGGTCGACCCGATCCTGCCCACCATCGCCGCCTCGCTCAAGGCGACGCCGACGCAGTCCGAGTACCTCTTCACCAGCTACCTGCTGGTCACGGGCGTCGCCATGTTCTTCACGAGCTGGGTCTCGAGCCGGCTGGGCCCGAAGAAGACCCTGATGATCGGCCTCGCCCTGATCGTGGTCTTCGCCGCCCTCGCCGCGACCAGCGGCTCGGTGCAGGAGGTGATCGGCTTCCGCGCTGGCTGGGGCCTCGGCAACGCCCTCTTCATCTCGACCGCCCTGGCGACGATCGTCGGCGCCGCGTCGGGAGGCACCGCGTCGGCGATCATCCTCTACGAGGCCGCGCTCGGCCTCGGCATCGCCATCGGACCCCTGATCGGCGGCCTGCTCGGCAGCATCAGCTGGCGCGGCCCCTTCTTCGGCGTGGTCGTGCTCATGGCCATCGCCTTCATCGCGATCGCGGTCTTCCTCGGCGCCGAGAAGACGAAACCGGTGCCCTCGAAGCTGTCCGCACCGTTCCGGGCACTCGGCCGACCCGCCCTGGCCACGCTCGCCGGCATCGCCCTGTTCTACAACATCGGCTTCTTCGTCCTGCTCGCCTACACGCCGTACCCGCTCGGCTTCGGGGCGCTCGGCATCGGCCTCACCTTCTTCGGCTGGGGCCTCGGTCTCGCCATCACCTCCGTCTTCGTCGCACCGCGCCTGACCGCGCGCCTCAAGCGGACCACCGTCCTGCGGGTCGCCCTCCCCCTCCTCGCGCTCGACCTCGTCGCCGCCGGCATCTTCGTGCACGTCCAGATCGGCCTCGTCATCTGCGTCGTCATCGGCGGCCTCGTCCTCGGAATCCTGAACACGGTGCTCACCGAATCCGTCATGGAAGCCACCGACCTCCCCCGCGCCGTCGCCTCCTCCGCCTACTCGGCGGTCCGCTTCATGGGCGGCGCCATCGCCCCGCCGGTCGCCACGGCGATCGCCGCAGCCGTCAGCCCCTCCGCCGCCTACTGGTTCGCCGCCGTGTCCGTCGCGATCGGCTTCGTCATCTCGGTGGCGTTCGGCCGAAACCTCAAGCGCGTCGACGACGGCGCCGAGGCCGACAGGGTCGAGGCGCAGGCGATCACGGTGGGCGACGCGGACTGAGTCGCGGCCGGTGCATCCCCCGCTCTCGGAGCTTCGAGACAGGGCGAGCCGTGGGATGCACGGGCCCGGCACCCAGCCGCGTCGCTAGACTCCCCCCATGGCTTCAAGCGACAGACTGGTCTGGATCGACTGCGAGATGACCGGGCTCGACCTCGGCATCGACGAACTCGTCGAGGTGGCCGTCGTCATCACCGACTTCGATCTGGTGCCCGTGCACCCGGGCTTCGACATCGTCATCAAGCCCGACCAGACCGCCCTCGACAACATGGGCGAATTCGTCACCGCCATGCACACGTCGTCCGGCCTGATCACCGAGATCCCGAACGGTGTCAGCCTCGCCGAGGCCGAGTTCGAGGTGCTCAACTACATCATCGAATACGTCCCCGAGGCCGGCCACGCCCCCATCGCCGGCAACACGATCGGCACCGACCGCACGTTCCTCGCGAAGTACATGCCGCGGGTCGACGGGCACTTGCACTACCGCAGCGTCGACGTCTCCTCCATCAAAGAGCTCGCCCGCCGGTGGTTCCCCCGCGTGTACTTCAACGCCCCCGCCAAGAACGGCGGCCACCGCGCCCTCGCCGACATCCTCGAGTCGATCCGCGAGCTCGAGTACTACCGTCTGGCGGGCTTCGTGGCCGAGCCCGGACCCGAAACAGCAGACGTCCAAGCCATCTCCGCCGCCGTGGTGGACAAATGGGCCCCGAGACTGGGATAGACTTCTCGGGTTGCTCCGTTCGTCAAGCTCTCGCCAGCCTGACGGGCGGTGCCGCATGGTGGGTATAGCTCAGCTGGTAGAGCGCCTGGTTGTGGTCTAGGAGGCCGCGGGTTCAAGCCCCGTTACTCACCCTCGAAAATTGATCCCCCCTTGCCTTCCAAATGGGCAAGGGGGGATTTTCTCGTCAGTGCTTGTTTTGATCGACACGCGCGAGCGCGTGCGATGCGGGGGCGCTGCGCGGCCCCGGGAAAGACCGGGGTGGAGCTGCGCTCACTCCGGCTTCCTGTTGCGACTCCAGAACACGCCGCTCAGGTTCCGCCACAACCGCACCTTCTGGAGTCGCCCGGACACGTCGGCCGCATCCCCCGCACCAACTCCAGAACACGCCGCTCACGTTCCGCCACAACCACACCTTCTGGAGTCGCCCGGACACGTCGGCCGCATCCCCCGCACCAACTCCGGGTCCCATTGCGTCCAAGTGAAATATCGAATACCATACTCCTGCCGCTGTCCTGTGCCGCCCGAGAGGCCAGGTCTCTTTCAGGGAGGTCTCACCCGTGTCCAGAACCCGTCTCGACTCGCCCGGTCGCTCGACGACCACCGTTGTGTCGACTCAGCGGCACAGACGCCTCGACGTTCAGGGCCTGCGCGCCCTCGCCGTGGCAGCAGTCGTGCTCGATCACGTCTTCGCCTGGCCGGCCGGTGGGTTCGTGGGCGTGGACGTCTTCTTCGTCCTGTCGGGCTTCCTCATCACCGCTCTCCTCGTCCGAGAGGCGGAGCGGACCGGCCGCATCTCGATAGTCGACTTCTATCGGCGCCGGGTCAAGCGGATCCTCCCCGCGGCGCTCCTCGTCCTGATCGTCGTCCTGGTCGCAGCGAAGGTCGAATTCCTCGCCACCCGATTCACGACGACCCTGACGGATGCCGTGTCGGCTGTCACTTTCAGCGCGAACTGGCACTTCGCCGCGGCCGGCACGGACTACTTCCAGAAAGACGCCGCACCCTCACCCCTCCAGCACTTCTGGTCGCTCTCCGTCGAGGAGCAGTTCTACCTAGTCTGGCCGATTCTGATCATCGCGACGCTGCTCGTCCTCCGCGCTTTCGGAAGGACCGCAAGCGGCCACTCGGCGCAAATCTCGCTCGTCGTGATCCTCGGCTGCATGACGACCGCCTCGTTCGTATGGGCCCTGACCGAGTCCGCATCGAGCCCCACCGTGGCCTACTTCTCCACGTACTCCCGCGCGTGGGAACTCGGTCTCGGCTCGCTCGTCGCGGTGACGCTCCCCCTCTGGCGGCGACTCCCTCGAACGCTGGGCGGTCTCCTCTCCTGGCTGGGGCTGGCGGGCGTGATCGCCTCCTTCGTCCTCGTGAGCGATGATCTGCCATTCCCCGCCCCCTGGGCAGTCCTGCCCGTCCTGGCTACTGCACTCGTCCTGATCGGTGGGTCCCGACCCGATGCTCCGCGCCTCATCCCGATCGCCAATACCGTCACGACCTTTGTCGGAGACATCTCCTATTCCCTCTATCTCTGGCACCTTCCGGTCTTCGTGTTCGTGGCCGGAGGCGAGACCGATGCATCCCCTCGCGTCCTCGCAGGTGTCGTGGCCGCCTCGCTCGGGCTGGCCACCGTCACCTACCTCCTCGTCGAACGCCCCATCATCGGATCCCGTCTGTTGGCGCGCCGTGGCTCCGGCTCAGCGCGCGACGTGGCCTGGTCGACTTCGGTCAGGCGCAGCTACCGCACCGTGGGTCTCGCCGCGCTCACGACCCTCGTGGTCATCCTGTCGACCATGGCCGTGGTCGATGGACGGGGCGGTGGCCGCGAGTCCGCGGTCGCGGTGGACACGCCCGTCGCCGGACCCACGTCGCTCGCCGCGGGCGCCGACTCGACCACCGCAGAGCCCGTTCCCGAAGGCAGCTACGGACCCGCGGTGGCTGCTCTGCAGACGGAACTGACGGCCGCTCTGGCCAGCGCCACCTGGCCTGCACTGAGCCCGTCCGCCGACACGATCATCGGCCAGGAGAACAGCCGCGTCTACGCCTGCGGCATCCTGGACCCGAGCCGCAAGTCCTCGGAATGCCGATGGGGTCGATCGTCGGCTCCGACGAAAGTGATGGTCGCGGGCGACTCGACTTCGGTCCACTACCTCGAAGCTCTCGCCGATCTCGCCGAATCGGCCGGCACGACACAGATCGTCCAACGATCGGCGTTCGCCTGTCCCTTCATCGACATCCGAACGATGAACGACGATCTCGCTCAGCTCGACAAGTGCGAGAAGCAGAACACCGCCACGATCGCTGCCGTCGACGAGGAAGAACCCGACTACCTGCTCATCACCAACTCCTATCAGGACTGGAAGAACGCGACCACAAAACGAACCGTGACTGCCCAGGAGTGGTCGGCTGGTCTTACGTCGTACCTCGACCGGATCGACACGACGAAGACGAAGGTCGTCATCCTTCCCCCTCCGCCCAGCGGCAAACCATTGGCTCAGTGCTTCAAGGACTCGGGCTCACCTCGAAAGTGCGACACCCGGCCCGACGCCCGCTATCGCCTTCTCTCCGGAATCGACCGAGAACTCGTCACAGCCAAGGGTGGGACGTTCGCAGAATCCCTCCCCCTGTTCTGCGTCTCCGGGTCGTGCCCGGCCTTCGCAGGAACGACGGTCGTTCGAGAAGACGCGGTTCACCTGGCCCCGGCATTCGAACGGAAGGTCGAGCCCGCGCTTCGCGAACTGTTGCAGACCGCCGGGCTCTTCACCTGAGCCGTGTGTCACAGTGAGGGGATGAGGAATATCGACACGGACGAGTTCGAACGACTGGTCGTGGCCGAGCTCGACCTGCTGCCCGACGAGATGTTCGACGGACTCGAGAACGTCGCCTTCGTCACCGAGGACCGCCCCGAAGACGGCTCGCTCGACCTCCTGGGCCTCTACGAAGGCACAGCGCTCACCGAACGCGGCGACTACGGCTTCGGCGAGCTTCCCGACCGCATCGTCCTGTATCGCGAGCCGCACCTGGCCGCGTGCGACACCGAAGCCGAGCTCCGCGACGAGATCCACGTCACGCTGGTCCACGAGATCGGTCACTACTACGGCTTCGACGACGACAGACTCCACGAGCTCGGCTGGGCCTGACCGCGGTCACAGCACCACATCGGTCACAGCATTACGTCGGTCACAGCACCACGTCGGCCAGGGCATCCGGCCGATGCAGCCGGAGGTGCTCGTCCTCCTGGGCCGCCCACCGGTCCCACAGGTCGGTGGCGCCGTACGAGTCGCCGTCGCCCCGACCGAGGACGCGGGTGTGGCGGGCGGGAGCGTCGAGCTCGATCCAGAGACGGAGGGTGGCCAGACGCGCGGAGGCGGGGGTGAGGGCACCCGCGCCTTCGACGACCAGAGGGGCTCGTGCATCCACCGCTCGCCAGTCGGTCTGTCGCGAGTGATCCCAGTCCCACCGGCGGTAGCCGGGAGATTCGGCGCGCAGGATGCTCGAACTCACCGTCAGGGAGGCCGCCGCCAGGCCGTCCCACCCCGGGTACACGTCGTCGAGGCCGACCAGTTCCGCGTCGAGAGCCGAGGCCAGTGCGGCGCCGAGAGTGGTCTTGCCGGAGCCGGAGCGCCCGTCGAGCAGCACCACGGGCCGCTCCCCCGAGGCCCTCGCGGCTCGGGCCAGACGTGCCACGAGAGCCGGATCGGGCCGAAAGTCAGGCAAGGACGAAGCTCCAGGTACCGGCCAGCACCGCGACGAACACGGAGACGCCGGCGATGACCACGCCGATGGCCACGAGGAGCCACTCGCCTCCACCGAAGGTCGACGGGCGTGCCCAGGTGCGCTTCGTGTCACCGCCGAATCCCTTCGCCTCCATGGCCGTCGCGAGTTTGCTCCCCCGCCGCACCGAGAGCACCAGAAGCGCGAACGCCATGCCGCCGAAGCGCTTCAGCGCACCGAGCGGACCGCCGACGTCGGCCACACCACGGGCCCGACGCGCGAGGCCGAGCTGCCGCCAGTCGTCGACGAACAGCCCCACGAGCCGGAGGCCCGCAAGACCTCCGAGAACGAAGCGGGAGGGCAGGTGCAGCACCTGCCCCAGTCCGTCGGCGAGGTCGGTGGGGTCGGTCGTCGCGAACAGGACGATGCCGGGGATGCCGACCGCCAGGATCCTCAACCCGATGGCGAAGCCCAGCGACACCGACCCCTCGGTGACGGTGATGAAGCCGAACCGGGCGAGGACAGCCCCCGAGTCCTGCCCGTAGAGGGAGGTGGCGATGACCGACAGCGGGGCGGCGATCCAGAGCGGGAGGGTGCGGCGCCAGAACTGACGCAGGGTCAGGCCCGCCGTGGCCAGCAGTGCCGCCTCGAGCACGAGCGCGGTCCCGGCCGAGACCCAGTCGATCGACAGCAGGAGCGACAGGCTGAGCACGACCGCGGCGAGCAGCTTCGCGACCGGGTTCAGCCGGCCGGCCCGCGTGCCCCGCCCGACGGCGGTCAGCAGCGTCACGAGAGGACCCCCTCGGCCCGCGAGGCCGACAGCCTCGCGTCCAACCGCGGAGTGACCCCGCCGAGCGTCAGGACGTCGTCGGCCAAGACGTCGACGAACTCGGCGTCGTGCGTCACGGCCACCACGGCGCTGCCCGTGTCGAGGAGCTCGGCCAGGAGGGCCACGAGCTCACGCCAGGTCCGTGCATCCTGCCCGAAGGTGGGTTCGTCGAGGACGAGGATCTTCGGACGCGTCGCCAGGACGGTCGCCACCGAGAGCCGGCGCTTCTCGCCGCCGGAGAGGGTGAACGGGTTCGCCCCGGCGAGCCGATCCAGCCGCAGCCGCGTCAGCAGCTCGTCGACGCGCTGGTCGATCTCGGCCTGCGGCAACTTGAGCGCGCGAGGACCGACGGCGAGTTCGGCGCGGACCGTCGCTGCCAGGAACTGGTGCTCCGGCTCCTGGAACACCGTGCCGATGCGGGTGAGCAGCTCGCGCGAACGCCACTTCACGGGCGAGACGCCGGCACCGGCCGACAGAGTCTCTCGAGCGACGATGTCACCCGCGACCGGCGGAAGCAGCCCTGCGATCGTGAGGGCCAACGTGGACTTCCCGGCACCGTTCGGGCCGGTGATGGCCAGGGCGCGACCGGCGTCGACCTCCGCTCGGATTCCGGAGGCGACCGCGCTTCCCCTGCGACGCCCTACGGAGACCCCCTCGAGCGCGAGGATGCTCGGTCCGGCGAACACGGACCGTGCAGGAATCGGCGTCCCCACCCCCGGCACCCACACCCCCGCTTCGGAGAGGCGGACGCCCTCGGCCGAGAGGACCGTCTCGGGGTCTCCGTCTGCGAGGACTCCCCCGCCGGCCGCCAGCACGATGACCCGGTCGACGACCGGGAGCCAGACGCCGACCCGGTGTTCGACCACCACGAGCGTGGCTCCGGTCTCGGCTTGGACGCGTGCGACGGCGTCCCGCACTTCGACCACCCCGGCCGGGTCGAGGTTCGCGGTCGGCTCGTCGAGGAGCAGGAGACCGGGCTGCATCGCCAGGGCACCGGCGAGCGCGAGCCGCTGCTTCTGGCCGCCGCTCAACTCCGACGTGGAGTGGTCGAGAGGCAGGTCCAGGCCTGTCGCCTCGAGAGCAGCCGAGACTCGACGCCAGATCTCGTCGCGCGGCACTCCGAGGTTCTCGCAGCCGAAGGCGACGTCGTCGCCGACGCGGGCGAGCACGACCTGGGAATCGGGGTCCTGGAGGACGAGACCCACTCGCCCTCGGGTGTCGGCCGGGTGGACTCCGTCGACGAGGAGCTCGCCCGTCGAGTCGCCCTCCTCGTCGCCGCCGAGCACTCCGGCGAGGCCTGCCAGAAGCGTCGACTTCCCGGCTCCGGAGGCGCCGAGGAGCAGCACGCGCTCCCCCGGCCGGATGTCGAGGTCCAGGTCGCTGACCGCCGGTCGCAGCCGACCGGCGTGACGCCAGGACCACCCGCGGGCGGTGATGCGGGCGCCACGGAGGGCGCCCACGTCAGACGCGGTTCTGCGTCGCGCGACCCGAGGCGAAGCGGCTCAGGGCACCGGTCGCGGCGAGGCCGCGGACCGCGATCCACGACAGCAGACCGGCGATGACGGCGCCCGACACGACGGAGGCGACGAAGTAGACGACCTTGAATTCGAAGGCGTAGGCGGCGACGCTCGAGAAGTTGGTGTCGAGGAAGCCGGTGACTGCGCCGGCGCCGGCGCCGGCGAGGATCGCCGTTCCGAGTCGCCAGGACTTGTAGAGGAACAGCGCGAGGACGATCTCGGCCCCGAGTCCCTCGAAGATGCCCCAGATCAGCGTGGAGAAACCCCACTGCGTGCCCACGAGCATCGACACGACGGCGGCGATGATCTCGGTGTAGAGCGCCGCGCCGGGTTTGCGGATGACGAGCCCGCCGAGGACTCCGGCGAACAGCCAGCCCCCCGAGAGGATGCCCTCGAGGCCCGGCGAGAAGGTGAGTAGGCCGCTGAGCGGAGTCCACGCGAGGCCCCAGGCCCAGAAGATGACTCCGGAGGCGACGCCGAGGACGCTCGCGGTGACGATGTCGACCACTCGCCACCGGGGAGCCGGTCGTGACGACTTGGTGGTGGTGTTCCGGGTTCGCGTCGAAACGCTCATTCTGTTCTCCTCCCTGCGCTGGCATGATCCAGATCAGGTTCGACGGTCGAAGCGTGGATCGCTTCCTCTCAGCCCGGCTCACCGGACTCCCGTGTGTTGTGCGACCGAGCATAGCGCGCATCCCACCGTCGATGCGTCGTCGTGTCCACAGGCCGAGCCGTCGTCCACAGCGCCGAACCGTTCTCCACAGAGCCGAGCCGTTCTCCACAGAGCCGAACTCTCCGGCCCTCGAACGAGGAACCCCTTTAGGCTGGCGAAGTCCCTAACGGAGGTTCGATGATCACCTGGCCCGGTAACCCGTACCCCCTGGGTGCCAACTACGACGGTAGTGGCACCAACTTCGCGATCTACAGCGAGGTGGCCGAGCTCGTGCAGCTCTGCCTCTTCGACGACAGCGGCGCCGAGACCCGGGTCGATCTGCTCGAGGTCGACGCCTACGTGTGGCACGCGTACCTGCCGAGCGTGCAGCCAGGTCAGCGCTACGGCTACCGGGTCCACGGCGCCTACGACCCGGCGACGGGTTCGCGGGCCAACCCGAACAAGCTCCTCCTCGACCCCTACGCCAAGGCCACGAGCGGCGACATCGACTGGGACGAAGCGCTGTTCGCCTACAACTTCGGGGCTCCCGAGTCGCGCAACGACAAAGACAGCGCCCCGCACATGATGAAGGGCGTCGTCATCAACCCCTTCTTCGACTGGCAGGGCGACCGGCCGCCGAAGTACAACTACGACGAGTCGATCGTCTACGAGGCGCACGTCAAGGGCCTGACGATGACCCACCCGGACGTCCCCGAAGAGCAACGCGGCACGTTCGCCGGTGTCGCGCATCCCGCGATCATCGAGCACCTCAAGGGTCTCGGCATCACCGCCCTCGAGCTGATGCCCGTGCACCAGTTCGTGCAAGACAACACATTGCTCGAGAAGGGCCTCCGCAACTACTGGGGCTACAACTCGATCGGCTTCTTCGCGCCGCACCACAGCTACTCGTCGTCCGGCGACACCGGCCAGCAGGTGCAGGAGTTCAAGACCATGGTGCGGGTGCTCCACGAGGCCGGCATCGAGGTCATCATCGACGTGGTGTACAACCACACGGCGGAGGGCAACCACCTCGGCCCCACTCTGTCGTTCAAGGGCATCGACAACGCCGCCTACTACCGGCTCGTCGAAGACGACAAGCAGTACTACATGGACTACACGGGCACGGGCAACAGCCTGAACGTCCGGCATCCGCACTCGCTGCAGCTGATCATGGACAGCCTGCGCTACTGGGTCACCGAGATGCACGTCGACGGCTTCCGCTTCGACCTCGCCGCCTCGCTCGCCCGCGAGTTCTACGAGGTCGACCGTCTGTCGACCTTCTTCGAGCTCGTGCAGCAGGATCCGATCGTGTCGCAGGTCAAGTTGATCGCCGAGCCGTGGGACGTCGGGCCGGGCGGCTACCAGGTCGGCAACTTCCCCCCGCAGTGGACGGAGTGGAACGGCAAGTACCGCGACACCGTGCGCGACTTCTGGCGCGGCGAGCCCGCCACGCTCGGCGAGTTCGCGTCGCGCATCACGGGTTCGGCCGACCTCTACGAGCGCGACGGCCGGCGGCCGGTGGCGAGCATCAACTTCGTGACGGCCCACGACGGCTTCACGATGCGCGACCTCGTCAGCTACAACGAGAAGCGCAACCAGGCCAACGGCGAGAACGGGAACGACGGCGAGAGCCACAACCGGTCCTGGAACTCGGGAGCCGAGGGGCCGACGAAAGACAAGGCCATCACCGTCCTGCGCGAGCAGAGGGTGCGCAACTTCCTCGCGACCCTGCTGCTCAGCCAGGGAGTCCCGATGATCGTGCACGGCGACGAGCTCGGGCGCACGCAGGGCGGCAACAACAACACCTACGCCCAGGACGGCCCGATCAGCTGGATCGACTGGGAGAACGCCGACACCGGCCTGATCGCCTTCACGACCGATCTCATCGAACTCCGTCGCAAGCATCCGACCTTCCGTCGGCAGCGGTACTTCGACGGGCGGAGCGTCCGCCGCGGCGAGGGCGATCCACTGCCCGACATCGTGTGGCTCACCCCTGAGGGCGATGCCATGCAGCCGGAGGAATGGGACTCCGGATTCGGTCGCTCGATCGGCATGTTCCTCAACGGCAACGGCATCCACGGCCGCGACTCCCGCGGCGGCCGGATCACCGACGTCAACTTCGTCCTCTATTTCAACGCCCACAGCGAGACCGTCACGTTCACGCTGCCCTCCGACGAGTACGCCGAGTGCTGGGAGGTCGTCGTCGATTCCACGAACGCCCCCAAACACACCGACGCCCTCCTCGCCTCCGAGAGCCTCCCCGTGGCCGGGCTCTCGATGGTCGTCCTCCGCGCCTCGGTCCAGGAGTCCGAATGACCCGCACCCCCCACCCCCTCTCGACCTACCGTCTGCAGATCCGGAAGGCCTTCGACCTCAACGCCGCGGCCGATGTGGTGCAGTATCTTCGCGATCTCGGCGTCGACTGGGTCTACCTGTCCCCGCTCCTCGAAGCGGAGGAAGGCAGCGACCACGGCTACGACGTCGTCGACCATCGGCGGGTGGACCCCGCGCGAGGCGGGGAGATCGGGCTGCACACCCTCAGCGACCGGGCGCACCACTTCGGGCTCGGCGTGCTCGTCGACATCGTGCCGAACCACATGGGGGTCGCCACCCCGCAGAGCAACTCCTGGTGGTGGGACCTCCTGGCTCACGGGCAGGAGTCGCGCTACGCCGACGCATTCGACGTCGATTGGAAGGCCGGCGGCGGCAGGGTTCGCATCCCCGTGCTCGGCAGCGACGACGAGTCCGAGCTCGAGGCCCTGACTCTCTCCACGTCCCACGGCGAGCCCACCCTCCACTACTACGACAACGTCTATCCGGTCGCGGAAGGCACGGCGCACCCCGGCGACAGTGCGAAAGAGGTCCACGCGCGGCAGAACTACGAGCTCGTGTACTGGAAGCGAGCCGACTCCGAACTGAACTACCGCCGGTTCTTCGCCGTCAACACGCTCGCGGGCATCCGGGTCGAGGACCGACGCGTCTTCGACGAGTCCCACGTGGAGATCGCCCGGTGGTTCACGGCCGGCCTGGCCGACGGCCTCCGCGTCGACCACCCCGACGGCCTCGCCGACCCGGCCGGGTACCTCGACCGACTCGCCGAGATCACGGGTGGTGCCCACGTTCTCGTCGAGAAGATCCTCGAGGGCAAGGAGCAGCTCGCGGCCGACTGGGCGACGGCCGGGACCACCGGGTACGACGCCCTGGGCGAGTACGACCGGATCCTGATCGACCCGGCCGGCGAGACGGCCCTGGCCACCCTCGACGCTCGGCTCCGCGGGCAGGGAGAGCCGCTCGACTGGCAGGAGACGATCCACGGCACGAAGCGGGGCGTCGCCGACGGCATCCTGAACAGCGAGGTCCGACGGCTCGCCCGGCTCATCGACGGCGACGAACCGGCCGACGAGACGGTCGACGTCCTCGCCGAGCTCGTCACCACCTTCCCGGTCTACCGGAGCTACCTGCCGCAGGGGGCGGAATGGCTCGACGAGGCCGTTCGCGAGACCGCGGCTCGACGGCCCGAAAGCGGGGCCACCCTCGACCGGGTGGTGTCCGTGCTGCGCGACCCCGAGCATCCCGCGTCGATCCGATTCCAGCAGACCAGCGGCATGGTGATGGCGAAGGGCGTGGAAGACACGGCCTTCTACCGCGCTTCGCGGCTCGTCTCGCTCAACGAGGTCGGTGCCGAGCCGTCGCTGTTCTCGATCACGCCCGAGCAGTTCCACCAGCGGCAGCAGAACCGTCTGGCACGGACCCCGTTCGCCATGACCACGCTCTCGACGCACGACACGAAGCGGTCGGGCGACGTCCGGGCCCGCATCGACGTCCTCTCCGAGGTGGCCGCCGAGTGGACCGCCACTCTGGGCCGCCTCCGCGAGCTCGCGCCGATCGGCGACGGCCCGTTCGAGAACCTGCTCTGGCAGAGCATCGTGGGCGCCTGGCCGGCCTCTCGCGAGCGTCTCCACGCCTACGCCGAGAAGGCCTCGCGCGAGGCGAACGACTCGACGACCTGGACCGCCCCGAACGAGGAGTTCGAGGCGAAGATGCACGCGGCCGTCGACGCCGTGTTCGACGACGAGGCCGTGTCGAGCGAGATCCACCGGATCGTCGACGTGGTCCGCGAAGCCGGCTGGTCCAACTCGCTCGGCATGGCCCTGCTGCAGCTCACCGGTCCCGGTGCGCCGGACGTCTACCAGGGCGGCGAGCTGTGGGACTACTCGCTCGTCGACCCCGACAACCGTCGCGAGGTCGACTTCGACCTCCGCAGGCTGTACCTCTCGGCGATCGTCGAAGGCGCCGTGCCGGCCATCGACGACACCGGAGCCGCCAAACTGCTCGTGACCACGCGCGCTCTGACGGCGCGCCGCGATCACCCCGAGCTCTTCACCCGGTACGCACCCCTTCCCGTGTTCGGCGAGGCGGCCGGCTCCGCCGTCGCCATCGATCGGGGCGGCGCCGTCGTCGTCGTCACCCGCCTGTCCGTCGGCCTGGCCGAGGCCGGGGGCTGGCGCGACACTCTGCTGCACGTCACCGACGGCGACCGGATCGACGTGCTGACGGGGCGGCGCTACTCGGGGTCGCGCATTCTCCTCGCGGAGTTGTTGGCCACCTATCCCGTGGCACTGCTCGTGCCAGCCGAGCCCGACGGCGATTCCTCCGACACGGACGACGAGTCCGCCACCGACACCGAAGGCAAGTGATGGCTCTCTACGACGTCTGGGCCCCTGCTGCCGAGCGGGTCCGACTGCAGCTCGACGGCACCGTGCATCCGATGACCACGGACGACGGCGGCTGGTGGCGAGCGCCGCAGGGCCTGCCCATCGGAGCCGGGCACCGATACGGCTTCCTCCTCGGCGACGACGACCGGCCGACACCGGACCCCCGGTCGCTCCGCCAGCCCGACGGCGTCCACGACCTCAGCGAGACGTACGATCCCTCGACGTTCGCCTGGACCGACGGGGCCTGGGGCGGACGAGTCCTGGCCGGTGCGGTGATCTACGAACTCCACATCGGCACCTTCACCCCGGAGGGCACGCTCGAGGCCGCCAGCGGCAAGCTCGACCACCTCGTCGACCTCGGTGTCGACTTCGTCGAGGTGCTGCCCGTCAACGCGGTCAACGGAACACACAACTGGGGCTACGACGGCGTCGGCTGGTTCGCGGTCACCGAGAACTACGGCGGGCCGGAGGGCTATCAGCGGTTCGTCGACGCCTGCCACGCCCGGGGCCTCGGCGTCGTGCAAGACGTGGTCTACAACCACCTCGGGCCCTCCGGCAACTACCTTCCGAAGTTCGGCCCCTATCTCAGCAGCAAGCACGCGAACACCTGGGGCGACAACGTCAACCTCGACGACGACGGCTCCGACGAGGTCCGCGCCTACATCTCCGACAACACACAGCTCTGGCTCGACACCTATCACGTCGACGCCCTGCGCCTCGACGCCGTGCACGCCCTGGTCGACGACTCCGACCTCCACCTGCTCGAAGAGCTGGCCATCCGCGCCGCCCGTCTCGCGGCCCACGTCGGTCGCCCGAAGGTGCTCATCGCCGAGAGCGACAAGAACGACGCCTCGCTCGTCACGCCACGGGAGGCCGCCGGCCGATCCGGGGCCGCGTTCGGTCTCGACGCGCAATGGTCCGACGACTTCCATCACTCGGTGCACGTCGCCCTGACCGGTGAGACGACGGGCTACTACGCCGACTTCGAGCACCTCGGCGCCCTGGCCAAGGTCCT
Organism: Frondihabitans cladoniiphilus; assembly: GCF_039544345.1. Classification (NCBI taxonomy): domain Bacteria; kingdom Bacillati; phylum Actinomycetota; class Actinomycetes; order Micrococcales; family Microbacteriaceae; genus Frondihabitans; species Frondihabitans cladoniiphilus. The sequence goes on from NZ_BAABLM010000002.1 coordinate 216,269, forward strand.
GACTCGCGGATTCTTCCACGACGGCACCTGGTCATCCTTCCGCGAGACGTATCACGGGCGTCCCGTCGACGTCGAGCACATGCCGGGCTGGCGTCTCGTGGTGGCGAACCAGAACCACGATCAGATCGGCAACCGCGCGATCGGCGATCGTCTCGCCGCCTCGCTCGACGACGGACAGCTGATCATCGCCGCGGCGCTCACGCTCACGTCCCCCTTCACGCCGATGCTCTTCATGGGCGAGGAGTGGGCCGCATCCACCCCGTGGCAGTTCTTCACGTCGCACCCCGAGCACGATCTCGGCGAGGCCACAGCCAAAGGGCGGATCGCCGAGTTCGCGAAGATGGGCTGGGACGAGAGCGTGGTGCCCGACCCCCAAGACCCGGCGACGTTCGAGAACTCCAAGCTCGACTGGTCCGAGGTCGAAACGGGCCGGCACGCCGTCCTTCACGACGCCTACAAGCGTCTGATCGCTCTGCGGCGGTCTCTTCTCGACCTGACCGATCCGACCCTGTCGTCTCCCACGGTCTCCGTCGCCTTCGACGAGGACGACCGGTGGCTGACCCTGAGGCGGGGCGCCGTCACGATCGCCGTCAACTTCGCGGCCGATCCCATCTCCCTCGAGGTCGCCGGAGACGAACTCCTGTTCGCCAGCACCCCCGCAGTCGAGCTGCCGACGGGCGGCACCCCGCTCCACCTGCCGCCGCACTCGGTCGCCATCCTCCGCTAGCCCCTGCGGCCGGCCGCCGCCCGCCGCCCGCCGGCCGCCGCCCGCCTGCCGCCGCCAGCGGTCACTAAGCACATGCCATCGGCACGAACACACCTCCTAGGACGTGGGTTCGTGCCGGTGGCATGTGTTCGAGCCGCGCGTCCTCTTCTCCACAGGTTCTCCCCGCGGTCGAATCCTCCACCGACCTCTGGACTCCGCCCGGCACCGGATCCGCAGATCGGCACGCTGGCATCATGGCCTCCCCGCAGCAACTCCCTCCACGCCGCTCGATTGCTCGTCCAGCCCCGCCGCCCCTCACCTCGCCTCTCCGTGCCTCCGATCTCATCGCCGGCGGGCTCGACGATCGCAGCCTCCGGCATTCGGCCGCGCGGGGTCTCGTGACTCGGCTGGCGCCCGGTGTGTACGTCGACTCGCTCGCCTGGCGTTCGCTCTCATCGGCAGAGCAATACGGCGCCCGGGTCCGGGCGCGCCTGCTGCGCATCCCCGACGCGCGACTGATCGCCTCGCATTGGTCCGCGGCCGCGCTCTGGAACTTCCCCGTCCTCGACTCGTGGCCCTCCGAGGTGCAGGTCATCGACCCGTCGAGGACCCGAGGTCACCGCACGCCCACCCTCGTGAGGCGGCCAGGTCCCATCGATCCCGACGACATCCTGCTGGATGCCGGCCTCGTGATCACGACTCCCAGCCGAACGGCGGTCGACATCGCCCTGACCGAGGGATTCACGGCGGCCGTCCTGGTCTTCGACCATGGTCTCCGACACGGCCTGTTCGAGAAGGGACACCTCCACGCCCACCTCGACCGGCGGCCGAAGGCACGCCGCCTTCGCGCGGCTCGCCGGGCCGTCGACTTCGCCGACCCGGGTGCAGCCTCCGCGGCCGAGTCGTTCAGCCGCGTTGCGTTCCTGACGACAGGTATGCCCATTCCCCTTCTCCAGGTGCCGTTCTTCGACTCGTCGGGCAAGATCGGCGACACGGACTGCTTCTGGTCGGAGTTCGGCATCGTCGGCGAATGCGACGGCGACCTCAAATACCTCGACGCCCGCTATCGGAACGGGCGGACAGCCGAGCGCGTCGTCCTCGACGAGAAGCGGAGGCAGACCCGGCTCGAGTCTCACCGGCTCGTCCGCCGCGTCGTTCGTTGGGACTATGCGCTGTCCCGACAACCGGAACGTCTGGCTGCCCGACTCGTCGATGCCGGACTACCGAGGCTCGATGCCCGATCAGCGGCATCGCGTCTCGCCTCGCGCGCCGTTCAGGAGTCCGCACCCATCGACTGAACACACAGGGGCGGCACGAACCCACTGCCGAGGCAGGGTGTTCGTGCCGACAGGGTGTGCCTGACGGGGAAGGGGGCAGGGAGAGAGCAGGCAGGGGGCAGGCAGCAGCGCTCAGCGGTCGCGCGCGCTCCCGTTCTTCACGGTGGAGGCATAGCTGTCGGCGTACTCGAAGGGCCCCAGGGCCGCGATCTCCTGCATGATGCGGTCGGTGACGGCGCGAAGAGCCGGGGCGTCGATCTCGGAGTCGGGGAGCTCGTCGAAGTGCAGGGGCCGGCCGACGGTCAGCGACACCTTCGCGAATCGGGGGAACTTCGCCCCCTTGGGCAGGATGTTCTCCGTGCCACGGATCGCGATCGGCACGACGGTCACGCCGGACGCGAAGACGAGTCGGGCCACGCCCGTACGGCCCCGGTGCAACGCACCGTCGGGGCTGCGGGTGCCCTCGGGGTAGATGCCGAGCGCTTTGCCCTCGGTCAGCGCCTGGATGCCGGTGTCGAGCGACGCCCGGGACGCGTTGCCGCCCGATCGGTCGATCGGGAGCATTCCCACGCCGAGAAGGAATCCGCGCACGAAGGCACCGCCCGGGCCGCGGCCGTCGAAGTAGTTCTTGGCGGCCAGGAACGTCACCTGCCGCCTCACGATGAGGGGGATGAAGAACGAGTCGATGAGGGAGCGGTGGTTGCTCACCAGGATCACCGGCCCGCGACGAGGGATGTTACGGGCCCCCGTCACACGAAAGCGGAACGCGACTCGGAGGGCCGGGTAGACCACGAAGTTCTTCAGGAACCAGTACACCCGCTCAGGCTACCGGGGAGGGGGCATCCCCCGTCGCACCCCCTGAAGACGGGGTGCCGGAACGAGCGATCCGAGCGCACACTGGGGACAGTCGCAGCCGCCCGGTGTCTGACCCGCCGGGCGACTGCGGACCCGGCGCCGCGACGACGGGCAGACAGCCGACGACGGGCCGAAAGCCTCAGGACGCGTAGACGCCCTCGTCGTCGAGCGGAACGGTGCTCGACAGCTTGCGCACGGAAGCACCGGAGCGCTGGTGGCCGGCGGTGCGACGGTGCAGCAGGGAGTCGAGGCGATAACGGACACCCCAGCGGGTGATCATCATCATGGATTCGAGGATGATCGAGCCCGTCATCTTGGACACGCCTTCGACGCGCTCCGTGAACGTGATGGGCATCTCGACCACGTGGTAGCCGGCCTGGAGGGTCCGCCGCAGGCAGTCGACATGGAAGCAGTAGCCGCGGGAGTCGATCTCGTCCAGGCGGAGATTCTTCAGGACTTCGGCCTTGTAGGCGCGGAAGCCGCCGGACGTGTCGGAGACGCCCATGCTGAACAGGTTGCGGGTGTACCAGCTGCCGCCCTTGCTCAGCACTCGGCGACGCCACGGCCAGTTGACGACTTTGCCTCCCGGTACCCATCGAGAACCGATGACGAGGTCGAACTTCGTACTGAGTTTGAGCATCCGAGGCAGGTCGGCGGGGTCGTGCGATCCGTCGGCGTCCATTTCGACCACGGTGTCGTAGCCCCGCTCCAGCGCCCACTGGATCCCGGCCACGTAGGCGCCGGCGAGGCCGCCCTTGCCGGGGCGGTGCAGAACGTGGACCGAGGGGTGGCGCTCCGCGTAGCCGTCGGCGAGGTCGCCCGTACCGTCGGGGCTGTTGTCGTCGACGACGAGCACGTCGATCACGGCACCGGATGCGAGAGTGCGGTCGAGAACGCCCCCGAGCGATCCCGACTCGTTGTACGTCGGGATCACGACGACCGCTTTCGGTGTCTGTTCGGTCGACATCTGTCCTCCTTGAGCCGGGCGAAGTACGGATGAATAGTACCCGTGATGCCCTGATCGTCACGAATCGACGTCGGTCGACTGCGGACAAATACTAGAGCAGGCGTGGCCGCCCGGCGTCTGACCCGCCGGGCGACCACGACTGCGGTTCAGGGGGTTCTCACGACGTCGGTGGCGTCGAAGAGACGAGATCGGCGAAGACGATGAGATTGTCGTCGTAGTGGCCGATCTTCGGATCGAAGGTGCCTTGGCACGTGATGAGCCGGAGCTGCGGCGTGGGCGTCGTCCCGTAGACGTCGCTCGTCGGGAAGTTGCTCTTCGCCGACTGCAGGCTCGACGCGACCCGCCACGTCTCGACCGATCCCGACGACATCGTGACGGTGACCTGGTCCCCCGCCACGAGCTTGTTCAGATGGAGGAACACCCCCGGGCCCGTCGTCGAGTCGATGTGCCCCGCGATGATGGCCGGTCCGACGGCCCCCGGGACGACGCCCTTCGCGTACCAGCCGGCGTCCGTGGCGTTGGTCGGGGGATCCAGTTCGCCCTGGGCGCCGATCGCCAGGTCCTGCATCGACGCGTCGATGCCGATGGCAGGAATGGCGATGCGGGTCGGGACCACCCCTGCGGCAGGTGCGTCGGACAGCGACTGCGTGTCGGGGTCCTGCACCGAACCGGCGGCGCCAGCACCGGCCGAAGCCGTGGCCGACGACGTCGATCCCGTCGAACCCAACGACGTCGAACCCGATCCCGCCGAACCCGACCCCGACCCCGAGGTCGAGCAGGCGGCGAGACCCACCACGGCGAGACCTGCGACGAAACAGACCACGACGGAACGGGGGATGCGCGGCCTCGCGAATCGACGGATGCCGGTCATGTCACTGTCCTTTCAGGGGCGAGCACGCGCTGAGGGCGTTCGCCTGGAGCTGGAGGGCGCCCAGGGCGTCCCAGGCCGCTCCGTAGTACGTGGGTGTCGACTGCGCGAGCCGGTCGGCCGCGACGAGGTCCTTGGCGGCGGCAGTCCTCTCGCCCGCGCCGGCCTCCGCGGCGGCCCGCGCCACATAGCCGAGAGGCGACTGATCCGCGTTCAGGGCCGTCCCGCCGAGGTCCAACTGCATCGGAAGGGGCGTCTTGCCTGCCAGGGCGGGCAGGAGGCGGGCGGCGAGCGCCACGTCCGGCGCTTCGCACGACTCCGCGTACCGGACGGCGAGCCGTCCGGCGTCGTAGCCGTACTGCACGGTTCCGGCCGTGCCCGTCGCGCTGGGCAGCGGCACGACGGAGCCGTCGGTCCGCACCTGCGCCCAGTCGCTCGGCAGCGCGGTGGCGTCGAGGATCTTGCCCGTGACGGCCCGCGACCCGGCCTCGAGTTCGGTCCACCGGGCATCCCCCGTCGCCGTCGCCATCTGGGCGAACGAGGCGGGCGCCGCGTACGAGGGGTTGTACGACCAGGGTCCGGCCCCCTGGGCCCAGGGCCCGGGCAGCAGGATCCGGCCGTCGGGGGTCACCGCGGTCATCGTGTCGAGCACGGCGCTGCCGACCCGAGCCGCCGACTGCGTGTAGGAGGCGTCGTCGAACTTCTTGCCCGCGAGCACGAGCGCCCGGGCGATGTCCACGTCGGCGTCGGCAGCCGGCATGTCGTCCACGACCTTGCCGCCGTCGTAGCGCCACGCGAAACTGCCGTCGCTGCGCTGGAGGTTCTTCTCGGTCCAGGACCAGATCGATCGGAACGACTTCTCGTCGCCGATCCCGACTGCCACGAGCATCCCGTAGGCCTGTCCCTCGCTCACGGTGTCGCCGCCCTGGTCGCGTCGGATCACGCGGCCGTCCGTCACCCAGTCGGCCAGGAACGCCTGGCCGATCGACGTTGCAGAGCGGGTGGTCGGCTTCGTGGTGGAGGGCAGGCCCGTCGTCGTGCGGACGCTGGGCTGAGGCGACGCCGTGCCCCCGGTCGAGGACGAGGTCGTCGGACCGAACGCTCCGACGGCCAGGCCGGCGAATCCCCCGGCGACGAGGAGGGCGGCCACGGAGCCTGCGGCGACGAGTGCTTTGGTCTTCGCGGTCACGGTGCCCTCCTCGTCGGTCGGGCGGAGGAGTCCGCGATCAGTTCACTCCGACGAACGGCTGGACGTCGCCGGACGAGAAGAGGTCCACCTGCGGGTGGAGGGCTTCGTACCCACCACCGGTCTGGACTCCGCCGACCGGGGTCGTCGTGGTCGCAGCGCTGTCGACGACCGGCACGATCGTGACGCCGCCCGAAGCGTTGTCGAGGACGAAGAGGGTCGTGATGCTGCCCGACGCGAGGTTCACGTCGACGGCGCTCTTGATCTTCTTGTTCGTCGAGCTCGTCAGGTCGAGGGTCCAGGGACCGGCGCCGACCGAGGCGTAGCCCGAGGCGCTGCCGTAGGGGGCGTCCTTGGCGAGGACGCTGCCCGTGCTCGTGGCGACGCTGACGTCCTTGACGACAGTCGCCGCCTGGACGAGGCGGATTCGCGACTGGTCGGCCGCCGGCGGAGTCAGGTCGTCCTCGAACACGGTCGTCTTGAGGTTCGAGTTCTTCCCGTAGGCGACCACGGTGATGGGCTTGCCGGAGGCGACCGTGATCGAGGCGCCGATCAGGGGCTTCGCCGTGGGGGATGCACCCGCCGCCGTCATGGCGACGGTGTAGGACCCGACCGGCAGCTCCTTGTACGGGCTCACCTGGCCGTACGTGACGTTGTCGAGCTCGTAGACGACCTGGCCCCCGGAGAACGCCGTGAGGCGGACGTCGACGGACTTGGTGTCGGGCGACAGGTGGCCGACTCGCACCCAGCCGGTGCCGGTCGCGGGCGTCGTGGTGTCGGCCTTGGCGGAGGTGCCGCTGAGAAGGACTGCAGCGCCGGCGAGGAGCAGGGCGAGGAGGAGAGCTGCTCCTGCCAGGAGGCGCCTGCTGACGCGAGGCGAGAAGGGGCGATGTTCGGTGAGGGCCATGATGATGCCTTTCCGTGCGGGTGGGGCGTTCGGGTGTGTGGTGCGGGTGTCGTGCGGATGCCGTGCGGGTGCCGGGGCCACGGCGTCCGACGGGGCGCGGCCGCTTTCGGGGCGGCCGCGCCGAGGGTGTCAGCCCAGGAGGCCGGCGGGTTCGGAGGCCGGGAAGAGCACGACCGTCCCCTGGCTCGTCGGCGTGACGGTCGACGGAGCGTAGGTGCTGCCGAGAGCGCCGAGCCACGAGACGAGCTGCGAGCCGGGCTCGCCGGAGCTCTGGCGGATCACGAGGCGGCGGAACGGATCGTTCTGCTCGCCGGGGAGGGCCGAGAAGTCGCTGACGGTGACCGACCCCGTGCCGAGGAGCTGACCGAGGACCACGAGCATCCTCGAATCCGCCTGTCCGGCCGCCAGGGCCTTCTTGACCTGGGTGCTGGCGATGAGGTTCGGGTTCGTCGCGAGCTGGGCTCCGGCGGTGGCCCGAGCGGCCTGTTCCGCCTTGGCCGTCGCAGCGTAGGCGGCGGACCCCTGCGGGTGGATCCGACGGACGTCGACCATCTGCGTTCCGGTTCCGAAGGTGGCCACGATCGTCGAGTTCGCCAGGGCCTTGACGACGTCGGGGCTGCCCGACGCCGATGTGCGGATCGAGTCCGTCGTGACGATGTAGTCGGAGTCCTTCCACCCCTGGGGCGACTGGGCCTCGACGGCACCGTCGGTGTCGATCTTGTAGAACCACACGACGTTGTCCCGAGCGAAGCCGGCCTTCACGAGGTCGACCCACATCGAGTCGTCGACGAGGAGGCGGGAGTTCTTCGGCACGTTGTCCGTGACCCACGATTCGGCGCTGACCATCGGCGCATCGAGGTCGGCCTTGAGGAAGCCCCGGAGCTGCGTGGTCCAGAGCGGCACGATGGCGGCGATCGCCACGGCGGTGACGACCAGCCAGGCGGTAGCGCCGACGCGGCTCACCGTCGTGCCGACCTTTCCGGCTCGGCGAGCGCGGTACGCCTTCACCGCGGTGTCCGCGACACCCGCGATCAGCAGCGCGCCGAAGGGCAGCAGCATGATTACGTAGGGCACGGGCACGTAGCTGTTCGGACGGAACATGATGGCGACCGCGAACACGACGATGGCCGCGTAGGGGCGGGTCCGCTTCAGGAAGAGGCCGACGACGGCCGACACGAGGCCGAGGACGATGAAGACCTGGTCGAGGTTCCACCACTGGTCGACCACCTTGAAGAACAGGCTCTGCGGGTCGAAGATCGATCCGCTCGCCGTCCGGGTGCCGAGCTGGAAGCTCAGACCGCTGACGAGGCTGGTGTGCCCCGGTCCCGGGACGAGTTCTCCGCGGACGGCCGCGAAGACGACGTAGGCGCCGCCGACGAGGGCGAGTACCGCGCCGGAGGTGGCGAGGGTGTAGCGACGAGTCGACTTCTCGGAGTTGCGGATCATCACCCAGGCGAGGAACGGCAGGGCCAGCAGGAACGTCTCCTTCGAGAGCACCGCCACACCGAAGGCGAAGGCGCTGCCGATGAAGCCGGCGAGCTGGTTCTTGCGGCTGAGGGCCAGGAGGAACGCGAGCAGCAGCCACGGGGTCGCCACGTTGTCCAGGTACACCGTGCGGTGGAACTGGATGGCCAGCGGCGAGATGCCGAACACGAGAGCCGCGATCCCGGCTGCCGGACGGCTCAGGCCGATGCGGCGGGCGAGCAGCCAGACCAGGGCCACGGCGATGACCGTGAAGAACAGCATCGCTTCGCGCCCGGCCATGACGGCCTGGGAGTAGCGCCCGAAGGCACCGGTCAGGCCGGTGTAGCCGGCGATCTGGATCCAGCCCAGCGGCGGGTGGTCGTACCAGTAGGTGTAGTGCGTGAGCGAGCCGAGGTGGAGGATCGACCACGCCTGCGCGGTGTAGGTGCCCTCGTCGTCGATCCGCTGCGGCGAACCGGTCATGTTCCAGGCCTGGACCGTGGCGACGATGGCCATGACGGGCAGGATCCACACCAGGCTCGCGCCGTGGCGGCGGCCCCACGAGGGGGTCCGCTCCTCACGGAGGTCGTCGTGACGGTCGGGTGTGATCGGACTCGCGGGGGGCCCGACGAGGGGACGTTCTGTCGTGGTCGTCATCGGTCGTCTCCAGACACCATCGCGAGGGCGGGTTCGGGCTGAGCGCCGCGGGCGGCGCCGATGGGGATCACGTTGAGCGGCTCGACCTCGGCGTCACGGTGGGCGCCGGTGTGCTCCGTCTTCTCCCAGCCGTTCTGGTTGCGGAGCTGACGGTAGACGGCACGCACCGCGGCCAGGGCGAGGAAGATCTGGTAAGGGATGAGACCCCAGACGAGGCGGAAGTAGTCGCGGGCACGCACCTTCTTGCCGTAGACGCGTCCGAACTCGGCGAGGCCCGTGAACTCCACGGCCAGCAGCACGAGGGTCGGGGCGACGGGGATGAATGTGATCAGAGCGACGCCGGTCGGAACCTTGATCGTGAACATGAGGATCACGGAGATCGGGATCAGGATGCCGGTGATGGCCTGGATGAACGGCATCGTCAGCAGGTAGCGCGCGTAGAAGCGCTGCCGCATCGTGGGGAGCTTGCGCCACTCCCCCTTGCCCAGCACCTGCATGAAGCCCTGGTTCCAGCGCGTGCGCTGCTTGAGCAGCGACTTGAACGACCCGGGGGTCTCCTCGCGGGTGACGACCTCGGGCGTGTAGGCCACGACGACGTTCGCACCTTCACTCGAGAGACGGACACCCAGCTCGCAGTCCTCGGCGAGGCAGTCGGCATCCCACCCATTCGACCAGTCCAGCTTCTCCTTGGTCACGAAGACGGTGTTGCCGCCGAGCGGGATGAACTTGCTCTTGGCGTGGAAGTGCAGACGCGAGCGGAACCAGAAGTAGTACTCGAGCACGTTGCGGAGGCTCCACCACGTCGACTGGAAGTTCATCAGCTGCACGCCGCCCTGCACCACGTCGGCGTTCGTCTCGGTGAACTTCGAGTCGACGAGCGTCAAGAGACGGGGATGCACTTCGTCCTCGGCGTCGAACACGCCCACGATCTCGCCGCGGGCCGATTTCAGAGCGAGGTTGAGCGCCTTGGGCTTGTTCTTCGGCTCGGTGTCGTCGACGATCACTCGGATCAGGTCGGGGTGCCGGGCCGCAGCCTCGCGAGCCACGCGGTCGGTCCCGGGGTCGTCGTGGCCGACGATCGCGATGATCTCGTAGTTCGGGTGGTCCTGCTCGGCGAGGCGGTCGAGGGTCTGGGCCATCACGTCCTCCTCGTGCCGTCCGGGGACGAGCAGGGTGAAGGTGTGCTGGGCCGGCAGCGGGTTCTCGCTGAAGCCGGTGCCCTTCAGGTTGTCCTTCGACCGCCAGGCGTGGAGCATCCACCAAAGAGTGGACACCGCGACGGCGGTCAGGAGGATCGAGACGACGACGAGGGCCGAGTAACCGATCCATTCGGCGAGGTTCCACGCCGGCAGGTGGAATCCGGACAGCCCGGAGACGCCGTCGGTGACGACACCGCGGTTGGGGACGATCGAGTCTCCGGATGGGGCCTGAGGGGTCAGCAGGGGGTCGGGCTCTCCTGCGGCCCACAGGGAGGCGGTGCTTTGCGTCGGGTCAGACGACACGGTTCACTCTCCTTCGGGGGAGGTTTCGGGTGGTGGATCGTGAGGCCGATGGGTGAATCGGCGTTCCCCCGGCTCGGGGGACAGTGTTCTGTTATGTCCCCGGTTCGGGGGGCTCCCCCATCGGGTTTGGTAGGGGTACGGCCAATTGCGGCGATTGCCAGGAATGCGTCACACCCCGTTCACATAACGCATGTGATCGGGGTACGGAGGATCGTAACCCCGCTTCCGGGTCCGGCAAAAGGGCCGCCTGGCCGGGGTACACCCGTGCCTCGTAGGCTGGGGCCATGGAATTCAGACATCTCGGACACTCCGGCCTCAAGGTCTCGGAGATCACGTACGGAAACTGGCTCACGCATGCTTCGCAGGTCGAGAACGAGACGGCGCTCGCCTGCGTCCGCGCCGCCCTCGACGCAGGCATCTCCACTTTCGACACGGCCGACGCCTACGCCAACACGGCGGCGGAGAAGGTCCTCGGCGACGCGCTCAAGGGCGAGCGTCGCGAGTCCCTCGAGATCTTCACGAAGGTCTACTGGCCGACCGGCCCCCGCGGGCACAACGACGTGGGGTTGAGCCGCAAGCACATCCTCGAGTCGATCGACGGCTCGCTCTCCCGCCTGGGCACCGACTACGTCGACCTCTACCAGGCACACCGCTACGACACCGCGACACCTCTGGAAGAGACGATGCAGGCGTTCGCCGACGTCGTGCGTCAGGGTAAGGCGCTCTACATCGGCGTCTCCGAGTGGACCGCCGCCCAGATCCAGGCCGGTCACGCACTCGCCCAGAAGCTGGGAATCCAGCTCATCTCGAACCAGCCCCAGTATTCGATGCTCTGGCGGGTCATCGAAGAGGAGGTCGTGCCGGCGTCGAAGCAGTACGGCGTCTCGCAGATCGTCTGGTCACCCGTCGCCCAGGGCGTGCTGACCGGCAAGTACAAGCCGGGCGCCGAGCTCCCGGCCGGCAGCCGCGCCACCGACGAGAAGGGCGGCGCCAACACCATCAAGCGCTTCCTGACCGACGAGGTCCTGACCGGAGTGGCGCAGCTCGAGCCGATCGCCGCCGACCTCGGCATGTCGATGGCCCAGCTCGCAATCGCCTGGGTGCTGCAGAACGACAACGTCGCCTCGGCGATCATCGGCGCCTCGCGGCCGGAGCAGGTGGCCGACAACGTCAAGGCGGCCGGCGTCACGCTCCCCGCCGAGGTCCTCGCGAAGATCGATGCCGCGGTCGGCCACCTGGCCGAGCGCGATCCGGGCAAGACGGTCTCCCCCGAGGTCCGTCCCGCCTGAGCGGCGTCACCGGCCGGACGCGCACGACAGCGCGTCCGGCCGCGCGTCAGTTAACGACCTGTTCTTTTTCCCCGGTCCGGGAATGAAGATCCGTTCGATACGCTTGCATGATTCGACGGGTTCGGTGACATGACACCAAACATCGTCACTGCATCCGTCCCATCAACTCGTAGGAGATCAACAATGGCAATCACCATCGAAACCATCCCCGGCTACGTCGCAGGCACCTGGAACGTCGACGCCGCCCACTCCGAGGTCACCTTCTCGGTCCGTCACCTCGCGATCAGCAAGGTCAAGGGCTCGTTCGGCACCTTCGACGCGACCCTCACGACCGGTGACTCGATCGTCGACTCCACCCTCGAGGCCTCCGTCGACATCGCCTCCATCTCGACCGGCAACGCCGACCGCGACGGCCACCTCCACTCGGACGACTTCTTCAACACCGAGGCGCACCCCACCGCGACCTTCAAGTCGACCACCATCACCGAGAAGGGCGACGACCTCGTCATCGACGGCGAGCTCACCCTCAAGGGCCACACCGAGCCCGTCACCCTGAAGGCCGAGTTCGGTGGCATCGTCACCGACGGCTACGGTCAGACCAAGGCCGGCTTCTCGGCCAAGGGCAAGATCGACCGCACCAAGTTCGGCATCTCGTTCAACGCCCCCCTCGACAACGGCGGGCTCACCCTCGGCAACGAGATCACGCTCGACTTCGAGATCCAGTTCGTTCTCGCTTCCTAAGCACTTCGCTTCACCGCTTCACCTCGAAGGGGCCCACGCCGAACGGCGTGGGCCCTTTCTGCACTCCCTGTCAGGCGGCGACCGCTCCTCGAGCCGAGGCCGGGGTGAGGTGCCGCCGCAGCAGTTCGCGCTCGACGACCGTCCACGCCGCACTCGTGAACAGGTAGAGGGCGGCCGCGAGAGGCGCGAACGCCGCGAACACGACGGTGACGAATGGCAGGATGCGCAGCACGGCTCCCATTCCCGGAACCGCGGCCGCTTCCGTCGACGCCGCAGAACCGGCCCAGCGGAGATTCGCCCGCCGGGTGATCTCCACGACCACGGCGAGCGCCGCCAGCACGACGAGCGGCACCGCCACGGCCACGACCACCGGCGTCAGGCTCGCGAACAGGTTGGCGCCGAGCACGGCTCCGGCGAGGGTCTGGGTCAGCAGCAGATTGGCGTGACCGGCGATCGTCGCATGCGCGAAGAGGGCGTAGACGCCGGACAGCACGGGCACCTGCAGCAGCGTCGGCAGGATCCCGGCCAGGGGTGAGACGTGCTCGGCGGTGTAGAGCTCCTGCAGCTTGCGAGTGGCGGTCGGGGCATCCTTCGCATAGCGCTTCCGGATGGCGGCCACCTGCGGGGCGAGACGACGCCGGGCGACCTCGGCGCGCACCTGCGAGACGGCGACGGGCAGCAGCACGAGCCGGACGGCGAGGGTGAGGGCGACGATGGCGGCGGCGGACGCGGAGGCGCCCGCCCACGGCGAGAAGAGCACGCCGAGCTGCAGAACGAGGTGGTAGAGGCCGTCGAGGGCAGCGGCGACGGGCGGGAAGTCGAACGGGTTCATGGTGAGAGGTCTCCTGAGAAGGTCGAACGGACGAACGGAAGGACCGTCTGACCGTCGCCGGAGCGCGCTCTCGCTAGAGGGAGGGCCGAAGTCGGGCGGCGGTCGGCGTCGACCAACCCGGAGCCCTTGCTCGCACGTGCCCCTCGGCGTCGGGATCGCTCTGCACGACGCGGACCCGCAGGTCGGCGTCTTCCCGCGGGTCGGCGACCGGAAGGGTTCGCACCCCCGAGACCAGTGAGGCGAGGATGCGCGTGGCAGCCACGAGGACGGCCACCGAGGCCACCCCCAGCACCCCGACGAGCAGGAGGCTCGACAGGGCCGGTGCACCGATCGGGAGTCCGCCGGACACCACCTCGCCGGCGGTCGCGAGCAAGCGACCGATCAGGGCGAGGAGGAGGGTCATGCCGAGACGCTAGCATCGGCAGCGCCCCGAGACGCCCGGTCGCCGGTCCGCTGCCCGCGAACACGACCCCGGAACACCCCGGTCGGGGTCGAGGTTGCATCAAACCCGAGCGCGCACCGAGCGGAGCCCGCCGGGACACGCGAGAGGATCCTCATGACGAGCGAGAGCACGACCGGAAGCCCGACCGGGAACCCCACCGACGACACGACCGACTGGCTCGCCCTCCTGGCCACGGCGCACCGCGAGTTCGCCGCGCGCATCGAGTCCGTCGAGGACTGGGACGCCCCGACACCGGACACCGAGTGGAGCGTCCGCGACCTCGTGGCCCACGTCACCGAAGAGCAGCAGTGGGTCCCGCTGCTCCTGGCCGGCAGCACGACCGCCGAGGCGCGACTCGCCATCACCCCGCTCGGCGACGACCTGCCCGTCGAGTGGCACCGGTACTCCCGGGCAGCGCAGGCGGCCTGGGCGTCGGCCGACCTCGGCGCCGATGTGCACCTCTCGTACGACACCGTGACGGTGTCCGACTACTTGACCGAGCAGGTCGGCGACGTGACGATCCACTCCTGGGATCTCGCCCGGGCCACCGGAGCTCCCGAGGCGCTCGACGACCGACTGGTCGACGCGGTCTGGGGGCTCTTCGAGCCGCAGGCCGCACGGCTGCAGTCGAGCGGCCTCTATGCGCCGGTCGTGCCCGTGCCGACGGACGCGCCTCTGCAGATCCGCCTGCTCGCCCTGACCGGGCGCGACGCCAGCTAGCCGACCGCCCGAACCGTTCGGCGGATCGACGTCGCCGGATCAGCGCCGACGTGCGGCGACGGATCAGCGACGGGCGACGCCGGATCAGCGCCGACGGGCCGCGACGAACGGCGGGTCCTCGATGCCGAGGCGGGCGCGTCGCACGCGAGCGGCTTTGGCCGCAGCGGGTTCGGCCCCGAGCAACGCGCCGATCCCTCCGAGCATGACTCCCGCGGGGGCCCGCGTGGGGAGGTCGAGCGACCCGAGGTGCGGGGCCCGGAGTCCGAGGATTTCGCGGAATCGGGGCGACAGCGTGCCGACCGCCCCGTCGAACAGCACGGGGTAGCCCGCCTTCAGCACCGGGAACAGCGGCGGCCGGCGGATGAACTTCACCACGTCGTCCGTGCGGGCGGTCCGCTCGAGCACGCCGTCGCGGTCGAATGCCATCAGCTGCTCCTGCATCTCGACGTAGGAGCGCGGCGGGTTCTCGACCCCCATGAGCTCTCCCGCGGTGGCCCATTCGCGCACGTAGGCGTCGGCACCGCCGGGGATCGGCGCACCCCAGGCCAGCGCGGCGGCGAGGAACGAGTCGGCGAACGCCATGTGCACCCAGGCAAGGAGGTCGGGGTCGTTCGCGGCGTAGTCGTGCGAGACGCCGTTCCGGTCGAGGTAGGAGCCGGTGACCTTCTCGTGAATGCGCGTGACGAAGTTCGAAGCGTGGGTGGCAGCCTCCTTACTGCCGTACGAGACCGTGAAGATCCACCGGATCGTCCCCGCGAGCCGACCCAGCGGGTCCTCGAGGTAGCGGGAGTGGTCGTGGACGCCCGCGAGGGCCCCGGGGTGCAGGGCCTGGACGAGCAGGGCTCGCACGCCGGCCGGGATGGTCGACATGCCCCCGTGCACGGCCCAGACGGCCGACCCCGGGCCGAAGAACCCGGGGTCGTCACCGTCGGCGAGGTCCTCGACCCACTGCGGCGTGCCGGTCCGCTGCCCGTTGAAGGTGAACTGCAGGCGCGAGCGGATCGGCTCGGTGAGGGTGGCGAGGGCGCTCATGGGAGGGGCAGGCCGAGGCCTAGTTGCCCTGCGCCTCTTCGGAGACGTGCTGCCACTCGTTCCAGGTGGCCAGCCGCGACTCGTAGTCCTTGGTGACGAGGCCCAGCGGAACCGACCCGAAGAAGATGCGAAGCGGCGGATTCTCGGCGTCGACGACCTTCAGGATCGCGGCGCGGGTCGCCGTCGGCTCGCCCGGGGTGGCGGCCGCGGAGGGACGGTTCTTGCGTGCCTCGTGCGCCTCGGCGTAGTCGGGCAGCTCCGTGCTGTGCTTGGCCGAGGGGCCGGACCAGTCGGTGGCGAACCCGCCGGGCTCGATGGTCGTGACCTTGATGCCGAAGCCGGCGACCTCCTGGGAGAGCGACTGGCCCATCGCCTCGAGGGCCCACTTGGACATGTGGTACGCGCCGATACCGGGGAACGCCGAGATCCCGCCGATGCTGGAGACGTTGATGAGGTGACCGGACTTCTGACCACGAAGGTAGGGAAGGGCGGCCTGAGTGACCCAGAGGGCGCCGAAGAGGTTGGTCTCGAGCTGGGCGCGCACGTCCTTCTCGCTGAGCTCCTCGATCATGCCGAAGTGGCCGTAACCGGCGTTGTTGACGACGACGTCGAGCCGGCCGAACTTCTCGAACGCGACCTTCACAGCGGTGAAGTCCGCCTCGCGGTCGTCGACGTCGAGCTGGAGGGCCAGGAACGTGTCGGGGTACTTCTCGGTCAAGTCGTCCAGGGTCTCGACCTTGCGGGCGGTCGCCGCGACGTTGTCGCCGCGCTCGAGGGCGGCCTCGGTCCACTCGCGTCCGAATCCACGGGAGGCGCCGGTGATGAACCATGTCTTGCTCAAAGTGGGTGTCCTTTCGAAGGGTGATCCATCGACAGACAACTCCCCGCGCGTCCCCCCTGTTCCAGGTTTCCCCAGGAGACCTCCTAGAGTGGTGCGGTGACCACCGACAGTGCGCGTCCCTGGCTTGATTCCTACGCTCCGGGCATCCCCCACGACATCGAGCCGGCGAAGGGCTCACTGATCGACCTCGTGCGCGACACCGCCACGACCTACCCGAAGGCCGTCGCCCTCGAGTACTTCGGCGCCGAGACCACCTACAGCGACCTCGTCGAGCAGGTGCAGCGGGCGGCCGAAGGCTTGCGCAAGCTGGGCGTGAAGGCGGGCGACACGGTCGCCCTGATCCTGCCGAACTGCCCGCAGCACGTCGTCGCGTTCTACGCGATCCTGCGGCTCGGCGCCATCGTCGTCGAGCACAACCCGCTCTACACGCCCCGCGAGCTCCAGCACCAGTTCGAAGACCACGGCGCCCGGTTCGCGATCGCGTGGGACAAGACCGTGAAGACCATCCAGGCATTCCCCGCCGAGGTGCCGATCGAGGCGATCGTCTCGATCGACGTGACGAAGGCGATGCCGCTCCTCATGCGCGCGCAGCTCCGACTGCCGGTGAAGAGGGCGCGGGAGTCGCGCGACCGGTTGACGACCGAGGTCACGGGGACCACGACGTGGGAGCAGGTCGCGTCGTCGGCCAGGATCGACCTCGCGCATCCCCGGCCCGCCACCGACGACCTGGCGTTGATCCAGTACACGAGCGGGACCTCCGGCAGCCCGAAGGGGGCCATGCTCACGCACGGCAACCTCTTGTCGAACGCGGCCCAGGCGCGGGCGTGGATCCCCCAGATCAAGGACGGCGAGACGGTCGTCTACGCGATCCTGCCGATGTTCCACGCGTACGGGCTCACGCTCTGCCTCACGTTCGCCATGCGGATGGGGGCGCGGCTCGTGCTGTTCCCCGCGTTCGAGCCCTCGCTGGTGCTCAAGGCGATGAAGAAGCATCCCCCGACCTTCCTTCCGGCCGTGCCGCCGATCTACCAGCGCCTGCAGCGCGCCGCCGACGACGCCGGCGTCTCGCTGAAGGGCATCGAGATCGCGATCTCCGGGGCGATGCCGCTCTCGGCCGCGGTCGTCGACCCCTGGGAGGAGCGCTCCGGCGGCTGGCTCATCGAGGGTTACGGCCTGAGCGAGACCTCGCCGATCCTCATGGCGAACCCTGTCTCCGACAACCGTCGAGCCGGCACCGTCGGCATGCCGATGTCGAGCACCTACGCGCGGGCCGTCGATCCCGACGACCCGACCCGCGAAGTGGCGCCCGGCGAGCGCGGCGAGCTGGTCGTCAAGGGCCCGCAGGTGTTCCAGGGCTACTACGGCCGCCCCGAAGAGACGGCCGAGGCGTTCGCCGACGGCTGGTTCCGTACCGGCGACATCGTGACGATCTCCGAAGACGGCTACTTCACCATCGTCGACCGCATCAAAGACCTCATCATCACCGGAGGCTTCAACGTCTCGCCGTCCGAGGTCGAGGACCTGCTGCGGAAGTTCGACGGGGTCGCCGATGTGGCCGTCGTCGGCCTCGGGTCGACGCAGAACGAGCAGGTCACCGCAGCCGTCGTGGTCGAAAAGGGCGCGACCCTCGACGAGGCGGCCTTGCGCGAGTACGCCCGCGAGAACCTCGCCGCTTACAAGGTGCCGCGCCGCATCGTGATCGTCAACGACCTGCCGAAGAGCCTCATCGGCAAGGTGATCCGCCGCAAGGTGAAAGAGCAGCTGCTCGCCAAGAAGTAGGGCTCTGCACCCCTGCCGGCACCCAATGCGTCGACTGGGCGCACACGGCCACCACCGAAGAGCGAGGTGGCCATTCGCGCCCACTCGATCGCAGACGGCGGGATGCACGGCCACCCGTCGGGCGCGTCACCGCGTAGCTAACCACGCGACGAAACCGGCGAGCACTGCAGCGACGAGGACCAGTGCCGACACGAGGAAGGCTCGCACGACGGGCTGCAGGGTTTGCCGGTTCCAGCCGAGCATCAGCAACTCGAGAAGAACCGCGCCTACCACGACGAGCGGCATGTCGTGGCTGAGGTGAGCGGCGACACGATTCCGGGCCGACTGGGCGTTCAGGGTAAACCCCGCGATGAAGCCGATCAGCGCAAACGCGCCGAGAACCGATTGTGTCAGGACCGCGATGACGATGGCCTCGTTGGGTACGAGGAAGCGGCGTGATCCCCCGCGGGCCGCGATCACCGCAAGAAGGAGAAGAGCCTTTCCCCCGCGCACAACAACTCCCACTGGAGAAGCCGCCGAACCGAGCCCATTGGGATCTGACAACGCTTCATACGCTTCTCGGGCCAGAAGGAAGCTGGCGCAGCAGGCAAGAGCCGGGTAAGACGCACAACACAAGGCCGAGAGAACTCGCCGGGCGGATCGACGCGTCAACGAAGGCTGAGGCATCACGTCGCAATCAGCGCTGCTGATTTTTGCGACACTGCGGCACTAAGGGTGAGCAGTTCCTTGGAGTCTGGCTTAGTCTCACCATCGAGAAAGTGCTCTCGCGCGCCCCCGACCAGGAATGATCGCCGGGACAGGGGCAAACGGTTCGGCATGCTCATGAGGCACGACTCTAGAGCTGAGATCTATCCAATGTGAAATGTCTATTCGGCGAGTTGCTGATCCAATCGCCCCCGCCGGGCCCGTCAGCGCAGGTCGGGCAAGTGCCTGATGCCGAACTCGTGCCGCAGCGCACTCCGCGCCGCGTACGCCCCGCCGAGCCCGTGCACACTCGGCCCGGGAGGGGCCGACGACGACCCGAGGTAGACCCCGGGCACAGGCGTCCGCCACGGATCCGTCGACACGTTCGGTCGGGCGATCAGCTGCCAGAGACTCGGCGCCCCGGTGGCGATGTCGCCGCCGATGTAGTTCGGGTCGTAGTTCTCCAGATCCTTCGCCGTCCGGCTCGACGACGCCAGGATCGTGTCGCGGAAACCCGGCGCGAACCGCTCGATCGTCCGGATGATGGCCTCGGTCTGATCGATGTCCGAGTCGCGCGGCACGTGCGTGTAGGCCCAGAGGCTGGCCTTCCCCTCGGGAGCACGGGTGGGGTCGACGACGCTCGGCTGGACGACGAGCACGTACGGGTCGTCGCTGTGCTGCCCGCGCGCGACGGCGGCCTCGGCGGCGGCGATCTCGGCCCGCGACCCACCGAGGTGGACCGTGGGGGCGAGGCGTGCATCCGCGTTCTCCCACGGCACCGGCTCCGACAGCGCGAAGTCGACCTTCGAGGCCGCATTGCCGTAGCGGAAGCGCCGGAGCGCGTCGTTGTAGCGGGTCGGAAAGCGCCCGGCGCCGATGTCGGCGAGGGCCCGGGCCGACACGTCGAGGATCGTCGCGCGGGCGTGCGCCGTCTGGCTGAGGGAGGTGATCTCGACGCCGGTCTCGATGATGCCGCCGTGGGCCGTGAAGTCGTCGGCCAGGGCATCCACGATGCTCTGACTGCCACCCCGAGGCAGCGGCCACCCCTTCGCGTGCGCGTGCACCGCGAGGGCGAGACCCGCCGCCGCGGCGCTCAGGCTCGGCATCGGACGGATCGCGTGGGCCATGACCCCGGCGAGCATCGCGGGCGCCTCCTCGTTCCGCCAGCGCTCGTTCCACCACGGGCCGCCCTGGTCGAGCATCGCCAGCCCGAAGCCGGCGATCGCGAGGGGATGCCGGGGCACCTGGAGAATCGGCGACAGCGTGAACTGCGCGATCTCGGCGTTGCGGTCAATCGACGGCCCGAGCAGGGCGCGGAAAGCCGGCCCGTCGAACCCGAGCGAGTCGACGGTGCGGTCGAGATCACGCCAGGCGACACCGGCCCGGCCCCCGTCGAGCGGATGCGCGTACGAGATCTCCGGGGTGATCACGTCGATTCTGTCGGTCAGCCCGAACCGTTCGAAGAACCCCGAAACCGCGCCCATGGGATGCACGGCCGAACACACGTCGTGGAGGAACCCCGGCAGCGTCAGCTCGGCCGTCCGGGCCCCGCCGCCGATCGTGTCGCTCCGTTCGAGCAGCCGCACCGACAGGCCCGCCCGAGCGAGCACCACGGCTGCGGCGAGGCCGTTCGGCCCCGCTCCGACTACGATCGCGTCGTCCGACATGGCACTCCTCGGTTCCCGGACGACACGGCTCGCGTCCGGCGGTCCACGGTAGTGGAACGGCCGGGCCGCGGTCACGGTAACCTCGTTCTCGCACCACTGTCCCAGGCCCGTCCCGCAAGGGTTCGCGCCCCCCTTGAAGGAGACCCGCATGGGATCGCTGATCTACGGTTCGACGGCCATCGAGATCGAATTCGAAGACCGCACCCTCGAGCACCTTCAGATCGTCATCGCGACGAAGCTGCGCCGACGCGAGTCGTTCTTCTTCTCCTGGCGAGACACGCAGAAGGTCGGCGACGGGCGCTCGAGCCTCTGGATGGACCCGGGCATCCCCCTCTACTTCAAGTACTCCGGCGGGCGCGTGCCGTCGATCAGCCGCGCCTGGTTGGCCGAGCTCACGGCCAGCGCCAACAGCTCGTCGGGGCTGGTGCTGAGCGACGAGCCGTCGCTCGACAACTCGGCCAAGGGCTAGCCGCCCGCCGCTTCAGGCGAGCGCCTTCCGCTTCAGGCGCGCGCCCGACCCTTCGGGCGAGACCGAAGCCGGCCCGCCTCGGAGGCGACGCGCCTCAGGCCCTCGAGCCGCGCATCCGCCGGTTCTTCGCGTTTCTGAGCGCGCCGAGCACGATGCCGCGCCATCCGAGCAGGAAGACGCCGAGCACGATCAGCGCCACGATCACGAAGCTGACGGCGATGCCCTGCCCCGAGACGACGCGGAGGAGCATTCCGAAGAGCACCGTGGCGATCCAGACGACGATGCCCGACCGGAGCGCCGGCAGCCTCCACCGCGCCACGAGCACCACGATCCAGCCGATGGCCATGCCCGACAGGAACGGCCAGGCGGTGGTCCAGATCCCGGCGACCACGTCGTTCTCGTCGTGGCTGCGGCGGCCGATCACGACGAAAGCCAGCACCAGCACGACATCTGCGACGAAGGCCCACCAGGGCGCGCGGCGGGCCATCAGCGGGTCCTCGGGTTCTCGAGGGCCTGCGAGAGTTCGGACAGGAGGTCGTCGATCTGCGGCTCGACGAGGCGGTCGATCGCGTCGGCGATCCGTGAGCGGTGTTCGACGAGGGCGAGGCAGACACCGGTGCCCACCGCCCTCGCATGGTCGTCGGCGAGTTCGAGTTCGGTGCGCAAAGCGGCTTTCGCCTCCTCGGAATAGGCAGCGGGGGGCGTGGGATGCACGGGCTCGGCCAGTGGGAGCGCCGCGTCGCGATCCTCCTGCGCCAGCTCGGCGAGGGTGAAGAGGAACGGCTGGCCCGGCTCCGGTGGCGGATCGATCTCGAGCCCCTGGAACTCGAGGGCGAGACCTTCGTCGGGCCGGTAGCCCGGCAGTTCGGGCCCCTCGGCCTTGGCGAGTTCGCGGCTGACCAGGGGCAGGTTGCGGGCCGTGTAGCGATCGACCTCCTCGTCGACGATGACGCGCATCCGCGACAGGAGGGCGTGCTGGACCGAGTGGGGAACGTCGACGTCGAAGCCCGCGGCCGTGGCGACGGGAGAGCCGAAGCAGAGGCGGCAGACGCGAGTCCGGGCGCGGGAGGTGCCGATCTCCCATCGCGGGAGCCAGCGGAGGAAGGCGTCGACCCCGCTGCGCACGCGCCCCTCGATCGAATCGGCCATGGCGCCATCTTAAGCGTCGACCGTCGCCCGGACCCTGGGACGCGCTCGGAGACCCACGATCTAGACTCGGACGATGCCCGAATCCATCCGACGAGTGTCGCGCTGAACCGGCGTCCCCGGCTGGCCGCCGCTCTCGCCCTCGTCGCCGCGCTCGGCCTGTCCGGTCTCCTCACCGGGGCCGCTTCCGCCGACGGTGCGACCCCGACAGCCGCCCGCATCACCCCGACGGCCACCGGTTCGACCCCGACAGCCGCCCGTACCGCTCCGAGCACCCCGCTCCCGACGCAGGGCCTCCCCTACGTCGCGCTCGGCGACTCCTATGCCGCCGGCTACGGCCTCGCCGACCCGACCGGCGAACCGGTCCCGGCGTGCGGCCAGTCCGCCCTCGACTATCCGCATCGGATCGCCGCGGCCCTGCACCTCGACCTGGTGGACCGCACCTGTGCCGGTGCGACGACGGCGAACATCGTCGACACGAGACAGAACGGCGCCGCCCCGCAGTCCGACTCGTTGAGCCGCGCCACCCGCGTGGTGACCGTCTCGATCGGCGGCAACGACGCCGGGCTCTTCGCGTCGGCTTCGTCGTGCATCGCCCTCTCGGCGAACGGTCCGGTGCTCGCCAAGGGCGGCGGTGCCGATTGCAAGTCCACGTTGGACGCCGACGGTCACGACACGCTCGAGGCCGCCATCGAAGGCCAGGTGGCGTCCGGTCTCACGCGGGCGTTCGCGACGATTCACGCCAAGGCGCCGAACGCCCGGGTCTTCGTCGTGGGCTACCCGGCCATCTTCCCCGACGCCGCCCACACCCCGGCGGCCGGCTGCTACCGACCCGTGTTCGACGCCGCGAGCGTCCTCGGCACATTCCCCGTCGACGGTTTCCCGTTCACGACCACCGACGTGGCGTATCTCGCCGGCGTGCAGAAGGCGCTCGACGCCGAGACGCGCCGGGCGACCGCAGCAGCCGGCTTCACCTCCGTCTCCGCCCTGGCCGACAGCGAGGCGCACTCGGCCTGTGCGGCACCGTCCGCGGCCTACGTCGAGGGCATCACCCTGACGGGCTCGGCAGGACTGACGCAGGTGTCGCTCGAGACGGGAGCCTTGCATCCCAACGCCCGCGGAGCGGCCTTTCTCGCCTCGCTGACGACGCCGCTGGTGCGGAAGGCCTTGGCCGTGACGCCGTCGCCGAGCCCGTCGGCAGCGGCCGCGGCACGACCCTCAGTATCGGGGGATGCCCTGCTCTGGCTCATCGGAGCCGCCGCCGTGGTCGTGGCCGCCGCCGCGGTCCTGACCTTCCGCGTGCGCCGCCGCCGTACCCGCGACCCGGATGCCGAGCCGGTCAGGGAACGGTGACGAAGTCGATCAGCTGTTCGACCCGGCCGAGGAACGACGGCTCGAGGTCGGCGTAGGTCCGCACCCGCGAGAGGATCCGTTGCCAGGCGCGCGCGATGTCGGCCTGCTCTTCATGGGGCCAGCCCAGGGCCTGGCAGATGCCGTGCTTCCACTCGATCGAGCGCGGGACGACCGGCCACTCGGACAGCCCCAGGCGTTCCGGCTTGACCGACTGCCAGACGTCGACGTAGGGGTGCCCGACGACCAGCACGTTCTTTCCGAGCGGGCTCCGGGCGATGGCATCGGCGATCCGGCTCTCCTTCGAGCCGGTCACGAGGTGGTCGACCAGCACGCCCACCCGGCGGTCGGGGCCGGGCTTGAACACCTTCAGCACCTCGGCCAGGTTGTCGACGCCCTCGAGGTATTCGACGGCGACGCCCTCCACCCGGAGGTCGTGCCCCCAGACCTTCTCGACCAGCTCGGCGTCGTGGCGGCCCTCGACGAAGATGCGGCTGGCGAGGGCGACCCGGGCCTTGGCGTCCGTCACCGCGAACGACCCCGAGGCGGATCGCGCCTTGCCCTGCGGAGCGGCGCGGGGGAAGCGGAGGGAGACCGGTTCGCCGTCGATGGCGAAGGCGGCGCTCAGCGGGAAGGCGCGCACTCGGTCTTTCCAGTCGGCCAGCTCGACCATCGAGGCCTCGACCCGCACGACCGCGCCGGTGAAGCCGGACACGGTCTCTTCGACCACGAGATCGCGAACCGCATCGACCTCGCGCGGCGGCTTCTTCGTCGATTTCTTCCAGGCACCGCCCGCGAGGACGTCGGAGCCGTAACGGTCGGGGCCCGCAGCGCCCGGGTGCCGGGTCGCTCCGCCGTCAGCGCCGGGCACTCGTCTGACCCGTCCGCGCACCCACCGCGCCCGTGCCCGATGACCGAGGCGTGGGCGCCGGTCGGAAGCCGTCGGTGAAGACCCAGACGGCGAAGATGAGGAGCCCGACGATGTAGGCGATCGAGACGACGATCGGCGCCCAGGGCGTCTCGAGGGCCGAGCCCTTCTGCGAGAGGATGCCCAGCAGGAGCTCGGCGGCGATGAAGACGTAGGTACCGCCGACCGCTCGACCGAGGTAGGCGGCGTACCGACGCCGCATCTCGGGGTGACGTCCGCCGGACTTCCAGTACGCGGAGTGGGGCACGAGGACGTGGCGTACGGGCACCAGCGCCATGATGCCGGCCGTCACGAGCCAGAGGCCCAGCACGACGAGTCCGGCGATCAGGACGAGGATCTCGACGTCGCTGCTCGAGGCAGCCAGGGCGCGGTCGTGCGGCCCGGCCCAGATCAGGATCGTGTGGAGCGGCAGGGTCTTGAGCCCGACGACGAACACGATGGCCAGGACGACCATCCCGATCGCGACCGGGCGCAGAGGGGACAGCCACCAGCCGACACCACGCGGTGCCGGCCGGGTCGAGGACGTTCGCTGATCGGTCATGATCCAAGGGCGAGGGAGGGCCGCCTCGGAAGGCGGCCCCGGGCCCGCCTCAGGCCTGTGCCCTCTCGAGGACGAGTTCGCGGACACGAGCGGCGTCGGCCTGGCCCTTCATGGCCTTCATGACGGCGCCGATAACGGCTCCGGCGGCCTGGACCTTGCCGTCGCGGATCTTCTCCAGGACGTCGGGCTGCGAGGCCAATGCCTCGTCGATGGCGGCGATGAGGGCTCCGTCGTCGGAGACCACCTTGAGCCCGCGCTTCTCGACGACCTCGATCGGCGTGCCTTCGCCGGCGATGACGCCCTCGAGCACCTGCCGTGCAAGACGGTCGGTGAGCTCGCCGTCCTCGATCAGGGCGATGAGCTCGGACACCTGGAACGGGGTGACGAGCGAGGAGGGTTCGACGTCGGGCCCGGCGGCGTTCGCCAGTCGGGCGATCTCGCCCGTCCACCACTTGCGGGCGGCCTGGGGGGATGCCCCCGCCTTCGTGGTCTCGACGATCTCGTTCGTGAGACCGGAGTTGACAACGTCTTGGAACTCGAGGTCGGTGAATCCCCACTCGGCCTTGAGCCGGCGACGGAGCACCGCCGGCGTCTCGGGCAGGGCCGCACGGAGCTCTTCGATCAGCTCGAGGCTCGGCTCGACGGGCACCAGGTCGGGCTCGGGGAAGTAGCGGTAGTCGTCGGCATCGCTCTTCGGGCGCCCCGCGGAGGTGCGGCCGGTGTCCTCGTGCCAGTGCCGGGTCTCCTGCGTGATGGAGCCGCCCTTGGCGAGGATCGCCGCCTGACGCTGGATCTCGTAACGGATGGCGCGCTCGACGGCTCGGAACGAGTTGACGTTCTTCGTCTCGGTGCGGGTGCCGAGCTTCTCCTGGCCATGGGGGCGCAGCGAGATGTTGGCGTCGCAGCGGAGGTTGCCCCGCTCCATCTTCGCCTCGCTGATGCCCAGCCCGCGCACGATGTCGCGGATGGTCTCGACGTAGGCGGCACCGAGCTCGGGCGCGAGCCGGCCCGCACCGATGATCGGGTGCGTGACGATCTCGACCAGCGGCACCCCGGCGCGGTTGTAGTCGACCAGGCTGTACTCGGCGCCCTGGATCCGGCCCGTGGAGCCGCCGACGTGCGTCAGCTTGCCGGCGTCCTCCTCCATGTGGGCGCGTTCGACCGGCACCGTGAAGATCGTGCCGTCGGCCATCTCGACCTCGACCGAGCCCTCGAAGGCGATCGGCTCGTCGGACTGGCTGATCTGGTAGTTCTTCGCGAGGTCGGGATAGAAGTAGTTCTTCCGGGCGAAACGCGATGACGGGGCGATGGAGCAGCCGAGGGCGAGGCCGAGGCTGATCGCGTAGCGGACCGCCTGACCGTTCACGACGGGGAGCGAGCCCGGCAGGCCGAGGTCGACCGGGGTGATGTTCGTGTTGGGCTCGCCGCCGAAGACGTTCGGCGCGTCGGAGAACATCTTCGTGGTGGTCGACAGCTCGACATGGACCTCGAAGCCGACGACCGGCTCGAAGAGCTCGAGGGCCTTGTCGTAGTCCATCAATTCTGGGCGGGCGGCCATCAGACGACTCCCTCGGTAGCAGCGGATTGTTCCGACTCGGACAGCTCGGGGGCCTGCGACGGCAGCGTGTGGCCCCACACGTCTTCGAACGCCTTCTCGAGGGCGGCGCCGTAGCGGTAGAGGCGCGCGTCTTCGCGGGCGGGCGCCATCAGCTGGATGCCCGTCGGGAGGCCGTCCTCGTCGGCCAGACCCATGGGGATCGACATGCCGGGAATGCCCGCGAGGTTCGCCGGGATCGTCGTCAGGTCGTTGAGGTACATCGACAGCGGGTCGTCGATCTTCTCGCCGAGCGGGAACGCCGTGGTCGGCGCGGAGGGCGATAGGAGGACGTCGACCTCGCCGAAGAGGCGCGAGAAGTCGCGCTGCACCAGCGTGCGCACCTTCTGGGCACTGCCGTAGTAGGCGTCGTAATAGCCGGCGCTCAGAGCGTAGGTGCCGAGGATGATCCGGCGCTTGACCTCGGGGCCGAAGCCGGCCTCGCGCGTCGCGGCCATGACCTGCTCGACGGTGCCTCCACCGGGGATCGTCGCGCGCATGCCGAAGCGGACCGAGTCGAACTTCGCCAGGTTGGACGAGGCCTCGGCGGGGAGGATCAGGTAGTAGGCGCTGATCGCGTACTCGAAGCTGGGCGCGGAGACCTCGACGATCTCGGCTCCGGCCTTCTGCAGGATTTCGACGGCGTCCGCGAAGCGGGCCTTGACCCCCTGCTGGAAGCCGTCGCCGTTGAGCTCCTTGACGATGCCGATCTTGACGCCGCGCAGGGCGCCGTCGGCAAGGCCGTCGCGGGCGGCGTCGGCGAACGAGGGCCACTCGTCGCGCAGCGAGGTGGAATCGCGACGGTCGTGGCCCTTGATCACGTCGTGGAGGAGAGCCGAGTCGAGCACGGTGCGGGAGACCGGGCCGACCTGGTCGAGCGACGAAGCCAGGGCGATCGCGCCGTAGCGGCTGACCGAGCCGTAGGTCGGCTTCACGCCGACGGTGCCGGTCACGGCTCCGGGCTGGCGGATCGAGCCACCCGTGTCGCTGCCGAGCGCGAGAGGGGCCTCGAAGGCGGCGACGGCCGCGGCCGAACCGCCACCGGAGCCGCCGGGGATCCGCTCCAAGTTCCAGGGGTTGCGCGTCGGGCCGTAGGCGGAGAACTCCGTCGACGAGCCCATGGCGAACTCGTCCATGTTGGTCTTGCCGAGCGGCACGAGGCCGACCGCGCGCAGCTTGGCGACGACCGTCGCGTCGTACGGCGGGATCCAGCCCTCGAGGATCCGGCTGCCGGCGGTCGACGGCATGTCGATCGTGCAGAGGACGTCTTTGATGGCGATCGGCACGCCGGCCAGCTCGCCGAGGGGCTCCCCCGCGGCACGGGCGGCATCGACGGCGCGCGCGGCGTCGAGTGCCGTCTCGCTGACGTGGAGGAACGCGTGAACGTCGCCGTCGACGGCGGCGATGCGGTCGAGGTGAGCCTGCGTCGCCTCGACGCTCGACACCTCGCCCGCGGTCAGCTTCGAGGCGAGATCGGCCGCGCTCAGCCGAATGAGGTCGTGGGTCACTGCTCTTCTCCCAGAATGGCGCTCACCTTGAAGCGGCTGCCGTCGTGCTCGGGGGCGCCGCGCAGCGCCTGCTCCTGCGTCAGGGTCTCGCCGACGACGTCGTCGCGGAAGACGTTCGACAGCGGGATCGGGTGGCTGGTCGCCGGGACGTCTTGATTCGCGACCTCCTGCACCTTGGCGATGCTGTCGACGATGTGACCGAGCTCTCCGGTCATCTTGTCGATCTCGTCGGGGGTGAGGGCGATGCGGGCGAGACCGGCGAGGTGCTCCACCTGCTCGCGCGTGATTTCAGACATGCGGCTCCGTCACGTGTTCTGTCGGGGGTACCCCGAGAGTCTATTCGGGTGCCGCCTGGGGCTGCGCCGATTGCGGGGCGCGCCCTCCCTGCGAGGCCGACCCGGGCATCCCCCCGGCTCTCGACGAGAACCGCTCGGACACGGGCGCTTTTCGGACGCGAGCGCTACTCGGACACGGGCGCAGCCCGGACGGACGAGAGGGTCAGACCAGGGCGCCGCGGTTGACGTCCTGCGGGCGGACGTAGGAGAGGTTGGGGCCGGCGACCTCGACGGGGGCGTCCGGGCCGGGCAGGCGGCCGCCGGCGACGGAGGCGTGGCCGATGCCGATCAACGCCAGGTTGCGCATGGACTGGCTGCCCGGCACGAAGTAGCCGTTGTGACTGATGGTGCCGGTCAGGTGCTCGTGCGTGTACGGATCGGTGCCGCCGGCGACGGACAGCAGGGTGGCTCCGAAGCCCGAGGCGCCCGGGTCGGCGCCGAAGAAGGCGCTGCCGGCGACGGGGTCGAGCGGTGCCGCGGCGGCGTAGACGTCGCCCGTCGTGACCGCGAGGTCGGACGCCTTCGGCACGACGCTGCCGGGCGACCCGAGCACCGTGAGGGAGTCCGCGTGGATCGTGCCGGACGAGAGGGCGATCGTCGCGGTGGTCGACCCGTACGAGTGCGCGATGAGATTCAAGCGAGGGGGCGAGGATGCGCGGACCGCGTCGAGCCCCTCGACGGCGTCTTCGAGATGGGTCGCCCCCGCCTGGGCCAGCCGCAGATCGAGGACGTTCGTCAGGTCGGGCGTGCGGTACCCCATCCAGGCCACCGTGGCCGTCGTCAGCGCCGGCGAGGTGGGGGTGGCGAGGTCGTTCGCCCAGAAGGTCTGCTCGGCGTGCAGGGCGGCCGCGCGGTCGGTCCAGAAGCCGATCTGGTTCGAGACCGTGTAGAGCATGCCGGGAATCATGTAGCTGACGCTCTGAGCGGTGTCGACGTCGCCGACCGCCACTGCCGCCCGCCCCGGGAAGACGGTGTCGAGCGAGAGCAGACTGCGCGGCGACGTGTCGCCCTCGGACCCGGGCCGGAGGGCTTCGGAGATCTGCTGGAGCATGGTCAGGCGACGGGTGTCGTCACCGGCGTTCGCCTTTCGACCACTCGAGCGAGCACCCGCGCGCTCGTCGGAGTCGAGGTCGCTCTGCACCTGGGCGATCGTCGTCGTCAGGGTGACGCGGTTGGCGAGGTCGCGCGCGCTGTAGGGAAGGCCTTCGAGGTTTCCGACGACGCCGGGAAGTGCGCCCGTGAGGACCGTGCGTCGTTCGAGGGGCAGCCGCGCCCACCAGGCGGAGACGATCGGGGCGGACGTGTTCTCGCCGAGGACGGTCGCGAACGAGACGTCGGCCCCGGTGGAGACGTCGAAGGTCGCGGCGAAGCGACGGACCTGCCGCGAGGGGGCCGCCGCCAGGGCCGCGAGACAGGCAGTGGGGTCGGCGATGCTCGCACGGGGGCCGTCGACCGCAGTGGTGGCCGAAGCCGCGACGAGCGGGTGGCCGGGCGTGGCCGCGCAGGCGGTCAACGAGGGCGTGACGGGATCACCCTCCACCGGCGCGTCGAGGATGACGATCGACGTCGCGTCCCCTGCGGACGCGTGTCGGAGCGGCACCCCGTCGACGAGCAGCACGCTCGAGAGGGAGACCGACCGCGACTCGTGCACGGTATGCGCGGGTGCGACGGAGGGACCGGTCACACCGAACAGGTGGAACACGGAGTACAGGAAGGCTGCGGCAAAGAACAGCACGTCGGGTTTTTCCCCTCGCAGCGCACCTGGGTCTCGTACCCCTACAGACGAGATCGATGCGCTAGCACACACATTAGGAGAGGGCGACGCCGCTGCACCAGGGATTCCGCGTAAACATCACGTTACGTCCCCCTAATTGGGGGCAGGATCGCCCCCCTCTTTGGGGACATCGGTCGCCACCTCTTCGGGGGCGGACAAAGCGGTCGGCCCCTCGCTCACGAGGAGGGCGAATTCGGCCGCGTCGATGATCCGTACCCCGAGCGCCTCCGCCTTGGTCAGCTTCGACCCGGCGCCCGGACCGGCCGCGACGAAGTCGGTCTTCTTGCTCACGCTGTTGCCGGCCTTGCCGCCGGCGGCGAGGATCGCCTCTTGCGCGCTCTCGCGAGTGAAGCCCTCGAGCGAGCCGGTGGCCACGACGGTCAGCCCGGACAGCACGCCTCCGGCAGCCACGGCCGCACCGGGCCCGGGGTGCCCCGGCGTGGCGAACTGCACGCCCGCGGCCGTCCAGCGGTCGATGATCTCGCGGTGCCAGTCGACCTCGAACCAGGCGAGCAGGGCGTCGGCGATGATCCCGCCCACACCGTCGACGGCAGCCAGCTCTTCGCGGCTCGCCGCTCGGATCGCGTCGAGTGACCCGAACCAGTCGGCGAGCGCCCGCGCCGCGACGGGGCCGACATGGCGGATGCTCAATCCGACCAGGATCCGCCACAGGGGGCTCGTCTTGGCCTTCTCGAGGTTGGCGAGCATCTCGAGAGCGGTCTTGGACGGCACGGACCCCTCGTCGCCCGCGAACTCGGCCGCCTGGGGGTCGTAGTCGCCGTCGCGCTTGGCCCGCTTGCGACGGAAGGGGGTGACGAGCTTCGGTTTGTCGTCGTCTTCGAGCTTGACCATGCCGGTCTCGGAGTCCCGGACAACGACCCGCACGGGGAAGATGTCGCGCATCGTCAGGTCGAACAGCCCTGCCTCGGTGCGCAGCGGGGGGATCTTCGGCTCCTGCGGCTGCGTCAGGGCGGCGGCCGCGACCTCGCCGAGACCCTCGACGTCGAGCGAGCCGCGCGAGGCGATGTGCTCGACCCGGCCGCGGACCTGGGCGGGGCAGCTCTCGGCGTTGGGGCAGCGGAGGTCGATGTCGCCCTCTTTGGCCGGGGCGAGGGGCGTGCCGCACTCCGGGCAGTCGGCGGGCATGACGAACTCGCGCTCGGACCCGTCGCGCAACTCGACGACCGGCCCCAGCACCTCGGGGATCACGTCGCCCGCCTTGCGCAGCACGACCGTGTCGCCGATCAGCACCCCCTTGGCCTTGACGACCTGTTGGTTGTGGAGCGTCGCCTGGCGCACCTCGGACCCGGCGACCTCGACCTTCTCCATGACGGCGAACGGGGTCGCCCGGCCGGTACGCCCGACGCTGACGACGATGTCGAGGAGCTTGGTGTTGACCTCCTCCGGCGGGTATTTGAAGGCCGTGGCCCACCGAGGAGCGCGACTGGTCGAGCCGAGCTCGGCGTGGAGCGCCAGATCGTCGACCTTGATGACGATGCCGTCGATCTGGTGCTCGACGCTGGCACGCTGCTCGCCGTACTTGGTGATGAAGCCGTCGACCTCGGTGATCGTGTCGAAGACGCGGAAGTGGGTCGAGATGGGCAGCCCCCACTTCTCGAGCAGGCCGTACACCTCGGACTGGCTGCGGACGTCGGTGTCGCGCTCCAGCTCGCGGACCGGCCAGGCGCCGATGCCGTGCACGAGCATGCGGAGGCTCGTCAGGCGCCTCTCCATCAGCGCCAGCTTCTCGGCGCTCTTGCCCTCGCGCTTCTGCCTCAACGACCCGGCGGCGGCGTTGCGCGGGTTCGCGAAGAGACGTTCGCCCGCGGCCATCTGCGCAGCGTTGAGCGCGTCGAACTCGGCGACGGGGAAGAAGATCTCACCCCGGACCTCCACGAGCGGGGGATGCCCCTCCCCCACCAATCGCGCCGGGATCGTGCCCATCGCCAGCACGTTGCCCGTGACGTCTTCGCCGACGACGCCGTCGCCCCGGGTCGCCGCCGTCACGAGCACCCCGTTCTCGTAGCGCAGGTTGATCGCCAGGCCGTCGATCTTGAGCTCGGTGAGGAACCGGACCCTCTCGGCCCCGGCGTCGCGCTCGACCTTGCCGGCCCACTCGGCGAGCTCGTCGAAGCTGAAGACGTTGTCGAGGCTCAGCATGCGCTCGGCGTGCTCGACCGGAGCGAACTGCGTCGTCTCGGCCCGGCCGCCCACGGTCTGGGTGGGGCTGTCGGACTTCTGCAACTCGGGGTGGGCGTGCTCGAGCGCTTCGAGCCGGTGGATCAGGGCGTCGTAGTCGCCGTCGCTCACCGTCGAGGCGTTGCCCTCGTAGTACTGGTCGCGGAGTTCGAGGATGCGCGTGGTCAGCGTCTGCGCCTCGTCTCGCGCCTCCTCCAGCCCCTCGCCGCCCTCCGGGGCCGTTTCGGTCGTGGCCGGCTTGGAGGGGGTCATTCGAGACTCCTAGGAGGTGAGGACGGGGACTGCGCCGGGCACGGCGCTCAGGGTGCGGTCGATCGTGCACTGGCCGAGCACCCGGGTGCCGACGTACACGACGGCCGTCTGCCCCGGAGCCACTCCGTTGAGGGGCTCGTGCGGCGTGACGACGAGTTCAGTTCTACCCTCTGCCACCGACACGCGGGCGACCGCCGCGACCGGATCCGCATGTGCGCGGATCTGGACCTCGCACTGGAACGGGATCGTCGGGTCGACGGGGGCGAGACCGGCCCACGAGAACTTCGCGCCGGCGATCTCCGCGATGTCGAGCGCCTCCTTCGGTCCGACCACGACGGTGTTGTCCTTCGGGCGGACCTCGAGGACGAAGCGGGGCTTGCCGTCGTCGGACGGGAAGCCGATGTTCAATCCCTTGCGCTGCCCCACCGTGAACGCGTGGGCACCCTCGTGGGAGCCGACGACCGCGCCGCTCCGGTCGAGGATCTCGCCCGTCTCGGCCCCGACGCGCTCCGCCAGCCAGCCGCGGGTGTCGCCGTCGGGGATGAAGCAGATGTCGTGACTGTCGGGCTTCTGCGCGACGGTGAAACCGCGCTCGGCGGCCTCGGCCCGGATCTCCGCCTTGGACGGCGTCGCTCCGAGGGGGAACATCGAATGGTCGATCTGCTCCTTCGTCAGCACGCCGAGTACGTAGGACTGGTCCTTCGCCCAGGCGGCGGCCCGGTGCAGCTCCTTGTTGCCGGAGGCGTCCGTGCGGATGCTCGCATAGTGACCCGTCGCCACCGCGTCGAACCCGAGGGCGACGGCCTTCTCGAGGAGAGCGGCGAACTTGATCTTCTCGTTGCAGCGCATGCAGGGGTTCGGCGTGCGGCCGGCGGAGTACTCGGCGACGAAGTCGTCGACGACGTCGAGCTTGAACCGCTCGGAGAAGTCCCACACGTAGTACGGGATGCCGATCATGTTGGCGGCCCGCTGGGCGTCCATGGAGTCTTCGATGGTGCAGCAGCCTCGGCTGCCGGTACGGAGCGTGCCCGGCATCCGGCTCAGGGCCAGGTGGACTCCGACGACGTCGTGCCCGGCGTCTTTCGCGCGGGCCGCCGCCACGGCCGAATCGACGCCACCGCTCATCGCTGCAAGAACCTTCATCCGAGAAGTGTACGCACCTCCCCGACGGGTGGCCCCCGTAAACTGATGCTCCCGCGGGAGTGGTGAAATTGGCAGACACGCAGGATTTAGGTTCCTGTGCTTTCGAGCGTGAGGGTTCAAGTCCCTTCTCCCGCACCCGCCTTCGTCGATCAGAACGAGGCGAACCGATCACAGGAGAACCGATGCTGCTTTTGACCCACTTGGCCGGAGTGCATCTCGCTGCGTCGTCCTTCCTTCCCTTCCTCAACCCGACCACGCTCATCGAGGCCTTCGGCCCCTGGGCCGTCCTCGGCATCTCGGCCATCATCTTCGCCGAGACCGGGCTCCTGATCGGCTTCATCTTCCCCGGCGACACGCTCCTGATCATCGTCGGCGTGCTCTCGGCGACCAACAAAGACAGCCTTGGGCTGCCCATCTGGCTGATCGCCCTCGCGATCGCCTTCGCCGCCTTCCTCGGTGGCGAACTCGGCTACCTGATCGGCCACAAGGTCGGCCCGCGCATCTTCGAGCGCAAAGAGAGCGGCATCTTCTCGTCGGACAACGTCAAGCGGACCAACGCGTTCTTCGACCGGTTCGGCGCCTTCGCCGTGATCCTGGCACGCTTCGTGCCGGTCATCCGCACGTTCCTGCCCATCGCGGCGGGTGTCGCCCACATGCGCTACCGCAAGTACTCCCTTTACAACGCGATCGGCGCCCTCGCCTGGGGCTTCGGCATCACGATGATCGGCTACGGCATCGGCCACATCCCGCCGGTGGCCCGCTTCGTCGAGCAGTACATCGACCTGATCCTGCTCGCCGCCGTCGTGGTCACCGTCGTCCCCATCGCCGTCCACCTGCTGCGCACCGGCAAGCACGCCAGGGAGGCGAACGCCGCCGCCGAGCAGGAGCAGACGAGCACTGCTCCCACCGACACGGCGGCCTCGACGAACTAGTCGGCGGTCGCCAGCGCGGCGATCCGCGGCGCCAGGGCCCGGAACGCCTGCGAGCGATGGCTCACATCGTCTTTCTCGTCGACAGTCAGTTCGGCCGCGCTCCGGTCGGAGCCGTCCGGTCGGAAGATCGGGTCGTATCCGAACCCGCCCTCGCCGGCCGGTTCGGTGAGGACGGCGCCCGGCCAGGTGGCCAACTCGACGTACTCGTCGGCGGTGACCGACTCGGCGGGCCCGTCGGGGCCGACCTCCTCGAGCGACGGCGGGACGACGAGTGCCGCCGCGCAGACGAACGACGCCCGCCGATCGGTCGACGAGCCGAGGTTCGTCAGCAGCAGGCGTAGGTTGTCGCCGTCGTCGCGAGTGCCGGCGTAGCGAGCCGAGTGGATGCCCGGCGCACCGTCGAGCGCCTCGACGGAGATCCCGGAGTCGTCGGCGATGGCCGGCAGCCCCGTGTGCTCCGCGGCCGCGCGGGCCTTGATCAGCGCGTTGGCCTCGAACGTGTCGCCGTCTTCGATCGGCTCGGGGCCGTCGTAGGTCAGGAGTTCGATGCCTTCGAGAGCGGATCCGAGGATGCGCTGCAGCTCGGCCACCTTGTGCGGGTTGTGCGTGGCGATCACGACCTGGGTCACGAGGCCGCACCCCCGGCGGGCACCGCGGCGTCGTCCGATGCAGCGGCCGCGAGCGTCGCCGTCTGGATCGCTGCCAGATCGACCGCGCCCCCGAGCGCCAGGTCGAGTAGAGCGTTCAGCTCGTCGCGGTCGAACGGGGCGCCCTCGGCGGTGCCCTGGACCTCGACGAACTTGCCGGAGCCGGTGACGACGACGTTCATGTCGGTCTCCGCACGGACGTCCTCCACGTAGGCGAGGTCGAGCATGGGTTCGCCGTCGATGATGCCGACCGAGACGGCCGAGACGCTGTCGGTGAGGGGCTTCGCCTTCTGGGCGATGAACTTGTTCGCCTTGCCCCACTCGATGGCCTGGGCCAGCGCGACGTAGGCGCCGGTGATCGCGGCAGTCCGGGTGCCGCCGTCGGCCTGCAGGACGTCGCAGTCGAGCACGATCGTGTTCTCGCCGAGCGCCTTCGTGTCGACGATGGCGCGGAGGCTGCGGCCGATCAGGCGGGAGATCTCATGGGTGCGACCGCCGATCTTGCCTTTGACGCTCTCGCGGTCGTTGCGGGAGTTCGTCGCGCGCGGGAGCATCGCGTACTCGGCGGTGACCCAGCCCTTGCCCTTGCCGGTGAGCCAGCGCGGCACGCCGTTCGTGAAGGAGGCCGTGCACAGCACCTTGGTGTTGCCGAAGCTGACGAGGGCGCTGCCCTCGGCCTGGGCGCTCCAGCCCTTCTCGATGGTGACCGTGCGGAGGTCGTCGGCCTGTCGGCCGTCTGCGCGGATCGTCATGGGGTTTCTCCTAGCGTCGATGCCGGTGGAGTCAGCAGGTGCTGGCCGGCGGGTAGAGCGGTCAGCGGGGCCGGCGGGCGAACCCCGCCGGCAGGTCGATGGTGCCGGTCTCGAGGTGGCTGACGGCCCGTACTTCGGGGCCGAGGAACCGCTTCGCGAGCCGGATGAACGGCGCCTGGTCGGCGGCCGTCGCCTGGAAGTCGTAGACCGGGGGCTCGTCGGTGCGACGGAGCAGGTCGTGGGCGACGAGGGTCGAGTAGACGTCGTTGGCGGTCTCCTCGGCACTCGAGACGAGCGTCACGTCGGGGCCCATCACGTACTGGATGGCCGCCGACATCAACGGGTAGTGCGTGCATCCCAGCACCAGGGTGTCGATCTCCGCCTCGCGCAGCGGCGCGAGGTACTCGGACGCCACCTCGAAGAGCTCGAGCGAGGACGTGTCGCCGGCCTCGACGAACTCGACGAAGCGGGGGCACGCCTGCGTGAACAGCGCGAGGTCGGGAGCGGCGGCGAAGGCGTCCTCGTAGGCCCGCGAGTTGACCGTGCCGAGGGTGCCGATCACGCCGACGCGTCGGGTGCGGGTCTGCTTCATCGCCGCGCGGACCGCGGGCTGGATCACTTCGACCACGGGGATGCCGTGCGGGCCGGTGTAGCGCTCCCGGGCATCCCGCAGGACCGCGGCGGAAGCCGTGTTGCAGGCGATGACCAGCAGCTTGACTCCCTGCGCCACGAGGTCGTCCATCACGGCGAGCGCGTATTCGCGCACCTGGGCGATGGGCTTCGGGCCGTAGGGCATGTGCTCGGTGTCGCCCACGTAGAGGACCGATTCGCGAGGGAGCTGATCGATGATCGCCCGGGACACCGTCAGGCCGCCGACTCCTGAGTCGAAGACTCCGATGGGTGCGTCCGTCACGAGACACCACCCTACTGGCCGACCCGAGCAGAAGGCCGCCCGTCGGGTTCGGCCGTAGGCTGGCCGAGTGACCAGCGCCCTGTTGACCGACCGGTACGAACTCACCATGCTCGACGCGGGACTCCGCGACGGCACCGCGAACCGCCGCAGCGTGTTCGAGGTTTTCACCCGCAAGCTCCCGGAGGGGCGGCGCTACGGCATCGTGGCGGGCACGGGGCGGTTCCTCGAAGAGCTGAAGCGCTTCCGGTTCGGCGAACCCGAGCTCGACTGGCTGCGGCGCGAGGAGGTCGTCGCCCCGGCCACGATCGACTGGCTGGCCGACTACCGCTTCTCGGGTGACATCTCGGGCTACCGCGAAGGCGAGGTCTACCTGCCGAACTCGCCGCTCCTCGTGGTCGAGTCGACTTTCGCCGAGGCGGTCCTGCTCGAGACTCTCGCCCTCAGCATCTTCAACTACGACTCGGCCGTGGCCAGTGCCGCCTCGCGCATGGTCTCCGCCGCCTCGGGTCGCCCCCTGGCCGAGATGGGATCACGCCGGACGGGCGAGTGGAGCGCCGTGGCTGCGGCCCGCGCCGCTTTCATCGCCGGTTTCGGCGCCACGAGCAACCTCGAGGCCGGGCGCACCTGGGGTGTGCCGACGATGGGCACGGCCGCCCACGCCTTCACCCTCCTCTACGACACGGAGGAGCAGGCGTTCCAGGCGCAGGTCGAGGCGATGGGCCCGTCGACGACCCTGCTCGTCGACACCTACGACATCCCGACGGCGGTCGAGACGGCGGTCCGCGTCGCCGGCCCCGAGCTGGGGTCGGTCCGCATCGACTCCGGCGACCTTCCCTCGCTCGTGGCTCAGGTCCGGGCGAAGCTCGACGCCCTCGGCGCACCGAACACGAAGATCACCGTGACCAATGACCTCGACGAGTACACGATCGCGGCGCTGCGGGCGGCACCGGTCGACAGCTTCGGCGTCGGCACCTCTGTGGTCACCGGGTCCGGGCATCCCGCGTCGTCAATGGTCTTCAAGCTCGTCGCGCACGAGGACGCGCGCGGCGAATGGGTGTCGGTCGGCAAGAAGTCGGCCGAGAAGGCCACGGTCGGGGGCAGGAAGTTCCCGGTGCGGGCGAGGCGCAACGGCTTCGCCACCGAGGAGATCGTGAAGATCGGCACCGACGAGGTCCGCGGGTCGGAGCGCCCGTTGCTCGTGCCCCTGGTGACCGCCGGCGTCGTCGACGAGCGGTACACGGGGCCCGAGGGCACCCTGCTGGCGAGGGAGCACCGGGCGGCGTCGGTCGGCGAACTGCCGGCGTCGGCGTTCAGCCTGGGCCGCGGCGAGCCGGTCATTCCGACCCGCTACGAGTAGGAGCGGCGGCCGCTACTCCGACTTCATCTTCTCGAAGATCTCTTTGCAGGTCGGGCAGACCGGGAACTTCTCCGGGTCGCGACCGGGGGTCCACTTCTTGCCGCAGAGGGCTTTGACCGGCTTGCCGGTGATCGCCGACTCCATGATCTTGTTCTTCGGCACGTAGTGGGAGAAGCGCTCGTGGTCGCCGGGGTCGATGTTCTCCTCGTTGAGGAGCTTCTCGAGCTCGCGATCGAGAACGTCGAGGCCGCCTGCGGTTCCAGTGTCACTCATGCCGACAATGGTACGCCGACGCG
Source organism: Frondihabitans cladoniiphilus (assembly GCF_039544345.1). Classification (NCBI taxonomy): domain Bacteria; kingdom Bacillati; phylum Actinomycetota; class Actinomycetes; order Micrococcales; family Microbacteriaceae; genus Frondihabitans; species Frondihabitans cladoniiphilus. Next base: position 254,821 of record NZ_BAABLM010000002.1, read on the forward strand.
GGCGGGTCGAACAGGGCGCGAAACCCCGAGGAGAGGGCCGCCAGCCGGCCGGTCGGCCGTGGGCCCGCGCGTGCCCGCCGACGGCGGATCAGCTGCGCAGGGCGAACGCGAGCAGCTCCGGTGCGCGGCGCGAGAAGACCCGCGATCCGATCAGGACCCCCACGACGAGCACGACGACCCCCGTGCCGATCCCGACCCAGAGAGCGGCCTGCCCGAGGCCCGACTCGCCCCCGACGACCGCTCGGATGCCGAGGATCCCGGCGGGCACGGACAGGGCCAGCGCTCCGCCGAACAGGATCGACTGCGCGACACCGGCGACTCCCCCGGTCGTCTGCGGCTGCTGGAACGGGTCGTCGCCCGGCCGGACCGCCGCATACGGCAGAGCGGCCGAGAGGATGCTCGACAGTCCCAGCCCGGACAGCAGCAGAGCGACGCACACGCCGAATTCCGGGGCGAAAGCACTGGGGTCGCCGTGAAGCCAGGCCGCGACGATGGACCCGACCGCAGCGACGGGCAACCCGATGACCAAAGGCGGAGCGAGACGCCCCATCCGGTCGGCGAGGCCCGTCGTGTTCGAGGCCACGTGCATCCAGAGGGCCGTGTTGTCGTAGGCGACGTCGTTGTGCGGCAGGAAACCCAGCACGAGGCACATGAGGGGCACGGGGATCAGAGCGAGGGGAGCCCAGGGGATGCCCGCGATGCCGAGCGGCACGACGAGGAGGGGGAGGAACGGCAGGACGACCAGCGACCAGCGATAGCGGGAGTCGCGCGCCCAGTAGGTCAGGCTCCGCCCGGCCACGGCGCCGGCGGGCGTGGCCGTGGTGAGGTCGAACCAGCCCAGCCCTTCGCGTTCGTGGACGACGGCCAGACGTTGCGGACGCGTCAGTGCCTGGCGGACCAGCGACCGCCAGGCCCACCAGAGCAGCGCAGGGGTCGCGACGGAGACGAGGAGGCCGAGGACCACATGCCCGGTTCGAGCCGACGCGACGTTGCCGGGGAGCGCGGCAGCAGCGCCGAAGGGGGTCCAGGCGAGGCCGTGGGAGAGGCCGGACGGCGCATCCCCCGAGTTCATGGCCAGTCGCACGAGGTCGATGACGAGAGGCACGAGGAACAGAGCCACGACGCTGCCGCCCACGATGAGCAGTTGCCGCGAGCGGCGCCCGGTGAGCTGGGCGTTGAGCGTGGCTGCGACCAGGCCGAGAAGGAACGCCGTGGCTCCCGCGAGGACCGCCGAGAGCACCGCGCTCCACGCGACACCGGCTCCGTCGCCCCAGGCCCGGACGTAGCCGATGGCGAGCACGACGACGCCGAGCGTCGGCAGCCCGATCAGCCCGCCGAGGGCCAGACCCGAAGCGGCCGTGTCGATCGAGAGCCCGTAGCCCGCGAGACGACGCGGGTCGGTCCAGGCCGGGCGCGTGGCGGCGAACGGGAACACGGCGAAGGCGACGAGCAGGAGAGCGCCGCCGTCGGTCAGGATCGCCGCGGTCTCGGCGGGAGCAGACGATCGGAGCAGGCTGACCAACGAGGCCACGAGGATGCTCGCCACGAGAACCACGAGCACCGTCACGACGGCCTGGAACGCGGGCCGGAGGCCGAACCGCACCCGGTTCGCGATGGAGTCGAGCCTCAGTCGGAGAAGGTGGACAACCATTCCATCCCCTCCGATGCGGCGCTTCCTCCGGCGAGCTCGACGAAGCGCTCCTCGAGCGAGCGGCCGTCGCGGACCTGCTCGACGGTGCCGCTGGCCAGGACGTGTCCGTCGACGATCACGGCGACCGAGTCGCAGGTGCGCTCGACGAGGTCCATGCTGTGGCTCGACAGCAGCACCGTGCCACCGCCGCGCACGTAGCGCTGCAGGATCTCGGTCACCGTCGCCGCCGACACCGGGTCGACCGACTCGAACGGCTCGTCGAGCACGAGGACGCGTGGCGAGTGGATGATGGCCGCCGCGATGGCGACCTTCTTGGTCATGCCGACCGAGTAGTCGCTGACGAGCCGGCCCAGGGCGTCGTGCAGCCCGAAGGCGTTCGCCAGGTCGGCCGAGCGTTTGCGCGCCGTGGCCCCGTCGAGGCCGCGGAGCGTCGCTGCGTAGTAGAGGAACTGCGCGCCGGTCAGCCGGTCGAACAGGCGCAGCCGGTCCGGCAGCACCCCGAGCGAGCGCTTGGCCACGGCAGCCGCAGCGGCGGCCTCGTGGGTCGTGCCCCACAGGTCGGCGCCGAGCACCGTCACGGTCCCCTGGTCGGGGCGCAGCAGGCCCGTGGCGATCGAGAGGGTCGTCGTCTTGCCGGCGCCGTTGGGCCCGACGATGCCGTAGAACGAGCCGGCGTGCACGTCCAGGTCGACGTTCTCCACCGCGGTCGTGTCGCCGTACCGCTTCACGAGACCGCGGATCGAGAGCACCACAGGCGTCTCGTCGCCGCCTCCGAGCGGCGCCAACACCGGCACGGGTCGGGGCGAGAGCGCGGGATGCCCGGGCCGCCCTTCCGGCTCGTTACCGGTCTTCGGCGTCTCCGCGCCGTCCTGGCGGCCACTGACTCTTTCGCCGCCTCGAAGCGATCTCCACCACGACGTGACCGCCGAGGACGCCTTCGTCAGCACGGTCTCTGCGCGGGCAGCAGTCCCCGCCGCCGGCGCGGGCTGGGCGTCCGCCGCCGTCTCCGGCGCGGGCTCGGCGTCCTCCGCCGGCGCGGGCTCGGCGTCCTCCGCCGTCTCCGGCGCGACTCCAAGGTCCTCGCCTGCCGCCGTAGCCTCGGGGGCTACCGGCTCGGCGAGCTCGGGCTCGAGTCGTTCCGCCCCGTCGAGTTCCGGCTCGCGTCGTCCGCCTCCGTCGGCCTCCCCCTCGTCGGCCTCCACCTCGTCGGGTTCCGGCCGAGCGACCGGTGCCGGCGTGGTGCGTCGCCGAGTCGTCGAGGGCCGAGCCGCTGCAGGGCGGGAGGTGACCGGACGGGGGTCGGCCGCAGGCGCGGCCGGAGTCTCGGTCTCCTCCAGGGCAGCGGTCTCCTCGGCGGCAGCAGCCGCGGCTTTTGCTCGGGCGGCGGCAGTGGTCTTGCCGGCCGCAGTCGGCTTGCCTGCCGCAGTCGGCTTGCCTGCCGCAGTCGTCCTGGCCGCCGCAGTCCTCGTCGCTGCGCTCTTGCCCGCGGCCGTCTTGGCGCTCGCCGTCTTGGCGGCGCCGCCCTTGGCCGCCCCGCGCGGCTTTGCAGTCGGCGTCCTCGCGGCCCCGGATCGAGGCGCTGCTGCTCGGGCTGCGGTGGCCAGAGTCGCAGCGGGCTGAGCCTCAGGGGTCGAGGCGGGCTCGCGTTCCTCGGGGGCGCCCGGCTCCTCCACCTCGCGGCCGTCGACCGCACCCGCGTCCGCGGTGGCCGCCGCCTCTTCCGCCGCGACCGCCTCGAGTCGGATGTCGCCGGTATCGGTGTCGCTCACGTCGTCCCCTTGCTTTTCGTACCCCGGCGCCGGTGCCCGGCAGTGGTGCGAAGACCTCGCGCCTCGAGCTCCGTCGCCTCGAAACGCGCCTTCGCGGGTCCCCCTGGACCATCCCTCTCGGGCTGCGCACCGATTTCCGTACCCCACCGTAGCAACCACGGCGGGGCCTCCGTCGGGCCATGTCTGCATGTCACGAAAAGGACACGAGTGTCTGAGAGACTGGCGGGTTCGCTGGTACCCCGTTTGGGTCACCAGAGTACGATGGGCTTGCACAGTGATGTGTCGCACACTTCAGAAGGAGACAACATGAGCACGCAGATCGTGATCCTCGCCGCAGGCATGGGCACTCGGCTCGGTCGTTCCCTGCCCAAGTGCCTGACGGAGTTGGCCGACGGCCGCACCATCATGCAGCAGCAGTTCGACAACATCCACGAGGCTTTCGGCGAAGACGTGAAGATCACCGTCGTCGTCGGGTACAAGTACGAGCACATCGTCGAGGCCTTCCCGACGGCGAGCTTCGTCTACAACGAGCAGTACGACCAGACCAACACCTCGAAGAGCCTGATGCGCGCCCTCAAGGCGACCGGGTCCAACGGTGTCCTGTGGATGAACGGCGACGTGGTGTTCGATCCCGCAGCCCTGCAGCGCGCCCAGTCGTACGTCGCCGCCGATCAGTCGTTCGTGTCGGTCAACACCGCGAGCGTCTCCGACGAAGAGGTCAAGTACACGACCGACGCCGAGGGCTTCATCGACGAGCTCTCCAAGCAGGTCAAGAACGGTCTCGGCGAGGCGGTCGGCATCAACTTCGTCTCCAAGTCCGACAAGGCGCAACTGACTCGTCAGCTCGGCCGGGTCGACGCCCAGGACTACTTCGAGCGCGGCATCGAGCTGGGCATCGAGCACGATGGCCTACGCTTCGTACCGGTGGACATCTCCGACCTCTACGCCGTCGAGGTCGACTTCGCCGAAGACCTCGAGCGAGCGAACCTCTTCGTCTGACGCATCACAGCTCTTCATGTCCCCTGACCAACAGAGGACGACCGTGACCGCAGCTACGACCACCCGCGTCGAGACGGCTCCCTACGCCCGCGCCACGGGGGTGACGCGGTACCGCAAGGTGCTCTGGCTCTTGACGAGCCGCGACCTCAAGGTCCGCTACTCGACCTCGAAGCTGGGTTATCTCTGGTCGATCCTCGACCCGCTGTTGATGTCGGCGATCTACTTCTTCGTCTTCACGGTGGTCTTCCATCGTCACGTCGGCGAGACGCCGTACATCATCTTCTTGTTGACGGGTCTGCTGCCGTGGCAATGGTTCAACGGCGCCGTGTCGGACAGCACCAAAGCCTTCATCAGCGACGCGAAGCTCGTCCGGTCCACGAAGATCCCCCGCACCATCTGGGTGAACCGGATCGTCCTCTCCAAGGGCATCGAGTTCCTCTTCAGCCTGCCCGTCCTCGCGATCTTCGCCCTCTTCACCCACGCCGGAGTGGGGTGGCACACGCTTCTCTTCCCGGTGGCCATCGTCCTGCAGGGCGTTTTCATAACAGGCGTCAGCCTCATCATCGCGCCGCTCGTCGTCTTCTTCCGCGACCTCGAGAGGGCGACGAAGCTCATTTTGCGTTTCCTCTTCTATGCTTCGCCGATCATCTACGGCACAAAGAACCTCCCCGAGCGCTACCACCTCCTCGCCTCGTTCAACCCGCTCACAGGCATCTTCGGCATGTACCGGTCGGCGTTCTTCTCCGACCAGTTCTCCCTCCGCGACTCCGTGATCGCCGCGGTGGTGAGCTTCGTGCTCCTCGCTGTGGGCATCCTCGTCTTCCGCGCCTCCGAGCGCGCCGTCCTGAAGGAGATCTGATGGCCGTGCCCGAGAGCGGCTCGCCCGTGATCCAGGTCGTCGACGCCGGCATCCGCTTCCGCCGCAACAAGTCGGCGAAGCGTTCCTTCAAAGACCTGTTCAGCGACAGCAGCCGACGCTCGCGTCCGGGAGAATTCTGGGCTCTGCGCCACGTGAGCTTCGACGTCCACCGGGGTGAGGCGATCGGCGTGGTGGGGCGGAACGGGCAGGGCAAGTCGACCCTTCTCAAGCTCGTCGCCGAGGTCGTCCTGCCCGACGAGGGGCGGATCCGTGTGCGTGAGGGCGTGGCCCCGCTCATCGAGATCACGGGGGGCTTCGTCAACGATCTGAGCGTCCGCGACAACGTCTACCTCACGGCCGGGCTCCACGGAATGTCGAAGGACGAGATCCGTGCCAGCTTCGACGAGATCATCGACTTCGCCGAGATCGCCGAATTCGTCGACACTCCCTACAAGCACCTCTCCAGCGGAATGAAGGTGCGCATCGCGTTCGCTGTGATCGCCCGCCTGGACGAGCCGATCATCCTCGTCGACGAAGTCCTCGCCGTCGGCGACCGCGCCTTCCGGGAGAAGTGCTACAAGCGGATCGAAGAGATGGTGGCCTCGGGGCGCACGCTGTTCCTGGTCTCGCACAACGAGAAGGATCTCCGCCGCTTCTGCGAGCGCGGGCTGTACCTCGAGAAGGGTGCGCTCGTCTTCGACGGCCCCATCGACGAGGCGCTCGACATCTACAACGCCGCACTCGACAGCAAGGCGCCGGCCAAAAGCGCTTGAGCCACTGAGCCACTGAGCCACTGTCTCTCCGCGCGCGAACAGCCGCAGCCCGAGTTCCCACCGTCGCGGCGTAGGCTCCGGTGATGCGACGCACCAAGGCCTCCAAGTCGACCGCGCCCGAGACCGGCGACACCACCACGACCGACCTCGAGAAGGCTTTGCCCGTTCAGGGCGACGAGCTGAAAGAGGTCGGCGGAGATCTGGCCGACCCGACCGACGGCCCCCGATGGCAGCGCGGCCTGAACCGCGTCCTCGTCGTGCAGCGGCCCGTCGTGGTCTCCCACATCGCGATGCTTCGCCGACGTCGCCCCGGCGCGACCCCGGCCGACATCCTCAAGACCCTCGAGCGCGAATACCTGGCGGCCGTCACCACGGGCGGTGCGGCCGTCGGCGCGAGCGCCGTGATCCCCGGAGTGGGCATGGCCGTCTCGCTCGCGCTGTCCGGGGCCGAGACCGCCTACTTCCTCGAAGCCAGCGCGCTCTACGCGCAGTCGGTCACCGAGATCCACGGCGTGGCCGTCACCGATCCCGAACGCGCCCGCACGATCGTCATGGCCATGATGCTGGGCGGCCCCGGCGCCGACCTCGTCAAGCAGCTCGCGGGCGAAGCCATCGGCCAGGGCCCGGCCCGCAAGGCCTTCTGGGGCGACCTGGTGGCCCAACGACTCCCCCAGGCCTCGCTCGGCGGGGTCGCCGACCTGGTCCGCAAACAGTTCATCAAGCGCTTCGTCCGTTCGCAGGGCACGTCGATCGTCGGGCGCGCGATCCCGTTCGGCATCGGCGCAGTGATCGGCGGTGTCGGAAACCACACGCTCGGCCGCCGGGTCGTGACGAGTTCGAGGACGGCCTTCGGCCCCGCGCCGACCCGATTCCCCGACGAGCTCGACGCCTGAGGCCCCTCCCCTTCTCCACAGAAGGGGCCGGCACGGCCGTCGTCCACAGGCGAGGCCCTCCTCACAGGCGTCGCACCCCAGACGTCGCACGCTCCTTCTACGTTGTCGGCATGAGCAGTCACACGCCCGCATACGAAGTCCCGTTCTGGATCGACCGACACGACGCACCCCACCTCTACCGCCTCGTCAACCTCTCCGACGAGATGGTCCGAGGCGTCCGGTGTTCCCTTCTCGGGCCCGGCTACCTGGTGCCCCTCCGCCCCACCGACCTGGGGCCCGGTGTCGGCGTCACACTGACCCTCATCGGTAGCGACCTCAGCCGCAGCTCGGTGGTCGTGGTGCGCTGGTTCCGCGAGAACGACGACGAGTACCTGTGGCGCTTCAGCTTCTGACGGCGCCGTCAGCTCTCCGCACGGCGGCGGCGCTGTTCACGCACGAAGTCCGCCGCGCTGAACGCCTCGAGCACCGGGGGCAGGTCGTCGCCCGAGATCCCCGCGACGAGGGTGCCCGGATCGACGCCGACGACCGTTGCGAGACGCACGATCGTGTGCAGAACGGGGTTCCCGATCCCGCGCTCGATCTTGCCGTAGTTCGAGACGTTCATGCCCGCGAGGTGGGCGACCTCGTCCTGGCTGAGGCCGAGACGGAGTCTCTCGGTGCGAACCCGCTCGCCGAAGAGGCGGGCGGCGGCAGAAGTCGGGTCGGGCACACCTCATGGATACGCGGCTGCATGACAAAGGTCCAGACTGTCCAGGCATGAGTACTATATACCTCATGCCTCAGCGCCTCAAGCAGCGAGGCCTGCGGGGCGTCCTCAGAGGATCGGGGGTCGCCCGGCCCTCGTCATCCGCCACACGGTCCGCCACCCGATGGAGCGGCGCCCACCCGGGTCGCTGGCCCAGCCCTCGCGGAATCCCGCGAACCACGGCCGAAGCCGGTCGGGCCGTCGAGCCCATCGCAGCACCTGCACCAGGGTCCAACTCGCCACGTACACGGGCACGAGCGGGCCGGGGAGGTTCCGTCGCGCCAACCAGACGCGATTGCGAGCGTTGAGCCGGTAGTACTGGCTGTGCCGTGCCGGATCGATGGCAGGGTGGGCGGCCACGAGATCGCCCGCGTACCAGACGCGTTTGCCCTGCGCCCAGACGCGCCAGGCGAGTTCGATGCCCTCGTGCGCGTAGAAGAACGGCTCGGCCCAGCCGCCGGCGGCGTCGAAGACGGCCCGGGGCAGCAGCGTCGCCCCTTCCCAGACGGAGAACACGTCGCTCGACGTCGCCGGGTCGCCCTTGCGGAGCCGGGGGATCCATCTCGTCGGGGCTTCGGCGCCGTCAGGGTCGACGACCCGCGGTTGAAGGAGGCCGATGTCGGGCGTCGCCCCGAGCATCCCCGTCGCCTCTTTCAAGAAGGTCGGGGACGGCAGGGAGGCGTCGTCGTCCAAGAAGAACACGAACTCGCCCTCGACCAGGGCGGCGCCGCGATTGCGTCCCGCCGGGATCCCCACGTTCTCGGGCAGTTCGAGGACTCGCACGCCGTCGGGCACCGCCCCCGGCGCGGCTCCGTTGCCCACGCAGACGATGTCGAGCACGACGCCCTCCTGGGCCAGAAGGCTCCGGAGGCCTCGGTCGAGGTCGGCCGGACGGCGGCCCTGGGTCAGGCTGACGACGCCGACGCGCGGGAGGCCGGAGGAGGTTCCGGCGGCGGAGGTCAGTTCCGCACCCGCTTCGATGCCATGATCGCGACGAAGTGGCCGAGCAGGGCCAGGAGCGAGAGCGGCGCGAGGACGGAGAGGAGGATGCGGTCGGCGGCGACCTGCCCCACGGCCAGTCCGACGAGCGAGAAGACGAAGACGATGATCGTCAGCTCGACCGAGTGGTAGAGCCGGTGGAACGGCAGGAACCGAGCGGCGCTGCGAAGACGGGCGAGGAGGCGGCCGCTGGGCACCGTGACTCCCCCGCGCTTGTCCTCCAGCCGGTCGAGCCCGGCGTTGGCGCGGGCGACGTGGACCATGTCGTTGAGCGCCTTGTTGAGCACGATGATGAGCGCCAGCGTCAGCCCGAGCGTGGTCCAGAGGAAGCCGTTGGGCGCATCGAAGGGATGCCCGGCGGCGCGGAACCCGAGCATCACGGGAATGAGCGCCTCGGTCGAGTAGTGCCCGACCTTGTCGAGGAACACTCCTGCCGGCGACGACTCGCGCCGCCAGCGGGCCACCTCGCCGTCGCAGCAGTCGATGAGCATCTGGAGCTGCCCGAGCACGAGGGCGAGCGCGGCCCCTGTGACGCCGGGGATCAGGAGCGAGAAGGCGGTCGCCCACCCCGCGAGGATCATGAATCCGGTGACGCCGTTGGCAGTGATGCTGGTCTTCAGGAAGAGCCAGGTGAGGTACGGCGAGACGTCGCGCAGGTAGAGCGAGGCGGTCCAGTGCTCGGCGTTGGCGCGGCTGCGGACCTCGGGCGGCTGGGCGACCTCGCGCAGCTGGGCGATGGACGTCGGGCGGGTCACGCGAGAAGGCGACGGCATTCTTACCTTCCGATGTGCGCGGTGATGTTCTTCGTGAGCGAGAGGAAGCCGGCCACGAAGCCGATCCCCCAGCCGAAATGGATACACGGCAACACTACGAGAAACCACGCCCGCGTTCGGCCGTCCTCGTCTCGCGCCGACACGAACGTCGCCGCGACGACGAACACGAGGTAGACCGCGGGCACGACGAAACCGATCAGGAACCAGGCGACCGCCGTTCCGGCGATGGCACCCACGACACCGACGAGGCCCGCGACGACCCCGAGGGCGACGGCCAGCACCATCACCGGCGGCACGAGGTAGCGCAGGGAGTTGGCGAAGGCGAAGCGCCGGACGAGTTCGCCACGCCAGATGCCCGTGGCCACGAACTGGCGCACGAGTTTCGCGAGGCTGGGCCGGGGCCGGTAGGTGACCGTCAGGCGGGGAGTGAACCAGACGACACCGCCGGTGGCTCGGAGACGCCGGTTGAGCTCCCAGTCTTGACCGCGCTTGATGTTCTCGTCGAAGAGCCCCACCTCGATGAGGCGGTGGCGCTGGAAGACGCCGAGGTACGCCGTCTCGGCGGGCCCCTCCTTGCCGCCGACGTGGTGCGGGGTGCCCCCGAGACCGACACTGCTTCCGTAGGCGCGAGCCACGGCCTTCTCGAAGGGGGTCCGCCCCTCGGCGTGCATGATGCCGCCGACGTTGTCGGCGCCGCTCGCCACCAGGGTCTCGACGGCGATGCGGGTGTAGTCGGGCGGGAGCACCGAGTGCGCGTCGACCCGCACCGTGACCGGGTACTGGGACGCGAGGATGGCGACGTTGAGACCGGCCGGCGTGGATCCGACGGGGTTGGGGATGCTGCGGATGCGCGGGTCGAGGCGGGCCATCTCGGCCACGACCTCGTTGGTGCCGTCGACGCTGGGCCCGAGGGCCAGGATCACTTCGAACGGCCCCTCGTGGTCTTGCGACACGAGGCTCTCGACGGCGGACCGGATTTCGTCCACCTCGTTCAGGACGGGCATGACGTACGAGACACCGATGGAACGGCTGTCGGGTTCGCTCATGTCATCCTGTGGTCTCGGGCCGCCGGGTATCGGCTCATCGGCGGATGAGCCTATCAGCAGGCGGGGTCAGCCCTTGAGGGTACCGAGGACGACGTCGGCCGTCTTGGTCGAGCCGTCCCGGATGAAGGTCACCTGCGCCGTGGCCCCACCCGCGAGGGTGCGGATCTGGGCGGTCAGGTCGGTCGCGTCGGTGACTCCGTTGCCGTCCACCTTCGTCACGACGTCGCCGGCGCGCAAGCCCGCCTTCTCGGCGGCCCCGCCGGAGACCAGCGACTTGATGAGAGCGCCGGTCTGCGTGGCGGAGCTGTCGCTGGTCGCGTCGTCGATCGAGGCCCCGAGCAGGCCGTGGGTGGCCGAGCCGCTCGCCATGATGCTCTTGGCCACGCGGTCGACGAGGTTGGACGGCACCGCGAAACCGACGCCGATGCTTCCGGCCGAGCCGCCCGACGAGCTGCTCGAGGGCGCGGACGCGATGGCCACGTTGATGCCGATCAGGTGCCCTTTGGAGTCGAGCAGGGCACCGCCCGAGTTGCCGGGGTTGATCGAGGCGTCCGTCTGGACCACCGGGAGGGAGATGTTCGTGGCCGCAGTGCTGGTGCTGCCGGTGCCGTTGTCGAAGCTGAACGGGCCCTGGCCGTTGTTGGACGACCCTCCGGTGGAGCCGCCCGCCGTCGAGCTCGAGTCGGGCACGGCCGACGAGGCGACCGTGATGCTCCGATTGAGCGTCGAGATGATCCCGTCGGTCACCGTGTTCGACAGTCCGAGCGGCGCGCCGATGGCGACAGCGGTGGCGCCGACGTTGATCTTCGACGAGTCGCCGAAGGTGATCGGCTGGAGGCCCGTCGCCGAGATCTTGACGACGGCGAGGTCGACGAGGGGGTCGAGTCCGACCACCTTCCCGGTGTAGATGTGGCCGTTGGCCAGCGTGACGGCGATCGTGCCGGTGGCGCTCGCCCCGTCGAGGGTCACGACGTGCGTGTTGGTGACGATGTAGCCGTCGCTCGACAGGATGACGCCCGATCCGGTACCCGCCGAGCTGCCGGAGACGACGTTGATGGTGACGACCGACGGAGTCGCCTTCGCAGCGACCGCGGTGACGATGGTGGCGTCCTTGTAGTCGTTCACCGTCAGCGAGGTCGAGGTGCCGGTCTCCGACGTCGACCGCGAGCCGAGGAGCGCGTAGCCGCCGGTCGCGACGAGACCACCGATGATCGCGGCGACGACGGCCACCCCGACGAAGGCGCCGATGCCGCGGCCTCGGGTCTTCGCAGCGGGTGCGCCGGCCTCGACACCGGTGCTCCCGTAGGCGGATGCCGCCCCGTTCGCGCCCCCGAGGTAGTCGGCGTTCGCCCCCACGACGGGATCGTTCGCGGCCTGGGCCGAGAGGTCGGCGTAGGCGGCGGAGTGGCTGCCGGCGTAGGCGGCGTGGTCGAGCGAGGCGGGAGCCCGGTGGGCCCCGGTCGGAGCCGGCAGATCGGCCTGGCGCATGGCGGAGAGGGGTTCGGGGGTGGTGCCTGGGAGCGGGGGCGCAGTCGGGCCCGACGCGACGGGGGCCTCGGCGGCAGGAACGGAGTCGTCGCCCCGACGGGACCGGTCGGCCAGGGCATCCTCGTGATCGTCGGGGGTGCCGTTCGGCTCAGGGGTCTCGTTCATGCGCGAAGGCTCCTCTCGTGCGGGCGGCCCGCAGGTGCGACGGGTCGTTCGGCCGGACGCCGACGAACGGCGGCCAGGGCCAGGCTGTCATCATAAGCGGGCCTCGTGAGGAGGCGCCGTGAAGCGGGCTACGGTGGGATGCACATCCCCCATCTCGAACGAGGCCCCATGTCGTCCCTTGCCCCCTGGGAGCGCGCTGCCCGCGGCGCCATGCTCCTCGATGCCGAGGGCCGCCTGGCGCCCACCATCTTCGCCGAGATGTCGGCGCTGGCGAACCGGACCGGGGCGATCAACCTCGGACAGGGTTTCCCGGACGAGGACGGCCCGGAAGAGGTCCTCGAGGCCGCGCGTCAGGCGATCACCGACGGGGTGAACCAGTACCCGCCGGGCCGCGGCCTGCCGGTCCTGCTCGAAGCCGTCGCCGCGCACCAGAAGCGCTTCTACGGCATCGAACTGGACCCGTCGCTCGAAGTCCTGGTCACGGCCGGCGCGACCGAGGCACTCGCCGCGACGCTCCTCGCCCTCGTCGACGCGGGCGACGAGGTGGTCACCCTCGAACCGTTCTACGACTCCTACGGCGCTGTCATCGGGCTCTCGCGGGGCCAGCACGTCACCGTCCCCCTGCGCGGGCCCGACTTCCGAGTCGGCCACGACGAGCTGCGACGCGCCGTCACCGACCGGACCCGCATCATCCTGCTGAACGACCCGCACAATCCGACCGGCACAGTCCTCGACGAGGCGACGAAGTCCCTCATCGTCGAGTTGGCGCACCAGCACGACGCGCTCATCGTCTCCGACGAGGTCTACGAGCACCTGATCTTCGACGGCGTCGCCCACCACCCGATCAGCACTCTGCCCGGTGCGGCCGATCGCACCATCACGGTCTCGAGCGGGGGCAAGACGTTCTCCACCACCGGCTGGAAGATCGGCTGGCTCTCCGGTCCGGCGGCGCTGGTCGAGCGCATCCTCGCGGTGAAGCAGTTCTTGACCTTCGTGAACGGCGCCCCCTTCCAGCCGGCCATCGCCGTGGGGCTCGGGCTGCCCGACAGCTACTTCGAGGGGATCGCTGCGACGCTGCAGCACAAGCGCGATCTGTTGAGCGCGGGGCTGGTCGCAGCGGGCCTGCCCGTCTCGCGCCCCCAGGGCTCGTACTTCGTCGTGGCGGATGCCCGGGGCCTCGGCTTCGACGACGCCGCCGAGCTGTGTCGCCGCCTGCCGTCGCTCGCCGGAGTGGTCGGGGTGCCGATCAGCGCGTTCTGCCACGCCGATCTCGCCGCCGAGTACTCGTCGCTGGTGCGGTTCGCATTCTGCAAGCGGGTCGACGTGCTCGAGCGAGCGTCGGCGCAGCTGGCGGCTCTCCGACCGGGCCTCTAGACGTACCCGGCCGTGAGGTCGGTGATGCTTCGGGCGAGTGCCGCATGCTCCGCGCCGGCTCCTCCGATCCCTCGCTGCACCCTCGCAAGCGGCGAAAACTCTCGTCCGCGGCGCCGATCCTGAGCCGCACGCGAGGGGCTGTGCCACACGCCCCGCGCTGGCGCCTCCGATCCCCCACTGCACCCCCGCAAGCGGCGAAAACTCTCGTCCGCGGCGCGGATCCTGAGCCGCACGCGAGGGGCTGTGCCGCACGCCCGCAGCTCGCCGCCCGCTGCGCGAGTGTCACCAACCTGATGGCTCAGTACAGCTAGAGCGACTCGACCGTTTCGCGGGCCTGCGCCCCGTCGGCGCTCACGGTCGGTGCTCCGGCGGCCACGTGGAACCGACGCAGTGTCAGCGCAGGGTTGACTGTGCGAACCGCCTCCAGCCGTGCCCGACTCACCTCGGCGACGGCGATGCCCACCTCGTCGCCGATGGTGGCGATCTCGACGCCGGACGGGTCGACGACCATGCTGTTGCCGACGCCCACCGGCGGCACGTGGTCGGCGGCCGCGACGTAGATCGTGTTCTCGAGTGCGCGGGCCGTGACGAGCGTCCTCCAGTGGTGCTCTTTGAGCGGGCCGCGGACCCACTCGGACGGGATCAGGACGATCTCCGCCCCGGCATCCACGAGCATCCTCGTCACTTCGGGAAACCGGACGTCGTAACAGGTCTGGAGGCCGACCGTGAAGCCGTCGACCGTGAACGTCTCCGGCTCGTCGATCTCGCCGGGGACGATCCAGTCGGACTCGTTGCCGCCGAACGCGTCGTAGAGGTGCAGCTTGCGGTAGGTCGCGACGAGTTCGCCCGAGGGCGCGAGGGCGACGAGGGTGTTCGAGAAGTGCGTGGCCGAGCGGGTCTCCACCAAGCCGGCGACGACGAACAGACCGAGACGGGCGGCGAGGCGTCCGAGCCCCTGTACGAAGGGGCCGTCGAGCGGCTGCGCCCCGTCGAGGTAAGCGGGGCCGATCTCCTTCTCGAAGAAGGACGAGTACTCGGGAGCGACGAGGATGCGCGCCCCGCGTCGTGAGGCCCGCTCGGCCAGCTCGGTGATCGTCTCGAGGTTGGCTTCCGCATCGCCTGTGGGGGCGAATTGTGCGACGGCGATGGCGAGCGTGTCTTCCATGCCGCCACTGTAGTTCCTGGCGAGCGCGCCGCTGCTGCCCACGGGCCCCTCCCCTGTCGTCGTCGATCCCGGGTTCCCGCGGTTTCGCGTTCTCGCGTTTTCCCGTTCCGGCGTCCCGGCGTTCCGGCGTTCTCGCCTTCCCGCGTTCTCGCGTTCCCCCGTTCCGGCGAGCGAAGCGAAGCCTCAGCGCCCCCGGCGCGCGCGCCGAGAGGCGCCAGACAAGCACGCGAGAAATGCGAAAAGGCCTGTCCAAAGGAAGGACAGGCCTAATGCATTTGTTGCGGGGGCAGGATTTGAACCTACGACCTCTGGGTTATGAGCCCAGCGAGCTACCGAACTGCTCCACCCCGCGGCACAAGAAGTGACTCTATCACGGGGATCAGCACGGCGCCAATCGAGGCCGCCTCCGGCGCTCCGGAGGCGGCCTCGCCGACTACTTCGAAGCGGCCACGGCCGCCTCGAGCGCCTTCTGCAGGTTCGCGTCGGCCTGGGCGGCGGCCACGAGATCGTTCTTGGCGTAGGCGGCCGTCCTGTCGCTCAGCGCCTGCTGCGCCTGCGCCAGGGCCGTCTGGAGCGCCGGGTTCGTCGCGCCGGTGCCGGTACCGGTACCGGTCGAGCCGCCCGTGTCAGTGCTGCCTGAGCCGCTGCTGCCCGTGCTACCGCTCCCGCTGCCCGTGGTCGGCGTTGTCGTGCCCAGGTCGGCGTCGCCCGTCTGAGCGCCGGAGTCGCCGCCGAAGATGTCGTCGAGCGCCCCCTTGAGGGTGCTCTCGAACGCGATCTTGTCACCGAACGAGACCAGGATGCGCTGGAGGATCGGGTACGAGGTGTTCGACGTCGACTTCACGTAGATCGGCTGGACGTAGAGGAACCCTCCGCCGACCGGAAGCGTGAGCAGGTTGCCCCGCTCGATGGTCGTGTCTCCTCGCGAGAGCAGCGAGAGCTCGGACGCGACCGTCGTATCGGAGTTGAAGTTCGCCTGTACCTGTCCGGGGCCCGGCACGTTGTCGGTCTTGGGCAACGCCAGCAACGTCAGCTTGCCGTAGGACGAGGAGATCTTGCCCTTGGTGTCGCCGGCGTCCGAGTTGGCCGCGAGGTAGCCGGTCAGCACGTTCCGAGGGTTCGACTGGCCCGTCTGTTGCGGGATATAGGTCGAGTACAACTGGAACGCGGGATCCTGCCCGGGCAGTTTCATGGTCAGGTAATACGGCGGCTGCAGATCGGCGTCGCCGGTCTTCGTGGGCTCGTTCGGCGTGGTCCACGCGTCGTCGCCGTTGTAGAAGGACCCGGCGTCGGTGACGTGGTAGGTGCCGAGCACCTTCCGCTGCAACTTGAACAGGTCCTCCGGGTAGCGGACGTGGCTGAGCAGCGTGCCGCTCATGTCCGCCATCGGCTTCACCGTGGAGGGGAAGATCTTCTGCCAGGTCTTGAGGACGGGGTCGGTCTTGTCCCAGGCGTAGAGGGTGACCTTGCCCGAGTAGGCGTCGACCGTGGCCTTCACGGAGTTGCGGATGTAGTTGATCTGATCCGTCGCGTAGGCCGGGGCCTGCGTGTACGTGTCGGCGATCGACTGCGACAGGCTCTGCTCGGCGGAGTACGGATACTGATTCGACGTCGTGTATCCCTCGACGATCCAGACCACGTGGCCGTCGACCACGGCCGGGTACGGGTTGCTGTCGATGGTCAGATACGGCGCGACCTTCTTCACGCGGTCGGACGGACTGCGGTCGTAGAGGATCTGCGACTTGGAGTTGACGGCGCTCGACAGGAAGATCTGCTGCGACTGGAACTTGATCGCGTAGATGAGCTTCGTGAAGGCGTTGTCGAGCTTCGGGCCGCCGTTGCCGGTGTAGGTGGTCGTGGCGTTGCCGTTGCCGTCGTCGTCGTTGCCGGACGGGTAGTCGAGCTCGACCTTGTTGAGGCCATTTCCGCCGACGATGGAGTACTGCGGGCTGTTCTCGCCGAAGTAGATGCGCGGCTGGAACGTCGACGAGGTACCCAGGGCCCCGGTGGCCGGGATTCCCGACTCGAGGAAGACGGGCTGACCGTCGGCCGAGCGCTGATTGCCGTACGCCGCGACGACGCCGTAGCCGTGTGTGTACACGAACGTGGAGTTGTATTCGGTGTTCGAGGCGCCGAGGCCCTGCTGGTCGAGCTCGCGGACGGCGATCACGACGTCCTGCACCTTGCCGTCGATCGTGTAGCGGTCGACGTCGAGCTGGTCCGGGAACGAGTAGTACTGCTTGTACTGCTGGAGCTGGGCGAACGCGTCGGTGACGAGGGCCGGGTCGATGATCCGGATGTTCTCCGTCGTGACGGCGTCGCTCGCCAGGGCGCCGGCCGTCGCCGTCGACTTGGCCTTGTAGGTGCTCTCCTTGACGCCCGAGACCCCGTAGGCGTCTCGGGTGGCGTCGATGTTGCGTTGGATGTAGCTCGACTCGATGCTCTTCACCGAAGGGTCGACCGTGAACCGCTGGACGATCCACGGGTAGATCGCGCCGATCAGCAGGCTGATGATGATGAGCAGCGCCGTGCCGATGATCGGGACCCGCCAGCGGCCGATGATGCTGGTCACGATGAAGAGGATGGCGACGACGGCGGCGGCGTAGGCCAGGATCTGCTTGGCGGGGATGCCCGCCACCACGTCGGTGTAGGTGGCGCCGACGAGCAGTTTGTTGGCCCCGTCGGTGAGCGTGGCGTACTGGTCGAGCCAGAGGCTGATGGCTTGCAGCGCGAGATACACCGCGGCGGTGACCGCGATCTGGATCCGTGCGACGCGGGTGATGCCGATCTGACGGCCCGCGAAGCGGAGGGCCCCGTAGAGGTAGCTCGTCGCCAGAGCTGCCAACGCCGACAGCAGCACGACGGCGGATGCAAACCCGACGATGCCCTGGTAGAAGGGCAGCGAGAAGACGTAGAACCCGATGTCGAGGTGGAACTGCGGGTCGGTCTTGCCGAACGGGGTGCGGTTGAGGAACTCGAGGACCATCTGCCAGTGGCTGGAGGCGGCAATGCCCCCGAAGAGCCCGAGCACGATCGGGATGCCGAACATGACCGTCTTGCGAAGGGGCTCGATGACCTGCTGGTAGCGGTCGAGTTGCGAGTTGAGCTTGGCGTAGACCGGCCGGAACCGGAAGGCGACGTCGATGCTGACGTAGACGGGTACGGCCATGCCGAGGAAGCCGATGAAGAAGAGCGACGTGCCGGCGACCCACTGGGTCATGATCACCTTCGTGAAGCCCAGCTGCTGGTACCAGAGGAAGTCGGTCGCCAGGCTGGCGAAGATGAAGAACAGGATCACCAGGACGGCGAGGATGCCGATGGTGATGAGGATGGGCGTGCGCGGGGATCGGCGAGCCGACCCCGAGCGCTGGGGCCCGGCTGCTGCTGCGGATGCAGAGGAAGTCAAGAGGATGCTCCTGGCTCGGGGAGAGGTGGAACCGCCATCCTATGCGTCCGACCTGCGCGGTCCGCGCTCTCGGAGCGAGCCTGTGGAGAACCCTTGGAGACGCCGAACGTGCCCTCTACGAACGGCCGCGAGTCACTTCGTCGAGCAGGTCGGCAGTGCGGACGTGTCGCCCTTGGAGGCGACGGTGTCGAGCACCGTGACGGACTCGTCCAGCGTCGTGACCGCGTAGACCGAGAGGCCCGAGGGGATGTGGCCCACCACCTCGTCGCAGTTGCTCGCCGGAGCGAGGAACACCGTCGCCCCCGCCTCCCGGGCGCCGTACATCTTCTGTCGGATGCCGCCGATCGCGCCGATCGTGCCGTCGGCCGTGATCGTTCCGGTGCCGGCGACGGACTTGCCGCCGTTGAGCGACCCGGGCGTCGTCTTGTCGATGACCCCGAGGGCGAACATCTGGCCGGCGCTCGGGCCTCCGACGTCGGCGAGCTTCAGGGTGACGCTGAAGGGGAACGTGTAGGAGACGGAGGCGCCGATGCCGAGGAGGTACGACCCCTGGAGCAGCTGCGGAGCGACTTCGACCGTCTCGAGCGTCGTTCCCGTGCCTCCTGCGTTCTTGCGGTCCACCACGATGGTCGCCTCGGCGCTGCCGTTCTTCGTCACGAGGGCGCGGAGGGTGTCGACGTCGCTGTTCTGGGTCAGATTCGTGCCGTTGATGCTGACGATCTGGTCGCCCTCGTCGAGTCGTCCCGAAGCGGGGCTGCCCTTCTCGACGGCGCTCACGATGATCTTCGTGCCCACCTTGAAGCCCTCGTGGGCGAGGGCCGCGGTGACCGCCGACTTCTGGCTCTGCTCCATGTCGGTGGTGTTCTGCTGCTCGACCTGCTTGTTCGAGACGCCGGTCGGGTAGATCTCCGAGATCGGGATCACGGCCTTGCTCGGGCTGAAGAAGGCGCTGACGATCTCGAGCCAGTTCGGGCGCTGGGTCTGGTTGCCGACGACGCTCACCGTCAGGAGGTCGAGGCTGCCGGACGTGGGATAGGTCGGGTGGCCGGAGACCGTGATGAGCGGCGTCTGCTTGCCGTCGTACGGATTCGTGCCGAGGGTGTTGAAGACCGGCCCGGGTTGCTCGATGAGGTACGGCGCGGGGAGGAGCGAGAGGACGACGCCGATCACGAGAGCCGCCGCCAGGAGGGCGAGGCCGATCCAGCCGCGGCGCTTCTTCGCGGGCGGTGTCGGCGCCTCGGGCACGGCGAAGAAGCTCAACGGGGTCCTTTCGGGGCGGGCTCGGGAGGTGAGACGGGGGCGCCTCGCTGCGTTTTCTCAGGGCCGGATGCACGGCTCCGGGCCGGATGCACGGCGCCGGGGAGTGTTCGCCCTGGGCGCAGTGCCGAAACCTCGGAACGGGGTGAATCCCAGACTGTCGGAGTGGCCACCGGCTAGCCTAATTGCCATGTCTGAAGATTCGCAGCCGGGGCCGGAGGACGAGTTCCGCGACATGCTGCGGCAGTTCCTGTCCGGCAACTCCGAGATCGACCCGTCGAAGCTGGTCGGCGCCGCCGGCCTGCCCAACGACCCCGCCTTCATGGCGAGGCTCATGAGCCAGTTGCAGGCCGCCGTGAACAGCAGCGGAGACGGCATCGACTGGTCCCTCGCCGCCGATCAGGCGACGGCCATCGGCAACTCGTCGGCGATCGAAGCGACGCCGGCGCAGGTCAGTGGTCTCGAGCAGGCCTTCCACGTCGCAGCACTGTGGCTCGACGAGGTCGCCTACGTGGCCGAACTGACCGTCGAACCCCGCGTCATGACCCGGGCCGAGTGGGCCCGCGCCACCATGCCGGTCTGGAGTCAGCTGGCCGAGCCCGTGGCCGACAGCATCGCCGACTCCCTCACCAAGGTCCTCGGCGAGCAGGCTCCCGAAGAGATGCAGGGCATGCTCCAGGGCGCGAGCCAGGTCATGCGCAGCGTCGGCGGCGCCCTCTTCGCCATGCAGCTCGGCCAGGTCGTCGGCCAGTTGTCCACCGAGGTGGTCTCGGGCGGTGATGTGGGCATCCCCCTTCTCGACGAGCAGCAGGCGGCTCTCATCCCGCAGAACGTCACCGCGTTCGGCGAGGGCCTCGACGTCGACGCCGACCAGGTGCAGCTCTACCTGGCGGTCCGTGAGCTCGCCCACGCCCGACTCTTCCGGCACGCTCGCTGGCTGCGCCTCCACCTCATCTCGTCGATCCGCGAGTTCGCCCAGGGCATCTCGATCGACACCTCCCGTCTCGAAGAGCTGGCCGCGGACTTCGATCCGGCCAACCCCGAGCAGTTGCGCGACGCCATGCAGAGCGGCGCGCTCATCCCGCCGAAGACCGACGAGCAACTGGCCGCTCTCGGGCGTCTCGAGACGACCCTCGCACTGATCGAGGGCTGGGTCGACGTCGTGACGGCCCAGGCCACCGAGCGTCTGCCGAAGTCGGGTGCCATCGCCGAGACGGTCCGCCGGCGGCGCGCGTCGGGCGGGCCCGCCGAGTCGGCGTTCGCGACCCTCGTCGGCCTCGAGCTTCGTCCCCGCCGACTCCGCGAGGCGGCGGCCATGTGGCAGGCCGTGACCGAGGCGACCGGCGGCGAGCTCCGCGACTCGCTCTGGGCCCACCCGGACATCGTCCCCACGTCCGACGACATCGACGACCCGCAGGCCCTGATCGCCCGGCTCACGTCGAAGGAGCCGGCTCTCGACGACGTCGACCGCGCGATCGAGGACCTGTTGAACGACACCCGCGACGACCGTCCCCGCGAGGCGGGCGACGGCACCGCGAGCGAACCGGAGGCCTGAGACCCCGTCGCGGGCCCCTGTGGAGAGGCCTCACGGCCTGTGGAGAACGCGCGCCGTCGAACGGCGACATCGGGCACACTCCCGGGATGAGCATCCGACTGGACCCCCGCCTCCCCCTCGTCTGGCGCGACCCGAGCACCCTGCAGATCGGCGTCGACCATCCCGTCGTCGTCCTCGACGGCCTCACGGTGCGCGACGAACGATTCCTCTCCCTCGTCTCGGCCGGGCACGGCCGAGAGGGCGTCGCCGCTCTGGCCACCCGAGCAGGCTGGCCCCAGGGGGATGCCCAGGCCCTCGTCGACCGCCTCGAACCGGCTCTGGTCCCCTCGACCCCTCCGCGCGCCGTCGCGGTGGCACTCGCCGGCGACAATCGCATGGCCGAGGAGACCCACCTGCTCCTGGCGGATTCCGGGGTCGGAGTCGTGCGGGTCGATGCGGTCTCCGTGGTGACGGCGCCGCCCTGCCACTTGGGCGTCTCCTTCACCCACCATGTCCACGACCCGGAGGTGACGTCGGCCTGGCTGCGACGCGACGTCTCGCATCTCACCGTCGTCTCGGGCGACCGGTCGACGAGGGTGGGCCCCTTCGTCGTGCCGGGGGTCACAGCCTGCTCGCGATGCCTCGATCTCTACCGCTCGGAGGTCGAGACCTGCTGGGGCGTGATCGCAGGCCAGCTCTGGGGGCGGCGAGGCCCCGAGCCCGGGCTCGTGGAGGCCCGGGAGATCGCGGTGCGAGCCGCGCGCCGCGTCCTCTCTCACCTCACTGCCGATCGCGATCCCGACGGCGTCGACGACGCGGTCATCGAGACGATCGACGGAGCGACGGGGGCGGTCAGCCGATCGACGAGCCGACTGCATCCGGCGTGCGGATGCGCAGCTCTTCCAGGAACCGGCTCGGGCGACGCTCGCCCCCGCGCGACGACCCGCCGAACCCCTGTCCGGCGTGGCTCCACGACAGCTGGAGGCGCTCTCGTGCGCGGGTGATCCCGACGTACAACAGCCGACGCTCCTCGTCGACCGCCTCGAAGGTGGTGGCGTAGCTGATCGGAAGGTAGCCCTCGCTCAGGCCGACGACGTAGACGCTGCGCCACTCGAGCCCTTTGGCGGAGTGCAGCGTGGCCAGCGTCACGGCCGCCATGGTCGGTTCGTGCTGGCCGGCCTGCCGGGCGAAGAGCTCGTCGACGAACTGGCGGAGGGTGGTGCCCTCCGGCGATCCCTCGGCCAGACCCATCAGAGCGTTGAGCGACTCCCATTTGTCGCGCACTGCACCGCGCTGCTCGGGCGGCTCCTGCGACCATCCCAGCGAGCGGAGGACGTCGCTGACCGTCTTGAAGAGGGGCTCGCCCACGATGCTGACCGCCGCCCCCTTGAGCATCATCAGAGCCTGCTTGACCTCGCGGAGGTCGAAGAAGCGGGCCCCGCCGTGGAGCCGAGTCTGGATCCCCAGGTCGGCGAGGGCCCGCTCGAGATTCGCCGCCTGCACGTTGACCCGGAAGAGCACGGCGATGGATTCGGGTGCCGCGCCCTGTCGGATCTCCTCGGCGATGGACTCCGCGACGGCGCGAGCCTCCGACACGTCGGTGAGGTGATCGGTGACCTGCGGCGCCGGGCCCTGGGCCTCGGCCACCGGGCTCAGGTGCAGCGCCCCGGGCCGGCCGCGCATGAGCTCATTGGCCGTCTCGACGATGGGTCGCGCGGATCGGTAGTTCTGCTCCAGCCGCAGCACGGTCGCCTCGTCGTAGCGCGAGCCGAAGCCGAGGAGGAAGTCGGCCGAGGCGCCGGCGAACGAGTAGATGGTCTGGCTGGCGTCGCCGACCACGCAGACGTCGTTGCGGTCTCCGAGCCAGAGCTCGAGGAGATCCTGCTGGAGAGGCGAGACGTCCTGGTACTCGTCGACGACGAAGAAGCGGTACTGCTCGCGCACCTGCTGCGCGACGCGCGGCTCCAGTTCGAGCATGCCGGCGGTGGCGAGCAGGACGTCTTCGAAGTCGAGCTGCCGCCGTGCATCCTTCAGGTCCTCGTAGGCCTGGTGCAGGTCGAGCGCCTGCTCGGGGGTGACGTTCTGAGGCAGACCGCGCTTCGGCAGGGCGGCCGCGTACTCCTCCATGGTGAGCCGCGAGACCTTCCGCCATTCGATCTCGGCCGAGAGGTCGCGGAGGCTGGCGGTGTCGAGGCGGAGGCGCAAGGTCTCGGAGGCGTGCGCGAGGAGCTTGGCCTTGCCGTC
The DNA here is from genome assembly GCF_039544345.1 of Frondihabitans cladoniiphilus. Taxonomy (NCBI): domain Bacteria; kingdom Bacillati; phylum Actinomycetota; class Actinomycetes; order Micrococcales; family Microbacteriaceae; genus Frondihabitans; species Frondihabitans cladoniiphilus. The sequence goes on from NZ_BAABLM010000002.1 coordinate 277,961, forward strand.
GAGGAGGCGCGGCATGGTGCCGCCCATGGTCTGCGGCCAGAAGTAGGCGAGCTGCGAGAGGGCGGCCGCGTGGAAGGTCCGCGCCGCCACTCCCCCGGCGCCGAGCTGCCGCAGACGGCCGCGGAGTTCGGCGGCGGCCCGGGAGGTGAAGGTGAGCGCCATGACGCGGTTCGGGGCGTACACGCCGGTGGCCACTCCGTAGGCGATGCGGTGCGTGATCGCCCGGGTCTTGCCGGTGCCCGCGCCGGCGAGGAGGCAGACCGGCCCGAGGAGCGTCTCGGCCGCGAGGCGCTGCTGGTCGTCGAGACCGGCGATCAGGTCGGCGGCTTCCATCTCAGCGCCCCGAGCGGAGGGAGCGCGACGCCTCAGTCGTCGATCTCACCGCCGTACCAGTCTTCGATGATCGCGCGCGCGATAGACGAGCGACCGGGGAGGATGACCGAGTCGCCGGCGGACGCCAGCTCGTCGCGGGTGAACCAGCGGAGGTCGATGATCTCGGCGCCGTCGGGCTCGAGACTGCCGGGGTTCGCCACGTCGACCGTCGCCCGGAAGCCGAGCATCAGCGAGGCGGGGAAGGGCCACGGCTGGGATCCGAGGTAGGTGGCGTTCGTGACCCGGACGCCGCTCTCCTCGAAGATCTCGCGTTCGACGGCCTGTTCGAGCGACTCGCCCGGCTCGACGAACCCGGCCAACAGGGAGAAGCGGTTCTTCTCCCAGAGGGCGTTGGAGCCGAGCAGGAGCCGGTCGTCGGCGTCGGTCACGCCGACGATGATCGCCGGGTCGGTGCGCGGGAAGATCTCGTGGCCGTCTTCGGAGTCGACCAGGACCCAGCCGCCCTTCGACGACACGAGCGGACGCCCGGTGCGGGGCGAGAAGCGGTGCGAGGCGTGCCAGTTGGCGATCGCGATGGCCTCGGTGGCGAGGCCGGCGTCGCGGGCGCTGAGGTCGGTCGCGAACATGCGCAGGTTGCCCCACTGCTCGGCGTCGGCCACGGCCGAGGCCTGCTCGTCGCTCAGGACGGCGGCCACGAGCGGAGTGCCGATCGGCTCGGGGGCGTCGTCGGCGAGCGACCGGCCCAGGTAGATGAGCAGGGCATCCCCCGGGACCTCGCTCGGGGCGAGGAGGGCGAGCGACGACTTCGCACCGTCGGCCGAACCGGTGGCACCGAAACCGTCGGTCTCGGGGGCGGAGGCGCCGGGCGCCAGAAGGGCACGGCCCTTCCAGACCGGCAGGATGCGCGTGGCCGGGTCGGCGAGGAGCTCCACGAAGACATCGGGCCGGTCGCGCGTCAGGTAGTCGCGGTCGACCTCGTGGCGGGAGAGCGGAAGGTGTGCGGAGAAGGACGACTCGTCGCTGCCTCGACCCTGCGCATCGTTCCGACCGGTCGAAGGAGTTGTCGACATGCGCGCACCAATCATGTTCAAGTAACCGTCGTTTTCGGCCCATTCGGGGTGTGGCGAACGACAGGAGCCGGACCTGTCGGCCTACCCTGAGGCATGGCCAGATCTCATCTCACTCTAGCCGCGTTGGCGACAGCAGCCGTCGCCGACCTCGACGTCCGCGCCACCGGCCTCCAGGGCTCCATCGGCACCGGCGACTTCGACTCCGCCCGCCTCACGGGCGGTCAGGGCGAGAACTGGATCATCCGCGTTCCTCGCTCGCAGCGGGCCGAGGCCGAGCAGTCGGCCGATCTCGTCGCCCTGCGCGCGCTGAGCCTCGGCGTGCGCAAGCGCCTGTCGTTCGAGGTGCCGACCTACCGCGGCCAGGCGCCCATCGCCGAGACCCGCGCCATCGTCTACGACTACGTCGAGGGCACGCCTCTCGCCGCCAGCGACGTCCTCGCCGGAACGGGCCTGCCGTCGGCGGTCGGCGCCGCCGTCGCCGCGATCCATGCTCTGCCCACCAGCTTCGTCACCGATGCCGGGCTCTCCAGCCACACCCCCTTCGAGGCCATGCGCTCGTCGGCCAGCGTCGTCGATCGCGCCGCGGCGACGGGGATGCTGCCCGCAGCTCTGCTCGAACGCTGGGAGAACGCGATCCAGGACAGCCTTCTCTGGCAGTTCCAGCCGACGGTGATCAACGGGTCGCTCGAAGCCTCGTCGTTCCTGGTGTCGGGAGACCGCATCTCCGGCCTCCTGGGTTGGCACGACCTGCAGATCGGCGACCCGGCGCGCGACCTCGCCTGGGTTCTCGGTGCTCCGACGGAGGACAGCGTCGACGCGGTGTTCGAGGCGTACAGCGTCTCGCGCGGCACCAGCGACCGGCAGCTCCGCCACCGGGCGACCCTCTACCACGAGCTCGATCTGGCCAAATATCTGCTTCACGGCACCCACACGAAGAACACCGAGGTCGTCGACGACGCCGTGGCGATGATGACGCGTCTTGTCGACACCGTGCAGTTCTCGGACGAGCGACCCCTCGTGGCCGGGACGACCGAGGCGCTCGACCTCGACGGCGTCGAAGACCTGCTGACCGCGACCGAGCGCCGGCACGCCTAGCCCGGTCTCTCACCCGCCGTCTCGACCGTCGACCAGATTCGAAGCAGTTCGTCGCGGTCGGCCACGTGGGTGGGCCGGATCGCCGTGTCGTCGCTGACGTAGTAGAGCACCGCGTCGATCCGCTCGGGATCGACATCGCGGTAGCGCGCGTAGGCCTCGCGGTACAGCGCGAGCTGGAGCTGCTTGAGTTCGAGATCGGCCTCGTCGACCGGCGCCTTGCCGGTCTTCCAGTCGACGACCTGGTACCGCCCGTCGCGCTCGAAGACCGCGTCGATCTTGCAGATGATCGTGCGGGCGCCGAGCGGCAGGTGGATCTCCAGCTCGACGTCGACCGGGTCGAGGTCGGCCCACTCCGAGGCGCCGAAGGTCGCCTGGAGCTCGGCCAGGCGTCGGGCGTCGTCGGCGTCGATCGGCGCGCTGCTGATCGATGCGGTCGACCCGGGCTCGTCGAGATCGGACTCGAAGGGGGCGGCGTCGAGGGTCTCGCCCTGACCGGTCGGACGGTAGCGCTCTTCGACCCACGAGTGGAAGAGGGTGCCGAGCCGGGTGGCCCGATAGGGGCGCTCGGGAAGCGGCCGGCGCAGTGCGGCGGCGACGGCTGCGGGGTCGTCGACGTAGTCCTTGAATCGAGACGCGGGAATGCGCTGCGGCAGCGGCACGGACGAGGCACCCTCGCGCAGCGATGCGCTCTCCCGCAGCAGCAGTTCGATGTCGCGATCCCAGCGTCCGAGCGAGGAGCGGTCTCGACCCGAGCGTTCGCCGGCGCTCGAGAGCTCCTGCGCCTCCCGCACCCGCTCGGCCGCCGCTTCGACGACACCGCGGCGAGCGCCCAACGGGTCGAACGGCCAGACGAGTTCGCGGCTCTCGGCGGCCAGCGGGTTGTCTTCGTGATCGGGAGCCTCGGGCAGCAGGGCGCCGTCGACCAGGCCGGCCTCGACCAGTTCGACGAGGTAGGGACTCGGCCCGCGAGGCCGGGTCTGCGAGGCCCAGAACGAGCCCGTCATCACGAGGTGGTCCTTGGCGCGGGTGATCGCGACGTAGGCGAGCCGACGCTCTTCGGCGAGGTGGCGCTCCTTCAGTTCGGCCTCGAACGCCTTGAGGCCCTGGTCGAACTCCTTCTGGTCGTCGAAGCCCCCCCAGGGCAGCACCGGCAGCTCGAGGGCGTCGCCCCGGAACTCGAACGGCAACTGCCCGGTCGCGAGCCACCCCCGGCCCTCCCGGGACGCCCCGGGGAGCTCGCCCTCGACGAGCCTCGGCACGGCGACGAGCTGCCACTCGAGCCCCTTCGAACCGTGGACGGTCAGCAGTTGGACGACCCCCTCCTCGCTGTCGTCCGACCGCGGCCCCATGTCGTCACGACGCTCGGCGGCGTCGAGCCAGGAGAGGAAGCCGGCGAGACTCGAGGACTCGTCCGTCGCGACGTAGCCGGCCAGCTCGTCGTCGAACGCCTGGAGATACGCACCGCCTCGAAGAGAACCGGAGGCCGCAGCGACCTCGACGTCGAGCAGCATCTCCTGCTGCACGAGCGCGACGAGATCGACGAGGTCGAGCCCGATGCGGTTGCGCAGGAACGCGAGCTGGCGGGCGAGGGCCCGGAGCCGCTCGACCCCCTCGGCGCTGAAGCCCCGCAACTGGGAGTGGGACGCCGGGGCCGTCCCGACGAAGTCGAGGGCGTCGACTATCGATCCGTTCTCGCCCGCGGCGACGGAAGCGCGGAACGAGGCCGCAACCTCGACGTCGAGCTGCTTCTGCGCGTGGTCGTGCGAGAACAGCCAGGAGGCGACACCGCGGAGCGCTGCGATGTCGTGGATGCCGACCCGCCAGCGGGCGCCGGCGAGGAGCCGGATCAGCTCGGAGCCCGCGGCGGGGTCGTGCAGGACGCGCAGGCAGCTCACGAGGTCGACGATCTCGGGCCGTTGCAGGAGGCCGCCGACACCGAGGATGCGGAAACGCACGCCTCGAGACCGGAGCGCGTCGGCGAAGACCGGCAGCGTCTTCTTCGAGCGGAAGAGGAGTGCCGCCGTCTTCTCGGTGCCGTCGTCGTTCCTCTCGGCGAGCCCGCGCGCGAACCAGTCGGCGACCGAGGCCGCCTCGTCGTCGACCGTCTCGCCGAAGACCACGTCGACGGAGCCGGTCGGTGCGTCGGGGCGCGCCACCAGACGACCCACGGGCACGGCCGAGGCCCGCGAGAGCTCGTCGACGACGACGTTCGCCGCATCGAGGACGACCCGGGGGTTCCGCCAACTCGTCGACAGGGTGAAGGTGGCGTCGTCCGCCGCCCCGAAGTCGGTCGGGAAGCGGCCGAGGTTCGCTGCGCTGGCGCCCCGGAAGCCGTAGATGGACTGGTGCGGGTCGCCGACCGCCATGACACCGTGACCGGTGAAGAGCCGTGCGAGAAGCCGCGTCTGCACCACCGAGGTGTCCTGGTACTCGTCGAGGAGGACGACCCGGAAGCGCTCCCGGTGCTCGGCGACGACACCGGGCGCGGTCTCGCAGACCTCGAGCGCGAGAGCGACCTGGTCGGAGTACTCGACGAAGCCCCGGCGGGCCTTCTCCGCCGCGAAGGCCTCCGCTAGAGCGAGCAATGGAGGCAGGGCCGCCACGGAGGCGGCGGCCGTCGTGACGCTCGCGTACGACGACCCCTTGGCCGAGGGGAGGGACGCGACGTCGAGGAAGTGCTCGGCCATGGTCTCCACCCGGGCGGCGTCGGCGACGTTCTCGCCGAGCGCATGACTCAGCGAGAGCACCGTCTCGGTGATCCAGTCGACGGTCTTGCCGAGCCCGGCCAACCGGTCGTCTCGGCTGCCGATCACGAGGGAGCGGGCGAGCTGCCAGGCGGAGGCCTCGCCGAGCACCTGCGACTCGCTCTCCCGGCCGACGAGCAACGCGTTGTCGCGGAAGATCGAGTTCGCGAAGGCGTTGTAGGTCGAGACCGTGGGCGCGTCGAAGGGATCGAGGTCTCCGTCGAGAAGGCCGTGCTCGCCGAGGAGCGCGATCCGCCGCCCGATGCGCTGGCCGAGCTCGCCCGCCGCCTTGCGGGTGAACGTGAGCCCCAGCACTTGGGGAACGGTGACGAGACCGTTTGCGAGCAGCCAGACCACCCGGCTGGCCATCGTCTCCGTCTTGCCGCTGCCCGCCCCGGCCACGACCAGCGCCGGCGCGAGAGGCGCCTCGATGACGGCCTGCTGTTCGAGCGTGGGCGGCGGCAGCTCGAGCGCCGCCGCGACGTCGAGGGCGCTCAGACGTGGGCTCACTGCGTGACCTCTCCGACGACGTGGATGCGGCACGAGCCGCCGAAACGCCCCTGGCAGTGCTCGTCGACCCGGGCGACGAACACCCGATCGGCCATCCCCCGGGCGTCCGTCTCGAGTCGCTCTCGGAACGCGTCGACCGCGACGTCGTCGAACGCCTCCTGCACCCGTTCGGTGTAGGGCTTGCCCCGGACGCCCTTCGCCACGAAGAGCAGTTTCGCTCCGCCGCGGACCGAGTCGGCGTCGGCGGCTTCGAGGGCGCCCGAGGCGAGCGCGAGCTGGTAGCTGGCGAGCTGGGGATGCCCGGTCGTCTCCGCTGCGGTCGTGGGCGTCTTGCCCGTCTTCAGGTCGACGATGACCACGCTGCCGTCGCTCTGCCTCTCGACCCGGTCGACCGTGCCGCGGAGCAGAGCCGGCCCGACGGCGAGCTGGAACGACGACTCGGCCCCCAGCAGCTCTCCGTGGGCGGAACGGAAGTCGCGCAGGTAGGCGGCGAGGCTGTCGGTCATGCTCCGGGCCCGCACGCGTTCGGCGTCGGACTGCCACTCGGCTTCGAACTCGAGTTCGCCCCAGCGCGCCTCCACGCTCTGCCAGAGCGACTCGGGGTCGATGTCGACGGCGTGCTCCATCGCATCGTGGATCACGGTGCCGAGACCCATGGCCGAACTCGACGGCGTGCCGCCGAAGCGGTCCACGAACCAGTGCAGCGGGCACTCCTCGAACGAGCCGATCTGCGACGGCGAGACCGGGACCTGCGCGTCGGGGGCAGTGAGGTCGACGAGCGGCTCGAGGGTCGTCGGCTCGAGCAGGCCGTACCAGTGGTCGGGAGACGCCCCGGCGATGCCCTCGTCGGCGAGACGGGCGAGGGCGGCGGCCGCCTCGTGGGAGGCCGCGGACCCGTCGGATGCTCGGGCCGGCGTCGTGAGGACGTGCCGCAGATGCCCGACCAGCCCTCGGAGCGACAGCGGCGGCCGCACGTCGGCGACGGGTGTCGCCGGTGGCACCAGACGGAGGAACATCGACGGCCCCTCGTCGTCGTTCGCCGTCGACGAGAGGATGACCTGAGTCGTCGCGCGAGAGACCGCCAGTGTGAACATGCGCAGCTCGTCGGACAGGACCGCGGCACGCCGGTCGACGGGCGCCTCGCCCTCTCCGGCGCCGGCGCCGGTCACGGCTTCGACGAGGGCGTCGGGGGCGAGCAGACCGCCACGGACCCGGAGGTTGGGCCACACCCCCTCCTGCAGCCGCGCCACGACCACCACGTCGACCTCGGCGCCGATGGCCCCGGACGGTGTGCAGACGAGCACCGCCTCGCCGAGGGCCTGGGGCGACAGCGTGTCCTCGGCGACCTCGGCACCGAGGATCGAGTCGAGGAACCGGACCGGCTCGGCCTCCGGACTCCGTTCGACGAACCGCTTGGCCGCCGTGAAGAGCGCGACGACGCCGTCGAGGTGGCGATCGGCCTCGGCCGCGACGATGCCGTGGCCGCGCGACTGGGCGCTCCATTCAGCGGCCAGGCCGCTGCGCTCCCACAGCCCCCAGAGGATCTCTTCGATGCTGCTGCCCGACGCGGCTTCGGATCGTGCGGCGTCGAGACTCTTCGAGAATCGACCGGCGCGGGCGGCGAAGCGCGAGTCGATGGTCGCGAACCGCCCCGGGCCGGCGAGGGCCTCGACGATCAGGTCGTCGGCCGAGCGGACGCCGCCGGCGGCCAGTTCGTCGGCGCGGAGGGCGAGCCGGAGGCGCCGCAGGGAGAGCGAGTCGAACCCCGCCAGTGGGCCCGAGAGCAGGTCGGATGCCACGTCGGCAGTGAGCTCGTCGCGGCCGACCGCGACGGAGGCGGCGAGGAGGAGGTGCCGTGCGCCGTATTCGTCGCGGACGGCGTTGCCCGCGACCGGGGTGCGGGTGGGCACCTCGGCCAACTGCAGAGAGCGAGCCACCGCCGGCACGAGGGCCCCGTTGCGGACGACGACCATCATGCGCGCCCAGGGCAGTCCTGCGAAGAGGTGGTGCTCACGGAGGGCCCGGGCCACCGCGGCGATCTCGTGGGCCGGACTGTCGGACTCGATGCGCCAGAGCGGTGGCACGCCCTCGTGCTCCGCCACGTCGGACGTCGCAGCGTGCTGACGCCCGGCACCGGCGGTGCCGATGCGGTCGGTGATCGACGAGACGAAGCGTCGGATGCTCGGGGCGTGTCGGTGGACCCTGGCGAGATGGACCGTGGTCACCTCTGACACCTCGAGCCTCGCCGCGAGACGGCCGAGCACGTCGGGCGAACCGCCACGGAAGGCGTTCGTGGCGAGGTCGGGGTCGCCGAACGCGACGACGTCGACGCCGCGCCGGACGAGCGCGCGGAGAAGCGCCAGGGTGGACTCGGTCGCCTCCTGGGCGTCGTCGAGGACGACCACGCGGAGCCCCTCCAGCAGCGGAGGCGTCTCGCCGCGGTCGAGTGCCGCCACGGCGTACGCCACCAGCTCGGCCGAGTCGAGGGCGTTCGTGCCGAGGCCGTCGACGACCTCGGCATACTCGTCGGCGAAGTCGCCGGCCGCGACCCACTCCGGCCGGTCGTGCTGCCGACCGAGGGCCCGGAGGCCGGCCGGGTCGACGCCGTGCTCGGTCGCCCGCATGAGCAGCTCGCGCAACTCGGTGCGGAAACCGCGGAGCTGCTGCACGACGGGGCCGAGCGGCTCGGGCCAGGCAGGACCGTCGCCCTCGTCGAGGTGGCCCTCCAGAAGGGCTCGGACGATTGCATCTTGGTCGCCGCCGGTGAGCAGCGTCGGCGGGAGGCCGGAGGCGAGGCGAGCGGCGTGACCGGTGACGTCGAATGCGAACGACGCCACGGTGCGGGCCAGCGGCCCGGGCGTCGGCAGGTCGAGCCGGCCGGCGATGACGTCGCGCAGCGCGGTGGCGGTGGTTCGGGAGGGCGTGAGCGCCAGGACCGACTGCGGGCCCCACCCCTCGCGGTGCACCCGGTCGAGGACGAACTCGACCAGGGCCGTGGTCTTGCCGGAGCCGGGCGCCCCGATCACCGCGGCGGAGCGGCCCTCGGGCAGGGCGAGGACCGCGAGCTGGGAGGCGTCGAGAACGGGGGTGGGCACGGAACGACGGTAGCGGGAACCGACGACATCGCCCGGGCGGCGGCCCCGTGCATCCCGCGCTCTTCTGCTCTGGGTGAACGTGGACGGCGAGGCGCTCCGGCGTCGGATATGGTCGTCCTCGTGGACATTCGCATCGGCATCATCAACAGCCCCCGTGAGATCGCTTTCGAGTCGTCGCAGACGAAGGAAGACGTCCAGAAGGTCGTCGCAGACGCCCTCGAAGGCGGCAAGCCCTTCTTCACGCTGAACGACCAGAAGGGCAAGCTCTTCATCGTTCCCGTGGCCAACCTCGGCTACCTCGAGGTCGGCACCGAAGAGCGCGGCCGCGTCGGCTTCGTCAACTGACATGGAACTGCTCTTCGCCGGTCTCGGCGGGGCTCTCCTCGGCTTCATCTTCCACTTCGCCCTGCCGGGTCAAGACACCCGCGGGGCGTTCTGGGCGGCCGCCTGGGGCATCTGCTCCGCGGTCGTCGTGTGGGAGGTCTTCATCTGGCTCGGCCTGAAGTCGGGCGGCGGATGGATCTGGGTCTTCGCGCTGGTCGCCAGCGGGCTGACCGTCATCGCGTCGATCCGACTCACGACCGGACGGCGTCGCGCTGCCGATGCCGAGCTGCTCGAAGCGCTGTTCCGCGGCCAGGCGGCGTAGCCACCGTTCTCGCAGAGCAGTCAGGCCGTCAGGCCCAGAGTGTCCATGCGGCGCGTGTGCGCTGCGATGAGTTCGGTGAAGACCGGCTCGAGACGCTCGTCGTCGGCCGACTCGTGCGAGGCCGAGATGGCCGCCCGTGCCACGAGCAGGGTGTCTCCCACCAGACGACGCCCCCAGAGCGCGAGGCGCGACGCCAGTTGCGGGTCGGCGCTGATCGCCAGCGAGAGCTCGGCCACGATCGACGTCTCGTCGGACGTGGCGTCGGTCTCGAGCGCCGCGACGACCCGCTCGCGCGAATCGCCCGGCAGGCCGGAGGCAAGCCGCGAGAACACGTCGTTGAGGAGCCCCGCCGCGACGTAGGACGCGAGCATGGACTCGTACCAGTCGCCGTTGCCGGTGCGCCGCTGGAAGTCGTCGATCAACCCGGTGTGGGGCTGCATGAGGTCGGCCGCGTCTCCGCTCTGCCGCTCGATCTCGGCGAGGAGGCCGCGGTGCCGTTCGAGGGTGGACGTGGCCACGACGCCGGTCAGAGCCTTGGCGCGAGTGCTCGGAGCGATGGCCGCTGCACGGCCCAGGGACTCGAACAGGGCGAGCTGCAGATAGGCCGACTGGCCCAGGAAGACGTCGAGGGCCGGAGTGAAGTCGGAGAGCTCGACCCGGCTGACCACGAGAGGTCGCGAGGGGCGCTGCGGCCGAGAACTCTTCGGCGCGGCACGTCTCGCCCGAAAGCCCTTCCATGACACCACGGGCCCACCTTACCGGGAGCCGAGGCGGCCCCGACTGGGCGTGCGGCTAAACTGTGGGCTTACCCCTACATATGAGACAGGGCCACACGTGACTTTCAGCGACCTCGCGATCGACGACGACATCGTCGACGCTCTGGCGGCGAAGGGGATCATCGAACCGTTCCCCATCCAGACCCAGACCATCCCCCTCGCCCTCGCCGGCCAGGACATCATCGGCCAGGCCAAGACCGGCACCGGCAAGACCTTCGGCTTCGGCCTCCCGATCATCCAGCGCATCGGCATCGATCCGGCCGCCGGCGTCAAGGTGCTCGTCGTGGTCCCGACCCGCGAGCTCTGCGTCCAGGTGTCCGAAGACCTCGAGACCGCCCTGGCCAACCGCCCCGGCACCAAGATCGTGTCGATCTACGGCGGCAAGGCCTACGAGGGCCAGGTCGAACAGCTCAAGGCCGGTGCGCAGATCGTCGTCGGCACCCCCGGGCGCCTCCTCGACCTCGCCGGGCAGCGACTGCTCGACCTCAAGCACGTCACCGAGGTCGTGCTCGACGAGGCCGACAAGATGCTCGACCTCGGATTCCTCTCCGACATCGAGAAGATCTTCGCGCAGATCCCCCCGACCCGGCACACCATGCTGTTCTCGGCGACCATGCCCGGCCCGATCGTGGCCCTGGCCCGCCGCTTCATGACGAAGCCGATCCACATCCGCGCCACCGACCCCGACGAGGGTCTGACGCAGGCGAACATCAAGCACCTCGTCTACCGGGCGCACAACCTCGACAAAGACGAGGTCATCGCGCGCATCCTCCAGGCCGAAGGCCGCGGCAAGACCGTCATCTTCACTCGCACCAAGCGGGCGGCGGCGAAGCTCGTCGAAGAGCTGAACGACCGAGGCTTCAACGCGGCCGCCGTTCACGGCGACCTGAACCAGGAGCAGCGGGAGCGCGCCATGGCGGCGTTCAAGGCCGGCAAGAAGGACATCCTGATCGCCACCGACGTCGCCGCCCGAGGCATCGACGTGAACGACGTCACCCACGTGATCAACCACACGGTGCCCGACGACCACGACACCTACCTGCACCGCGCCGGCCGCACCGGCCGCGCGGGCAAGACCGGCATCGCCGTCACCTTCGTCGACTGGGACGACCTGCACAAGTGGGCCCTCATCAACCGAGCCCTCGAGATGAACCAGCCCGAGCCGGTCGAGACCTACTCGTCGAGTCCGCACCTCTTCACCGACCTCGACATCCCGGCCGGCACTCGAGGGCGCCTCAAGCCGACGTCGCGCGAGGTCCCCGAACGTCGCAGCACGGCTCCGGCCGGGCGCGACGGCTCCGGCGGCGGGCGTGGCTCCGGCCGCGGTTCCGATCGGGGCGACGGGGGTCGAGGCGACAGCGGCCGTGGCGGTTCGCGCGGCGGCTCGCGCCCCGAGTCGCGCGGCGACTCCGCCCAGTCCTCCGGTCCCGCCCCCGTCCGGCGCGGGCGCATCCGCGGCGACGGCTCCTCCACCCTCGACGACGCCGCCACGCAGACGCGCGAGCCGGCTCGCGAATCGGCTCCCCGCGACTCCGCGCCGCGCGAGGGTCAGGCTCCGGCCGGCGATGGGGCGGCCCGCAAGCGCAGCCGCAACCGCCGTCGCCGTCCGGCCGGCGAGGGCTCGCAGGCGACCCCGCCCCAGGCGTAGCCGGCCCGTCCAGGCGACTCGACCCGCGCATCCCCCGGCTTCGGCCTCGGGCTGTGCGGGTCTTCGCGTTTTCCCCCTCCGCAGCCCTCGGCGCCCCTCATTCTCGAATTCAAGGGCAGAAAGGCCGAGGACAGAGCGGGGGATGCACGACCTCAGCCGACGACGGGCGACGCTCCCGTGGCCTGCTCGACGATCCGCGCGAACTGGTCGGGGGCCGTCGAGTTCTCGCCCAGGCGGTTGGGCTTCCCGTCGCCGTGGTAGTCGCTCGACCCGGTGACGATGAGGTCGTGCCGTTTCGCGAACCGCCGCAGGGCCTCCCGCCCCTCGCTCGTGTTCTCGCGGTGACCGATCTCGACGCCGCCGAGCCCGGCCTCGACCAGTTCGACGAGTGTGTCTTCGGAGAGATTCGTCTGCCGACCCCGGGTGGCCGGGTGCGCGATGACCGGCACTCCCCCGGCCTCGCGGACCAGTCGCACGCCGACGAGCGGGCTCGGCGCCGCATGCGGTTCGTAGTAGCCGCTGCGCCAGTGCAGGATGCCGGCGAAGGCCGCGCTGCGGTCGCGGGCGTAGCCGCGGGCCACGAGGGCGTCGGCGATGTGCGGACGGCCGAGGGTGGCGCCGACGGTGGCCTGGTCGAGGACGTCCTGCCAGGTGAGTTCGTAATCCTCTCCGATCCGGGCGACCATCCGCTCGGCACGGTGCAGGCGGTCGTCGCGCAGGCGGGTCGTCTCGGCCACCAGACCCGGCGACGTCGGGTCGAACAGGTAGGCGAGCATGTGGACGCTGTCGTACCCGACCCGGGTGGAGAGCTCCATGCCGGGAACGAGCGTGAGGCCCGTGCCTTCGACGGCGTGCGTCGCCTCGGCCCAGCCGGCCGTCGAGTCGTGGTCGGTCAGCGCCACCGTGCCGAGGCCGGCCCGGACCGCGGAGGCCACGAGTTCGCCGGGGGTCTCGGTGCCGTCCGAGACGCTGCTGTGCGTGTGCAGGTCGATCGGGCCGGTGCTCATCGTTCCATCGTAGGCGTCGAGGCGGGGTCGCCCTCGGCCTCATCCCCTAGGCTCGACCCACCGTGTTTCGTCGCTTCGTCTCCTTCGTCCTCCTGCTGGCCCTGGCCGCGGCCCTGCTGGTCGTCGTCCTCCCGCAGCTCGTCGGGGTGCAGCGCGAGCACTACACGGCCCAGCTGGTCTCGTTCCGCGGCATCGCGGCGGTCGCCGCCGTCGTCGTGGCGGTCGTGCTGCTCCTGGTCGCGATCCTCCTGCGGCCCATCCGGGGCTTCCTCCGAGGTGCCGCGGTGCTGCTCGTGGTCTTCGCGCTCGTCTCGGCCGGCATCGTGTTCGAGCGCGGCACGGGCGACACGAAGTTCCAGGCGAAGGCGACGGGCGACATCACCGTCCTGTCCTGGAACACCGAGGGCTCGCGGCCCGGCGCCGCGACGATCGCCGCTCTCGCCCTGGCCACGAAGGCCGACGTCGTCAGCCTGCCCGAGACCTCCAAGGCCACGGCCGACGCGGTCACCGCGGCTCTGACCGCGGCCGGCAAGCCGATGCAGGAGTTCAACCTCACCTACGACGAGCTCGACCCGTCGCACTCGACCTCGCTCCTCATCAGCACGGCTCTCGGCAAGTACACGCAGTCGACGGCCACGAAGACGACCGAGACGCTGCCGACCGTCATCGCGACCCCCGACGACGCTTCGAAGCCGATCATCGTCGGCGTCCACTCCGCAGCGCCCGTGCCGGCCCTGCTCTCCGAGTGGCGCTCCGGCCTGAGCTACCTCGCCAAGCTCTGCTCCGGCGACGACATGGTGATGGCCGGCGACTTCAACTCGACCCTCGACCACCAGGCCGGGCTCGGCGACCAGAGCGCCGCCCTCGGCAACTGCCGCGATGCAGCCCAGGCGACCGGCAACGCCGGAGTGGGCACCTGGCCGACCCGTCTGCCGGCCCTCCTCGGCACCCCCATCGACCACGTCATGGCCACGGCCGACTGGCGAGCCACGGGGATGCGCGTCATCGAGACCCAAGACGAGGCCGGCAGCGATCACCGACCGATCGTCGCCCAACTCAGCCCCGTCGCGAGCACGACGACGCCGTAGGCGGCCGATCGCACCACGGTCGCACCGGCCGGACGTCCTCTCGCATCCGGCGATCGCCCGAGCGTTCACCTGCCTGACGGCCCGCCGCGCCATACTGGAGGCATGGCTGATCAGAAGGCTCCGCGCGCGACGTCCAACCGCTCCACGACTCCGGTGTCGGAGACCTTCAAGGAGTACATCTCCTCGCAGTGGGCCGATCGACAGAGCACGGTCACCGAGGCGCGCGAGCAATCGCCCCACGCCGCCGAGCGTCGTGCCCGCCTCTCCGCGCTGCACCCCGGCAAACGCTTGGTCGTACCGGCCGGGCAGGCCAAGGTCCGCTCCAACGACACCGACTACGCGTACCGCGCCCACGCCGCCTTCACCCACCTGACCGGCTGGGCCTCCGACACCGTCCCCGGCTCGGTCCTCGTGCTCGAGCCCAGCGCCGACGGCCACGACGCCACCCTCTACTTCCGCGCCAGCGCCGGTCGCGACTCCGACGAGTTCTACGCGAACCCGGAGATCGGCGAGTTCTGGATCGGGCCCCGGCCCTCCTTGTCCGACGTGGGCGTCGACCTCGGCATCGCGACCCGCGACCTCGCCGACTTCGAAGCCGTGGTCGCGTCGAACGACGTCGACACGCTCCTCGTCCGCGAGGCCGACCCCGATCTCACCCGCCGCATCGAGGCCCTGGTCCCCGACCTCCCGGTCGACTCCCCCGTCGACACCGTGGCCGACAGGGCCGCCGCCGCAGGGCTCCTCGCCCGCGACGTGAGCGAACTGCGCCTGGTCAAGGACAGCTACGAGATCGCCCAGATGCGCGCCGCCGTGGCCGCGACGAAAGTCGGGTTCGACGACGTGATCGCCGACCTCGACGAGGTGGTCGTGCATCCCCGGGGCGAACGAATCGTCGAAGGCACCTTCAACCGACGGGCTCGAATCGACGGCAACGCGGTCGGGTACGACACGATCGCCGCGGCGGGCGACCACGCCTGCATCCTGCACTGGACCCGCAACGACGGCCCCGTCGCCCCCGGCGACCTGATCCTGATCGACGCCGGCATCGAGCTCGACAGCCTCTACACGGCCGACATCACGCGCACGCTGCCCGTCTCCGGGCAGTTCTCCGACGTGCAGCGCCTCGTCTACGACGCCGTGCTCGAGGCGGCCGACGCCGCGTTCGCCATCATCAAGCCGGGCATCCGCTTCCGCGAGGTCCACGCCACCGCCATGGCCGTCATCGCCGAGAAGACCGCCGAGTGGGGCTTCCTGCCCGTGACCGCCGCGGAGTCGATCCAGCCCGACGCCCAGTACCACCGCCGCTACATGGTCCACGGCACGAGCCACCACCTGGGCATCGACGTGCACGACTGCGCCGCCGCCCGGCGCGACCTGTACCTCGATGGCATCGTCGAAGAGGGCATGGTCTTCACGGTCGAGCCCGGCCTCTACTTCCAGCCCGACGACCTCACCGTGCCGGAGGAGTTCCGCGGCATCGGCGTGCGCATCGAGGACGACGTCCTGGTGACGGCCGACGGGGCCGAGAACCTGTCCATCGCCATCCCGCGCACCGCCTCCGACGTCGAGGCCTGGGTCGGTCGGCGCTCGCGGTAGCGAGTCGTTCACCGCGAGCGACTAAATTGGTTCCGTGAGCGCCACGAGAGTCTTCGTCGCCCGGCTCGCCGGGTGCTCCGTTTTCGACCCCGCGGGCGACAAGGTCGGCAAGGTGCGCGACGTCCTCGTCGTGTACCGCCGTTCCGAGGCGCCCCGCGTCGTCGGCCTGATCGTCGAGGTGCCGGGCAAGCGCCGCGTCTTCGTCAGCATCGGTCGCGTCACGAGCATCGGCTCGGGTCAGATCATCACGACCGGCACGATCGCCCTGCGTCGCTTCGAGCAGCGCGGGGGCGAGGTGCGCGTCATCGCCGAGATGCTCGGTCGCCGGGTGTCGCTCCGTCAGGACAACTCCAAGGCCATCATCGAAGACGTCTCCATCGACGAGACGAGCGAGGGCGACTGGGAGGTCGGGCAGGTCTTCCTGCGCAAGCCCAAGACCAGCCCGTCGCCCTTCGGCAAGGGTCCGACCGTCTTCTCGTCGTGGGCCGACATCCAGGAGGAGAACGCGCCGGGCGAGGCCCAGAGCGCCGAGCACGTCATCGCCGCCTACTCCGACCTCCTCCCCGCCGACCTGGCCAACACGCTCCTCGACCTGACCGAAGAGCGCCGCTACGAGGTGGCCGAAGAGCTCTCCGACGACCGCCTGGCCGATGTCCTCGAAGAGATGCCCGAAGACGAGCAGGTCCAGATCCTCAACCGGCTCGAAGACGGTCGGGCCGCCGACGTCCTCGACCAGATGCAGCCCGACGACGCCGCCGACCTCATCGCTCAGCTCACCGACGAGCGCGGTGAGGCCCTGCTCGCCCTGATGGAGCCCGAAGAGGCCGACGACGTCCGCATGCTCCTCAGCTACGACGCCGACACGGCCGGTGGTCTGATGACGACCGAGCCCGTCATCGTCTCCGCCGACGCCACCGTGGCCGAGGGCCTGGCCCTGATCCGCCGCCACGAGATCGCCCCGGCGCTCGGGGCCGCGGTCTGCGTGGTCCTCCCGCCCTACGAGCCGCCCACTGGCCGCTTCTTGGGCATGGTGCATTTCCAGCGCATGCTGCGCTACCCGCCGAACGAGCGTCTCGGCACGCTCCTCGACCAGCAGCTCGAACCCGTCCACGTCGGCGCGAGCGCCCTCGAGGTGACCCGGGTCATGGCGACGTACAACCTCGTCTCCGTGCCCGTCGTCGACGACAACAACCGACTGGTCGGGGTGGTGACCATCGACGACGTCCTCGACCACGTGCTGCCCGAAGACTGGCGCAGCCAAGATCCCGAGCAACCCCTGGGCCGAACCCGCATCCGCGGCAGAAAAGCCCCTGTAGCCACCAGCACCGGAAGGAGGACGACCAATGGCCCGCGATAGCCGCAGCGACGTCCGTCTCGATTCACCGAAGGGCCTGCGTTCGCGCGTCCTCCCCGGCCGCAACCGGCAGAGCAAAGACAGTTTCGGGCGTGCCACCGAATCCATCGCCCGGGGCATGGGCACGCCGTACTTCCTGATCGCGCTGACCCTGTTCTGTCTGGTCTGGATCGCCTGGAACGTCACCGTCCCGCAGTTCCTCCGCTTCGACTCGTCCGACAACGGCTTCACGGCCCTGACGCTCGTGCTCTCGCTTCAGGCCTCCTACGCCGCTCCCCTGATCCTGCTCGCGCAGAACCGCCAAGACGATCGAGATCGGGTCCAGGTCGAACAGGACCGCCAGCGATCCGAACGGAATCTCGCCGACACCGAGTACCTCGCCCGCGAGGTCGTGGCCCTGCGCCTCGCCATCAAAGACATGGCCTCGAAGGACTTCATCCGAGACGAGCTCCGGTCGCTCCTCGAAGAGCTCGATCGGAACCGGAGCGACGACCGAGACCGGGGGGATGCCTCCGCCGACCCCGCCCCGTCCACGAGGGCTCCCCGTGCCTGACCTCGTCGCCCAGACGATCCGCACCGCCCTCTCGCGCGTCCTCGACCCCGAGATCCGCAAGCCCATCACCGAGCTCGACATGGTCGGCGACGTGTCCGTCTCCTCCGACGGTCTCGCCACCGTGGGCGTCAAGCTCACCATCGTCGGCTGCCCGGCCGCCGACACGATCGAGCGCGACGTCCGCGACGCCACCGCTGCCGTGCCCGGCGTGTCCGACGTCGTCGTCGACGTCTCCGTCATGACGCGCACCGAACGAGCAGCCCTCACCGAGAAGCTGCGCGGGGGCCGGGCCAAGCGCGGCATGCAGTTCGGCGCCGACTCGCTGACCCGGGTCGTCGCCGTCACCAGCGGCAAGGGCGGAGTCGGCAAGTCGACCCTGACCGCCAACCTCGCCGTGGCCCTGGCCCGCCGCGGATTGGCCGTCGGCATCGTCGACGCCGACGTGTACGGCTTCTCGATCCCAGGCCTCGTGGGCCTCGTTGACGCCTCCGGGGCGAGCGTCAAGCCCACCCAGGTCGACGACATGATCCTCCCCCCGGTCGCCCACGGCGTGAAGGTCATCTCGATCGGCATGTTCGTCGACGACACCTCGACGGCCGTCGCGTGGCGGGGGCCCATGCTGCACCGCACGATCGAGCAATTCCTGACCGACGTGTACTTCGGCGACCTCGACGTCCTCCTCCTCGACCTGCCGCCCGGCACCGGCGACGTCGCGATCTCCGTCGGGCAGTTGCTGCCGCACGCCGAGGTGCTCGTCGTCACGACGCCCCAGCCCGCGGCGGCCGACGTCGCCGAGCGCTCGGGTCTCGTCGCGCGGCAGACCGGGCAGAAGCTCCTCGGCGTCGTCGAGAACATGGCCGGTCTCGCCCAGCCCGACGGCAGTGTGCTCCAGCTCTTCGGCGAGGGGGGCGGCGCCGAGACCGCCCGCCGCCTCTCCGCCGGCCAAGACGAAGCGGTTCCGCTCCTGGCCAGCGTGCCCCTGAGCATGGGGCTCCGCGAGGGCGGCGACTCCGGCACACCGATCGTGCTGTCGGACCCGGGGGATCCAGCGGCTCGCGTCATCGACGACCTGGCCGCTGCGCTGATGGTGCGGCCCCGCGGCCTCGCGGGGCGGAAGCTCGGCCTCAGCGTCGGCTAGCGCCCCCGCGCCCGTCGCGCCCGTCCCGCCTTCCGCCGGGAAGAACGCGAACCGACGCGGATCGGCCATACAGCCAGGTCCGCGGCGCTGGCACCATGGCCGAACCGCGTCGCCTCGGGCGGCTGCCCGCTGGCAGACGCAAAACGACCACGCCCGCCGAAGCGAGTGTGGTCGTGGCTGCTGCCGGAGGGCGTCGGCGCTCTCAGTGAGCGCCGGGCCGACTCAGCGGTCGAAGGAGCGCGTCGGAACCTGGCGGTAGCCGTCGTGAGCGGTGCTGGCGAACGTGCCGGCGACGGCGGCGACGACTGCGAGGGAGACGATGGAGAGGGCGATGATCATGTCGGGGGTCTGTTTCTTCTGCGGTGTGGTCGAGCCGGTGGTGACCGGCTGTGATATCCAGTATGAGTCGATCGACAGCTAAGAACAATCACGCATTTCTTGACTCACCATGTAGTTTTGCTACATGGACGTCAAGCGACTCGAACTCCTCCGCGAGCTCTCCGAACGGGGCAGCATCGCGGCGGTGGCTCGGGCGACGCACCGCACCCCCTCGGCCGTCTCGCAGCAGCTTAAGGTGCTCGAGCGCGAGGCCGGCACCCCTCTCACCGAGAGGCGGGGCCGTGGCCTGGTCCTGACCGGCTCCGGCCGTGTTCTGGCCCAGACGGCCACCGACGTGGCGGTCGCCCTCGAGCGCGCTCAGGCGGTCTGGGACGACTTCGTGGTGACCCCTCAGGGCGAGGTCACGCTGGCCACCTTCCCCACGGCCGGGCAGATGCTCCTCCCCGGACTCCTGCGCACCGTGGCCGAGACGCCGGGCCTGGTCGTCGTCGCCTCCGACCACGACCCCGCCACGCTCGAGTTCGCCGACCTCGCGGCCGACCACGACGTCGTCCTGGCGCACTCGATCGACGGCGCCCGGACCTGGCGTGGCAGGGGCCTCACGGTGGTGCCGCTCCTGCGTGAACCCCTGGACATCGCGTTGCCGGCCGATCATCGTCTCGCGGGGCGTGCATCCCTCGCGCCGGCCGATCTCGTCGGCGAGAACTGGATCGGGGTTCCCGAAGGCTACCCGTACGACTGGGTCTACCGGGAGATCGAGCGGCTGACGGGCACCGCGGCCCGCATCGCTCAACGATTCAGCGACACTCGCATCACCGAGGCGCTGGTCGGAGCGGGCCTCGGCATCGCGATCCTGCCCCGGTTCACGACGGCCGGAGTGCGCGACGACATCGTGGTCCTGCCGCTCGAAGGGATCCGAGCCGTCCGACACCTGTCGGCGCTCGTCCGCCCGGACCGCGGTGAGCGGCCCTCCGTGCGCCGTGTGGTGGACGCGCTCCGCGCGGAGGCCTCCCAGGTCGCGGCGCGACATGGAGGCGTCTGAGGGCCGCTGGAGACCGCGACGCGGTCCGACCCGACGGAGGTGGAAGCAGGACGGCTGCTAGGTGGCCTCGTTGTCGTACGGCGGCGCCTCGCCGATGGCCAGCGGCACGATGCGCGGCGGAGCGGCTCGCGTCGTCAGCCCCTCGGAGACGGCCATGGACGCCGAGGCCTTCGTGGTGACGGGCACCGCCGGCTCGTCGAGCAGCGCATCGCGGATGATCCGCCGGGGGTCGTACTGGCGCGGGTCGAGCTTCTGCCAGTCGACGTCGTCGAAATCGTCGCCCATCTCGTCGCGCATGCGGTCTTTGGCGTTGTCGGCCATGCCGCGGACCGTCTTCACCAGACGAGCGAGTTTCTGGGCGTAGACCGGAAGTCGTGTGGGCCCCAGAAGGATGACCGCGATGAACGCGATCACGATGAGCTTGTCGGGAGAGAACACGACAAGAGACTAACCGGTCACGGCGGGATCCTCCCCCTAGAGTTGACCGACGAGGAGTGCCAGTGCCACACAAAGAGTCCAGTTGGAAGTTCGCCGAAGAACTGGTCACCGAGAGCGACGCGATCGCTCTCGCACGGCAGCACTCGCTCGAGGCCGGGGTCGAGGCCGTCTCCCCCGGGGTCGGAGCGCAGCTCGCCGTGACCACGGCGCTGGTCGACGCGCGCAACGTCATCGAGATCGGCACGGGTCTCGGGGTCTCGGGCCTGTGGCTCCTGCAGGGCTCCCCCGAGGCGACCCTCACCTCCATCGACGTCGAGGTCGACCACCAGCAGACGGCCCGCGAGAGCTTCGCCGTCGCAGGCGTCCCGGCCAGCCGGGTCCGGCTCATCACGGGCCGGGCGTCCGAGGTGCTCCCCCGCATGAACGAGAACTCCTACGACGTCGTGTTCGTCGACGCCGACCCCGAGGGCGTGATCGAGTACGTCGAGCACGGCCTCCGACTGGCGCGGGCCGGCGGCGTCGTCCTCGTGGCGCACGCCCTCTGGAACGGCCGGGTGGCGAACCCGGCGGCCCGAGACGCACTCACGACGGGGTTCCGCACGCTGCTCACCGAGGTCTCGACCTCACCCGCCGTGACCAGCTCGCTCGCCACCTCCGGCGACGGCCTGCTGCAACTCGTCAAGCGCTGAGAAAGAGGGGCGCGAAACGGGGGATGCACGGCCGCACCCTCGCCGCCCTTCGTCCCCCCTCCCGCACGGAGAAACGCCCCGCCGCACGAACGAATCGTGCTGCGGGGCGTTTCGAAGGACTGCGAAGCGGTGGTGCCTCAGGCTCCGACGACGCCGGCGAGGGCGTCGTGCAACTCTTTGGCTTCGTCGTCATTGACCGACACCACAAGGCGTCCGCCACCCTCGAGCGGAACCCGCACGATGATGAGACGCCCCTCCTTCACGGCCTCCATTGGTCCGTCGCCGGTCCTCGGCTTCATGGCTGCCATCAGATAGTCCCCTTTCGCGGAATGCTCCGTACCATTATCGGTGATTTGTCCGTCGATCCCTAAACGACTGCGCTAACCTCCGCTGCGCGATGACGCAGTGCGTCGCAGGTGCCACCGCCGCCGACTCCAGAAGGGGCAGCCACCGAGGAACTCGGGCGGCGTGTTCTGGAGTCGCTCGCGGCAGGAGGAGCCCGGGCATCCCCCGGCATCGATCACGGCGGCGTCCAGTCGGCGCCGTTCACCCACCAGCAGTAGTAGATCCAGACCCACTGCCCGACGACGCAGAGGACGAGCAGCGCGACGCGGAAGACCTTCGACCGCGGCACCGCGAGGGCTCCCAGCAGCGGGAAGAGCGGCATGAGCACTCGGAACGTGCTCGATTGCGGGAAGAACACCGCGAGGAGATAGAGCGCGTAGGCCACCGACCAGAGGCGCAGGTCGACCGGGAGGCGGCGCACCCACGGCGAGAGCAGGAACAGGGCGAACAGCACGACGGCGACGGCGAGGAAGACGACCCCCGAGCCGCCGGGGAACCACCAGTCGGCGCCTTGGACCCACGAGGTGAACGGGACGAGCTTGCCGTAGCCGATGTAGTCGGCCCGCCAGGCCAGCTCGGTCTCGGTGTAGGCGCTCCGATCGCCCGTGGCGATCCACGCGACGACGGGCCACGCGAGGCCGAGGACACCGGTCACGACGGCGACGACGATCACGACGACGCGGTCGCGCCCCGGGAACGGATCCGTGCGCCGGTTCCACCATCGGAAGGCCCAGTGAAGGACGAGGACGAGCGCGAGGGCGACCATGCCGGGCCGGGTGAACGACGCCACGGCGGCCGTGGCGAGCATCAGCCAGTAGCGCCGCTGCAGCAGGAAGAGCAGGCTCGCAGCGACCAGCAGCAGGAAGAGCGACTCGGCGTAGGTCACCTGCATCAGCGGCGACAGCGGGGCGAAGCAGAACAGGGCGACGGCGAACAGGGCCGAGCCCGCGGGGAGGAACCGGCTGACCAGACGGTGGAACACCAGAGCGGCGCCGGCGGCGGCCACGACGGAGACGAAGACGCCGGCGGCCGGGAACGCCGCCCCCGTCAGCAGCATGAAGCCCTTGACGAGGTAGGGGTAGACCGGCAGGAACGCCCACGCGTTCTGCCCCACGTGCAGCGCCCCGCCCACGTCGACCAGCGGAAGCGTCTTCGGGTAGCCGAGCGTCGCGATGACGTAGTACCACTGGCCGTCCCAGATACGAGCGAAGCTGCCGTAGTCGGGGTGCTGGACGGTCCAGGAGGTGGTCGGCTCCATCGCCGCGAAGATCAACAGGAAGGCCGTGCTGACGAGGCGCGAGGCCACGAAGATCGCCAGCACCCGGAGCCACCAAGGGCTCGCGCGGAGCCGGCCGAGCACCGTCGCCGACCGGCTGCGGAGCGACTGCGGACCGGCCGCGGCCACCGGATCGCGGGTGATGAGGCCGTCAGCCACGGCTCAGGCCGTCAGCCACGCCCGCAGGCCGCGTTCGCACTCGGTGATTTCTCGGACCGCCACGCGCTCGTCGTCGGCGTGGGCCTTCTGCGGGTCGCCGGGGCCGTAGTTGACCGCGGGGATGCCGAGGGCGGAGAAGCGGGCGACGTCCGTCCAGCCGTACTTCGGCGCGGCCGTGCCGCCGACGGCGGCCAGGAACTCTTGAGCCAGCGGCGCGTCGAGACCCGGACGGGCACCGGCGGCGAGGTCGACGATCGTGACCTCGAAGTCGCCGAACAGCTCTGTGATGTGAGCCACGGCCTCGTCGGCGCTGCGCGAGGGGGCGAACCGGTAGTTGACGTGGACCATCGCCTCGTCGGGGATCACGTTTCCGGCCACCCCGCCCGAGATGCCCACGGCGTTCAGGCCCTCGCGGTAGACCAGCCCGTCGACCTCGACCTCGCGGGCCTCGTAGCCGGCCAGGATGTCGAGGATCGGTGCGGCCTTGTGGATCGCGTTGTCGCCAAGCCACGACCGGGCGCTGTGCGAGCGCAGCCCGAACGTGCGGATCTCGGCTCGCAGGTTGCCGTTGCACCCGCCTTCCACGCTGGCGTTCGACGGCTCCATCAGGATGGCGAAGTCGGCGGCGAGCAGGTCGGGGCGCACCCGCGAGAGGCGGCCGAGGCCGTTCAGGGCGTCGGAGACCTCTTCGTGGTCGTACCAGACCCAGGTCACGTCGACGAGGGGCTCGGAGAGCTCGACGGCCAGCTTGAGCTGCACCGCGCATCCCCCCTTCATGTCGACCGTGCCGCGGCCCCACAGATATTCGACGTCGTCGATCGTCTCGTAGCGGGTCGGCACGTTGGCGTTGATCGGCACCGTGTCGATGTGCCCGGCGATGACGACGCGGCGCTCGCGCCCGAGGTTCGTGCGGGCCACGATGGCGTCGCCGTCGCGGAACAGGTCGAGGTGCGGCGCGGCCGTCAGCACCGCCCAGATCTCGTCGGCGACGACCTTCTCGTCGCCCGACACCGACTCGATGTCGCAGAGCTGGCGGGTGAGGTCGATCGAGGTCGTGGTGAGGTCGAGAGACGGCATGGCCATCAGCCTAACCTGCGCCCATAAACGGCGAGTAAGAGCGTGGGATGCACGGGCCACCCCTGCTCCGAGGCCCCTCCCCGCCCCGATACGCTCGTATCCATGAGCATCGAACAGACGTCGCCCGCGCCCCGCCACGCCTGGGGCTACGGCCTCGCCACGGTCTCGTCGGACCGCACCGTCCTCGACACCTGGTTCCCGTCGCCGAAGCTCGGCGAATTCCCCGCCGACCGCGACGCCGCGATTCCTCCCGCCGAGACCGAGTCCCTCGCGGGTCACGACCCCCGCCGCGGAGTGGAGCTCGCTCCGACGACCGTGCAGATCGACCTCGACGAGGCGCCCGCCTCCACGCAGGACGCCTACCTGCGCCTGCACCTGCTCAGCCACCTTCTCGTCAAGCCCAACACCGTCAACCTCGACGGCATCTTCGGGTTCCTGCCCACGGTGGTCTGGACGAATGCCGGGCCCGTGCATCCCACGGACTTCGCGCGACTGCGCATGTCGCTGCAGCGCGCCGGGATCGTGGCCAGCGGGATCGACAAGTTCCCGCGGCTGCTCGACTACGTCGTGCCCGAGCGCGTGCGGATCGCCGACGCCTCGCGCGTGCGGCTGGGCGCCCACCTCGCTCCTGGCACGACGGTGATGCACGAGGGCTTCGTCAACTTCAACGCCGGCACCATCGGCACCTCGATGGTCGAAGGGCGCATCTCTCAGGGCGTGGTGGTCGGCGACGGCTCCGACATCGGGGGCGGCGCGTCGATCATGGGCACCCTCTCGGGTGGCGGCACTCAGCGGATCTCGATCGGCGAGCGGGCGCTTCTCGGCGCGAACTCCGGCATCGGCATCTCGATCGGCGACGACTCGGTGGTCGAGGCGGGCCTCTACGTGACGGCGGGCACCAAGGTGCTGGTCGTCGGCGCGACCGACCCGTCCGGCAAGCCGCAGACCGTCAAGGCCGTCGAGCTCTCGGGCCGGAGCGGGCTGCTCTTCCGCCGCAACTCGTTGACCGGAGCCGTCGAGGTCATCCAGCGGAAGGGCTTCGGCATCGCGCTGAACGCGGCGCTGCACGCGTAGACGGGCTCGAGGCGCCGGCCGGACTGTCTCTGTCTCGGGAACCCGCCCCGTCTGGCAAGAACGCGCGATTTCACGGAGAACGCGCCGTTCTCTGGCCGCGTTGTCCGTGAAATCGCGCGTTCTCCTCGTCGCCGATCGGCCGCGGCTCAGCGGTCGGTCGGCCAGTCGCGCGCCGGCGAGCCGATGTACAGCTGCTGCGGGCGGCCGATCTTCGTGGCCTTGTCCAGGTTCATCTCACGCCAGTGGGCGATCCAGCCGGGCAGGCGTCCGATCGCGAACAGCACCGTGAACATGCGCGGCGGGAAGCCCATCGCCTTGTAGATGATGCCGGTGTAGAAGTCGACGTTGGGGTAGAGCCGGCGCGAGATGAAGTACTCGTCGGAGAGCGCCACCTGCTCGAGCTCGAGGGCGATGTCGAGCAGCTCGTCTTTCACGCCGAGGGCGGCGAGCACCTCGTCGGCGCTCTCTTTGACGAGCTTCGCCCGCGGGTCGTAGTTCTTGTAGACGCGGTGCCCGAAGCCCATCAGCTTGACGCCGTCTTCTTTGTTCTTGACGCGCTCGACGAACCGGGCGACGCCCTGGCCGGAGTCGCGGATGTCGGCCAGCATCTTCAGCACGGCCTCGTTCGCGCCGCCGTGCAGCGGTCCGTAGAGCGCCGAGATGCCCGCCGAGATGGACGAGTACATGTTGGCCTCGGTCGAGCCGACCAGGCGGACCGTCGAGGTCGACGCGTTCTGCTCGTGGTCTTCGTGGAGGATGAGGAGACGCTCGAGGGCCTTGGAGAGCACCGGGTTGATGACGTACGGCTCGGCCATGGTGCCGAAGTTCAGCTTCAGGAAGTTGTCGACGAAGCTGAGCGAGTTGTCGGGGTAGAGGAACGCCTGCCCGAGGCTCTTCTTGTGCGCGTAGGCCGCGATGACCGGGAGCTTGGCCAGCAGACGGATCGTCTGCAGTTCGACCTGGGCGGCGTCGTGCACGTCCATCGTGTCTTCGTAGAACGTCGACAGCGCACCCACGGCGCTCGACAGGACCGACATCGGGTGGGCGTTGGCGGGGAGGGCGTCGAAGAACCGACGGAGGTCTTCGTGCAGGAGCGTGTGACGACGGATGCGCTCGTCGAACGACTTCAGCTCGTCGGCCGTGGGCAGCTCGCCGTAGATGAGGAGCCACGCGGTCTCGAGGAAGGTGCTGTTCTCGGCGACCTGCTCGATCGGGTACCCGCGATAGCGCAGGATGCCCTGGTCGCCGTCGATGTAGGTGATCGCGCTCTTCGTCGCGGCCGTGTTCACGAAGCCGGAGTCGAGGGTCGAGTAGCCGGTCTGCTTCATGAACGTCGAGATGTCGACGCTCGACGCCCCGTCGGTACTCGCGAGGATCGGGAACTCGGCGGTCGTCTCGCCGATCGTCACGGTTGCGGTCTGCGGCGTGGCCTTCTGGGCGTCTTTGGCAGTGTCAGTCACCACGCCAGCCTAATCGCCTCGGGGCGCGAATCGGCACATCCGTTTGGAGCGGTGCAACCTCGGCGCGATGCGGGGCGAACGCGGGATGCACCGTCCCGACGACTCGGAAGGGCTCAGGCCGGGACGGACACGGCCTCGAGCCGGGCCACCGCCGCGTCGATCCGCTCGTCGGTGGTGGTGAGGGCGATCCGGACGTGAGAGCCGCCTGCCGTGCCGTAGAACGTGCCGGGAGCGACGAGGATGCCGAGACGGGCGAGGCGGTCGACGGTGGCCCAGGCGTCTTCGTCGCGGGTGGCCCAGAGGTAGAGCCCGGCCTCGCTGCCATCGATGCGGTAGCCCGCCTGCTCGAGCGCGGCCGACAGGCGCTGACGGCGACCGCGGTACAGGTCTTTCTGCGCGGCGACGTGGGCCTCGTCGCCGAGAGCCACCACCATCGCCTGCTGGACCGGGGCCGGGGGCATGAGACCCGCGTGCTTGCGGACCGCGAGGAGTTGACCGACGACCTCCGCGCACCCGGCGATGAACCCGGCCCGGTAGCCGGCCAGGTTGGACTGCTTCGAGAGCGAGTAGACGGAGATCACGTTGTGTCGGCTGTCGCCGATGACGCGGGGATCGAGGATGCACGGGGTGGGCTGGTCGGCCCACTCCCCCTCCCAGCCGAGCTCGGCGTAGCACTCGTCGCCGGCGATCACTGCACCGAGCTCGCGCGCCCGGGCCACGGCCAGTCGCAACTGCTCGATCGAGAGCACCGTGCCGTCGGGGTTGCCCGGACTGTTCAACCAGACGAGCCTCGTGGAGGCGGGCCATTCGGTCGGGTCGTCGGAGGCCAGCGCCGTCGCGCCGACGAGCGCGGCGCCGAGCTCGTAGGTCGGGTAGGCGTTGGTCGGGTAGACGATCGTGTCGCCGGGGCCGAGGCCGAGCCAGAGGGCCATGCCCGCGATGAGCTCTTTGGAGCCGATGGTCGGGAGGACGTTCGCGTCGGTCAGCCCGGTGACGCCGCGACGACGCGCGTACCACTCCGAGATCGCAGCACGCAGCGCCGGAGTGCCCGCGACCTGCGGGTAGGAGTGTGCGTCGGTGGCCTCGGCCAGAGCCGTGCGGATCAGCGCGGGAGTGGGATCGACCGGAGACCCGACCGAGAGGTCGACGATGCCGCCCTCGTGGGAGCGGGCGACGGCCGTGGCGTCAGCGAGGCTGTCCCACGGGAACTCGGGGAGGTCGAGGGCCACGACGGATCAGGCGTCGGCGCCCTGCGGGGGCAGGGCCGCGATGATCGGGTGGTCTTTGGCGATGACGCCGACCTTGGCCGCGCCGCCGGGCGAACCGATCTCGTCGAAGAACTCGACGTTGGCCTTGTAGTAGTCGGCCCACTTGTCGGGCAGGTCGTCTTCGTAGTAGATCGCCTCGACGGGGCAGACGGGCTCGCAGGCGCCGCAGTCGACGCACTCGTCGGGGTGGATGTAGAGCGAGCGTTCACCCTCGTAGATGCAGTCGACCGGACACTCGTCGATGCAGGCGCGGTCTTTGACATCGACACAGGGCAGGGCGATCACGTACGTCACGGGCGGGGCTGTTCCTTCGCGTCGGGCAGGCCTTGGGAATCCTGCAGCGAGGCCTTCATCTTATCGCCCGCTCCTGGCCGCCTCGTGCCGCGGGACGGGAGCTTCGGCCACCCGACCACGAAGAGCGCGATGACCACCGCGCCGAAGATCCAGACCAGGCCGAGGGCGTCGCCCGTGATCAGCACCGAACCGCCGGCGCTCTGGAACGACAGCAGCACCAGGACCACCAGGACGCCCACGGCGGCGAACGCGGCCACCCGCCTCGAATCGAAGAGGACCCGGAACCCCAGGAGGAGGACGGCGACGACGACGAGCGACAGCACGATCCCGATCGGGAACGACCCGGCGTCGATCTGGTACGAGACCGATCCGATGGCTCCGAAGAGCGCGCCGACGACGAGGGCGAGGATCAGTGTCACTGCTCGGCCCGACCGACCGAGCTCCGCCATGTCGGGTGCGGACGACGTCACGGGCGGCAGCGGCTCGGCCTGGTGACGGAAGGTCTCGACCACCGAGACGGGCTCGACGGCGCCGTGCGGGAACTCGAGGGCCGGACCCCCTGCGGTCGTCACGACTGCCACCTGCGTGCGGTACTCGCGCAGGGCATCCACCTTTCGGTCGATCAGCCGGGAGCCGTCGATGACGACGTCCGCACTCGCGACCGGGCCGAGAGCGCCGGCTTCGGGATGCGCGGTGCCGCCGGTGATGGCGAAGAAGGGCACCCCCGTGAGGCGGGCCACCTGCAGCGCAGCACGGTTGACCCGCACGTGGTCGGGGTGTCCGTAGCCGCCGTCGGTGTCGTAGCTGACGATGGCGGTGGGTTCGAGGTCGGCCACCACGGCTGCGAGATCGGAGACGATCTCGGAGAACTCGGCGGCGCAGAACGACGCCGGGTCGAGGTCGGCCACGGGCACGGGAACACCCTCGGCGCTCCACTGCATGCCGGAGTCGCGGTAGGGACGGGGGGCGAGACCCGCCGTGCGGGCCCCGGGAGCGCCGAGGAAACGATGATCACGGACCCCGAGGACCTGCATCGCACGAGCGATCTCACCCTCGCGGTGCACGGCCAGGGCGGCCGGATCGGTGCGCAGCGCGGCCAGGTCGTCGGGCATGACCTCGCCCAGCTCGCCGCGGGTGCAGGTCACGACGGTGACTCGGGCGCCGGCGTCGACGAGGGCCGCGAGCGTGGCCCCGGTCGTGATCGTCTCGTCGTCGGGGTGGGCGTGGACCAGGAGGACGCGGTCGAGCGGCACGCCGTCGGCGCGGCTCGGAGCGAGGGCATCGGGGGAAGACATCACTGGCCAGAATACGGGCTGGGGCGGAGTGCCTGCTGGACCGAGGGCGGAACGGGGACCGAGGGCGGAGCGGGAACGGGAAACGCCCCCGACCTCACGGCCGGGGGCGTTCGCCTGGAGCGGGTGCGAGCTACGCGTTCTGCTTCTTCAGACGCGCGGTGCTGCGCTGACGCGCGGAGGCGTCGAGCTCGACCTTGCGGATGCGGATCGCCTCGGGGGTGACCTCCACGCACTCGTCGTCGCCGGCGAACTCGAGGGCCTCTTCGAGCGACAGCACCTTGGAGGGGGTCATCGACTCGAAGTTGTCGGCCGTCGACTGACGCATGTTGGTCAGCTTCTTCTCCTTGGTGATGTTCACGTCCATGTCGTCGGCGCGCGAGTTCTCGCCCACGACCATGCCCTCGTAGACCTCTTCGGTGGGCTGCACGAAGAAGGTCATGCGCTCCTGGAGGTTGATGATGGCGAAGGGCGTGACGACGCCGGCGCGGTCGGCGATGATCGAGCCGTTGGTGCGGGTCGAGATCTCACCGGCCCAGGCGTCGTAGCCGTGCGAGATGCCGTTGGCGATACCGGTGCCGCGCGTGTCGGTGAGGAACTGCGTGCGGAAGCCGATCAGGCCACGGGCGGGAACGATGAACTCCATGCGGACCCAGCCCGAGCCGTGGTTCGCCATGTTCTCCATGCGGCCCTTGCGAGCGGCCATGAGCTGCGTGACGGCACCGAGGTACTCGTCGGGCACGTCGATGGTCATGTGCTCGAAGGGCTCCTGGAGCTTGCCGTCGACGCGACGCGTGACGACCTGGGGCTTGCCGACGGTGAGCTCGAAGCCCTCGCGACGCATCTGCTCGACCAGGATGGCCAGCGCGAGCTCGCCACGGCCCTGGACCTCCCAGGCGTCGGGACGCCCGATGTCTTCGACCTTGAGCGAGACGTTACCGATGAGCTCGCGGTCGAGACGGTCTTTCACCATGCGGGCGGTGAGCTTGTGGCCCTTGACCTTGCCGATGATCGGCGAGGTGTTCGTGCCGATGGTCATCGAGATGGCCGGGTCGTCGACCGTGATGGTCGGCAGGGGGCGCACGTCGTCGGGGTCGGAGAGGGTCTCGCCGATTGTGATGGTGTCGAAGCCGGCGACGGCGACGATGTCGCCGGGGCCCGCGCTCTCGGCGGGGTAGCGGCTGAGCGCCTTCGTGATGAGGAGCTCGGTGATGCGGGCGTTCTGCACCGAACCGTCGTGCTTGACCCAGGCGACGGTCTGGCCCTTCTTCAGCGTGCCGTGGAAGACGCGGAGGAGGGCGAGACGACCGAGGAACGGCGACGCGTCGAGGTTGGTGACGTGAGCCTGGAGGGGGTGCTCGTCGTCGTAGGTCGGCGCCGGGACGTGCTTGAGGATCGCGTCGAACAGCGGCTCGAGGTCGTCGTTGTCGGGCAGCGTGCCGTTCTCCGGCTTGTTGATCGAGGCGGCGCCGTTACGGCCCGAGGCGTAGACCACGGGCACGTCGAGGATGGCGTCGAGGTCGAGGTCTTCGACCTCGTCGGCCAGGTCGGAGGCGAGGCCGAGGAGGAGGTCCTGGCTCTCGGCGACGACCTCGTCGATGCGCGCGTCGGGGCGGTCGGTCTTGTTGACCAGCAGGATGACGGGGAGCTTCGCGGCCAGGGCCTTGCGGAGCACGAATCGGGTCTGGGGCAGCGGGCCCTCGGACGCGTCGACGAGCAGGACGACGCCGTCGACCATGGAGAGGCCGCGCTCGACCTCGCCACCGAAGTCGGCGTGGCCGGGGGTGTCGATCACGTTGATCGTGATGGGGCCGTCGGTCGCGTGGACACCGTTGTAGAGCACCGCGGTGTTCTTCGCGAGGATCGTGATGCCCTTTTCGCGCTCGAGCTCGTTGGAGTCCATCATGCGGTCTTCGGTGTCGAAGTGGGCGTCGAAGGAGTTGGTCTGCTTCAGCATCGCGTCGACGAGCGTGGTCTTGCCGTGGTCGACGTGGGCAACGATTGCCACGTTGCGCAGGTCACTGCGGATGGCAGTCGCCATAGTTGTGCACCGTTTCTAATGGGGGTTTGGGGAGAAAAGTCTCGAGGCGCGGCAGTGCCGCGACCTACAGAGTCTACCCGAGGCCGCGTGAACCGGGGGTTTCGTCCTCTGAGGGCGGACATCGGCCGCGATTCGGGCGAAAACGGGGGATGCACCGGCCGACGCGTGAACGGAGGCCGGGCCCCGAGGGATTCCTCCCCCGGGGCCCGGCCCGTGCATCCCGCGCTCTCGCAGGGGTTATTCGTC
Source organism: Frondihabitans cladoniiphilus (assembly GCF_039544345.1). Lineage (NCBI taxonomy): Bacteria > Bacillati > Actinomycetota > Actinomycetes > Micrococcales > Microbacteriaceae > Frondihabitans > Frondihabitans cladoniiphilus. Next base: position 309,654 of record NZ_BAABLM010000002.1, read on the forward strand.
GGCGCCCGCCGCCATGATCTTGGCGCGGAGCTCGCGGCGGTCGCGCTGGATCTCGGGGTCGGGCAGAGGCACGGCTGCGATGAGGCGCTGCGTGTACGGGTCTTTCGGGTGGCGCAGGATCTCGTCGCGGGTGCCCACCTCGGCGAGCCTGCCGAGGTGCATGACGGCGATGCGGTCGGCGAGGATGTCGATGACCGCCAGGTCGTGCGTGATGAAGAGGCAGGCGAACTGGAACTCGCGCTGCAGCTCGCGAAGGAGTTCGAGCACGGTGGCCTGCACCGACACGTCGAGGGCCGAGGTCGGCTCGTCGGCGATGAGGAGCTCCGGGCGCAGGGCCAGCGCACGGGCGATGCCGACGCGCTGCTTCTGCCCGCCCGACAGCTCGTGCGGGTAGCGGTTGCGGTAGCTGCGCGGCAGTTTGACACTGTCGAGCAGGGTCTCGACCTCGCGGACGAGGCCCTGACCCTTGGACTTCTTGGCCAGGAGGAGGGGTTCGCCGATGCTCTCGCCGATGGACATGCGGGGGTTGAGCGACGAGGACGGGTCTTGGAAGACGATTCCGGCGTTCTTGTGCACCTGGCGGACCAGACTCCGGTTCGGCTTCGACAGGTCGACCCCGACGACGTCGAGCTTGCCCTCGGTGATGGGCAGCAGACCGATGCCGGCACGACCGAGCGTCGTCTTGCCCGAACCGGACTCGCCGACCAGGCCGACGACCTCGCCCTTGTGCACGGTGAGCGACACGTGGTCGATGGCGCGGAACGCTTTCACGCGACCACGGCCCGGGTACTCGATGACGACGTCGTCGAAGGACAGGACCGCCTCGCCCTCGGGAGCGGACTGGCGGGAGAGGTACTCCTCGCGTTCGGTGACGACCGGAGCCGATCCGGAGATGGTGCCGACCGTCTCGGCCATCGTCTCGGTGATGTCGACGCTCTCGTCGCCCTCGCCGCCCTGGCCCAGGTGCGGAACGGCGGCCAGGAGGGCCTTGGTGTACTCGTGCTGCGGGTTGCGGAAGATCTCGAGCGTCGGGCCGGCCTCGACGACCTCGCCCTGGCGCATGACCGCGATGTGGTCGGCCAGGTCGGCGACGACGCCCATGTCGTGCGTGATGAGGAGGACGGCGCTGCCGAGACGGTCGCGGAGGTTGCGGATGAGGTCGAGGATCTCGGCCTGGACCGTGACGTCGAGGGCCGTGGTCGGCTCGTCGGCGATGAGGAGGCCGGGGTCGCACGAGATCGACTGGGCGATCATGGCGCGCTGACGCTGACCGCCGGAGAGCTGGTGCGGGTACGAGTTGAAGGCCTTCTCGGGGTCGGGGAGCTCGACCATTCCGAGCAGCTCGATGGCGCGATCGCGGGCCTCGTGGGGCGAGATGCCGTAGTGCACGCGGAGGGTCTCGACGATCTGGAATCCGACCGTGAAGACCGGGTTCAGGGCCGTCATGGGCTCCTGGAAGATCACGGCGATCTCGCCACCGCGGATCTCGCGCATCTGGCTCTTGGACAGCCCGCGGATCTCGCGCCCCTTGAGCTTGATGCTTCCGCCGACGCGGCTGTTGCGGGGCAGGAGGTCGAGCACCGACATCGAGCTGACGCTCTTGCCGGAGCCCGACTCGCCGACGAGCGCCATGACCTCGCCGCCCTTGATCGAGTAGTTCAGCTTCTTGACTGCGGGAACCCACGTGCCGTCCACGGCGAAGTCGACGTCGAGGTCGGAGACCTGGAGGACGGGGCCGTCGAAGGCGGGGGTGTCGGTGGTGACCTGGGCCATCAGACTGAGGTCCTTTCTCGGTCGGTGACGACCGCGATGTCTCGGTCGGTGACGACCGCAATGCAGGAAGAGAGTGAGGAAGCTGGGACGATGGGGGCATGGTCGAATCGAGCGATGCCGAGAGCGTCGAGTTCCACTCCCGTTTCAACCGAGTGCTGGCCGTCGTGGTCTGGGTGCTGATCGCGTTCGTCGTCGTGTCGACGATCGTCGGCGACGCGGCGAACACCCTCCAGGCCCTGCTGCCGGGCCTGTGCATCGCCGTGGTGGCGTGGATCGTGCTCTGGCGTCCGCACCTCGTCGTCGCCGAGGACGGCGTGACCCTGGTGAACGTGCTGCGTCGGCAGACCGTGCCGTGGGCGGCACTCATCAACGTCGACACGAAGTTCGCGCTGACGCTGTTCACCCCGGGCGCCAAGTACGTCGCCTGGGCCGCGCCCGCACCGGGCCGCACCGGAGCGGCCGTGGCCAAGCGGCAGTCGAGGAGCGGGAACGTCGCTCCGCGCGGTGCCGTCGGAGGTCAGGCCCGACCGAGCGACCTGCTCAGCACGGAGTCGGGCGCAGCGGCCGACATGGTGCGCGAGCGCTGGTACGACCTGCGCGACTCGGGCCGTCTCGAGGTCGGCCGCGCCGACGAGGCGCGCGTCGTGACGAGCGTGCTCTGGCTGCCGGCCGCCATCGCGGTCGTGCTCGCGGTGGCTGCGGGAGTCGTGCTCTCGAGCCACTGACGCGCCGGCCAACGTCGTGCCCCTGAGGACGTCGGTCATGCCGGCGTCGAAGACGTGGTCAGACCGGGCTCGGCGGGAGCCTCGGGCTCGGCCGTCTTCTTCAGGCTGAAGCGCTTCTGGCGCGGGTCGAACGCGTCGCGCAGACCGTCGCCGACGAAGTTGACGCAGAGCGCCAGCAGCACGATGAAGGAGGCGGGCCACCAGAACAGCCACGGGCGGGTCTGGAACGCCGACTGGTTGGCACTGATCAGAAGACCGAGCGACGAGTCGGGCGACTTGATGCCGTAGTTGAGGTAGCTGATCGCGGTCTCGAGCAGGATCGCCGAGGCGATCAGCAGCGTGGAGCTGACGATGATCACGCCGACCGCGTTGGGGAGGATGTGGCGGAAGATGATCCGCGCATCCGATGCCCCGGCGACGCGCGCCGCCTCGACGAACTCGCGTTCGCGCAACGACAGGAACTCGGCCCGGACCAGACGGGCGATGACCATCCAGGAGACGAGCCCCAGGAGCACGGCCAGGCCGAAGGCTCCGAACCCGCCCGAGCCGCTCGACTTTCCGACGATGGCGCCGACGACGAGGGCCGGGATCACGATGAAGACGTCCGTGATGCGCATCAGGATGGCGTCCACGACGCCGCGGTAATAGCCGGCGAACGCGCCGACGACCACGCCGATGATCGTCGCCGTGACGCCCAGGACGATCATGACCAGCACGGAGTTCTGGATGCCGCGCATGACGAGCGCGAAGTAGTCCTTGCCGATCGTGTCCTGCCCGAAGGGGTGGTTGCCGAGGTGGAACCCGGCGCCGCCGAGGAACTTCGGCAGGATCGAGAGAGTCGCACCGCCGTCGTTCTGGATCGGGTTGAGGCCTTTGTAGCCGAACTTCCACCAGCCCGGGATGGGGCCGAGACCGATCGACGTGACTGCGAAGACGATGATCAGCACGTAGACGATCAGGGCGACGACCGCGAGTCGGTTGCCGAGGAAGCGGCGGAAGACGATCCGCCCCTGGCTCTCGCCGCGGTGGTTGTCGTCCAGCTTCGCGGCGTCCTGGACGCCGTCGTTGAGGTTCGGTTCGAGCGGGTTGCCCTGGATGGAGCTCATCGGGTGGCCTCTCGGGAGTCGGTGGTCGCGGTCGTGTCGGTCGTGGGGAGCGCCCGGGTCATCGGACACGCACCCGCGGGTCGAGCGCCGAGTAGGCGAGGTCGGCCAGGAAGTTGAAGCCGATGGCCGTGATGGCGACGACGAGGAAGTAGCCCATCACCGAGTTGACGTCGGTGATCTGCAGACCGGTGTTGAAGAGCGCGCCCATGCCGCTGATGGCGAAGACGGTCTCGGTGATGACCGCGCCACCCAGCAGGGCACCGATGTCGGTCGCGATCAGTGTCGCGATCGGGATCAGCATGTTGCGGAGGGCGTGCCGCACGATGACGGTGCGCTCGGGAAGTCCCTTGGCGCGGGCGGTACGCACGTAGTCCTGGTCGAGCACCTCGAGCATCCCCGACCGCGCGTAACGGGTGTAGCCCGCGAAGCTGATCAGCAGGAGGCTGATGGTCGGCAGCAGGAGGTGCGTGTAGGTGTCGATGCCGCTGATCCAGAAGTTGCCGCCGAGGGAGGGCGTTTGAGCGCCGACGGTGCCGATCGGGCGACCGCCGACCATCTGCACGTAGCTGTCCCACGACTGGACGAACCGGTCGAGGAGGACGATCGCGGCCGACAGGACGCCGGTGAGCGCGCCGATGCGCATCATCATGCCGCGGTCGTAGCCGCCCACGAAGTAGCCGCTGAGCAGACCGACGATCAACGTGATGACCGCGAGGGTGAGGATCGTGCCGAGCGTCGAGATGTTGAAGAGCGACTGCAGCGAGTAGTACGCGACGATCGACAGCAGGACGTTGATCGCGGCGGTCAGGATCGCACGGCGGTTCTTCAGACCCGCGAGCAGCGACACGACGACGAAGCCGATGACGCAGTTGAACACGATGATGAAGACCGGTCCGAGCGAGGGATGCGTGAACCAGTCGCTGGCCGAGAGGCCGCCGAGGATGAGGGCCGAGAGCACACCGGTGCCGACGAACACGATGGCGCGCCGGCGCAGGTCGCCGCCGACGATGAGTTGGACGATCAAGCCGAGCACCACACCGATGATCACCAGGTTCAGGATCGGGATGTGGGCGTCTTGCAAGAAGTTGTTGTACCCGAGCGCGATGAACGATTTCAACAGCACGGCCATCAGGAAGGAGGGCAGCGAGTAGAGGAAGAAGCTGAACAGCGTGATCGTGTAGTCGAAGCCGCTGTAGACGCGGAGAGCGGTGAAGACACCGAGGGCGATACCGAGGACGATCGCGAGGATGAACGAGAGGGTCACGAGCTGCAGGGTCGACGTCATTGCCGCCGGCAGCAGGATGGTGATGGGCTGACCCTGGAAGTTGGTGCCGAGGTCGCAGCCGCCCCCCACGGGGATGATGCACTTGCCGACGCCGCTCAACCAGATGCCCCAGCGGAGCGGAGGGATGACGTTCAAGTGCTGCTGCGCCGTCCGGGCGGCGATGAGCGCGGCCTTGTTGGGCGACGAACTGCCGATGAGGTCGGAGAGCGGATTGCCCGAGTTCGCCACGAGCACGTACATGATGAACGACGCGGCGATGAGGACGAGGACGGAGACGATGATGCGTCTCACGATGAAACTGACCATTTGTGATGGGACCTTTGCGTTGCGGAAGGCGCGCTGGAGACTGCTGACGAAGAGCAGATCGAGGTTACTACGGCTGAACTCATGGCGAGGGCGTCGGACTCCGAAGAGCCCGACGCCCACCCATGTTGTTGCTCGTTGCTTCAGTCGGCGGGCGAGGTGATCACTCGCCCGCCGACGTCAGTCGACTGCTGCTTATTTGGTCCAGTCCCAGATGTTCCAGACGAGACCGGTCTGGCCACCGAAGTAGCCGATGCCCTTGATCGAGCTGTTGGTGGCGAAGATGCCGGGCAGCTGGAAGAGGGGCAGACCGTAGGCGTCCTTGAACGCCAGGGTGTCGAGCTGGATCTTCTCGTCCTGAAGGGTCGAGGTGTCGAGCGTCGTCTGGGTCTTGTTGGCCAGAGCCGTGGCGTCCGCCTCGTTGAACTTGTTGTAGTTCGACGGGTTGTTCGCCTGGAAGAGCTGCGGGATGGCGGCGTTGCCGACACCCGGGTTGATCCAGCCGAAGATCGACGCGTCGTAGTCACCGGTCGTGAGGAGCGAGCTCCACTGAGCGGAACCACCGTCGACCACCTTGAAGCCGGCCTTCGCCGCCGAGGCCTGGATGGCCTGGAAGGTGTTGACGCGGTTCGGGTTCTGGGTGTTGTAGAGGATCTTCACGGTCGGGGTCGCACCGTTGAGGAGCTTCTTGGCGGCGTCGATGTTGACGCTGTTGTAGTCGCTCGAGCCGTTGGCCTTGACGGCCTCGTCGTAACCGGCCTGACCGGGCAGGAAGATCTGCGAGTTCAGGACTTCGGCCTTCGAGTTGATCGGCGTGACGATGGCCTTGAGGATCTCGTCGCGGGGGATCGTGTCGAGGAACGCCTTGCGGACGTTCTCGTCGGCGAACACGGTCGACCCGAAGTTGAGGTCGAGGTGGTCGTAGGCGACCTGGCTGCCCTGGAGCAGCTTGGTGCCCGACGCGGCCTTGAGGGCCTTGACGGTGTCGGCGGAGGCCTGCGGCTGGATCGCGTCGACCTCGCCGTTCTGGAGAGCGGTGACCTGCGCGTTGGCGTCACCGATGAAGCGCATGATCAGCTTCGAGAACTTGACCTTGTGCGAACCGGTGTACTCGGGGTTCGGTACGAAGGTCATGGACTGCTTCGGGGTCCAGGCGCTGACCTCGAGCGGGCCGCCGGAGACCAGGAGGTCTTTGTCGGAGGGGAGCGAGGTGGCGTCGTAGCCCGTGTTCACGAACTTGGCGGCGGCCTCGATGGTCGCGTTGGGGGCCGCCGGGTTGTCGGCGTCTCCCTTGGGGGTGTCCATGAACGCCTTGGTCAGGGCGGCGGTCGAAACGCCTGCCTTCTTGGCGACGATGTGCGCCGGGAACTGGATCGGGTTGACGATGTTCCAGTCCACGTAAGGCGTGTCGTAGGTCCAGGTGATCGTCTTGTTGCCGTTGCTGATGGTCGGCAGGTTCGTCGTGAACAGCTTGCCGGCAGCGGTGGAGAAGTACTGCGTGCCCTTGGTGACGTTGCCGTCGTCGTCGAGCGTGGAGGAGTCGTAGTAGGTCGAGTTGATCGCCCAGCCGAGCATGAGGTCGTCGGCGGTCATCGCGACGCCGTCGGACCACTTCGCGTTCTTGTTCAGCGTGTACTCGACCTTGAGCGGGTCGCTGCTGATCTTCTTGTACGTTCCGAGGTCCGTGTTGGGGACGATGTTGTACTTCTGGTCCAGCGTGAAGAACTGCGGCTGGGTCAGGTAGTTGATCTGGCCGTTGGTGTCGAGGTTGCCCTGCGGCGTGTTGGTGTTGAACGACGTGGCTTCGTTGACCTCGGCGATCGTGATGTTGCCGCCGCTCGAGGACGACGACGACGACGCGCTGCTGCCCGAGGCGGTGCAGCCGGCGAGAGCGATGCTGGCCGCTCCCGCGAGGGCAAGGGCGCCGAAGAGCGGGCGCATCCGCTTACCAGTGATTTTCACTGAATGTTCCTCCTGATGGAATGTGACGCACAGCGGCGCCGTGCAGCGCACAGCGATCCGCCTGGATAAGAAGACCATAAGTAAACCGTTGCCAAACGCCAAACCGCGACGGAAACCGTTACGACTCGGAAACACACGAAGCGGATTCCTTGCGAGGTTGGTCACATTCCTGCGTCGATCGATCAGGCGGCGCAACATTCGTGCAAAACGAGGAGTATGCAGTTGTGCCCGCTGGTCGCAACCTCCCCGTAATGGTCTGACATGATGGGCCGGACCAGGAGGACAGATGTCGCGTAACCCCGCCCCGTCCGCGAGGGCGTCGTTCCCGCTCGCCGAGGCCCTCCCCGTCGGGGTCTCCAGCGGCCGCGTCCGGGCCGAGATCCTTCTCGTCCTCGGTCTCTCCCTCGGCGCCTCTGCCGTCTACTCCGTGGTCCAGATCCTCGACCTGCTGACCCGGACGCAGTCGCTCGCGAGCCAGACCGCGACGCTGAACACCTCGCAGTCGTCCCGTCCCGTGTTCGACTTCGTCTATCAGGTGCTCTCGAACGGCTTCGACCTGGTGCCCGTCGTCCTGGTCGCGTTCCTCGTCTGGAAGCAGACCGCGCCGCATCTCGCGCGTCTCGGCATCGCCTTCAACCGACTGGGGCGGGATGCCCTGGCCGGCGTCGCTCTCGCCCTCGCGATCGGGATCCCCGGCATCGCGCTCTACTTCGTCGGCCGCGCGATCGGCATCTCCGTCGACGTCGTGCCGACCAACCTGGCGGCCCACTGGTGGACCGTGCCGGTGCTGCTCTTCTCGGCCTTCCGCTCCGGCGTGACCGAGGAGGTGATCGTGGTGGCGTACCTGTACGCCCGCCTCCGCGACCTCGGCTGGAAGACCTGGACGATCATCCTCACCGCCGCTCTCCTCCGCGGCACCTATCACCTCTACCAGGGCTTCGGCGCGTTCATCGGCAACGCGGTCATGGGCATCGTCTTCGGCTGGCTCTACACCCGCTTCGGGCGTGTGCTGCCGCTCGTGATCGCGCACTTCTTCATGGATGCGGCCGTGTTCGTCGGCTACCCCTGGGCTGCGGCGGCGTTCCCGGCTCTGTTCGGCTCCCACCACTGAGGTGACGTGGAGCCGTGGCCCGGGCATCCCCCGATCTCGGCGCTGCCGCCGTCTGCATCAGCACACGGAGCTCGCGAGGGAGCTGTGGCGAGTGTCCACCCGATGCCGTCGAACACAGCGTCGACGACACCAAGTGGACACTCGCCTGACGCCCTCTAGGCGAAGGCCTCGACCGGCGGGCAGGCGCAGAACAGGTTGCGGTCGCCCCAGGCCTGGTCGATGCGGCGCACCGGCGGCCAGTACTTGGAACGCACGAGCGCCTTGAGCGGGTAGACGGCCTCTTCACGCGTGTAGGCGGCGCTCCATTCGCCCGCGATGACGGCCTCGGCCGTGTGCGGTGCTCCGCGCAGCGGCGAGTCGTCAGCACTCCACTCGCCGGCCCCGACGCGGTCGGCCTCGGCCTTGATCGCGATCATCGCCTCGACGAACCGGTCGATCTCGGCGAGGTCCTCGCTCTCGGTCGGCTCGACCATGAGAGTGCCGGCGACCGGGAACGACATCGTCGGAGCGTGGAACCCGTAGTCGATGAGCCGCTTGGCGACGTCGTCGACGGTCACCCCGGTGGCGTCGCGCAGCGGACGCAGGTCGAGGATGCACTCGTGCGCCACGAGACCGCTCTCGCCCGAGTAGAGCACCGGGTAGTGGTCGCGAAGGCGGGAGGCGACGTAGTTCGCCGCCAGCACGGCGGCTCCGGTCGCGTCGGTGAGGCCCTGGGTGCCCATCATGCGGACGTAGGCCCAGGAGATCGGCAGGATGCTCGGGGACCCGTAGGGCGCAGCCGACACGGGCACACCCGCGTGGGCGAGCCTGTCGCCCGCGGCTGCCGCCGGAGCACCGGTTCGACGATCCGCCTGCTGAGCCAGCGGATGCCCCGGCAGGAACGGGGCGAGGTGCGCCTTGGCCGCGACCGGACCGACGCCCGGACCGCCGCCGCCGTGAGGGATGCAGAAGGTCTTGTGCAGGTTGAGGTGCGACACGTCGCCCCCGAACTCGCCGAACCGGGCGAACCCGAGAAGCGCGTTGAGGTTGGCGCCGTCGACGTACACCTGGCCGCCGGCCTCGTGCACGGCCTCGGTGATCGCGCGGATGTCGTGCTCGTACACGCCGTGCGTCGACGGGTACGTGACCATCAGCGCTGCGAGCTCTAAGGCGTGCTCGGCCACCTTGGCACGGAGATCGTCGAGGTCGACGTCGCCGGCGTCGTCGCAGGCCACCACGACGACCCTGAGGCCCGCCAGGACCGCGCTGGCCGCATTGGTGCCGTGCGCGGATTGCGGGATCAGGCAGACCGTGCGGGCGTCGTCGCCGTTGGCGAGGTGGAAGCCGCGGATGGCCAGCAGGCCGGCCAGCTCGCCCTGGCTGCCGGCGTTCGGCTGCAGCGAGACGGTGTCGTAGCCGGTGACCTCGGAGAGCCAGCCCTCGAGCTGACCGATGAGCTCGAGGTAGCCCTCGACGTCGGAGGCCGGTGCGAACGGGTGGATGTTCGCGAACTCGGGCCAGGTGACGGCGGCCATCTCGGTCGCCGCATTCAGCTTCATCGTGCAGGAGCCCAACGGGATCATGCCGCGGTCGAGGGCGTAGTCCTTGTCGGCGAGGTGCTTGAGGTAGCGCATCATGCTCGTCTCCGAGCGGTGGGTGCGGAAGACCGGGTGCGTCAGGTAGTCGCTCGTGCGGAGCAGGTCGTCGGGCAGCGACGATCGGGACTCGGAGGGCACCGCGAACCCGAGGATCTCGCCGAGGCGGTCGAGGTCGTCACGGGTCGTGGTCTCGTCGGTCGAGAGACTGATCCGGCCCTCGTCCACGAGGGTCAGCAGGTAGCCGGCGTCGTGCGCTCGAGCGACGAGCTCGTGAGCGCGCCCGGGGACGGACAGCAGCAGCGTGTCGAAGAACACGTCGTTCTCGACCTCGACCCCTGCGGCCTGGGCACCGGCCGCGAGATCGGTCGCCATCCGATGCGTGCGGGTCGCGATGTGCTTGAGCCCCCAGGGGCCGTGGTAGACCGCGTACATCGACGCCATGACCGCGAGGAGCACCTGAGCGGTGCAGATGTTCGACGTGGCCTTCTCGCGGCGGATGTGCTGCTCGCGCGTCTGGAGGCTGAGGCGGTACGCGGGGTTGCCGACGGCGTCTTGGGAGACGCCGACGAGGCGGCCGGGGAGCTGGCGCTCGAGCCCCGTGCGGACGGCCATGTACCCGGCGTGTGGGCCGCCGAAGCCCATGGGCACCCCGAAGCGCTGGCTGGTGCCGACCGCGACGTCGGCCCCGAACTCGCCGGGCGCGCGAAGGAGGGTGAGCGCGAGCAGGTCGGCGGCGACGACCGCGATGCCGCCGCCGAGGTGGATGCGGTCGACGATCGCGGCCGGGTCGAAGACGTTCCCGGTCGCTCCGGGGTACTGGACGAAGACGCCGAAGGCCTCCGGCAGGGCGTCGACGCCGGTTGTGGCGAGCGGCAGTTCGACGAGCTCGATGCCGACCGCGGCCGCACGGCCCTTGAGCAGGGCGCGCGTCTGCGGCAGGGCGTCGGTGTCGACGACGAACCGGTTGCTCGCCGACTTCGACGCGCGGCGGGCGAGCAGCATGCCCTCCACCACCGCGGTCGATTCGTCGAGCATCGAGGCGTTGGCCGTGGTGAGCCCGGTCAGCTCGGCGACCATCGTCTGGAAGTTGATCAGGGCCTCGAGGCGCCCCTGGGAGATCTCGGGCTGGTAGGGCGTGTACGCCGTGTACCAGCTCGGGTTCTCGAGCACGTTGCGCTGGATCACGGCGGGGGTGACGGTGCCGTAGTACCCGAGCCCGAGGAACGAGCGGTTGACCGTGTTCCGCGACGCCAGCGAGCGCAGTTCGACCAGGGCCTCCTGTTCGCCGATGGGCGACGGCAGGATGCTCGACCCGAGCGCCTGGGCGTGGATCGAGTCGGGCACGGCCGCCCGCATCAGCGCCTCGACGCTCGGCTGACCGATCGCGTCGAGCATCGTCTTCTGGTCTTCGGGAGTCGTGCCGATGTGTCGGTCGACGAATCCTTCGGCGGCGGAACCGGTGACCAGCCCCGGGCCGGACTCGACGACGCTCATTCGGCGGTCAGGGCGACGTACTCGTCGCGGGAGAGGAGTGCCGGCAGGTCGCCGGACATGGTGATCTTGACGAGCCAGCCGTTGCCGAACGGCGAGGAGTTGACCAGGTCGGGGCTGTCGACGACGGCGTCGTTGATCTCGAGGACGGTGCCGAGCACCGGCGCGAAGAGTTCGCCGACCGACTTGGTCGACTCGATCTCGCCGACGACCTTTCCGGCCTCGATCTCGGAGCCGACGGCGGGGAGGTCGACGTAGACGACGTCGCCGAGCTTGTCGGCGGCGTAGTCGGTGATGCCCACGGTGGCGGTGTCGCCCTCGATGAGGAGCCACTCGTGCTCGGCGGTGTACTTCAACGTGGTCAGGTCGGTCATGGCAGGGCCTCTCAGGAGCGCTTGTAGAAGGGGAGGGCGACGACGGTCGCCGGGATCGTGGTGCCGCGCACGTCGACGCCGAGCGTCGTGCCGACCGCGGCGGAGTCGGGATCGACGTAGGCCATCGCGACGGGATGGCCGAGCGTGGGCGACAGGGCGCCGCTCGTCACGACGCCGACAGGGGTGCCGGACGGGTCGACGACGGCGTAGTCCGCTCGAGCGGCCCGCTTGCCCTCCAGCGCGAGGCCCACGAGCACTCGGGCGGACGCCTCGGGCTCGACGTGGTCGCGGCCGGCGAACGACGACTTCTTCATGTCGACCACGCGCCCCAGCCCGGCCTGCGCGGGCTTGGTGTGCAGGCCGAGCTCGTGCCCGTAGAGGGGCATTCCGGCCTCGAGACGGAGGGTGTCGCGGGAGGCGAGGCCCGCAGGGACGACGCCGCGCGGGGCCCCGGCCTCGGCCAGCGCCTGCCAGAGGGCCGGCGCGACGTCAGGGGCGAGGTAGAGCTCGAAGCCGTCCTCGCCGGTGTAGCCGGTTCGGGCGATGAGCACGGGGGCGTCGTCGAAGGTGCCCTGAAGCACACGGTAGTAGCGGAGCTCGGAGAGCGGGGAGTCGGGCGCCAACCGGTCTGCGGTGATCAGTTCGTCGAGGACCCCCTCGGCCTCCGGACCCTGGATCGCGATGAGAGCGGTGTCGTCGCTCTCGTCGTCGACGGTGACGTCGAAGCCGTCGGCCCGGTGCGCCAGCAAGTCGAAGGCCGCGCTGCGATTACCGGCGTTCGCCACGACGAGGAAGTCGTGCTCGTCGAGCCGATAGACGACCAGGTCGTCGACGATCCCGCCCCCTGCGGTGAGGAGAAGGGAGTACTTCGCGCGGCCCACGGCGATCGTGGAGAGTGTTCCGGCGAGCGCCGCGTCGAGGAAGGCACCGGCATCGGGACCGCTGACGGCGATCTCGGCCATGTGCGAGAGGTCGAACAGGCCGGCGGCCTGGCGGACGGCGTGGTGCTCGGCCAGGTCGGAGCTGTACCGCACCGGCATCTGCCATCCGGCGAAGTCGGTGAAGCTGGCGCCGGCCGCGACGTGGACGTCGTGCAGGGGACTGTAGCGGGGCTCGACCCCGTCGGAGGCGGGGGGAACGGTTGCGTCGGTCAAACGGGACTCCGGAGGCTCGGTGAGCGTGTCAGCAGGAATCCCCCTCTGTCATGAGCCTGAGAGCTTCGCGCCCCCTCGCAGGAAGGGGGAGCTTTCACCGTGGGCGAGGACGGATGACTCCGTCCTGCTTTTCAGAGTGGCCACAGTGCATGTGGACGTCGCGGTTCGTGTACCTGAGAGATTGGCGGGGATGCTTGCTCCTTCGGTGGCCGACCGGTGAGGGTCGTGCGCTCTCCCGCGACGTGTTCGTGGCCCGATGTTCGATTGTGCGCTCAGCCTAGCAACGCTGTGTTTCGGGCGGGTGACTTCTCCACAGGGGCCGAGCCGGGCATCCCCCGGCCCCGGGCCCCGGCCCTCTAGAAGTTGGGAATCTGGGAGGGCGACACCTTGGAGGGGGTGGTGGGCTGCTCGGCCTGCTGCTGCTCTTCGAGGGCGGCCAGCATGCCGCGGACGTCGTTGATCAGCTGGACGACGCCCTCGGGGAGGATCTCGAAGCCCTCGGTGTTGCCCGGGTTGATGACGAGGCCGGTCTCGGCGGGGATGGCCTGGATGAGCTCGGCGGCAGGAAGCTGGACGGCGTACTGGGCGACCTCGACCACGGCGTTGGCGATGCGGTCGACGTTCGTGAACGCGGCGAGCATGGGCGTGCCGTTGCGGTCGAACAGGACGGGCTGCATCTCGTTGAGGTCTTGGTTGACCTCGGTGGCCGTGGGCACGACGACGAGGGCGTTCACCAGCTGGCCGATGACCTCGTTCATCTCGCCGGTGCCGGCCTGGCCGTCGCGGATGGCCTGCTCGAGGGGGCTGAGTTCGCGCCCTTCGACCGGCCGCACGAGGCCGTTCTCGTCGACGTTGGACGCCGCCTCGAACACCTGCGTGGGGATCTCGGCCTGAGTGTCGTCGAAGGGAGTCGTCTCGGCGGTGGCGTCGTCGCGGGCGGTGTCATCGGAGGAAGTCATCCCGACACCCTGCTCCCTCAACCTCCCAATGCCCTCAATCCGAGGCGGCGTGTCCGGGCAGGACCCTGCACGGTGTGAAGCGTTGGAGGCAACGCGCACCTCCGGCTGGTCGACTGGACGTCAGGGCCCGAAGACGTGCCGCCGACCCCGTCGACATCGTCGAGAGGATCCCCGTGCGCCCGATCATCCGTTCCAGCCTCGCTCTCCCGCTCCTCCTCCTTGCGGCCGCGCTCCCGCTCGCGTGGTTCCTCCTCTCCCCCACGGCCGCCCTCGCCCTCCTGGCGCTGACGGTGCTCGAGATCGCCATGGCGGCCGACTCCTCGGTGCCGATGGCCGGCATCGCGAGCCGCATCGCGCATCCCGCGCGCCGACTCTTCCTGTCGGTCGGACTCGTTCTGGGCGTCGTCGCCATGCGGCTCCTACTGCCGCCCGCGGCCGTGGCCGTGAGCACGGCCGAGTCAGCGGTGGATGCGGCTGCCGACGCGGTCTTCCGGCCGGCGTCGTTCGCCGATCACCTGGCCACCGCGCGCCCCGACATCGCCGCGTTCGGCGCGGTCTTCATCTTCCTGGTGTTCGCCGAGTACCTCTTCAACGTCGACCGCAAGCCCCGGCGGCCGTGGCTGGGACGGTTCGAGGCCGTGCTGGCAGGGGTCCGCTCGCCCCGATGGATCGGGCTCGGTCTCGCCGTCGTCGGAGCAGGCCTGGCCACGGGCTTGACCGCGCCGGACTCCCGCCTCGGAGTCGCGGTGGCGGGCGGCATCGGGATCGCGACCTACCTCGGCGTCAAGGTCGTGGCGGCCGCGGCGCAGCACGGCTCGCCCACCGGGTGGCGGCTGCATCTGCATGCCGCGACGGTCGTGTTCGAGCGGGGGCTGACCGTGTTCATGCTGTTCGAGATCCTCGACGGCGTCTACAGCCTGTCGTCGCAGGACACCGGGCTCGACTACGGCGCACAGGCGCTCGTCGCGGCGGCGGGCGTCGGGATCGGGGCGGTGTTCCTCGCCCGACTCACCTCGCAGGTCGACTCCGAGTCGGGTCTGACTCGCCTGCGGCATCTCAAGGCCGGCGCGGCCTACGTGCTGGGGGTGCTCGCGATGCTGTTGTGGGCGAGCCTGGTGGTGCCGATCCCGAGCGTGGTCGCCGGCTGGTTCGGCACCGTGATCATCGGGCTCGCGTTCCTCACGTCGCTGCCCCGGCGCCGTCGGCGTCGGGCGGCGGCTCAGGCGGCGACCGCCGGCTGACGACGAACGCCCGGGCCGCTGAACGGCGGCCCGGGCGGTGTGCGGTCGGAATGCGGTCGGAGTGCAGACCTAGGACTGCGGCTTCGGCTTCTGCGTGTAGATCGCGCCGGTGGAGAAGTCCTCCTCCAGCTGTTCGAGCGAGCGGCCGTTCGTCTCGGGCACGAACCGGAGGACGAAGAAGAACGCCAGCAGGTTGAGGATCGCGAAGACGAAGAAGGTCGGCGTGATGCCGACTCCCTTCACGAAGACCGGGAACAGCAGGCTGACCACGAAGTTGGTGAGCCAGAGGATCAGCACGGTGAGGCCCATGGCGAGACCGCGGATGCGCAGCGGGAACATCTCGGAGAGCATCAGCCAGATGACCGGGCCGATGGTGCCCTGCATCACGCCGACGAAGCAGATGATGAAGACCAGCGTGACGACCGCGCGGAGCAGACCCTCGGGAACCACGACGGACGTGAATCCGATCAGGAAGTGGAAGACCGTCGTGCCGGCGAACCCGAAGATCAGGAAGTGGCGGCGGCCGAACCGGTTCACGAAGCGGAGGCCGACGAGGACGGCGACCACCGCGATGATGCCCGACCCGACGTTCGCGATGAGAGCGCCCTGCTGGCTGAAGCCCGACTGCTGCAGCACCTGCGTGCCATAGTACATGATCGAGTTGATGCCGGTGAGCTGCTGCGAGATCGCGAGGCCGATGCCGATCAGAAGGAGCTTGAAGATCCACGGCTCACGGAGGTCTTTGTAGGTGCCGTTCTTGGCGGTGGAGTCCTCCTGGGCCAGGAGCCGCACCTCGTCGAGCTCGGCCTGGGCCCGCTCGGGCGTGCGGATCTTCTGGAGCACCTTCAGGGCCTCCTCCTCGCGGCCCTTCGAGAGCAGCCAGCGCGGGCTCTCGGGGTTGCGGAGCATGCCGATGAAGAGGGCGATGGCAGGGAGCACGGCCACGGCGAGCATGTAGCGCCAGACGTTGCCGGTCTCGCCCCAGACGCTGCCGATGACGGCGTTGACGGCGAAGGCGGCGAGCTGACCGGACACGATCATCAGCTCGTTCCGCGTCACGTACTGACCACGGCGCTCGGTCGGGGAGATCTCGGAGAGGTAGACGGGCACCGTCACCGAAGCGCCGCCGACGGCGAGCCCGAGCAGGAAGCGGGTGACGGAGAGGAACTCCCACGTGGGCGCGAAGACGGATCCGAGCGCGGCGATGAAGAACAGGACCGCGAGGGCGGTGACGGTGGGCTTGCGGCCGATCCGGTCGGCGATGCGACCGACGAAGAAGGCCCCCAGAGCGGCGCCGACCAGGAGGATCGAGGTGACGAACCCCTCGGTGAACGAGGTGAGCGAGAGGTCTTTCTGAAGGGAGTCGAGGGCCCCGTTGATGACACCCGTGTCGTACCCGAACAGCAGACCGCCGAAGGTCGCGCCGACGATGACCGTGGACATCACCCGGCTGTGCGGCCCCTTGGTCAGTGGCGGAAGGGGCACTTTCGCCGACGATGGGGATTCGGTCTGGATCACTGTTCCTCCATTGGTGTTTCGTGATCGGGCCGCATCGAGGCGGCCCTCGGAGGAAGCGACTGCGCTCTCTCCGAACCTTTCTCGAGGCGGGAACCCATCACTTGGACCGATCCCAGTCTCGCCACATCATGATAGGCGCGCCGTCTGCATATGTCCCGACAATGTGACAAAGGCATGACGATGTCAATGAGAACGCATGAAGCTGCCCGCGGGCCGAGGGCGCGCGGGCAGCTACATTAGACGACAGGTGCAGCCTAGACCTCCACCGCAGTCACCATGATCGGCCGCCTCACCGACAGCGACTCGGTGGCCGCATCCGCGAGCGCCTGGGCACGGAGGCCGTCCGCGAGCGACGGCGACGGCGTGCGCTCTTCGACGAGCGCGGACACGAACGCTCCGAGTGACGCGGCGTAGCTGTCGCGCAGGCGCTCGAACCACCCGGCGTGCAGGCCGTCCTCCACGATGGTCGAGCCGACGTACTTCGAGACCGAGCCGTTGCGCTGGCGCCGCGCCTCGATCATGCCGAGCGAGCCGACGACCTCGATGCGCTCGTCGTAGCCGTAGCCGATGCGACGGGTGCAGTCGATCTGGCACAGAGCGCCGCTCTCGAGACGCACGGTGACGACGGAGGTGTCGACGTCGCCGATCTCCGTGAGGCGCGGCTCGGCGAGAGCCGAACCCGCTGCGAAGACCTCGACCGGCTTCTCCCCCGTGATCCAGGTGAGCAGGTCGAAGAAGTGCACGGCCTGATCGCGCATCTGCCCGCCCGAGACGGCCAGGTACTCGAGCGGCGGCATGGAGGGGCCCCGCGAGGTGAGGTGGACGAGCTCGACCGTGCCGATGTCCCCGGCCCGCACCTGCGCCTGAAGCGAGGCGTAGTCGCGGTCGAAGCGGCGGTTGAAGTCGATCATGGCCGGCACGCCGCTCTCCTCGACGACACGGACGGCCTCGGTGGCCCGGGCCAGGTCGAGGTCGATCGGCTTCTCGCAGAAGATCGCCTTGCCGGCCCTGGCCGCATTGCCGAGGTGCTCGGCGTGCGTGTCGGTCGACGAGGCGATCAGCACGGCGTCGATGGACGGGTCGCCGAACACGGCCTCGAGATCGTCGGTGGCCACGGCTCCGTACTTCGCGGCGAGGGCCGTGGCGCGAGGCAGGTCGACGTCGAAGACCACGGCGAAGTCGACGGCGGGATGCGCGGCGAGATTGACCGCGTGGGCGGACCCGATGAAACCGGCCCCGAGCAGGGCGAAACGGACGGGCGACGTGAGGCTCATGCGCGAGCCTCCTCTCGGGAGTGCAGATCGGCGAGGGAGACGGAGGGCTTCGTCCAGGCCCCGGAAGCGCTCGACGACCGCGCCGCGGCGTCGACGAACGCGACCCCCAGGACCCCGTCGTCGATCGTCGGGAACGACAGCTCGCGCGGCGTGAAGGGAGCGCCGTCCCGGCGGGCGAGGAGGGCGTCGGCGACATCCGAGTAGAAGTCGGTGAAGGCCTCGAGGAATCCCTCCGAGTGGCCGAGTCCGACTCGCGTCAGCCGGGCCGCGTCCTCCGAGAGGCGGGCCTGCCCCTGGGCGAGGGTCGTCGATGTCGCGTCCGCGCTCCGGACCACGAGGTGCTGCGGATCCTCGTGGCGCCATTCGAGGCTGCCCTTCTCGCCGAAGACGCGGATGCGCAGACCGTGCTCCTGGCCGGTCGCGACCATGCTGGCCCAGAGCGCCCCGCGCACTCCGCCCGTGAGGTGCAGGTGCACGAACGCGTTGTCGATCACCCCGCGCTCGGGAACGACGGTCGACAGGTCGGCCGAGACCTCCTCGAGCTCGAGGCCCGTGATGTAGCGCGTGAGGTGGAAGGCGTGCGTGCCGAGATCGCCGACGACGCTCGGGAACCCGGCGATCTCCGGGGTGGTGCGCCAGAGGGCCTGCTTGTGCCCGGTGCGCTCGAGCGCCTCGGAGGCCCAGCCGGAGGCGTGCTCGACCTGCACCAGCGTGAGCTTTCCGAGGGCGCCATCGCGGACGAGGCGGGCTGCCTCGCGCACCATGGCGTAGGCGGAGTAGGCGTGCGGCACGGCGAAGACCACGCCGGCCGAGGTCGCGAGGCGGTGCAGCTCGAGCGCGTCGGCGACCGAGGTCGTCAGCGGCTTCTCGCAGACGACGGAGAACCCGCGTTCGAGGAAGATGCGAGCGAGGGGCAGGTGACTGCTGTTCGGCGTCGCGATCGTGACGACCTCGATTCCGTCCTCACGCTCGGCTTCGGCGTCGGCCATGGTCTCGGCGTCGGGGTAGATGCGCGAGGGGTCGACGTGCAGACCCGCCCCGAACGTCTTCGACGCCTCGGGGTCCTGGCCGAAGACGCCGGCGACGAGCTCGTAGCGGTCGTCGAGTCGCTGGGCGAAGCGGTGGGTCGCGCCGATGTCGGCACCCGGGCCCCCACCGACCATGCCGATCCTGATACGCGGGCCGCCCGCGGTGGTACGTGAATCCATGAGGCCTCCTTGCCAGTCGGGTGGAGCATCCCACGCTTCGGTCGCTTGCACGACGACGGCGTTGGACCGGTCCAAATCATCTAGACTCTAGAAGTTCCGCGAGGTGCCGTCAAGCACCTCGCCGAGATCGCCGAGGAGGGAGTCGACATGACCGATCGAGCACCCACGATCCGCGACGTCGCCGCCCGCGCCGGGGTGTCGAAATCGTTGGTCTCGCTCGTTCTCCAAGGCGGCCGCAACGTGGGCACGCAACGCCGCGAAGCCGTCGAGGCGGCCATCGCCGAACTCGGCTACCGCCCCAACCTCAACGCCCAGAACCTGTCCCAGACGCACACCCGCACCATCGGCGTGCTGCTGAACGACCTGCGCAACCCCTGGTACGTCGACCTCGTCGAGGAGGCCGTCGGCGTCCTGCACGAGCACGGCCTCTCGCCGCTTCTGGCCGACAGCCACCTCACCCGCAAGTCCGGCCGCGATCCGGCCGAGATCTTTCTCGGGCAGCGGATCGAGGGGATGCTCGTGATCGGCACCGCAGCCGACGAAGACGTCGTCCGCCGCATCGCCGCCGAGGTGCCGACCGTCCTGGCCGGCACGACCGAGCCGCACCTCCCCCACGTCGACTCCGTCTCGAACGACGACGAGCTGGGCGAGCGGCTCGCGACCGAGCACCTCCTCTCGCTCGGCCACCGCGACATCGCCCTGCTGCTCGGGCCCGGCGCCGTCGGCCGCAGTCGGCGGGCGGGCTACGAGGCGGCGATGGCTTCGGCCGGGCTGACCTCGCTGGTGCGGACGGCCGCCTACGACATGACCGAGCAGGGCGGATCCGTCGCCGCGGCATCGCTGTTCGCCTCCGGCCCCCGACCCACCGCGATCGTCGCGTTCAACGACGTCGGCGCCGTCGGAGCGCTCACCGCCGTCGAGGAGGCGGGGCTCTCCGTCCCCGAGGACGTCTCCCTGATCGGCTACGACGACACCTCGCTCGCCCGCCTCCGCCACCTGTCGCTCACCAGCGTCGACAATAGGAACGCCGAAGTCGGCCGCATCGCAGCCGAGGAGCTGGTGACGAGGATGCTCGAGCCTGACCTGCCCGCGCGCTCGAACTCGGTCGTGCCGATCCTCCGCGTTCGAGCCACCACTGCTGCGCCGCGAGGCTGAACCCTCCTCGCCGGTCGCGGCTAGGCTTGCGGGAGCTTCCGCGGCCCGCCCGGGGCCCGACCTGGAGAGGGGATCGTGAAGCCGCTCACCGAAGAAGACATCCTGTCGTCGTTCGTCAACGCGCTGCCCGGCGACCTCGACCGTCTGCCGATCCCGGGGCTCCACGAGATGCTGTGGGAGGAGCGGGAGTTCCTCGGCTGGCGAGACTCGCAGGCCCACCTCCGCGGCTACATCGTCCACTGGATGGACGATCGGCCCGTCGGCCTCGTCGTCCGCACCTCGGGTGCTTCGCTCCGCCCGGGCATCGCGGCCATGTGCTCGCTCTGCCACTCGCCGCAGCCGGCCACTCAGGTGCGCCTGTTCACGGCGCCCAAGGCCGGCGAGGCGGGCCTCAACGGCAACACGCTCGGCACCTACATCTGCGAAGACCTGGCGTGCTCGATGCTGATCCGCGTGGCGCCGCCGCACCTGAACCCGCCGGAGAACATCGCGCGCCGCGCCGCCGGCCTGGCCGAGCGCGTGCAGCGCTTCACCGCCGACGTGATGAAGACGGCCTAGCGGTCGCTCACCGCCAGCGAGTGTCCTTTTGATGCTCCCGGTCGACGTCGACGGAGCATCGAGTGGACACTCGTCGCCCGGACGCGCTCAGAAGGCGCTGCTGGGGAGGTCCTTCTCGTCGTCGACGAGGGCACGCACGATGCGGGAGGCAACGGCCTCAGGCGCGAGCCCCGGAGGGAACGACGGGGCCGCTCCGGCGAGCGGATGCTCGGAGAGGTGGGTCTCGGTGTGGCCGGGCCGTGCATCCACCGCTCGGATCCCGTCTCGGCGGAACTCACGCGAGGTGGCGCTCAGGAATGCGGCGAGCGCGGCCTTCGATGCGGAGTAGGCGGCCATTCCGGCGGTCGGGCTCTCCGCCACGACGCCGCTCAGCGTGAGGACGAACGGTTTGCCGCCGCCCGCTGCGCTCGCCTTGAGCGCCGGGTGCGCGGCCCGGATCAAGCGGATCGGCCCGAGCGCGTTGGTCTCGAACAGCTCGTCGAGCACGTCGTCGTCGAGTTCGGCGACCGGGCCGAACGCCACCACTCCCGCGGCGACGATCACGCCGTCGAGGTGCCCGTGGGCCTGCAAGGCGGCTGCGACGAGGGATGCACCACCCGTCCGTTCGCGGAGGTCCGCGAGGTAGGCGTCCGGCCCCTGGAGCCTGTCGGCACTGCGGCCCGCCCGGACCACGACGGCGCCCGCTGCCTCCAGTTGCGCGGCGAGGATCCGACCCAGGCCTCCGGATGCTCCGGCCACCAGCACGACGGCTCCCGCGAGTTCGCTCATGCCTGGAGCCTAGGCGCGTGGATCCCGCGTCGCGCCCTCGTCCGTCGCTAGGGTGGCGGCATGGCCGATACCCTCGACTCCGCCCTGGCCGTCATCGCTCCTCAGCTCGCCCACCGCGCGAGGATCGGTGACCAGCTCGACGTGCCGCGGCAGATCGACCACACGGCATTCTTCCAGAGGAAGTCCGCCGCTCGCGAGGCGGCTCTGGCCCTGCAAGAGCTCGGGTACCGGGTGAGTGTGAGCGGCGGCCTGCTCAAGTCGACTCTTGAGGCGAACCGGGTCGACTCGCTGGCCGGCGACGCCCCGGAGCGGTTCACCCGAGAGGTCTACGGCGTCGTCGCGGCCCATGGCGGGGCGTACGACGGGTGGGGCGGGGAGGTGCGGCAGGCCGAGGACCCGGCGCCGGCTCGCGGGCCTCTGATCGGATTCACGACGGGGCTCTCGCCGGACCTGACGCGCGGGTCCGCTGTCTTCGGGATCGCCTTCGGCAACGGCGCCCTCGCCGGCCGCTCGCGCAACGCCTTTCGGCGCCTCCAATCGTGGGAACGGACGGCACGGCGTCAAGGCCAGACGATCGAGGAACTCCGAATTCGGGAGATGCCCGGCTCCTCCCGCGACGCGCAGCGCAACGAAATGCAGGCCGTGATGAATCACCTACGAGCGAACGACGGGAAGTTCTAGCCGAGCGACGCCCGCCAGGAGGCCAAGCGTGGGAAGTAGGAGTCGAGAGTCTTCTCGTCTTCGATCTGGTCACCCCGGGCTTCCTCGTCCGGGCTCTCGTCGATCGCGTCGCGGGGGTCGGCGTCGACGCCCCGCTCTTCGAGCACGTCGATGGGCACGTACTCGAGCAGCTCGTTGTCGATGTCGGGGTCGTCGAGGTACGGCACCAGACCGTCCGGATCAGCGAGCGCCTGCTCCACCGCTGCTCGCCCCTTGCCGATGAGCCACGAGCGGAAGTAATGGAAGCCGTCGTTGCTGAGAGCCCCGCTGGCTACATAGCCGGCATCCCAGACCCGCCACTCGTTGAGGCGGATGAGTTCGTTCTGGAAGGCGACGCCGAACGCCAGGACGGCCTCGTCGTCGATCGCCTCGAGGACTTCGCGCAGGCGATCCGGATCCGCGCTGGGCGTCTTCTCGTCGCCGACGCCTCCACGGGCCGCGTCGATCAGGTCGTAGAAATCGTTCACGGTGTCGCGAGTCCTTTAGCCGGGGGCGGACTGTCGGCTGCGTCGGGGTGCGGATCCCCCGCCTCGCGGCTGCGCAGAAGGGCGCCGGAGCGGAGATAGAGGACGGCGAGCGCAAGCCACAACACGAGGCCGGCGACGTCGCCGACAACATCCACCCGGGCGCGCCCGATGAGTTCGAGGAAGAGGAAGCCGAGGATTCCGAAGCCGGCGATCACGGCGAAGAGGACGCCTAGGCCCCGGCTCGACCGCGCCGTGGCAGTCATCTGTCCGAGCCGCCGCGCCGAGTCGCGCGTCTCGCCTCGACCGCGGAAGACGCGGGAGCAGTACAGGACCACGGCCAGATCGAACAGCACGCCGACGATGCCGATGACGTCGTGGTCGACGTGCAGGAGACGCAAGCCCTGCCCCACGACGACTTCGCCGAGGACACCCCCGAGCAGGAGCGCAAGGGCGACCTTCGTCGGCCAGGTCGTGACCCGGATGCTCAACAGACGTCTCATCGTCCCCCCTCGGATGTCATCGTAGGGCTCGACAAGGCGGTCAGGATCCCGTAGGTCGAGCCTCGCGTCTCAGTCGGGCCCCGCGTCTCAGTCGGGCCCCGGGCCGCCGAGTGGGCGCAGACGGCCGGTGGGATGCGCGCGGGTGGCCGTTTCCGCCCGCTCGGTGAGCCGAACGGGGCCACACGAGCGGGACTTGCTTGACGAGCGCTAATCGACATAGCTAGATTAGCGACATGGAACCACTTCAACGCGTCACCGCGCCGACCCTCGACGTGCTCGAGTGCCTGCTCGGCAGCACCGAGGGTCCGGTGTGGGGGCTCGTCATCATCAAGGAGACGGGGCGCCCGTCGGGCACCGTCTATCCGCTGCTCGAACGCCTCGAACGCCAGGGGTGGATCGTCGGATCGTGGGAGGAGGCCGAACGCAGCGGCCCCCGCCGGCGACTGTACGAGTTCACCGCCGACGGGCGCGTCGCCGCGATGGAGCTCGTGGCGGGCGCGGCCGAGCGTCGGGCGACTGCTGCGGCCCGTCCCTCGCGAAGCGCCCGAGCCGGCGGCACCCCCGGTGTCCCCGGCGCCCCTTCGGGTCGGACGGCAACCCCGTGACCGGCCTCGACCGCCGCCTCGTCGACGCCGCCGTCAGCCTCTCCCCCGCCGCGCACCGCGACACGCGCCGGGAGCAGTGGCTCGCCGACCTCGACGGCGCCGACGAGCTCGGCCTCAGCTCGCTCCGTCTCGGCATGGGCGCCTTCACCACCGCGCTCTTCCACCACCGCGCCACCCATCGATCCACTTGGGAGGACTCCCCCATGACCACCGTTCCCGTCACCGGCCACCACCGCGTGCCTCACACGCTCCGCACGGAATCGGTGCTGATCGCGCTGGCGTTCCTGTCGATGTTCGTCGGGGCTCTGCTCCTCATACTCCTCGGCCGGTACGGCGGCACACCTCTATCGCGCACCTTCTACCTGGCAGTCGACGGCGTCATCGCCGGTATACCCGGTCTGCTGTTCATGGGCGCCCTCGGGCTCTCCGAAGGCGGCACCCGTCGCCGACGGTCCCTCGCAATGGGAATGACGGTTCTCCTGACAGTCCTCTTCGGAAGCTACGTCGTCGGATTCGGCCGGATGTTCGCTCCCGACTGGCTCATCATCGGGGTGGTCGTCGCCGGCTCGGTCTTTGTCTGGCTCTTTGCGCGCGGTCATCGCGGACGGGTCTGGCTGGTCACGCTTCTTCCCGTTCTCGTGCTCTGCGCGGCACGCTCAGCGCAGGAATTCGCCTTCTCGGATCTGAATGCTCCGGCGGCCGTTCTGGCGTTCACCTACTGGATGCTCAACCTCGTGCCCTTCGGGGCCTGCGCCGTGGCTGCCCTCCTCGCCGGGCGCATCTCCTCGCGAAGCAGAACGGCAGCGGCCCCGGTCTCCTTGACGGGACGATCGGGCGAGCCGACCTCGTGAACCCGATCACGAGCATCCGGCAATTTCTGGGACTCTGACCCGCAGCGCCGACGGGCACTCCCGACCCGGGCCCCCGCCGAAACGGCAGAGGCCCGGCGAAAAGTCGTCGGGCCCGTGCCGAAAAAGCGGGGGCAGGGCGCCGAGAACCCGGGCACCTGCCGAATCGACGGGGCAGCTGCCGAATCGACGGGGGCAGCGTGCCGAGAGCGCGGGCACCCGCCGAATCGACGGGGCTCGCCGCCGCAACCACGAGAGCCCCATCGACGAGACCGACGGAAAACACCGCCGAAAAGGCAGCCGCCTCGCAGAAACACCGCGTAGCGTGCCGATCCATACGCCGCTGCAAGCCTGCGCCGAGGCGTGTCGAAAGGTTCCCTGCCATGAAGAAGTCCACGCTCCGTTGGATCCCCGCCGTCGCCGTCCCGGTCGTCGTCATCGCCGGGGCCGTCACGGTTCCCGCCATGGCCAACGCCGCGGTCAGCCTCCCCACGAAGACCGCCGACCAGATCGCCGCCCTCGCACTGAAGAGTCCGGGCGCGTCCTTCACCGGCACCGTGCAGACCACCGCCAATCTCGGCTTCCCCGACATCTCGAGCTCGGCACTCGGCGGGGCCGGCGCGAGCGGCAGCGACAACTCCAGCATCTCCGACGCGCTGACCCAGCTCACCGGCACGCACAAGGCGAAGGTCTACGTCGACGGCACCACGGCCTCGCGCATCCAGACCCTCGACACCCTCGCCGAGCGCGACCTGATCGTCAACGGCTCATCCGTCTGGGCCTACGACTCGCAGAAGAACACGGCCACGCACGTGACCCTGCCGAGCGCGGCGAGCATCAAAGCACGCGAGCAGGCCCGAGCACAGGCCGAGACCCAGGCCCCCGAGGCGAGCGCGACACCGAAGACGCCGCAGCAGCTCGCGCAGGCGTTCCTCGCCAAGATCGGTCCGACGACCACCGTCACCACCAGCGACAACGTGAAGGTCGCCGGCCGCAAGGCGTACGAGATCGTCCTCACCCCCAAAGACTCCACGACCCTCGTCGGTCACGTCACGCTGGCCGTCGACGCGTCGACCGGCGTGCCGCTCAAGGTGACGATCACGGCGAAGAAGCAGACCAAAGCCGCCTACACCGCCGAATTCACGAGCATCTCCTTCGGCGCCCCCAAGGCGAGCGTCTTCACGTTCACGGCCCCGAAGGGCGCCAAGGTCACCACCCTCAAGACCCCCACGACCGCAGACACGTCCGGCCAGTTCAAGCACCCGGGCGCTCTCAGCCAGGACGGCGCGCTCAACAACGCGACGGAGCAGCAGACCGCCCGCGCGAACAAGGCCAAGGCCGCGTACGCAGCTCTCGCCCCCACGGTCACCGGCACCGGCTGGAGCACGATCGCCGGCATCACGCTCCCAGCGAAGGCCACCGCGGGCCTGACCGGTTCGGGCAAGCAGTCGGCCCTCCTCGACCAGGTCCTGACCAAGGTCGACGGCGGTCGCGTCCTCCAGACCGCACTCGTCTCGGTCTACCTGACCGACTCGGGCAAGGCCTACATCGGAGCCGTCCCCGCCAGCGCACTCGAAGCCGCAGCAGCCGGCAAGTGAGCCCAGCCGACACGGCCGATTTCGCCATCCAGACGAAGGCGCTGACGAAGTCCTTCGGCAAGCAGCTCGCCGTGAACGACGTCGACCTCGCCGTGCCCCGCGGCAGCGTCTTCGGCTTCCTGGGGCCGAACGGTTCCGGCAAGACCTCGACGATCCGCATGCTGCTCGGGCTCACGCAGGCGACGAGCGGCGAGGTGCGGATGCTCGGCGGCGCCATGCCCGACCGCGCCCACTCGATCCTCCCGCGCGTCGGGGCCCTCGTCGAAGGGCCGTCGTTCTACCCGTTCCTCACGGGCCGCGCCAACCTCCGCCGGCTCGACACCGCCGACCGGTACGCGTCCGGAGCCACCCGTGACGCCCGCGTGGACGCGGCCCTCGACCGGGTCGGCCTCACCCACGCCGCCACCAAGAAGGCGCACGCCTACTCCCTCGGCATGAAGCAGCGGCTCGGCATCGCCAACGCTCTGCTGATGCCGCGCGACCTCCTCATCCTCGACGAGCCGAGCAACGGTCTCGATCCGCAGGGCACCCGCGAGGTCCGGCAGCTCATCTCGTCCCTGGCCGACGAGGGCACGACGATCTTCGTCTCGAGCCACCTCCTGTCCGAGATCGAGCAGATGTGCACGCACGTGGCCGTGATGAGCGCCGGCCGACTCCTGACGCAGGGCACTCTCGACGAGCTGCGGGCGCAGGGCGTGCAACGCGTCACTGTGCTCACGCCCGACCCGGACGACGCGGTGAGGGTCCTGGGCGGTCTGGGGCTGCATCCCACGCTCGCTCCCGGTCACGACGACGAGGCGAGCCACCCGGCGACCGTCACGGCCGAGGTTCCGCTCGACGGGCTGCTGCCCGAGCGGATCACCGCGGCTCTCGTCGAGGGCGGGGTGCGCGTCCGCGGCATCCAGGTCGCCGGGGCCAGCCTCGAAGACCGATTCGTCGACCTGACCGGAGAGGGGTTCGACGTTGCCGGCTGACCCGACCGCCACACGCGCCACCGCACCACTCGGCCCGACACGCGGCCTCGGCCTGGGCCTTGTCGCAAGCGAGATAGCGGTCCTGTTCCGCCGCACCCGCACCATCGCCATGCTCGGGGCGCTGGCCGCGATCCCCGTGCTCCTCGCCATCGCCGTGCGGGTCACGACGAGCCGCGACGGCAGCCGCGGCCCCGCGTTCCTCGGCGACATCACCCAGAACGGCCTCTTCGTCTCGCTCACGGCGCTGACCGTGGCGATCCCCCTGTTCCTGCCCCTCACCGTCGGGGTCGTGGCGGGCGACACGATCGCGGGCGAGGCGGGCCTCGGAACCCTCCGCTACCTGCTCGTGGCCCCGGCCGGGCGCATCCGCCTGCTCGTCGTGAAGTACGTCGGCGCGGCGGCTTTCTGCGCCGCCGGGACCCTCGTCATCGTGGTGTTCGGGGCCATCGTCGGCGTGCTGCTCTTCCCCGTCGGGCCCGTGACCCTCCTCTCGGGCGACACGGTCGGGTTCGCCGGCTACGCGGGCCGGATGCTCCTCATGGCCCTCTACGTGACCATCTCGCTACTCGGCCTCAGCGCCATCGGCCTCTTCATCTCGACGCTCACGTCCGTGCCCGTCGGCGCCATGGCGGCCACCATCGTGCTCTCGACCGTCGCGCAGATCATCGGCGCCCTTCCGCAGCTCGCGTTCCTCCAGCCGTGGCTCTTCACGAACTACTGGCTCGGGTTCGCCGACTTCTTCCGCTCGCCCATCTCGTGGGAGAACTTCGGTTCGAACGCCCTCCTGCAGCTCGGCTACGTCGTCGTGTTCGGGTTCCTGGCCTTCGGCCGATTCACCACGAAGGACATCCTGAGCTGACCCCGGGGCCCGGACGGCTACTCGGGAGAAGCTCCGGCTCGAGGCGGCGCGGAATCCGCCTCGGCCGTCGCCGGGGCCTCGGTACTCCCCGCATCCCCCTTCGGATGCAGGCGCCGACGGAACGACGCGATCGGCGAGGTGAGGAGCAGGACGAAGAGGGCTTTGTTGCCCACCCCGGGCACGGTGGCGGCGAGAACCAGGGCGACGGCCATCAGGATCACCGGATACCAGTGCCGCTGCCGCCGCACGACGAGACTCGTGGCCTCCTTCACCAGGCCGGCGCGCTTCGACAGTGTCTCCACGAGGGCCAGGGCCGCGATCGAGACCAGCATCGTCGAGATGTAGAGCACAGGGGCACCGCGATCGTCTCCCCGCGCTTCGACGAGGAGAACCGTCGGCAGGGGGAGGAACACGATCCCGGCGAGCCACACGAAGTTCAGGTACACCGTCGGACGGGTGTAGCCCTCGATCCGCTCGTACAGAGAGTGATGCTGCAGCCAGAAGCTGCCGATGACGGCGAAGCTCAGGGCCGCGGCGGCCAGACTGCCCACGTTCTGTTGGAGCCAGTCCCCCACCGTGGCGTTCCGCAGGTCACCCGCCGTGTCCACCAGCGGAAGGATGATGAGCGTGATCGCGATGGCCACGACGGCGTCACTGAAGGCGATGATGCGGTCGAGTCCGTGGGAGTTCACAGTGCCATTCGACCACGGCGGGCGTAGCTTGCAAGGCACATCGGCCCAAACCCCGCCGGTTCCGGAAGGAGCACACAATGGCCACCGACCTGCACGGACGACGCGTCCTCGCCATCGTCACGAACTACGGCGTCGAACAAGACGAACTCGTCGTTCCGCTCGAGCACCTGCGCGATGCCGGTGCGCTCGTCACCGTCGCCGCCGAGACCGGCGACGAGATCGTCACCCTCGTGGGCGACAAGAACCCGGGCCGGCGCCTGACGCCCGACACGACCCTCGACGCCGTCGACACCACGGGCTACGGCCTGCTCCTCGTGCCCGGCGGCACCATCAACGCCGACACCCTTCGCCTGAACGAGCGCGCCGTCGACATCGTCACGGAGTTCGTCTCCTCCAAGCGGCCCATCGCGGCCATCTGCCACGGCCCGTGGACCCTCGTCGAAGCCGACGCTCTCCGCGGCAAGCAGCTGACGTCGTACGGCTCGCTGAAGACGGACGTCATCAACGCCGGCGGCTCGTGGATCGATCAGTCGGTGGTCCGCGACGACAATCACAACTGGACCCTGATCACGTCACGCGACCCCGACGACCTCCCCGACTTCCTCCATCAGATCGACGTGGTGCTCGCCGACCACGCCCCGGCGGAGCAGCCGGTCTACTAGCCTCGCGCGGCGCTCCGCCGAGACCGAGAGCGGGGGATGCACGGCCGCCCCTCGGCGGCCGTGCTCACGCCGCTCAGCCGAAGACGGCGACCAGGCGACCGATGACCTCGCCGCGCTGCAGCTTGCCCACCCCGTCGCCGATCTCGTCGAAACCGATCTCGGTGATGCGGGACTTCAGCTTGCCCTGCTCGATCAGCTCGAGGACCTCGACGAGGTCCTGCTTCGTGCCCGCCTGCGAGCCGACGAGCTCGATCTCGTTGAGCGTCAGAGTCTGAAGGTCGAGCGTGCCGGTCGCTCGTGCCAGGCCGACCTGAACGATGCGTCCGCCACGGCGCAGGGTCTTGATGGCGCCGTCGGTCGTCGTGCCGTAGCCGGCGAAGTCGACGATGACGTCGAGCTGGTCGTCCTTGAAGTCCTCGATGTCGGTGGAGACGCCGACCGCGCCGAGGGAGCGGGCGTAGTCGTGGACCTTCTCGTTCTTCTCCGCGACGTACAGCTTGGCGCCGAGGGCGAGGGCGGCCTGCGCGCCGAGCGAGCCCAGGCCTCCGAGACCGATGATGCCGACCTTCATGCCCTCGGACACGCGGCCCTGGACCTTGACCGCGTGGTACGAGGTCAGCCCGGCGTCGGTGGCCGCGGCCGCCTGGTCGAAGGGCACGTGCTCGGGCAGCGGCACGACGAGCTTGGCGAGTACGGCGACCTCTTCGGCGAAGCCGCCGTTCTTCTCCGTGCCGGGGCCGTCCTCGATCGTGGCGGGGATGCCGACGCGCTGGCCGACGGTGAACTCGGTGACGTCGGAACCGACGGCGGAGACGATGCCCGCGATCTCGTGGCCGAGCGTGATCGGGTGGAAGCCGAGGAGGGGGGTGAGGGTGCCGTCGATGAAGCCGACGTCGCTGTGGCAGAGACCGGCCGCCTTCACGTGGACGACGATCTCGTTCGCAGCGGGGGCGGGCGTCTCGACGTCGCTCAGGGTGAGAGGCACATCGACCTCGGTGAACTGCCAAGCCTTCATTGCGTGTTCCTTTCGTGTGGTCGGCGACCACTTCGTCGGCCTCGTCAATATTAGTGGAACTACGTACCGCAAAGGCTGTGCCTTAGCCTCGACGCATGACCGACTCTGCACCCCGTCGCGGCCGCCCGCCCGTCTCGTCCCGAGAGGTGATCGAGGAGATCGCTTTCGGACTCCTCCTCCGCGACGGCTACGAGGCGACGACCGTCCAGGCGATCATGGCCGAGGGCGGCATCGGCCGGACGACCTTCTTCCGCTATTTCGGCACCAAGGGCGGCATCGTCTGGGGCGAGTTCGACCGGGCTGTCGAGCGCCTGCGGGGATGCCTCGACGTCGGCGACGACGTCTCGGTCATGACGTCGATCATCCGGGCGATCGCCGAGTCCACCCGGCTCTCCCGCGAGGCGTCTCCCGACACCTGGCTCGACCGCTTCCGGGTCCTCGACGAAGACGCCGCCCTGTCGGGCGAGACCGCCGAGCACTGGCACATCTGGGCCGGCGCGATCGCCTCCTACATCGAGGAGCGGACGGGTATCCCGGCAGGCTCGGTCGTCCCTGCGGCGATCGGCGGAGCCATGCAGGCGGCCTACGTCGCCGTCCTCCGGGAGTGGGCCGCGCATCCCCCGCTCGTCGACCGCAGCAGTCTCGAGGCCGAGCTGGCAACCCTGGGGGATGCCCTGCAACCGCTGCTCGACGCTGCGAGCCGCCCCTCCGACGTCGCCTCCCGGCCCCTCGGGTAACTCTCAGGTTTCCCGTCCTATCTTTACGGTACGAGGTACCTCAATTCGCACGACCGTGATTCCCACTCTCGCCGGTACCCCGTTCGAAGTAGAACGAAGGAGAACCACAATGGGCCGTCTCGACGGAAAAGTCGCCATCGTCACCGGAGCCTCTCGAGGCATGGGCGAGTCGCACGCCAAGCGCTTCATCAAGGAGGGCGCGAAGGTCGTCCTCACCGACCTGAACGAAGAGGCCGGCCAGGCGCTCGCCGCTTCGCTGGGCGAGAACGCTCGCTTCATCAAGCAGGACGTCACCGTCGCTGCCGACTGGGACCGTGTCGTCACGGAGACCGAGGCCACGTTCGGCAACATCACCATCCTGGTGAACAACGCCGGCATCCTCGGCCCGGTCGTCAACACGGTCGGCCTCGACGAGGCCGCGTACCACAAGGTCATGTCGATCAACGCCGACTCGCAGTTCCTCGGCGCCAAGGCGGTCATTCCGTCGATGCTGAAGGCCGGAATCGGTTCGATCGTCAACATCTCGTCGCTCGCCGGTCTCCGCGCCAACTACGGGTTCCCGAACCTCGCCTACGTCGCCAGCAAGTTCGCGACGCGGGGCATGACGAAAGCCATCGCCTCCGAGTACGGCGCCAACAACATCCGTGCCAACTCGGTACACCCCGGCTTCATCAACACGCCGATGATGGTCGAAGCCACCGACGAGGGCGGCGGAGACGCCATGCGGGAGATCTTCCTCGGCCGTCTCGCCGAGGCCGACGAGGTCTCTTCGCTCGTCCTGTTCCTGGCCTCGGACGAGTCCTCGTACATCACGGGTGCCGAGCACAAGATCGACGCGGGTATGTCCGCTCACTGATCGATGCGCCTCGAACGGCTCGGACCCTCGGGTCCGGGCCGTTCTGCGGTGAACTGTCGATACGAAAAACCATCGTTGATACTGATGTATCAATATGTCACACTGTAGTTATGGAAATCATTGACTCGGTCGCGACCGTCGCCGACCTCTCCGACGCCACCTTCATCAACGTCTCGGCGACCCGTCGCCGACTGGTCACCGCCCTTCACGTCGAGGGGCCTCTCACGATCGCCGAACTGAGCCGGCGAGCCAACCGCCATCCCCGGCTGCTGCGGGGACACCTCCGCCGCCTCGAGGCCCGAGGGATCCTCGCCCGGGTCGGGCTCGAACACCGCACCCGGCCCCGCGAGAACGCCGAGCTCTACGCCCTCACCGCCTGACGGCGCCGCGCCCTGACGACTCCTCAGGCCCCGCTCAGCAGCCTCAGCCGAGCTTCGCCGCGAGCTCGGCGTCGGTCGGCTCGACGAAGAACGTGCCGTCAGGAAACACCACCACGGGGATCTGCGTACGACCGCTCACGGCGTAGGCCCGATCGGCCCCGTCGTCGACGGCCTCGAGATCGACGTAGTCGTACTCGACGCCCTGCCGGTCGAGCAGCGCCTTGGACCGGCGGCAGTCGCCGCACCATTCGGCGCCGAACATCAGGATGCGGTCGGGGGCGGTATCGGTGGCCATGCGACGACTGTAGTCGCCGCGCCTGACGTCAGTACGAGGAGCCGGCGGGCGAGGAGGCACCGGCCGAGGCCCCTCCCCCGAGCAGCGCGGCCGAACCCGAGACGCCCAGTCGAGTCGCCCCCGCCGCGACGTGGGCCCGGGCATCCTCGATGGTGCGGACACCGCCGGAGGCCTTGACGCCGAGTCGCCCCTCGACGGTGCGCGCCATGAGTTCGACGGCGTGGACGCTGGCGCCGCCCGCCGGGTGGAAGCCCGTGGAGGTCTTCACGAAGTCCGCGCCGGCAGCGACGGCGGCCCGGCAGGCCCCGACGATCTCGTCGTCGGTCAGCGCGGCGGCCTCGATGATCACCTTGAGCACGGTCGGCGCGGGAACGGCGCGACGGACGGCCGCGATGTCGGCCTCGACCGCGTCGAACGATCCGGCTTTCGCTGCCCCGACGTCGATCACCATGTCGATCTCGTCGGCCCCGCGGGCCACCGACTCGGCGGCCTCGGCAGCCTTGATCGCCGACGTGTGCTTGCCGCTGGGGAATCCGCAGACGGCCGCCACCTTCAGGCCCGACCCCTCGGGGATCGCGACCGGCAGCATCGACGGCGACACGCAGACCGAATAGGTGCCGAGGTCGACCGCCTCGGCCACGAGGGCCTCGACGTCGGCCACGGTCGCTTCGGGCTTGAGCAGCGTGTGGTCGATCAGGCGGGCGATCTCGGCGGAGGGAAGAGGCGTGGTGGTCATGAGGAGCACGATACCCGGGGGCCCGGCCCCGGTGGGTGCCGGGCCGGGCCGCCGCGCGTTCCGGGCTGATCGCCTGCCGGAAGGGGTTCGGGTCGCCTTCCGACCGAGCGGATCACGGGTTAAGAGCCGGATCGTCCGATTTCCTTACGCGGTCGGGCCGACTTTTTTCCGGCTCGCGGTGTCCACCCGGATGCGCCTTCCCCGCCACCTACACTGACGCAATGGTGAAGGCGGTCGCGACGGAGGGGTCCCGCTCCCGCCCGAGCCGCCAGACCGCCAAGCGCTTGCACCTCACCTCCGACGAGAACCTCCTCCGCGATGCGCGGACCGGCGATTCCGACGCGTACGGCGAGATCTGGCGACGCCACTCCAAGGCCGCGCTCGTCGCTGCTCGCAGCTTCCGCGACCTCGCCGAACCGGAGGACGTGGTCGCCGAGGCGTTCGCGACGATCCTCGAGACCCTCCGGAACGGCGGCGGCCCTCGCGCCACCTTCCGCCCCTACCTCTACGTCACGATCCGGAACCTCGCCCACCGTCGTCTGCGCCTGCCTCCGACCCTCCCGCTGGGCGACGAGGCCGACGGCATCGCGCTCGACGGCGCCGACGATCCCGTCGAGGGGGCGCTCGACCGGAGCGTGACCGCTCGCGCGTTCCGAGCCCTGCCCGAACGATGGCAGAACGTGCTCTGGTACACCGAGGTCGAACAGCTCTCCGCCCGGCAGACCGGCGAGTTGATGGGCATCGGGGCCAACGCCGTCGCCGCCCTGGCCTTCCGGGCACGAGCGGCCCTCCGCGAGGCCTGGCTGCAGGGGCACGTCTCCGAGGCGGCGCAGACGGGCAGCCACCGCGAGGTGCTCGCGAAGGTGGGCGGATGGTCGCTCGGCACCCTGTCGCAGCGCGACGAGGCGATGGTGGATGCCCACCTGAAGACCTGCACAAGATGCCGCGTCATCGCCGAGGAGGTGGACGACCTCTCGGGTCGCCTGGGGCTCGTGCTCCTGCCGCTCGTGCTCGGCGGGGCCGCTGCCCTCGCCTTCTCGAGGCACCTGGCCTCCGGCGCTCAGGTCTCGGCCGTCTCGGCGGCGAGTGTCCGTCTGACCGCGGTCGTGCATCCCGCGCATCGCTGGCCCCTCGTCCTGGCATCGTCGGTGACGGCGGCCGCCGTCATCACCGTGGCCGTCGTCGCGCTCTCGCCGCCCGGTCCGGTGGCGACCGCCGGTTCGACGACGCAGACGGTCGGGGGAGGCTCGGGTCGAGGGAGCGCGCCGCTCGCGGCCCCCACGGCATCGGCGAGCATCCCGGCCGCACCGTCCGCGACGGCGACGCCCCCGATCGCAGTCGTCGTGCCCGGCCCGTCACCCCGGGCATCCCCCGCTCGCCGCCCGGTGCCCACCAGCACGCCCGCCCCCGCCCCCTCGCCGTCGGCGACAGCCACCCCGACGCCCTCCGCACCCACGACGCCCTCGGCCCCGCCGACGCCCGCCGCTCCCACCGTCGACACGACGCCGCCCGCCCCGCCGACCGTGCTCACGACCTGGGTCGCCGCCCAACTACTCCCCCTACAGCTGAACGGCACCGCCGAACCCCTGGCGACGATCACCGTCGAACTGGCCGATGGCACCGTGCTGGCCACGGTGAGCGCGGGGCCCACGGGGCTCTGGGCGACCGGGGTCGTCACCGGGCTGACCCCGATCCTCCCAGGGGTCCTGGTGACGGCGACCGACGCCGCGGGCAACGTCTCTGCGGCCACGACGGTAGGACCGTTCGCGTTCGTCCCGAGCTTCACCGATGCGGACGGGCAGTCGTACCCACCGTCGGCGGTGCCCGTGCATCTGAGCGGCTGGCCGGGGACGAGCGTGGACGTCCGCTTGAACGGGACGGACCAGGGCGTGTTCGTCTTCGGCGCCGACGGCACGCTGACCCTGTCCGCCCAGACGGTGGGAGGCGGTGCTCTACCGGCCGGCGAGTACACGGTGACGGCGACCTACGTGGTCGGTGCGGCCAGGGCTCCCTCGTCGACGTCTCTCGGGTTCACGGTGGCCGTGGCTCCCTGACCGTTCAGGCGGCGGCGACCTCGATCTCGCCCACGGCGGCGCCGGCCGCGCCGAAGACCAGCTTGCGATTGGCCACCTTGTCACTGAAGAACCGGTCGTGCGAGACCACGACGACGGCACCCGGGAAGTGCTGCAGCGCTCTCTCCATCACCTGCGTGCTGGGCATGTCGAGGTGGTTGGTGGGCTCGTCGAGCAGCAGCACCGAGGCCCCCGACAGCAGACACTGCGCCATCGCGACACGCGCGCGCTGCCCTCCCGAGAGGTTGCCGATGCGGTTCTTGAGGTCGGCTTCGGAGAACTGGAACATCGCCAGGAAGCGCCCGACCGACTTGCGGGTCGCGGTGATGGCGAGGCTGTCGGGGTAGGCGTTGACGGCGTGCGTCACGGTGTCGGAGTCGTCGAGGTCGTCGAGCACCTGGTTGTACGAGACCACCTTGGCGCCGGATGCCCAGGCCACCGACCCGGCGTCCTGCTTCTCTTCTCCCGTGAGCACCCGGAGCAGCGTGCTCTTCCCGCTGCCGTTGGCGCCGAGCACCACGATCCGATTGCCGCGCCGCACTTCGAACGACAGCCCTTCGAAGAGCGTCCGCTCGCCGTACGACTTCGCCAGGCCCTCGACCCGGCACAGCACGTCTTTGACGTGGAGGCCCTTGTAGATCTCGGTGATGATCTCGTCGACCGGCCGGGGGGTCCGCGCCTTCTTGATCTTCGCCAGGTCTTTGTCGAGCCCGCGACTGGCGGCCTTCGCGGCCTCGCGCCGGTCGCTGATGCCCTCGGCCTCGAACGCGAGGAGCTCGTTCTCGTGCACGAACTGGGCCTCGAGCGTCTTGAGGCGGAACTGCTTCTGCACGATGTACTCGCCGAAGTTTCCGGGGTATTCGTGCAGGTGGAAGTTCTCGACCTCCACGATGCGAGTGACGACCGCGTCGAGGAACTGCCGGTCGTGCGACACGACGATCGCCGCGCCCGAGAAGTCGCGGAACCACGCCTCGAGCCACTCGACCCCGGCGACGTCGAGGAAGTTGGTCGGCTCGTCGAGGAGCAGGACGTCGGGATGCTCGAGCACGATCTTGGCGAGGGCGGCGCGGTTCCGCCACCCTCCCGACAGGTCGTCGATCGGCACGGTGCGGTGCTCGTCGACGAAGCCGAGCGTGGAGAGCGCGGTGTCGATGTGGCGCTGGTAGTCCCAGCCGTCCAGGCGGTCCATCTCCTCGAAGAGCTGCGCCTGTCGGTCGATGTGGGCCTCGAGCTCGGGGCTGCCCTCGGGCGTCGTCGCGTAGCCGTCGGCGACGGCCTGCTCGATGCTCTTCAGCTCGGCCTCGATGTCGTGGATGTGGCCGAAGAGCCCCTCGAGGACCTCGACGATGGTCTGCGTGCCGTCGAGGGTCGAGAACTGCGAGAAGTAGCCGATCCTCAGCCCGTCCTCGACGGTGACCGTGCCCTCGTCGGGCTGGAGTTGGTCGAGGACGAGCTTCAGGATCGTGGTCTTGCCGGTGCCGTTCCGGCCGATCAGCCCGATGCGGTCCTTCGCCTCGAGCCGCAGGAACGCCTCGCGCAGGATCGGGGCGTTCTCGAAACGGAGGGAGACGTCGTGCAGACGGATGAGGCTCATGCGCCCATCTTCGCAGGCCGGGCTAGGACGCCCGCCGCTCGGGCTGGATCAGGTGGAGGTGCCGACCCTCGTCGGGCACCAGGACGATGCCCAGCACGACGCCACCGGAGGGGACGGCGTCTTCGAGCACGTGCTCGAGACGTTTTCTCGTCGGGGCGTTCCGTTCGAGATGGCGGATGTCGCCGCCCTGGGCTGGGCGGTAGAGAGCGATTCCTTGCATGGTGGACTCCTCGATCGATCGATGAAGAGCGGCACGAACCGGCTGATCCTGTTCGAGAGACAACCGCTGGTGAGACGGTTTCTGTGCGAGACCCGGAATGTGGTGAGGGTGCTGTTCCGGCCGGCTGGTCGCTCGTGATGCGGGTGGGAGCCGGGTCCGGGGCTTCCACTCGTCAGCGTACGACGGTCGCGCGCGATCGATCCGGACTGGGGGTCAGCGTTCAGGTGCGGAGCGGGTGGTCGACGATCGGGGTACGGGTGCAGCGGGGGAAGTGGCGGACTCAGCGCACCCCGGCTGCCGGCGAGCCGGCCAGGAGCGCCCGATAGCCCTCTCGGAAGGTCGGGTAGGCGAACTCGAACCCGGTAGAACGAAGGAGGGTGTTGCGCAGGCGTTTGTCGCCGGGACCCTCGTTCCGAGCGGGGGTCGACTCCGGTCCGGTGGCGCCCTCGGACGGGCGGACGGGTTCGTGGCGGGGCTCGGGCAACCCCAGCTCCTGCGCCAGGAACCGCAGCACGTCGCCGAGTTCGGCGGGCTCGTCGTCGACGCCGACGACGAGCGGGGGCGGTGCATCCCGCGTGGCCAGGTGGACGATGGCCGCGGCGGCGTCGTCGCGGTGGATGCGGTTGGTGTGCTGAGGGTGCGCCGGGATCGTCGCGGTTCCCGATCGCACCTGGTCGATCAGGCGTTCGCGGCCGGGGCCGTAGATGCCTCCCAGACGGAGAATCGGGGCATCCCCCGCCCTCTCGGCGAGGAGTTCTTCGGTGCGGCGCAGCACCCGACCGGTGGGCGAGGTCGGTTCGGCCGGCGTGGTCTCGTCCACCCAGCTGCCGTCGCGCGTGCCGTACACGGCGGTCGACGAGACGAGAAGGATGCGCGGGGCCGCTGCCGAGGCGCCTACCGCGTCGAGCACGTGGCCGAGGCCGCCCAGGTAGCTCTCTTCGTAGGCCGCCGCGGTGCGCTCCCCCGCCGTCAGCGAGACCACGACGAGGCTGGTGTCGTCGGCGACGGTCGGACGCTCACGACGCAGGTCGACGGACTGCTTCTCGAACGAGGCGGGCAGGAGGTCGGTGCGTCGACGGACGCCCACGACCTGCTCGCCTCGGGCCTCGAATCGCCGGCCGACGGCGATGCCGAGGTCGCCGCAACCGGCCAGGAGGATGCTCACGGCGGGGCCCGTCAGAAGCCGACGCGGCGCTGCTGCGGCGGCTCGGGGAAGCCCGGGAAGCCGAGGGCCGCGAGGTCGGGGAAGGCCATCTGCTGAGGCGCCGGGATGTCGCCGTCGTTGATGACGATGGGGGCGCCCGGGGTCCAGAACAACCACGAGGCTCGACCGTCGGCGTCGACCAGCGTCAGGTCGAGCGATCGGCCGGCTTCGGCCGCTTCGCGCAGCTTGTCTTTCACGTCGACGAGCTGGGACGAGCTGATGGCGATCTTCTGACCGGCGTAGACGATGTGCGGCATGCCCGCAGCCTACGACCCGGTGCTTCGAGGGGGCCCGTCGTCGTCTGCCGCCCCGGCCGCATCGGCCGGCTCACGCCCCCACGTAGGCCGCCAGGTGCTGCCCGGTGAGCGTCGTCCGGTCGGCCACGAGGGCCGCGGGCGTGCCCTCGAAGACGACGCGGCCGCCGTCGTGTCCGGCCCCGGGCCCCAGGTCGATGATCCAGTCGGCGTGGGCCATGACGGCCTGATGGTGCTCGATGACGATCACGGATCGGCCCGAGTCGACGAGACGATCGAGGAGGCCCAAGAGCTGCTGGACGTCGGCGAGGTGCAGCCCCGTCGTCGGCTCGTCGAGGACGTAGAGGCCGCCCTTCTCCCCCATGTGGACGGCCAGTTTGAGCCGCTGGCGCTCTCCGCCGGAGAGCGTGGTGAGCGGCTGGCCGATGGTGAGGTACCCGAGACCGACGTCGGCCAGTCTGGTCAGGATCGCCGTGGCAGCGGGGATGCGCGCCTCGCCGTCGCCGAAGAACGCGTGCGCCTCCGAGACGGGCATCGCGAGCACCTCGCTGATGTCGCGGCCGCCGAGGTGGTACTCGAGCACCGACGCGTCGAAGCGCTTGCCCTCGCACTCCTCGCAGGTGCTCGACACCCCGGCCATCATGCCGAGGTCGGTGTAGATCACGCCGGCGCCGTTGCAGGCCGGGCAGGCGCCTTCGGAGTTGGAGCTGAACAGCGCGGGCTTCACGCCGTTGGCCTTCGCGAACGCCTTGCGGATGGGCTCGAGGAGTCCGGAATACGTGGCCGGATTACTGCGCCGAGAGCCCTTGATGGCGCTCTGGTCGATGGTGACGACGGTCTCGTCGCCGGCGGCGCCCCGCACCGAACCGTGGATCAGCGAGCTCTTGCCGGACCCGGCGACACCGGTCACGACGGTGAGGATGCCGAGCGGGATGTCGACGTCGACGTCTTGCAGGTTGTGGGAGCTCGCCCCGCGGATTGCGAGCTGCCCGGTGGCGCGGCGCAGGGCGGCGCCGGTCTTGAGCGCGGCGCGGTCGTCGAAGTGGCGGCCCGTGACCGTGTCGCTGCCCCGCAGGCCGTCGACCGACCCCTCGAAACAGACCGTGCCGCCGTTCGCGCCGGCTCCCGGCCCGAGGTCGACGACGTGGTCGGCGATCGCGATGGTCTCCGGCTTGTGTTCGACGACCAGCACGGTGTTGCCCTTGTCGCGCAGCTGCAGCAGGAGCTCGTTCATGCGCTGGATGTCGTGCGGGTGGAGCCCGGTCGTCGGCTCGTCGAACACGTAGGTGATGTCGGTGAGGGCGGAGCCCAGGTGCCGGATCATCTTGACCCGCTGGGCTTCACCGCCCGACAGGGTGCCGGAGGCCCGGTCGAGCGACAGGTAGCCGAGGCCGATGTCGACGAAGGAGTCGAGGGTGCGCTGGAGGCCGGCGAGCAGCGGCGCGACCGTCGGCTCGTCGAGGCCCCGCACCCACTCGGCGAGGTCGCGGATCTCCCAGGAGCAGGCGGCGGCGATGTTGACCCTGCCGATGCGCGACGAGCGGGCGGCCTCGCTCAGCCGGGAACCGCCGCAGTCGGGGCAGGCCGTGAACGTGACGGCCCGGTCGACGAACGCCCGCACGTGCGGCTGCAGCGAGTCGCGGTCTTTCGACAGCATCGACTTCTGGATCTTCGGCACGAGCCCCTCGTAGGTGAGGTTGATGCCGTTCACCTTGATCTTGACGGGCTCCTTGTAGAGGAAGGCCTCTCGTTCGGCGGCGTCGAAGTCGCGGATCGGCTTCGCCGGGTCGAAGAAGCCGGACTCGTTGTAGATGCGGGTCATCCACCCGTCGCCTGTGAAGCCGGGCACGGTGATGGCGCCCTCGAGGAGCGACTTCGAGTCGTCGAACAGCTCGGTCAGGTCGATGTCGGACACCCGGCCGCGCCCCTCGCAGCGCGGGCACATGCCACCGAGCCGGGAGAAGCCCCGCGACTCGGTTTTCCCGTTCACGGTGATCGTGCCGCCGCCCGAGGCCGAAGCCGTGTTGAAGGAGAACGCGTTCGGCGACCCGATGTGCGGAGAACCGAGACGGGAGAAGAGGATGCGCAGCATCGCATTGGCGTCGGTGGCGGTGCCCACGGTGGAGCGGGTGTCGCCGCCCATCCGCTGCTGGTCGACGATGATGACCGTCGTCAGCCCCTCCAGCACGTCGACCTCGGGGCGGGCCATCGACGGCATGAACCCCTGCACGAAAGCGCTGTACGTCTCGTTGATGAGGCGCTGCGACTCCGCTGCGATCGTGCCGAAGACGAGCGAGCTCTTGCCCGACCCGGACACCCCGGTGAAGACCGTCAGCTTGCGCTTGGGAATCTCGACGCTCACGTCTTTCAAGTTGTTCTCGCGGGCGCCTTGGACGCGGATGGTCTCGGTCATGGCGACCATTGTGACGGAACCCGGCCCCGAGCATCCCCCGTTCTCCACAGGCCGGGGCGGAGGATGGACGCATGCCGCTGCCGTTCGACGCCGTCCTGCTCGCCGGAGGGCGCGCCTCCCGGGTCGGAGGCCGAGACAAGACGGCCTTCCTCGTCGCCGGGACGACGTTGCTCGATCGGGCCCTCGAGGCCGCCCGGGGCGCACGCAGAACCGTCGTCGTCGGGCTACGGCCCGAGGTCGTGCCGCCCGACGGCGTCGTCGTGACACGGGAGGACCCGCCGTGGTCCGGTCCCGTCGCCGCCCTCGCCGCGGGCCTGGTCGCCCTGCCGGAACCGCGGGCGGCCCGCGTCCTCGTGCTCGCCTGCGATCTCCCGCGAGCGCCGGAGGCGGTGCGCGCTCTCTTCGAGGGAGCGATCGGATCCGACTCCTCCGAGAACGCCGAGGGCGTGGTCGCCGTCGACGACGACGGACGGCGACAGCCGCTGCTCGCCCTCTACTCCGCCCCGGCCCTGCGGCGCCGCCTCGATGATCTCGCCCTCGACGGGTCCGTGGCCGGGCTGTCGTTCCGCCGTCTGCTCACCGATCTGGCGCTCGTCGAGGTGCCGGTGCCGAGCCGCCTCTGCGGCGACGTCGACACGCCCGACGACGTCGACCGTCTAGGTGTCGAATGGCCTCCCGAGCCGTCGACTGATTGAGTGAGGCCATGACCGACACCCCTCCGGAGCTCGCCCTCTGGGCCCAGCGCCTCACCGAAGCGCTCGGCCTGCCCGCCGATTTCGTCGTCGACATCCCCGCCGTGCTCGACCTCGCTCGCGACGCGGCGCACGGTGTCGCCCGACCCGCGGCCCCCCTCACGACGTTCCTGGCCGGCTACGCGGCGGGGCTCGAGGGCGGGGCTCGCGCCGACGTCGAGCGCGCGATCGCCACGGCGAGTGCGCTCGCGACGGCCGACCCGGCGTGACGCTCGCTCGGGCGGACTGGCTCGAGGCCCGCGCTGCCGCCAACGAAGCCGGTCTCTCGCATCCCCGCGGCCTCGAGCTCGTCCCTCTCGGCGACGCTGTCGGCCATACTCTCGCCGACGACGTCCGCTCCCCGGGCCGCGTGCCCGGGTTCGACGCCTCGGCGATGGACGGTTGGGCGGTCTCGGGCGACGGACCGTGGACTCTCGGCGAGCCCATCGTGGCCGGCCGTGCGGTCGACGCGACTCCTCTGGCGCCGGGAACCGCCCGCCCCGTCACCACGGGAGCCGCCGTCCCTCGAGGCACCGCCCGAGTCCTCCGCTCCGAGTCGGGGCGGATCGAGCGGGGGATGCTCGTGTCGACCGACGAGGCGGCCTCCGGTCCGTCGCACCCCGGCTCCCGACCGGCTCCCCGCCACATCCGGCGTGCGGGTGAGGAGGCCGAACCGGGCGACCTCCTGTTCGAGGCCGGCACGCTGCTCACACCTCCGCGCGTCGCCGTGGCGGCCGTCTGCGGACTCGACGCCCTGCCGGTGGTCCGACCGCCCCGGGCGGCCTTGGCGGTGCTCGGCGACGAGATCGTCGGCGAGGGCCTGCCGCAACCCGGATTCGTGCGCGACGTCTTCTCGGTGCAGGTGCCGAGCATCCTGCGCTCCCTCGGCGCCGATCCGGTGTCGAGCGACCGGGTCGGCGACCGGCTCGACGCCACGGTCGCTGCGCTCGACCGCCCCGACGTCGGCCTCGTCGTCACCACGGGTGGCACGGCGCACAGCAGCGCCGACCACGTCCGTGAAGCGCTCGCCCGCCTCGGGGCCGAGCTCGTCGTCGATCGGGTCGCGATGCGGCCCGGTCAGCCACTCCTCCTCGCGCGGCGGGGAGAGACGCTGTACCTGTGCCTGCCGGGCAATCCGATGGCGGCGCTGGTCGGGCTGGTCGTCGTCGGCGTCCCGCTGATCGAGGGGCTGCTCGGCCGGCGGCACCGCCTGCCGGGGCGAGTCGTCCTCGCGACCGGTGTCGAGCATCCCCGGCCCGGTGTCCTGGTCCAGGCGTTCCGGGCGACCGACGAGGGGGCCGTGGCGATGCCGCGGCAATCGTCGGCCATGCTCCGCGGGCTGGCGGACGCTTCGGGGCTGCTGGTCGTGCCCGACGGGGGCGCTCGGGCGGGCGACGTCGTCCCCGCGATCGATCTGCCGTGGTGACGCCCTGACGATCGACGCCCGGCTATCGGTGGGGCCGTCGACGGGGTAGACCTGACCCATGGGACGAATCACAGCGCGAAAGCCGGTGACCCGCCTGACCGTCGGCGGCGAACCCCGGAAGACCATGGACTTCCTCGCCGTGG
This sequence comes from Frondihabitans cladoniiphilus, assembly GCF_039544345.1. Taxonomy (NCBI): domain Bacteria; kingdom Bacillati; phylum Actinomycetota; class Actinomycetes; order Micrococcales; family Microbacteriaceae; genus Frondihabitans; species Frondihabitans cladoniiphilus. Next base: position 353,197 of record NZ_BAABLM010000002.1, read on the forward strand.
AGGAGCCGCTCGAGATCCGTGTCGGCGGGGAGTCGCTCGCCATCACGATGCGGACACCGGGTAACGATTTCGACCTGGCCGCCGGGTTCCTCGTCTCCGAGGGCGTGATCTCGGTGGGCGACGACTTCTTCGGGGCCCGCTACTGCGCCGGCGCGACCGTCGAGGGGCTGAACACCTACAACGTGCTCGACGTCACCCTGGCGCCGGGAGTCCCCGCCCCGGATCCCAGCCTCGCCCGCGCCTTCTACACGACGAGCTCGTGCGGGCTCTGCGGCAAGGCGTCCATCGACGCCGTCCGAACCAAGTCGCAGCACGCCGTCCTGCACGATCCCCTCGTCGTCGACCCGGCGCTGCTCGCGACCTTCCCCGACGCGCTGCGAGCCGGCCAGGACGTCTTCGAGAAGACCGGCGGACTGCACGCGGCCGCGCTCTTCGACGGCCGGACCGGACGGATGCTGATCCTGCGAGAAGACGTCGGCCGTCACAACGCGGTCGACAAGGTGATCGGCTGGGCCGTGAAGGAGAACCTGCTGCCCCTCACCGGCCACGTGCTGATGGTGTCCGGTCGCGCCTCCTTCGAGCTGACCCAGAAGGCCTCGATGGCGGGGATCCCGATGATGGCGGCCGTCTCGGCGCCGTCGTCGCTCGCCGTCGATCTGGCCGAAGAGCTCGGCGTCACGATCGTCGGCTTCCTCCGCGGAGCCAACATGGTCGTCTACTCCCGACCGGATCGCCTCGGCGTGCCGGCCCCCACTTCGGCCTCCGTCCCCGTCCCCCTCACGTCAGGAACCCGCCAGTGACCCAGAAGCCTCCCGTCGACGACGTCTCCGACGACGACCTCGAAGTCGGCGAACCGCGGAGCTGGGCCGCCGGGGTGCCCGGGGTGCTCCACTCGATGGAGCCGGCCATCAAGCAGCTCGGTCTCGTCCGCACCGTCAAGCTCATGACGTCGCTGAACCAGAAGGACGGCTTCGACTGCATGAGCTGCGCCTGGCCCGACCCGGACCACCGCAAGGTCGCCGAGTTCTGCGAGAACGGCGCGAAGGCGGTCACCTGGGAGGCCAACCCGGTGCTGGTGCCGGACGGCTTCTGGGCCGAGCACTCCCTCGACGACCTTCTCGAGAAGTCGGAGTACTGGCTGGGGATGCAGGGGAGGCTCACGAAACCCGTCCACAAGCCCGCGGGCGCGGACCACTACGAGATCGTCAGTTGGGAGCGGGCCTTCGAGATCGTCGGTGCCAAGCTCAACTCGCTCGCCTCTCCCGACGAGGCCTCGTTCTACACGTCGGGGCGGACCTCGAACGAGGCGGCGTTCGCATACCAGCTCTTCGTGCGGGCGTTCGGCACGAACAACCTGCCCGACTGCTCGAACATGTGCCACGAATCCACCGGGCTCGCGATGTCGGAGACGGTCGGCATCGGCAAGTCGACGATCGCCTACGACGACTTCGAGAAGGCCGACCTGATCATCGTGCTCGGCCAGAACCCGGGCACGAACCACCCGCGCATGCTGACCGCCCTCGAAGACGCGAAGAAGAACGGCGCGAAGATCGTCGCCGTCAACCCGCTGCCCGAGGCCGGACTCCGCCGCTACAAGAACCCGCAGACCGCGCGCGGCGTCGTCGGGCGCGGCACCGACATCGCCGACCAGTTCCTCCAGATCCGTCTGGGCGGCGACATGGCCCTCCTCCAGGCGGTCGCCAAGCGGGTGCTCGAGGCGGAGGACCGCGCGCCCGGCACCGTGCTCGACCACGACTTCCTCGCCTCCCACACCGTCGGGCTCGGAGCCTTCCGCGAGCACATCGCGCAGGTCGACGACGACGAGGTGCTGCTGGCCACCGGGCTCGCCCGCACCGAGATCGACGAGCTCGCGAAGCGCTACCTCGAGTCGGACCGGGTCATCATCACCTGGGCGATGGGCATCACGCAGCACCGTAAAGCCGTCGACACGATCAAGGAGATCATCAACCTCCTCCTCCTGCGCGGCAACATCGGCAAGCCGGGGGCGGGCGCGTCGCCCATCCGCGGTCACAGCAACGTGCAGGGCGACCGCACGATGGGCATCTGGGAGCAGATGTCCGACGAGTTCCTGGACGCGCTGCAGGCCGAGTTCCACTTCGACCCGCCGCGGGCGCACGGCGTCGACGCCCTGAAGGGCATCACCGGCATGCAGAAGGGCGAGATCAAGTTCTGGATGGGCATGGGCGGGAACCTCGTCGCCGCGATCTCCGACACGGCTCTGGCCGAGAAGGCCATGCGCGGCACCGAGATGACCGTGCAGGTGTCCACCAAGCTCAACCGCTCGCACGCCGTCGTGGGCGACGAGGCCCTCATCCTCCCCACGATGGGCCGGACGGAGATCGACATCCAGAAGGCCGGCCCGCAGTTCGTCTCCGTCGAAGACACGGTGTGCTCCGTCCACGGCAGCCACGGGCAGGTGCCGCCGGTGGCACCGAACCTGCTGTCCGAGGTCGCCATCGTGAGCCGGCTGGCCCAGGCGACGCTCGGCGACCGCGTTCCGGTCGACTGGCAGTCGTTCGAGGACGACTACGACACCCTCCGCGACCACATCAGCCGCGTCGTGCCGGGCTTCGAGGACTACAGCAGGCGGATCCGGAGCCGAGACGGCTTCGTCCTCCCGAACGGCCCGCGCGACTCCCGGACCTTCCCGACGAAGGTCGGCAAGGCCGTCATCACCGTCAACGAGTTGGAGCACGTGGAGCGCCCGGAAGGGCGACTGCTCCTGCAGACCCTGCGGTCGCACGACCAGTACAACACCACGATCTACAGCCTCAACGACCGCTACCGCGGCATCAAGAAGGGGCGTGAGGTGGTCTTCATCAACCCCGACGACCTCGACGAGCTCGGCCTCGTCGACGGGCAGCACGTCGACGTCTTCACCGAGTGGACCGACGACGTCGAGCGGGTGCTCCGCAACTACCGCGTCGTCTCGTACCCGACCGCTCGGGGCTGCGCCGCGGCCTACTTCCCCGAGGCGAACGTGCTCGTGCCGCTCGACAGCGCCTCCATCGGGAGCAACACGCCGGTCTCGAAGGCGATCCTCGTCCGGGTGGTCGCGGCCACTCCTGCCGGCGAGCCATCGGGCGCCCCGACCGTCCCGGCGGCGATCTGACCGGGATCGGTGGACAAATCGTTTGCTACCTGACAATATTTGTCAGGTAGCGAACGATTTGCGTCGCCGATCCACGAGGAGAGCACCATGCCCACAGAAGAGACCACCGCTCCGTCCACCACCCCACGTCGCATCGCCCTGGTGACGGGTGCCAATCAGGGGGTCGGCAGACAGGTCGCCCTCGAGCTCGCGGCCGCCGGCGTGACCGTGTTCGTCGGATCCCGCGATCTCGCCCGGGGCAAAGCTGCCGCCGCCGAGATCGGCCAGGGCGCGACGGCCCTGCAGATCGACGTCACCGACACCGCCTCCATCGCCCGAGCCGCTGCGACGATCGACGCGACCTACGGCCGCCTCGACCTGCTCGTCAGCAACGCCGGCATCTCGAACGTCGGCGGCGCCGACCGCACGCCCGAGGAGAACGCCGCGTCGTCGAAAGCCAGCACGGCCTCCCTCGACGAGATCCGCGCGGTGTGGGACGTCAACGTGTTCGGAGTCGTCGCGGTCTACCAGGCCATGCTGCCGCTGCTCCGCAAGGGGGTGGATGCCCGGATCGTCACCGTCTCGAGCGGCGTCGGATCGTTGACGGCCAACGCCGACCCGACCTACCCGTACCACTCGATGTTCGGCCCGGTGTACCCGGCGTCCAAGGCGGCCGAGAACGCCATGGCCCTGGCCATGATGGTCGAGCTCGAAGACACCGACATCAAGATCAACCTCGTCTCGCCGGGCTACACGAGCACGGCCCTCAACAACTTCAACGGCACCGACACGATCGAGGAGGGCTCGCGCGAGGTCGTGCGCGTCGCCCTGCTCGGCCCCGACGGCCCGACCGGCACCTTCACCCGCTGGGAGGACACCACGATTCCGTGGTAACCATGTCGGGTGCCTGACGACCGCTCCCCCGCCTCCGAGCCCGAGGCACACCCCTCCGAACCGGTCGACGTCCACGACTCCGTCGGCGCGTGGGCCAAGAAGTACTACCTGACGTCGCGAAGTCTGCTCGAGTCGCGACTGCGCGAGCACGACCTCGGCCCGACGCAGTGGTACGTGCTCTACCAGCTCGTCAACGTGGGCCCGACGATGCAGCGCGACCTCGGTCAGCTCTTGAAGGTCGAGCGGGCGACGATGAGCGGCGTCGTGGCGACTCTCGTCCGCAAGGGCCTGGTCACTCAGACCGCCGGCACGCGCGATCAGCGACAGCGCCTGCTCGAAGTCACCGAAGCGGGGCGCACCCTCTGGCCCACGCTGCCCGACCCGGTGACCGCAGCCCACGCGTTCGCCGACATCGACGAGGCGGACCTGGCCGTCGCGCGACGGGTGCTGCAGAGGGCGACCGGTCGCCTCGCCGAACAGCTCGAGGCCGAAGGCGAGGCGTAGGTCGAGCGCGGGATGCACGGCCCTGCTGTCTTCGGGTCGTGCATCCCCCGGCCCGTCGCCCTCGACGCCGCCGACGCCCGGGCCGCTCCCGTCTCAGGCCGAAGCGCGGTCGCCCGCCGCCTCCGACCACGCGGCCCCCAGCTCGCGGGCCCGTTCGTGCGATGCGGCCAACGAGGCCTCGTACTCGGCCGAGAAGCCGCTGAGCGCCGGGGAGATCGGGGCGAGGGTCCATTCCGGGACGATCGACGTCACGACGAGACCGAGACCGTGCGAGCCGAGCGCGACCTCGAGGGTCGGCAGCAGGAAGTCGAGGCCGTCGCTCGGAGTGCCCGGGCCGTACGAGCCGCCCCGCGGGACGACGACGAGTGCCTCGCGGCCGGCGGCGGAGCCCTCCTGCACGTGCATGGTGCGCCCCACGATCGAGACCTGGTCGAGCCACGCCTTGAAGACAGAGGGCATCGAGTAGTTGTACATCGGCACGGTGAAGAGGTACGCGCTCGCACCGAGGAACTCGTCGACCAGCTCGTCGGCGACGGCCGCCGCCGCGGCCTGCTCCGGAGTCCTCGCCTCGGGCGCCGTCCGCCAGGACATGATGCCGGCCTCGGTGAGGTGCGGAGCGGGGGTCACGGCGAGGTCGCGGTGGACGACGTCGCCCTCGTAGGTCTCGAGGAACGAGGCGGCGACCTTGCGCGAGACCGACCAGTCGGTCAGGGAGGAGGCGTCGATGTGGAGGAGGTAGGACATGAGGCTCTTTTCTCGGGTCATTACTTACGACTTGTTCGTAGGGCCATGATGGGTGAGAATCGGGGGGCGTGCAAAAGGCACATCGGTGTCCGTATCGCACACCGGCCACCCGCCTTGCGCGGCTTCCCGCACCTCCCCGACGAAAGGGCCCTCGTGACCTCCACCGTGCTCGACGAACCGATCGACACCGCTTCCGCGGTGGTCGACGCCTGCGGACGCCTGCCGGTCGAGAACGGGCAGTTCGTGCGGCAGATCCTCGACCGGGTCGGCGACAAATGGACCCTGTTCGTGATCGCCCATCTGCACGACGGCCCCAAGCGCTACACCCACCTGCACGAGCTGGTGCCCGGCATCTCGCAGCGCATGCTCACGCTCACGCTCTCGCAACTGCGCCAAGACGGCATCCTCACGCGAACCGCCTATGCCGAGGTGCCACCGCGGGTCGAGTACGAGCTGACTCCGTTGGGTCTGAGCCTTCTCGATGCCGCTTCGGCTCTGATCGGCTGGGCCTCCACCCACTTCGAGACGATTCGCGAGAACCGCATCCGTGCCGCGGCCGAAGCCGCCGAGCTCGAGGCGGCGGCGGCGACTCGGGCACGGAGGGGGCGCTGATGGTCGGGTTCACCGGATTCGCCAGCCGCCGCGTCGATCCGTCCCTGCCACCGCTGCCGCCGGGCCAGCACTTCGAGCGGGGCTTCCCCGTTCTGACGGCGGGGCCCGACCCGAACATCAAGGTGTGGGAGCTCCAGCTCGCGACCGAGACGGGTCAGCGCTCCTGGAGCTGGGAGGACTTCCTCGCCCTCCCCCAAGAAGACGTCACGACCGACATCCACTGCGTCACCAGTTGGTCGAAGCTCGGCACGCACTGGCGGGGCGTCTCGGTCGACACGTTGTTCGAGGGCCTGCCGACCGAGCATCGATACGCCCTGGCGCGCAGCTACGGCGGCTACACGACGAACCTCCCGCTCGAAGACCTCCTCGGCGGCAAGGCCTGGGTCGTCCACACCTTCGAGGGGGCGCCCCTGTCGAGCGAGCACGGCGGGCCCGCCCGGCTCTTCGTGCCGCACCTGTATTTCTGGAAAAGCGCGAAGTGGCTGCAGGGCATCCAGACCATGGCCACCGATCGGCCCGGCTTCTGGGAGAACTACGGCTACCACAACCACGGCGACCCCTGGAAGGAGGAGCGCTACTCGTGACGACCGAGTGGCGAGCCGCCCGCTGCGTCGCGGCGCGCCCCGAGACGGCCACCGCCCGCACCGTGCGACTCAAGGTCGACGGGGTCGGCGCCGTCGTGCCGGGTCAGCACATCGATATCCGGCTGACAGCCGACGACGGCTACCAGGCGGTGCGCTCGTACTCCCTGTCGGCGACTCCCTCGGGCAGCCCCGCCGGTGCCGGCATCCCCCGCCTCGCTCCTGACGAGGTCGAGATCACCGTCGAAGAACTGCCCGACGGCGAGGTCTCCCCCTACCTCGTGCAGGGGCTCGAGGTCGGCGACGAGGTCGAGGTGCGCGGGCCGATCGGGGGCTGGTTCGTCTGGCGCGACACCGACCCCGGGCCGGTCCAGCTCATCGGCGGCGGATCCGGCGTCGCCCCGCTCCTGGCGATCCTGCGTGCCCGCCTCGCGAGCGGCAGCGACAGCCCGATGCGGCTCCTGTACTCCGTCCGGTCGCCCGAGCAGGTCTACTTCCGAGACGAGATCGCCGGGCTGGCAGAGGGGGCCGAGCCGGGGGATGCCCGGGGCGTCTCCGTCGACGTCGCCTACACCCGCTCCGCCCCGCCCGACTGGCCGCGGCAGCCCGGCCGGCTCACCGCGGCCGACGTGGCGGCTCTCGTCCAGCGGCCATCGGCCGGCGCGATCTACGTCTGCGGCCCGAACGGCTTCGTGCAGCACGTCACCGATCTCCTGCTCGCCCACGGGCACTCGCCCGAGTCGATCCGCACGGAGCGCTTCGGCGGCGTCTGACCCCTGCCCGATTCTGCGACAGCTCGTCTATTCGGGCCTGAGGGCTTCGACCGCGGCTGGATCGGGGCGCGGTGGCCCGGCTTTCGGCGAAACCTTCGCCGTGTCCCCGCCACCGACCCGGTTGCTCCTCTCCGTCAGAGCGACGAGCGCCAGGTGTCGATCGGCCGTCCACGCCACCAGGCGGCCCTTGTGGTCCTTGCTGCGGGAGAGGATCCCCGCCTCGGCGAGCTGAGTCAAGGCGCTCTGCGCGGCGACGAGGGAGACCCCATGACGGTTCGCGACGGACTCGGTGGTGACCACGGGTTCGGAGGCGAGACCCGCGAGAATTCGCAGGACGACCGAATCGCGACGGGGCACTGCAGGAGACAGACCTTGCGACGACCGAAATCCGATGAGCCGCGCGATGGCATCGTCGTCAACACGGGCGATGTCGTCGGACAATCGCAGGGCGTTTGCAGCGGCCAGCTCGGTCGCCTCGGCGAATCGCAGGACCCAGTCGTCGACACGGCCCTGCCGGTAGGCCGTGAGGCCGGCGATGTACGAGTCGACGTCGCCGGCGAAAACGGTGCTGATCGGTACCAGGATGTGGCGCAGGGCATCCGCCCTCTTGAGCACGGTGTGGATGAGAGCACGGCCCGTGCGGCCGTTGCCGTCGATGAACGGGTGGATCGTCTCGAACTGGGCGTGCGCGATGGCGGCCCGGACGATGGGATTGCCGGTGCTGACCGACACGAAGTCGGCGAGGTTCGTGAGCAGACGCCGGACCTCGCCTTCGGGAGGCGGGACGAAGTCGGCCCGAAGCGGAGACCAGCCGCTGCCTCCGACCCAGTTCTGCTCCTGACGGATCCCGAAACCGATGGACGGCTCGATGACATGCTGCAGGCGCTCGATGTCTTCGAGCGAGACCTCGCGCTCGTTGTCGGCGAGCGTTTCGATGGCCGCCTCGGTGGCGCGCACGTTCGCCACGACGTCCAAGGCGACTCGATTGCCTTGCTGCAGGAGCTCGGCGATGGCGAGCTTCTTGGGCGTGACCCGGTTGCCCTCGATCCAGGACGACGAGATGCTCTCGGACCGGATCAGCAGGTGATTGAGGAAGCCGCCCCGGACACCGATGCGCTCGTCGGCCCGGGCGAGGACCGCGAGCGCATCGCTTGCCGAGTCCGACACGTCGGGCGGGAGAGCGGGGAGATCGCGCGGAAGCTCGTCGGGTACGTAGGCCCGGTAGCGACCTGGCGTGCGGTCTTTTCGGCTGAGGTGGCCGGAGTCTTCGGGATTCCACAGCAGATCGACGTAGTACATGCGCGCCGCCTCACGGTCGATCTCTCGGACGCGAACAACTTTAGCCCATCTAAAGTTGGTTTTCGTTCGACCCGACCAAGGTTAGGGCGACCCGATCGTCTCGCATCAGGGCGTCAGTACTCGCCCTTGATCACGAAGTACGAGCCACGGATCGTGCCGGCGAGCTTGGACTTCTGCCGTGCGAACTTGAAGCGCGACTCGAGCTCGGCGGGCACCTCCATGCCGTCCGACAGCTTGAAGCCCACCGCACGCTTGCCTCCGTCCTCGACGGCGTACATCACGTTGATGGACAGCCCCGACTCGTAGAACACGTATGTCATGCGCAGACCCTCGACCTCGAAGTCGGTCGCCTCGAGGGGGGTCGATTCGATCACGATGTCGCGCTCGTCCTTCAGCACTCGGGCGACGCGCTCGACGGCCTCGGGCGCCTCGGCGGCGGGGGTGGTCGTGAACACGTGGTCGTACTTGGTCTTGTAGTACCGAGCCTCGTTCGCACGGAGGCCCGCGAGCGTCTCCGCGACCGGGGACGATTCGAGGCCGGTCGTGGAGACGTTCACGAAATCGACGGTGTACGGCATGGGGACTCCTGTCTGCGCTGGTAGTGACGAACGTAGCGCAGACCGATTCCCCCGGGAGTCCGTCGATTCTCCGCGGATCGCCGTCAGGAGAGCGAGGCCACCGCCCGCGCGAGACGCACCGCCGCCTCCTGCAGCTTCGCCGCGTCGACGTGCCCGTAGGCGAGACGGAGGTGTCGGTCGGCGTCCGTGCCGGGCCCCGACGGGAAGAAGCTGCCGCGCTGGTACTCGACGCCCTCCCGCGACGCCGCTGCGGCGAGCGCGTCGGCGTCGAGGGAGTCGTCGGTGAGCTTCGGCCAGAGGAAGAGTCCGCCGCCCGGCACGGTGACCTCGAACGCTCCGGGAGCCGATGCCTCGAGGGCGTTGGCGAGGGTCTCGGCACGGGTCCGGTAGAGCGCCCGCGCCCGGTCGAGCGTCCGGTCGAACAGGCCGGCGTCGGACGTGACCAGCTCGCCGATGACGGCTTGGACGAAAGTCGAGCTGTGCGAGTCCTGACGGCTCCGGAGGGCGACGACGTCGGCGCTGAAGCGCTCGGGCACCACGATCCATCCGAGGCGCAGGCCCGGTCCGAGGGTCTTGGTGAAGGTGTTCACGTGGACGACGTGCTCGGAGAGGTTGAACGCATCGACGGGCTCGGGGGCGTCCCCGTACCAGAGCTCGCGGTAGGGGTTGTCGGCGAACACGACGAAGTCGTACGCCTCGGCGAGCGCGACCAGGCGATGGCGGTCCGCCGCGGAGAGCGAGCCCTGGGTCGGGTTGTGGAAGTCCGGCACCGTGTAGAGGGCGGCCGGGCGGGCGCCGTCCTCGAGGGTGCGCTCCAGGGCGTCGAGGTCGATGCCGTGGGGTCCGACGGGAATGGGCAGCGCGCGTCCGTCGGCGAGCTCGAGACCGCGGAGGAACAGCGGGAAGATCGGGTTGTCGACGGCGACGAGGTCACCGCGTTCGAGGACGACCTGGATGGCGAGCGAGAGTCCGTGGAACCCGCCGTTCGTGACGATGATCCGCTCGACGGGCACGCCTTCGCGCTCCGCGATCCACTCGCGGAGCGGCGAGATGCCGGCGGTGCGCGAGTACTGCAGCGAAGGCAGCCCCGGCACCGAGAGGACCCGACGGGTGGCTTCGGCGAGGGCGTCCGCCGGCAGGACCGACGGGTCGGGGATCCCGCCGAGCAGTTCGATGGCATCGGGCCGGGGGTCGCGGAGCGTCTGGTCGCCGAAGCCCTTGGGGACGGTGAACGCCTCGATGAGGGCGGGCTTGGTGCGGGTGGATCGGGGTGCGGCGATGGTCATTCTCTGCTCCTGGAAGGGGGGATGCGAAGGGGATCGGAGAGACGGGGGATGCGCTCAGTCCGCGGACGGGACGGCGTCGAGCAGCGCTCGGGTGTAGTCGTGCTCGGGGTTCGAGAAGATCCGTTCGACGGAGCCGCTCTCGACCACCTGCCCGCGGCGGAGGACCGTGACGGTGTCGGCGATCTGCCGGACGAGGGCGAGGTCGTGCGAGACGAACAGGTAGGTCAGGCCCCGTTCGCGCTGCAGGTGCGTGAGCAGCTCGATGATTCCGGCCTGCACGGTCACGTCGAGGGCCGACGTCGGCTCGTCCAGGACCACGACCTCGGGCTTCAACGCCAGCGCTCGCGCGATCGCGACGCGTTGCCGCTGGCCGCCGGAGAGATCCGTCGGGCGCCGGTTCAGGTAGCGCTCGTCGAGCCCCACGGCGTCCAGGGCCTCGCGGACCCGCTCGCGCCGCGAGGCACGGTCGCCGACCCGGAAGCGTTCGAGGGGCTCGCCGACGATGCGACGCACCTGCCAGGACGGGTCGAGGGAGGTGAAGGGGTTCTGGTACACGAGCTGCAACTGACGGCGGACGCGACGGAGGTCCGCCTTCGAGCGCCCGTGCACCCGGGTGCCGTCGACCGAGATCGAGCCGCCGTCGGGGCTTTCGAGGCCCAGCAGCATGCGCACGGTCGTGGTCTTGCCCGAACCGGACTCCCCCACGAGCGCGTGGGTGGTGCCGGCTGCCACGGAGAACGAGACTCCGTCGACCGCGCGGACGGAACCGTAGTGGCGGGAGACCTCGGAGACGTGGATGCGCGCCGGGGCCGAGCCGTGCATCCCACCCTCTGTCTCGCCCTCGGGGCGGTTCGGGCGCTCGGCGGTGCCGACCCGATACCGATCGGGGTTCAGGGCGGGCACGTCGGCTCGCAGGAGTCGGGCGTACTCCGACTTCGGGGTGGTGAAGACCTCGCGCGAGGGTCCGGACTCCTCGACCCGGCCGTCGCGCAGCACCACGAGCGACTCGGCCCGCTCGGCGGCGATGGCGAGGTCGTGGGTGATCAGGAGGAGACCGATGTTCCGCTCGGTGCGAAGCGTGTCGAGGAGGTCTAGGATGCGCTTCTGGATCGTGACGTCGAGGGCCGATGTCGGCTCGTCGGCGACGATCAGGGCGGGCTCCGGCAGCACCGTCAGTCCGATGAGGACTCGCTGGAGCATCCCACCGGAGAGCTGGTGCGGGTAGGAGTCGTACACGCGCTGCGGGTCGGTGAGGCCGACCTGCTCGAACACCGCGAAGATCGCCTGCCGGCGCACGGCCGCATCCGTCTCGCCCGTCAGAGCCGCGGCCTCGTGGGCCTGCGAACCGATGGTGCGGACCGGGTTGAGTGCGGTGGCCGGATCCTGCGGGATGAATCCCAGCCGGCGGCCCCGGAGCGGACGGAATCGACGCTCCGACAGGGCGAGGATCTCGGCGCCGTCGAAGTCGACTTCGCCGCCGACTCGAGACCCCGGAGTCGGCAGGAGTCCGAGGACGGCTTTCGCGATCGTCGACTTGCCCGAGCCCGACTCCCCGATCAAGGCGACGGCCCGGCCTGCGGCGACCGAGAAGTCGACGCCGCGGACGACCTGGGTGTCTCCGTACGAGACGGTGAGTCCGCGCACCTCGAGCAGAGGGGCGGTGCCGTCGCTCGCCCGAGCCACGGCGGACGGGGCGGTGATCGTATCGAGTGTCGTCATGGTCATCCGGCCTTTCGAAGCCAACGGGAGATGCGGTTGATCGACAGGACCGTGACCACGATCACGATCGCCGGGGCGAACACGAGCCACGGGGCCGTCGGATACGTCTTTCCCGATGCCACCAAGAGGCCCCAGTCGGAGGCCGGGGGCGGGTCGCCGTAGCCGAGGAAGGCCAGGGACGCGATAACGAGGATCGACGTGCCGAAGTTGAGCACGGCCAGCGCCAGCACCGACTTGTACGCGTTCGGGAGGATGTGCCGGAAGAGCACGTGGAGGCCCGACCCGCCCTCGAGGTACGAGGCCTCGACGTAGGTCGACTTGCGCGTCTTGAGCGTCTCCGCCCGCATCAGCCGTGCGAAGGCGGCGACCGCCGTGATGCCGGTCGCGACCGCCGCATTGATCGTGTGGAACCCGAGCGACGACACGATGACCACGGCGAGCAGGAAGCCGGGGATCGCGAGCAGCACGTCGACGACGCGGCCGAGCACCACGTCGACGGCGCCCCGCAGGAAGCCGCTGACGAGTCCGATCAGCCCGCCCACGACGAGTCCGATCAGCACGGCGACGAGCGCGCTCGTGACCGACGACGCCGTGCCGTGCACGACTCGCGAGTAGAGGTCACGGCCCAGGTAGTCGGTGCCGAACCAGTGCGCGGCACTCGGCCCCACGAGCTTCTCGGCCGTGTCGCCGCTCACCTTGCTCTGCGAGGTGAACAGCTCGGGGAAGAGCGTCCAGAGCAGCACCACGGCGAGCACCGCGAACGAGAGCAGCACGGTCGGCGGCACCGACAGCCCCACCCGCCGGCGGGCAGCCGGGGCCGACTTCGGCAGGCGGATCAGCACGTCGGCGCTCATGCGGAGGCCCCTTGCGACGACGGCTGCGCCGGTTGCGGCGGTTGCGACGGCTTCGAAGGCCTCGCTGGTTTCGATGGCTTCGAAGGACGAGGGGCGCGGGATGCGCGGGCCGGGCTCCGGATCTCGACCCGCGGGTCGACGAGCGGCGAGACCAGGTCGGCCAGCAGGTTGACCAGCACGAACACGACCGCGGCCAGCGACACGACCGCCTGCAGCACCGGGACGTCCTGCGTCGTCACCGCCTTCTGCACCACGGTGCCGATGCCGTCCCGACCGTAGATCGTCTCGGTGATGACCGAGCCGCCGAGCAGCTCGCCCACGATGAGGGCGACCATCGTCACGGCCGGAAGGAGCGACGGCTTCACGAGGTGCCGGGCGAACAGGGCCACCGGTGCGAGCCCTCGTGACTTCGCGACCAGGGCGTACTCCTGCTTCGACTCGTGGTCGAGGTTGGCGATGAACACCTCCGCCAGGGGCGCCGAGACCGGGATCGCCAGGGTCAGCGCCGCGAAGAGCGTCGCCACGAGTCCGTCCGGATCGATCACCGAGAAGGTGTGCAGCCGGAAGGAGAAGAACGAGATGAGCACCAGACCGATGACGAAGTTCGGCACCGACAGGAAGAACGACGGCACCGAGCGCAGCGTCTGGCGGACCCGCGCCCCGGGTGCGTACTGCGAGCCGTACGCGATCCCGAGGGCGAGGACCACCGAGAAGAGCAGCGCGGTGCCGGCGAGCACGAGCGTCGAGGGCACGGCGTCGCCGATCACCTGCGTGACCGGCAGGTTCGACTGCAGCGAGTAGCCGAGCTGGCCGACGACGAAGCGCGAGAGCGACAGCGCGAGCTGGATCAGTACCGGCTGGTTCAGCCCGTAGTAGACGACGATCTTGTGGATGTCGGCCTCGGTGAGCCCGCTCTGCGGGTCGCGCAGCAGGTTCGTGACGGGGTCTCCCGGCAGGACGCTGACCACCACGAAGATGAGCACGTACGCCAGCAGGATCACGATGGCCGCCTGGGCAAGGCGCAGCAGGAGATACCCGAGGTATCCCCGGCGCGCTCCGGTCCGGTCGCTCATGGTTCTACTTCGCGATCCAGGCGCTGTAGAAGTTGGCGTAGGCGAGCCCGTTGTACGAGACGCCCTTCACCGACGGCGCGATCAGGTAGAGGCGCTGCACGAGCTGCACCGTGGGGATGAAGTAGCCCTGCTGAAGCACGTACTGCTGCAGTTCGTCGGCGACCTTCGTACGGGTGGTCTCGTCCGAGGCCGTGGCGATCTGGGTCGACAGGTCGTCGAGCTTACTGTCGCTCGTGCCGAGGCGGAACCAGTCCTCGCCGTTGTTCTGGCTGGTCAGCACGCCGGCGACGGTCCCGACGTCGACGAAGCTGCGCGAGGTCTGGTAGAGCGGGGGATGCGAGGCCGCCACGGCCGCGTATCCCGACACGTCCGTGATCTTCAGGTCGACCTTGATCCCGATCTTCTTCAACTGCTGGGCGATGAGTTCGTCCTCGGCCTGCGTCGACGGAACGTAGGGGTTCGGCGAGAGCGAGAACTCGAGCGGGGCGCCGTCCTTCTCGCGGATGCCGTCGGTTCCGGTGGTCCAGCCCGCGGCGTCGAGCAGCTTCTCGGCCTTGTCGGGGTCGTAGGCGAGGAGGCTCGAGTAGTCGCCGACCTCGGGCACGTTGCCCTGGAGGAACGAGGTCGCGGCCTGCCAGTCGCTCGTGTAGACGGTCTTCAGGATCGCCTTGCGGTCGATGCCGATCTGGATCGCCTGCCGGACGGCCGGGTCGCTGGTGGGAGTCGCGGTGGTGTTGACCTGGAACCCGTCGGTGAACCCGAGGTAGCGAGGCGTGTCGACGGTGAAGCCCTGGCTCTTCAGCGAGTCGATCTCCTGGGGCTCGACGTTGAACGAGACCTGGGCCTGGCCCGCGGTGACGGCCTGCGTCCGGACGGACTCGTCCTTGATCACCTTGTAGGTGATCGTGTCGATGTACGCCGGGCCGGTGTGACCGAGCGCCTTCGGACCCCACTCGTAGTCCGCGCGCTTCTTGAGGACGTACTTCTCGCCCTGCTCGACCGAGGCGACCGTGTAGGGGCCGCTGCCGATCTCCTTGGTCAGGTCGGCCTGCTGGTCGAGCGGCAGCGCCAGCGTCTTCGGCGACAGGAGGATCGTGCCGTGGTAGCCGAGCGTCGGGATGAACCCGAGGGCCGGAGCCGAGAAGTCGACGGTGACGGTGTGGTCGTCGGTCGCCACCGCTCCCACGTAGGTGCTGCCGGGGAAGAGTCCCACCTTCGTGATGCCGCGGCTCGGGTCGCCCTTGGCCCAGATGTTCAGGTTGTCGACGACCGCCGCAGCGTCGAGCTTCTCGCCGTCGGAGAAGGTCACGCCCTTCTTCAGGTGCAGCGTGAAGTGCTTCGCGTCGGAGGACTGGTCCCAGCTCGTGGCGATCCAGGGGCTGATCGTGCCCTTCGGATCGACGTAGACGAGCTTGTCGGTGATCTCGCCCCAGAGGTTGCCCTCGTAGCTCGAGATGGACGACTTGCTCGACACGAAGCCGGCGTCGTAGCCCTGGATCAGGAAGGTCAGGTCACCGCCCTCGACGGGTTTGTCCGGGGCCGAGGCCGACGAGGAGGAGCCGGCGGTGGCCCCGGTGCTGCAGGCGGCGAGCGCGAGAGTGGCGGCCGCGGCGACCGCGATGCCTGCGAGAGGGCGACGCCATCGGGTGGGGATGCTCATGGTGGTCCTTTTGCTGGGAGGGAGGGTGTGTGAAAGGGGAGAGGGGGTCAGATGGCCTTGCCGGGGTTGAAGAGCCCGGTCGGGTCGAGGGCGGCCTTGAGCGCTCGCTGAGCCGCACGGTTGCGATCGGAGAGCTCGAGGGCGGCCCAGTCGAGCTTCACGGTGCCGACGCCGTGCTCGCCGCTGACGGTTCCGCCGACGCCGAGGGCGATTCGGACGAGTTCGGTGGCGGCCTCGTCGAGTTCGGCGGGCCGGTCGGCCGGGTCGGCGTCGCCGATCGGCCGGGTGATCGCCGGGTGCAGGTTGCCGTCGCCGGCGTGTGAGACGGCCGAGATGGCGACGTCGTAGCGTTGCTCGACCTCGGCGAAGCGGGCGTAGACCTCCGCCAGGCGCGACTTCGGCACGGCGATGTCCTCGCCGACGAACCACTGCGGCTCGGTGAAGCCTCGGCCGTGGCGACGGAGCTCCCAGAGGGCCGCCCCGTCCTCGTCGGACTCCACCCTGACGGTGCCGCCGACGGCCTCGAGGGCCACGGTCAGGTCGTGCGCCTGCTCGGCGATGCCGTAGCCGTCGAGCTCCACGAGGATCAGCGAGGCGCCACGGCGTCGGAGCCCTGATCCGGAGAAGGCGTCGATCCCGGTGAGGCTCGGCTCGTCGAAGAACTCGACGACGGAGGGGCGCACGCTCGATCGGGTGATGGCGGCCAGGCCGGATGCACCCGCCGGGGTGCTCTCGAAGAACGCCGTCACGGTCTGCCGAGCGACCGGGATCGGCCGGAGGCGGACGGTCGCTCGGACCACGATGCCGAGCACCCCCTCGGAGCCGACGAAGAGCGAGGTGAGGTCGAGGCCGGTGACGCCCTTGATCGACCGGTGCCCGACGGAGACGAGGCTGCCGTCGGCGAGGACGACGTCGAGCCCGAGGACGGATTCGCGGGTCACGCCGTACTTCGCGCAGCGGAGTCCGCCGGCGTTGGTGGCGATGTTGCCGCCGATGCTCGAGATCTCGAAGCTGGCCGGATCGGGCGCGTAGAACAGCCCGAACGGAGCGACGTGCTCGTTGAGAGCGGCATTGATCACGCCCGGCTCGACCACGGCGACCTCGTCGAGCGGCGCGACCTCGAGGATCCGGTTCAGACGCTCGGTCGAGACCACGAGCTGGTCGGGTCGTGCCGACGCCCCGCCCGAGAGCCCCGAACCCGCGCCGCGGGTGACGACGGAGACCCCGAACTCGGCCGCGAGACGGACCACGTCCTGGACCTGCTCCGGCGTGCCGGGCAGCGCGACCAGCGGGCCGTGCTCGTCGTCGGAGATCGGCGACTCGACTCGCGGCGCCGTGCCGCGGTCGTAGCGGTAGGGAGCGGTCGCCGCCGACGGCACTCGGATCGCGATTTCGGGGAAGCGGGTCGCGAAGGCGTCGGCCAACGCGACGACCTCGGGCCGTGCATCCCGCGCTCGTGTTCCGGCGTACGCCTCGGTCGTCGTCATTCGGTCTCCTCCAGGTGGTGCTGTCGTTCGCAGGCGGTGCTGTAGTTAGCAGGCGGTCCTGCTTCTCGACAGGCGATTGGAAGAAGCGTGCTGGGGCGGCCCGGGGCGGAACAACCCGTTCGGTCGAACGTGACGACCCGTCTCCCTCCGTGACGGTTCATGTCGGGAAACGGGCATTCCCGACCTCGTCCGCATGACGTTTCATGACGAATGTGACGAATTGATCAGGCGGCCGGTCGAGAATCGGCAGATGACTTCCCGCTCGCGACCCCCTCTGCGGTTCGCCGCCTTCGTCATGAACACGAACTCGCACATCCAGCACGGGCTCTGGCGTCATCCGACCGCTCGGCAGAAGGACTTCGACGACGTGCGGCTGTGGATCGACCTCGCCGAGACGCTCGAGCGCGGCCGCTTCGACGCGATGTTCTTCGCCGACGTGGTAGGCACCTACGGCCCCGCTCGCGGCGACTACGCGATCAACGCCCACGAGGGTCTGCAGCTGCCGTCGAACGATCCGTCCGTCCTGCTGTCCGCTCTCGCCGTCCGCACCGAGCACCTCGGTCTGGCGTTCACGAGTTCGGTGATCCAGTCGCACCCGTTCGACTTCGCTCGGAAGGTGTCGACCCTCGACCACATCTCCGGCGGCCGGATCGGCTGGAACATCGTCACGAGCGCTCTCGACGCCGCCGCCCGCAACTTCGGCCACGACCGCCTGGAAGAGCACGACGAGCGGTACCGCTGGGCCGAGGAGTACCTCGAGGTCGTCGAGAAACTCTGGGAGGGCTCGTGGGACGACGGGGCCCTGCTGAAAGACCCCGTGCTCGGCTACGCCGACGCCACGAAGATCCACCGGATCGACCACCACGGGCCGCGGTACGACGTCCAGGGCCCCCATCTCACGTCGCCGAGCCCCCAGCGCACACCCGTCCTGTTCCAGGCCGGCTCCTCCCCCGCAGGCCGGGCGTTCGCCGCCCGGAACGCCGAGGCGCAGTTCATCCTCAGCCCGAACCCCGAGGCCACTCGCGAGCTCGTCTCGGACACGCGTCGCCTGGCCGTGGCGGCCGGGCGTCGACCCGACGACATCCTCTTCTTCCTGGGCCTCTCCTTCATCACCGGCTCGACTGAAGCCGAGGTCCGGGCGAACGAGAAGGAGATCGACGAGTACCTCGCCGCCGACGGCTTCCTCGTGCACTCGAACCTCGGGTTCGACCCGGAGACCGGCGAGGCGCGGGATCCCGCCACGCCCCTGTCCGAGGTGGAGACCCAGGCGGGCCAGAGCCTGCTCACCTGGATCAAGGAAGCCGCGGGCGACCGGGAGCCGACGATCGCGGATCTCGCCCGGCTGACGGCGAAGCTCCGGGGCCGGATCGTGGGCACGCCGGAGCAGATCGCCGATCGGCTGCTGGAGTGGCAGGACGCCGGCATCGACGGCATCAACGTCATGAACTGGACCCTGCCCGGCTCGTACGAGATCTTCGTCGACCGGATCGCGCCCGTCCTGCAGGAGCGCGGTCTGATGCAGCGCGAATACACCCCCGGCACCCTGCGCGAGAAGCTGTTCGGGCACGCCCAGCTCGACGAGCGGCATCCGGGGCGGGCTTGGCGCGGGGCGTTCAGTGAGGCCAGCACCGTCTCCGCCTGAGCGTGGCCCCGGGCATCCCCCGTCGCCTGGCCGGCCCGGCTGGCTCTACTGTGTGGTGACCGAATCGAATCCTGGAGGAACCGTGTCGCGAGTCCGAGTCCACAACTTCGCCATCTCGCTCGACGGGTACGGTGCGGGCGCCGAGCAGTCGCTCGAGGCGCCGTTCGGCCACGCGGGCGGCCGTCTGATGCAGTGGTTCATGGGCACGCCGACGTTCCGGGCCATGCAGGGCGCCTCGGGCGGCAGTGAAGGCGTCGACGCCGCTTTCGCGAGTCGGTGGGCGACGGGCATCGGCGCCGAGATCATGGGCCGCAACAAGTTCGGGCCCCAGCGCGGCGAGTGGCCCGACGACGGCTGGCAGGGCTGGTGGGACGACGACCCGCCGTTCCACACGCCTGTCTTCGTCCTGACCCACCACCCGAGGCCACCGCTCGAGATGAAGGGCGGCACGACCTTCCACTTCATCGATGCGACTCCGGAGGAGGCCCTGGCGCAGGCTCGCGAGGCCGCCGGCGACGACGACGTGCGGATCGGCGGCGGCGTCGAGACCGTGCGCGAGTTCTTGGCGGCCGACCTCGTCGACCACCTGCACGTGGTCGTCGTGCCGATCGTGCTCGGCCGCGGCGAACGGCTCTGGGACGGGCTCGAAGGCCTGGAGGAGCGCTTCGACATCGAGGCGGTGGCGAGCCCCAGTGGCGTCACGCACCTGACGTTCAGCCGCCGGGCCGCCTAGTCGCTCGCGGGTCCCCACGAGGTCCCGCTCCGACATCCCCCTCTCGCAGCCGCGCACCGGCCCGCTCGCGCGGCGCCTCCGGACCGATTCAGAATGGGCCCATGGATGCACGCGACCGCTTTCGAGACATGCTGCGAACCGTGGTCGGTCCGGCCCTCCGCGCCGAGGGGTTCTCGGGGTCGGGGTCGACGTGGCACCGCCGCAATTCGTGGGGCGACTGGGGCGTCGTCGGCATGCAGAAGTCGGCCTACGGATCCGCGAACGACGTCGTGGCCTACGTGAACCTCTCCGTCGACCTCGAACCGGAACGGCAATCCCGATCCTGGCTGGAGGAGCGACCCGTGCCTCGACTTCCGTCCGGTTCGAGCGGCATCTGGCACGCCCGCCTCGCTCCCCCCGAAGCGCCGGGTCGCACGCGCCTCGACCGGTGGGACTTCGGTGACGGTTCCGATGCGGAATCGTTCGCCGCCGAACTGGTCGACACCCTTCGGGTGGAGGCGCTCCCCGCGCTCGACCGTCTCCTCGACCGCGAAGAGCTTTTCCGCAACACGTACCGCGCTGGCGGTCCAGAGATCTTCGGCGGTGCCCTCCTGGGTTACGAACCCGAGGCGCTCGCCGTCCTTCTCCTGAGCGACCGGGGCCCGAGCCAGGAGCTGATTCGTGCGTTGACCACCCTGGACGAGCTCGACCTATCGCACGAAGACGAGACGTATGCCGCCCGGCAGCGCGGCGTCGCGAATTGGGTCCGCGAGCGCTCCGCCTGAACACGACCTCCTGAGGCCGTGCATCAGATGTGACGCAAATACCGCTGAAGGCCAGTTGCGTCAGATCTGACGCAATTGCGCTTCAACGCGATATGCTGCAAATATGACGCAGACTAATTGGTTCCGGAGTCGGACTCCAGCGAGCCTCGGGAGCGCGATCAAAGAGCTTCGAGAGGCTGCCGGCGAAACTCAGGCTCAATTCGCTCGAGCCATCGGTTCGTCCCGAGCGACGGTCAGTCGACTCGAACGAGGCGAGTCCGTGACCTCCGACGTGCTGTTCCATGCGTTGGCTCGGGTCCGGCACGAGTTCGCCGTCATTCCTCGCGGGAGCCGGCTGCGAGTCGAGGCGGCCGATGCCCCGAACTAACATCCTCGGCGTTTGGCTGCACGGGAGGCGGCTCGGCGAGCTCGAAAAACTGCGCAGCGGCGATGTCCGACTGCGATTCGACCCTGAAGTCGTCAACGAGTTCGGGACAGGCACGCACCTCATGTCGATCTCCCTGCCGTTGGGAACGAAGCGAGTCCAAGGAGAGAAGCTCAAGCTCTTCATTCGTGGCCTTTTGCCCGAACCTCCCGTTCGCGCCCTCATCGAGACCCGCGAGAAGGTACCTTTCGACGACGATTTCGCCCTCCTGCGGGTAATCGGGAGCGAATGTGCGGGTGCTCTGCAATTCCTACCCGATACTGAGGAGCCGGGCCCCGGAATCCTGCGACCGCTCTCGACCGAGGAGGTCGATCACATCGTGAGCGACCTCCCGACCCTCGACTCCCCCGATGGGCTCCCGGTCGGCGCATCCCTTGGCGGTGTTCAGGCCAAGGTGCTCCTCACTCGGACGAAGGATGGCTGGGCATGGCCCGCATTCGGAGCCATGTCGACGCACCTGATCAAGCCCGCCCCGCAGAACGGAAGCGGGCCGCCCGGACTCCTCGAAGCCGAATGGTGGTCGGGGGCCCTCGCGCGCCATGTCGGCCTTCGGGCCGCAGCGAGCGAACTGAAGCAATTCGGCGAGCGCACGTCGCTCGTGGTGGAGCGTTACGACCGTCACGACGGAGGACGTTTCCACCAGGAAGACTTCACCCAGGCCCTCTCACTGCGACCCTCCGACAAGTACGAGCTCGGCACCACGACCCCGGGCCGACTGCAGAGGATTGCAGCCCTGGCTGGGCCGCTGTCCGACGACGAAAGTGCATTCCTCCTCGACCTTCTCCGCGCGGTGGCCTTCAACGCCATCATCGGAAACAGCGATGCCCATTCGAAGAACTACTCTCTGCTCATCTCGAGCAGCGGCTCCGTCTCCCTTGCCCCGCTGTACGACGTCGCGCCCGTGATGCTCATGGACTCGAACTACCGCTTCGCCGGCCACGCAGTCGATGGGCAGACCCGGCTCGCGTTCGTCACACGAGACCACCTCGTCCGAGAGGCCGTCCGTTGGGGTGTCTCCGCCATCGAGGCGGGCGACACAATCACGAGTCTTGCAACAGCCGTAGCCGATTGGGCGGAATCCATCAGCACTCTGCGCGAACTCGGCGACACCCCCTCACGCGTCGCGATGCGAGCCCGCATCTTCGCAGCCTGACCCGCTTGCGGGGAGGCGAGCCGAGTCGCCGATCTTTCAAGTGATGGTCGGCCTAGCGAGCAGCCAGAGCGAATGGCTCGACGACCAGCGTGCCCTGGGTGAGTTCTCCGCCTCCGATCCCACTGGAGCCCGACGGCGCGGTCGCGATCACCATCCCTCGTGGTGAGCCTGTCAGTTGTCGAAGCGGAACTCCATCACGTTTCGTCCTGCATCGCGCGCCGTGGCCGTGGATTATGAGCGGTTCAAGGACCCTCATGAAATGCCAAAAGGTCGTCCTCGGTAAGGAAGGCGAAGAACCACCTCCGGTGCTCCTGCGTACCGCGCTCGAACTTGCGACGCTTTGCGCGCGTAGGCACGCCGTGCAGCACGCCCTCTGGCAATGACACACCTCGTCCCTCCGCAGGAGCTATGCGAGAACCTTCGCACCAGTCGATACTCCACCGAGTCGTCTCACACAGGAGATCGGACACTTCCTCACGCGTCAGCGCGCCGTCTGGCCAGTTGTTCAATGCGGGCACCCTAGTTGTTGAAGCGGAACTCCACCACGTCGCCGTCCTGCATCACGTACTCCTTGCCCTCGATGCGGGCCTTGCCGTGCGCGCGCGCCTCGGCGATCGAACCCGTGTCGACGAGGTCCTGGAACGAGATGACCTCGGCCTTGATGAACCCCTTCTCGAAGTCCGTGTGGATCACACCGGCGGCCTGCGGAGCCTTCCAGCCCTTGCCGATCGTCCAGGCGCGGGTCTCTTTGGGCCCGGCCGTCAGGTAGGTCTGGAGACCGAGGGTGTCGAAGCCGATGCGGGCGAGCTGGGTCAGCCCGGACTCCTCCTGGCCGGTCGACGCGAGCAGCTCGGCGGCGTCGTCGGGCTCGAGGTCGATCAGCTCGGACTCGATCTTCGCGTCGAGGAAGATCGCCTCGGCCGGCGCGACGAGCGCGGAGAGACGGGCCTTCGCAGCAGTGTCAGCGATGATCGTCTCGTCGACGTTGAACACGTAGATGAAGGGCTTCGCGGTCAAGAGCCCGAGCTCGCGGATGGGCTCGAGGTCGATCGAGGTGGACGACAGCGGCGACCCCTTCTGCAGGGCATCCCGCGCGGCGACGGCCGTGTCGTACGTGGCGGGCTCGACCCGCTTCAGCCGCAGCTCTTTCTCGTAGCGCACGAGGGCCTTCTCGACGGTCTCGAGGTCGGCGAGGATCAGCTCGGTGTTGATGGTGCCGAGGTCGTTCTCGGGGTTGACCTCGCCGTCGACGTGCACCACGTCGGGGTCGACGAAGCCGCGCACGACCTCGGCGATCGCGTCGGCCTCGCGGATGTTCGCGAGGAACTTGTTGCCGAGACCCTCCCCCTCGCTGGCGCCCTTGACGATGCCGGCGATGTCGACGAACGACACCGGCGCGGGCAGGATCTTCTCCGACGAGAACAGCCCGGCCAGCACGTCGAGCCGCGGGTCGGGCAGGTTCACCACGCCGACGTTGGGCTCGATGGTGGCGAACGGGTAGTTCGCCGCCAGCACCTGGTTCTTGGTCAGGGCGTTGAAGAGGGTGGACTTGCCCACATTGGGGAGTCCGACGATCGCGATAGTGAGAGCCACGGTCCCCAAGCTTAAGTCACGCCGCCGACACCCGACGCGTTGGCCGTCGCCGAGCAGGGCGGCGAGGCCGAGCGAGAACGGGGGATGCACCTCCCCCGCCCTGCGTGCCTCACGAGACTGTCGGACCCCCGTGCGACGATGTTTCTCGTGCCCCTCGACTACACCGCCATCGACTTCGAGACCGCCAACTCCTCGAGCGCCTCGGCCTGTTCGGTCGGGTTGGTCAAGGTCCGCGACGGCAAGGTGGTCGACAAGGTCGGATGGCTGATCAAGCCGCCGCTCGGCCACGACTTCTTCTCGGAGTGGAACACTCGCATCCACGGCATCGAGGAGCACCAGGTGCAGGGCGCGAAGGGCTGGCTCGAGCAGCTGCCCGATCTGTTCGGCTTCGCCGGCGACGACGTGCTCGTCGCGCACAACGCGGGCTTCGACATGGGCGTCATCCGCGGCGCTTGCGCGGCCGTCGGCCTCGACTGCCCGGCCCCGCGCTACCTCTGCTCGCTCCAGGTCGCCCGCAAGACCTACACCCTCGACTCCTACCGCCTGCCGCTGGCCGCCTACGCCGCCGGGTTCGAAGAGTTCGCGCACCACGACGCCCTGGCCGACGCCGAAGCGTGCGCGGCGATCATCGCGCACGCGGCCAAGCGCCACGGGGCCCGCGACGTCGACGAGCTGGCGGCGAACGCCGGCGTGAAGATCAACGTGCTGAAGCCGGCGGGCACGAAGCCGAGCACGGTCGTCTTCCGCTGACGGGCCGGATCGGCGTTTGCGCGACATCCGTTTGAGAGACGGTGATATTGTCTGGACAATCGCGCGGAGTGGACGAAGCAGTCTCTCCGCCGTCCGCGTACCAGGAAGATCAGATGACCACTCACGACGGCGTGTTGCCAGCCGGCCTCTTCATGGACCTCGACCGTTCCGGGCCGATGCCCCTCTACTTCCAGGTCTCGACCCGCATCGAGCAGGCGATCACGAGCGGCGAGCTCCCCGCGGGCGCCCGTCTCGAGAACGAGGTCGCGCTCGGCGAACGGCTCGGCCTGTCCCGCCCCACGATCCGTCGGGCGATCCAAGAGCTCGTGGACAAGGGCCTGCTCGTGCGCCGTCGCGGGATCGGCACCCAGGTCGTGCACGGCCCGGTGAGCCGCAAAGTCGAACTGACGAGCCTGTTCGACGACCTCAAGGCCGGTGACCAGCATCCCACCACCCGTGTGCTGGCCCACGCGGTCATCGAGGCCGACGAGCACGTCGCCGAAGACCTCGGCATCAAGGTCGGCGATCCGGTCACGCACATCCGTCGGCTGCGCCTGGCCGACGAGGTTCCGGTCGCCCTGCTGGAGAACTACCTCCCGGTCGCCATCGCCGACCTCTCGCACGAGGACTTCGAGGATTTCGGTCTGTACCAGCTCCTCCGCGGCCGTGGCGTCACGATGCGCGTCGCCAAGCAGCGCATCGGGGCCCGAGCGAGTCACGGTGACGAGGCGCAGCTGCTCGAGATCGAGGAGAACGGCGCCGTGCTGACGATGAGCCGTACCGCCTACGACGCCTCGGGGGCCGCCGTCGAGGTCGGCTACCACTGCTACCGCCCCGACCTCTACTCGTTCAGCATCACGCTCGTCGAGAAGTAGCCGTCGCACGCCCCTGAGGCCTTCGGTTTTCAGGAGTTCGGAGGCCCGGCTCCTGCGAACCGGCGGCAAGGGGCGTGATCCCCTGAACGGGCCCGGTTCGAAGCCGGATCGCCTGAAGAACGCCGGCGCCGTGCATCCCGCCGCCTGAAAAACGGGCGGCGGAGCTCGAGCGGCGTCAGGCCTTCGGCACCCCGAGCTCGCCCGTCATGTACTGCGCGACGCCGAAGCCGAACGACCAGTCCTGCGGGCCGTTCTCGACGTAGCCGATGAAGACGTTCTCGCCCGAGACACCCACGCCGGCGAGGCCGTTGGCGATGCGGTCGTAGAGAGCGGCCTTCGTCTCGTCGGTGCGGCCGCGCTGGGTGAAGATCTGGATCATGACGACGCCGTCGGTGCGCTCGAAGCCGAGCCCCGCATCCTGCGCGATGATCCGCCCCGCGGGCAGCTCGTTGATGATCTGGAAGCGGTCACGGGCCGGGATCTTGTAGACGTCGACGATCGCCTCGTGAATGGCGTCGGCGATGGCGCGGAGTTCGGCCTCGGAGCGGCCGGCGGTGACATCGATTCGAACGAGAGGCATGTGCATCCTTTGCGGGTTGCCCGACCGGGTCGGGGGAAGACTTTGTAAGAACATACTAACAAACTCTCGACCGGGGCGAAAAATTCCCGCGGACCCTGAGCGGGCCGGACCCCGAGAGGCCACAGACGACGAAAGGGCGTGCACCCCGAAGGATGCACGCCCCACGTCGAGCAGGAACCGGACGGACCTAGTTGGCCGGCACGATGATGTCGCGAACCAGCGCATCGAGCTGCGCGTCGGCGTCGAGGAACTGACGCAGCGTCGTGACCGTGGCTCCGAAGCGGTCGAACTCGGCCGGCGTCATGCCGTCCTCGTCGTAGCCGCGGGTGAACTCGGGCACCTTCGCGCGGAGGGTGGCGATGATCTCCGGGTCGACGGGGACGTCAATGCGGTTCTCGGCGGGGATGTTGTTGTTGTTGATGTCGACCTGCCACTGGAACGGCGGCGAGACGACGAGGTCGCCTCCGACGAGCTCGGACCACTGCATGTAGTTGCGGAAGCCGGCCGACAGCACACGGGCGCGGTAGCCGCGCTCGGTGAAGATCTGGTGCGCCTTCTTCAGGGCGGCGACGCCGGCCCACTCGAGGTAGCCGGGGTCGATCATGATCTTGTCGCGCTTGACGGTGACCTTCAGCCAGTCGTCGAGACGGCCGCCCATGATCGTGACGACGTTGCCGAACTCCTTCTCGGGGAGGCCGTCGGCCTTGCGGCGGTCGAGGGCGCGTTCCATGGCCTGGGCCACGGCGACGGCCTGCGCGACGGTGAACGACACCGTCGCGTTGATGCTGACGCCCTGGTAGACCGCCTCTTCCATCGCCTCGATGCCGAGCTTGGTCGCCGGGATCTTCACGATGATGTTCTTGGCCAGGCCGGAGAAGTAGACGGCCTGCTTGACGAGGGCGTCTTTGTCGCGGTGGAAGCGCGGGTCGGTCTGCATCGAGAGGCGGCCGTTGCGACCACCCGACGCTTCGAAGGCCGGCTCGAGGAGCTTCGCTGCCCCGATCGAGAGCTCTTCGACGGCCTTCCAGCCGAGCTCGGACTCGCCCGCGGTCGGGAACTCTTCGGCGAGTTCGCGAATGCGCGGGATCCACGTCTCGGGGTCGCTCTTGATGCAGGTGTAGGCGATGACCGGGTTGCAGGTCGCGCCGACGGCACCGAACTCGGCGATCGAGCGGCTGAGCTCGCGCGGGTCGGCGGAGTCGTTCCAGAGGCTCGTGGGAGTGTCTTGTGCCGCGCGGAGGGTGCTGGGGCGGGTGTCGGTGGACGCGTCTTCGGTGACGGGGTTCGTCGCAAAGGTCGATGTCATGGTTGTTCTCCAATCTCTGGGATCGAGTCTACGAGGCTCGGTCGTAATGTCCTAACAAAGTCGGGGTAGTTGTCGGCGTACTTCAAGAATTCGCTTGTCTCACCCGGCCCCTTCGCAATAGCGTGCGAGGACGACCCCAAGAATCGAAGGGAAAGCCCATGGCAATTGCAACGAAGCTCGACAAGGCGTACGAAGAGACTCCGATCGACGAATTGGCAGCGCTGCCGGTCGCCGCATTGCAGGGCGTCAGCGACTCGGACGCCGAGCACCTGCAGGCGGCGTTCGGCATCAAGACCATCGGCGACCTCGGCACGAACAAGTACTTCGCCTGGGCCCAGGCCATCGCGACGCTGGCCGGCTGAACCGCGCGGCTCGAATTGTCGGGCCGCCTGCACGCACGAAGCCCCCTGCGCTGGCAGGGGGCTTCGTTCGTGGCCATGGTGCGACTACGCCTTGGCGATCCGGGAGGTGATCTCGGAGAGCTGGTAGCGCGAGACCTCGTCCGCGTTCTCGTCCTCGGCGAAGACGCTCGACACGGCGACCGTGTCGTCGCGGTCGAAGAAGCCAAGGCCCTTCAGCCCGCCGAAGAACTGGTCGAAGTCGACGTCGCCCCGGCCGATCGGCAGGTGCTGGTGCACGCGCACCGCGTTGCCGGGCGGGTTCGTGATGTAGCGCAGCCCGTGCGACTTGTGGTGGTCGAACGTGTCGGCGATGTGCACGAGCCCGATCGACTGGCCGGCCGCTTCGAAGATCGCCTCGGTCTGGTCGCCGTAGTGGAACGTATGGCACGACACGAAAGCCATCCCGATGCTCTTCGAGTTGAGTCCGCGGATGACGCGCACCGCCTCGAGGCCGTCCTCGACGAAGTCGTCGGGGTGCGGATCGATCAGCACGCGGATCCCCTCCCGCTCGATGATCGGGAGGAGCTCCTCCATCGACCAGTAGAACGCGCGCTCCGACTCCTCCTGGTGCTCGGGGCGCCCGGAGAACTCGGTGTTGATCAGGTCGACGCCGAGGCGCGACGTGATCTCGAGGACGCGCTTCCATTGCTTCACGGCCGCACGGCGGGACTCCTCGTCGGGGCCCGACCAGCGCAGGACCGGGAGGACCGACGCGATCTGGACCCCGGCATCCTTGCAGGCCTTCGCGAAGGCGTCGACGAGGTCGTCGTCCGCCTTCGGGTGCCGGAAGAACGGGATGAAGTCCTTGTGCGGGGTGAGCTGGAGGTACTCGTACCCGAGGTCCGCCACCTTGCCCGGCAACTCGAGGAGCGAGTAGTCGTGGTGGAACGGGGTCGGGTCGAGGGCGATCTTCACCATGGAGGAGTGCCTCAGGCCGTCGCGAGCGACGAGGTCGTCTCGTAGAAGGCCGGCTTCTCGAGCGCGTAGGTGACGGGCTCCTTCTTGCCGGACTGCTGGGCGAGCACGCCGGCGTCGGCGACGACGCTGGCGAGGTAGCCGTCCCAGGCCGACGGGCCGTCGATCTCGCCCTTGTGGGCGGCGTCGACCCAGCGCTGCACCTCGACGTCGTAGGCCGCTCCGAAGCGCTCCTTGAACGAAGGGGTGACGCTCTGGCCGATGGCGCCGGCAGAGGCGATCTGGATGGTCTCGGCGCGGCCGATCGAGGCGACGCCCGACTCGAACACGGCGTCGGTGGTGACCTGGTAGCCGAACTGCACGTTGACGTTGATCTCGACGATCGCGAGGACGCCGGAGACCGTCTCGAGGAGGACGAACTGCGGGTCGAGCAGGCCGCCGGGAGCCAGCGAGTTGCGACGCGGCTTCTTGACCTCGACCGAGACGATGGGCTCGCCCACGATGAAGGGGACGGTGTCGATCTCGTGGATCACCGAGTCGGTGATGAGGGCGGACTCGGAGTAGTTCGGCGGCGTCGAGGGGTTGCGGTGCGCGCAGTGCAGAGCGAGGAGGGCGCCGTTGGCACCCGACTTCACGAGCTCGCGGAGCTCGAGGTAGCCCTTGTCGAAGCGTCGCATGAAGCCGACCTGGATGTGCGGGCGGTCGAGCTTCTGCTCGGCCTCGATGATGCGGAGGCTCGACTCGACGGTCTCGCTGAGGGGCTTCTCCGAGAGGATCGCTAGGCCGGCCTCGAGCGCGGGCAGGATGACCGGCTCGTGCAGGAACCCGGGGGTCGCGATGATGACGGCGTCGAGCTGGGCGTCGGCCAGGGCATCCTCGAATGCCGCATAGGTCTTGGCTCCGGGGGCCGTGGCGGCGGCCGCGGTCGCGCGCGCGGTGTCGGGGTCGACGACGGCGACGACCTCGGCACCCGAGATGCGCTGGGTGATGCGGCTGACGTGGTCGGCGCCCATCATGCCGGCACCGACGACGGCGACGCGGAGAGGAGCGGGTGAGTTGGACATGAGTTCTCCTGTGAACGAAGTAGAGGTGAGAAAAGGGGGATGCGCGGGGCCGGGTCTCGTGACCCGGCCCCGCGCCGGGGAGGGTGCTGCCTAGTGGACCCGGGCGTAGGGCGACGTCGCGAAGATGTGCTCGCGCGTGCGGGTCGCGATCCCGAGGGGCAGGTCGATCGACTCGACCGGGAACATGTCCTGCTCGACGATGGCGAAGATGTTCGGGTCGATCTTCGAGACGGCCTCGATGATCGGGGCCAGCTCGGGAACGCCCTTGGGCGGCTCGACCATGACGCCGAGGGCGACGGCGTCGCCGAAGGGGACGTCGTTCTTCAGCACCGTGAAGCGGAGGTCGGAGTCGACCTGCTTGAGGTGCAGGTAGCCGATGCGGTCGGGGTACTGCTCGATCAGACGGACGTTGTCGCCGCCGTAGTAGGCGAAGTGACCGGTGTCGAGGCAGAGGTTCGTGTACTGCTTGTCGGTCACCTCGAGGAAGCGCTCGGTCTCCTGGTAGGTGCCGACGTGGCTGTCCGCGTGGGTGTGGAACTGCTGGTGCACACCGAACTCCTCGAGGAGCGCCTTGCCCAGCTTGTCGTGGCCGGCACCGAGCTTGGCCCACTGCTCGTCGGTCAGCGTGCGGTGCTCGAGGACCTCGGCCGTGGCGTCGCTGCGCCACAGGTCGGGGATGGTCACGAGGTGCTCGGCACCCAGCTTCGAGGAGAGACCGGCGACGGCGAGAGCCTGGTCCCACGCGCGCTGCCACTGGTCGTCGCCCTTGTGGAAGCCCGTGAAGACGGTTCCGGCCGACAGTTTCAGGTTGCGCTTGCCGAGCTCGTCCTCCAGCTGGGCCGGGTCGGTCGGCAGGTAGCCGAAGGGGCCCAGCTCGAGCCACTCGTAACCGGCCTTCTCGACCTCGTCGAGGAAGCGGTCCCACGGGATCTGGCTGGGGTGTTCGGGGAACCACACACCCCACGAATCGGGCGCAGTGCCGATGCGAAGCCCCGGGTTGGTGGAGGTGGCTCCCGACGCGGTGTCGGTGGCGGTTGTGGTCATGACTTCGGTGTCTTCCTGTCGTGTGTTCGAAACAGCCTGAACGGCGTGTTGGTGTGTGTGGAGCTAGCCGAGCAGGGGAAGCTGCTTGGCTTTTTCGACGAGGTACTCTTCACGCGCTTTCTGCGTGCTGGGCAGGGTCGAGGTCTGGGCAACGGGGACGTCCCACCAACCTTCGCCGTCCGGGGCGTAGATCAGGGGGTCGCTGTTGATGTGGATGAGGGTCGAGGTGGTGCTGGCCTTGGCCGTCGCGAGAGCCGCCGAGAGGGCGTCGATGGCGTCCGCTTCGGGGGCGATCTCGATGACGTCGATGCCGTAGCTGCGCGCGTTGGCCGCGAGGTCGACGGGCAGGATCTCGGTGCCCTGGAAGTCGAGGGTCTCGGGGTCCATCTTGCGATAGAGCGTGCCGAACCTCTCGGATCCCACCGTCTCGGAGAGATGGCCGATCGAGGCGTAGCCCTGGTTCTGGATCAGCACGATGATGATCTTGATGCCCTCGGCGACCGCTGTGACGAGCTCGGTGTTGAGCATGAGGTACGAACCGTCGCCGACCATGACGATGACGTCGCGCTCGGGTGCCCCGCGCTTGGCACCGAGACCGCCGGCGATCTCGTAACCCATGCAGGAGAACGCGTACTCGACGTGATAGCCCAGGGCGTCGCGCACCCGCCAGAGCTTGTGCAGGTCGCCCGGCAGCGAGCCCGCGGCCTGGACGACGACGTCGGTCGGGTCGCTGGCGGCCTGGACGGCGCCGATGATCTCGGGCTGGCCGGGCAGGGCCAGGTGCGACGGGAGGAAGGCCTCGTCTACCAGGTCGTCCCACGAGGACTTCTCGGCGGCGATGCGCTCGGTGTAGGAGGCGTCGACGTGGAAGTCGCTGAGGGCGCTGGACAGGGCCGAGATGGCCTCGCGCGCGTCGGCGATGATCGGGAGCTGCGAGCCGTGCTTGTAGGCGTCGAAGGAGGCGACGTTGACGTTGACGAACTTGACGTCCGCGTCTTGGAAGACGGTGCGGCTCGCCGTGGTGAAGTCGCTGTAGCGGGTGCCGATGCCGATGACGACGTCGGCCTCGCCTGCGAGGGCGTTGGCAGCGAGCGTTCCGGTGGCGCCGACGCCGCCGAGGTACTGCGGGTCGTCCCAGAGGAGCGCTCCTCCGCCGGCCTGGCTCGTGCCGACCGGGATGCCGGTTGATTCGGCGAAGGCGCGGAGCTCGTGCTCGGCGTCGGAGTACAGCACCCCGCCGCCGGCGACGATGAACGGACGCTTGGCGCCCTTGATGGCCTCGACGGCACGGGCCAGGGGGCCCGCCTCGGGGAGCGGACGACGGATGTGCCATTCGCGCGGCTGGAGGAACTCGAGCGGCACGTCGAGCTCTTCGGCCTGGACGTCTTCGGGCAGCGCGATGGTCACGGCGCCGGTCTCGGTCGGGTCGGTGAGAACGCGCAGGGCGGCCAGGGCGATCGAGAACAGCTTCTCGGGACGGTCGACGCGGTCGAAGAACTTCGAGAGCGGACGGAATGCGTCGGTCACCTGAACACTGGTGTCGTGCGGCTGCTCGATCTGCTGGAGCACGGGATCGGAGACGCGCGTGGCGAAGGTGTCGCTGGGCAGCAGCAGCACGGGGAGGCGGTTGGTGGTCGCGAGGGCGGCCGCCGTCAGCATGTTGGCGGCGCCGGGACCGACCGAGGCGGTGGCCGCGAACGTGCCGCGGCGACGGTGCATGCGCGCGTAGCCGACGGCCTCGTGGACCATGCCCTGCTCGTTGCGGGCCTGGTGATAGGGCATGAGGCCGGGGTGGTCGACGTGGTACTGCTTCAGCGCCTGGCCGACACCCGCCACGTTGCCGTGACCGAAGATGCCGAACGTGCCCACGATGGTGCGCTCGCGGATGTCGCCGTCGACGGTCCACTGGTTGGCGAGGAACTCCACGAGGGCCTGGCCCACGGTGAGTCGCTTGGTGGTGGTGCTCGTCGTCATCGACGCTGTCCTTTCGAGGGGGTGCTGCTGGAGTCTTCGGTGGTGGCGGTACTGCCGGAGCCGCCGGTGGCGACCTCTTCGGAGTACGGCAGACGGGGATCGGGCTCTTGCGTCGCCCACACGTCGCGGACCCAGCCGTGAGCGGGATCGTCGCTGATGTTCCAGACCCGCTCGGGGTCGGGGCCCGCCATGACGTTGAGGTAGTAGAGGTCGTAGCCGGGGGCCGCGACGGCGGGGCCGTGGTAACCGTACGGCACGAGGGCGATGTCGCCGGTGTGCACGAGCGCGTTGATGTCGATGTCGCCGGCCGGCGACGAGTAGGTCGCGAACATGCCGAACGGCTCGGCCTCGCTCGGGGCGTTCGTACCGCGAGAGACCTCGGACTCGAAGTAGTAGATCTCCTCGAGCCGGGACTCCTTGCCCTCGATCGCCTCGTCGTGCTTGTGCGCAGGGAACGACGACCAGTTCTCGGCCGGCGTGATGACCTCGCAGACGATGAGCTTCTGTGCGTGGAGCCCCGCGGGGGTGCCGTAGTTGTGCACCTGACGGGTGGAGCGGCCGGCTCCGCGGATCTCGACCGGGATTTCGGCCTTGCGGAGGACCTGGACGTCGAGGGTCTCGGTGGCCGGGGCCTCGGCCACCCCGACGCGGCCGGAGCCGGTCAGGGTCGCCGAGGTGTCGATGCCGAGGTACGCGACGTCTGGCGGTCCGTCGAAGACCGATGCGCGGCCGGCCAACTCGATCGTGCCGCTCTCGTCACCGCGAGCCCACGAGATCCGGACGTCTCCGGTGAGGGGGACGACCATGCGCTCGGTCTTCGCGGCGT
Source organism: Frondihabitans cladoniiphilus (assembly GCF_039544345.1). Classification (NCBI taxonomy): domain Bacteria; kingdom Bacillati; phylum Actinomycetota; class Actinomycetes; order Micrococcales; family Microbacteriaceae; genus Frondihabitans; species Frondihabitans cladoniiphilus. Next base: position 386,417 of record NZ_BAABLM010000002.1, read on the forward strand.
CGAGCACGAGCTCGGTGCCGGTCAGGTCGCCGACTCGGATGCCGGTGTACTGCCAGCCCTCGAGGGTGTCGTCCACCACGCTCTCCCAGCCCTGACGGGCGAGGGAGGAACGGGGGAAGAACCACTGCGGTTCGGTTTCGGACGAAGAACGTGCGGACATGGGGTGCGGACCTCGGTATCGGGTGGTGCGGTGGATCGGGCGGTCGTCGGGGGCTCAGGCCTGGGGGAAGCCCAGGTTGATGCCGCCGTGCGACGGGTCCGACCAGCGCGAGGTGATGGCCTTCTCGCGAGTGAAGAAGTGGAAGCCCTGCATGCCGTAGGCCTTCGAGTCTCCGAAGATCGAGTCCTTGAAGCCACCGAACGAGTAGTAGGCCACCGGGACGGGGATCGGCACGTTGATGCCGATCATGCCGACCTCGATCTCGTTCTGGAAGCGACGGGCGGCGCCGCCGTCGTTCGTGAAGATCGCGGTGCCGTTGCCGAACGCACCGGAGTTGATGAGCTCGACGCCCTCTTCGTAGGTGTCGACGCGGACGACGGAGAGGACCGGGCCGAAGATCTCCTCGGTGTAGACGCGGCTCGTGAGCGGCACCTTGTCGATGAGGGTCGGGCCGAACCAGAAGCCGTTCTCGTCGCCGTCGACCTTGATGCCGCGGCCGTCGACGACGACCTCTGCTCCGTCTTCGATGGCGATGTCGACGTAGGAGGCGACCTTGTCGCGGTGCTGCTCGGTGACGAGCGGGCCCATGTCGCAGGAGCGACGACCGTCGCCGATGACGAGCTTGCCCATGCGGTCCTTGATCATCGGGATGACCTTGTCGGCCACGTCGCCCACGGCGACGAGCACGCTGATCGCCATGCAGCGCTCACCCGCCGAGCCGAAGCCGGCGTTGATGGCGGAGTCGGCGACGAGGTCGAGGTCCGCGTCGGGGAGGACCAGCATGTGGTTCTTGGCGCCACCGAGGGCCTGGACGCGCTTGCCGTTCTTGGCCGCGGTCTCGTAGATGTACTTCGCGATCGGCGTCGATCCGACGAACGAGATCGAAGCGACGTCGGGGCTGTTCAGCAGGCCGTCGACGGCGAGCTTGTCGCCCTGGAGGACGGTGAAGACGCCGTCGGGGAGACCGGCCTCCTTGAAGAGCTCGGCGAGGAAGATGCTCGACGACGGGTCCTTCTCGCTGGGCTTGAGCACGACGGTGTTGCCGACGGCGATGGCGATGGGGAAGAACCACATCGGCACCATGACGGGGAAGTTGAACGGGCTGATGATGCCCACGACGCCGAGGGGCGACTTGGTCGAGTACACGTCGACGCCGGTCGAGACCTGCTGGGAGAAGTCGCCCTTGATGATCGACGGGAAGCCCGTGGCGAGCTCGAGGACCTCGAGGCCGCGCTGGATCTCGCCAAGGGAGTCGGAGATGACCTTGCCGTGTTCGGCGGTGAGGATCTCGGCGAGCTCGCCCTTGCGCTCGTTCACCAGCTCGCGGAACTTGAACATGATCTGCTGGCGCTTGGTGATCGACAGGTCGCGCCACTTCGGGAAGGCCTTCTTGGCGCTGGCGATGGCGGCGTCGATCTCTTCCTGGCTGGCGAGCGCGACGTTCTTCGTCGCGATGCCGAGAGCCGGGTCGAAGACCGGGCTGGTGCGACCCGACGTGCCGGCGACGCGCTTGCCGTCGATCCAGTGGTCGATGGTCGGGATCTCGGTGCTGCTCGACGGCGTCGAGGGAGCGGTGGTGGTCATCTGCGTCTTCTTTCGTGTCTTCGGAGGGAACTATGCGTTCAGGGTCTGTGCCGGCTGCGACGCGTGGACGAGGCCGGCAGCGATGTCGACCGCGCCTTCGACGTCGTCATCCGGCGGGTAGAGCAGGGTGCGCCCGACCGTGAGGCCGCGGACACCGGGCTGGCTGAGGGCTTCCGCCCACTTGGCGTACGTCTCGAGGGGCTTCTCGGCCGGGTCGCCGCCGAGGAGCAGCGTCGGCAGGGTCGTCGCGGCCATGACGCGCTCCATGTCGTCCACGACGGGGAGCTTCAGCCAGCTGTAGGCCGTGGACTCGCCGAGACCCGAGGCGATGGCGACCGACTTGATGACGGCCTCCGTCGAGAGGTCGTTGAGGATGCGCCCGTCGACCCAGTCGGAGACGAACGGCTCGAGCATGATGGGCAGCTTGAGAGCGGCCGACTCGCTGACGGCGTGAGCCGTGGCCTCGATGGTGTCGGCCGTGCCGGCGTCGGAGAGGTTGATGCGGACCAGCAGCTTGGCGAAGTCGAAGCCGGCGTTGACGATTCCCTGCGCCGAGTACGCGGTGAAGCGGTCGTCCATCTCGAACGTCGCGCCCTGCAGACCGCCGCGGTTCATCGAGCCGACCACGACCTTGTCGTCGAGGGCCCCAAGGAGAGCGAGGTCTTCGAGGATGTCGGGCGTGCCGAGCACGCCGTCGACGCCGGGGCGGCCGAGGGCGACGACGAGGCGGCGGAGCAGTTCGCCCCGGTCGGACATGGCGAGCGAGTCGCCCCGGACCCCGAGGGCACCGCGGGCGGTGTGGTCGGCGGCGACGATGAACAGCTTGCCGTCGCCTTCGAGGACGGGCCGGCGACGACGGGCCGCCAGAGCGGTTCCGATCGCCTCGGGGTCGTTGGCACGGATCTCACGCAGTCGGGCGATGTCGATCTCAGACATGAAGGGCCTCCTCCAGGATGGCCTCGACCTCGGCCGTCGTCGGCATCGCGGTCGAGCATTCGAAGCGCGTGGCGACGATGCCGCCCGCGGCGTTGGCGAAACGAAGGATCTTCTCGAGGGGCCAGCCCTGGAGGAGACCGTGGCAGAGGGCACCGCCGAAGCCGTCGCCCGAGCCGAGGCCGTTGATGACCTTGACCAGGTGGGCCGGCACCTCGATCGACTCGTCCGCCGTCTTGGCGAGGACGCCCTTGGGGCCCATCTTCACGATGGCGAGTTCGACGCCGCGCTCGAGCAGGGCGTCGGCCGCGCGGAGGGGCTCGGTCTCGCCGACGGCGATCTCGCACTCCTCTTTGTTGCCCACGGCGACGGTGACGTGCTCGAGGGCCTTGCCGACCTCGCGGGTGGCGACCTCGGGCGACGACCAGAACATCGGCCGGTAGTCGAGGTCGAGGATCGTCAGCGGGCGGCGACCGCGGGCCTGGTAGGCGATGTGGTGCGCCTGGCGGCTCGGCTCCTCGGAGAGGCCGGTGACGGTCGTCCAGAAGATGCCGGCCTGCTCGATGGCGGCGAGGTCGAGCGTCTTCGCCGTGATCATCAGGTCGGGGGCCTTGGGCGCCCGGTAGAAGTACAGCGGGAAGTCGTCCGGGGGGAAGATCTCGCAGAAGGTGACGGGGGTGTTCAGACCCTCGACGGTCGAGATGAACTCGGTCGAGACGCCGAGGCGGTCGAGCTCCTTCACGACGTAGCGACCGAAGGGGTCGGCCCCCGTGCGGGTGATCACAGCGGCGCTGTGCTCGTACCGACTGGCGGCGATGGCGACGTTGGTCGCGCTGCCTCCGACCGACTTCGAGAACGTCTCGACGTCTTCGAGGGGGACCCCGGCCTGCTGGGGGTAGATGTCGACGCCGATGCGACCCATGGTCACGACGTCGTAGGGGGAAGATTTCGGTGTCTGCGTCATACTCCGCTGTACAACTTTCTGTGCTGGAGAGCCGTGCTGGTGCCTGTCGAGATCGAGCGTACACGTACCTTGCCTTAATGTCAGGACATTAAGTCTCAGGGTTCGCAGGGAATCGTATCGCAGTCGTCTGACCAGCCGACAGGGCGACTTCGAGAACGGGGATGCGCGCTCCCCGTCGATGTCGGAGGCCCCTGCCAGACTCCTCCCATGTCTCCCGTCCTCGCTCTCCTGCTCGGCCTCGTCCTCGGCCTCCTCGTTGGTGCCGTCGTCGGTCTCGTCCTGGGTCGGGCCCGCCTCGCCGGTGCCGATTCCACCGTCGATGGACTCCGCGAACGCCTGGCCGCCCAGGAGGGTCTGCACGCCCGGCAGCTCGAGCAGCAGGAGGAGCGGATCGACGAGCTGCACGACCGTCTCATCGCGGTCGCCGAGGCCGAGACCCGGCGCACCTCGACCGACGGCCGCGTCCTCACGGCTCTGAGCCCTGTCGCCGAGAGCCTCCGGGCCGTCCAGCTCAAAGTGGCCGAGCTCGAAGAGCAGCGGCTCCGCCAGCACGGCGAGCTCAGCGAACAGCTCCGCGCCGCGGCCGAGTCCGAAGAGCGGCTTCGCAGCACGGCGGAGTCGCTCGCCGCGGCCCTCAAGTCGAACAGCACCCGAGGCGTCTGGGGCGAGACGCAGCTCCGCAACGTCGTGCAGGCCGCCGGCCTGATCGAGAGAGTCGACTTCGACGTCCAGACGAGCATCCAGAGCGACGCCGGCGCGGGCCGCCCCGACATGGTCGTGCACCTGCCCGGGGGCAAGAACATCGCCGTCGACGCCAAGGTGCCGTTCTCGGCCTACCTCGAGGCCTCGGCCATCCCGGCCACGGCCACCGGCGCCGAGGCGGCCCGCCGCTCGGCGTTCCTGCGCGAGCACGTCAAGGCCGTCCGCGCCCACATCGACACCCTGTCGGCCAAGACCTATTGGGCGGGCCTCGACTCCTCCCCCGAACTCACCATCGCGTTCATCCCCAGCGAGTCCCTGGTGTCGTCGGCCCTCGAAGCCGACCCGGGCATCATGGACTACGCGTTCCAGAAGCGCATCGCCCTGGCCTCGCCGGTCACACTCTGGTCCGTCCTCAAGACGGTCGCGTTCAGCTGGCAGCAAGACGTCGTCACGCAGGAGGCCAAGCAGCTCTTCGACCTGAGCCGCGAGCTCTACGGCCGCATCTCGACGATGGCGACCCACGTCGACAAGCTCGGCCGATCGCTCCGGGGCTCCGTGGTCGACTACAACCGGTTCGTGGGCTCGCTCGAACGCACGGTGCTCCCGTCGGCGCGGCGCCTCAGCCTGCTCGACGAGGCCACGGTCATCGCAGCGTCCTCGCCGATCGAAGACCTCCCCCGCGACCTGACCGCGGTCGAGCTCCGGGTGGAGCTCGACCGCGCGGCGGCCGAGCAGCGCTGACTCAGAGCGCTGACTCAGAGCGCCGACTCAGAGCACCGCCGACGGCGTCACGACCGGAGGGTCAGAGCCACTTCGACTCGAGGTGGTCCGCCACGACGCGGCGCTGCGTGCCCGAGTGCGACCGCAGCACGAGGCTCTCGGTGCGGATGAATCCGTTCTTGCGGCTGACTCCGGCGACGAGGCCACCGTCGGTCACGCCGGTGGCGACGAAGTAGGTGTTGTCGCCGGTGACGAGGTCGTTCTGGTCGAGCACGCGGTTGAGGTCGTGGCCGGCGTCGATGGCGCGCTGACGCTCGACGCTGTCCTTCGGGGCGAGACGACCCTGGATCAGACCTCCGAGAGCCTTGATCGCGCACGCCGTGATGATGCCCTCCGGTGTGCCTCCGGTGCCGACGCACATGTCGATACGCGAGTCGGGCATGGCGGCATTGATGCCACCGGCCACGTCGCCGTCGAGGAGGAGGCGGGTACCCGCTCCGGCGGCACGGATGTCGGAGATGAGCTGCTTGTGCCGCGGACGGTCGAGGACCGCGACGACCATCTGGTCGACGGGCACGCCCTTGGCCTTGGCGAGCGCCCGGATGTTCTCGGCGATCGGCTTGTCCAGGTCGATGACGCCGAGGCCCTCCGGGCCGGTGACGATCTTGTCCATGTAGAAGACGGCGGAGGGGTCGTACATGGTGCCGCGGTCGGACACGGCGATGACCGAGACCGCGTTCTGACGCCCCGTGGCCGTCAGCGAGGTGCCGTCGATCGGGTCGACCGCGATGTCGAACGCGCCGCCGTTGCCGGTGCCGACGTGCTCGCCGTTGAAGAGCATCGGCGCTTCGTCCTTCTCGCCCTCGCCGATGACGACGACGCCGTCGAAATCGACGGTGCCCAGGAACTTCCGCATCGCGTCGACGGCCGCGCCGTCGGCGAGGTTCTTCTCGCCGCGGCCGATCCACGGTGCGGCGCGGATCGCCGCCGCTTCGGTGGCCCGGACCAGCTCCATTCCGAGGTTGCGGTCGGGGTTCGTGAAGAGGGGAGCCGTCTCGTTAGTCATGATGATCGGAACTCTACTAGCGAGTCGGAATCGCCCGCGCGGGCACCCGGTACGGGGCGCCGCGGGGTGGTTAGGCTGAGGTCGAACGCGCCCGTCAGCGAAGACGCTCGCGCCCGTCATCGAAGGAGAAGTCATGCCCGTCGCCACGCCGGACCAGTACGCCGAAATGCTCGAGCGCGCGAAGACGCAGGGGTTCGCCTATCCGGCGATCAACGTGTCGTCGTCGCAGACGATCAACGCCGTGCTTCAGGGTCTGACCGAGGCGGGGTCCGACGGCATCATCCAGGTCACCACGGGCGGTGCCGACTACTTCGCGGGGCAGACCGTCAAGAACCGCGCCGCGGGCGCCCTCGCGTTCGCCAAGTTCGCCACCGAGGTGGCCAAGAACTACCCGATCACCGTCGCCCTCCACACCGACCACTGCCCGAAGGACGCCCTCGACGGCTTCGTCATCCCCCTGATCGCCGCCTCCGAAGAAGAGGTCAAGGCCGGCCGCAACCCGATCTTCCAGTCGCACATGTGGGACGGCTCGGCCGTCCCCCTAGACGAGAACATCAAGATCGCCGAGGACATGATCAAGCGCACCCGGGCGATCAACGCGATCCTCGAGGTCGAGATCGGCGTCGTCGGCGGCGAAGAGGACGGCGTCCAGCACGAGGGCACCAACGACGCCCTGTACACGACGGTCGGCGACGTCACTCGGGTCGTCGAAGCGCTCGGCCTGGGCGAGCACGGCCGCTACATCGCCGCCCTCACGTTCGGCAACGTCCACGGCGTCTATAAGCCGGGCAACGTCAAGCTGCGCCCCGAGCTGCTCGGCGAGATCCAGCAGGGCATTCAAGAGAGGTTCGGCACGAAAGAGAAGCCGCTCGACCTCGTCTTCCACGGCGGCTCCGGCTCGTCCGAGGCCGAGATCCGCGAGGCCGTGTCGAACGGTGTCGTCAAGATGAACATCGACACCGACACGCAGTACGCGTTCAGCCGCTCGATCGCCGACACCGTGCTCAAGAACTACGACGGCTTCTTGAAGGTCGACGGCGAGGTCGGCAACAAGAAGGTCTACGACCCGCGTTCCTGGGGCAAGATCGCCGAGACCGCCATGGCCGCTCGGGTCGTCGAGGCGACCAAGCAGCTCGGCTCGGCCGGTCACAGCGCCGGCTAGCTCGACGGCGGCCGGGTCGGCGCAGGCTGGGCAGCGCCGGCCGGGTCGGCGCCGGCCGGGTCGGCGCCGGCAGGTCACGGCACCGGCCGGGTCAGGACCCGAGCGTCCCCGTGTACGACGGGTCGTTCATCACGATGCTGACGACGGCGAGGCCGGTACCGAGGTTGGCGACGGCCCCTGCGACGAACAGGATCCACCACGACGAGCGGCCGGCCCGCATCCGCCGGAAGCTCCACACGGCGGCCAGGGCGAACAGCACGATCGAGACGACGGCACTGGTCGTGCCGACCGTCTGGAGAGCCGCGAGGTCGCGGAACGTGCCCTTGAGGTAGCCGAGGCTCTCGAACTGCCGGGTGAGCCCCGTCGCGAAGCCCGACGCGGTCACGGCGGCGCTCACGACCTCGTAGGCACCGAAGACGAGCAGGAAATACGTGGCGTAACGGTTGAAGCCGCCGCGGCGGTACGCGATCGGCGGCGCTCCGGGAACGGGGGCACCGCTCGGCGGCGGCGCGTCGTAGCCCCGAGGCGCACCCGGCGTGAAGAGCCTTTCGGGCGTGGGATGCACGGGCTCGGCCTCCGAGGAGGGCTCGGGCACCGGCACCGGACTCACCCACCCGGGTGGCGCGTACTCGCCGTACTGAGGGGCCTGACGCACAGGAGCCCGCTCGCCGTAGCGCGGACGGTCGTCGGCGGGGGCATCCCCCGGCTCGCCTGCGGTGTCGACGCGGGTGTCGTCGCCGGCGGTCATCGGGTGCGGCCGCCGAGCGCCCGCGCGTCTTCGTTGCCGGAGGAGTCTTTGCGCAGCTCTTTCGGCAGCGAGAACATCAGGTCTTCTTCGGCCGTCTTGACCTCGCCGACGTCGAGGTAGCCCGCGTCGGAGAGCTCGGCGAGGACCTCGTCGACCAGAACCTCGGGGACGCTGGCGCCGGAGGTGACCCCGACCGTCTCGACGCCGTCGAGCCACTCCTGCTGGATCTCGGAGGAGTAGTCGACCCGGTAGGCGGCCTTGGCGCCGTACTCGAGGGCGACCTCGACGAGACGCACGCTGTTGGAGCTGTTGGCGCTGCCGACGACGATGACGAGGTCGGCGTCTTTCGCGACCTTCTTGATCGCGACCTGGCGGTTCTGCGTCGCGTAGCAGATGTCGTCGGACGGGGGGTTCTGGATGTTCGGGAACCGCTCGCGGAGACGACGGACGGTCTCCATCGTCTCGTCGACGCTCAACGTGGTCTGCGAGAGCCAGACGAGGTTGTCGGGGTCGTCGATCTCGAGCAGGTCGACCTCGTCGGGGTTCTGGACGAGGGTGGTGCGATCGAGCGCGTGGCCCATCGTGCCCTCGACCTCTTCGTGCCCGGCATGGCCGATCAGGATGATGTGCTGCTCCTGCTTGGCGAAGCGGACGGCCTCGCGGTGCACCTTGGTGACCAGGGGGCAGGTGGCGTCGATGGTCTGGAGCGCCCGTGCCTCGGCGCCGGCCACGACGGAGGGTGCGACGCCGTGCGCGCTGAAGACGATGTGCGAGCCCTCGGGCACCTCGTCGACCTCGTCGACGAAGATCGCACCCTGCTGCTCGAGCGTAGACACGACGTGGACGTTGTGCACGATCTGCTTGCGCACGTAGACGGGCGACCCGTAGTGCTCGAGGGCCTTCTCGACGGCGATGACGGCGCGGTCGACGCCGGCGCAGTAGCCGCGGGGGGCCGCCAGGAGCACGCGTTTGCGCCCGATGACGGGGGTATCCTTTAGCCTGTTGCGCACCGCAGGAACACGCGGTGTCGGAAGGTCGATGGCGAGAGCGCCATTGGTTATACGGCTCACGGTTCGATTGTAGGCGAGCGTTCTGCGCGCCAGCCTTGGAGGAGCCCCGCTTGACCATCGTCACCCCGCCTCCCACCGCCGAGGCCCCCTGGCCGGTGGGCCTTCTCGCGGGCAAGGTCCGCGACTGGATCGACCGTCTCGGCACCGCTTGGGTCGAGGGCGAGATCACGCAGTGGAACGTGTCGGGCGGCAACGTCTACGGCAAGTTGAAAGACCTCGAGATGGACGCGACGGTGTCGTTCTCGATCTGGTCCAGCGTGCGGTCCCGGGTGCCGGTCGACCTCAAGCAGGGCGACCGCGTCATCGCCGCGATCAAGCCCAACTACTGGGTCAAGGGCGGCTCGCTCACCATGCAGGTGTTCGACATGCGGCACGTCGGCCTCGGCGATCTGCTCGAGCGCCTCGAGCGCCTGCGTCAGACCCTCACGGCCGAGGGGCTGTTCGCCCCCGAGCGCAAGCGCCGTCTGCCCTTCCTCCCCCAGTGCATCGGCCTGATCACGGGCAAAGACAGCGACGCCGAGAAAGACGTCCTGCGCAACGCACAGCTCCGGTGGCCGTCGGTCACGTTCAAGGTCGTCCACGCGGCGGTCCAAGGCGAGCGCATGGTCGGCGAAGTCACCGCCGCCCTCCAGCGTCTCGACGCCGATCCCGAGGTCGACGTCATCATCGTGGCGCGCGGCGGCGGCGACTTCCAGAACCTCCTCGGCTTCAGCGACGAGGGCCTCGTCCGCGCCGCTGCCGCCGCGACGACCCCGATCGTCAGCGCAATCGGGCACGAAGCCGACCGCCCCCTGCTCGACGAGGTGGCCGACCTCCGCGCCTCGACTCCCACCGACGCCGCGAAGAGGGTCGTCCCCGACGTCGGCGAAGAGCTCCAGAAGGTGCAACAGGCCAAGGCCCGGTTGGGGATGCGCCTCACCGGGCTCGTGAACACCGAGATCGACCGCCTCGTCCAGCTCCGGTCCCGTCCCGTGCTGGCCAACCCGCAGACGCTGATCGACGTCCGCGCCGACGAACTCGTGCGCTACGTCGCTCGCAGCGAAGAGCTCCTCCTCCGCACTCTCGAACGCGCCTCGACCCGCGTCTCCGAGTTGGCCGGGCATCTCCGGGCACTCTCCCCCGAGTCCACACTGCGGCGCGGGTATTCGATCGCGCAGCTGCCGTCCGGCGCCGTCCTGCGCGATGCCGCCGAGGCCCCGGCCGGCACCGCGCTCCTCGTCACCGTGGGCAGCGGAGCCCTGCGCGCCACGTCCGACGGCCCCGTCGACGGGCTCCCCAGCAACCCCACCTCCCCCGCTCGATAGGATCATCCCGTGGCCCAGACCTCTCTTCCCGACGTCAAAGACCTCAGCTACGAGCAGGCGCGCGACGAACTCGTGACCGTCGTGGCCGAGCTCGAACAGGGCTCCTCCACGCTCGAGCAGTCCCTGGCCCTGTGGGAGCGCGGCGAATCGCTCGCCGCCCGCTGCGAGGAGTGGCTGCTCGGGGCGAAAGAGCGCCTCGAGAACGCCCGGCGGGCTCAGAACGAGCGGGCGCAGACCGAACGAGCGCAGACCGAACGGGCCTCCTCATGACCGGCACTCCCCCGCCTCCCCTCGGCCGACAGCGTCCGCCGCGCGTCGTCGCCGAACTCGGCCGGCCCGAGACGCCCGAAGAGACGGCGTTCCGCAAGGCCACGAGCTCGCGGAACCACCGCCTCAACCAGACCAGCAAGAACCTCATCCTGTCGTTGATCGCGTCGGTGGGCGTGGTCATCCTCCTCGTCCTGGTCGTGGTGCGCCCCGGCGGATCCGAACTCAAGACCGTCGACTACCGCAGCATCGCGGCCGATGCGCAGCAGCAGGTCACCGAACCGCTCGTCGCTCCCGCCCTGCCGAAGACCTGGAAGTCCAACTCGGCGACGATCACCCAGTCCGACGCCGACGGCGTGCAGACCTGGTACATCGGCTTCATCACGCCGGGCACGTCGTTCATCGGCCTGACGCAGGGCATCAAGGCCAACCGCACCTGGGTCAGCGACCAGTTGCAGCAGGGCAAACAGACGTCGAGCATCACGATCGGCGGGCTCGATTGGTCCATCTACGATCGCCGCACCGAGAACGATCCCGGCAACCTGGCCTACGCGATGGTCACGACGTCCGGCAAGAGCACCGTCATCCTCGCCGGGACCGCGCCGACGCAGCAGTTCGACCTGCTGGCCGAGAAGGCGTCCGCCACCCTGACGAAATAGCCCGTGCATCCCGCCCCCTACCCGAAGAGGACCGAATCGTGAGCACCACCCCGACCGTCACCCCCGGCGACGCCTGGTCGCAGATGCAGCAGGGCAACGCCCGCTTCGTCGAGCACCGGCCCGAGCATCCCCACCAGGACGCCGACCGCCGTGCCGAGCTCTCCGGCGGGCAGCAGCCCATCGCCGCACTCTTCGGCTGCGCCGACTCGCGTCTCGCCGCCGAGATCATCTTCGACGTCGGCCTCGGCGACCTCTTCGTCGTGCGCAATGCCGGCCAGGTCGTCGGCGACACCGACCTCGGCTCCCTCGAGTACGCGGTGGCAGTCCTCGGCATCCCCCTCATCGTGGTCCTCGGCCACGACAGCTGCGGGGCCGTGGCCGCGGCAATTTCGTCGATCGACGCGAACTCCGAGCCGCAGACCTTCTACCTCCAGCGCGTCATCGACATGATCGTCCCGTCGGTCAAGCGCGCCCACCGCGAGCTGCCCGACAAGGGCGCGTCCGGTGATCCGCTCGACGCCCGCGAGGTCGGACGCCTTCACATCGAGGCCTCCGTCGGGGCTCTGCTCGAGCGGTCGATTCTCATCTCCGAGGCGGTCGCCGGCGGTAGATTGGCAGTCGTCGGGGCGAACTACGACCTCGCGAACGGCACGGTCGAGGCCCACACGGTGGTCGGCCGGCTCTGAACCCGCGCACACCCGCGCAATCGACGAACGACCGGCCTGCGGCCGGCCCTGGAAGGACCACAGCGACGTGAGTACCAGCGAAGCCACCTCGGCAGCATCGACGACGACCAGCCCCTCGGGCGTCGACGGCGACTACCGCATCGAGCACGACACGATGGGCGAGGTGCGGGTGCCCGCATCCGCCCTCTACAGTGCGCAGACGCAGCGGGCCGTCGAGAACTTCCCCATCTCGGGCACCGGGCTCGAGGCCGCGCAGATCGTGGCCCTCGCACGCATCAAGCGGGCCGCGGCGCTCGTCAACGGCGAGCTGGGCATCCTCGACGCCCCCGTCGCCCGGGCGATCGTGCAGGCGGCCGAGTTGCTGATCGACGGAGCGCACCACGATCAGTTCCCGGTCGACGTCTACCAGACGGGCAGCGGCACCTCGTCGAACATGAACATGAACGAGGTGCTCGCGACCCTCGCCTCGGGGCTGCTGGGCTCGCCCGTGCATCCCAACGACCACGTCAACGCCTCGCAGTCGTCGAACGACGTGTTCCCGACCTCCGTGCACGTGGCCGTGACCGGCGCACTGCTCCACGATCTCGTGCCCGCGCTGGATCACCTCGCGCTCGCCCTCGAGCGCAAGGCCGAGGAGTGGAAAACGGTCGTCAAGTCGGGCCGTACCCACCTGATGGACGCCACCCCGGTCACCCTCGGGCAGGAGTTCGGCGGCTACGCCCGTCAGATCCGTCTCGGCATCGACCGCGTCACCGCGACGCTCCCCCGGGTCTCCGAGGTGCCGCTCGGCGGCACAGCGACCGGCACCGGCATCAACACCCCCGCGGGCTTCCCGCAGCGGGTCATCGCCGAGCTCGCCGCGAACAGCGGCCTGCCCGTCACCGAGGCTCTGGACCACTTCGAAGCGCAGGGGGCCCGCGACGGGCTCGTCGAAGCGTCGGGCGCTCTGCGAGTCCTCGCCGTGAGCCTGACCAAGATCAACAACGACCTGCGCTGGATGGGCTCCGGGCCGAACACCGGCCTCGGCGAACTGCACATCCCCGACCTGCAGCCCGGCTCGTCGATCATGCCCGGCAAGGTCAATCCCGTCATTCCCGAGGCGGTGTTGCAGGTCTGCGCGCGCGTCGTGGGCAACGACGCCACCATCGCCTGGGCCGGTGCCTCGGGCGCCTTCGAGCTCAACGTCGCGATCCCGGTCATGGGCACGGCGCTGCTCGAGTCGATCCGCCTCCTGTCGAACGCCACCCGCGCCCTTGCCGACAAGGCCGTCGACGGCCTCATCGCGAACGTCGAGCACGCCCGGGCGCTGGCCGAGTCGTCGCCGTCGATCGTCACTCCGCTCAACCGCATCGTCGGGTACGAGGCCGCCGCGAAGATCGCCAAGCACTCCGTGGCGGCGAAGCTCACGGTGCGCGAGTCGGTCATCGACCTCGGCTTCGTGGAGCGCGGCGAGGTCACGCTCGAGCAGCTCGACAAGGCGCTCGACGTGCTCAGCATGACCCACCCCGGCTGAGCCGCTCCTTCTGCCGACGGTTCTCAGGAGTTCTGCCACCGGCGTCCTGCGGTGAGCGCCTGGGCAAGACTTTGGGCTGAGTTCCGGCCGCGCCGCGCTCGTTCTCCTGAACAGGAGCGGGCGGGGCGCGGCGGCTCCTGAAAAGCGAAAGCCGGCATCGGGCGGAAACGAAAGCCAGCATCAGGCGAGAGCCGCGTAGGCCACCGCGAGCCAGAAGCCGAGCAGGAGGCACGGCCCGTACGGCACGCTCCACGATGCCCCAGGACGCAGCGCCCCGGAACGCGGTGCCGCAGGGGGTGCCGACGAGACCGTCACGCGCGTCACCCGACCCGGTGCAACCCCGGGCGGCGAGGGCGACGACGACAGCCGAGTCCGCCACCGGCGCCCGACCTGCCACAGCCCGACCACGCCGCCGGCAGCAGCTGTCCCGAGGCCCGCAGGCAGGGGGATACCCGGGTCGAGCCCCGACGCGGCCCCGGCCAGGAGGGCGGCCAGCTTGACGTCGCCACCACCCACGACGCCGGAAAGGGCGACCGCGACACCGGCCACGAAGACGAGGATCGACAGGGCGAGGGGGGCCAGGGCATCCCCCGCGCCATGCCCCGCTGCGAGGGCCGCGAGGCACGACGAGGCTGCCACGCCGAGCCCGGGCAGGGTGATCCCGTTGGGCAGTCGTCGCCGTGCGAGATCCGAGCGCAGCAACGCGGGCGTGACTGCGGCCACGAACAGTGCGGGGATCAGAAGCGGATCGGGGCCCCGCACGGCGAAGGCGAGGCCGGTCAGAGCGAGGATCAGGACGGTGTCGAGGAGGGCGAGCATCCCGCGAGATTAGGGATATCGCAGCGGGCACACCCGCCCCCGACATGTGGTCCGTGGAGAGCGTCGGCAGGCACACGCCCTGGGGACAACAGGTGAGACCCCATCGACACACGAGGCCCAGCCGACACACCACGGCCCCCACCCGCACCGAAGCGCGAGCGGGGGCCGCTCGGCGGAACCGCGCTAGGCCAGCTCGTTCGACTCGAGCATCTCCGTCACGAGCGCCGCGATCGCCGACCGCTCGGAACGGGTCAGCGTGACGTGGGCGAACAGCGGGTGCCCCTTCAGCGTCTCGATCACCGAGGCGACACCGTCGTGGCGTCCGACGCGGAGGTTGTCGCGCTGCGCCACGTCGTGGGTGAGCACCACGCGCGAATTCTGCCCGATACGGGAGAGCACCGTGAGCAGCACGTTGCGCTCGAGCGACTGCGCCTCGTCGACGATCACGAACGCGTCGTGCAACGAGCGGCCGCGGATGTGCGTGAGCGGCAGCACCTCGAGGATGCCGCGCTCGACGACCTCGTCGAGGACGTTCTGCGAGACGATCGCGCCGAGCGTGTCGAACACGGCCTGCGCCCAGGGGTTCATCTTCTCGGAGGCGTCGCCCGGCAGGAACCCGAGGTCTTGCCCGCCGACCGCGTAGAGCGGCCGGAACACCATGATCTTCTTGTGCTGCTGCTTCTCGAGCACCGCTTCGAGGCCGGCGCAGAGGGCGAGCGCCGACTTGCCGGTGCCCGCACGCCCGCCGAGGGAGACGATGCCGACCTCGGGATCGAGCAGGAGGTCGATCGCGAGGCGCTGCTGGGCCGAGCGGCCGTGGAGGCCGAAGACGTCGCGGTCGCCCCGGACCAAGCGGACGTTGCCCTTCGAGACCACGCGGCCGAGGGCCGAGCCGCGATCCGAGTGCAGGACGAGACCGGTGTTGACGGGCTGCTCGGCGGCGCGCGTGGTGATGCGCTCCTCCTCGTAGAGGGTGGCCATCTGCTCGCTCGAGATGTCGGCCTCGGCGAGGCCGGTGTAGCCGGAGTCGACGACCTGCTCGGCGCGGTACTCCTCCGCGGCGAGACCGATCGACGCGGCCTTCACGCGAAGAGGGAGGTCTTTCGAGACGACCGTGACGTCGAGCCCGTCGTTGGACAGGTTGCACGCGACGGCGAGGATGCGCGAGTCGTTGTCGTTCAACTGGAGGCCGGAGGGCAGGACCGACATGTTGGAGTGGTTCAGCTCGACGCGGAGCGAGCCACCGCGCCCGACCTCGACCGGGAAGTCGAGACGTTCGTATTTGATGCGGAGGTCGTCGAGCAGCCGCAGGGCCTGCCGCGCGAAGTACCCCAGCTCAGGATCGTGGCGTTTGCCCTCCAGCTCGCCGATCACGACGACCGGGAGGACGACGGCGTGCTCGTCGAACCGGAACATCGCTTGAGGATCGGAGAGGAGCACCGACGTGTCGAGGACGTACGTGCGCTGCTTGGTCGCAGCCCGCGTCCCCTCCCCCGTGGCCTCGTCGCTGGTGGTTGCGGTGACGTCGAATGCGGTCACGACCGACTCCATCTCCGGATGCGTGTAGCACCCGGTACCTTCCCGCAAGACGGCCATGGAGCAAGAACAAGACGAACTTACGTGGCCGTCTCGACCGGGTGCCTTACCCGATGGCTAGAAGCTACGCGGCACCCCTGACAGTCGGCAAATCCGACACACCGTGGCGGGTTACGGGCAGATTAACCCCCGTCACTCCTGTCGCGGAAAAGCCCGAGAGAGCGGGGGATGCACGAGCCCGCCCCGACCGCGAGCCCGGGTTCTGGGCGTGCCGCCCCGGGCCTCAGTACTGCGCGCTCGACGCGAACGAGGTGAACGCCCCGCGGAGGATCTCGAGGGTCTCCTCCGACGTCGACACGTGCGCCGACAGCCGGACGGCGCCGTCGCGCACCGTGGCCGTGACCCCGTGGTTGATCAGCGACGCCGTGAGCGCCGTGACCTGCGCCGAGTCGGGCTGGAGCACGACGATGCCGGCCCGCTCGGTCTCGGCACGGGGTGACACGACCGGGAGCGCGAACTCGTCGGCGAGGTCGATGATCCGCGAGACCGTCACGGCGATCGCGGCGTTGACCTCGGCGACCCCCACCTCGGCGAGCCGCTCGAGCGCGGTCGCGAAACCCGCCTGCGCGATCGGGTCGGAGCGCGTGATCTGGAAGGCGGCGGCGCCCTGCAGCGGCGGCGGCACCTCTTCGTACGACGCGCCCATCGGCACGATCGTGCCGGTGACTCCGCTGAACAGGGGCACGAGCTCGGTCGCGGCACGGTCGCTCAACGCCAGGAACCCGGTGCCCCAGCCGGCGCGCAGCCACTTCTGACCCCCGGCCACCACGACGTCGGCCACCTGGTACGGCGCCTGGACGACGCCGAAGCCCTGGATCGCGTCGACGATGAGCATCCGGTCGCCGATGACCTCGCGGATCCCCTCGAGATCGGCGAGGTAGCCCGTGCGGTAGTCGACCAGGCTGACGGCGACCGCGGTCGTCGCGGGCGTGAGGTTGTCGCGGACGACTGCGGGCGTGACCAGGCCGCCGGGCGCCTGCAGGGTGATGGCGTCGAGTCGCCCCAGCGACTGACCGGCGCGCTGCGCGGACAGGGGGATGCTCGGATACTCCCTCGCGGAGTACAGCACCTGCCCGCTCATCCCGAACATGGTGTGCATCAGGCCGATCGACGCGTTGGCCTGGAAGACGATCTGCTCCGTGGAGAATCCTGTGATTCCCCGGACGGCTTCGCGGACCCGGATGTCCTGCTCGTCGAAGACGGCGCCGGCACCGTAGCGCGCTCGGGCCTGGATCTCTCCCAGCGCCGTCCGCTCGTCGATGACGGCCCGGCTCATCGGGCCGAACGAGGCGAAATCGAGGTAACCGGGGTCGTCGGAGAACCCTTCGCGGAAGGCGTCGATGGTGATCACGGGTGCTCCAGGGGTTGATGAACTGTCATCAACCGTACAGACTGCCAGGCCAGAGCCCGAATTGAGCCGTCGTCACGTCGCTCGGGCGGCCGTTCAGCTCCCGTAGCGACGATGCCGATTGGCGAAATCCCGCACCGCCCGGAGGAAGTCGACCTCGCGGAGATCGGGGTAGAACGCCTCCACGAAGTAGAACTCGCTGTGGGCGCTCTGCCACAGCATGAAGTCGCTGAGCCGCTGCTCCCCGGAGGTGCGGATCACGAGGTCCGGATCGGGCTGACCACCGGTGTAGAGGTGGTCGGCGATCATCTCGGGCGTGAGCACCTCGGCGAGGTCGTCGAGCGTGCCGCCGTTCTCGCCGTGGTGGCGCACGATGCTCCGCATGGCGTCGGCGATCTCGCGACGGCCGCCGTAGCCGACGGCGAGGTTCACGTGCAGACCCGAGTGCCCGGATGTCGACGACTGGGCACGGCGGAGCGACTCGACCAGAGGCTCGGGCAGCCCGTCGTCGGCACCCACGTGCTGAACCCGCCAGTCGCGGAATTTCGACAGGTCGTCGGCCAGCTCGGCGATGATGTCGACGAGAGCGTTCAGCTCGGCGTCCTCGCGGTTGGTGAGGTTGTCGGCCGACAGCAGGTACAGGGTGACCACCTTGATGCCGAGATCGTCGCACCAGGTGAGGAATTCGCGGATCTTGGCGGCACCGGCGCGGTGACCGTGCGCAGCCGTCTCGAGCATCCGCTGCTTCGCCCACCGGCGATTGCCGTCGACGATCATGGCGACGTGATGCGGCAGTTCGCGGCCGGTCAGATCTCGGCGCAGGCGCTTCTGGTAGAGGTCGTAGAGGAAGGTGCGCCCGACAGGGGTCTCACCCGGGGTGCCTCGCCTGTTCGCCACGAACCCACGCTAGCCCCTCGAAGCGGTGAGGATGCTCGGGTCGACTTCCGGCACCTTCCCCCTACACTTCGACAGATGACGGCCGTTCTCGAAGTGAAGCCCACCTGGCGCGGCTGGATCCACGCGGGCACGGTGCCCGTCGCCCTCGCTCTCGGAGTCGTCCTCGTGACCCTGGCCCACGGCACGCCGGCGAAGGTCTCGTCGTCGATCTACGCGGCGTCGTCGCTCCTGCTGTTCGGCGTCTCGGCCACGTACCACCGCTTCACCTGGAGCCCCCGCACGAAGCTGCTGCTCAAGAGGCTCGACCACTCGAACATCTTCCTGCTGATCGCAGGGACCTACACGCCGATCGCCGTCCTGACGCTGCCGCAGCCGAAGTCCACGATTCTGCTGGTGCTGGTCTGGACGGGAGCCGTCTTCGGCATCGCGTTCCGGGTGTTCTTCACGGGGGCGCCGCGCTGGCTCTACGTGCCGCTCTACGTGCTGCTCGGAGTCGGAGCCCTGGTCTTCGTGAAGGACATCTTCCGGGCCGACCCGGCCACGCTCATCCTCGTGCTCGTCGGGGGTCTGCTCTACATCGTGGGCGCACTCGTCTACGCCTTGAAGGAGCCCAACCCCATTGCCGGGGTGTTCGGGTTCCACGAGGTCTTCCACGCCCTGACCGTCGTGGCGTTCCTCTGCCACTGGACGGCGGTGCTGCTGGTGGCGGTGGCGCCGCCCGCCTTCGGCTAGCGGTCGCACGCGATCGCGGGCCAGCGGTCGCACCCGATCGCGGGCTACCGGTCGAGCGGCCGGCCCTCGGCGTCGAAGCCGTCGCGGAACTCGTCGTCGAGGCCGGCGGCCTCGCGGGCGGCCTCCTGGCGCTCGAGTTCGATCTGCTCGCGGATCTCGCCGCGATACCGAGTGCGGCGGACCCGGCGGGTCATGTCGACGACGAGAGCGACCGTGGCCACACCCACCGCGAAGATCGCGATGAATCCCCACACGCCGGGCGTGACGAGGTTGTCGTCGGGGGCCTTGGGCGGATTGGTGCTCGGGTCGCTCGTCTCGGCGAGGATCGTGATCAGGTGGCTGGACAGGATGGTGAGGGACGCTGCGATGCTCATGACTCGGAACTTTCGGATATCCCCGCGAACAGATCGGTCTCGGGAAGGCTGGTCTCGACCGTCGCCTTGACGAGCTGGAAGTCCTCGGTGGGCCAGGCCCGCGCCTGCAGGTCGATCGACCACAGGAAGAAGAAGCTGTCGGGCGCGACCTGGCTCGCGTGCGACAGGAGGGCCCGGTCGCGGATCGCGAAGGAGTCGGACACGTCGACCCGCGAGGTCGACGGGTCGGGGCGCTCCTCGAAGCGCTGCATCATGTCCTTCATCTTGAGCAGGGCCTCGGAGTCGGGCTCTTCGAGTTCGAGCTGCGCCTTGATCGCGTTCATGCGGGAGGCGTTCATGATCCGGTCGTAGTAGATCTTCGCGATCTCCCACGCGGGACCGGCGTCCGGGTAGCGCGCGGGGTCGGCCGCGGCTTCGGCGGCGTACATCGAGATCTCGTGCGTGCGGATGTGGTCGGGGTGCGGGTAGCCGCCGTTTTCGTCGTACGTGACCAGGACCTGCGGCTTGAACCGGCGGATGATGCGCACCAGCGGCTCGGCCGAGATCGCCAGCGGGATCGTGGAGAACGAGTTGACGGCCACGGGCTCGCCCTCGGCCGGAAGCCCGGAGTCGTGATAACCGAGCCAGACGTGATCGATGTCCATGACGGCCTGGGCGGCGGCCATCTCGTCGAATCGGAGTCCGGCGATGTCGCGCTCGGCGCGCGCTCGGGGCACGAGGTGCTCGTTGAGGATCGACCCCTGTTCGCCGCCGGTGCAGCTGACGACGAGGACCTCGTCGCCGAGCGCCCGGTAGTGCGCATAGGTGGCCGAGCCCTTGCTCGACTCGTCGTCGGGATGCGCGTGCACGGCGAGGAGACGCCGGGCAGCGTGCTGTTCGGATGGGGATCGCACCGGGGCCCTCGGATTTCTGTCACGGCCAGCGTTGCTAACCTGTCCTCAAGGATAAACGGAGGAGTTCGACAGTGGCGCCCACGCCGACCGGCACAGCTCGTCCCGACAACGCCCGCAACGTCGGTGCGCGACAGGACAGCAAGCTCGACGAGCGCTACGGCCGCACCCGGAGCTTCCGTCTCCGCCGCCGCGTCATCGCGATCATCGTCGGCGGCGGCATCGTGGTCGTCTTCGGCGCCTGGGTGATCTTCGCCGCGTTCGACGGGACGAGTGCGTCGATCGACTCCAACGACGCCGGCTACGTGATCCACGACGCGAACAACGCCACGGTCACCTCCGAGATCAGCGTCGACGCCGGCACCCGGGTCGACTGCTCCATCGAGGTGCTCAACTCGGGCTTCGACGTGGTCGGCTGGAAGGTCGTCGACTTCCCCGCGTCCTCGCAATCGTCGAACGTCTACACGACCGACATCAAGACCACCAGCCGGGGTGTGACGGGCTTGATCGACAAGTGCTGGCTCCCGTAAACTCGTCTGATTCACCACCGAGACCGGCCACACGGCCGGTCTCTTGCTTTGGTAGGAGACTTCATGAGCAACACCGAATCCACCACCTGGTTGTCGCAAGAGGCCCACGACCGCCTCGTCGCCGAGCTCGAGACGCTGAGCACGAGCGGCCGTGACGAGATCGTCGCGCGCATCTCCGCCGCCCGCGACGAGGGCGACCTGAAGGAGAACGGCGGCTACCACGCCGCCAAAGACGAGCAGGCCAAGATCGAGGCGCGCATCCGCACCCTCATCAACCTGCTCAAGACGGCCACGGTCTCCGAGTCGACCGCCGCGGCCGGCGTCGTCAGCCCGGGCACCGTCGTCACGGCCACCATCGCGGGCGACCCGTCGCGATTCCTGCTCGGCAACCGCGAGATCATCGCCCCCGGCAGCGACCTGACCGTCTACAGCGAGACCAGCCCGCTCGGCGAGGCCATCAATGGCAAGAGCGCCGGCACCACCACGAGCTACACGGCACCCAACGGCAAAGAGATCACGGTGGAGATCACCGCGGTCGAGCCCTACTCCGCATAGCTCGAAGCCGGTAGCTCTAAGCCGGTAGCTCGAAGCCGGTAGCTCGGAGCCCGAAGCCCGAAAACGGGCGATTTCACGGATGGCGCGCCGTTCAAGCGGCCCGTTTCCCGTGAAATCGCCCGTTTTCCGCGAGCAGGGCGGCTCAGCTGTCGGCGATCACGGGCGTGAAGCCCGCCTCGCGCAGCCGATCGAGCACCTGCTCGGCGTGGTCGGGCCCGCGGGTCTCCACGCTCAACTCGAGCTCGACCTCCGAGATCTGCAGACCGCGTCCGTGCCGGGTGTGCAGCACCTCGACGACGTTGGCGTTGACCTCGGAGATGATCTCCGACACCCGCGACAGCTGACCCGGGCGATCGGGCAGCATCACCCGGAAGTGCAGGTAGCGGTCGGACGCGGCGAGCCCGCGGCTGATCACACGCTCCATCATGAGCGGATCGATGTTGCCTCCCGACAGGATGATCACGGTCTTGCCGAGCGCCCGGACCTGATCGGTCAGCACGGCGGCGACCCCGACGGCCCCGGCCGGCTCGACGACCTGCTTGGCGCGCTCGAGCAGCACCAGGATCGCCCGCGCGGTGTCGTCGTCCTGCACCGTGACCACCTCGTCGACGACCCGCCGCACGATCTCGAAGTTGAGCACACCCGGCTTCGACACGGCGATTCCGTCGGCGATCGTCGGGGTCGACACGACACTGGTGAGTTCGCCGAGCTTCATCGAGAGCGCGTAGGGCGCCGAGTTCGCCGCCTGGACCCCGATGACCCGGATCACGCCACCCGTCTGCGCCCGCACCTGCGTCACCGCACTGGCCACGCCCGACGCGAGCCCGCCGCCGCCGATCGAGACGATGATGGTCTCGACGTCCGGGACCTGCTCCAGGATCTCGAGACCGAGAGTGCCCTGCCCGGCGATGACGTCCGGGTGGTCGAACGGTGGGATGAAGACGGCACCCGTCGTCTCGGAGAACTCGGACGCCGCCCGCAGAGCCTCTTCGACCGAGTGGCCGCTGAGCACCACGTCGGCGCCGTAGTCGCGCGTCGCCTGCAGCTTCGGTAGGGCCACGCCGAGGGGCATGAAGATCGTCGCCTTGATGCCCAGCTCACGGGCGGCGAGAGCGACGCCCTGTGCGTGGTTTCCCGCGGACGCGGCGACGACGCCGTTCCGTTTCTCGTCGGCGTCGAGCCGTGACAGGCGGTTGTAGGCGCCGCGGATCTTGTACGAGCCAGTGCGCTGCAGGTTCTCGCACTTCAGGTAGACCGGCGACCCGAGGTACTCCGACAGGAACGACGAGGTCTCCATCGGGGTGACGTGGACGACCTGCGAGACGCGAGCCCGGGCATCCTCGAAATCGGCCAGGGTCGGGCCCGGCAGCGTCAGGTCTTTCACGGGGAGGTCAGACATTCGAGGTCTCTCCTTCTGGGGCCGCGGATCGGCGCGGCACCACATCGTCGTCGGCGGGGCTGGGATTCTCCCGCCAGTGGCCCGAGGCCACGGATTTCACCATCACGTTCACCGTCGCGACGACCGGCACCGCGAAGAGCGCGCCGGGCACGTCCGCCAGGTAGGCGCCCGCCGCGACGGCGAAGACGACGGCCAGGGGATGCACGCGAACGGCGCTCCCCATCACGAGGGGCTGCAGGACATGCCCCTCGAGCAGGTGCACGGCCAGGACGCCCGCGAGCATGAGCAGGGCCACGAACGGGCCGTTGTAGAGCAGCGCGACGAACACGGCGATGGCGCCCGTCACCACGGCTCCGACGACCGGGATGAACGAGCCGAGGAACACCGCGACCGCGAGGGGGATGGCCAGGGGGATGCGCAGGATCTCGGCCACCACGCCGATGCCGACCGCGTTGACGACGGCCACGAAGATCTGCACCTTTACGAACGTGGTGAGGGTCAGCCACCCGGCTCGACCCGCCCCGTCGACCGCGGCGCGCGCCTTGCGAGGAAAGAGCCGGACCGTCCAGCGCCACACCCCGCCGCCGTCGATCAGCAGGATGATCGTGGCGAACACGGTGAGCAGCAGCCCCGTGACGAAACGTCCGAACGACGAGCCGAACGAGACGGCGCTCGATACGAGCGTGCCGCTGTTGGACTGCACCGCCTGGACGGCGTCGCGGTAGTAGCCGGTGAGCTGGTGCGTCGAGAGATGGAACGGGGCGCCGTGGAGGTAGTGGCGCACGGCCCGGTACGACTCGTCGCTCTGCTTGAGGAGCTCGGGCAGCCCGTGCTGGATCTGCGTCGTGACGAGCACCGAGAGCCCGGCAAGCACCACGAGGACCGCCACGATGGCCGAGACGATGGCGAGCCACTTGGGCCACCGGTGCCGCTGGAGGAAGGCGGAGAGGGGCACGAGCAGCGCCGACAGCAGCAGGGCCACCATCAGCGGGATCACGATCACTGCCAGATGCACGACCAGATAGACGAACAGGAAGCCGACGGCGGCGAACGCGACGATTCGCCAGGCCCACGCCGCGGCGATGCGGACCGGCTGCGGCACCGAGTCGTCGGCTCTCCACGACGAGGGGGCCGGGCTCTGCGCCGACGGCGGCGCGTCGGCACCGCGATCGGGCGACAGCATGCGGCAAGTCTAGGGGCCTTCCGAACCGAGACGGAGCGCGACGAAACAGCGGGAAACGGGGGATGCACGCCTCCTGTCGGTGGCCCCGTCTACGCTTTCGACGTGCCGCCGTCCGACCTCTCCCCCGCCCTCGCTCGCCGTATCGCGCTCGCCGCCCAGGGCTTCGGCGCCGAGCCCCGCGACGTCGGCACCCGCCAGCTCAACCTCGCCGTCGACCGGCTGGGGCTGCTGCAGATCGACTCCGTCAACGTCTTCGAGCGCAGCCACTATCTGCCGCTCTACGCGCGGCTCGGCTCCTATGACCGCGCCCTGCTCGATCGCCTGACATTCGCCCGCACGGGTCGTTACACCGAGTACTGGGCTCACGAGGCGGCGTTCCTGCCGATCGTCGACTGGCCGCTCTGGCGCTGGAAGATGGAGCGCTTCCGTTCCGAGTACGCAAGCGACGAGTCGTCCTGGGCGAACGCCAACCGGCCGATGCTCACCTGGCTCGTCGACGAGCTGCGCGCCTCGGGGCCTCTTCCCGCCAGCGCCATCGAGCACGAGTCCAACGTCCGGCGGGGCCCCTGGTGGGGCTGGAGCGACGTCAAACGCGGGCTCGAGGTGCTCTTCCGCACGGGCGACGTGGTGAGCGCCGGCCGGACCCGGTTCGAGCGCACCTACGCGCTTCCCGAGCAGGTCCTCCCGGCGAGCGTCCTCGATCGCGTCGTCGACCCCGCCGACGCCCACCGCGAGCTGATGCGCCGCGCCTCCCGTGCCCATGGCGTCGGCACCCTCTCCGACCTCGCCGACTACTTCCGCCTCAAGACCCGCGACGCGGCGCCGGCCCTCGAAGCCCTCGTCGACGCGGGCGAGGTGCTGCCGGTCGAGGTGGCCGGCTGGAAGAAGCGGGCGTTCCTGCATCGTGAGGCGCGCATCCCCCGCCGTATCGACGCCGACGCCCTTCTGTCGCCCTTCGACCCGGTCGTCTGGGAGCGAACGCGGACCGAGCGGCTGTTCGGCTTCCACTACCGCATCGAGATCTACACGCCGCAGCCGCAGCGGGTGTTCGGCTACTACGTACTGCCGGTCCTTCAGGGCGACTCTCTGGTGGGCCGGGTCGACCTCAAGAGCGATCGGCAGGCCGGCGTCCTCCGGGTGCAGGCCGCCTGGCACGAGACCGGGCAAGTCGTCGACGTCGAGAGGTTGGCGGCGCTCCTGCATCGGACGGCTGCGTGGCAGGGGCTCGGGTCCGTCGAGGTCGTCGACCGCGGCGACCTGGCCTCAGAGCTCCGGCCGGCCGTGGCGGCGACCGGTCGCTGACGCTCGGCCGCCGGCGCTCGGCCGCTGACGCTCGCCGTCAGAACGTGTCGACGCTGCCGCGCAGCCGGGCGATGCGGTCAGGCAGCGGCGGGTGCGTGCTGAACAGGCGTGCCATCGCGCTCGGCCGCATCGGGTCGCTGATCCAGAGGTGCGCCGTCGACGAGTTCTGCGACTGCATCGGGCGGCCGTAGGCCTCGAGCTTCTCGAGCGCGCGGGCCAACCCCTCCGGGTAGCGGGTCGTCAGGGCGCCCGTGGCATCGGCGAGGTACTCGCGCTGACGAGAGACGGCGGCCTGCACCCCGGCGGCCGCGAGCGGCGCCACGACCATGGCCGCGAGACCCAGCACGATCAGGATCGGATTGCCCCCGCCGCCGTTGCCGTTGTTGTCGCGCCGGTCGTTGTTGCCGCCGAACACCGCCCCGAAGAACGACAGGCGGAGCAGGACGTCAGCGAGGAACCCGACGGCCACGACGAGGCCGAAGACGATCGTGGAGACGCGGATGTCGTAGTTCTTCACGTGGCCCATCTCGTGCGCCATGACGCCCTGCAGTTCGGAGTCGTCCATGATCTGGAGGAGCCCCGCGGTGGCGGCCACGACCGCGTGCTGAGGATCGCGCCCGGTCGCGAAGGCGTTGGGGGCCGGGTCGACCACCACGTACACCTCCGGCATCGGTATGCCCATCGTGATGGAGAGGTTCTCGACGGTGCGCCAGAGACGGGGTTCGGTGGCCTGGTCGATGCGCTGACCGTGGCTGATCGAGATCGCCTGGCGGCCGGCGAAGAAGTACTGGACGAGGGCGTAGAGAGCTGCGATGACCAGCACGGTGAAACCGATGGAGGGGTTGCCCGCCAAGGCGGACGCCGCGAACCCGAGACCGCCGATGATCACCAGGAAGATCAGGATGATGAAGACGGTGTTGCGCTTGTTCTTCGCGACGGCGCTGTACATGGTCGGTTACCGGCCCGGGGATGGATCAGAACTGGACGCGCGGCGGCTCGGCGATGGCCGAGGGCTCGCCCACCTCGAAGAAGTCGCCGGCCTCGAAGCCCAGCCGCTTCGAGATGAGCGTGTTCGGGAAGGTCTTGGTCTTCGTGTTGAACTCGCGGATGCCCCCGTTGTAGAAGCGGCGCGCACCCTGGATCTTGTCCTCGGAATCCACGAGCTCGGACTGCAGCTGGAGGAAGTTCTGGCTCGCCTGGAGCTGCGGGTACGACTCCGCCACGGCGAAGATGCTCTTGAGCGACTTCTGCATGTGCGTCTCGGCCGCCGTCGCCTCGGCCGGTGACGTGGCAGAGAGCGTCTCCGCCCGTGCTCGGGTGACGTTCTCGAAGACGCCCGACTCGTGCGAGGCGTAGCCCTTCACCGACTCGATGATGTTGGGGATCAGGTCGGCGCGCCGCTTCAACTGCACGGTGATGTCGCTCCAGGCCTCGTCGACCCTGACCTTCAGCTTCACCAGGGAGTTGTACGTCGCCCAGAAATAGATGCCGATGATGATCAGAATCACGACGACGGCGATGATGATGCCTACGAGGGCGGAATCCATGTTGTGCGAGCTCCTTGTCGATCCGGCAATCACTCTAATTGGACTTGCAGACCCCTTGGAGCCGGCTGGGCATTTTCGGAGCGAACTCACGTGGGCGCACAGATCTCGATTCCCTTACGATTGCTGGCCTCATCCTCGCGGCGGATTGACTTGTCCCCCGAGTCTTGGCTTACTGGGTGACAGTGCTAACCGACACGACCCCTAGTTCGACACGCTTCGCGGCCCCCGGCGGCGGGCGACGCCGTCGTGCACCCGGGCTGACAGCGTTGGCGGTCGCCACCGGGGCGACGGTGATCGCGAGCCTGGCCCTGTCGGCTCTCCTGTTCGCGGCGGCCCCCGCCGAAGCGGCGCCTGCAGCCACGACGCCGCCGACGAAGGTGGTCTCCCCCTCCCCGACGCCGACTCCGGCGGCGGTGGCGCCGACGATCGTGGTGCCCGACTCGAACTCGAGCTCGACGACCCTGTCGGGCGGCGGGACGCCCGGCGCGAGCCTCCGGGTTCTCGACCCCGTGCATCCCGCGTCGTCGCTCTGCACTCCGACCGTCGCCGGCGACGGGTCCTGGTCCTGCTCGGCCCAGCTGTCGAGTGGCGCGAATCAGACGCTGACCGTCCGCGATCTGACCGACACCCAGTTCCCCGACGTGACGAGTGCGACGTTCTCCGTGCTGACCGCGCCGGCCGTCACGACGGGAGGGGGCGTCGTCGTCGGGGCGCGCCTGGCCGGAACGGGGTATCCCGGGGCGACGGTCACGCTCTCGTTCGGGTCGTCGGCGTCGTCCGCGTCGACGACGGTCGCCGTGGCGTCCAGCGGGTCGTGGCAGACCGTCCTCCCCGCGGCAGCCGTGCCGTCCGGCTCGTACACGCTTCTCGCGACGCAGTCCTCCTCCGCGATCCCCCGGGTGCCGGTCTCGAGCTCGTCCGCTCCCCTGGGGATCGTCATCGACCGCGAGGCCCCGTCCGCCCCCGTCGTGCTCGATCCCTCGTCGGGGTCGACCGTGTCGCAACAGCCTTTCGTCTTCGACGGCACCGGCGAGACCGGCGCGACGGTCACCACCTACGTCGACAGCAACCCCGTCTGCACCGCGCAGGTCACGGCGGGTCAGTGGAGCTGCTCCACCACCGGCCTGCTGATCCCCGACGGCACCCGGAGCGTCCAGGCGGCCCAGGTCGATCCGGCGGGCAACTACGGCCCCCCCTCCACCGGCGTCGCGATCGTGTTCGCCACCGCCGGCACCGGGGCGTCGCCCTCGCCCCAGTCCTCTCCCTCGCCGACGTCGAAGGGCCGCGCTCCGTCGCCGACCGCCACGGCCTCTCCGTCCACCGCGCCGGCCGCTCCCGGTTCGGGCGGCGGCTCGTCGGGCTCGGGCCCGACCGGCTCGGGCGGTACCGCGCACGGCGGATCGGGGTCGATCGGCGGCGGCGCCGACGGTTCCGGGGGCTCGAGCGCGTCGAGCGGCATGTCCAATGCGGAGGCCGCCGCGTCGTGGACGGCCTCGACCGGCTTCGGTCGCAACCTGCCGACGCTCTCCCAGAGCCTCTCGGGATGGTCCTGGCCGATCTCGCTCCTGCTCGGGCTGATCTTCGCCGTGCTGATCATCGCGCCGACACGCCTCGTGTCGTCGACCCTGCGGGGCAGTCGCGCCTGGGGCACGCGCTTGTTCGCGGGCGCCCGTCGTGTCACCGGCCGCAATCGGGCCCGCACCGACGACGACGACTCCCCCGTCCTCTCTCCGGCGTCGACGCTGGCGTTGACCATCGCGGGCGGCGCCGTCATCGTCGCCCTCTCCATCGGCGTCGACAATCAGCTCCGCTACGTCCGCCTGCTGCTGGCGATCGTCCTCGGGCTCGTGGCACTCAACGGCCTCGCCGTCGTCGTCCCCACCTGGATCCTCGGCCGACGCCTCGGGCTCGTGCTCCGTCTCCGCGTCTCCCCCCGCATGCTCGCGGTGGCCGCCCTGGCCTGCCTGGTCACTCGGCTGTTCTCGCTGGATCCGCCGATGGTGCTCGGCGTGCTGCTCGCAGCCGGCCTCACGCAGGCGTCCGCGGCCGTGCCCGACACCGCCGTCCTGCCCGACTCCGCGGCTGGCGCAGCTTCCGGTCCGGCGTCCGGCGCGGCTGCCCGTCCGACCACCGCCAGAGGCGACGAAACGGGGGATGCACGGGCCCGCGTCCGCCTCCGTGGCATCCTCGCGACGGTCCAGCTCGCCTCGCTCACCCTCGTGTCGTTCGTCGCCTGGGTGCTCCACGGCCTCGTCCCCGCGGCCTCCAGTCAGTTCGGAGTGGAGGTCCTGCGGGAGGGTCTCGCCACGGTCTGCCTCGCCGGCCTCGGCTCCCTCATCGTCCTCCTCATCCCCCTCGGAGCCCTCCCCGGCCGATTCCTCTGGGCCTGGTCGCGCTCGACTCTGGTCGGGCTCGCCGTCGTGGGCGTGGCAGCCGCGGGCGTCGTGCTCGGCGGCGACCCGCAGGAGGCGTTCCCGATCATGCCGCTGGTGGCGGCCGCAGTGGTCTTCGCGGCCCTGGCGGTCGCGGCGTGGGTGTGGGCCCGCTACGTCGAGCCCGTCGTCGACGACGCGTAGCGCCCCGGGCTCCGCGGGCGGGCAGCATACGCCCGGCGAATCGGTACCCCCGCAGGGACTCGAACCCTGACTGAAGCGATTTTAAGTCGCCTGCCTCTGCCGATTGGGCTACGGGGGCGTGGGTCCAGCGTACGGGGCGGCGCTCGGCGGTCGGCACCTCAGGCCGGCAACTCAGGGTGGATGGCGCGCTCGACCTCGCCAGAGCCTCGGGCGCGCCGTTCGTCCTGAGCTGCCAGCGCTCGCGCCCCGACGCACGAACGCCCCGACGCACGAACGCCCCGCGCCGACCGAAGTCGGAGCGGGGCGTTCACAGGAGACTACTCGCCGACGGGAGCGGCCTTCTTGGCCGGAGCCTTCTTGGCGGGAGCCTTCGTCGTGGCGGCCTTGGTCTCGGCGGCGGACGCCGGAGCAGCCGCCTTCTCGCCGTCGGCCGGGTTCGCGTACGCCGGGCCGGGCTCGCCGGCGGGGGCACCGATCTCGGGAGCCGGAGCGGCCGGAGCCTCGACGGGTGCAGCCGGAGCGGCGGGCTTCGGACGCGAGGCGAACTCCTCGAACGCGGCGCGCGGGCGCGTCACGTTGTCGAGCGAGGCGATGTCGCGGCCGAGGAAGAAGTTGTTCGCCCACCCGCTGATGACGCGGATCTTGCGCTCGTACGAGGGCATGGCCATGCCGTGGTAGCCGCGGTGCGCGGCCCAGGCCGGGAAGCCCTTGAGGGCGAACTTGCCGCTCTGGAAGACGCCGATGCCGAGACCGAGGCCCGCGACGGCGCCCAGGTTGTCGTGACGGTAGTCCTTCGTGTTCTCGCCGCGGAGGACCGCGGTGATGTTCTTCGCGAGCTGCTTGCCCATGCGCACGGCGTGCTGCGCGTTCGGCACGCAGAAGCCGCCGACGCCGGCGCCTGTGAGGTCGGGCGTGGCCGCGACGTCGCCGCAGGCCCAGGCGTCGGGGACGACGGTGCCGTCTTCGTTGATGACGCGGAGGTCGGGCTGCACGGTGATGCGACCGCGCTGCTCGAGAGGGAAGTCGGTGTTCCGCACAACCGGGTTGGCCATGACGCCCGCGGTCCAGATGATGAGGTCGGATTCGAACGACTCGCCGGTCGAGAGCTCGACCTTGCCGCCGACGGCCGACTGGAGCTGCGTGTCGAGGTGCACGATCGCCTGGCGCTCGGCGAGGTTCTTGAGCACCCACTTGCTGGTCTCGAGCGTGACCTCGGGCATGATGCGCCCCATGGCCTCGACGAGGTGGAAGTGCGTGTCGTCGATGGTGAGGTTGGGGTAGTTCTTGAGGAGGTCGGTCGCGAAGCTGCGCAGCTCGGCGAAGATCTCGATGCCGGCGAAGCCACCGCCGACGACGACCGTCGTCAGCAGGCGGTCGCGCTCGGGGCCGGCCGGGAGGTTGGCGGCCTTCTGGAAGTTGGTGAGGACCTTGTCGCGGATGGCCTCGGCCTCTTCGATCGTCTTGAGGCCGATGGCTTCGTCGGCGACACCGGGGATCGGGAAGGTGCGCGACACGGCACCGGCGGTCACGACGATCTGGTCGTACTCCATCGTCCACTCGTCACCGATCTCGGGGGTGATGGTGGCGGTCTTCGACGCGTGGTCGATCTTCGTGACCTTGGCGGTGACGACGTTCGTCTTGGTCAGGTGGCGACGCAGCGACACCACGGCGTGGCGGGGCTCGATCGAACCGGCGGCGACCTCGGGGAGGAAGGGCTGGTAGGTCATGTACGGCAGCGGGTCGACGACGGTGACGTCGGCCTCGCCCTTGTGCAGCCACTTCTCGAGCTTCCAGGCGGTGTAGAAACCGGCGTAGCCGCCGCCGACGATCAGGATTTTGGGCACGAGAAATGGTCTCCTAGGTATGAATCGGTCAGCGAACAGGCTAGCGCCTTCTGCGCAGCCTGCTGAAGTGCCGTACGGCCCCGATGACGACGGCGAGGAATGCGATCCCGAAGACAGCGTAAACCGCGACGGGCACGACCGTGGAGCGCACCCGGGCCGCTGTCAGGGGCTGCCCAGCATCCACGGCCCTATTGGCGACACCTGTCGTCGGCAGAGCCGTCACCGGGGCGACGGGATCGGGGGATGCGGTGGGTTGCGCCGTCGCCGCGGCTCGCCGATGCAGGCGCACCCAGTCGGCCAGGCTCCCGAGCGGATTCGTCGAGACGGAGGGCACGTCGGCGGTCACCGCCGCAGCTGCGTCGACGAGCCCGTGCCCGTAGATCGGGCCGGGTGTGGGGCTGCCCTTGGGGACGGCCGTCGTGAGGATCCGGTTGATCACGTCGTCGGCCGAGATACCCGGATGGGCGGCGAACACGAGAGCGGCCACCCCCGCCACGATCGGCGTCGCACCGCTCGTCCCCTGCCAGAGCAGGTACTGCCCGCCGGGAGCCGCCCCCACGAGGTCTTCGCTCGGCGCCGAGACCCCGATGGTGATGCCCTGACTGGAAGCGTCGTAGCTGGCCGAGCCCGTCTTGTCGACTCCGGCGACGGCGAGAACCCCGGGCATCGTGGCCGGCGCTCCCACTTCGTCGGTGCCGCTCCCCCGGTTGCCGGCCGCCGCCACGACGACGACGCCGTGGTCCATCGCGTACTGGAACGCGGTGTCCCAGCTGACCGGCCAGTCGAGCGTGTTCCGGGTGAGCGACATGTTGATGACCTTGGCGCCGTGGTCCACCGCCCAGACGACGGCTTCGGCGATCTGGCCGTCGGCGTCGGTGGCGTTCTGGCCGAAGCCGACCGAGATCGAGAGGAGGTTCGCGCGGGGAGCGACGCCGATGACCCCGCCGTCGGCGGAGGTGCCGCGGCCGGCCAGCATCGAGCCGACGAGCGTGCCGTGCGACGAATCCGTGCCGACAGGGGTCTGCCCGTTCGACGAGCCCTGCCCCGAGAAGTCGGTGCCGCCGACGACGGCGCCCTGCAACTCGGGCACGTCGCCGTCCACTCCCGTGTCGATGACGGCCACCGTGACCCCCTGGCCCTCGGTGGTGTTCCAGGCCTGTTGGATGCCGTAGTCGGAGAGCCAGTACTCGCGGCTGCGGATCGAGTCCGCGGAGGCGCTCGAGGCGGGCACGAGTACCACCGACGCGGCGAACACGAGGGCCGTCGCGACCCCGAAGGCCCAGAGCGCTCGGAGTCGGGGCATCGTCAGGCCGGGGCCTGCCCGTCGAGGGGCGCCGTGTCGGCCAGGTAGTCGGGGCAGGTGCAGACGTCGGGGCTCCAGGTCGCCCGCGCCAGGGCGAGGTCGCCGAACGGGTTGACCCCGGGCCCGGCGGCGAGGGCGTGACCGGCGAGGGCATGCAGGCACTTGATGCGCTCGGGCATACCGCCGGCCGTGACGTGGGCGATCTCGTCGACGTGCTCGATGCTCTCGCGGTCGGCCAGGTAGGCCTCGTGCGCCGCCTGGTACTGCTCGCGCAGCTCGGGAGAGGTGGAGAGCAGCTCGGTGTACTCGGCCATCACGCCGGTGGCCTCGAGGGTCGAGATGGCGGCCGTCGCGCCCGGGTGGCAGAGGTAGTAGAGCGTCGGGAACGGGGTGCCGTCGCCCAGACGCGGCTTGGTGGAGACCACGGTCGGATTGCCGCAGACGCACCGAGCGGCGATGCCGATCACGTCGCGCGCGGGGCGCCCGAGCTGCTTGGTGACGATCAGCACGTCGTGCTCGGAGACGGGGGCGAAGGGCGGCGTGGTCATGGGAGTTCCACGATACCGGGCCCGGGCATCCCCCTCTCGCGCTCTCGGGGAACGGACGAGTCGAGCGCGACCCGGGCTACTTCGTCTTGATGCTCGGCGCGACGAGTTTCGCGGCCGGCTGGTCGGTCAGGCCCGCGTCGAGGACCGACGAGAGCAGCCCGCCCACCCAGTCGACGTTCGGGTTCTGGATGTCCTTCGTGATCGCCGCACCGCTCGGCGTGGAGGTCGAAGTGCCGCTCGACGTCGCCTTCGTCGGGTTCATGACCAGGTAGCTGTACTCGCCGGGGTAGACGTAGAGCAGACGGTCGCGGGCCTGAGCCTCGACGTAGGCCGGGTCGTTCCAGCGCGCCACGTCGGACTTGAGCGAGTCGACGTCGGCCTTCTGGTCGTCGACGGCCCGCTGGAGCGACGCGATCTGCTGCTGCTGCTGGATCAGCGTCTTGAGGCTGGGGGCGAGCACCACCACGAACAGCACGATGATCACGAGCATCAGCAGGCTGAAGCCCGAGAACCGCATGCCGCGCAGCCAGCCGCCGGCCGCGGTCTCCATCGCCGGAAGGCTGACGGGCACGCGGCGATTCTTGGGGGCGGAGTCGCGAGGCATGCTTCGACCCTAAGCGAGAAACGGGGGATGCACGGGACCGACAAGCGGCACGTGCATCCCCTGGTCAGGCCTTCGTCGGGCCTTCGGGAACCGAGCTCCTAGCCCTTGAAGCGCGGGAAGGCCGAGCGGCCGGCGTAGACCGCGGCGTCGCCGAGCTCTTCTTCGATGCGGAGGAGCTGGTTGTACTTCGCGACGCGCTCGGAGCGGGCCGGGGCACCGGTCTTGATCTGGCCGGAGTCGGTGGCGACGGCCAGGTCGGAGATCGTGGTGTCTTCGGTCTCGCCGGAGCGGTGCGACAGGACGGCCTTGTAGCCGGAGCGCTGAGCCAGCGCGACGGCGTCGAGGGTCTCGGTCAGGGTGCCGATCTGGTTGACCTTGACGAGCAGCGCGTTGGCGGCGCCGGCGTCGATGCCGCGGGCGAGGCGGGTCGGGTTCGTGACGAACAGGTCGTCGCCGACGATCTGGGTCTTGGAGCCGATCAGCGAGGTGAGGTGCGCCCAGCCCTCCCAGTCGTCTTCGTCGAGCGGGTCTTCGATCGTGACGAGCGGGTACGAGGCGACGAGCTCTTCGTAGTAGGCCGACATGTCTTCGGCGGACTTGGCAGCGCCCTCGAAGGTGTACGAGCCGTTCTTGAAGAACTCGCTCGAGGCGACGTCGAGGCCGAGCGCGATGTCTTTGCCCGGGGTGAAGCCGGCCTTGGTGATGGCGCCGACGAGCAGGTCGAGAGCGGCGCGGTTGCTCGAGAGGTTCGGCGCGAAGCCGCCCTCGTCGCCGAGGCCGGTGGACAGGCCCTGCTGGTTGAGCTCGCTCTTGAGGGCGTGGTAGGTCTCGGTGCCCCAGCGCAGGGCCTCGGAGAACGTGGACGCGCCGATCGGCAGGATCATGAACTCCTGGATGTCGACGTTGCTGTCGGCGTGCGAACCGCCGTTGATGACGTTCATCATCGGCACGGGCAGCGTGTGCGCGTTCGGGCCGCCGACGTAGCGGAACAGCGGGAGGTCGGCCGAGTCGGCCGCGGCGCGAGCGACGGCGAGCGAGACGCCGAGGATGGCGTTGGCGCCGAGACGCTTCTTGTTCTCGGTGCCGTCGAGGTCGATCATGGCCTTGTCGATGACGCGCTGGTCGGTAGCGTCGAGGCCCTCGATCGCCGGGCCGATCTCATCGATGACGGCGTCGACGGCCTTGAGCACGCCCTTGCCCTGGTAGCGGGACTTGTCGCCGTCGCGGAGCTCGTAGGCCTCGAAGGCGCCGGTGGAGGCGCCGGAGGGGACGGCCGCTCGGGCGACCACGCCGTCGTCGAGCAGGACTTCGACCTCGATCGTCGGGTTGCCCCGCGAGTCGAGGATTTCGCGGGCGCCTACGGCGTCGATTGCTGCCACGGAGGACTCCTTCAGATTGTGGTGTTCGGGCTCTCAAAGCCCTCGTCGATCCTAGTCGCCGAGGGCAAACGGGAGGGGTGGGAGGGCGTCAGCCCAGGTCTCGGATCTCGAGGTCGGCCAGGGGGACGGTCGCGTCGCGGACCACGGTGAACGACGAGAATCCGGCCTCGGTCAGACCGTTGAGCTGGTTCGTCAGGTTCTTCGCCTTCTTGTCGATCCGGACCCGGGAGTGGCCTGCCGCCACGAGCTCGGCCTGGAGCCGCACGAGCGCGGCCGGCTCGACGCCCTTCTCGAACAGGACCACGAGACCGCCGTCGCTCGAGTGCCCGGGCACCTCGACGAGGTCGACGAGACGCTCGAAGCCGAGCGAGAAACCAGCCGCGGGCACGTCGGCGCCGAGGAAGCGCCCGATCATGCCGTCGTATCGACCGCCACCGCCGAGGGAGTAGCCGAAGTCGGGGTGAGCGACCTCGAAGATCGTGCCGGTGTAGTAGCCCATGCCGCGGACGAGGGTCGGGTCGAACTCGAGCTTCGCGTCGGGCAGCGCGGCCCGCAGGGCCTCCAAGTCGTGGAACGCCTCTCCGTCGAGCCAGTCGGGCGCCGTCGCGCCCGTCTCCCACGTCGCCTCGGCCAGTTGCCCGAGCTGCTCGGCGAGCCCCGACGTCGGCACCCCGAGCTCGGCGAGCTCGGCGACGACGCCGTCGACTCCGATCTTGTCGAGTTTGTCGATCGTGACGAGTGCCTGGTCGAACCGGTCGATCGGCACCTTCCAGTGCGAGAGCAGGGCGAGGAGGATGCGGCGGTCGTTGATGCGGATCGTCGTGCCGACGAGACCCAGCCGGGTGAGCACCGCCGAAGTCGCGGAGAGCAGCTCGATCTCCGCCAGCGCCCCCGGCTCGCCGATGATGTCGATGTCGCACTGCACGAACTGGCGGTAGCGGCCCTTCTGCGGACGCTCAGCCCGCCAGACCGGAGCGATCTGGATCGCGCGGAACACCGTCGGCAACTCGGCCCGGTGCGTGGCGTAGAAGCGCGCGAGTGGGACGGTGAGGTCGAACCGCAGCCCCAGATCGGCGAGGTCGAGCGGCGACTCGGCGGCCTTGAGGTCGTCCGGGCCGAGCGCCCGCTTCATGACGGCGAAGGCGAGCTTCTCGTTGTCGCCCCCCAGCCCAGCGTGCAGACGCGAACTGTCTTCGACCACGGGGGTCTCGATCTCGTCGAATCCGAACGACCGGTAGGTGGAGCGGATGACGTCGAGGACGACGTCGCGCTTCCGCTTCTCGGAGGGCAGGAAGTCGCGCATGCCACGGGGAGGGTTGACGGGAGAGGCCATGCGGTCAGTCTTCCAGATCCAGGACACCCGCCCGCCCGTCGGGACTTGCGCGTATCTGACATTTCAAGTACTCTTGTGGGACAGGCGGGCGCGAATCGGGTTGCGCGCCTTGCCCCGTCGGGCCGACCGTCCCTTCCCTGCGGCGACGGTCGGGCCCGACCAGCGGTGCCCTGCGCGAGAGCGCGGGGCACCGCTTTCTTGCGTGCCCGCGGGGCAGCGCGTCTGCGTGCCGGAGGATTCATCCGCGTTTCCGGCGACTCATCCGCAGACCGGGCACACTCTGCGTGCCGGGCACACGAAAGCGCCGGCGCTGTTGCGCCGGCGCCGTGCACGATCAGGCGGCTACGACCGCCATCGTCGAGACCCGCTCGGTGAAAGTCGCGGACTGGAGGGCGAACGCTCGAGCGACACGCTCCGTGTCGCCGGTGGCGAGGGCGTCGTACTGCAGCCCGTAGACCGCGTCCGCGAAGAGGGTGGCCTCGAGGTTCGCGCGATCGGGATCGAGCCCCTGCGCCAGCGCCCATGCCACGGTGACCCGACGCCAGCGCGTGACGGCCGATCGAGCGATGCCCGTCGCATCCCCGTCCACCATCTCGAGCATCGCCGCCTCGAACTCGAGACGCTGGAGCTGACGGTTGTGGTCGCTCGAGACCTCGGCCCAGGCGGACTCCAGGAACTGCTGCCACTCGTCGGCGTCGAGCCCAGTGGGATCGAGGGCCAGGACCTGATCCTGACGAGCGACGACGGCCCGCACGATCTCTTGAACGAGCTGGGCTCGGTTGCCGAAGTGATACACGAAGACGTACGTGCTCACCCCGAGCGCTTCGGCCAGGGTCCGGAAGGACACGGTGGCGAGGGTTCGACCGGTGAGGTGGTCGAGGATCTGCCCGAGCAGTTCGGGCTTCCTTGTGGGATCTGGTTTTCGGGGCATGGATGTTGCTCCTTCACGTGCTCTCGTCGGACCGGGCCGCCCTACGCAGCCCCCACGAGCAAAGAAGACAATAACAGACGCTAGTCATCCGAAATCGACAGCGCGGGGGCGGCAGCACCGGTCATCGCCCACCGATATGCGAGCGACTGTTGACTAGAATATCACTGACTCATATACTTGAGACGTCCGGTCATGCCGGGCCGGGCGGGTTGATCCCCCGCTCGCGGCGGGTCCTCGCTATTCGGGTTGCGAGGCGCCCGCCTTTCTCATTTCTGCTCGTGCTGCGGCGTTCCCGTTTCGCGGGCTGCCGTCTCCGTTTCGCGGGCTGCCGTCTCCGTTTCGCGCGCTGCCGTCTCCGTTTCGCGCGCTGCCGTCTCCGCTTCGCGCAGGGCGGCTTCGCGGGCGCGCACGGCTCCGCGCAAAGCGCGCTCGGCGTCCCAGCCACGGGTGCCCGCCCGATCGACTTCGGCCAGCAGAGCGAGACCCCACTCCGCTTCCGTGGTGGCTTCGTCGAGGGCCGGGGGCGTGCATCCCCCGCTCTGCTCTTCGGGCTTCGCCGACACGCGGCGGCTCTCGATCTTCTGCGCCCGCGCCAACGCCGGCAGCCCCAGCGGCACGCCGTCGAAGGCGCTCTTCCGGGAGGCCTTCTCGCGCGCCTTCGCCTCCGACCAGAGCCGCACGATGTCGTCGACGCCGTCCGCGTGGTCGGAGCCGAACACGTGGGGGTGACGGCGGCGGGTCTTGTCGTCGGCGTCGGCGATCACCTGGTCGAGGCCGAAACCCTCGCCGGACCTCTCGGCGATCGCGGCGTGCAGCACCACCTGGTAGAGGACGTCGCCGAGCTCCTCTCGGAGATCGACTGCGGTGCCGTCCTCGATCGCCTCGACCAGTTCGAAGGTCTCCTCGACGAGGTAGGTGACCAGGGTCTCGTGGGTCTGGGATCGGTTCCACTCGCAGCCGGGGGGATCCAGCAGCTCGTCGACGGTGGAGCGCAGCCTGTCGAGGGGATCGCCCTGGTTCGTCGTCACCCGCCCACGATAGGCTGGTCGATGGTGAGTCGGGAAGCCTGGTCGACGCTCGTTCCTCGACCCCTTCGACCGAATGGCCTGCCATGACCTCGTCTCCCCCGTCTTTCCCTCCCTCGTCTTCCGCCTCCGCCGCGTCGTCGGGGCACCGGGCCTCGATCTTCCGGTCCGAACGCGCCGCGGCCGCCCTGCTCCTCGTTGCGGCGATCCTCGGTCTGGTGCTGGCCAACACCGGCATCGGCCCCGCCCTCCTCGATTTGAAGGCGACCCATCTGCCGATCCCGGGCATCGGGCTCGACCTGTCGATCGGCCACTGGGTCTCCGACGGGCTGCTGGCCCTCTTCTTCTTCGTCGTCGCCGTCGATCTCAAACACGAACTGGTGCGGGGCGAACTCGACTCGGTCAAGAAGGCGCTCGTGCCCGGAATCGCCGCCGTCGGCGGAGTGGCCGTGCCCGCGCTCGTCTACCTGCTGCTCACCGCGGGCAGCCCCTACGGCCGCGGCTGGCCGATTCCGACCGCCACCGACATCGCCTTCGCCCTCGGCGTGCTGGCCGTCTTCGGCACGGGGCTGCCGGGGCGGATCCGCGTGTTCCTCCTGGCGCTCGCCGTGCTCGACGACCTCATCGCGATCCTCATCATCGCCGTGTTCTTCACGCACGGCAGCAACCTCCTCTTCCTGGGGCTCGGAGTGGTGTCGGTCGCGGTCACGTTCGGCGTCGGGCGGCTCCTCGGGCGTCCCGGGTCCTCCCTGAGGCGTGGGATGCTCGTGCTCCTCGTCGTCCTCCTGGCCGTCGTCACCTGGTACCTCGTCTACCGCTCCGGTGTGCACGCGACCATCGCCGCCGTCGCGGTGGGTCTCGTGCTGCCCCTGTCGCCCGCCCGCAAGGCCGTGCACGCCCTCGAGCCGTTCGTGAACGGGATCGTGCTACCGCTGTTCGCCTTCGCAGCCGCCGCAGTCGTGCTCCCGAGCGTCGGGCTCGGGCAGCTCAGCCCGGTCTTCTGGGCGCTGGTCGTCGCGCTGCCGGTGGGCAAGCTGCTCGGCATCACGATCGCGGGGGGTGTCGCGTCGCGGGTGTTCCGCGACCCCGACCCCGCTCGCCGGTCGCAGGTGCTGTCGTTCGGAGAGCTGATCACCGTGGCGATGCTCGGAGGCATCGGTTTCACCGTGTCGCTGCTGATGAACGAGCTCGCCTTCGCCTCGGCGCACGAGATCGTCGACGAGGGCACATTGGCCGTGCTGCTGGGCTCCGGGGTGTCGCTGGTCGTCGCCGCGGTGCTGGTGACGGTGTTGCGGCGGCGGTCCCGGGTCGGGGGCAGGTAGCTCGGCGGCGCGTCGTCCCCGCGCCGTTCGTCGACTCCAGAACACGCCGCTCATGTTCGTCTCGGGGCGCTTGTTCGGGAGTCGGGCGGCAGGATCCTCGCGGCGACTCCAGAACATGCGGCCCCCGCTGAAAGCGAGCGGCGTGTTCTGGAGTCCACCGCCACTCGGGCGCGAGCGTTGGCCGTCCCGGACCGACCCGCACCCTCGGCGACGGTGGCGACCCCGCAGGACGAGGGGTCGCGACGGGATCGCAGGGTGCGGGTCCGCGCGAGGAGGGTGCGCCTCCGCGCGAGCAGGGTGCGGCCCCGCGCGAGGCAGGTGCGGGTCCGCGAGGGCAGGGTGCGCCTTCGCGCGAGCAGGGTGCGGGTCCGCGACACGAGGGTGCGAGGGGATCCCCCGATCAGCGTGCGACTCAGCCCGCAGCGGCGCTCGACCCCTCGGATGCCTGCGGCGCCTCGGCCCCGTACACCGTGGTGAGCAGCTGCTCGACCCAGGTGATGAGGTCGGCGTCGGGCAGGGGCTCGCCGTTCTTGCGCGGCATCGGCACCGTGACCGACTTGGTCGCTGCGAAGTACCGGGCGCCGGGGAACAGCCGCGCCAAGCGCATTTGCACGCTGTCGGCGAGCTCCTGAGCTGCGACGCGGAGGTTCGTGCCCATCGCCACGACCTCGCTGAGGCCGGTCTTCTGAGCCATGCGCCGAAGACGCGAGACCTCGATCAGGGCGAGCACCTGCGCCGGCGGCTCGCCGTAGCGGTCGGTCAATTCTTCGAGCACCTGGGTGATCTGCTCGGGCGTCGAGGTGGGCGACGATGCGGTCGACAGCTTCTGGTACGCCTCGAGGCGGAGGCGCTCGCTCTCGACGTACTCCTCGGGGATGTGCGCGTCGACGGGCAGCTCGAGCCGGAGCTCGGTCTGCCCCTCGGCCACGTCGCCGCGGAAGGTGTTGACGGCCTCGCCGATCATGCGCAGGTAGAGGTCGAAGCCGACGCCGGCGATGTGCCCGGACTGCTCGCCGCCCAGCAGGTTGCCTGCCCCGCGGATCTCGAGGTCTTTCAGGGCCACCTGCATGCCCGCGCCGAGCTCGTTGTTCGCCGCGATGGTCTCGAGGCGGTCTTGCGCCGTTTCGGAGAGGGGCTTGTCGGCGTCGTAGAGGAAGTAGGCGTAGCCGCGCTCGCGCCCACGGCCGACGCGACCGCGGAGCTGATGCAACTGCGAGAGGCCGTATTTGTCGGCCCGGTCGATGATGAGGGTGTTCGCGTTGGCGATGTCGAGGCCGGTCTCGATGATGGTCGTGGAGACGAGAACGTCGAACTTGCGTTCCCAGAAATCGACCATCACCTGCTCGAGGGCCGACTCGGGCATCTGGCCGTGCGCGACCGCGATCCGGGCCTCGGGCACCAGTTCGGCCAACTGCGCGGCGATGCGGTTGATGCTCGAGACGCGGTTGTGCACGAAGAAGATCTGCCCCTCGCGGAGGAGTTCGCGTCGGATCGCCGCGGCCACCTGACGGTCGCTGTTCGGCCCGACGAACGTGAGGATCGGGTGCCGGTCTTCGGGCGGGGTCGCCAGGGTGGACATCTCGCGGATGCCCGTCACGGCCATCTCGAGCGTGCGCGGGATGGGCGTGGCGCTCATCGCGAGGATGTCGACGTTGGTCTTGAGCTTCTTGAGCTGGTCTTTGTGCTCGACGCCGAAGCGCTGCTCTTCGTCGATGATGACCAGACCGAGGTCTTTGAAGGCGAGGCCCTCGGTGAGGATGCGGTGGGTGCCGATGACGATGTCGACCGTGCCGTCGCCGATGCCCTTGATCGTCTCCTTCGACTCCTTCGCCGTCTGGAAGCGGCTCAGGGCTCGGAGGTGGACGGGGAACCCGGCGAAGCGCTCGGCGAACGTCTCCATGTGCTGCTTGACCAGCAGGGTGGTCGGGACGAGCATCGCGACCTGCTTGCCGTCTTGGACCGCTTTGAACGCGGCGCGGATCGCGACCTCGGTCTTGCCGTAGCCGACGTCGCCCGAGATCAGGCGGTCCATCGGGATCGGCCGCTCCATGTCGGCCTTGATCTCGTCGATGGTCGTCAGCTGGTCGGGGGTCTCGGCGAAGGGGAAGGCCTCTTCGAGCTCGCGCTGCCAGGGGGTGTCGGGGCCGAAGGCGTGACCGCGGGAGGCCATGCGCGCACTGTAGAGCTTGACCAGCTCGACGGCGATGTCTCGGACCGCCTTGCGGGCCTTGCCCTTGGCGGCCGACCAGTCGCTCCCACCCATCTTGCTGAGTTTCGGCGCCTCGCCGCCGACGTAGCGGCTGAGCAGGTCGAGCTGGTCGGTGGGCACGTAGAGGCGGTCGCCGGCCTGACCGCGTTTGGACGGGGCGTACTCGAGCACGAGGTACTCGCGACTGTGCTTGACCGCGTTGCGACCGCCGCTCGACACCTCGCGGCTCGTCAGCTCGAGGAACTTGCCGATGCCGTGGGTCTGGTGCACGACGATGTCGCCCGCCTTGAGCTGCAGCGGGTCGACCACGTTCTTGCGCCGGGAGGCGAGCTTCTTGACCTGACGGTTCTCGTAGCCGGCCGAGCGACCGTAGAAGTCGCTCTCGCCGAGGACGGCGATCTTGGCGTCGGGGATCTCGAAGCCGGCCTCGACCCCGCCGGCGACGAGGAACACCACTCCGGGCTCGAGCTCGTCGGGGAGCTCGTCGACGAGCCGGGCCG
This sequence comes from Frondihabitans cladoniiphilus, assembly GCF_039544345.1. Taxonomy (NCBI): domain Bacteria; kingdom Bacillati; phylum Actinomycetota; class Actinomycetes; order Micrococcales; family Microbacteriaceae; genus Frondihabitans; species Frondihabitans cladoniiphilus. The sequence continues at coordinate 428,701 of NZ_BAABLM010000002.1, forward strand.
CGATCTCGCGCTCGGCGAGGACGTCGCGGGCACGCTCGACGAGACCGGCACCCCGGGCCGTGACCACCACGCTCCAGCCGTCACCGACGAGCTGCGCGACGTGGTCGAGCGCACCCTCGGCGTTGCCGGAGAAGCTGGGCACCGTCTCGGCCTCGAGGCGCACGTACTCGCCGGCGGCCTCGACCTTCGCGGCGTCGCTCAGGGAGGCCTCTTCGCCAGGCAGCAGCATGCCCGAGTCGAAGCCGCTCATCGACCACCAGGTGCGGTCGCCCGCGGAGAGGCGGAGATCGCCCAGCGTGAGGAAGTCGCCGGAGTCGAGGTCGATCGGGGCCTCGGCACCGGCCGTCGCGGCGCTCCACGCGGCGGAGAGGAACTCGCGGTTGGTGTCGGCGAGGCTCTTGGCCCGGGACACCACGCGCTCGGGTGAGAGGACGGCGATCGCGCTGTCTGCCGGCAGGTAGTGCGAGAGCGGGACGAGGCGGTGCACGAGGGCGGGCGCGAGGGACTCCATGCCCTCTACGGGGATGCCCTGGCCCAGCTTCTCGAGCATCTGCGAGAGGCTCGGGAACTCGTGCTGCATCTCGCGAGCGCGCTGCCGCACGGGCTCGGTCAGGAGCATCTCGCGGCTCGGCGGCAGCTCGACCGACTCGACCTCGGTCTCGAGGCTGCGCTGGTCGGCAACGGAGAACAGACGGATCACGTCGACCTCGTCGCCGAAGAAGTCGACGCGCACCGGGTGCTCGGAGGTCGGCGGGAAGACGTCGAGGATGCCGCCGCGCACAGCGAACTCGCCGCGGCGCGTGACCATGTCGACGCGGGCGTACGCGAGATCGACGAGCTGCGTGGCGATCGCCGCGAGGTCGTACCCGCGGACCCCCTTGGTGAGCACGACGGGATCGATGTCGGCCAGGTTGTCGGAGATCGGCTGCAGGGCGGCCCGTACTCCGGCCACGAGCACGATCGACGGCGTCGAGGCGGGGTTCTCACGGGCCTCGGTCGACCAGGCGGCGAGACGACGGAGAGCGTGGATGCGCTTGCCGACCGTCTCGGCGCTGGGGCTCAGGCGCTCGTGCGGCAGGGTCTCCCATGCCGGGAACTCGAGCACCTCGGCCGCGGGGAGGTAGCTCGCCAACGACCCGCGGACGGCCTCGGACTCGCGCCCCGTGGCCGTGATGACCAACAGAGCCTGTGGCGCCCCGTCGGCCTCGGCCGAACGCTTCTCGAGGAGCCCTGCGAGCAGGGGGATGCGCAGCCCGTCGACCAGGGAGAAATCACTGGATCTCGTGGCCTGCGCCAGGGCAGCGTCGAACGTGGTGGCGCGCGAAAGCGCGGGAATCAAGCCCTGGAGGATCACTCGCCCCAGTTTACGCGGCACCTCCGACATCGCGGCGGGTGTTCGCGCCCGGCCGACGCAGTCGCTCCGACCTCAGTCGGCGGTGTGGAACTTGAGCTGCGCGGCGGTCAGGCCGTCGGCCGCGATCATCTCGACGGCGTCGGCTGCTTCGTCGAGGAGGTTCGGCAGCGTCTTCCGCTCGGTCGAGGTGAAGTCGTGAAGCACGAAGTCGGCCGCGGGCTGACGGCCGGGCGGGCGGCCGATGCCGACGCGCACCCGCGTGAAGTCGTTCGACCCGCAGGCGGCGATGATGTCGCGCAGACCGTTGTGGCCGCCGTGCCCGCCGCCCTGCTTGATCTTGAGGGTGTCGAACGGGATGTCTAGCTCGTCGTGCACGACGACGAGGCGCGAGACGTCGAGGTCGTAGTACCGCAGCAGTGCTGCGACGGGCGGACCCGACACGTTCATGAACGTCGTCGGCTTGGCCAGCACGAAGCGCGGGCCGCCGGGAAAGCTCCGCCCCTCCGCGACGATCGCCTGCGTCTTGTGGGTCTTGAAACCCGACTGCAGTCGATCGGCGAGGAGGGACAGGACCATCTGCCCCACGTTGTGACGGGTCGAGGCGTAGTCGGGCCCGGGGTTGCCGAGCCCGACCACGAGCCACTGATTGTCGTCCAGGGCTTCTCTCCTCGTACCGGTGTCGCTGTGCGCCGGAGCTTACTCGGCGGCCGGGGTCTCGGCGGCCTCGGTGGGCTCGGCCTCGACCTCGCCACGGGGGAGGCTGATGTTGACGACCAGGATCTCCGGGTCGGTGATGAGGACGGCGCCCTCGGGGAGCTTGACGTCGGAGGCGCTGAGCTGCGCGCCCTCTTCGAGGCCCTCGATCGAGACGACGACGTTCTGGGGGATGTCGGTGGCGAGCACCTCGAGGAGGAGGGTGCTGGTCTCGAGCACGTGGATGGTGCCGGGGTAGGACTCGCCCTCGATGTGGACGGGGACCTCGACCTCGACGCGCTCACCGGCACGGACGACGATGAGGTCGATGTGCTCGATGATCTGACGCACCGGGTCGCGCTGGATGTCCTTGACCAGGGCGAGGGCCTGGGTGCCCTCGATGTCGAGCTCGAGGATCGAGTTGGCGCGACGGACGATCAGCATCGTCTCGTGGCCGGGAAGGGTGACGTGGACCGGGTCGGTGCCGTGACCGTAGAGGACGGCGGGGATCTTGTCGACGGCGCGGATCTTGCGAGCCGCTCCCTTGCCGAAGCTGGTACGACGCTCGACCGAGAGCTTGTTCGTTTCGGTGGCCATGATTTCTCCAATTCGTGGGCGCCGTGCCGGGGCACTGCGCCGCGATGCTCGTGCGAGGGCCGATCGGCCTCTCGTCTTGGTTCAACTCGAACGCTGGTTCTGTACGAACGCATGTCAGCGTGAGGAAAGACTCGAGCACCACGCTCACTGCCTGCCCACCGCGTCGATCACGGATGCCTGGTGGTCGTCGGCCTGACGGCCTTCGACCACGTGCATCCCTCGCCGAAGTTCAGTGGGAGAGTCTACAGGCGGCGGAGGATCTCGTCGACCACGTCGTCGGGATCGCCTGCGACGTCGACGGGGAAGCCCCGTTCGTCGTCGCGAAGCGGCTCGAGCACGTCGAACTGCGACTGCATCAGAGCAGGTGGCATGAAGTGGTTCTTGCGATCGTGCTGCCGCTGGGTGATGAGCTCGCGGACCCCGGTCAACTGGACGAACACGAGATCGGGGTCGCCGATGCGCAGGGCGTCGCGGTAGCTGTGTTTGAGCGCCGAGCAGGCGGCGACCATGCCGACCTCGGAGTCACGCAGGAACTCGGCGACCAGTTCGAGCCACGGCTTGCGGTCGAGGTCGTCGAGCGGCTCGCCCGCCGCCATCTTCTCCTTGTTGGCCTGCGGGTGCAGGTCGTCGGAGTCGAGGAACGGCACGCCGGCCCTCTCGGCCAGAAGCTGCCCGATCGTCGACTTGCCGGAGCCGGACACGCCCATCACGACGACTTTCGGGAATTTCGTCGGCGCGGCGCCCGCTTCGCCCGACTCGGCGCGGTGGGCATCGGGAGCGGGCGGGGGCCCGCCGAGGGGGGACGGCTGGGAGGTCATCCCGCCACCCTAACGAGACGGGGGATGCGCGGTCCTCCCTCTCCACAGGGTGACCTCTCGTCCACAACTGAGCGACAACCCTGTAACACGACACCTCATGTCACTACATTGAACGAAACCCCGTACGTAAGGAGGCACCGTGGCCGAACACGGAACGAACACCGGCAAGGCGAACATCGGCGTCGTCGGGCTGGCAGTCATGGGATCGAACCTCGCCCGCAACCTCGCCTCGCGCGAGGGCAACACCGTCGCCGTCTACAACCGCTCCCCCGAGCGCACCGACGTGCTGCTCGACGAGCACGGCGATGTCGGCTTCATCGCCTCGAAGACGATCGAGGAGTTCGCGGATTCGCTGTCGAAGCCGCGCACCGCGATCATCATGGTGCAGGCAGGCAAGGGCACCGACGCCGTCATCAGCCAGCTCGCCGACCTGTTCGAGGAGGGCGACATCATCGTCGACGGCGGCAACGCCAACTTCCAGGACACCATCCGCCGCGAGAAAGAGCTGAAGGAGAAGAAGCTCAACTTCGTCGGCACCGGCATCTCCGGCGGCGAGGAGGGCGCTTTGAAGGGTCCGTCGATCATGCCTGGCGGATCCGACGAGGCCTGGAAGACGCTCGGCCCGATCCTCAAGTCGATCGCAGCCGTCGCCGAGGGCGAGCCCTGCGTGACCCACATCGGTCACGACGGCGCCGGCCACTTCGTGAAGATGATCCACAACGGCATCGAATACGCTGACATGCAGCTCATCGCCGAGTCGTACGACCTGCTGCGTCACATCGGCGGGCACGACCCCGAGGCCATCGCCGAGGTCTTCGGTGAATGGAACAAGGGCGAGCTCGAGTCGTACCTGATCGAGATCACCGCCGAGGTGCTCAAGCAGAAAGACGCCAAGACCGGCAAGCCGCTGGTCGACATCATCGTCGACGAGGCGGGGTCGAAGGGCACCGGCGTCTGGACCGTGCAGAACTCCGTCGGCCTCGGCGTTCCCGTCGGCGGCATCGCCGAAGCCGTCTTCGCCCGCGCCGTCTCGTCGAAGCCCGATCAGCGCGCAGCGGTCCGCAAGACGCTGAAGAACCGCCCCACCGTGCAGGAGAAGGGCGACAACTTCGAAGACGACGTGCAGAAGGCGCTCTATGCGTCGAAGATCGTCGCCTACGCGCAGGGCTTCGACGCCATCATCGCCGGCGCGAAAGAGTACGACTGGGACATCGACAAGGGTGCCGTGGCGAAGATCTGGCGCGGTGGCTGCATCATCCGTGCGCAGTTCCTGAACCGCATCGTCGACGCCTACGAGAACGACTCGACCATCGCCACCCTGCTGGAGGACGAGTACTTCGCCAAGGCCATCGCCGACGGAGAGGACGCCTGGCGTCGCATCGTCGCCAAGGCCGCTCTGTCGGGCATCCCCGTCCCCGGGTTCTCGTCCGCCCTGGCGTACTACGACAGCCTCGCCGCCGAGCGCCTGCCCGCCAGCCTCATCCAGGGCCAGCGCGACTTCTTCGGCGCGCACACCTACAAGCGGATCGACAGCGACAAGGTGTTCCACACCCTCTGGAGCGACGACCGCTCCGAGATCGAGACGGAGCCCTCGACCCACTGAGTCCGACCTGAATGCGTGAACGCCCCTTCCGTTGGGAAGGGGCGTTCGTGCGTCGGGGCGAGCTACGCTGCGCCGTCGGCAGTGCCCGCCGGTTCGACGACTCCGCTACGCTGCGCCGTCGAACATACTCGTGACGGAGCCGTTGTCGAAGACCTCGTGGATCGCGCGGGCGATCAGCGGGGCGATCGGCAGCACGGTGAGCGTCGGGAACTTCTGGTGCTCGGTCAGCGGCAGCGTGTCGGTCACGACGACCGAGTCGATGAACTCGTTGTGCAGGATCTCGGGCGCCGGGTCGGAGAAGACCGCGTGGGTCGCCGCGACGACGACGCCGATGGCACCCGCGTTCTTGAGGGCCTCGGCGGCCTTCGCGATGGTGCGACCCGTGTCGATCAGGTCGTCGACGAGGAGGCAGACGCGCCCGCGGACCTCGCCCACGATCTCGTGCACCGAGACCTCGTTCATGATCTTCGGGTCGCGGCGCTTGTGGATGATGGCCAGGGGGGCACCGAGGCGCTCGCTCCAGATGTCGGCGACCTTGACCCGGCCCATGTCGGGCGAGACCACCGTCAGCGTCTTCGGGTCGAGCTTCTCTTGGAAGTGCTTGAGCAGCACAGGCATCGCGAACAGGTGGTCGACGGGACCGTCGAAGAACCCCTGGATCTGCGGCGCGTGGAGGTCGACGCTCATGATGCGGTGCGCACCGGCCGCCTTGAACAGGTCGGCGACGAGACGGGCCGAGATCGGCTCACGACCACGCCCCTTCTTGTCTTGCCGGGCGTAGGGGTAGTAGGGCGCGACGACGGTGATGCGTTTGGCGGAGGCGCGCTTGAGGGCGTCGACCATGATCAGCTGCTCCATGAGCCACTCGTTGATCGGTCGCGTGTGCGACTGGATCACGAACGCGTCGGAGCCACGCACGCTGTCGTCGTAGCGGGCGTAGATCTCGCTCGACGCGAAGGTGCGGGCGTCGGTGTGGGTCAGCTCGGTGCCCAGTTCGCGAGCGATCTCCTCGGCGAGGGCGGGATGCGCGCGCCCTGTGACCAGGACGAGTCGGTTTTCGCCGGTGATCTTGATTCCGGACACGTCACTCGCTCTCTGGTCGTGAGACCGCGGCCGGCCCGAGCGTTGTCGCCAGGGTCATTCGGCCGGTTCGTCGTTTGCGGACTTCTGGTCGTGCTCGGCTCCGTCGGCGGCGAGGGCTGCCGCTGCGGCGACCGCTCCAGCCGAGCCGGGACGCTTGGCCTCGACCCATCCGCTGATGGTGCGCTGAGGAGCGACGCTGAGGGCCAACGAACCCGGCGGCACGTCTTTGCGCACGACGGCTCCGGCACCCGACGCAGCTCCGTCACCAATCCTAACGGGAGCCACGTAGACGTTGTGCGACCCCATCCGAACGTGAGAGCCGATCACGGTCCGGTGCTTGTTCACCCCGTCGTAGTTGGCCGTGATGGTGCCGGCCCCGAGGTTGGACCCCTCGCCGATCTCCGTGTCGCCGATGTAGCTGAGGTGTGGGACCTTGCTGCCGGCGCCGATGGTCGCGTTCTTGGTCTCGACGAAACCGCCGATCTTGCCGTCGGCACCGAGAATCGTGCCGGGGCGCAGGTACGAGAAGGGTCCGACGGATGCTCGGGCCCCGATCACCGCGAGGGTCGCGTCGGTCCGCTTGACGGTCGCCCCCTCGCCCACCTCGGTGTCGACGAGCGTCGTGTCCGGCCCGACGATCGCTCCGGCTTCGATGACGGTGGCCCCCTTGAGCTGAGTGCCGGGGAGGATCTCGACGTCGGCGGCGAGGCTGACGTCGCGGTCGATCCACGTGGTCTGAGGGTCGAGGATGCTGACGCCCTCGAGCTGCCAGTGGCGGACGATCCGGTCGTTCAGCCGTCGAGCGGCCACGGCGAGCTGAGCGCGGTCGTTGATCCCCTCGACCCGCCAGGTCTCGTCCACGGGCTTCGCGGCGACGATGCCGCCGTTGAGGGTGAGCAGGCCGATGACGTCGGTCAGGTACTTCTCGTTCTGCGCGTTGGACGGCGTCACGAACGGCAGGTGCGTGCGGAGGGCGGCGACCGTGAAGACGTAGGTGCCCGAGTTGATCTCCGCGATGGCCCGCTCCTTCTCGGTGGCGTCCTTCTGCTCGACGATGCGATCGACCGAGTCGTCGGACCGGCGGACGATGCGACCGTAGCCGGTCGGGTTCTCGAGGAAGGCGCTCAGCAACGTGGCGTCCGCCGCCGCCTCGCGATGGCGGGCGAGGAGGTCGGTGAGGGTGGCGAGGTCGACGAACGGCACGTCGGCGCTCACGACGACGACGTCGCCGGCGAAGTCGGCCGGGAGGGCCTCGACGGCCTGCTCGACGGCACGCCCCGTGCCGGGGAGCTCGTCCTGGTCGACGAGGGTCGCGTGCGGGGCGACCTCCAGCACGCTGGCGGCGACGGTGTCGCGATCGTGCCGCACCACGACGACGAGGTGGGCCGGGTCGAGCGCCCGAGCGGACTCGAGCACGTGGTGGATGAGCGGGAGACCCGCCAACCGGTGGAGGACCTTGGGGGTCGAGCTGCGCATCCTCGTGCCCTGGCCTGCCGCCAGGACGATCACGGCTATCGGAGAGGTCGGCATCGTGGCTCCCGCCTGTCGAGGGTGTGCTCGCGGGGCCCGTGACGAACCGTCCGCCGGATCATCCTATGCGCGTGCGCCCGGCCGGTTCCGACGCCTGGTCGGGGCGGGTGCGCGAACTCCAGCGCGGCGCACAAGGCTTGCGTGGAATGATCGATTCGAACCTGGATACCGATGGAGGTCTTCGATGACGGTCACGCTCGAGCGAACGGATGCGGTGGCGTACGTCACCTGGGGCGACGACGAGAACCGGTTCACGGCCGACTGGCTCGACGAGGTCGATGCGGTTCTGGCGGACCTCGCCGCAGCTCCTCCCCGCGTCCTGGTGTCGCACGGCGTCGGCAAGTTCTTCTCGAACGGGCTCGTGGAGGCCGAGATCACGGCGGCACCGCGTCGCCGGGCCGAGTACCTGATCCGCATCCACCGTCTCCTCGCCACGGTGACGACACTCCCCTTTCCGACCGTCGCGGCGGTCAACGGGCATGCGTTCGGGGCGGGCGCGATGCTCGCGCTGGCCCACGACTTCCGGGTGATGAACGCGGAGCGGGGGTACTTCTGCTTCCCCGAGGTCGACATCGGGATCCCGTTCACCGACGGCATGTCGGCGCTCATCCAAGCGAAGCTGTCACCGATGGCGGCCCTCGAGGCGATGACCACCGGGCGGCGGTACGGCGGGCCGGCGGCCGTGGAGCGCGGCCTCGTCGATCGAGTGGCGGCGCCCGAAGCCGTCCTGGAGACGGCCGTGGAGTTCGCCGGTTCGCTCTCGACCAAGGACCCGTCGACACTCGCCGCCATCAAGGGGACGATGTTCGCCGGTCCGGTCGCGAGGCTGCTGGCCGACGAGCGCCCGGCATCCCCCGTCTCGCCGTGAGCCGGTTCGGGAGAGTTACGCGATGACCAGCGCGGACTCGATGGCCTCGACGATCTCGGGGGCGTCGGGCTCGGTCTTCGGGCGGAACCGGCGCACCGAGCCGTCGGGGGTCACCAGGAACTTCTCGAAGTTCCACGAGACACGGCCCGCCTTGCCCGCCTCGTCGGGCGTCTTCTTCAGCTCGGTGTAGAGGGGATGCTCGGACCGGCCGTTGACCTTGATCTTCTCCATCATCGGGAAGGTGACGCCCCAGGTCGCCGAGCAATACTCCTCGATCTTCTCGGACGTGCCGAGCTCTTGCAGGAACTGGTTGCTCGGGAAGCCGATGACCGTGAAGCCCCGCTCGCCGTAGGTCTTCTGGAGCGCCTCGAGCTTCTCGTACTGCGGCGCCAGACCGCAGCGCGAGGCCACGTTGACGACCAGCACCACCTTGTCCGAGAAGGCGCCGAACGTGGTCTCTTGGCCGCGGAGGGTGGTCAGGGCGATGTCGTCGAGGGTCATGATCGCCACTGTAGGACGGTGAAGCGTCACCGACTCGGGCTCACGGGAAAGTTGCAGGCACGCGGGCCCGCAGTGCGGCCCGCGCGCACGGCAGGGACGGTCTCGGTACCGTGGACTGCATGAGCGATCCCGACGACGACCTGTTCGAGTTTTTGGAGCGGTCGACCCCGAAGTCGTGGACCGTTCGCTACCGGACCCCGTTGAGCATCGCCTCGGCCGTGCTGGCGGTGGTCTTCGCGTCGAGCCTGTTCGCGGGCGTTCCGTTCTCACTGTACGTCGGAGCGGTCGGCCTCGGTGTCGTCGTGGTGTGGACCCTCGTGTTTAACTGGCTGTATCGGCGAGGGCATTAGGGCCGGACGCGAGCGTGCGGTCGACGATCACGTACGTGCCGGCGGCGTAGGCCTGCCGCGGAGACCCGAGAGCCAGTGCGGCGCTGATGCGGGCGCGGAGGCCGAGACGGGCCGTCGGGACGGCGCGGATGGAGGCCGTTCGTGATGCACCCGTTCGGATCGAACCGGTGCGCGGGAGGTGGATCGATGCGGTGTCGGACATTGTCGACTCCTTCGGATAAGCGGTGGGCCGCGCCTTCGAAGCCCTCTCTCTGTCTAAGTGCTCGACGAGCACTCACAGCAAGTCGGGGTTCCCACCCCGGCTGCCTCCATCATCCCACTGCGGCCTGGGGTGCGGATGAGGAACGAGCCGCGGGGGTCCGAATCTGATCCACAGCTGTCGTTTAAACCTCACCGACGCGAGTACCGTGAAGTCCGTCGGACTCGGCCGCGCGAGCGAGCGCCGCGGAGTCTCGAACCTCGTCAACCACCTGGACCCGTGCATCCCGCGGGCCCTCTTCGAATCGAACACGGAGCAGAACCAATGAAGGCCTGGCAGTTCACGAACACCCACTCGCCGCTGGCGAAAGTCGATCTTCCCAACCCGACCGCGGGCGCCGACCAGGTCGTCGTCCGAGTGAAGGCCGTCGGTCTCTGCCACTCCGACGTCGGGCTGTTCGAAGACGAGAAGTGGATGGCCATGATGGCTCTGCCCGTCGTTCCCGGCCACGAGATCGCCGGCGAGATCACCGCCCTCGGCGAAGGGGTGACCGACTACGCCGTCGGTGACCGCGTCGCCATCTGGTCGATGGGCGAGACCCACGGCTACACGCAGAACGGCGGCTTCGGCGAGTACCTCGTCGCACACACGAACACCCTGATCCCGGTGCCCGACAACGTGCCGTTCGAGATGGCCGTCTTCGCCGAGCCCGGCATGACGGCGCACTCCGCGGTGGTCTCCAGCGGACAGGTGAAGCCGGGTCAGAAGGTCGGGATCATCGGCTTCGGCGGACTCGGGCAGATCGGAGTCCGGGTCGCAGCCCTCAGCGGCGCGCACGTCTTCGTCGCCGAGATCAACGAGGCCGCCTGGGATCGCGCCCGCGAGGCCGGTGCCGAGAGGGTCGTCAAGGACATCGCCGAACTGGCCGACGAGCAGCTCGATCTCATCGTCGACTTCGCGGGCTTCGGCTCGACGACGGCCGGCGCCATCGCGGCGGTCGGCCAGGGCGGCCGTGTCGTACAGGTCGGCATGGGCCGCCTCGAGGCCACCCTCGACATGTACCCGCTGATCATGAAGGGCGTCAGCCTCATCGGCAACGTGGGAGGGCCCAAGGAGTCGATGGCCGCCATCATCCACTGGATGTCGACCGGCGACATCGTGCCGACGATCGATCGCACCGACTTCGAGCACATCCCCGAGGGCATCGAGCGCGTCAAGACCGGTGACGTGACCGGCCGTCTCGTCGCGGTGTACTGAGCCCGGGTTCTCGAACGGGGCACGCCGCTCCGCCTCCAGGATTCGAACCTAGACCTAACAGCTCCAAAGGCTGTCGTGCTGCCATTACACCAAGGCGGACCGCGCGAATCGCGCCGGACCAGTCTGCCAGATGACGGCGGGATGCTCGCTCCCGCCGCTGTCGCCGGCGACCATCGCCATAATGAACAGATGCCCCAGGACGCCGAGGACGAGGTCGACCGCATCGTCGACGCGTGGAACCGCGAGCGGCCGGACCTCGACTTCGCGCCGCTGCACGTGCTCTCCCGGGTCGGCCGGCTCTCCAAGCACCTCGACCGGGCGCGCCGGGCGGCGTTCACCGCGAGCGACCTCGAGTCGTGGGAGTTCGACGTGTTGAGCGCGCTGAGACGGGCGGGCGCGCCGTATCAGCTGAGCCCGAAGGCACTGCTGCAGCAGACGCTCGTCTCCAGCGGCACGATGACGAACCGGATCGATCGGCTGGTCGAGCGGGGGCTCGTCGAGCGCCGGACCGACCCGAGCGACGGGCGGGGCATCCTCGTCGTCATGACCTCGACGGGGCGCGATGCGGTGGATGCGGCGATCACGGGTCTGATCGCGGCCGAGTCCGACCTTCTCGGCGATCTGACCAGCGACGACCGCGAACGTCTGACCGGGTTGCTGCGGGCGTTGAGCCTCACGCTCGGCGACTGAGCGTCGCCCGAGCGGGAGGCCCGGGCATCCCCCGGCTCAGCCCTCGAGCTTCTCGCTGACCAGCAGCCACTCCGCCTCGAGCTTCTCGGTGCGCGCCTCGAGCTCGGCGACCTTCTTCTGGATCTCGCCGAGGCCGGTGTAGTCGCCCTGGTCGTGCGCGGCGAACTGGTCGAGCAGAGCGAGGCGCTCGGCGGCGCCCTTCTTGATGCGGCGGTCGAGCGAGGCCAGCTCTTTCTCGGCGTTGCGCTTCTCGGCGCCCGACAGCCCCGACTTCTTCGCGGCAGCGGCAACGGAAGCCGACGCCCCCTGGGTCGCGGTGGGCCGGTCGGTCGCCTCGCCGGCGCCCTCGACGGCCTCTTTGCGAATGGCGAGGTACTGGTCGACGCCGCCGGGCAGGTGTCGCATGACGCCGTCGAGCACGGCGTACTGGGTGTCGGTGACGCGCTCGAGCAGGTACCGGTCGTGGCTCACGACGAGGAGCGTGCCCGGCCAGGTGTCGAGGAGGTCTTCCATCGCCGCGAGCATGTCGGTGTCGAGGTCGTTGGTGGGCTCGTCGAGGATCAGGACGTTCGGCTCGTCGAGGAGGATGAGCAGCAACTGGAGGCGGCGTTTCTGGCCACCGGAGAGGTCTTTGACCGCGGTCTGCAGCTGGGGCGTGGTGAAGCCGAGGCGCTCGAGCAGCTGGCCCGGCGTCATCTCCTTGCCGCCGGAGACGTACGAGGTGCGGTACCGGCCGACGACGGTGTTGACGCGCTCGTCGGCGAACTCGGCGAGATCGGCGAGCTGCTGGTCGAGGATGGCGAACTTGACCGTCTTGCCGCGGGTGACGCGACCCTCGGTGGGCTCGACCTCGCCCGTGACGAGCTTGAGCAGAGTGGACTTGCCGGCGCCGTTGACGCCCAGGATGCCGGTGCGCTCGCCTGGGGCGATGCGCCACTCGATGTCGTGCAGGATGCGGCGATCGCCGTACGAGACGCCTGCCTCGATGACGTCGACGACCTGCTTGCCCAGGCGGCTGGTCGCCATCTGGCTGAGGGCGACCTTGTCGCGCACAGGCGGCTCGTCGGCGATGAGCGTCTCGGCGGCGTCGATGCGGAACTTCGGTTTGGCCGTTCGGGCCGGGGCGCCGCGGCGGAGCCAGGCGAGCTCCTTCTTCATGAGGTTCTGACGCTTGGCCTCGGTGACGCTGGCCGAACGGTCGCGCTCGACGCGCTGCAGCACGTACGCCGCGTACCCGCCCTCGAAGGGCTCGACGATGCCGTCGTGCACCTCCCAGGTGTCGGTGGAGACCTCGTCGAGGAACCACCGGTCGTGGGTCACGACGACGAGGGCACCCGAGTTGGGCGACCAGCGGCGCTTGAGGTGCTGGGCGAGCCACGCGACACCCTCGACGTCGAGGTGGTTGGTGGGCTCGTCTAGGAACAGGATGTCCCAGTCGCCGACGAGGAGTGCGGCCAGGGCCACGCGCCGACGCTGGCCACCGGAGAGGGCACCGATCGTGGACTCCCACGGGATGTCGGTGGCGAGGCCCGAGATGACGTCGCGGATGCGGGCGTCGCCGGCCCACTCGTGCTCCTCGCGGCCGCCGACGATGACGTCGCTGACGATGGCGTCGAGGGGCAGGATGTCGCGCTGGTCGAGCACGCCCATCGTCACGCCGCGGCGGGTCGTCACGCGGCCGGAGTCGGGTTCGAGCCGCCCGGAGAGGATCGACATGAGCGTCGACTTGCCGTCGCCGTTGCGCCCGACCACCCCGATGCGCGAGCCCTCGTCGATGCCGAGGGTCACGCCTTCGAAGATCACGCGGGTGGGGAATTCGAGATGGAGCGCTTCAGCGCCGAGAAGGTGGGCCACCCGTCAAGGGTAGGCGGTCGCGCTGATCGCGCCGACCGGCCGTCGTCGATCGCGCCCTGCCGCTCTCGCGAGCGGGGCTATCCGAGGGACGCGACCCACTCGCTGGTGCCGTCGGTGAAGTCCTGCTTCTTCCAGATCGGCACTTGGGCCTTGACCTCGTCGATCAGGGCGGCGCAGGCGGCGAACGCCTCGGCACGGTGCGCGCTGGAGACCGCGCAGGCGAGAGCGACGTCACCGACACGGAGCGGGCCGACCCGGTGCTCGACGGCGACGGCGACCGTGGGATGCGCGGCCGCGACCTCGGCGGCGACGCGCGTGATCACCTCCATCGCCGTCGGGTGCGCCTCGTACTCGAGTGCGACGACGCCCCGCCCGTCGTCGTGGTCGCGCACCACGCCCTCGAAGGTCACGACGGCGCCCGCTGTGGAGGCCGACACGAGGTCGGAGCAGGCCGCGACGGACACGGGGTCGGCGGTGACCCGGGAGAGCAGGACGCGCTCAGCCATGGTGGTGCCTCCCGGCGCCGTCGTCGTGACCGCCGCCGCTCTCGATCTGCGTGAGGACGTGGTCGAGGAGTTCGTCGAGAAGGGCGAGCCCGTCGCGCACTCCGCCGGGCGAACCGGGCAGGTTGACCACGAGCGTGTGCCCGGAGACGCCGACCAGGCCGCGGCTGAGCAGGGCCGTGACGACGTGGACGGAGCCGCGCCGCCGCAGTTCTTCTTCGATGCCGAGGAGGCGCTTGTCGAGCAGCGGCGCCGTCATCTCGGGTGTCGCGTCGGTGGGCGAGACGCCGGTGCCGCCGGTGGTGACGATGACGGAGACGCGCTGGGCGATGCCGGCGATGAGAGCCTGCCCCACCGGCTCGCCGTCGGCGACGACGACCGGCTCGTCGACGGTGAAGCCGCGCTCCTCGAACCAGCGCGCGATCACCGGGCCGGTGAAGTCGTCGGCCGTGCCGAGCGCCGAACGCGTGGAGGCGACGACGACGAGTGCGGTGCGGGTCATGCCGAGACCCCCGTCGACGGTCGTGCCCAGTCGCCGCTCTTGCCGCCGGACTTCTCGAGCACCTGGATCGCCTCGATGACGGCGAGCTTGTCGACCGCCTTGATCATGTCGTAGAGCGTGAGCGCGGCGACGGAGGCCGCGGTCAGCGCCTCCATCTCGACCCCGGTGACCCCGCGGGTGGAGACGGTGGCGAGGATCCGTACGGAGTCGACGGACGTCTCGAAGTCGACCGTGACCGAGCCGATCGGCAGCGGGTGGCACAGCGGGATCAGGTTCGAGGTCTGCTTGGCCGCCATGATGCCTGCGACGCGGGCCGTGCCGAGGGCCTCCCCCTTGGGCAGGCTGCCGTCGCCGATCTGCGCGACGACGTCGGCTCGCGTTCGCAGGACCGCCTGGGCCGTGGCGACCCGTTTCGTCTCGGACTTGCCGGTGACGTCGACCATGTGGGCGCTCCCGTCGGAACGCAGATGGGACAGCGCGGGATGCCCGGGCTGATCGGAGAGGGAGGGGTCAGTCATCGAGCGCCCAGACTACGACCTCGTCGCCGGCCTCGACCCGGTCGACCCCGAGCGGCACGTGCGCCAGGACCGTCGACATCGCGTAGTTGTGCAGGAGATGCGAACTCGCGCCGCCCACGAAGTGCACGCGCCCCTCGTCGTCGAGGCGCGCCCGGCGGAACTGGTGCTTGCCCTTCGGCGAGTCGGCGCTCTCGGCCAGGACGGCCACGGAGTCGCGCCGAGGCGACGGCCGCCCGGCCGCTGCGAGGAGCGGCAACCGGAGGAAGGCCTCGAACGAGACGAGGGCCGACACCGGATTGCCGGGGAAGCAGACGGTGGGCACCGCGGTGCCGTCGAGGTCGAGGAGACCCCAGCCCTGCGGGCCCCCCGGCTGCATGGCGACGGTGCCGATGGTGAGGCCTCGGGGCTCGAAGGCTTCGCGCACCACCTCGTAGGCGCCCTCGCTGATGCCGCCGGTCGTCACGAGCAGATCGGGGAGCGCGCCGGAAATGCGACGGGCCTCGGCGAGCGCTCTCCACAGGGCGTCGACGTCGTCGGAGACGCGGAGGGCGGTGACATCGGCGCCGGCACCCTCGAGGGCGGCCCGCATCGAGGTGCCGTTGGCGTCGTGGATCTTGCCGGGAGGGAGGGGACCGGCCGGAGCGAGCTCTTCGCCGGTCGAGAGCAACCAGATGCGGAGAGGAGACCGGACGTCGATCTCGGTCAGGCCGGAGGCGGCGAGTGCGCCGAGATGCGCCGGCCCGAGCAGCGTGCCGGCGGCGAAGAGAAGGGACCCCGCGGCGACGTCGGAGCCGGGCGGCCGCACGAAGAGCCCGGGAGCGGCACCCGTCGGCAGCTCGACCGTGCCGGCGACGTCTTCGGGGAGGAAGTGCGCGGGGACCGCCTGCTCGATCGGCACGACGGCGTCGGCGCCCTCGGGAACGGGAGCCCCGGTCATGATCGGAGCGGCCGTGCCGGGCTCGAGCGGTGCCGGGACGGTGCCGGCCGGGACCCGTGCGGCGACGACGAGAGCCGGGGCCCCGGGCACCAGCTCGGAGCTGCGGACCGCGTAGCCGTCCATCTGCGAGGCGGGAAAGGGCGGCAGGTCGATCGGAGCGACGAGGTCGTCCGCCAGGGTGCGGCCGGTCGGCAGGGGACCGTCGACGAGGCTCGCCCTCTCGACACCGCGGGCGGACGACGCGGCGTCGACGAGGATGGCGATGGCTTGCGCGTGCTCGATCAGGGTTCGCACGGGGATCCCACGCTCTTCTCTCTCGTCGGTCAGGCTGTCAGCGATAGTCTCCCAGACATGGCATCGGACCCCTCGGAACTCTCCCCAGGCAGCGCCCACGAACCCACAGGCAGTGCCCCCGAGTCCGGCGGGTCGGCTCCTCGAGTCGACGTGGCGGTTATCGGCGGATCCGGGCTCTACGCACTCTTCCCCGAGGGCGAGTCCGAGTCGTTCGTCGTCGACACCCCGTACGGCGAGACGTCGAGCCCCGTCACGATCGGAACGCTCGGCGGCAAGCGCGTCGCGTTCCTCACCCGCCACGGCGCGGACCACTCGGTCGCCCCGCATCTCATCGGCTACCGCGCGAACATCTGGGCGCTGGCCTCGCTCGGAGCTCGCGCCATCGTCTCCTCCAGCGCCGTCGGCGGTGTCAGCCCCGACTTCCCGCCCGGCACGCTGGTCGTGACCGACCAGTTCATCGACCGCACCTGGGGCCGGGCCGACACGTTCTACGACCAGGGCTCGGTGCAGCACCTCGCCGCGGCCGACCCGTTCGACCCGCAGTTGCGCGGGTTCGCCATCGACGCCCTGACCGCCTCGCTCGACTCCTTCTCCCCCACCGGCACCTGCGTCGTGATCCAGGGGCCGCGCTTCTCGACCCGCGCCGAGTCGCTCTGGTTCCGGCAGGCCGGCGCCCACACGGTCAACATGACGATGTATCCCGAGGTGGCGCTCGCCGCCGAACTCAACGTGGGCACCGTCAACCTCTCGTTCGTCACCGACAGCGACGCGGGCCTGGCCCCGGAGGAGGGCGACGACGTCGACACGGTCAGCGCCGAGCTGGTCTTCGAGCGTCTCGCGGCCGCGCAGCCGACGATCGTGGCGGCCATCGAGAAGATCGTCGCGGCGCTTCCGGCAGGCTTCACGCCCCGCGAGCTCATCCCCGCCGCCGCCGTCGCCGAGGTCCTGGCCCGACCGGTCACCGGGGCGCCGAGGCCTCCCCTGTGACCGCATCCGACTCGCCTCTCCTGCTCGTGACGGGCGGGGCCGGCTTCATCGGATCCACCATCGTCACCGGAGCGCTCGACCGCGGGTGGAGCGTGCGGGTCGTCGACGACCTGCGCCCTGACGTGCACGGCGGCGGTGCATCCCTCGACCCTCGTGTCGACTTCCGTCAGGTCGACGTCCGCGACCGGGCCGCCATGGACGACGCCCTCGACGGCGTGGTCGCGGTCTGTCACCAGGCCGCCAAGGTCGGTCTCGGCGTCGACTTCCAGGACGCCCCCGACTACGTGTCGTCGAACGACGTCGGCACGGCCGTGGTCCTCGCCGCCATGGCGAGTCGCGGGATCGACCGCCTCGTGATGGCGTCCTCGATGGTCGTCTACGGCGAGGGCGCCTACCGCGGGCCGAGCGGCATCGTCCGCCCCGCGCCGCGCCGCATCGCCGACCTCGACGCCGGCGTGTTCGACCCGCGCGACGACGAGGGCAACCTGCTCGTCCCGGAATTCATCGGCGAGGATGCACCGCTCGACCCTCGCAACGTCTACGCCATCACCAAGCTCACTCAAGAGCAGCTCGCGACATCGTGGGCGCGGAGCACCGGCGGCCGAGCCATCGCCCTGCGCTACCACAACGTCTACGGACCGGGGATGCCGCAGAACACCCCGTACGCCGGAGTCGCCTCTCTCTTCCGGTCGGCGATCCAGCGAGGCGAGGCACCGCGGGTGTTCGAGGACGGCGCGCAACGCCGCGACTTCGTCCACGTCCGCGACATCGCCTCCGCCAACCTCGCGGCCCTCGACCGCACGGCCGATCTCCCCGCCGACACGTTCCGCCCGTACAACGTCGGCAGCGGCGTCGTGCACACGATCGGCGAGATGGCCTCCGAGCTGAGCCGGGCCGCCGGAGGCCTGCCGCCCGTGGTCACGGGCGACTACCGAGCAGGCGACGTCCGCCACATCACCGCGTCGTCACGGCGCCTCCAGGACGAACTCGGCTGGGCGCCGTCAGTGACCTTCGAGCGGGGGATGCACGAATTCGCGTCCGCTCCCCTCCGCGCGAGCGTGCAGTAGCCGATCCGAGCCAGGTAGCCGGTCTGGGCCAGGTAGCCGGTCTGGGCCAAGTAGCCGTTCTGGGTCCGGTAGCCGTTCGGCGCACTCAGCCGCCTCCGAGCCACCTCTCGGGAGGACCGCTCCGAACACCTCGTGCACGCAACGGACCTCGTTGCACCGAGGTTGGGATGGCCATGCGCACCGAGATCGACACACCCGGACGGACGCTCTCAGCAGCCGATCCGTATGGTGAATATATGATTCCCGGAACGGTCGACATCGTCCTGCCGTGCCTCGACGAGGCGGCCGCTCTGCCGTGGATCCTGGGGCGCCTGCCGAAGGGCTACCGGGCCATCGTCGTCGACAACGGTTCGACCGACGGCTCGGCCGAGATCGCCCGAGAGCTCGGTGCCACCGTCGTGACCGAGAGCCGCCGCGGCTTCGGTGCGGCTGCCCACGCCGGCCTCCTCGCCTCCACCGCCGACTACGTCACGTTCTGCGACGCCGATGCGTCGATGGACCCCCTCGACCTCGAAGCGCTGGTCGCCCCCATCGCTCGCGGCGAGGCCGATCTCGTCCTCGGCCGCCGCCGCCCGACGACCCGCGGCGCCTGGCCCCTCCACGCCCGCCTCGCCAACTTCGCCCTCGCCCGCCTGATGCGTCGCGCCTCCGGCGTCCGTCTCCACGACCTTGGACCGATGCGCGCAGCCCGCCGTGAAGGCCTCCTGGGCCTCGACTTGCAGGACCGCCGCAGCGGGTACCCCCTCGAGATGGTTCTGCGCGGATCGGAAGCCGGGTGGCGCATCCTCGAGCTCGACGCCCCCTACGCGCCCCGCGTGGGCCGCAGCAAGGTGACCGGAACCCTGCGCGGCACCCTCCGCGCGATCCAGGACATGTCCCGCCTCCTGAAGGCGGCCCGGCGATGACCGCCCTCGTCGTCATCGCCAAGGAGTGCCTGCCCGGCAAGGTCAAGACACGCCTCCACCCGCCCCTGAGCCTCGAGCAGGCCGCCGACGTCGCGTCCGCGGCCATCGCCGACACCCTGGCCGCCGTGGCCGATCTGCCGGCGACCCGGCGCATCCTCCTGTTCGACGGCGAGCACGCCCCCGTCGAAGCAGCCGGCTATGAGATCGTGCCGCAGGTCGAGGGTGGGCTCGACGAGCGACTCGGTGCGCTGTTCGACCTCGTCGACGAGCCCACTCTGCTGATCGGGATGGACACGCCGCAGGTGAGTGCGAGCATCCTGCGCCCTGTGTTCCAGGAGTGGCCGACCGGTGTGGACGCCTGGTTCGGTCCGGCGAACGACGGCGGGTTCTGGGCGCTCGGCCTCGCCCGCCCGACCGGCGACCTGCTGCGGGGCGTGCCCATGTCGCAGGACGACACCGGGTTCCACCAACTGGCTCGACTCGCCGCAGCCGGTCTGACCGTCGCGCACCTGCCCGAGCTCGTCGACGTCGACACCATCGACGACGCCCGCCTCGTCGCAGCGTCCGCTCCCGACTCCCGGTTCGCGACGGCGTTGCGCCTGGCCGACCTCGTGGGTGCCCGATGAGCCTCGTCGTCGACTGGTCCGCCCCGCGCGAGGCCAGCTTCGGTTCGGGCGGAGCCGAGCCCTACGCCCACGCCCTGCGCCGCAACGGTGCCCTGACGCTCGTCGGCGACGGCCGTCGCTCCACCGCACCGGCCGCCCCCTACGACCTCTCGCAGTGGATGGCCGCCGCCGACGTGGTCGACCGCAGCGTGCTCCACGGCGAGCGCGGCCCCGTGCTCGACATCGGCTGCGGACCGGGCCGGATGATCCGTGCCGCCGCCGATCTCGGGTTCACCGCCCTGGGCGTCGACGTGTCCGCCGCCGCGGCGCAGGTCGCCCGCGACGCCGGCCTTCCCGTCCTGGCCCAGTCGATCTTCGAGCCGATGCCCTGGGAGGGTCTGTGGGGCACCCTGCTGCTCCTCGACGGCAACATCGGCATCGGTGGCGACCCGGCCGCGCTGCTCGGGCGCTGCCGCGAGCTGCTGCGCGACGGCGGCGCGGTCCTCGTCGAGGTGCAGGACGACCCGTCCGTCGACGACGCCTTCACCGCTCACGTGGTGGACGATCGCGGCGGCTCGAGCGCCGGGTTCCCCTGGGCGGAGGTCGGGCGGGATGCCCTGGGCCGTCATGCGGCGAGCGCCGGTCTCGCGGTCTCGCGCACCTGGCGCGTCGCCGAGCGGTCGTTCTGCCGCCTGACGCCCGCCGCTTCCCGCTAGACACACTCGACCGGCAGGAACACCCCGCCTAGGCGGAGGGTTCGCGCCGATGGAGTGGCTTCGACGGGCGCGCCCCCCTACTTCTTCATCGGATCGTTGCCCCAGTTCATCAGGGAGTAGCGCCAGCGCGTCTCGGTGACGTCGCCGTCGGGGCGCTGCTTCGAGTGCCGTGCGACGTAGCCGACCACCTTCTGCATGTGCTTCAGGTCGCTGTCCGTGAGGTCGGACTTCTTCGTGCCGAGGATCTCGACGATCCGCCGCCCGCTGTGGTGCCCGGTGGACTCGTGGCCGTCGGTCTTCTGACCGACCTCCTTGGACTCGTCGGTCTCCAGCCACTTCGACAACTCGGACGCCGTCATGTTCACGGCGTCGTGGAATTCGGTCTGGATCTGCGCTGCATCGTCGCTCATCCCCCGATGCTGCTCCGCCGGGGCCGGTCGTGCCCGCTCTCGAACGTCGAACACCTGCCACCGGCGCGAACACCCGACCTAGGCGCGAGGTCTACGCCGCTGGGGTGTGATCGACGGGCGAGCGCCGACGCACACGCAGCACCACCACGATGACGACCGCGGTCAGCACCACGATCACGCCCCAGAGGATCGCCAGTCGCGGCGCGTAGTCGAAGGGCAGAACCGTGTAGTTCTTCGGGATCTTCGCCTTGCGGATGATCTCGGGCACGACCACGAGGGTGAACACGCTGCCGACGAAGACCGCCCCCTGGACGATCCAGAGCACCGAGGCGGGGATACGACGGCCGACCCGCTTCAGCCCGATGCCGATGCCGACGACGATCGGAGAGATGATTCCGTCGTGGAGGATCAGGGCACCGATCAGCCAGGTGATGACGCCGACGATGTTCTTGGGCTTGACGGTCGTCATCATGACGTAGGCGCCGAGGAGAGTGAGGGCCGCGCCGAACACGATGAGAGCCACGCGCCCGATGAACACGCCTCGAGACGGAGAAGTGGCGAGGACGGACTCGGAGGATGCCGACGCGGTCATCACAGCACCTCCAACGTGCTCAGCCATTTGGTCTGCAACACCCCGGGGCGCCCGGGCGCGATCATCCGTGCCGGGTACCCGTGCTCGATGTCGAGTCGTTCGCCGTTCAGATGCGTGGCGACGAGCGTGTTCGGGTCGTGGACGTATTCCGAGCCCATCATCATGATCCGGTAGCCGCCCTTCTTCTCCAGGCTGGTGACCTTGAGAGACGCCGACGCGTCGGCGTCGACGAGGGCGACGAGGTCGACCAGTCGGACTCCGCGCCACGTGGCCATCTGGCTCCACCCTTCGACACAGGAGATGGGCAGGTCGGCCTGGTGCTGCGGCAGGGCCAGCAGCTGCGCGGCCGACAGGCGCACCGAGAAGGCGCCCTTCGAGATCGTGAGACCCCAGTTCGGGTCCATCGCCGTCTCGAGCACCTGGGCCGCAGCCGCAGTGCGGTTGATGGGCAGATCGTTCGGGCCGAGCCCCTGTTGGCGGGGAGCCAGGACGTTGATCGTGTCGAACGGCTTGAACGACTGCCCGGCGGTCAGCGCGACCACGCCGACCGTCGAGGCCGTGACCGCGGTGAAGAAGCC
Organism: Frondihabitans cladoniiphilus; assembly: GCF_039544345.1. Lineage (NCBI taxonomy): Bacteria > Bacillati > Actinomycetota > Actinomycetes > Micrococcales > Microbacteriaceae > Frondihabitans > Frondihabitans cladoniiphilus. The sequence continues at coordinate 450,712 of NZ_BAABLM010000002.1, forward strand.
CCGACGCGAGGTCTTCGCCGGCGACGAGGGGGTGTCGTCGATCCAGGCGAAGATCCGGGCCACGAAGCCCTTGGGCCGCCTCGCCTCGAACGCCGCGGACGAGACCTCGGCGTCGAGGACGACGGTCGGGTCGTCGAGATCGCGCTGGAACGCGGCCGAGGTCGGATCGACCCCGAGCGCCGCGAGGCGTTCGAGCGCCTGCTTCCGCGGGGTGACGGGCACGAGATCGGACTCGGGCGGGATGAACTCGCCGTTCGCGTCGTAGCTCCTCTTCGCGGTCCAGTAGCGCGTGATCAGCGGCAGCTTGAGGGCGATGTGGATGGCCAGCGACCCGATGATCACGAACGAGAGCGCGAAGTGCACCTGCTTGAACGGGAACGGCCACGGGTAGTACTGGAACGTGTTCAGCAGGCCGGTGAAGATCTGCACGAGCGACGACGACACGAAGAGGGTGATCGAGGCGCGCTCGAAGACGTGACCGATCGACTTGATCGGCGGCGACTGGAACAGCTGCGGGAAGATCGTGTACAGCTTGCCCAGCAGCAGCGGGAAGCACGCGATGCCGACGGTGATGTGGACGCCCTGGCTCCATTTGTAGAGGCTCACCGGGTGGGTCGGGAAGTGCATCCACGAATAGGGCTGCTGCAGGAAGTGGCTGTACAGCCCCGTCAGGATGCACACGACGAACGCCACCCCGAGCAACCGACCCATCACGGTCGCGCTCCGGGCGTTCCGGTTCGTCGAGCTCACCGAGCGGCGGAGGTCGAACAGCAGATGACGCATGCCGTACCTCACCACACTTCCGCTCGACGGGGAGACGACTCTCCACAGGAAGAGGACTCTTCCACAAGCTAGTTCGGATCCGGACCCGAAACCGGTGGGATCCCACCCCACTTCGGGCGGACTCGTCGCGAAGGTGCGGCAGAGTGGTCGCGTGCGCACCTTCCTCGCCGTCCTCGTGGCCGCCGTCCTCGCCGCCACGATCGGCTGGGGCGTGGTCGAACTCGGCTTCTACCTGCCCGGCGTCAGCTGGCCGTTCCGCATCTGGACGACCGTCTGCTGGGCCGTCTTCGCACTGGGGCTCGTCCTCCTGCGCCGGGTCCCCGCCAAGCACGTCGCCGCGGTCGTGCTCGTCGGCGCCGCCCTGATCGGCGGCGCCGCGATCGTCGGCCCGCCGAACACCAGCACCGACTCGGCCCGCTACGCCTGGGACGGCATCGTGCAGGGCCACGGCGTCTCCCCGTACGCCCATACGCCGAACTCGAAGGCCACCGAGAGCCTGCGGCCGGAGTGGCTGTTCCCGTCCACCGTCACCGAGAGCGACGGAAGCGTGGGATGCACGCCCGGGCGAACCGTCAAGACTCGCGACTACGGCACCAAGACGGTCATCTGCACCCAGATCAACCGTCCGAGCGTGAACACGATCTACCCTGCGACCGCCGAGCTCTACTTCGCGGCCGTCCGCTTCGTCGTCCCGACGGACGCGCAGTACTGGCCGTTGCAGGCCGGCGGCCTCGTGATCAGTCTCGGTATCACCGTCGGCCTGGTCCTCGTCCTGCGCCGCCGCCGCCTCGACGTCCGCTGGGCGGCCCTCTGGGCGTGGTGTCCGCTCGTGGCGTCGGAGGCCGTCACGAACTCGCACGTGGATGTCCTGGCGGCCGGTCTGGCGTTCCTCGCGACGGCTCTCGTCGCCACGAACCGGCGCTGGACCGGCGGCCTCGCGCTCGGAGCCGCGATCGCGACGAAGCTCATCCCGGTGATCGCGGCGCCCGCCCTGCTCCGGAGGCAGCCTCTGAAGGTGATCGCCGCATCCCTCGCCGCCTTCCTGCTCCTCTACGTCCCATACATCATCGGGACCGGCCCGAAGGTGCTGGGGTTCCTGCCCGGGTACCTGTCGGAGGAGGGCTACGACGACGGCAACCGGTTCGCGCTCGTGCACTGGTTCGCGCCGGGCGAGCTCGCTGCCCCCGCCGCGGTGCTGATCCTGTTGATCGTGGCCGTGATCGTCTGGCGCGTGACCGATCCGGCGAATCCGTGGCTCGGCCAGCTCGTCATGATCGGCGCCACCCTGCTCGTGCTCAGCCCGCGCTACCCCTGGTACGCACTGCTGTTGATCCCCTTCGTCGCCATGACCGGCCGCTGGGAATGGCTCACGATCGCGATGGCATTGTCGGCCCGGCAGTTCTTCCTCTACGGCGGCACCCGACCGCTGACCCTGCTCGTCGCACTCGTGATCATCGTCGCGGTGAGCATCCACCGGTCCGGCCCCGGCTGGCAGGGTCGGATGCGCGACACGGCGTCGAGGGAATGGCACGCCCTGCTCCCGTCCCGACGCCGCCCCCTCGGCGCGCCCGAACCCGCCGAGTAGGCTCCCGTCATGCCGCAGATCAAGATCCCCGACGCCGCCCGCTACCTCGGAGTGAGCGACGACACCGTCCGCCGGTGGATCGACAATGGGGCCCTGGCGAGCGAGAAGAACGCCGCCGGGCGCACGGTCGTCGACGGCCTGGAACTCGCCCAGCTCGCGCGGAAGAACGCGATCCTGCCCGACGACCCGTCCGACGTGGGGCGCTCGGCGCGCAATCGATTCGTCGGCCTCGTGACCGAGATCACGATGGACACGGTCATGGCCCAGGTCGAACTCCAGTGCGGGCCGTTCCGGGTGGTGTCGCTGATGAGCTCGGAGGCGGTGCGCGAGCTCGGCCTCGAGCTGGGGTCGGTGGCGATCGCCGTCGTCAAGGCCACGACGGTGATCGTGGAGACTCCGCCGAGCAGGGCCTGACCGATGGCCGCGACGCGCACCGTGGTGTCGCCACGTCCAGGCGTGTCGATTAGCCTCGGACGATGACGATCTCGCTGGGTATCCCGACCATCCCCGGTCGACCCGATCCGACCCTGCCACCCCGGCCGGACGGAGTGCCCGGGCTCGTCGACCGCTTCGCGCGCACCGCGACCGACCTCCGCGTCTCGCTCACCGACAAGTGCAACCTGCGCTGCACCTACTGCATGCCGGCCGAGGGCCTGCCGTCGCTTCCCCGCGACCAGGCGCTCTCGGCCGACGAGATCGTCCGCCTCGTCGGCATCGCCGTCCACGACCTCGGTGTGAGGCAGGTTCGATTCACCGGCGGCGAGCCCCTGCTGCGCAAGGACCTCGTCGAGATCGTGTCGCGGTGCGCCGCACTCGAACCCCGCCCCGAGATCTCGCTGACGACGAACGCCATCGGTCTGAAGGAGCGCGCCACCGCCCTCGCCGAGGCCGGCCTCGATCGCGTCAACGTCTCGCTCGACTCGCTGCACGCCCAGACCTTCGCGACCCTCACCCGTCGACCGTTCCTCCAGCGGGTGCTCGACGGGGTCGACGCCGCCGCCGCCGCGGGTCTCGGGCCGATCAAGATCAACGCCGTCCTCCTGCCGGGCGTCAACGACCACGAGGCGCCGAACCTGGTCGCCTGGGCCCTCGAACACGGCCACGAGCTGCGCTTCATCGAGCAGATGCCCCTCGACGCCGACCACACCTGGAGTCGCGAGCTCATGGTCACCGCCGCCGACGTCCGCGCCCTGCTCGCTCCTCGCTTCGACCTGGCCGTGGCCCGCGAACCCCGCGACGGCGCACCGGCCGAGCGCTTCACGGCCGTCGGCCGCGGCGAAGAGGCGACGCTCTCGGGCACGATCGGCATCATCGCCTCCGTCACCGAGCCGTTCTGCGACGACTGCCGCCGCACCCGGATGACCGCCGAGGGCAGCATCCGGAGCTGCCTGTTCTCGCACGACGAGACCAATCTGCGCGATCTGCTCCGCGCCGGCGGGTCCGACCTCGAGCTGGCCGACCGCTGGCGTGGGGCCATGTGGGCGAAACCGAAGGGCCACGGGATCGACGACGGCTCGTTCGTCCAGCCGGAGCGTTCGATGAGCGCGATCGGGGGCTGACCCGTGGTCACGGTGACCCTCCGCTTCTTCGCCGCCGCCCGTGCCTCCACCGGACTCGACGAACTGGAATGCGTCTCGGCGGAGCCGCCGACGATCGGCGATCTGGTCGCGACTCTCCTTCCCGCCGCCGGAGTCGATCCTGCCGATCTGGCCGGGGTGCTGGAGCGCAGTTCCTTCCTCGTCGACGGCGTGACGACCCGCGACCGCGGCCTCGTCGTGGCGGACGGAGCCGTGGTCGACGTCATGCCGCCCTTCGCCGGCGGCTGACCACCCGCCGGTAGCCCGTGCCACCCCATGCGCTCGGCAGGGCCGTGTGGTTCGATAGGGCACCGCTTCCGTTTCGCCAGAGCCGGCGGACGACTGCGGACCTTCCCGAGAGGCTCCTATGAGCACGCACGAAGCGAACGACCCACCACCGTTCGACTACGACCCGTCGACGCCGTCGGGGGCCGTGATCGAAGCGCTCTACGCCCTCCAAGACGCAGAGGCGCTGTTCCGCGGGCGCCTGCGCGACCGACTGGGCATCGGTGCCAACGATCTCGCCGCACTGCAGTACCTCGCCCGTCTCGAGACCGTGGGCAAGGAGGTCCGCCCGCGAGACCTCACCCGGACCCTCGGGGTGACGAGCGCTGCCGCGACGATCATCCTGTCGCGACTCGAACTCCGCGGATTCGTCACGCGGACCCCCGATCCGTCCGACGGGCGCGGCCAGATCCTGCGGCTGACACCGCAGGCCAAGAAAGCGCTTGCGACGGCCATCGGCACCAGCCAGGGAGGGGTCCGGACCCTCTTCGCCTCGATCTCGGACCGCGAGGCCAAGCGTCTGGTGCAGTTGCTCTCCGCCGTGACCGCGTCGCTGGATGCCGGAGCCCCGCTCGACCGCTGACCCGTGCCCCACGGTCGGGCCGCGTCGATCAGCGGCGGATCTCCGAGGCCACCGGAGCGGTCAGGAGTGCCGGTTGGGGTGGAACGCCTCGGGGTCGATGTCGCCGAGCGGCAGAGGAACGCGTCCACCGCGCGCGGCGGCGTCGGCACCGGCGGCGAGGGCCGACGGGCGGAGGGTCCAGCCGAGCATCCCCCGGCTCAGATCCGCCACTGCGTAGCCCTCGTCGGCGAGGAGCCTCGCCGCAGCGGCCGAGCGGGGCCCGCGAGCGCAGTAGACGACGACCGGCACGTCGAGATCGAGAGGGGGATGCACGGGGCTGGTCGATCCGAACCCGGCCGCTGCGACGGCCCCCGGGATCATTCCCGCCTCCTGCTCGTGGGTCGCCCGCACGTCGAGCAGCACGAAGTCGTCGCGCCCCTCGGCCCGGGCGGTGAGCCGCGCCTCGAGCTCGTCGGCGGTGAGGCTCGCGACCGGGACAACGGCGGCGGATGCGGATTCGGCGGTCTGCCCTCCCCGGGCGGCGACGACCGCCTCGCGCTCGGCCCGGCGCTCAGCCGACCGGGCGATTCGGCTCTCGCGCCACGTGCCTCCGGCCGCGTCGATCGTCACGATGCGGCCGAGCAGCGGCTCGCCCACGCCTGTGAGGAGTTTCACCGCCTCGGAGGCCAGGACAGAGCCGACGGTGCCGCACAGCGGGCCGAGGACGCCCACGTCGGCGCAGGACTCGTCCCAGCCGCCGGCAGGCGCCTCCGGGTGCAGGTCGCGGTAGTCGACGCCCCGCCCGTCGGGAGCGGCGTCCCAGAAGACGCTCGCCTGCCCGTCGTAGCGGGAGACGCTGCCCCACACCACCGGAAGCCCGCGTGCGGCAGCGGCATCGGCCACGACGTAGCAGGTGTCGAACGAGTCGCTGCCGTCGACGATCAGGTCGTAGTCGTCGAGGATGCTCGCGGTCGCGTCGCCCAGTCGCACCGCGTGCACGTGCACGGTCACGTCCGGGTTCACGGCCCGCACCCACTCGGCGGCCGCCCGGGCCTTGGGCAGGCCCACCTGGTCGGGACGGTAGAGCACCTGCCGCTGGAGGTTCGACAGGTCGACCACGTCGTCGTCGACGATGCCGAGGGTGCCGACACCGCTGGTGGCGAGGTACTGGATCACCGGGGAGCCGAGGCCGCCGGCACCGACCACGAGGACGCGGGCCGCGGTGAGCCGGGCCTGGCCGTCGAGCCCCATGCCGGGCAAGCGAGTGCTGCGGCTGTAGCGGACGGACGGTGCGGCGGGCACACCGCCGGCGACGATCGGAGGCAGCTTCGGCATGGCGAGCCTCTCAGTCGGTGATGACCCGGGCGCCGTGGACCGGCCCGGACGCCCGCACGACCGCGAGCTTGGCGGCGTTCAGAGCGATCTGGAGCTCGAGCGCGCCGTCGAGGTCGGGCGCGAGGAACGCGACCGTCGGACCGGAGCCGGAGACGACGCCGGCGAGGGCGCCGTTCTGCTCGCCGAGCTCGAGGACCGCCGAGAGGCCGGGCTCGAGGTGGAGCGCCGGTGCCTGGAGGTCGTTGTACATGACGTCGGCGAGGAGCCCGGGGTCGCCCGCGCGGAGCGCCTGGAGCACGCCCGAGTCGACCCGGGGCTGCCGGACCGGGTTGATGTCGGCGAGGTGCCGCACCCGGTGCTCGTCGAGTTCGCGGTAGACCGCGGGAGTCGACAGGCCGAAGTCGGCGAGCGCGAGGACCCATTGGAACTGCCCCTGGGCCAGGGCCGGGCTGAGCTCGTCGCCGCGCCCGGTGCCGACGGCGGTGCCGCCCATGAGCGCGAACGGCACGTCCGCTCCGAGCTGGGCGCCGAGCCGGAGGAGCTCGTCTCGGCTGAGGCCCGTGCCCCACAGGGTGTCGCAGGCGAGGAGGCTCGCGGCCGCGTCGGCCGAGCCGCCTCCCATGCCCCCGGCGACGGGCACGTTCTTGTCGATGTCGAGGCGCACTCCCCCGCCGTAGCCCGTCGTCTTCGCGAGGAGCCGAGCCGCCTTGATCGCGAGGTTGGACTCGTCGGTCGGGACCCCCGCGATGTCGACGCCGCCCGTCGACGTGAACGCGACCGAGAAGTCGTCGGCGTGCCGCGCCCGGACGTCTTCGTAGAGCGAGACGGCCTGGTACGCGGTCGCGAGCTCGTGATACCCGTCGTCTTGAAGATCACCGACGGCGAGGAAGACGTTGATCTTGCCCGGCGCACGAGTGTGGACCACGGTCGAGGGCACCACGGACGTCATAGGTCCAACCTAGTGCGGTCAGACGAGGATGCTCGACTCGGCCCTCACCAGCGGGATCACGTCACGGGCGAACCGCTCCATCTCCGCCACCTGGGGCGAGAACTGCAGCAGCAGCGTGTCGACCCCCACGCGCTCGAACTCGAGGATCCGGTCGGCCACCTGCCGCGGGGTCCCGACGAAGCCGGGCCGGAGACCTCGGTTGGAGACGGAGTAGTCGCGGAGGTCGGGCTGGTGCTCGAGGTGCGACTGCTTGATGAAGTCCTGGTAGGACTCGTAGGCGGCCCCCTGGCTCACGTCGGTGATGCGGGCGAGCTCGGCTTCGGCCTCCTCCTCGGTGTCACGCACGATGGCGTAGGCGGCCATGCCGAAGTGGCTGAACGGTTCGCCTCCCGCGGCGGCGCGCTGCTCGCGCATCCCGCGGACCTTGGTGTCGAGTTCGTCGACCGTGCCGCCGTGGGTCAGGTAGGCGTCCGCGAACGACACGATCGCGGCCTTGCCGGCCGGGCTCTCGCCGCCCGCGTAGATCGTGGGCAGAACCTGCGGCTTCGGTTCGAGGTGCGAGCCGGAGATGTCGTAGTAGTCGCCGTGGAAGTCGAAGGGCGTCTCGTTCCAGAGGCCCTTGAGGATCGAGACGAACTCGGTCGTGCGGGCGTAGCGGTCGTCGTGCTCGGAGAAGGTGCCGCCGTATTGGCGCGACTCCTCCTCCCACCAGGCGCTCACGACGTTGAGCGTGAAGCGGCCGCCGGAGATCGCGTCGATCGTGGCCGCCTGCTTCGCGGTGACCGCGGGCAGGTGGTAGCCCGGGCGGACCGCCGCCATCAGCTCGAGCTTCGTCGTGACGGCTGCGAGCGCGGCGGTCAGGGCCCACGCCTCGAGCGACGGGGCCGCGACGCCTTTGATGTCGTTGAGGTTGAGCTCGGGGATGAGGGTCAGGTCGAAGCCCACGCGCTCGGCGGTCTGGACGACCTCTTTCACGTACTCGAAGGTGACGGGCATCTGCTCGTCGTCGACGTTGCGGAGCCAGCCGCCGAAGATCGGGGTCCAGAAGCCGAACCTCACGCGACGGCCTCGGCCGCGACGGCGGCATCGGCGTACTCGGCCGCCAGCAGGCCGCCCAGGAACTTGGCGATCTCGCGGGGGCCGGACTTGTCGGAGGCCGCCTCGACGTCGGGGTTGTAGTTCGTGTTCGTGTTCACGTCGTAGGGCACGACGCGGCCGTCGGCCGTCTCCATGAACTCGACGCCGGCGATCTCGACGCCTGCGGCGCGGAGGAACTCGGGCACCTTCTGGATGAACGGGTGCTCGGCGATGGGGTCGCCGTTCGTGGTGCGCTCTCGCAGCTGGAACAGGGGCGCCTGACCGGGGAGGGCGCAGGCGTCGGCCGGGCAGAACTCGAAGGTGCCGCCGGAGGTGTCGACGCGCACGGCGTAGACGAACGCGCCGCCGACGAACTCGGCGCGCGTGATGAACGACTCGGCGCCGACGAGGAGCTCCTGGATCAGGGTGATGCCGTCGGGCGAGGACTCGAACTCGGGGCCGGCGACCCAGGCGGCGAACTCGTCGTGGGTGTCCCAGCGGCGGACGCCGAGGCCCTTGCCGCCCTGGTTGTGCTTGCTGATGAAGGGCGCGTCGAACGTGGCGGCGACCGCGGCCAGGTCGCGGGTACCGAAGACGGCCTTGGTGCGGGGCACGTCGAAGCCGAGCTTCTGCAGGGCGACGTGCTGCTGCACCTTGCTGACCTCGAGCTCGATCACGGGGCGGCCGTTGACGACGCGGACGCCGTCGGCGGCGTCGAGCCAGGAGAGGACCGCGCGGGTGTACTCCTTCGAGTGCTCGTTGCCGCGGGTGTGGGCGCTGGCGCTCATGCGCGACCAGTAGATGCCGGGGGCCGGTTCGGCGGTGAGGTCGATCGAGCCGTCGGTGAGCAGGAGCTCCTCGACCGGAACGCCTTCGGCGTCGAAGGCCGCCTTGAGCGGAGGGAACCACTCGGGGTTCTCGTGGATGACGTAGACGCGCGGGCTCTTCAGATCGGTCACCGCTCAAGACTAGGCACCCGAGGTGGATGATGCGTCACTGTGTCGTCGCGCTACGGGCGAACACCGGCGCCGCGCGACGTATCTCGGACAACGCAACGTGCCGCGGCGTGTGTCCCGGACCGTCATACGTCGCGCGGCGCCAGCACCACCGGGCAGACTGTCGGCATGGCACGGCAACAGCACTTCGGATGGTTCGTCGGTCGCGGCTTCGGCCCCCAAGGCTGGCTCCGCGACGACTACCTCTGGGGGCACCGCTGGGATCGCCCCGACCTCTATCAGCAGTCGATCAAGGAGCTGGAGCAGGCCGGCCTCGACCTGCTGATCATCGAGGACTCCCTGTCGCCCGGTCCGGCCTCGCAGCTCGACCTGCGCGTGCGCGGCGCGCTCGGGGCGCCCAAGCTCGACCCGCTCCTCCTCACCCCCTACCTCTTCGCGGCGACGAGCCACATCGGCGTCGCTCCCACCGTCAACGCCGGCGTCACGCCGCCGTACCTCGCGGCACGGCAGTTCGCGACGCTCCAACACCTGAGCAACCACCGCGTCGGCCTCAACGTCGTGACGGACGTCGCGAGCAGCCGGCACTTCGGCATTCCCGAGCTGCCGCACGACGCCGCCTACGACCGCGCCGAGGAGTGGATGCACGTTGTCCGGAAGCTCTGGCACAGCTGGGGCGACGGCGCGATCCTCGAGGACACGGAGACCTGGCGCTACGCCGACGGCTCCCAGCTCGACGCCTTCCAGCACCGCGGCCAGTACTTCGAGCTGGACGGGCCGCTGAACGCGCTGCCGTTCCCCGACGGCGAGGCCGGCGACCCGGTGATCGTGTCGCCCGGCGGCTCTGGGCGAGGGCTCGCCTTCGCCGGCCACAACTCCGACGTGCAGCTCGCCCTGGCGCCGCTCGACGTGGAGAGCGTCCGGGCCTACCGCGCGAAGATCCACGCCGCCGCGTCGGCGGAAGGGAGGGATGCGGCCTCCATCAGGATCCTGTTCGTGTTCACGCCGGAGATCGTGGGGAGCGAGGAGGAGGTGACTCGCGTGGTGGCCGCGTCCGCGCATCCCACGGATTCGGAACTGCACGAGGTGATCGAGCGCCAGTCGATCATCACCGAGACCGACCTGACCCGCCTCGACCTCGATCGGCCCCTCGACGTGAACGTGTTCGGGCAGCACGTCTCGAAGGGGAGCATCGCCTCGCTCGTGGGCGACAGCGCGGGGGATGCACCGCTCCGCGACCTGTTCGTGCGGAAGTACCGCAAGGGCTCGATCGCGTCGGGCCAGGGATTCGTCGGCACCGTCGGGCAGGTGGCCGACTTCATCGAGCGGCTGGGCGACGATGCGGGCAACGACGGGTTCATCTTCAACGGCGATCTGCATCCGGCGACGGTGCATCGGATCCTCGACCGGCTGGTGCCGGAATTGCGGAAGCGGGGGATCCTGCGCACGTCGTTCGGGGACGGCGGGCTGCGGGCGAACCTGGCCGACTTCTAGCGGGGGTCGGGGTGCGGGCGTCCTGTGCGGTGGTCCCGCCCGGCGGTCGGGGTGCAGCTCACCCCCGCACCCCGAACCCGCGCGGCCGCACCCCGAACCCGCGCCACCCGAGCCTCTCGCGCCGAGCCGCACCCCCAAGCCGTGCAGCCGCACCCCCTCTCGCCGAGCCGCACCCCGAACCCGCCCGGCCGCACCCGACTCGACCACGACGCACCCTCGTCGGCCGGGGGTCCCCCGCGGAAACTGGGGTGCAGCTCATCCCTGCACCCCGAACCCGCGCGGCCGCACCCCCGCCGACCCGCCACACTTGACCCGCTCGCTCGCACGCAAGCAGGCACGGGGCAAACCCACCCACGCGCCAGCGTCAGGCGGCGTCGCGAGCGATGCGCACGACCGTCGTCGTCAGGGTCTCGCGCAGCCTCGCCACGAGTTCGGGCAGGCGGATGCGGCTCTGCACGAGGCTCACCGCGCACTGGCCCGACGCGGGCTGCCCCACCGAGGCCACGAGCAGCTCGCCGTTCGCCAGGGTCCACTCGGCCGTCGTCCGCTCGGGCAGGCGGTGCACGGCGTCGGGCTCGAGTCCGGTGAGCGCCGCGCCCTGGGCGATCGCCACGTCGAGCAGAGCCGATTGCGAGCCGGGGATGCTCCGGCTCGCGCTCACGGAGAAGGTGCCGTCGGGCTGCTGACCGGGCAACCGCATCCCCCGTTCTTGCGCGTAGCGGACCGCCACCGACTGCGCGCCCCACTCGGGAGCCTCGTAGACGTCGACGAGGAGGCCGACGATCTGGTCGTGCGACAGGCGCGTGGCGGCCTCGGCGTCGAGGATCTCGAACCACTCGGCCACCCCACGGCCGGAGCGGGCCGCGACCGCGGCGTCGCTGAGGGGGCGCGCGGCCCGGTCGGCGGAAGGGCGATCCGTTCGGGCGGCCTCACGGGATCGCTTGCGCGACGGCACGTTATTCGGCCGTGTCGCCCGGAGACGAGGCCAGCCGCACCCGCGCGATCGCCAGGAAGTCGTCGACGGTCAGCTCTTCACCGCGGCTCGTGGCCTGCAGCCCGGCGGCCTCGATGGCCTCGGAGGCCGCACCCGACGTGCCGAACACGGCCGAGAGCGACTGCCGCAGCATCTTGCGGCGCTGCTGGAAGGCGGCGTCGACGAGCTCGAAGACAACACGGCGCTCGGCCTCGGTGCCCTTCGGCTCGCGCCGGTCGTAGGCGACGAGGATGCTGTCGACGTTCGGCACCGGCCAGAACACCTGCCTGCTGACCTGCCCGGCCGTCGACCAGACCCCGTACCAGGCGGCCTTGATGCTGGGCGAGCCGTAGACCTTCGAGCCCGGGGTCGCGGCGATGCGCAGGCCGACCTCGGCCTGCACCATGACGAGGCCGCGCGTGAGCGACGGGAAGTGCTCGAGGAAGTGCAGGAGCACCGGTACCGAGATGTTGTAAGGCAGGTTCGCAACGAGGTGGGTCGGCTCGCTCGGAAGCCGCGTGACCTTCATGGCATCGGCGACGACGACGGTGAGATCGGCCTCGGGCTGCAGCAGCGAGACCGTCGCGGGCAACTGCTCGGCGAGGCGCTTGTCGATCTCGACCGCGACGACCTTGGCGCCCTTCTCGAGGAGACCGAGGGTCAGCGAACCCAGGCCGGGGCCGATCTCGACGACGTCCATGCCGGCCGCGACCTTGGAGGCGGCGACGATGCGGCGGACGGTGTTGCCGTCGTGGACGAAGTTCTGCCCGAGCTTCTTGGTGGGCTGGATGCCGAGGAGGTCGGCCAGGTCGCGGATCTCGGCCGGGCCGAGGAGGGTCGAGGGCGCGTCGCTCATGCCTCGATCACCACGGGCTCGGACTCCCAGGTGCCGTAGACCAGCTCGGTCGTCGAGGTGATGCGGGCGGCGAGCATGGAGACGTCCATTTCGAGTGTCTCGGCCATGGACCGGAGAGTGAGGGGGATGAGGTACGGCGCGTTCGGGCGACCGCGGAACGGCGCCGGGGTCAGGAACGGCGCATCCGTCTCGACCATGATCAGCTCGCGGGGAGCCGCGCGAAGGGCGGCGCGCAGGGGCTCGGCGTTCTTGAACGTGACCACCCCGGCGAACGACATGAACCAGCCGTGCTCCGCGCAGATCGCCGCCAGCTCCGGCCCGCCCGAGAAGCAGTGGAAGACGGTCCGCTCGGGAGCGCCGACCCGGAGCAGGGTCTCGACGACGTCGTCGTGCGCGTCGCGGTCGTGGATCTGCAACGCCAGGCCGTGCTTCTTGGCGATCCCGATGTGCGCTTCGAAGGAGGCGTGCTGAGCCTGCCTCGCCGCGTCGCCGTCCGATCCCTCGGCGATGCGGCTCCAGTCGAGCCCGGTCTCGCCCACGGCTCGGACGCGGGGGCGGCCCGCGAGCTCGTCGATCTCGGCGAGGGCCTCGTCGAGCATGCCGCGGGCGGCATATTTCGGCGCCTCGTTCGGGTGGATCGCGACGGCGGCCAGCACCCGGGGCTCGCGGGCCGCGATGGACGCCGACCACCGAGACGTCTCGAGGTCGTTCCCGACCTGCACGACGCCGCGCACGCCGACGCTCGAGGCGCGGTCGAGGTGCTCGCGGTAATCGAGCCCCTCGCCGTCCTGGATCTCGAGGTGGGTGTGATTGTCGTAGACCGGCACCGTCAGGGCCGACGGCAGTGGCGGGTAGGTCAGGTCGCGCTTCTGCCCGCCGGACTCGGTCGCCCGCGCCCGGAGGTGGGTGGCGGCGTCACCGGCGTCGAACGCCGAGCCCGGCGTGCCGCCGGTGTCGCCGGACGAGGCGCTCGTCACGCGACGTCCGACTCCGGCTGCTCGATGCGGGGGAACAGCGTCGACTCCAGCGGCGTCACCGCCGGGGCGGACGACCACTCGGGGGCGCGATCGATCGGCTGACTGGTCAGCTCGCCCTGCCCGATCGACTGCCAGAGCTTCTGCGTCGCGTCGGGGACGATGGGCGAGAGCAGGACGGTCAGCGTGCCGAGGCCGCGCAGGGCGGTGTTCAGCACGGTGCCGAGACGCTCGCGCGTCGCTTCGTCTTTCGCGAGGACCCACGGCTGCTGCTCGGTGATGTAGCCGTTGAGCACGTCGACGAGCTCCCAGATGCTCGAGACCGCCTCGTTGATGGCATAGGTGGCGATGGAGGCGTCGGCCGAGTCCGTCACCCGGATCTCGGTCTCGCGCACGGCGAGGTCGTCGGCCGTGAGCTCGCCGGCGACCGGCACCTGGCCGTCGAAGTAGCGCGTGATCATGGCGAGGATGCGAGAGGCGAGGTTTCCGAAGCCGTTCGCGAGTTCGGCCTGGTAGCGCGCCGAGATGTCCTCCCACGAGAAGTTGCCGTCTTGACCGAAGGTGATGGCGCGCATGAAGTAGTAGCGGAACGCGTCGACGCCGAAGGTCTCGGTGATCTGCTGCGGCGCGATGCCGGTCAGCTTCGACTTGGACATCTTCTCGCCGCCCACGAGCAGCCAGCCGTGGCCGAAGACGTTCTTCGGCACCGGCAGCCCGGCGGCCATGAGCATGGCGGGCCAGATGACGGCGTGGAAGCGGGCGATGTCCTTGCCGACGAGGTGCATGGCCGGCCAGCGGCGGTCGAACTCCTCCTGGTCGACGCCGTAGCCGATCGCCGTGACGTAGTTGAGCAGAGCGTCGAACCAGACGTAGACGACGTGCTTCTCGTCCCACGGCACCTTGATGCCCCAGTCGAAGGAGGCCCGGGAGATCGACAGGTCGCGCAGACCCTGCTTCACGAACTGCACGATCTCGTTGCGCACGCTCTCGGGTTGGACGAAGTCGGGCTGCGACTCGTACAGGTCGAGCAGCGGCTTTTCGAAATCGCTCATGCGGAAGAAGTAGTTGCTCTCCTTCAGCAGTTCGACCGGCTTGGAGTGGATGGCACAGACGAGCTCGCCTTCGAACGGGCCGGTGCCGTCGACGAGGTCGGACTGCTGCTTGTACTCCTCGCAGCCGACGCAGTAGTAGCCCTCGAACTCGCCCTGGTAGATGAAGCCGTCGTCGTAGAGCTTCTGCAGGAACTTCTGCACGCCCTCTTCGTGGCGGGCGTCGGTGGTGCGGATGAAGTCGTCGTTGGAGATGTTGACCGTCTGGAGCAGGGGCTTCCAGCTCTCCTCGACGAGCTTGTCGGCCCAGGCCTTGGGCGTGACGTCGTGGCTGGTGGCCGTGCGGAGGATCTTCTGGCCGTGCTCGTCGGTGCCGGTGAGCAACCAGGTGTCGTCGCCACGCTGGCGGTGCCAGCGCGCGAGCACGTCGGCGGCCACCTCCGTGTACGCGTGACCGATGTGGGGCACGTCGTTGACATAGAAGATGGGGGTCGTGATGTAGAAGGAGTCGCCAACGGGCATGGGGACCATACTAAAGCCGTGGCGGCGGTGTTACGGGCCGGTGCCGGGGCACCCTCGAGACGACCCGACTCGCTACCCTGGAGCCCTATGCCCCATTCCCGGCGCGCCACGGCTCTCGGCCTTCTCTCTCTCACGTTCTCGACGTTCATCGCGTTGACTTCCGAGCTGCTCCCCGTCGGCCTGATCCCACAGATCGCCGACGCCACCCGGGTCTCGCAGGGCACCGCCGGTCTCACCGTGTCGGTCTTCGCAGTGTGCGTCGCAGTGCTCGCCGTCCCGTTGGCCCGCGCCACCGACAGGTTCCCGCGCAAGTGGTTGCTCGTGACAGTCATCCTCGTCTACGCCTTGTCCGACGTCATCGTGGCGGTGGCTCCCGACTTCGCCGTCCTCCTGGTCGGCCGTGCCGTGGGAGGCATCGGCCACGCCGTCTTCTACTCGGTGGTCACGAGCTATGCGAGCCGTCTCGTCGCCCCGAATCTGGTCGGCCGCGCCATGACGGTGGCATTCGCCGGTGGCTCGTTGGGCAGCATCCTCGGGGTGCCGATCGCGACCGGCATCGGCTTGGCGTACGACTGGCGGACTGCGTTCGTCGTCATGGCGCTGGCCGCGACGGCACTGGCGCTCGTCATCGCGGCCGTCGTGCCGACCGTCGAGAACGCAGGAGTCGCCACCACCGGCACGATCTCTCAGCGAGCCTGGTGGCGGGCCGGCCTCCTCGCCGTGGGTGCCGTCAACACGCTCCTGTTCGTCGGCCAGCACTTCGCCTACACGTACATCACGGCCCTGCTGCGAGTCGCAGGGGTCACCGAACACGATCTGAGCCCGGTCCTGTTCGGCCTGGGCGTCGTGAGCGTCGGCGGCCTGATCTCGTCGGGCGCTTTCGTCGACACCAAGCCGCGACTCGGCGCCCTCCTGCACATGTCGGCCATCGTCGTCGCCCTGGCCGCGCTCGGACTCTTGCTCCTGCTCGGCCTCGGGCTCCCGGCCCTCGTCGCCGTCGCCGTGTGGAACGTGGCGTTCGCCGGTGTCGGCACGTTCATGATGACCGCCGCGATCCGGACCGGTATCGCCTCACCGAGCGTCGCGGGCGCTTTCATCAACTCGACCAGCAACGTCGGCATCACCATCGGATCCGCCTCCGGAGGCGTCGCCCTGGGTCTCGCCGGGCCCTGGGTCCTCCCGGTCGTCGGAGCCGCGGTCTGCGCCGCTGCTCTTGTCGTGATGGTAGTCGCGAGACAGGGCTTCCCGTCGAAGCCCCACCGTGAGCTCAGCCTCAACACCACCGGTTCGATCCGAACGATCCTCCCCCGCACCAAGGGCTGAGCCGGGCGTACCGCCCGGTTCCGGAGGCATCCTCGGATCCCCCTTCTCCTTGCTTTGTCATCGAGGTCATGCTTCACTGATGTCATCGGTGACATGGTTGCGACCGAGCGCAAAGAAGCGACCCAGACCAAGGAGAGAGCAATGACGATCACCACCTCGAACGAACTCACTACTCAGGAGCGGCGCGGGCTCGCGGCCATCTCGACGGACGCCGGCCACATCCTCATCGTGGCCGCCGACCAGCGGAACAGCATGAAGGCCGTCATGCAGGACGCACCCGACGGTACGTCCGCAATCACCACCGAGGAACTCGCCTCGGCCAAGGCGGATCTCGTGACCTTCCTCGCCAACAAAGGCCCCGCTATCCTCCTCGACCCCGAGGTGGCGCTCCCGGCGATCCCGAACTCGGGCGTCCTCAGCCGCGACACCGCCCTGGTGGTCGGCCTCGACTCGTCCGGCTTCGAGACGGTGGACGGCCTCAAGTACACGACCTTCGTGCCCGGCCTTACTCCTCGCCGCGCCCGTGAGCTCGGCGCCGACGTCATCAAGATGCTCTGGTACACGCGCCCGGACAAGCAGGGCCTCGACGATCGCGTCGCCGACGAGATCCGTTCACTGACCGAAGCCGCCGAGAAGGAGGGCATCCTCCTCATCGTCGAGCTCCTGACCTACCAGCTCGAGGGCGAGTCGGACGAGGAGTACAAGGCCGCGTTCCCGCAGCTGGTCGCCGACGGAGCCGCACTCGCAGTGGCCTGCGGCACGAAGCTACTGAAGATCCAGTACCCCGGCTCCTCCGAGGGCGCCGAGCTCGTCAACCGGGCCGCCGCCGGTGTCCCATGGGCCGTTCTCTCGGCCGGCGTCGACCACGAGACGTTCATCGTGCAGGTCCGTGACGCCATGGCCCACGGCGCCGCGGGCGCGATGGCCGGCCGGTCGCTCTGGAAGGACGCCCTCTCCGTAGACCCCGCCAAGCGTCAGGACCTGCTCACCACGAAGGCGCTCCCCCGCCTTCTCGAGCTCCGCGCAGCCGTCGACGGCGAATAGTCCCGAACGACGAAGGCCGCATTCCTACGGGGGATGCGGCCTTCGTCGTCCCGCAACGACCGCTACACGTTCGTGTAGCCGCCGTCGATGGGCAGCGAGACGCCCGAAATCATGCCCGCGTCGTCGCTGAGCAGGAACTCGATCGGTCCGGCGATGTCGTCCTCGGTCGCCCATTTGCCCAGAGGCATGCGTTCGAGGGTCGGTCCCTCGATCTCGGGACGACCCCAGTACCACGCCGACATCTCGGTCATGACGACGGTCGGGTTCACCGAGTTGACGCGAATGCCGTACTTCCCGAGCTCGAGGGCGGAGACCCGGGTGATGTTGTCGAGGGCCGCCTTCGACGAACCGTAGGAGATGTGGCCGACGAGCGCGACGAGAGAAGCCTGCGAGGACACGTTGACGATCGCCCCGCCCCGTCCGAGCCGGATCATCGAGGCGGCGGCGTACTTGGTGACGAGCAGCGACCCTCGGGCGTTGATGGCGATGACCTTGTCGAAGACGTCGATGTCGGTGTCGACGGGGCTCGCGATCTCGCCGCCCCAGCCGCCGCAGTTCACGACGCCCCAGAGATCGCGCCCCTCGATGGCGGCCCGGACCTCGTCCTCGCTCGTGAGGTCGAACGGCAGCGACTCGACGCCGGTCTCGGCCACGATGGGCTCGAGTCCCTCTGCCGTGCTGCCCGAGGCGATGACGTCGGCCCCGGAAGCGACGAGTCGACGCACTGTCGCACCGCCGATCCCTCCGCTGGCTCCGGTGACGAGGATCGTGCGACCGGTGAAGTCGGCCATGTGGTGCTCCGTTCTGGTTCGTGCCCACGACATCGATGTCGTGCGGGGAAGTTCCATCTTGACATCGATGACACGCGGAATCTACGGTTCACCTGTGACCAGCGCAGATCTCGAAGGAACGCGTCGTTTCGACCTCGACGCGTTGGTGGAGCGCGCACGGCGCCTAGCGAGTGCGGGGGAACGCCGCATCCTGGGCATCACCGGGACGCCGGGGGCCGGCAAGACGACCCTGAGCACAGCCTTGATCGACGCGCTCGGCGGAGATGCGGTCCTGATCGGTATGGACGGCTTCCACTTCGGCAGCACCGAGCTCCTCCGCCTCGGACGTCGCGGACGCAAAGGCGCGCCCGACACGTTCGACACCGACGGCTACGTCTCCCTCCTGCACCGCCTGAGCAGGCAGCGCGAAGGCGACGAGACCATCTACGCGCCGCTGTTCGATCGTGGCCTGGAAGAGCCGGTCGGGAGCAGCGTCCCTGTCGCCGCGGAAGTGCGGCTCGTCGTCACGGAGGGCAACTACCTGCTGCTCGAGAGCGGAGGCTGGGGCGGCGTCTCGCCCTTGCTCACAGAGTCGTGGTTCGTCTCCGTCGACGCTGAGGAGCGCCACCGCCGTCTCGTCGCGCGTCGTCTCTCTTACGGCCACGCCACGGACGCCGCCGAGGCCTGGGTGACCGACGTCGACGAGACCAACGCGGCCGTCGTCGACCGGACCGCCGGACGAGCGGATCTCGTCCTGATCTTCGACGCGACGCATCCCACGCCCCCACGATCACCGACGCGGTCCGACGCGACACCGAGGTCGACGACAGCGACGCCGCACACAGCACAAGGAGCCCCCGAATGACCCGTCTCACCGCCGCAGCCCTGCCCGAGCTCAGCGCCCGACTGCCCGTGCCCGTCTATCCGCGCGAGCGGGAGGCGACGGGCATCGTGCACATCGGCGTCGGCGCGTTCCATCGCTCGCACGAGGCGATGTTCGTCGACCGGATACTCCGATCGTCGACCGACGGATCCGCAGATTGGGGCATCTGCGGCGTGGGAATTCTCCCCTCGGACGCTGTGATGCGCGACGCCCTCGGCGAGCAGGACGGCCTCTACACCCTGGTCACCCGCTCCCCGGACGGGTCGGCAGAAGCTCGCATCATCGGCTCGCTGAAGGACTACCTGTTCGCCCCGGACGACGTGGAAGCGGTCGTCGAGCGCCTCGCATCCCCCGCCACCCGCATCGTCTCGCTCACCGTGACCGAAGCGGGCTACCCCGTGGACGACACCAGCGGCTCCTTCGACGCGACGAACCCGGCGGTGGCCGGCGACCTGGCCTCGCCCCACTCGCCGACCGGGGTCTTCGGGCTCCTGACCGAGGGGCTGCGACGACGCCGGGAGCGGGGGGTTCCCGCCTTCACCCTCATGTCGTGCGACAACATCCCCGGCAACGGCACCGTGGCCCGCACAGCGCTCACGTCGTTCGCCACCCTGGTGGACGAGTCGCTCGGCGGGTGGATCTCCGAGAACGTGGCGTTCCCGAACTCGATGGTCGACCGGATCACGCCGGCCACCACGGACGCCGGTCGCGCCGAAGTCGCTCGACGCTGGGGGGTCGAGGACTCCTGGCCCGTCCTCTCGGAGTCGTTCGAGCAGTGGGTCCTCGAGGACGACTTCCCCCTCGGTCGACCCGCCTTCGAGACGGTCGGAGTGCAGGTCGTCCCTGACGTCGAGCCCTACGAGCTGATGAAGCTGCGCCTGCTCAACGCCTCGCACCAGAACATGTCCTATCTCGGTCTGCTGGCCGGATTCGAGACGGTGCACGAGGTCTGTCGCGACACCCGGTTCGCCGAGTTCCTGCGCGGCTACATGGACGAGGAGGGCATCCCGACGCTGCGTCCCGTCCCTGGAATCGATGTCGCCGACTACTGCGACGAGCTGATCGCTCGCTTCTCCAGCGAGGCGATTGCGGACACGCTCGCTCGGCAGGTCGTCGACGGGAGCGCGCGCATCCCCAAGTTCCTGCTCCCCGTGCTGCGAGACCAGCTCGCGTCCGACGGCACCATCGACCACATCTGCCTGGTCGTCGCCGCGTGGAGCGTCTGGCTGGCGAAGGACGAGGGCGTCGTCGACGCCCGTCACGACCGGGTCGTGGCCGCGGCCCGGCTCGAGGAGACGGAACCGGGCGCCCTGCTGGACGTGACGGAGGTCTTCGGCCCGCTCGGCACGAGCACGCGCTTCCGTGACGGCTACCTCGCCGCCCGGCGGCTGATCCTCGCCGACGGTCCTTTCGCCGGACTCGCCAGCGTGACGCGCTCCGCGCGTTTCCGTGCAGATGCATCCGACGGATCAGTGACTTGACATCGATGACTCCCTCGACGGATCATTGACGTGATGTCATCGATGACATAGCTTTCAGATCGACCATGAGGAGACGAACGACGATGTCCACCACCCCTGGTAACGCCCCTGCATCCACGTCGAGCCTCGACCGGTCGACCATCGGTCGACGAGCCACCGGCCGAGCGATTCTGGTCTCCGGGGTACCGGCGAGCGGCAAGACGTCCTTCGGGCGGGAACTCGCGCGAAGCCTGGGGTGGGCTCTTCTCGACCTCGACACGGTCACCAATCCCTTGTTCGAGTACGTCGGGGGCGAGTTCCTCGTCGACGTGCCCACGGCCGATGCGCCCACCCGGGCCACCGTCAACGACGTCCGCTACCAGTGTCTCTTCGACACGGCCGCCGAGGTCATGGACGTCGGCACGAGCGTCGTCGTCGTCGCCCCCTTCACGTCGGAGCGCACCTTCCCGGCGTCGTGGGAGCGCATGTGCGAGCGCCTCGGCGTCCCCGCCGAGGACGTCACGCTGGCCTGGGTCGACACGCCCGCCGAGGAGGTCGTCGCACGCATGACGAACCGCGGCGCCGATCGTGACCTCGACAAGATCGCGCGGCCCCGCGTCTTCCTGACCCCCGACGTCATGAAGGCACCGGGCGTTCCGTACCTCCGAGTCGACGGCCTGCTGGACGTCGAGTCGCAGATCCGGGCGTTCTCCGCCGTCTACGAAAGCACGCCGGCCTCCTCGGAGCTCGCCGGCTGAGCTCGGCACGATCGTCGTCGTGAGGCGAGAAGGGGCCCTGCCGAATCGGCGGGGCCCCTTCTCGGTTCGTCGACGACGTCGTCAGGCTCGCGCCGGCCGAGGGGTCCCCTTTTCGACGATCTCCACCCGCACCCCGCCGTCGACCGGAACGAAGCGCACGAGCTCCAGGGTGTCGATCACGAGGTCGGCCTCGAGCTCGTTCGCTTCGTGGGTTCCCACGACGGCGAGAGTGGTCATTCCCGCCGCTCGGCCCGACTGGAGACCGGCGGGGGCGTCCTCGACCACCAGCACCCGGGTGGGGTCGACGCCCAGCCGCGTGGCCCCCAGGAGGAAGGGCTCCGGATCGGGCTTGCCGTGGACGATGTCCGAGGCGGTGACGATCGTGGCGGGCCGATGGACGCCGGCCGCTTCCATCCGAGCCTCGGCCAGCGGCGTCGAACACGACGTGACGATCGCCTTGCGCTCACCCGGAACGGCGTCGAGGGCCTCGTTGGCACCGGGCAGCATCGTGACGTCGTGGATCTCCTCGATCTCGATGGCCTGAATGCGTGCGGCGCCCTCGTCGACACGGTCGGCCGGGAGCAGCTCGGCGGCGATCTCACCGGCGGGCTTGCCGTGGCCGACCGTGTCTCGGAAGTTCTCCGGGAGACCCTGCTCTCTCCCCCAGCGAGCCCACGAACGGTTCACTGCGGGCGTGGAGGCGACGAGCGTGCCGTCCATGTCGAAGAGCACGGCCTCGAAAACGGTGCCGTCGATAGGGCGCGATGATGTCATGCCTCTACCTTCTCAATAGAAGACGACGACGGCCGCGCCCCGAGGGGACGCGGCCGTCGTCGTCGAGCGGACTCAGCAGGTGGTCTTGTAGACGTAGTCGGCGCCCTCGCCGTCGAGGTTGTCCTTCGTGATGGTGAAGAAGCCCGTCGGGATCTTGGCGGTGACCTTCTCGCCCTTGATGGCGGCCACGGCCTGCTCGACCGCATCCTTGCCGATCAGGGCGGGCTGCTGGGCGATGAGCGCCTGGACGGTGCCGTCCTTCAGCTGGGTGACGGCGTCCGCGCCGGCGTCGAACCCGACGACCTTGACCGAGTCCTGCTTGCCAGCCTGGCGGATGCCCGTGGCGACTCCCTGGGCGGCGAACGTGTTGGCTGCGAAAACACCGACGATGTCGGGATCCTTCGCCAGCGCCGCCGTGGTCAGCTTCGCGGCGGTCGCCGGGTCGTTGTGCGAGTACTGCACACCGAGGTAGCTGTAGGCGGAGTCCGCCTTGGCCGCCTTCTCGAAGCCCTCGACGCGAGCGTCCGCCGTCGAGACACCGGGGTCGGTGGAGATGACGAGGACCTTGCCGCCGCTGGGCGACAGGGACTTGATCGCCTTGAACGCCGCTTCGCCGCCACCCTCGTTGTCGGAGGAGATGGAGGAGGTGGCGAAGGACGGGTCCTTCACCGTCGTGTCGACGAGGACGACCTTGACCCCGGCCGCGGTAGCAGCCTTGAGGGGGGCCTGCATCGCGGAGGTGTCGGTCGGGGCGATCAGGATGGCGCCCGGCTTGGTGGCCACGACGGAGTCGACGATCGGCTTCTGCAGTGTCGGGTCGAACTTCGCGGGGCCCTGCGTGTTGACCGTGACGCCGAGCTTCTTGGCTTCGGCGTCCACTCCGCATTGCATGGTCACGTAGAAGGGATCGCCGGCGACGCCCTGGATGAACGTGAGTTTGATGTTCTTGGCACTGCTGGTGCCGCCTGCGGACGAACCGGAGGCGCAACCGGTGAGGGCCAGCGCTGTGACCGCTCCGACGGCCATGATCGCGAGGACGGGTCGCTTCAACTTCATTGTTTCTGCTCCTAGATGGTGGTGCTGTGGGTGATGACGGGGTGGGGGACAGCGAGGAAAGGGGACTAGTTCTTGGATCGTCGGAGGAGGCCGGTCAGGGACGCGGTGCGCATTCCACCGCCGCCACGGGAGGCCGCCGTCCGCCGACGCTGGTCGATGTACACGGCGACGACGAGCACGAAGCCGACCGCGACCTGCTGCCAGAAGGGCTGGACGCCGATGATGACGAACCCGTTCTGGAGGAACGCGGGGATACACAGGCCGACCGCCGTGCCGAAGATCGTGCCCACGCCGCCGAGGACGCTGGTGCCGCCGATGACGACCGCCGCGATCACGTTGAGGTTGGTCTGCGACTGACCGGCGATGGCTGTCGTCCCGAACTGGGCGAGGGACAGGAGACCCGCGAACCCGGCGAGGCCGCCGGAGAGCGCGTAGACGGAGATGAGTTGGCGGTCGACCTTGACGCCGACGCGGCGAGCCGCCTCCTCGTTCGAGCCGAGGACGAAGGTGTGGAGTCCGAACTTCGTCCGGTGCAGGATGATGCCGAACACGACCAGGAAGACGATGGCGATCACCGAGATGAGGGGGAGCGTCGTGCCCACGAGGTTGCCGTAACCGATGTTGTCGGACAGGACCGCCGGGACGGCCGTGATGTCCACACCGCCGGTGATGACCTGAGCGAGCCCCAGTGCCGCTCCGAGCGAGCCGAGCGTGACGATGAGAGGCGGGACCTTCGCCTTGGCGATCAGCCACCCGTTGAGGGATCCCCAGGCGAGTCCGGAGGCGAGGGCGACGACCAGGCCGACCAGGGCGGTGCCCCAACCGTCACCGCCGACGAAGATCATGGCCTTCGCCGAGACGACACCCGAGAAGACCAGAACCGAGCCGACGGAGAGGTCGATACCGGAGGTGATGATGACGAAGGTGCTGCCGATTCCGAGCACGCCGAGGATCGACATGTTCTGGATGACCTGCCGGAGGTTCGTCCACTGAGGGAACGCCGTCGGAGCCATAACCGTGAAGATGATGAAGATCACGACCAGGACGAGCAGGATCTGGAAGGCCTGGACCCGCAGGATGCGACGCAGGGCTCCGACCGGGGTGTCGGCATCCACGGCATTCGGATTGGCGCGGCTGGAGCCGGGGTCGGTCGTGGTCGGCTTGGCGGGGGTGTGGACGCTCATTTTGCTGCTCCTACGATCGCGCCGGTCATTGCCCCGACCAGCTCTTCCATGTTCGTTTCGGACGCCTTGAACGTCGCGATGCGCGTGCCGAGGCGAAGCACCTCGACACGGTCGGCCACTTCCATGACGTGAGGCATCGAGTGAGTGATGAGGACGACCGCGACGCCCTTGTCACGGACTCGCCGAATGCTCTCCAACACGTTCTTGGTCTGCACGACGCCGAGTGCGGCGGTGGGCTCGTCCAGGAAGACGACACCCTTCGCCCAGGCGACTGCACGAGCGATGGCGATCGCCTGACGTTGACCACCCGACATCGAGCCGACCGGCGACGTCAGGCTCCGGACGGTCGCGCCGAGATCGTCGAACGCGGCACGCGATCTCTTCGCCATGGTCTTGTTGTCGAGGAACCCCAGCTTGCCGGCGAAGCCGTCGGCCATGATCTCCCGGCCGAGGAACATGTTCTGGACGGGGTTCAGATGCGGCGCCAGAGCGAGGTCCTGGTAGACCGTCTCGATTCCGAGCTGGTTGGCCGCGGTCGGGCTGGTCAGGTCGACCCGACCTCCTGCGTAGAAGATTTCGCCCGAATCGAGCGCGAGGCTCCCGGAGAGGGCTTTCACCAGAGTGGATTTGCCGGCGCCGTTGTCGCCGATGAGGGCGACCACCTCGCCCGGGTAGATCTCGAAGTCGCAGTTGTCGAGGGCACGCACGTTGCCGAAGCTGCGAGTCAACCCCTTGGCTTCGAGGATGGGAATTTGTCCGACGGTCATGGCGTCTCTCTCCAGGTTTCTGGGTTGGAGGGCTCACGAAGTCGCACACGTCTCGGCTGCGTCCTCGAAGCTCGATCTCCCGTATCCGGGACCCGGCATCGGGTCTCGCATCGGTTGGTGTCATGAAACTAACCGCACCATGTCATCGATGTCAAGGACAATCTGCAACGAATTGGGCGATACCGTAGGGAGAGCTAGTCATCCATGACACGGCCGTCGTCGAACGCTAGGGGAATCATTCATGATGCAGCTACCGGCGGAAGCAGGAAGAACCGAATGACGACGATGCAGGACGTAGCCCTCAGGGCGGGCGTGAGCGCGAAGACCGTGTCCCGCGTATTCAACGACGATCCCCATGTGACGGACGAGACTCGACAACGCGTCACGGAGGCCATGGCCGACCTCAAGTACGTCCCGAACATGATGGCGCGCACCTTCCGCTCCGGTCGCGCATCCGTGATCGGAATCGCCGTGCCCGACATCGGCGACCCGTTCTTCGCCGCGATCATCCGCTCCGTCGACCGGGAGGCCCGCGTCCGCGGCATGTCGACCGCCGTGACGAGCCTCGGCGGCGACCCGGCGCTCGAACAGCACACGCTCGAGGCGCTCCTCCGGTTGCAGGTCAACGGGCTCGTCCTCGCCCCGATCTCGGACGACCAGTCCTATCTCGGCCCCTGGCTCGAGAACATGCCCGCCGTGTTCATCGACCGGGCGCCGTCGAAGATCACTGCCGACAGCTTCGTCGAGGACGACTTCGGCGGTGCCTTCCTCGCCACGAGGCACCTGTTCGAACTCGGCCATCGGCGTATCGCGTTCGTCGGCGACGAGGCGTCGGTCGTGACGACCGGTCAGCGCCTCCGGGGGTATCTCGCGGCAGTCGACGAACTCGGCCTCGGAGAACATCCGGAACTCATCCGTCGCGCAGCCACCGAAGACGCAGCCGAGGCCGTCACCAGCCTTCTGGCCGAGCCGGACGCGCCCACGGCGATCTTCTCGTCGAACGCCCGCACCTCGCTCGAGGTCTTCCCTGCACTCCAGCGCTCCGACCGCACCGACGTAGCCCTCATCAGTTTCGGCGACTTCCCCATGGCCGCAGCGCTGCAACCGTCTGTCTCCGTCATCGACCAAGACCCGGACCGCCTCGGTCGTCTCGCGACCGAGCGCCTGTTCGCGCGACTGGAGACGCCCTCGAAGCGACTGAAGCGCACGACGGTACTCCCGGTGACTCTCATCGAGCGCGGGTCGTCGAAGGTTCCGGCGAGGCCCTCCGCCGACTGATCGCCCGAGGGCGCTTCTTCACCGCGCGGCGAGCGCCCCCTGATACAGATCACGCTTCGAGAGCCCGGTCGCGTCGGCGACTTCGGACGCCGCATCCTTCAATCGATCTCCGGCGGCGACCGCGGCCAGCACCAGCACGACGCCGTCGGCAAGCTCGACCTCGCGCTCCGGCGCCCCCTCGATCACGATGCAGATCTCTCCGCGGACCCCCTCGGCGGCCCAGGCGGCGAGCTCGGCGGCCGACCCGCGCCGGACCTCTTCGTGCAGCTTGGTCAGCTCGCGGCAGACCACGACGCGACGGTCCGCTCCCATCGCCGTGACGACGTCGGCCAGCGACTCCCCCAGGCGGTGCGGCGACTCGAAGAAGACCATGGTGCGGCGCTCGTCGGCGAGCAGACCGAGGCCCTTGAGGCGATCGCCCTGCTTGCGCGGCAGGAAGCCCTCGAAGGTGAAACGGTCGGTCGGCAGACCCGCCACGGCGAGCGCCATCAGCACGGCGCTCGGGCCGGGCAGAGCCGTCACGGTCACCCCCGCGGCCGCCGCCGCCTCGACCAGAGGGAATCCCGGGTCGCTGATCGCGGGCATGCCGGCGTCGGTCAGCACGAGCACGTCGACCGTGCGGGCGAGCTCGACGATCTCGGCCGCCTTCTCTCGTTCGTTGTGCTCGTGGAGGGCGATGAGACGGGGCCGGTTCTCGATGCCGAGGGCCCGCATCAGGTGGATCGCCGTGCGGGTGTCCTCCGCCGCGATCACCTCGGTGTTGGTCAGCGCTTCGACGAGACGGGTGGAGGCGTCCCCGAGGTTTCCGATGGGGGTGGCGGCGAGAACGATCACGCGTTCATTCTCGCGCAGAGCGGCGCGCGTTCCCCTTGCCCGGCCCCTCTACGATGGCGGGATGACCTCTGGGCCCGGTGGCGACTTCGACGAGCTCGTCTCCGCGCAGAACGGCGTGATCGGGCACGACGTCGCGACGACCGGCACCCTCACCGCGGCCCAGCCGAAGCACGCCTTCCCCGACCACGTCGACCGTACGCACCGCTCGACCCGGCTCGACGCCTGGTGGGGCCGTGTCCTCGGCACTCCGGCCCGGCAGCGCGCGTGGACCTGGATCGGTCCGGCTCTCGTCACGATCCTCGCGGCGGTCCTCCGCCTCTGGCACCTCGGCCATCCGAACACACTGGTCTTCGACGAGACCTACTACGTGAAAGACGCCTGGTCGCTGTGGAACCTGGGCTACGAGGGCTCCTGGCCCGCGAACCCCGACCCGCAGTTCGCGGCCGGGAAGGTGAACATCTTCCTCCAGGCCGGGTCGTACGTGGCGCATCCCCCGCTCGGAAAATGGATCATCGGTCTGGGCATGGCCGTCGTCGGCCCCACGAACCCGGCGAGCTGGCGCATCTCGACGGCGGTCGTCGGCATCCTGTCGGTCCTGATCGTGACGCTCCTGGCCCGCCACCTGTTCCGGTCGAACGTGCTCGGAGTTCTGGCCGGGTTCCTGATGGCGATCGACGGCAACGCCATCGTCATGTCGCGGGTCTCGCTGCTCGACAACTTCGTGATGTTCTTCGCCCTCCTCGGGTTCTCCGCGATCCTGCTCGACCGGCGGTGGACGGCGCGGAGGCTGGAACGCTGGGTCACCCGGATGGACCACGCGGGGCGCGACCTGACCTGGGGCCCGGTGCTGTGGTGGCGGCCGTGGCTCATCGCGGCCGGGCTAATGCTCGGCGCCGCCTCCGCGGTGAAGTGGAACGGCGTCTACTTCCTGGCCGCCTTCGCGATCTACTCAGTGGCAGTCGACATGGCCGCTCGCCGCCGCGCCGGCGTCGAGTTCTGGGGCACGGGCACGATCTTCCGGCAGGGCCCCGCGACGTTCCTCCTGATGGTTCCGATCGCGCTCGCCACCTACCTCGCGAGCTGGACCGGCTGGTTCGTCACGAAGGGCGGCTACTACCGCGAGTGGATCGCGCAGGGCGGCGAGCGCTGGAAAGGCGCCCTCGCCTGGGTGCCCGACAGCGTGCAGAACTTCTGGCACTACCAGGCGAGCATCTACCAGTTCAACGTCGGCCTCTCGACCCCGCACCCGTACCAGGCCAACCCCCTGCTGTGGCTCCTCATGCAGCGCCCGACGAGCATGTATTACCTCGGGCTGTCGAAGGGACAGGCGGGATGCACGACCGACCGCTGCGGCGAGGCGATCACGGGCATCGCCAACCCCCTGATCTGGTACGCGGCCGTGCTGGCCTCCGCCTACCTCGTCTACCGGCTGGCGCGCTACCGCGAGTGGCGCTACGGGCTGATCCTCGCGGGCCTCGGCGCCGGCTACCTGCCCTGGCTGATGTACCTGCACCGCACGGTGTTCCAGTTCTACACGATCGCCTTCGAGCCCTATCTGATCCTCGGGCTGGTGGCCGTGTGCGGCATCATCCTCGGCAAGCGGACGGACGCCTGGAATCGACGACTGTCGGGAATCCGGGTCGTGGGGATCCTCGTCGTCCTGTCGGCGCTGCTGTCGATCTACTACTACCCGATGTGGACGGCGACGCTCGAGAACTGGCCGTTCATCAACTCGCACTACTGGCTGCTGAGCTGGAAGTAGCTCGCAGTCTTCCCGCGGCGGCTCGGCCCGCTTCCAGTGGCGAGGCCTGCTAGCTGCGCGTCAGCCCGCCTGCAGCGCCTCCACTGTCGTGACCGGCAGGCGGCAGGCGAAGTCGCGGCAGAGGTAGGCGGTGGCGTGGCCGTCGAGGGCCGTGCGCCCCTCGAACAGCTCGAAGCCCGCGGCGGCCCAGGCAAGGGCCTGCTCAGGCGTGACCACGGCGGCGATGCGACCGGGGCCGGCGAAATCGCGCGCCGCCCGAGCCAGAGGGCCGTCGCGCTCAGCCTCCGGCGCCACGACGACGAGCTGCGTGGCCTCGGCCGCGAGGTCGGCCGCGAGCGACAGGCTGGCCCCGAACGCGATCGGGCTGTCGAGCGCCAGAGCCGTCACGGAGGCCACGGCCCGCGATGCCGCGTCGCGGTGAACGGGGGATGCACTCAGTTGCGAGAGCAGGAACGCCGCAGTGGCCATCGCACTCAGCCCCGACGGGTACGCGCCTTCCGACGGGTCGCGTGAGAGCTGCGTGCCCTGGGCGAGGAGGACCGGGTTGCCGGGCGTGGGCGGGGCGAAGACGCGTGGGTCGGGCGCCCAGGCGCCGGACTTGTCGCCGCTGGGCTCGTTCTCGGGCTCAGTCGTGGGCTCGCCGCCGGGCAGCAGACAGGCGTCGACGAGCGTCCTCGCCTCGACGGCCCAGGCCGCGTCGCCGGTGGCGAGCGCCAGGCGGATCAGACCGGTGGCGAGCATGCCGTAGTCCTCGAGGGTGGCGGGGGCCGCCGACAGGCCGCGGTCGGAACCGGCGCGGAGGAGTTCTCCCGTGGGGGTGCGGTGCTCCGCGAGGAGATGGGCTGCTGCATCCCGCGCTGCTCGGATCCACTCGGGATGCCCGTGCCGCGCACCGGCCTCGGCGAGGGCCCCGATGGCCAGGCCGTTCCAGCCGGTGAGCACCTTGTCGTCGACGGCGGGGGCGGGATGGCGGGCGCGCTCCTCGGCGTCGAGGGCGTACCAGCCGCCCTCGTTCCGGGCGCCGTCGAGGATCGACTCGCTGTCTTGAGCGGAGCCGAAGCCGCCGCTGGGGCGACGGAGGGTGGCAAGGAGGAAGGACGCGATGCCCGTGGTGATCGTGGCGGTGCCCGGTTCGTCGCGGCTACCCCGTTCTTCGCGGCTACCCGGTTCTTCGCGGCGCGAGTACGCGTCGAGCAGCAGGGCGTTGTCGTAGAGCATCCGCTCGTAGTGCGGGTCGTGCCAATCGCGCCTCGTGGCGTAGCGGAAGAAGCCGCCGTCGACGTGGTCGCGGAGCGGGGACGCCGCCATCCCCGCGAGGGTGCGCCCGACCAGGGCGTCCGCCACGGCGTCTCCCCCGGCGGCCCGCTTCACGAGGAGGTTCTGGATCGGCGCGACCGGGAACTTCGGAGCGGCGCCGAAACCCGTGAACTCGCGGTCCTCGTGTTCGGCGAGGAGGGCGACGACGCGCTGCAGGTCGGCCTCGGTCGGCAGGGTCGTCGAGTCCGACGTCGGCTGGGCCGCGAGCGCCCCCTGGATCTCGGCGGCCGTCGTCTCGACCTCGCCCCGGCGGCTCGTCCAGGCGTCGGTCACGGCGTCGAGGACCTGCGTGAACGACGGGTGCCCCTGTACGGGCGTCGGCGGGTAGTAGGTGCCGGCGTAGAAGGCCCGGCCCTCGGGCGTGACGAAGACGGTCAGCGGCCAGCCGAGATTGCCGGTGAAGGCCGAGGCGGCCGCGAGATACGAGGCGTCGACGTCGGGATGCTCCTCCCGATCGACTTTGACGGCCACGAACCGGTCGTTCAGATGCTCGGCCAGCTCGGGATCGCTGAAGCTCTCGCGAGCCATCACATGGCACCAGTGGCAGGTCGAGTAACCGATCGAGACGAGGACCGGCACGTCCCGCCGCCGCGCCTCGACGAAAGCCGCCTCGCCCCACGGCTGCCAGGCGACGGGATTGTCGGCGTGGCTGCGGAGGTACGGGCTGATCGAGTCGGCGAGGGCGTTGGGCACGTCGCCCACGCTAGACCGGCCGCGGGGACGGGGTCAGGTCCTCGTTCCCGCGGCCGGTGGCTCTGCGACGGCGGCTGTACGTCGCTCCGGGTCTGCGTCGCCTTCTAGGCGTGGACGGGTGCCGGTGCCTCGGTGCTCGCGAACTGCTTCACGAGCTCGCGCTTGAGGATCTTGCCGCTGGGGCCGAGGGGCAGGGCATCGACCACGTGGATCACCCGGGGGAACTTGTAGGCGGCGATTTCGTCGCTCACGAAGTGGATCAACTCGTCGGGGGTCACCGTCGCCCCGGGACGGAGCACGACAGCGGCCTCGATCTCCTGGCCGTGCAGCTCGTGCGGCACCCCGAAGACGGCGGCCATGGTGACGTCGGGATGCGCGGCCAGCACCTCTTCCACCTGGCGGGGGTACACGTTGTAGCCGTTGCGGATGATCATGTCCTTGGTGCGGTCGACGATCGTGAGGTAGCCGTCGTCGTCCTTCGTCCCGAGGTCGCCGGTGCGGAACCAGCCGTCGACGATGGCCTTCGCCGTGTCGTCGGGGCGGTTGAGGTAGCCGCTCATCAGGTTGTGGCCACGGATCACGAGCTCTCCGATCGAGCCGTTGGGCATCAGCACGATCCGGTCGTCGACGCTCGAATCGGCGATCTCGACGTCGACGCCCCAGATGGCGGTGCCGATGGTGCCGGGGCGTGGCGTGACGCCGACGTGGTTGAAGCAGGCGACGGGCGAAGTCTCGGTGAGGCCGTAGCCCTCGTGGATCTCGGCGCCGTAGACCTCGCGGAACCGGTCGATGATCGCGACCGGCAGCGCTGCCCCGCCCGAGATGGCGTAACGGAGGTCGGGTCGTTCTTCGGTGCGCGTCGCCGCGTCGAGGAGGGCCATGTACATCGTGGGCACGCCCATGAAGACGTCGCAGCCCTGCTCGATCATCACCCGCAGAGCCGTGTCGCCGTCGAACTTCGGCACCATGACGACGGTCGCACCGGCTCGGAAGGCCGTGTTCATCGTGCAGGTCTGCCCGAAGGTGTGGAACAGCGGGAGCGCCCCCAGGACCTTGTCGCCGGAGCTCATCTTGAAGGTCGACATGAGGAGCACGTTCACCTGCTCGATCAGCGCGAAGTGGGAGCCCTCGGCCCCCTTCGGCTGGCCCGTCGTCCCGCTGGTGTACAGGATCGTGGCGGTGTCGAACGGGTTGCGCGGCACGTACGTGTCGATCGGCTCGGCCGCTTCGGCGAGCGCTTCGAGACGATCGAACGGCAGCTCGCTGTGCTCGGGCGCCAGCACGGTGACGACGTCGACGCCCGCGAGCCCGGCACCGGCGGCGCCCTCGGCGAGGAGCGGTGCGGCGCAGACGAGCATCGTCGAGCCGGAGTCCTGCAGCACGTACTCGATCTCGTGCTGCTTGAGCAGCGCGTGGATCGGGACGGCCACGGCACCGAGGGCGAGGATCGCGTAGTACACCCGGGGGAAGTCGGCGACGTTGGGGATGAGCATGGCGACCTTGCTGCCGGGCGTCACCCCCTTGAGCCGGAGTGCTCCGGCGTAGGCGCGGGTCTCGTCCCAGAGCTGTCGGTAGCTCGTACTCTGCGGTCCGACGACCACGGCGATCTCGTCGGGGAACCGGTCGGCCGACTCCTTGAGGATGGCCGCGACCGAAGCGGTGGCCTGGGTGGTAGGAGCTGTTCGGGTTTCGGGGGTGCTCATCGGCTTCCTCTGCGTCGTCGTTGACGGCCCGGGAGTGTCAGCTCGTCGGGCGCGAGTGATGCTCGAATCATACGTTCGCATCCGGCTGCCGTCACCAGGAACTTCCCGCTTTCGTCGCCGGCCGTGCTGACTCCGCTCCCGCTGTTCAGTCGAACCCGGCACCGCCGTCCGCGTCGTCGGACTCCTCGCTCCGTCCGATGCCGCGGTCGGCCGTGTTGACGCGCGCCCGCCCTCTCATCCCCCGACGCCCTGGTATCGACACGAGAGGAAGGCCCCAGTTCTTCGAGGTCTCGTCCGCGAGGTCCATGTCGCCCAACGCTCGATAGGGATCACCTTCCTCCCATGCCCGGTGGAGTCCTCCCACTGGTTCGTCGATGAGGTCCAGCCAGTCGTCTCGAAGGGCGTACCAGCGTTGCGGGTCGTGGCGGATCAGCCGGACGAACCCCGACGCGCGAAGGGTGCCGAGATGCCGGGAGACGGCGCTCCAGCCGACCTGGAAGCGATCGAACACCATGAGCGCGAGGTCGCCCGACGAGGCAGGCCCCCAGCACAGGAGCTCGATGAGGTAAAGGCGGACGGGCTCGGCCAGGATCTGGAACGGCGACAGGCTGCGTGCAGGCATGAGTCGAGGGTGCCCGTCGACAGAGCGTCTGTCGTCGGCTCATGCGGCATCTGTGGAGAGCGGGAGCGGGCGTGGTGGTTGTGGAGAGCAGGCGGGCTGGACGGGCGGCCGGGTTTGATTTTCGTTGATTGACTCCGGAGTCAATCAAGGAATTTCGCACTGCATCTCCGGGCGACCCCCTCGAGAGGTGCGCCCGAGTGAGCGGCAGAGCAGGCCAGCGCAGACCAACGGGGCGCCACATGAGCGGCCACCAGCAGACCGTGTGACGGCACGGCATGTGACAGCGGGGCTGAGGCTGAGCCCGAGCGCGGGGGTCAGGGAGTCGAGTCGCGGTAGCGGCGGTAGGCGCGAGCGACGGTGTGACGGGCGCGGACGGTCTGCGGACCGAGCCAGGGCCAGGCGAGGGCGGCGCCGGCCAGGATTCCGGCTACGGCGAGCACGAGTGCGGCCGGCGCGTACCACGGCACCAGGAAGACGAGGCCACCGGGAGTGACCAGGTGGAGGACGACACCGGCGTCCAGCAGGAGATCTCTCAGCACCGGCAGAGCGAGCACCGCGGCGACGACTCCGACCGCCCACCGCACCCGACGGTCCGCTCCCGGTGTCCGGGCGAGAAGAACGGCCGCCACGACGGCCAGAACGACCTGCATCACCTGGACGCCGACCATCACATTCGAGAAGAGGCGGAAACCGGGCGAGGTCACCAGCGCGAGGGCATCGACGCCCGGGCCCGAGACCACGGCGGTCGTGATCCTGGACTCCAGCGCCAACGCCAGCCCGATGGCCCCTGCACCGATGAGCAGCCCGGCGATGAGTTCGGCCCGGACGCCCCGGCTGCGGACGACGGACGGACGGAGAAGCACGAACCCGACGAGGAGGGCGAGCGCGCCGGCGATCTGGAGGTCTCCACCTCCGATCGGCAGACCACCCGTCAGAGGGCGGCCGGCGAGGATCAGGTCGATGACGAAGGCGACCGCCACGGCGGCACCGGCGACCACCGTGCGGCTCGGCGCCGCACGGAACGGCTTGTCAGAAGGTCTCGACGTCGTCGTCATGCCGATCATCGTGCCACGGCAGCTCGCCGTCGAGGAAGCCCAGAGTTCGATCCCGATAGCGTTCGTCGAGCCGCTTGCCCGCCTCCGATCGCGCGAAGAGCCTCGCCCGCGAGTGCCTCACCGGTTCGATACTGCGGGCGTCCCAGGCAGCGTCGAGAGCCAGTCGGCAGTCCTGGGCCTGCTCCTCGTCGCCCATGGCCTCCAGCAGAGCGAGGTGCCGCGCGATCTCCGTGTTGCGCCAGCGGTACTCGTCCTCGCTGCGCGCCACGATGATCCCCCGGTCGTTCCGTCGGGCGAAGCCGGTGTGGACGAGTCCTTCCAGCCGCTGCTCGACCTCCGCGCTGGTGAGCGGGAGCCCCAGGCGGGCGCAGACGCTCTCGTGGAACACGGGCAGGGCCTCGACCCCGTCGAGAAGCAGGTTGATCAGGTGCACGTTGACGGGACTCACCATGATCACGAGGCCTTGTATCGCTGATTCGGGCGTGCCGTAGGGAATGGGAACCGACCCGTTCTCCCAGGGGCGTTCGGAGAAGCGGAACCGACCACGCGTGCTGGTGCTCATCGTGCGGGCTCGGGCTCGGGTGCCGACTCGGACGCGAGTGCCGACTCGAGCGACGGCTGGCCCAGGTCGCCGGCCGCGACGCGCGCGGCGTGCCGGAGACCCGCTTCGGAGACCTGGAAGGCCCCGGCGGCCCAGCGTCTTGCGGACAACCAACTGCCGGCGCTCCGACTCGCGGAGAACGCGTCGAGGATGTCCTCGGCCTGTTCGTGGTCGCCCTCGTCGTGCAGCCAGTCGACCTGGTCGAGGAAGGCGGCGCACCGGTCGGCGAAATCGGCCGCCCCGCGATCGGCGACGCGGCCCTTGCCGGTGCGGGAGACGTAGCCGATGCCGACGAGACCGTCGAGCGTCTCCGCGGCCCTGGACGTCGCGATGCCGAGGCGCTCGGCCGTGAGGGCGGCGATCTCCGCCTCCGAGGTGAGCCCTTCGTGGACGAACTCGAGGAGGGAGAGGCAGACGGGGTCGGTGAACACGTACAGGGCTTGGATGCCGTCAGGAGAAGTCATGGGACGAGGATGACCTGCGACGCGGCTGCCGGACGGGCCCGAGTATCCCCCTGTGGAGAACTCGTCATCGAGGTACGCCTGTGGAGAAGGCAACAGGAACCGCGGAGACAGCGCACCTAAAATTGGTGACCTCATGACAACCACGACGCCCAGCGCGCTGCCTCCCATCGTCTTCCCGCCCGAGCTGCCCGTCAGCCAGCGGCGCGACGACATCGCGAGCGCCATCCGCGACAATCAGGTGGTCATCGTGGCGGGGGCCACCGGCTCGGGCAAGACGACCCAGTTGCCCAAGATCTGCCTCGAGCTCGGGCGCGAGATGATCGGCCACACGCAGCCCCGGCGCATCGCGGCGCGGACGGTCGCCGAGCGCATCGCCGACGAACTCGGCGGCGAGGTCGGCGGTCTCGTCGGCTATCAGGTGCGCTTCACCGACGAGGTCGGGCCGGAGACCCGCATCAAGCTGATGACCGACGGCATCCTGCTCAACGAGATCCACTTCGACCGCGATCTGAAGCGGTACGACACGATCATCATCGACGAGGCCCACGAACGCAGCCTCACCATCGACTTCCTCATCGGCTACTTCAAGCAGCTGCTGCCTCGGCGTCCCGACCTCAAGCTCATCATCACCAGCGCGACGATCGACCCTCAGTCGTTCTCCCGCCACTTCGACGACGCTCCGATCATCGAGGTGTCCGGGCGCACCTACCCGGTCGAGATCCGCTACCGCCCGCTCGTCGCCGACAGCGAGACGGAGGGCGACACCGACGTCGACGACGAGACGGACGACGACGACAGCGGCCGAGGAGGCGGCGGGCGTCGCGAACGGCCCGACGACAAGGACTACCTGCAGGGCATCAACGAGGGGCTCGACGAGTTGGCCCGCGAGAGCGACGGCGACGTGCTCGTGTTCCTCTCCGGCGAGAACGAGATCCGCGACGCCGAGGAGTCCATCCGGGGCCGAAACCTGCCCTTCACCGAGGTGCTCCCGCTCTACGGGCGTCTGAGCGCAGCCGACCAGCACCGCGTGTTCGAGAGCAAGCGCACGGCCGGCACGAGGCGGCGCATCGTCCTCGCCACCAACGTCGCCGAGACGAGCCTGACGGTCCCGGGCATCCGGTACGTCATCGACGCCGGCACGGCCCGCATCAGCCGTTATTCGACCCGTGCCAAGGTGCAGCGTCTTCCGATCGAGGCGATCTCGCAGGCGAGCGCCAACCAGCGCTCCGGCCGCTCGGGCCGCACGAGCGACGGCATCGCGATCCGCCTCTACTCCGAACAGGACTTCACCAAGAGGCCCGAGTTCACCGAACCCGAGATCCTCCGCACGAACCTCGCCGCCGTTATTCTGCAGATGATCTCGCTGGGCCTCGGCGACATCGCTGCCTTCCCGTTCCTCCAGCCACCGGACAGCCGCGGTATCAAAGACGGCCTCGACCTCCTCCGCGAGCTCACCGCCGTCGACGCCGACGGCCGCATCACCCGCATCGGCAAGCAGATCACGCGTCTTCCGATCGACCCGCGGCTCGCCCGAATGGTGCTCGAGTCGAAGCAGCACGGCACCACCCGCGAAGTCATGGCCATCGTGTCCGCGCTGAGCATCCAGGACCCCCGCGAACGGCCCCTCGAGCGCCGACCGCAGGCCGACCA
Organism: Frondihabitans cladoniiphilus; assembly: GCF_039544345.1. Classification (NCBI taxonomy): domain Bacteria; kingdom Bacillati; phylum Actinomycetota; class Actinomycetes; order Micrococcales; family Microbacteriaceae; genus Frondihabitans; species Frondihabitans cladoniiphilus. Next base: position 487,684 of record NZ_BAABLM010000002.1, read on the forward strand.
GCAGCATGCACGCTTCACCGACCCCTCCGGCGACTTCCTCACGTTCCTCAACCTCTGGAACTACTTGGAGGAGAAGCAGAAGGAGCTCGGTTCGAGTGCCTTCCGCCGGCTCTGCAAGAGCGAGTACCTCAACTACCTGCGCATCCGCGAATGGCAAGACGTCTACCGCCAGCTGGTCCGGGCGTCGAAGCCCCTCGGCCTCCACCTCGGCGACCCGAAGGCCAATCCCGACGGCGTCCACAAGTCGCTGCTTGCGGGGCTGCTCAGCCAGATCGGCTTGAAAGACCTCCAGAAGAAGGACTACGTCGGGGCCCGCCAATCGCGATTCGTCGTCTTCCCCGGCAGCGCGCTCGCCAAGAAGCAGCCGAACGCGATCATGAGCGCCGAACTCGTCGAGACGAGCCGTCTCTTCGCGCGCGTCAACGGCGCCATCGACCCGGCCTGGGCCGCCCCGATCGCCGGCGATCTGGTCAAGCGGAGCCACTCCGAGCCCCACTGGGAGAAGAAGCAGGGGGCCGTCGTCGCGTTCGAGCGCGTCACCCTCTACGGGGTCCCGATCATCCCCCGCCAGCGCGTGCAGTTCTCGCGAATCGACCCCGTCTACGCCCGAGAGCTCTTCATCCGACATGCCCTGGTCGAGGGCGACTGGGAGAGCCACCAGAAGTTCCAGCAGCAGAACGACGCCCTGATCGACGAGCTGACGGAGCTCGAAGAGCGCACCCGGCGACGCGACATCCTCGTCGACGGCGACGCGGTTTTCGAGTTCTACCACCGTCGGGTTCCGGCCGACGTCAGCAGCATGCGCAGCTTCGAGGGCTGGTGGAAGAAGGCGCGCGTCGCCACCCCCGACCTCCTCACGATGAGCGCCGAAGACCTCCTGGGCGAAGACGAGCCCGAGGTCGACGAAGACGCCTACCCGTCGATCTGGCAGCAGGACGACCAGAAGCTCACCCTGCGGTACCGGTTCGAGCCCGGTTCCCACGACGACGGCGTCACGGTGCTCGTCCCGCTTCCGCTGCTCGCCCGCCTCCGGCCCGAGGGGTTCGACTGGCTCGTGCCGGCCTTCCGCGATGAACTCGTCACGGCTCTGATCAAGTCCCTTCCGAAGCAGATCCGCAAGAACGTCGTGCCCGCCGCCGACTGGGCGAAGAAGATCACGGCCGAGCTCCCGGCCGAAGCTCCGACAGATGCCCGGGTTCCGTTCACCGCGACGGTCGCCGAGGTCGTCAAACGGCTCTCCTACACGCCCGTCACGGCCGACGACTTCGACGTGACGAGGCTCCCCGGCCACCTGCGCATGACCTTCGCCGTCGTCGACGAAGAGGGCCGTGTCGTCGGCATCGACAAAGATCTGGCCACCCTGCAGCGCGAGCTCAAGCGAGACACGCGCGCCAGCGTGGCGAGAGCGACCGAGACGCCGACCGTCACCATTCAGCGCGACGGCATCACGAAATGGGACTTCGACGACCTCCCGACCGTGCTCGACACGAAGCACGGCGACACCACCGTTCGCGCCTATCCCGCGCTGGTCGACGAGGGCTCCTCGGTGTCGATCCAGCTCATGGCCACGGCCGCCGATCAGGCCCTCGCCACGCCGAGAGGCGTGCGCCGGCTCCTGATGCTGGCCGTCCCCTCCCCGATCGCCTACGTGCAGCAGCACCTCACGGCGCCCGAGAAGCTCATCCTCGCCACGAGTCCCTACCAGAACACGGCAGCCCTGTTCGCCGACTGCCTCACCGCAGTCGTCGACGACGTCCTCTTCCGGGTCAAGCCGCAGGGGCTCGTCTTCACGAAGAAGGAGTTCGAGACGGTCCGCGACAGGGTATCCGCCGCCGTCATGGACAGCATGTTCCAGACCGTCTCACTCGTCGCTCGCACCCTCACCGCCACCCGCGACGCCGACAAGGCCCTGAAGCAGGCGACGAACATCTCCCTCCTGCCGGCGTTGACCGACGCTCGAGAACAGCGCGACCGTCTGGTCTTCCCCGGCTTCGTCTCCGCCACGGGTCTCGCTCAACTGCAGCGGGTGCCGGTCTACCTCGTGGGCATCCAGCGCCGCATCACGAAGCTGCTCGAGAACCCGGCCCGCGACCGCGCGTGGATGGTCGAGGTGCAGCAGGCGACGACCCGGTACGTCGATGCCGGGGGCACATTCCCACCGCGGCCCGAGCATCCCACGCCCCTGGTCCGTGCTCGGTGGATGCTGGAGGAGTTCCGCCTCAGCCTGTTCGCCCAAGACCTCCGGCCGGCCGAGTCGGTGTCGCTGCAGCGGATCGTGAAGGTGCTGGCCTCGGCCTGACGGAGGCGACGCTCAGAGTTTCCGGTACATCACCTCGAGGCCGACGAACCCGAGCGACGGATGCTCGAACGCTTCGGGCACCGTCGCCAGCGTCTCGAAGCCGAGCGAGTGCCAGAGCGCGACCGCTCGGGTGTTGGTCGCGACGACGGCGTTGAACTGCATGCTGCGGTAACCGGCGTCGCGGGCGGCGACGAGCACGTGCTCGCCCAGCGCCCGACCCACGCCCCGACCCGCTGCCGACGACGAGACCATGAACGAGGCCGTGGCGACGTGACTGCCCCGCCCGTCGCGGTTCGGACCGAATTTCGCGGAACCGAGGATGCCCGCCCCCTCGTCGTCCACCGCCACGACGACCTCGAACCCCGGTGCGAACCAGAGCGGCCGCGCCTCATCCGCCTCGAGCCCCGTCGGCAGCGCGTAGGTCTCGCCGGCCTCGACGATCTCGCGGAAGAACGGCCAAATGCCGGGCCAGTCGGCCTCGGTCGCAGGTCGGATGAGCATGTCCCCACGCTAGCGGGGCAGGATGGCAGCATGACGACGCACTCCGGGACGACCGCACTCGTGGCCGTCGACGAAGCCTGGTTCGGATCGTGGCGCGGCCCGAGCATCCTCCGTCTCACGAATGGGCTGATCTCGTACGACGGCCCGGCCGACGCCTCCGATCGCGGCGTGCCCCGCCTCGACGGCACCGTGCTCGCCCCCTTCACCGACTCGCACGTCCACCTCGGTCTGATCGATGCCGCGCGGCTCCCGGGCGGTGGCATCTCGCGCGTGGTGGACCTCGGCTGGGATCCCGCAGTCGCCTCCACCTGGCTGGCCCCCCGCCCGTCCTGGCCCGACGTTGCCCTCGCCGGAGGCCTCCTCGGCGCCCCCGACGGCTACCCGTCGAGAAGCGGCTGGGCCCCGCCCGAGGCGGCGCTCCCCGTCTCGACTGCTTCCGACGCCGAACGCGTCCTCTCCGAGATGCGAGACCTCGGGGCGACCGTGGCGAAGATCAGCCTCAACGCCGAGGCCGGCCCGGTCTGGGACGACGCAGTGCTCGCCGCCGTCGTCGACATCGCCCACGCCCTCGCGCTGCCCGTCGCCGCCCATGTCCAGGGCCGCGGCCAGGCCGCGCGCGCCCTCACCGCCGGAGTCGACCTGTTCGCCCACACCCCGTTCTCGGAGAAGCTCACCGACGACCTCATCGAGCGCCTCGCCGAGGCCACCACCTGGATCTCCACCCTCGACATCCACGGTCACGGGGCCGGCGGCCGCACCTTCCGCCTGGCCGTCGACAACCTGCGTCGCTTCCACGCGGCGGGTGGTCGCGTCCGGTACGGCACCGACCTCGGCAACGGCCCCCTCCCGGTGGGGCTCAACGGGCGCGAACTCGACGCGTTGCGAACCGCCGGCCTCGACGGGGATGCCCTGCTCACCTCCCTCGTCGCCACCGACGCCGACGAACCCTCCCGCCGGCTCACGTTCGTGCCGACACCCCGTCCTCCCGCAGGCGAGCTCATCCCCTGGCTCCTCACCGCCACCGCCCCGACCGCCGACGATCTGCTGGAGCGCCTCCGATGACCCTCGACACCGCCGCCCCTGGCGACTATGCCGCGGACGGCACGGATCCCGCGGTGCTCGACGCGGCTGATCCTCTCGCATCCTTCCCGCCGCGGTTCCTGCCCAGCGACGACGTCGTCTCCTACCTCGACGGCAACTCCCTCGGCCGGCCCCTCGCCGCGACGCTCGGACGGCTCGACCGCTTCGTCCGCCACGACTGGGGCTCTCGGCTGATCCGGTCCTGGGACGAGCAGTGGATGGACCTGCCGACGACGCTCGGCGACCGCATCGGCGCCCTCTGCCTCGGAGCCGCCCCCGGCCAGACCGTGGTCGCCGACTCCACGACGGTCCTCCTCTACAAGGCGATCCGCGCCGCCCTCGACTTCGGGCAGCGGTCCGGCCGCAGCGAGATCGTGATCGACGACGACCAGTTCCCGACCGACCGCTTCGTGGTCGAGGGCATCGCCGAAGAGCGTGGGGCGACCATCCGCTGGATCCACGTCGACAAGACCCTCGGCGTCACACCCGACCTGCTCGCGCCCGTCGTCGGCCCCTCGACCGCCGTGGTGGTCGTCAACCACATCTCCTACCGCTCCGGCTTCCTGGCCGATCTCGCCGAGGTGACCCGGGTCGTCCACGAGGCCGGCGCCCTGATCGTCTGGGATCTCTGCCACTCCACCGGCGTCGTCCCGATCGAGCTCGACGCGGCAGGCGTCGACTTCGCCGTGGGATGCACGTACAAATACTTGAACGGAGGGCCCGGCGCCCCGGCCCTCGCCTATGTCGCGACCCGCCTGCTCGACGAGCTCGCGCAACCGATCCAGGGCTGGATGGGGGCCGCCGACGTGTTCTCGATGGCCCCCGCGTACGAACCGGCCCCGAGCATCCGCCGGTTCCTCAGCGGGACTCCGCCGATCCTCGGGATGCTGGCCATGCAGGACATGCTCGACGCCATCGAGGAGGCCGGCATCGAGGCGATCCGTGCGAAGTCGCTCGCGTTGACGGACTACGCCTTCGCGCTGGCCGACGCCTGGCTCGTCCCGCTCGGCGTGAAGACGGCGACACCGAGAGAGCGGGGGATGCGCGGAAGTCACGTCACCCTGACCCACCCGTCCTTCCGCGAGGTGACGGCCCTGCTCTGGCAGCAGGGCGTGGTCCCCGACTTCCGCGGACCCGACGCCCTGCGGATCGGACTCTCGCCCCTGTCGACCACGTTCGTCGAGGTGCAGGTCGGCGTGGCCGCGATCCGGGATGCCCTGCTGACCCTCGAGGAGGAATCATGACCACGACCGGAGACGCCTTCGAAGACGACCAGCGTCACGAACTCCACGCCACGTCGTTCGGCGGAGCGGCCCAGGCGTACGAGCGCGGCCGTCCGTCGTACCCGGCCGAGGCCGTCGACTGGCTCCTGCCGGCGGGCGCCGCTCATGTGGTCGATCTCGGTGCGGGCACGGGCAAGCTGACCCGGCTGTTGGTCGACCGCGTGGCCGACGTGACCGCGGTGGAACCGTCCGAGGGGATGCGCTTCGAGCTCATCCGCGCGGTACCCGGCGTGCAGGTGCTGCCGGGGTCCGCCGAACGGTTGCCCCTCGATGGCGAGAGCACCGACGCCGTGCTGGCCGCTCAAGCGTGGCACTGGGTGGACCCGGCGCGCGCCGTACCGGAGGTCGCGCGCATCCTGCGCCCCGGCGGCACTCTCGGTCTGGTCTGGAACATCCGCGACCGCTCGGCACCGTGGGTCGACGAGTTCGAGCGCATCATCGGGTCCGCCTCGGGCAGCGACATCGAATCGGACGCCCCGGTCGTCGGCGCTCCCTTCGGGCCGATCGAGCGGCGCGACTTCCCCTGGGTCGACTCGATCACGCCCGACGACCTCGTCGCCCTCGTCGAGTCGCGGAGCTACGTCATCACCCTGTCGCACGCCGACCGGGTCGCCGTGCTCGACGACGTGCGGCGTCTGCTCGAAACCCATCCCGCGCTGGCCGGGCGCTCGACGGTCGACGTGCCGTACGTGGCGCGGTGCTCGCGGGCGGTGCTGCTGCCCTCGACCTGACTCCGCGCTGCCGCAAATCGCGAGCGATCCGCGCGCCCGCGCACTGCCGGCCCCGAGTTCTCGCGGGCCGCCGGTGGGATCGCTCGACATGTGCGGCAGGGACAGGGCCGATAGGGTCGTGGGATGCACCTCCGCCGTGGTCTCGCCTGGTCCGGCATCGTCGTCGTGGTGCTGTTGTTCGTCGGCATCGGCATCGTCGCCGCCCTCGTCGCGGGTCACCAGGTGACCGTGCAGAACCGTCCGCCGGCCACGAGCTCCACCCCCTCCCCCTCGGTCACGCCGACGCCGTCCGTCACCCCGACGCCGACGTCGTGATCCCGCCCCCGAACAGGGGAATGCGGCGACCCATCGGACACTCCTAGATTCATTCCGCGGGGGGCGCCGATCACAGCTGCCTTCTCGCGCACCCTGGCGGTCACGCCGACCCGAGCCCGAAGAAGGTCCCCTCTCTTGACGATGGATCACGTCCAAGACCCCCAGTTCGCCACCCCCGTCGCGCCGACGCCGTTGCCGCTCCGTTTCTCGGCCCCTCCGGGTTGGCCGAGGCCGAGCGTCGACTGGCTCGCCGCGAACCAGGGCTGGGACCCGCCCGCCGGCTGGACCCCCGCACCCGGCGTCGCCCCGGCCCCCGTGGGCTGGGTCTGGTGGACCCGAGACGAGGTCGGCTGGAAACGCGCCACGGGTGCCATCCGTACGGCGTTCCTCCGCCGCATCATCGTCGCCGCGTCCGTCTCCGTGATCGGCATCGCCCTGACGGTCGCCACGCTCACCTTGCACACGACGTTCGTGTTCGTCGCCTGGGGGGCGATTATCTTCGGCCCGGTGACCGTGATCCGCAACCTCGTGGCACTCCGACGCGCGAACGCCGCCTTCCTCGTCTCCATCCGAGGCAAGGCGGCCGAAGTGCGCCAGACGCTCGACACCACGACCTACAGCAGCTACCTGGCAGGGAATCCCCCCGAGCCCCTGCCCTTCGACGCCTTCCTGGCCCAGCGCTCGGGGGAGGCCTGGTCGTTTACGGGCGTGTGGCCGCTGACTCAGAACCATCTCGGCGTCACCGACCAGTTCGCCTTCCCGGCTCCCCCGACCTCCAAGGCGCGGACCGTCAGCACCGTCGTGTTCGCGGGGATCGCTGCCGTGGTGCTGATCGGCATCGTCGTGACGAGCGTGGGAGCCGCGCACACGGGCTCGTCGACGGCTTCGGTCGTTCGCGGCGACGGCGGCACCTCCGCCTCCGGCCCTGCCGACGTGCAGGCATTGCCTGCGGGCGACCGCGACTTCACGACGACTTTCCTCGACGAGGACGCCTCCAGTACCGCGACCTGCAATGCGGACTACTGCTGGGGCGTCCGCATCACCTCGAAGTCGACCTGCACGAAGGCGGAGATCGTGATGGAGTTCTCCCCCACGAAGACCGGCGAGCCCACCCGGCACGAGTCCTACATCCTGCCCCTGAAGAACGGGACGGGCGACATCGCCGCGGCAGCGCTCGACCGCACGGAGAACTACGCCGACATCGCCGACTCGTGGTGCCTCGCGAGCTGACCGGCGAAAGCGCAGCGCACCTCGGCCCGCGGACGACGAAGGGCACCGGCCGCAGCCGGTGCCCTTCTGTCGGCGACGAGGCCTAGAAGTCCCAGTCCTCGTCTTCGGTCGACTCCGCCTTGCCGATCACGTACGACGAACCCGACCCGGAGAAGAAGTCGTGGTTCTCGTCGGCGTTCGGCGACAGGGCCGACAGGATCGCCGGGTTCACGTCGGTCGTCTCCTTCGGGAACATCGGCTCGTAGCCCAGGTTCATCAGCGCCTTGTTGGCGTTGTAGTGCAGGAACTTCTTGACGTCCTCGGTCAGGCCGACGCCGTCGTAGAGGTCTTGCGTGTACTGGATCTCGTTCTCGTAGAGCTCGAAGAGGAGGTTGAACGTGTAGTCCTTGATCTCCTGCTTGCGCTCGTCCGAGGCCCCTTCGAGCCCCTTCTGGAACTTGTAGCCGATGTAGTAACCGTGCACGGCCTCGTCACGGATGATGAGGCGGATCAGGTCGGCCGTGTTGGTGAGCTTCGCCCGCGACGACCAGTACATCGGCAGGTAGAAGCCGCTGTAGAAGAGGAACGACTCGAGCAGGGTCGAGGCGACCTTGCGCTTCAGCGGGTCGTCGCCCGTGTAGTAGTCGAGGACGATCTGGGCCTTCTTCTGCAGGTTGACGTTCTCGGTCGACCAGCGGAAGGCGTCGTCGATCTCGGGCGTCGAGGCCAAAGTCGAGAAGATCGACGAGTAGCTCTTGGCGTGCACCGACTCCATGAACGCGATGTTCGTGTAGACGGCCTCTTCGTGCGACGTGATGGCGTCGGGGATGAGGCTGATCGCGCCGACGGTGCCCTGGATCGTGTCGAGCAGGGTGAGACCGGTGAACACGCGCATGGTGAGCTGCTGCTCGGCCGGCGTCAGGGTGTTCCACGACTGCACGTCGTTCGACAGCGGGATCTTCTCGGGCAGCCAGAAGTTGTTGACGAGACGGTTCCAGACCTCCACGTCTTTGTCGTCCTGGATGCGGTTCCAGTTGATCGCCTGCACGGCCTGGATGAGCGGGATGCTCTTGCCTGTGGCGTGGACCGGGTCGGTCATGGTCATTCGGTGTCCTGAATTCGTAACGGATCGATGAGTGCGGTGGGAGTCGCTGCGTCGTAGCCGGGGCTACAGCATGCAGCTGACGCAGCCGTCGACCTCGGTGCCCTCGAGGGCCATCTGGCGGAGACGGATGTAGTAGATGGTCTTGATGCCCTTGCGCCACGCGTAGATCTGCGCCTTGTTGATGTCGCGCGTGGTGGCGGTGTCCTTGAAGAACAGCGTGAGCGAGAGACCCTGGTCGACGTGCTGCGTGGCTGCAGCGTAGGTGTCGATGATCTTCTCCGGGCCGATCTCGTAGGCGTCGGTGTAGTACTCCAGGTTGTCGTTCGACATGAACGGAGCCGGGTAGTACACGCGACCGAGCTTGCCCTCCTTGCGGATCTCGATCTTCGACGCGATCGGGTGGATCGACGACGTCGAGTGGTTGATGTACGAGATCGAACCGGTCGGCGGCACGGCCTGGAGGTTCTGGTTGTAGATGCCGTGCTCCATGACGCTGGCCTTCAGGGCGAGCCAGTCGGCCTGCGTCGGGATGGCGACCTCGTTCTCGGCGAAGAGCGACGCGGCGCGGGGCGTCGTGGTGGTCCACTCCTGCTCCGTGTACTTGTCGAAGAACTCGCCGGACGCGTACTTCGAGTCTTCGAAGCCGCCGAAGGCGACTCCGCGCTCGATGGCGATCCGGTTGGATGCACGGAGCGCGTGATAGAGGACCGTGTAGAAGTAGATGTTCGTGAAGTCGATGGCCTCTTCGCTGCCGTAGTGCACGTGCTCGCGCGCCAGGTAGCCGTGGAGGTTCATCTGACCGAGGCCGATGGCGTGCGACGAGTCGTTGCCGACCTCGATGGAGCGGACGGAGGCGATGTGGCTCATGTCGCTGACGGCGCTCAGACCGCGGATGGCCGTCTCGACCGTGCGCCCGAAGTCGGGCGAGTCCATCGACAGGGCGATGTTCATCGAGCCGAGGTTGCAGCTGATGTCCTTGCCGATCTCGTTGTACGAGAGGTCTTCGTTGAACGTGGTCGGCGTGTTGACCTGGAGGATCTCCGAGCAGAGGTTCGACATGTTGATCCGGCCCTTGATCGGGTTGGCCTTGTTCACCGTGTCTTCGAACACGATGTAGGGGTAGCCCGACTCGAACTGGATCTCGGCGATGGTCTGGAAGAACTCGCGAGCGTTGATCTTGGTCTTCTTGATGCGCGAGTCGTCGACCATCTCGCGGTACTTGTCGCTGATCGAGATGTCGCCGAACGGCACGCCGTAGACACGCTCGACGTCGTAGGGCGAGAAGAGGTACATGTCCTCGCCCTTCTTGGCCAGCTCGAACGTGATGTCGGGCACGACGACGCCGAGGGAGAGCGTCTTGATGCGGATCTTCTCGTCGGCGTTCTCGCGCTTGGTGTCGAGGAACCGCAGGATGTCCGGGTGGTGGGCGCTGAGGTAGACCGCACCGGCGCCCTGGCGCGCACCGAGCTGGTTGGCGTAGCTGAAGCTGTCTTCGAGGAGCTTCATGACGGGGATGATGCCCGAGGACTGGTTCTCGATCTGCTTGATCGGGGCGCCGGCCTCGCGGATGTTCGACAGCGAGAGGGCGACGCCGCCGCCGCGCTTCGAGAGCTGAAGCGACGAGTTGATGCCGCGGGAGATGGACTCCATGTTGTCTTCGATGCGGAGGAGGAAGCAGCTGACGAGCTCGCCGCGCTGGGCCTTCGCCGTGTTGAGGAAGGTCGGCGTCGCGGGCTGGAAGCGGCCGGCGATGATCTCTTCGACGAGGTCGACGGCGAGCTTCTCGTCACCCTGGGCGAGGCCGAGGGCCGTCATGACGACGCGGTCTTCGAAGCGCTCGAGGTAGCGCTTCCCGTCGAACGTCTTGAGCGTGTAGGACGTGTAGTACTTGAACGCGCCGAGGAAGGTCTGGAAGCGGAACTTCTTCGAGTAGGCGAGGTCGTTCAGCTTCTCGATGAAGGCGAAGTCGTACAGGTCGATGGTCGCCTGCTCGTAGTACTCGTTCTCGACCAGGTAGTCGAGGCGCTCCTTCAGGTTGTGGAAGAACACCGTGTTCTGGTTCACGTGCTGAAGGAAGTACTGCTTCGCCGCCTCGCGGTCCTTGTCGAACTGGATCTCCCCGTTCGGGCCGTAGAGGTTGAGCATCGCGTTGAGCGAGTGGTAGTCCATCGCGTTGCTCGGGGCGGCGATCACTTCGAGGTCATCGACTGCTGCGTCCAAAATTGTTCCAATCCGTCTTGTACTGCTTTTACGTCGTCTGGGGTGCCGAAGACCTCGACACGGTAGAGAAGGGGCACGTCGCACTTGGCGGCGACGATGTCGCCGGCAAGGCAGTAGCCCTCACCGAAGTTGGTGTTGCCCGCAGCGATCACGCCGCGGATGAGGGACCGGTTGCCCTCGTCGTTGAGGAACCGGATCACCTGTTTCGGCACGGCCCCCCGATCTTCGCCGCCACCGTAGGTGGGCAGGACGAGGACGTACGGGGAGGTGACGTGGAGCGGTTCGTCGCTCGGGAAGAGGGGGATCCGCTCGGCCGGCACCCCGACCTTCTCCACGAATCGAGCCGTGTTGCCCGAGACGCTGGAGAAGTAGACGAGATTCGTCACGAGACCCCTTCGGGGAGTGAGGAGCCGGTTACGCGATCTGCGCGGCGAGGCCGGCGATCTTGTCGGGACGGAAGCCGCTCCAGTGGTCTTCGTCGGTGACGATGACGGGGGCCTGGAGGTAGCCGAGCGCCTTGACGGTCTCGAGGGCCTTCTCGTCGACGGACACGTCGAAGACTTCGTACTCGATGCCCTTGTTGTCGAGGGCGCGGTAGGTGGCGGTGCACTGCACGCAGGAAGGCTTGCTGTAGACGGTGATTGCCATTGGATTTCCCCTTCGGATTGCTCTGGTTACAACACCGGGAGTAGAGCGGCGATTCCCCTGGAATCGCCCTCTCAGTGCCTGGAATCGGCACTGTCGTTCTCTCGAGCTCTTGTGGCTGTTGCTGCTGGTCGATACTACATCTAGGGGCAGACACTGGAAGGCGCAACTAGATGCAGTGTTACACCGCTGTAATTACGAGGGTGCGTTTATCCACAGGCGTTCTCCCCAGGTCGGGCGGGTTATCCCCGGAAAATGGCCTCTCTGCACACCCTCCTCCACACCACCGACACTGCTTCTGTGGATAACCCGGGCCCCGGACTTTTTTTCGAACCGGCGTGTCGCTCCGGGCGACGATCCGAGCATCCCCCGCCCCGCCTGGTGGGTGTCCGTGGCTCCTTCTAGACTGGCTTCCTCGTGGGCGCCTATTCGAATCTTCTGAAGACGCCGGGGGTCGCTCGGATCATCGCCGCGCAGTTGACCGCCCGGTTCCCGTTCGGCATGCTCTCGCTCGCCTTCCTCCTCCACGTCGAGCACGTCACGCACTCGTACGGCGCCGCCGGCATCGTGCTCGCGGCCACGAGCGTCGGGCAGGCCATCTCCGGGCCGCTGACCAGTCGGTGGATGGGTAGTTGGGGCATGCGACCCGTCCTCGCCCTCACGCTGACGGTGTGCCTCGCGAGCCTCCTGGTCTTCGCGCTCGCACCGCTCACGCTCCCCCTCTTCATGGTGGTGGGCTTCCTCGCCGGGCTGAGCGTGCCTCCGATCCAACCGGCCGTCCGCACCATCTACCCCAAGATGGTCAACTCGACCCAGCTCACTCCTCTCTTCTCCCTCGACGCGTCCGCGCAGGAGATCATCTGGGTCGCCGGCCCCGTCATCACCACCTTCGTCGGAACGCAGGTCTCGACCGTGGCGGCCATCCTCGTCGCGGCGGCCTTCCTGATCGGCGGCGGGCTGTGGTTCATCTTCTCGCCCGAGGTCGGCCGGGTCCGCATCCCCCGGAGCAAGCGGTCCTTCGGCAAGGTGCTCACCCGCCCCACCGTCCTCCTGTCGACGCTCACCGGCTTCCTCCTCATCGGCACCTGCGCAGCCGTCGAGGCCGGCGTCATCAGCGCCTTCGGCGACGGCAGCCCCAATTCCGGGTTCGTGCTGGCGATCTTCGCGATCGGCTCGCTCGCCGGCGGTCTGGCGCTCGGTCACCTGCCGGTCGGCCCGTGGGCCCTGCCCCTCCGCCTGCTGATCGTCTTCGTCGGCATCGTCCTGACACCGATCATGGCCACGAACTTCTGGTGGCTCTGCCTCACCCTCCTCATCGCCGGCATCGGGATCGCACCCGCCCTCGCCACGATGTTCGCGATCGTCTCGTCGAGCGTCAGGTTCAGCGACACCGCCGAGGCCTACGGCTGGGCCGGCACGGGGCAGCTCATCGGCGCCGCCATCGGGTCGGCCATCGCGGGGGCGCTCATCGACCGGATGGGCACGGTCGGCGGCCTGTACGTCGCCGGCGTCTTCGCCCTCGTCGGGGTCCTCGTACCGACGGTGTTCAAGCGCGTCCTCCCCGATCTGCGCGGGAGTGACGCGAGTCCGCTGGCCGACACCGAGCCGGTCCCGATCCAGGCGAGCTGAGGGCGACGCCGGGTTCCTGCACGACCCGGCCCGAGCATCCCCCGACCTGAACATCCGGCGAATGGCCGTGGCCGTCGCGCGCGCGGCGGCTCGACGGTCGATAATCGACACATGACCGACAGCGCCGTCCCCTCCGTCCGCCTCAACGACGGCAACAGCATCCCCCAACTCGGGCTGGGCGTGTACAAGGTCGATGACGACGGAGCCGAGCAGGCCTGCCTCTCCGCGCTCGAGGTGGGCTACCGGCACCTCGACACCGCGTCGTACTACGGCAACGAGGCCGGTGTCGGCCGGGCGCTCAAGGCGTCCGGGCTCGCGCGCGACGACGTCTACGTCACCACCAAGGTCTGGAACGACCAGCAGGGCTTTGAATCGACTCTCGCGTCGTTCGACCAGAGCATGGAGAAGCTCGGTCTCGACGTCGTCGACCTGTATCTGATCCACTGGCCGGCACCCAAGCAGGACCTCTACGTCGAGACGTATCGCGCTCTCGAGAAGATCCGCGAGGAGGGGCGCGCCCGGTCGATCGGCGTGTCCAACTTCCAGACGCACCACCTCGAGCGCCTGCTCGGCGAGACCGACGTCGTGCCCGTGATCAACCAGATCGAGGTGCAGCCATGGCTGCAGCAGCGGGAGCTGCGCGAGTTCGGCGACGCCCGCCACATCGTGACCGAGGCGTGGTCGCCTCTGGCCCGCGGGCGGATCCTCGACGACGCCCTCCTGCTGCAGCTCGCGGCGAAGCACGGCAAGTCGACCGCGCAGATCGTCATCCGCTGGCACCTCCAGACGGGTCTCGTCGTCATCCCGAAGTCGGTCACGCCCTCGCGCATCGCCGAGAACTTCGACGTCTTCGGATTCGAGCTCGACGCCGACGACCTGGCTGCCATCGCCGGGCTCGACTCGGGCGAGCGCGTCGGGTCGCACCCCGATCACGTCGGCTGACCCCGGTAGCGTGGGTGCGCACCCACGAGCTAGGAGCCCCATGACCATCACCGCCGCCGCAGACGGATCCGCCCTCGGCAACCCCGGCCCCGCCGGCTGGGCCTGGTACGTGGACGACGACCGGTGGGCTGCCGGCGGCTGGCCTCGCAACACCAACAACGTCGGCGAGCTCACCGCCGTGCTCGAACTCCTGCGCGCGACGGCCGACGAGCCCGACGACCTGCACATCCTCTGCGACAGCCAGTACGCCATCAAGGCCTGCACCGAGTGGATGGCGGGCTGGAAGCGCAAGGGCTGGCGCAAGGCCGACGGCAAGCCGGTCATGAACGTCGAGATCATCAAAGAGCTCGATCAGGCACTGCAGGGGCGCCGCGTCCGGTTCGAGTGGGTCAAGGGCCACGTCGGGCACGAGATGAACGAGGCCGCCGACGTCCGGGCACGCGGCGCCGCCGAGGCGTTCCAGGCCCGTCGTCCCGCTCCCTCCGGCCCCGGCTGGCCCGGCAAGCCGGTCACCACCGTCTCCGCCGAGGCCGCCGCGTCACCCGAGCCGCCCGCCACCCTCTTCTAGCCGGAACCGCGTCGCAAATCGCGAGTGAAACGCTCCGGCCTCGCACGCTTCGCGGTCGCCTGCGGGGGTGCTGCCGCAGATCACTCGACATGTGCGAACAGACCGGAAGAGCAGGGGCGAGAGCGCGGGATGCACGACCCCCGTCAGACGGAAGCCACCGGCCCGACGGCGGTCACCCGCAGCACCGCGAGCCCCTGCTCGTTCGACTCCGCCAGGTCGATCGTGCCGCTGATGCCCCAGTCGTGGTCGCCCTCGGGGTCGTCGAAGATCTGGCGCACCTCCCACACCGTGGGCTCCTCCGTCACGACGAGCATCGCGGCCGAGCGGGCCGACGGGCCGGTGCCGATCGACGCGTATTCGTCGTAGTAGCGGTCGAGCGCGGCGCCCCACTCGTCGACGCCGAAGCCGGCCGCCGCGTCGAGTTCGCCGAGGGCCGTGGCGTCGTCGAGCGCGGCGAGCTGCACCCGCCGGAACAGCTCGTTCCGCACCAGCACGCGGAACGCGCGGTGGTTGCCGGTGAGGGTCCGCAGGACGGGCGGCACGATCGCGTCGTGCGATTCGACCTCGCTGGGGTTGATCATCTCCTCCCACTCGTCCAGCAGCGACGAGTCGACCTGCCGCACGAGCTCGCCGAGCCACTCGATGATGTCGAGGAGATCGTCGGTCTTGGCCTCGTTCGGGATGGTCTGCCGGAGGGCCCGATAGGCGTCGGAGAGGTAGCGCAGCACGAGCCCCTCCGAGCGGGCCAGGCCGTAGAAGTTCACGTAGTCGCCGAACGTCATCGCCCGCTCGTAGAGGTCGCGGACCACGGCCTTTGGTGACAGCTCGAAGTCGCCGATCCAGGGCTGCGACGCCTTGTAGGTCTCGAACAGGGCCGTCAGGAGTTCGTCGAGGGGCTTCGGCCAGGTGATCTGCTCGAGCAGCTCCATCCGCTGGTCGTACTCGATGCCCTCCTGCTTCATCGCGGCCACGGCCTCGCCGCGGGCCTTGAACTGCTGCTGCGACAGGATCGGCCGGGGGTCGTCGAGAGTCGACTCGACGACGGAGACCATGTCGAGCGCATACGTGTCGGACTCCGGGTCGAGCACCTCGAACGTCGCCAGCGCGAACGGCGACAGCGGCTGGTTCAGGGCGAAGTTCGGCTGCAGGTCGACGGTCAGGCGGATGGACGGGGCGGCGACCGACCCGTCGGCGAGGGTCGCGCCCGGAATCTGTTCGACGACGCCGGATTCGCGCAGCGCCCGGTAGATCGAGATCGCCTGGCGGGCCAGGGCGAAGCGGGCGGGGGCGGACGAGTGGTTGTCGAACACCAGCGAGCGCACGTTCGCGAACGCGTCGCCGCCTCGGGCGATGACGTTGAGCATCATCGCGTGCGTGATCTGCATGCTCGACGTCAGCGGCTCGGGGTCGGCGTCGATCAGCTTGAAGAACGACGGCTCGCCCCACGAGACGAAGCCCTCCGGCGCCTTCTTGCGGATGATCTTCCGCTTCTTCTTCGGGTCGTCGCCGGCTCGCTTGATCTGGGCGAGGTTCTCGATCTCGTGCTCGGGCGCTTCGAGGGTCACCGTCCCGGCCGTGTCGTACCCGGCTCGACCCGCGCGCCCTGCGACTTGATGGAACTCGCGGGCGGTGAGCTGTCGCATCCTCGTCCCGTCGAATTTCGTCAGCGCTGTGAGCAGGACGGTGCGGATGGGCACGTTGATGCCCACGCCGAGGGTGTCGGTGCCGCAGATGACCCGGAGGAGCCCGCGCTGGGCGAGCTGCTCGACGAGCCTGCGGTATTTCGGCAGCATGCCGGCGTGGTGGACGCCGATGCCGGCCCGCACCAATCGATTGAGGGTCTTGCCGAAGCCGGTCGAGAAGCGGAACCCGGCGATCAGCGAGGCGATCTCGTCGCGCTGCTCGCGGGTGGCGATCTTGATGCTCGAGAGTGCCTGCGCGCGCTCGAGGGCGGCGGCCTGCGAGAAGTGCACCACGTAGATCGGCGCCTCGCCGGTGGAGAGCAGCTCTTCGACGGTCTCGTGCACGGGTGTCGTCGCGTAGAAGTAGTGCAGGGGCACGGGGCGTTCGACACCGGTGACGAGAGCGACCGGCTTGCCGGTGCGGCGCTCCAGGTCGTCGGTGATCGGGCGGACGTCGCCGAGCGTGGCGGACATGAGCAGGAACTGCACTCGCGGCAGCAGGAGCAGCGGCACCTGCCAGGCCCAGCCGCGCGACGGGTCGGCGTAGAAGTGGAACTCGTCCATCACGACCTGCTCGACGTCGGCGTCGGCGCCGTGACGAAGAGCGAGGTTGGCGAGGATCTCGGCCGTGCAGCAGATGATGGGCGCGTCGGAGTTCACCGACGAGTCGCCGGTGACCATGCCGACGTTCTCCGGCCCGAACAGCTCGACCAGAGCGAAGAACTTCTCGCTGACCAGCGCCTTGATCGGCGCCGTGTAGTAGCTGCGCCGCCCCTGTGCGAGGGCGACGAAGTGCGCCCCGGCGGCGACGAGCGACTTGCCGGTGCCCGTCGGAGTGCTGAGCACGACGTGCCCGCCGCTGACGAGCTCGATCATCGCCTCGTCTTGAGCGGGATAGAGCGGCAGCCCGCGGCGCTCGGCCCAGGACGCGAAGTCGAGGTAGACCTGGTCGGCGTCGAACTCGCCGTCGCCCTTGGTGTCGTTCGGGCCGTAGTACTCGGCGAGGAGGGCGGCGAGGGGCGGCTTCGTGTCGGACATGATGTCTCCATCGTGCCCTACCGGCGAAGGGCGAGGCGCCGGGGGATGCCCGGACCGCTCTTCGGAAGAGTGCGCCTCCGTCGACGACCGTGACGGTCGGACAGAGGCGCACACATGCTCCTGGTGATCACGGCCGCCCGGAATCGGATCAGGTGACTACGCGCAGCCGAAGCCAGTGGTGAGCATGTTCGCTTCGGTAACCAGCCGAAAGCACCTCCAAGCTATATGTTTCCGTATGGATGCACGGGGTGATTTCTGGGGTGATAGACAGCGCAGTCCTCCCCCGCGGCTCGTCGGAAACCCGAGGACGACCCGGGCTCGCGTGCTGTAGACAGGACGGACAGCCCCCTGATCCCGCCGGCCATTCCGGCAGAAGGAGTCGACGATGTCGTCCACCACCTCGCCCGCCACTCGTGTCGTCGTCACCGGCGGATCCGGAAAACTCGGTCGGGCGGTCGTCCGCGACCTGGCCGAGCACGGCTACGAGGTCGTCCTGCTCGACCGCGTCCCCTCCCCCGACCCCGTCGACGGCGTGACGTTCGTCAAGGTCGACCTGTCGGACTACGGCCAGGTGATCCAGGCTCTGACGTCCGTCGACGACCGCTACGACCACATCGACGCGGTCGTGCACCTCGCGGCGATCCCGGCGCCGGGGATCATCCCCAACGCGGCGCTCTTCACGAACAACGTGACCGCCAGCTACAACGTCTTCGCCGCCGCTCGGGCCGCCCACATCCGCAACGTCGTCTGGGCGTCGAGCGAGACGCTTCTTGGCATCCCCTTCGACATCGACCCGCCGTACATCCCCGTGGACGAGAACTACCCCGTGCGCCCCGAGAGCTCGTACTCGCTGGGCAAGGCCGTCGAGGAGGAGATGGCCCGCCACTTCACGCGCTGGGACCGCCAGCTCAAGCTCATCGGCCTCCGCTTCTCGAACGTCATGGACGACTCCGACTACGAGGCGTTCCCGTTCGACGAGACGCCCGAACCGCGGTCGTTCAACCTGTGGTCGTACATCGACTCCCGCGACGGGGCGCAGGCCGTGCGCCGTGCCCTCGAATCCGACCTGGTCGGCTTCGAGGCGTTCGTCATCGCCGCCTCCGACACCGTGATGAACACGCCCACGGCCGTTCTGGCCGACCGGTTCCTGCCCGACGTCGAGCGCCGCTCCTCTCTGGAGGACAACACGCCGATGCTGTCCAGCGACAAGGCCCGCGACCTGCTCGGCTTCGTGCCCGAGTACTCCTGGCGCGGCTGGGGCGACCGCGTCGGGCACTGATCCCGGGGCGGTCGGGCAACGACCGGAGGCGGCTAGACCCGCAGCATCCCCACGGCGACGAGGTCGCGGACACGAGGCACGAGCTCTCCGCGCAGCGCGTCCTCGTCGGCGTCCAGCAACTGCGCGAGCGCTCCGACGATGGCGCCGACGCTGAGCTCACCGTCGCAGGCGCCGACGAGGCCGGAGAGCGCCGTGCCCGACTCCACCGCACGCCCGAACCCGCCGCCCTGCCGCAGCGTGATGACGGTGGGGTCGTCGTTGCCCGGCCAGTAGTGGCGCTCCTCCGTCACGTCGCCGGCGACGCGCAGGGGCACGAGCAGGAGCTCGTCGTCGGACACCTCGCGGAGCCAGTCCTGCGCGTCGAGACAGGCGAGGAGGTGGGATCCGAGCCCCAGATCGTTGGAGCCGAGCGCGGATGCCAGGCGCTCCACCGTCTCGAGGCCATGGGCACGGGGATCCCCCGGTCGTCGCAGCGTCACATAGCCGAAGCCGACCTCGGTGACGCCCCGATCGGCGAAGTCGTCGAGCCAGGCCTCGTAGAGCCGCTCGAAGTCGGGCGTGCCGGGTCGGGTGCCGCCGTCGCGGATCCAGGTCTCGGAGTACGCCGCGACGTCTTGAACCTCGCGTTCGACGACCCAGACGTCGAGCGGCTGCTCGCCCCGCGCCGCCCAGTCGAGCACCGAGTAGGCGCCTCGCTTGCCGCGGCCGCCGGTCTCCCAGTTGCCGAGGAGCTGCGCGACGCCGCCGGGGTTCAGGTGCGCGGCCGCCTCCGCCACGACGGTCGCGACGAGGGCGTCGCCGACCATGCCGCCGTCGCGGTACTCGTACGTCGGCACGCCCTCGGCACGCGGCGTGATGACGAACGGCGGGTTCGAGACGATGTGGTCGAAGCGCTCCCCCGCGACCGGCTCGAACAGGCTGCCGAGACGGAACTCGATGCCGTCGATCAGGTTGAGGGCGACGTTGAACCGGGCGAAGACGAGAGCCCGCTCGGAGATGTCGGTGGCGACGACGCGGCGGGCGTGCCGCGCGGCGTGCATGGCCTGGATGCCGCAGCCCGTGCCCAGGTCGAGCGCCGTGTCGACCGCCCGCGGGATCATCAGCCCGCTCAAGGTGTTCGAGGCGCCGCCGATGCCCAGCACGTGGTCTTCGCGGAGGGGCCCCTGCAGGGCCATCTCACCCAGGTCGGAGGCCACCCACCAGTTCGCCTCGCCGGACGCGTCCACGAACGAATAAGGGCGAAGGTCGACCCGGGGATGCACGTCCTGCCCCTCGACGGAGATCAGCCCCAATTCGGCGGCGCCTTCGAGCCCCAGCGTCGGCAGGGCCGCGGCCACGGCGTGCGCGGGCTGCGCGTACCCGAGCACGAACAGCAGTGCGAGCGTGTCGGACGCCTGCTCCTCGGCACTGGTCGGGACCCGGCTCGCGAGGGCCCGTCGCGCTGCGAGGCGCTCGCCCCGGAACAGCGCGGCACCGCCGCTGGCGCCCCAGGCGCCGGCTCCGCTCAGACGGGCGACGGTGAAGAGGGAGCGGCCGAGGTCGTCGCGGAGGCGCGCGAGGAGGTCGGGCGAGGACTGCAGGTCGTCAGGCACCCGACCATCCAACTACACGCCGGTGGTGCCGGAGTCCGCGACCTCGAGCACGGTCGCGATGGTGCGGGGGTGGGCGAGGATCCGGAAGTGGCCTCCCGCGTGCAGTCGGACGTTGCGAGCGCCCACGAGTTCGCTGCCCTCCGGGATGTGCGGATCGAACTCGCCGTAGATCGAGACGATGCGAGCGTTGATCGCCTGATTCCTCGCGAGCAGGAGGGTGGTCGGATCGCGGGGCGAGAACGCGCGGATGCTCTTCAGCAGGAGGTAGGGCGCGTACCGGGATCCGGAGAACGGCGTGCAGACGGCCACCATGGCATCGACCCGGTGCGCGTCGTCGAGCATCGCCATCACGTACTTGCCGATCAGACCGCCCTTGCTGTGGGCGAGCAGCACGACGTCGTGGAGATCGTGGTCCAGCACGTAGGCGGCGACCTCCTTCGCCGTGTCGGCGACGGGCCGGCCGTTCCAGGCGAGGGCGTCCAGCACGTGCACCGGGTGGCCGGCCGCGTGGACGTGCGCGATGAGCGGGCGGAGGAACGCCCAGGTCTCCCAGACGCCGGGCAGGACGACCACGGGGCGCCCCTCGCCGGAGAGGTAGGTGGGTGCATCCCGCGGGCCGGTGATCGCCCTGAGCTGCCAGTAGGCGGCGAACGCGTAGTCGGCGACCCACCAGCGGGCGTCGCGGGCGAGCAGGCGGAGGCGGGAGGTCATGGCCCGCTGGACGCTACTCCCGCGCGACGCGCGACGCGCGACGTCTCACGGACTCGTGGACGTGCCGCGGCACGTCTCGACGACCGTCATACGGCGCGCGGCGCCGGGTCGGGGCGCGGCTGCGGCCTCGCCCATCGGAGAACCCACCCGCACCCTCGTCCCCGCGAAAACCCCCCTGTCGACAAGGGTGCCTCGCGGCCCCCAGGGTGCGCCTCCGCGGGACGAGGGTGCACCTCCGCGCGACCAGGGTGCACCTCCCCATTCGGGAGCGAAGCGACCCTTCAGCTGTTCTGACAAGCACACGAGAAATGGCCCCTCGGGAACGCGCTGAGCGCGGAACACCGAAGAGCCATTCGGGAGCGAAGCGACCCCTTCAGTTGTTCTGACAAGCACAAGGAAAATGGCCCCTCCGGAAAGCGCTCTGCGCTGACGACGGAGGAGCCATTTGCATCGTGGAGCTAAGGGGATTCGAACCCCTGACCTTCTCATTGCGAACGAGACGCGCTACCAACTGCGCCATAGCCCCAAACTGCGTTGCAACGATATCACTGTTGCGAGGCAGTCCTGAACACGCGGCTACCGCTCCCGGCGGGGCACCCGCCGCGACGCATCGGCGTCGGCGGCCTCTAAGCGCTTGGCCGCATCCGCCTCGCTGGCGGCGTGCGAGACGATCTCGATGGCGCCGGTGGGAGCGTCCACGCGCATGTGGGTCTCGATGTCCTGCAGCGAGGCGCCGCGGGTCTCGGGCACGAATTTGAAGACGAAGAGGATGCCCAGCACACCGATCACGGCGAAACCGATGAACGTGATCCCGCCGCCGACCTTGGCCACCACGGGAAGGAACGCCAGGGAGACCGCGAAGTTCGTGAGCCAGAGGAAGAGGCCGGCGATGCCCATGCCGAGACCGCGGATCTGCGCCGGCACGAGCTCGGAGATGATCAACCAGGTCGTCGTGGCGACGGCCGCCTGCTGGAACGCCAGGAAGACGACCATGAGCCCCAGCGTGACGAAGGCGAGGGCGGTGGAGTCCTTGCTGTACGGGTACATGATGCCGAGGGCGATGAGTGACAGGACCCCGCCGGCCGAACCGCCGATGAGGAGCCGGCGGCGCTTGACCTTGTCGACGAGGCGCAGGCCGATGATCGTCGCGGCGACGCTGACGATGCCGATGGAGATCGACGACAGGACGGCGACGCCGCTCGAGAGGCCGCTCTGCACGAGCAGGGTCGGTGCGAAGTAGATGACGGTGTTGACGCCGGTGATCTGCTGCAGGATCGCGATGCCGATGCAGATCAGCAGCGTGCGGGTGATCCACCACTCGGAGAGCCCGCGGATCCCCTTGCTGCTGGCCGATTCGGCTTCTCTCCCGAGACGGATGGCCGCGAGCTCTTTGCGAGAGGCCTCGGCGCTGTGCCCCCGACGGAGCACAGCGAGCGCTTTCTCGTCGCGCCCCTTGCGCTGGTACCAGGCGGGCGTGTCGGGCAGGAACAGCATGCCGAGCACCAGGACGATGGCGGGCACCGCGGCGATGCCGAGCATCCATCGCCAGGCCCCCGAGGGCGCGAGGAGCGCGTTGACGATATAGGCCACGAGCTGCCCCGTGACGATCATGAGCGTGTTCAGCGACACGAGCCGACCGCGGACGGACGACGGGGCCATCTCGGAGATGTAGAGCGGCACGATGATCGACGCGATGCCGACGGCGATGCCGAGGACGGCGCGGCTGCCGATGAGCACTCCGTAGTCGAGAGCCAGGGCACTGCCGGCGGTGCCGACGATGAAGACGATGCCGGCGACGATGAGGGCCATGCGGCGCCCGAGCGCGTCGGCGACGCGGCCGCCGAGGACGGCGCCGAGGGCCGCCCCGATGAGGAGGATGCTCGTGACGAGACCCTCTGCGGCCGCATCGAGGTGGAAGGCCGGCTTGATGTAGAGCAGCGCGCCCGAGATGACCCCGGTGTCGTACCCGAAGAGCATGCCGCCGATGGCCGCCATGACGGCGACGTTGCGGATGAACGCCCGCCGGGCCTTGGGGCTGACGGGAGCGTGCTCAGCCGGGTCGACGTCGTGCTGCCCCTCGCCGACCGACGGAAGGACTCCGGTCTCGACGGTCGTCATCGGATGACGATCGTCGTGCGGATCGTGCTGCTCGGTCGGCTCGGTATGGTGCGTCTGCGACACGTCTCTCCATCGTTCTCGGGCGGAATGCCCCAGCACCGTCGGTGAGACATCGGTGGATTCGACCAGCGAAGCCACACAATGTTCTGACAAACGTACGCCCCTGTGGCTGCCAGCGCCCAATCGGTGGCAGCCGGCCGGGGTACGTCGAGACGGGTGGGGTCGCCGGAATCCGAGGACGTCAGACCGCGCGGCGGCGGCGGAGGATCTCGTCGAGCTGGATCTCCTGGGTCTCGTTCTCGTCGAGGAATCCCATGCGCGCGAATCGGCTTTCGGGTCGTGGCGCCCGGTCGACCGAGGCGGCGGGCGCCGCGGCCGGGGTCTTGTTCGGAGAGCGGTCGACGTCGACGTCGACGTCGAGGTCGATGTCAACCGGAGCCGGTGCGGCGGAGACGATGCGCACGGGCGACTCCTGGCGACGACGACTGGCATCCAGCGCGGCCTCGGCGAGCGCGACCTCGCGGAGCGCCTCGTGCTGGGCTTCGAGGGCGGCTTCCTGCTGAGCCCGACGGAGGTCGTCGACCGAGCTGGCAGCAGAGGCGCGCAGGGCGTCGACGTCGGCCTGGGAGACCGGCGACGCGGGCGCGGCGGAGGAGCGGGCGAGACCTCGCACGCTGCCGCGACGGAGGTAGAGCGGGCGCGGGACGGGCACCGGGGTCCAGGTGCGCTCGGCCTCGACGGCGGCACGTGCATCCCGCGCTTCGAGGTGGGCGACAGCCGTGGTGCGGGGTGCGAAGTCCTGCAGTGCCTGGGCCTGGACGGGCTCGGCGACGACGGACTCCGGAGCGGCCTGAGAACGACGGGCGCGAGCGCGCGAGACGGCGGCGAGCTGGGTGAGCACGGCGACCGATCCGGCCCCGAAAACGAGGCCGGCCGCGAGCAGGAGCCAGTCGGAGGCGAGGTTCACAACTCCGAAGACGAAGGCGACGAGCGAGGCCACGAGCACCAGGGTCGCCACGAGGCGGGTGCGGCGGAGGCGGCGGGCGGCGAGCGCAGGCTGGTTCGCGGCGGCGCGGAGCACGGGGGCCGTCGCGGCCAGTTCGCGTGTGATGGCGCGCTGACGGGCGGCCTCTTGGGCACGGCGGATGGCTTCGCGCTTCGCCGATTCGGAGCGGAGGATGCGCTGGGCCGAGGCCACGGACCGCGCGTTCGCCTCGATGTGGATCTCTTCGGGGACTTCGCTGGTCTCGGCCAGGATCCGCAGGGTCTGCTGCAGCCGCACGGCGTTCCTCTCGGTCGCGAGGTATTCCTGTCGCTTGTGCCAGGAGGGGATCAGGTAGGCGAGCCAGAGCAGCGCGACGAGCCCGAGGACGATGCCTCCACCCCATGACCCGATTCCCATGGTGGCAAGGGTAGGAGCGGCGTGGCACCCGGCGCGGTTCATCGGAGGGTGTGTCCGTGGCCTTTCGGCCGGCGACCCGCGGAATCTGAAATACAGAAAACTCTTGACGCTTCGCGTTTTGTATTTTACATTCGATGTATTCGCTCGACCCGACCGAATCCGAACCCACTCCAGAAGGACTCCCGATGTCTCCCTCGTTCCCCACGCTCGTCAAGACCGCCGGCTGCACGCTCGGCATCGCCACCCTCGTCTTCGTCGGCCTCCCGACCCAGGCCCAGGCTGCCCCCGTCTCCTCGATGTCCACCAGCGCCTTCGGCCCGGCCGTCGTCGCCGACAGCTCGACCGACACCGACACCGACACCGAAGCGGGGGATGCCCCCGCCGACGACCAGGCCGACGCCGACGCCTCCCCCAGCGACCCCTCCGACGCGGCCACGTCGCCCGAGGCCCCCGTCGCTCCCGCCCCCACTCCGGCGCCGGCACCGGCTCCTGCGCCCGCTCCCGAGATCCCCGCCGAGCCCGTCGCCTCCCCCGCCCCCGTCGCCGTGGCCACCGACGCCGCGCCGATCGAAACCGCCCCGGCCGCCGCCCCCGAGGCTGCCCCGGCCGAGGCCGAGGTCACGCCGAGCGCCGTCGTCCCCCTCGCCATGACCACCGCCGCACCGCCCAAGATCGTCACCCCGGGCATGCAGTTCGAGATCGGCACCCACATCACGTGGGGTTCCTACAGCATGCCGACCAACCGACTCACGACGACCACGACCTGGACGGGTGCACTGTTCGTCAGCGCCCGCGAAGTCCACAACGGCGGCAGTGGCAGCAAGGGATGGAGCGTGGTGGGAACGAAGGCCACCTCCACGAAGTACAACAGCGGTTCGGGTGGCAGCGGTCGCTACTCGAATTACTACGCGAAACTCGCCGTGCCCGCCGGCGCACAGAACGGCGATACGTTCGCGTATACCCAGAGCGTCGTCCTCGCTGGGTCCGATACGGACTCGGGTTCGGCGACGAGCGAGACCGTCGAGATCATGGTCAACGGCGCCGACGAGACCCGCGCCCCCGAAGGCGTGACCGTCGACCGCGGCACCGGTGTCGTCAGCGGCACGGGTGTGCCGGGCTCGACGATCACGATCGTCGACGCCGACGGCAAGCCCCTCGAGACCGGACCCGTCGGGGACGACGGCCGCTTCTCGGTCTCGGTACCCGGCATGAACGCCGGCGGTCTCGGCGTCACGCAGACCATCGGCGGCGTCGCCTCCGAGTCCGTTCCCGTGCGACTCTCGACGGCCACCCCCGACATCACCGGCCACCAGGTGATCGACGGCAAAGGCATCGTCTCCGGCACCGGGGAGAAGGGCGCGACGGTCGTGGTCCGCGACGCCGACGGCACCCCGATCGGCAGCGTCGAGATCACCGCCGAGGACGGCTCGTGGACCCTTCCCCTCGACGTCGACCCGACCGGCTCGTCCGTCACCGTCACCCAGGAGGCCGACGGTCTGGTGTCGCAGTCGACGACGGTCGACTTCATCACTGCGGAGGCGACCGTCGGCGAGCCCGTGGTCGACGCTGATGGCACCGTCCACCTCGGCGGCACCGGCGCCCCCGGCTCCACCATCGTCATCAAGGACGGCGACGGCACGATCATCGACACCGTCGAGGTCGACGAGAACGGCGACTGGGAGTACACGCTCCCGGAGATGCCCGAAGGCGGCGAGCTCGTCGTCGTCCAGGAGAACGACGGCATCGAGTCCTCCCCGGTCACGGTGACCATCGACGTCCCGGCTCCGTCGCTCGGCGACGTCGACCGGCACGACGACGGCAGCACGACCGTCGGCGGCACGGGCCTGCCCGGCAGCGTCGTCGAGGCGAAGGACGAGAACGGCGACGTCGTGGCCTCCACCGTCGTCGACGAGAACGGCGACTGGACCCTCGAGATCCCCGCCCAGAAGGACGGCGGCACGATCACCATCGAACAGTCGAAGAACGGCGCCTCCTCCGGCACCATCTCGCTCGAGGTCGCGCCGGCTCCCGAGCCGACGCCCGGCTCCGGCGCGGGCAACGGCAACGGCAACGGATCGGGCACGGGCACGGGGAACAGCGCCGGCTCGGGCTCGAACAGCGGTTCGAACTCGAACAACGGCACGGACTCCGGCTCGAAGGGCAGGACCGGCACCACGAACCGCACCGGCACCGCCGACGTCCTGACCGGCCTCTTCGGCGGCACCGGCAGCACCTTCCTGTTCGACGATCTCGTGAACGACGCCCCCGTCGTCGAGACGGCCGACGAGCTGGACGGACCCGACGCCGGCGCCCGAGACGGCTCGGACGACGTCCTCGCCGGCGGTGCCGCGTCCGGATCGCACGACGGTGGCTTCTTCGCCGGCATCGGCGGCGCGATCCTCACGATCGGCGCCACCGCTGCGGCCGCCGCCCTCGGCGCGCTCGCCTGGCTGCTGATGGCCCTGGCCCGCCGCCGCCGCACCGAGCAGGGCGGCGAGAACAGCTAGTCGCGTAAAGCACTCCGCACGGCCGAAGCCGGGCGACCCGAGGTCAGGGTCGCCCGGCTTCTTCCAGTGCGGACGGCGGCACGGTGCCGACTCCCGGAGGGACTCGCCCGGCGAGCCACCGCTGGAGGACCCCCTCGCGCACCTCCTCGGCCACGAGCGCGAAGCAGAAGTGATCGCGCCAGTCACCGTTGATGTGGATGTAGCGCCGACGGAGACCTTCGTAGCGGAAGCCGAGCTTCTCGACCACCCGCAGAGACGGCCCGTTCTCGGGTCGGATGCAGATCTCCATCCGGTGAAGGCCGAGGCGCTGGAAGCAATGATCGGTCGCCAGCGCCACCGCGGTCGGCGTCGCGTTGTTACCGGCGGCGTCCTGGGTGACCCAGTAGCCGATGGTGGCCGACGCCAGGCTGCCGTAGGTGATGCCGGAGACGTTGAGCTGCCCGATGAAACGGCCGTCGAGCTCGATGGCGAACGGAAGGCCGAGCCCCGCCCGTGCATTGGTCTGCAGCGAGCGGATGCTCGACCTCACGTCGATCGTGGTGAATCCGTGCGGGTTGGTGGCCTCCCATTGCCGCAGCCAGGAGCGGTTGTCCGCGAGGGCCCTGTCGAGGTCTCGGGAATCCCGAAGTCGCAGGGGTCGGATTCCGACCCGCCCCTGCGACAGCGTAGGGATGGTGGTCACGTGATCGGTGTCTTTTCTGGAGCTCGACGATCAGTCGAGGGTGGAGGTGAAGTCCTTCAGCCAGGCCTTGAGCTCGTCTCCGAGGTCGGCACGGTCGCTGGCGAGCTGGACGATCGCCTTGATGTAGTCGAGTTTGTCACCGGTGTCGTAGCGGCGGCCACGGAACACGACGCCGTACACGCCGCCGGTCCACTCCTCGGCGCCGGCCATCTTCTCGAGCGCGTCGGTCAGCTGGATCTCGCCGCCCTTGCCGGGCGCCTGCTTCTCGAGCACGTCGAAGACCTCGGGGCGCAGCACGTAGCGGCCGATGATGGCGAGGTTGGAGGGGGCCTCGCCCTGCGGGGGCTTCTCGACGAGACCGGTGATCTTCACCACGTCGTCCTCGTCGGTCGCCTCGACCGTGGCGACGCCGTAGAGGTGGGTCATCTCCGGCGGCACCTCGAGGAGGGCGACGACCGAGGCGTTCTTCTTGCCCTGCACCTCGAGCATGCGCGACAGCAGCGGGTCGCGGGCGTCGATGATGTCGTCACCGAGCAGGACGGCGAACGGTTCGCGCCCCACGTGCATCGCGGCTCGGAGCACGGCGTGCCCGAGACCCAGCGGGTCGCCCTGACGCACGTAGTGCATGTCGGCGAGGTCGGTCGACTGGTTCACTTTCGCGAGCTTCTCGTGGTCGCCCTTCTTCCGAAGGGTCTCCTCCAGCTCGGAGACGTGGTCGAAGTGGTTCTCGAGAGCGTTCTTGTTGCGCCCGGTGATCATGAGGACGTCGGTGAGACCGGCGGCGACCGCCTCCTCGACGACGTACTGGATCGCCGGCTTGTCGACGACGGGGAGCATCTCCTTCGGCATGGCCTTGGTCGCGGGCAGGAATCGAGTTCCCAGCCCTGCTGCGGGAATGACGGCTTTTGAAATGGTGAATCCCATGCCGGTCAGCGTATCTATTCCGTGCGTTACGTGGCGGTTAAGATTGCGAGCATGACTGACGCCGTCGGCGACGCCAAGCGCGCCCTCCGAAGAGAACTCCGCTCCAGACGGCGAGCCATGACGGAGAAAGAGCTCGCCGAGTCCACCGAAAAGCTGACAGAGCGACTGACCTCGCTGGCCCTCGAACTGGGGGTGACCTCGATGTCCGCCTACCTGTCCGCGGCCGACGAACCCAACACCCGGCCGTTCCTCAATTGGGCCAACGAGCGCGGAATCCGGGTCCTGTTCCCGATCACGCGCGCCGACGGCCTCCTCGACTGGGCGCTGTCGAGCGACTTCGAGACCGAGACCGAGGGCCTGTTCGGCATCCCCGAACCCGTCGGCCCCGTCCTCAGCCCGATGGCCATCAACGACGTCGACCTCATCGTCATCCCCGCGGCGCAGATCGACAGCACCGGCATGCGCATGGGTTGGGGCAAGGGCTACTTCGACAAGACCCTCGGATCGATGGCCAGGCGCCCGCCGGTTTATGCTGTGGTGTTCGACGCCGAGTTCGTGCAGACCGTTCCGAGCGAGCGCCACGACCAGCCCGTCGACGGCGTCGTCACCCCCTCCGCGATCCACCGCTTCTAGAAGGCCGCCTTGCCCACTTACTCCTACCGCTGCACCGAGTGCGACAACGCGTTCGACATCCAGCAGTCGTTCACCGACGACACCCTCACGGTCTGCCCCGTCTGCGGCGGCAAATTGCGCAAGGTCTTCAGCCCGGTCGGCGTCACGTTCAACGGCTCCGGCTTCTATCGCACCGACTCGCGTGCGAAGCCGAGCGGCGGGTCGAGCGGGTCGAGCGGCTCCGGCGGTTCGAGTGGCTCCAGTGGCGATTCGAGCAGCAAGAGCGGGGGATCCACCGGCTCCGGTTCGTCCGACAGCAAGCCCTCGAGCACCCCGGCGTCCAAGCCGGCGTCCTCCGGTTCGTCGAGCGGCGGGTCGACGCCCGCCTCCTAGCCCCGATACGCTCCTCATGGTTGAGTCGATGGAGATTCACGTTTCGAACACCACCACCGACAGCACGTCCAGCGACTGAGAAGGAGCACCCGTGAAGGGCTTCAAAGAGTTCATCCTCCGAGGCAACGTCATCGATCTGGCCGTAGCGGTCGTCATCGGTGCTGCGTTCACCGCCATCGTCACCGCCCTCGTGACGAACATCTTCAACCCTCTGATCGGCGCGCTTTTCAACGCGTCGATGCTCGACAAGGCCCTGATCGTCTCGATCCCGACCGTCTCCGGCGGCCAGGCCGACCTGAAGTTCGGTGCCGTCATCGGCGCCGCCATCAACTTCATCATCATCGCCGCCGTCGTCTACTTCTGCCTCGTCCTACCGATGAACGGCTTCCTGAAGCGCGCCTTCGCCCGCCAGAAGGTCGAAGAGGGCACGCCCCAGGAGGTCCCGCCGACCGACGTCGAGATCCTCAGCGAGATCCGCGACCTGCTCCGCGCACAGAACTCCTCGCTCAACACGACCGGCGGCTCGCACGCGGCCGAGGTCGCCCCGCCCACGCCGACCGGCACCACCGGCGTGCCCGGAATGCCCTCCGCCTAGTCCGCACCACAGCGAGAAGCCCTGCAGAGGATCCCCCTGCAGGGCTTCTCGCATTCGCGGAGCGGCATCTCGTCGGTCAGCTCTGCAGAGCCTCGGTCGGCGGGATCCGTGCAGCCCGCATGGCCGGGTAGAGCCCGGCGAGAGCACCGATGACGAGCGTCGCCCCGAGCCCCCCGCCCAGCACGATCGGCGGGATGGTCACCGGCCAGCCGTTCGACACGGCGAACGCCGCCGTCACGCCCGAACCGATGACGACTCCGGCGAGACCGCCGAGCAGCGACAGGAACAGGGCCTCCGCGAGGAACTGGCGCCGGATGTGCGGCCGCGCCGCCCCGAGCGAGCGCCGGAGGCCGATCTCCTTCCGGCGCTCCAACACCGAGATGACCATCGTGTTGGCGACACCGATCCCGCCGACGAGCAGCGCCACCGAGCCCAGCCCGACGAGCAGACCGGTGAACGCCTGCTCGGAGGCCTGCTTCGCCGCGAGCGCGTCGGAGGGGCGCTGCATCGTGATGTCGGACGGGGAGGCGGGCTGCACCGTGGCCGGGATGAGCTCGCGGATGCGGGTGAGCCGCTCCTCGTCGGCACGGACGTAGACCGTGCTGGGGTGGACGCGATCGCCGGTCAGTTTCTCGCCGGCCTTCTCCCCCATCAGCACCGACGAGTCGATCTCGGGGGCGAGCTCGACCTTCTCCAGCACGCCGACCACCGTGTGCACGGTCGTTCCGACGAGGATCTGCTGCCCGGCGTGCGTGATGCCGAGGTGCTCCGCAGCGGCGGCTCCCAGCACCACGACCGGGAACTCGGACTGCCCGTCGGTCAGCCATGATCCGGTGGCGAGCGAGCCCCCGACGACGGGAAGCAGCCCCTTCGACGTCGTCCGGAGCGCGAGACCTCCGGTCGCGCCCTTCTCCACCGCAGAGCTGCGGTAGGCGCCGAAGCCGTCGATCGCTCCGGTCGCCGCGGCATCCTCGACCCCGTCGACTCTCTTGGCCGACCCCTCCGCCGTGTAGGGCATCGGGACCTTCTCGCCGAAGAAGTCCTCGCCCTGCTCGGCCACGAGGAGGTTCGTGCCGAGCCTGTCGAGAGTGGCTGCGAGCTGAGCCTGACTGGACGACGAGATGCCCACCACTGCGATCATGGCCGCGATCCCGATGGCGATGCCGAGGGCGGACAGGACGGCCCGAGTCGGCCGGGCCACCAGCCCCGCGAGACCGAGGCGGAGGACGTCGGATGCCAGGAGCCGCGACCTCAGACGGGCGTCGGTCACGAGGATCCCCCGCTCGTCACCAGGACCGGACCGATGGTCGCGGCGTCCGCGCTGTCTCCGGCCAGCTTGCCGTCGCGGATCATGACCCGGCGC
The DNA here is from genome assembly GCF_039544345.1 of Frondihabitans cladoniiphilus. Lineage (NCBI taxonomy): Bacteria > Bacillati > Actinomycetota > Actinomycetes > Micrococcales > Microbacteriaceae > Frondihabitans > Frondihabitans cladoniiphilus. The sequence continues at coordinate 519,109 of NZ_BAABLM010000002.1, forward strand.
GGCAGCTTCTCGGCCAGAGCGTTGTCGTGCGTGATGACGATCACCGACGTGCCCTGCCCGTGGAGCTCGTGGAGGAGCTCGACGATGCCGGCGCCGGAGCGCGTGTCGAGGTTGCCTGTCGGCTCGTCGGCGAGAAGGAGCGGGGGCCGGTGGACGACGGCGCGGGCGATGGCCACGCGCTGTCGTTCACCACCGGACATCTGGTTCGGCTTGTGGCCGAGCCGATGCCCGAGCCCCACGCGCTCGAGCGCCTCGATCGCGCGAGCCCGGCGTTCCCGAAGGGGGACGCCGGAGTAGAGGAGTCCATTGGCGACGTTGTCGGTGGCCGTCGTGCCCTCGCTGAGGTGGAACTGCTGGAAGACGAAGCCGATCCGGTGCGCTCGGAGGCCCGAGAGCTCGCCGTCGGACAGACCGGCGACGTCGATGCCGTCGATGAGGACGGTTCCGGAGGTGGGACGATCGAGGGTCCCGAGCACGTTGAGCAGCGTCGACTTGCCCGAGCCCGAGGGCCCGACCACCGCCAGCATCTCGCCCGTGTCGACGCTCAGCGACACGCCGTCGAGCGCTCGGGTCGGCGGCTTGCCGTACTCGCGACTCACGTCGAGGAGTTCGATGACGCTCGTCATGCCGGCACCACGACCTTCTGCCCCGCCTCGAGGCCCTCGCCGGTCACCTCGACACGGTCGCCGGCGAAGAGGCCGGTCGTGACCGTGACCGGCTTGGTCGCTCCGGCAACACCCACCACCTCGACGACGAATCCGCCTCCTGCGCGAGCGCCGAGCGCGGTCACGGGGACGGAGAGGACGTCCTTCTTCTCCTCCGAGACGAAGTCCACCGACGTCGTGCCGGCCGAGAGGTCGCCGGCGGCCGCGGGATCGTCCATCGTGATGCTCACGGGGACGGTGGTCTTGCCGCTGTCTTCGTCGACCTGGGGCGCGCCGACACCGGTCACCGTGCCGCCGACGTGCTTGCGATTGGGCAACTCGACGTCGACGACGCCGCCGAAGGTCGCGAGTGGGGAACCCACCGACAGATCGACCCGCACCAGCTTCTCGGTGCGCTGGGTCGAGTACAGCTCGGTGCCCGGCGCGGAGGCCTGGCCGAGTGTCGCCGTGACCTGCTGCACGACCATGTCCCCCTCACCGAAGACGATTCGGCCCAGCTCGACCGCACCCGTGCGCTCCAGGCCGGCGTCCTTCTGCCAGGCGCTGACGGCCGTCTTCGTGCGCGCGTCGAACTTCTCGTCGGCGGCGACCTTCAGGTAGCCCCAGTCGCGCAGGTTCTGCTCGAGCTGCTGCACGTCGGGCCCCTTCGCCATGCCCTCTTCGAAGGGGCGCCACTGCGGTAGAGCGCCCGCGAAATACGCGACCGGCAGATTGTCGACGCGGTACAGGGTGTCGCGGGGCTTCAGAACCGTTCCGACGGCCGGCAGCTCGGTGAGGGTGCCGCCGATGCCCCCGGCGACGCTCGGCCCCGCCGGCCGGACCAGTTTTCCGGGCTCGGTCTTGGTGCCCTTGAGGTCTCCCCGGTCGACTGTGGCCGTCGCCGTCTTGACCTTCGATTTCGCCGTGTCGGCCTCGGGCTGGGGTGCGAGAGGACCGAGCACGAGGATGCCCGTGGTGGCCAGGACGGCGACTCCCGCCACGCAGGCGGTCACCACCCAGGCTCGTCGCGAGGTCACTTCGAGCCCAGCGCTTCTTTGGAGCAGGCCTCGTAGTCGTCGGCCGAGAATCCGGCGGAACCGTCGCTCGAGGTGATGGTCTGCGACGCGTCGTCGTCGACCTCGTAGCCCTTCTTTCGAAGACACTCGTTGATCTTCGGCTGGGCCTTCTCGAAAGCGGCCTGCTCCTTCTTCTCCTTGTCGCTCGTCGGCCGGGGCCCGAGCCTCTTCGTGACGTCTTCGATGCAGCCGCCGAAGTCCTCGTTGAACGCCTCCATGTCGGTGTCGTCGGAGAGGCCCGGGGCCTGTTGCGCGCCTCCTCCCGTGGGGTCGGGGATGTCATAGCCCTTGTCGCGAAGACACTTGGCGTTGGCGGCGTCCCATTTCACACCGGTGACTTTCGAGGCCGAACTCGGCTCTGCTTCGGAACCACCGCCGGACGAGCAGGCGGCGAGGCTGAAGGCCAGAGCAGGGACGGCCAGAAGGGCGAGGACGGACGTGCGGAAGCTGGGTGCTGTGTTCATGAGGGATTCCTTGGTCGTGCGGATGGGTGTTCGGGCTGCGGGACGGGACGGGAGTCAGTTGCCGCTCGAGGCGGGGCCGCCCATGAGGCCGCACTCGGCGATGACCTCGTCGGGGATGTCTGCCGGGCCGATCTGCGGAGTGCCGCTCTCGCCGGGGTCCCCGCCGGTGTCGTAGCCCTTCTTGCGGAGGCACTCATTGCCCTCCTGGATCTTCTTCTCGGACTCGGAGGTCTGCTTCTTCTCGGCATCGCTCACCGGGCGGGCGCCGAGCCGGCTCTTCACCTTCGTCTGGCAGGCGGAGAAGTCCTTCTGGTAAGCGGCGGGGTCCATGCCGGGAGTGATCGTGATGCCGACGGCCGGTCCGTTCCGTTCGGGGTCGGCGACGTCGTGCCCGGCGTCGCGCAGGCAGGAGACGAGCGCGAGATCCCAGTCGTAACCGGATGCGGCTGCCTTCTTCGTCTTCCCGGCGTCGGGCTCGGAGGAGTCGGAGGAACAGGCGACGAGGCCGCCGAGGAGGAGCGGCAGCAGAGCCGCCGAGGCGGCGAGGCCGACCAGACGGGTGGAGCGAGTCGGAGTCATGACGTGTCCTTTCAGGGGGACGCACTGCGCGTCGGAGTGCCTCCATCCCAGCGAGGCGGGGGTTGCGAGCCCGTAAGATCTCCGCTTTATCTTTTGTGAAGTTTGACATGTCACACTCGAAGCAATCAATTCGAGGAGGATTCATGCGCGTGCTCATCGCCGAAGACGAGGTGTATCTGGCGGAGGCCGTCGAGACGGTCCTGACCCGGGAGGGGATGGCCGTCGACGTCGTCCACGACGGCGGCGACGCCCTCGAGCGGCTGAGCGTCAACGACTACGACGCCGTCGTCCTCGATCGCGACCTTCCCGGCGTCCACGGCGACGACGTGTGTCGCTCGATCGTGGCCGACGGCAGCGGGGTCTTCGTCCTGATGCTGACCGCGGCAGGTCGGCTGACCGAGAAGGTGGCGGGGTTCGAGATCGGCGCCGACGACTACCTGGCCAAGCCGTTCGAGTTCCCCGAGCTCATCGCTCGGCTGCGCTGCGCTGCGCGTCGCCCGCGGGATGCCCGGCCGCCCGTCTTGGAACGAGGCCCGGTGCGACTCGACACGTTCCGGCGCGAGGTCTACCGCGACGGCCGCTATGTGCGGCTCAGCCGGAAGGAGTTCAACGTGCTCGAGATCCTGCTCGCGGCAGACGGCGGCGTCATCAGTGCCGAGCGCCTCCTCGAGAAGGCGTGGGACGAGAACGCCGATCCCTTCACGAACTCGGTGCGCGTCACGATCTCGACGCTGCGACGCAAACTGGGCGAGCCGTCGGTGATCGACACGGTGTCGGGCGTCGGCTATCGCTTCGCCGATCCGGACGCGGTCTCGCGGTGAAGACCCTTGCATCCCACCTCGTCCCGGCTCGGTGGAATCCGCGCACCAGCGCGCGCCTGCGCCTCACGGCGACGTTCACGGCCCTGATCCTCACCGTGGGCGCCGCGATCCTCGTGACGATCTTCCTCATCATGTCGTTCGTGCCGCAATACGACTTCAGCGCGAACCCCGGACTCCTGCCGGACGGCGGAACGGTTCCTCTCACCGAGACCGAGTCCGGTTCTCCCGCGATCCTCATGGACGAGGCCGATCCGGCCGACGCCGAGGTTGCGTCTCTCGCCGTGGTCACGATCAGCGATCCGGCCGAACTCCGAGGGCTCCTCCTGTCGACCTCGGCGATCGTCTTCGCGTTCGTGCTGGTCGGCGGCGCCATCGCGAGCTGGATCGTCGCCGGGCGCGTCCTCCGGCCCGTCGAGCAGCTCACCGAAGCGGCCCGGAAAGCCGCCGACGGTCGCCTCGACCACCGGATCGCCCACGACGGCGCGCCCGACGAGCTGGGCCGGCTCGCCGAGACCTTCGACGACATGCTCGAGCGCCTCCAACGCTCCTTCGAGGCCCAACGCCGATTCGCCTCGAACGCCTCCCACGAACTGCGCACTCCCCTGGCGACGACCCAGGCCCTGCTCGACGTCGCCCTGCTCGACCCAGACGACTTCGACCGCGAGACCCTGACCACGAAGCTCCGGGAGACGAACACCCGCAACATCCAGACGGTCGAAGCCCTCCTGGCCCTGTCCGATGCGCAGGCCGGCACCACCGCCACCGAGCCGGTCGAGCTCGACGAGATCGCGCGCGAGGTCGTCGCGAGCTCGCTGGCCGACGCCGCCGAACGCGATGTCACGATCCACTCGACGATCCTCGCCGGCCGCGTCATCGGCGACGCGACCCTGGTGCGTCTCCTGGTCGGCAACCTCGTGGGCAACGCGATCCGCTACAACGTGCACGGCGGCGACGTGTGGCTGACCGTGGCCGACGGCGTCGTCCGGGTCGAGAACACCGGCGTCGCGATCGCCGACGACGACCTCCCTCGCCTCACCGAGCCGTTTTTCCGCGCAGCCGGGCGCGTCACCAATTCGCACGGGCTCGGCCTGGCACTGGTCGACGCCATCAGCCGGGGGCACCGAGCCTCGCTCCGCCTGGACGCGCGACCGGGCGGCGGTCTCGTGGTCACCGTCACGTTCCCCTAGCGAGTGCCGCGCGTCAGCCCCAGTGCGGCGGGACGTCCTGCTTCAGGCGCGAATCGTTGTCACTCGAGTCGACACGGCGGTCGACCGGTGCGGGCGTCGGATCGCTGCCGGGCACGGGGTCGGTCGTGACCCGTCGACCGCGCTTGCGAGGGCGGAGCGCAGGGGGCGTGGGATGCGCGACCAGACCGTCGCGGGCATCCCCCGTCTCGTCATCGCTCGTCGACACCTCGCACCGTCGCCCGGGCTCAGCGCGAGTTGACGTGCTGCCGAGCCGACAGGCCCGGGGTCTCGTCGTCAGGGTGCTCGCCCGCGACCTGGTGGCCGATGCCCAGGACCTCGGCGATGCGCTCGGCGACGGCGTCGGGGTCGGTGAAGAGCTGGAAGGCGTGCACGCGGACGTAGTGCCAACCGAGGCGGCGGAGGATCTCGGGACGCTCGCGAAGCGACTCGCGGAGGCTCGACTGCACGAGAGTGGAGTCGGTCTCGATCGTGACGCAGACGCCGTCGTGTGCACAGACCAGCCCGAGCTTGCCCCGGTGGCCGAGAGCGACCGGGATCCCCTTGGACTCGAGGCGCCGGGCGAGGTCGACCAGCATCGGGTCGCTGTCGTCGGGGACGTGCTCGGCGCTGGTGCGGACCTGCACCTCGGCCAGGATCTCGGAGAGGGCGACGGTGCCGTGGCCCATGCGGTTCGGCTCGATGTCGCTCGGCTGGAAGCAGGTGACGATCACCATCGACCGGCGGGCGCGGGTCATGGCGATGGCGAGGAGGCGCTCCCCGCCGGGCTCGCCGAGCGATCCGAAGTCGCTGAGGACGCGGCCGTGCGGGGTGCGGCCGTAGCCGATGGAGAAGACCACGTGGTCGCGGCTCTGGGCGACGGCCTGCTCGAGGGTGGCGACCATGAAGGGCTCCCGACGGTCGCCCACGACGAACTCGGTCAGGTCTTTGTGACCGGCGACGGCGGTGAGCACGGCCTGCTGCACGCGGATGGCGTGCTTCTGGCTCGCGGTGATGACCATGAGCGACTCGAGCGGTCGGCTGCGGGCGTGCTCGAGGACGAGTGCGACCACGCGGTCGACCTCGGCGTCGACGCTCTCGACGGCGCCGGACTCGGGGTCGGGCACGGCGCTGCCGCCGGAGACGTAGTCGAGGGCGATGCTGCCGTGTCCGAGGAAACTGCCTGCCCAGGGGAGGGACTCGATGCGGCCGCCGTAGAAGCGACGGTTGACGAGCTCGGCCAGGTCTTCGCCGCCGGCGCGGTAGCTGCGCGTCAGCGACAGGGTCGGCAGGAGCGTCGAGAGGCGCGCCAGGGCGCTCTCCTCGTGCAGTTGCGAGAGGCGCGACTCGGCAGTGGCGGTGGCGTCGAAGTCCTCTTCGGACTCTTCCCGGCTGCGGGGCTGCTTGGCCGGAACCCGGCTCTCGTCGGTCGCCGGGCGGACCGCTATCTCGAAGTCGGAGGGGGTCTCGGTCACCGGGTCGCCGAAGGCGACGGTCTGCTTTCCGCGTCGGATGGCCCCGACGTTCTCGGCGATCGTGGTGGCACCGGCGTCGACGAGGACGACCGTGTCGAACGGCACGGTGTCGGCGATGCGGTGCACCTCGTACGGCGAGGCGAGCCAGACCGGGGCGATCGGGCGAGACAGGTGCGGCGCGGCGTCCTGCAGCAGACGACCCGTGACGTGTTCGCGGCGGAGCAGCTGCTTGAGCTGCGCGGCCTCCTCCGGCCAGTCGACCAGACCGATCTTCCAGTTCTCGGCGAGCTGCCATGCCAGGGACTGAGCACTGCCGGCGGCGTGGGCCTCGTCGACGAGACGGAAGTCCGCTTCGAGCCGGTCGAGCATGCCCGTGTTGGCCCCGAGCAGTGCACGGTCGGCCTCGAGGAGCGACTCGAAGGCGGAGCGCCACCAGGCGAGTTCGAGCTCGGCGGCGACCTGCGCCTCGGGCACGTGCCGGTTCGCGAGGTCGGTGATCAGCGGCGCGAGCTCGAGGTCGCGCAGCGTGATCATGAGCTCGGTGCGCTCCTGCAGGTTGTTCAGCACGTCGCTCTCGGCGGCGAGCACCTCGAGCTTCTGCTGCAGCTCGTCGATGCCGATGAGGCCGAGCTGATCCTCGCCCTCGAGGTGGAGCGGTCGATCGAGCTGGGCGAGGTCGTGTTCGACCTGACGCTGCAGGACGATGGTGTCGGCGATGCCGGTGGGAACCTCGGGCGGCGTGCCCGAGACGACGTAGCGCTGCCAGAGGATGCGCTGCTGCTGCACCCGCTGGAGCGCTTCGTGGAGGTCGGGAACGTGCATCCCCGGGCGGACGTACTCGTGGGCCAGCTTCTTCAGCCGGCGCCGGTCGCCGCCCGACATGCTGCCCTCGCGTCGGCCCGAGGTGGCCTCGACGAGCTCGGCGACCGAACGCTCGAAGACGACGGGGAGGAACTTGTCGAGCGTGTCGCGGATGTCGGCGAGCAGGCGCAGGTACACGCCGAGTTCGCGGATGTTGACGAAGGGCCGCATCCGCGTCGAGCCGATGACCTCGTTCGCCCTTTCGAGGAGGAACGGGAGGTCGCGGTGGTGCAGGTTCTTGGCGATCTGGTGGGCCTGGCCGGCGCTCAACTGGTCGTCGAAGACGGAGCCGTACCAAGGCGAGTCGCCGGGGCCGTAGCGGAACTCACCGAGGTTGGCCGCGTTGACCATGGTCTCGGCGACGCGACCGCGCCCCTCGACCATGGATTCGACGCTGTGGCGGCTGAGCCGCGCGGTGGTCGAGGGCGGAGCCGGCAGCAGAGCGAGGCGGGCGAGTTCGGTGAGGGAGTCGAGCACGGAGACGCCCAGCACGGGGTCCTTCCGGCTCAGCGCGCCGCGGTAGTCGACGAGCACGCGGCGCAGGCGCACCAGGGCGTCGTCGACCTCGGCCATGCCGGCCTGCTTGGCCTTCTCGTTGCGGCTGATGGCCTTGATGACGTCGCGACGCAGGGTCGACGGCGACACGGCCACCCCGGGCAGGCCGATCTCGGTGAGGCGGGAGCCGATGCCGCGGAGCGTCGCGCGACGGGCGCTGACGACCAGGACGCGCTTGTTCTGCGCGACGAGCGTGCCGATGGCGTTGACGATCGTCTGCGTGCCACCGGTGCCGGGCAGCGTCTTCACGACGAGCGAGTTGCCCGCCGTGATCTGCGCGATGACGTTCTCCTGCTCGGCGTCGGCGTCGAGCAGCAGGGTGTCGGTCTCGGGGCTCCGGCTGTCTTGCGGCGTGGCGGAGACGGGCCGGTAGGACTCCTTCACCTGCCGCAGGGCGCTCGGGTTGCCGGCGAGCGCGTCGAGCACGGGGTGGTCGAGCTCGCGCGCGTCCGACACCATCGCGTCGGCGACCTCGGCGAAGGTCGAGACCACGAGACGGGGATGCACGGTGAAGCCGTCGAGATGAGCCGTCAGCCCTCTCAGCCGATCGATCACCGGGTTCGGCGTGAACGAGCCCTCGCGGTCGGCCAACGCCACGAACGACGCGGAGTCGAGCGAGATGCCGAACTGGTCGTGCAGGGCGTCAGCGAGGGCCGGGTTCAGGATCGGGGCTCCGAGGAGGCGGAGGTCGAAGTCGCGACCATGGCGGCGGATCGCCAGAGGGCGGAGGAGAAGGGGAGCGCGGAACCGCTCGCCGGCGAACGACCACTGCGCGATGCCGATGGCGAGGTGAACGGCGTCGATGCCGCGGACGGTGCTGAGCTCGAGGCCCTTGGCCGCGATCTCGCCGGCGGCGAGGCGCGCGGCGCGGAGCGCGAGGTCGTCGCGGATCAGGCTCGACAGCAGAGTGGTGCGCCCGGTGATGAACTGCGCGAGGCCGCCGGGGTGGGTCGTCGAGAGCTCGATCCGCGACCGGGTCTCGTCGCGGAAGTGCAGGAGGGTCGAACCGCCGCCGACCGTGGCGAGGCGTGCGCGCCAGCCGTCCCAGGCGGGCTCGGCCACGTTGCCGACCTGCAGGTTCGGAGTGCCGAGCGTCAGCGCGTGCGGCATCGTGGCCGACGAGGCGGGGGCCATCGGGGTCGACGGAGCACTCACGCCGGAGTCGAGTCCGTCGTCGTCGCCCTGGTTGTCATCCGCACGCCACACCCTTCGACCTTAAGGCGTTGCGGCCGGAAATGCCGGGAGGACGGGCTGTTTTCTCGGGACCGCCAGGTTGCTCGGGCGTCAGGGCGTGCATCCTGACGCTCTCTCGTTTTATTTACAGGCTAACGAGAGTGCGATTTCATATGGAAACCCTGCATAATGCTCCTATATACAATCTGCGCCCGTAACGCTGAGCCCTTGTCGTCAATCAGGAGAGCACCATGCCATTCGAGCAGAAGTACACCCCCGAGACCCGTGAAGCATCTCTCGCGCGCGTCCTCGAGCGGCGCGAGTCCGAGCCGGGCAACCGCTCGATCATCCGCGAGACGGCCGACGAGTTCGAGGTCGGCGAGCAGAGCCTCCGCGGCTGGATCCGCGCCTACGAGAAGGCGAACGCGCCCGAGCCCGAACCGGTCGCCGCTCCCGAGGCCGTCGCCGACCCGGTCGCCGCGACGACTCCCGCCCCGGCCCGTCGAGGCCCCGGCCGCCCGCCGGCATCCGCTTCCGCCGCTGCCGCGTCGCCCACGACGAGCAGCGACGAGTCGGACTCCCGCATCTCCGAGCTCGAGGCCGAGGTCGCCAAGCTGCGCCGCGACCGCGAAGCCCTGAAGAGCGCGCTGGCGGTGCTGCTCGGCGACTGATCGGTTTTCCGGGTCGGCCGGCCGATCAACCGGAGCGCGGGTCGGTCGGCCAATGAGTCGGTCGACCAGTCCTCAGTCGCCCTCGGGGCTCGCGCCGGTGGCGACGGGACGGTCCGAATTCGACCAGGCGCTCCACGAGCCGGGGAACACCGCGGGCTCGAAACCGGCCAGCGTCATGGCGACGGCGTTGTGGGCGGCCGTGACACCCGAGCCGCAGTAGACGCCGAGCGGTGCATCCCGCGTGATGCCTGCTGTTTCGAAACGGGCCCGGAGAGCCTCGGGCGCGAGAAAACGACCGTCGGCATCGACGTTGCCCCCGGTCGGCACGCTCACCGCCCCGGGCACGTGCCCGGCCTTCGGATCGATGGGCTCGACCTCACCGCGGTACCGCTCGCCCGCGCGACTGTCGACGAGGGTGCCGCTCGACGCCACGTCGGCCGCCCCATCGGCGTCGAGGACCGGCAGATGCCCGTACTCGAGCACGACGGAACCGGAGCGGAGCGGGGGATGCCCGGGGCCGGTCTCGAGAGGGAGCCCGGCCTCGCGCCACCCGGCCAGCGCGCCGTCGAGCAGTCGCACGTCGGCGACGCCCGCGTACCGCAGCAGCCACCAGGCCCGGGCCGACGCCATGTTCGCACTGTCGTCGTAGACCACGACCGTCGAGTCGGCGTCGATGCCCCACACCCGCGCGGACTCCTGCAGGTCGGCCACGGCCGGGAGCGGATGGCGGCCCTCGGACGGCGCGCCGTGCGCGGCGAGCTCGGTGTCGAGAGCGACGAAGATCGCGCCCGGCAGGTGGGCCTCGGCGAAGTCGGCGGGCCCGGCACCCGGCCGGTCGAGCCGCCAGCGGACGTCGAGGACGACGACCGCGGCGCCCCGCTCGTCACGGAGCCGGGCGAGGTCGACGGGACGGATCAGGAGGTCGCGGGCCGGGTCGCTCGTGGGGTCGCTCGTCATGCGAGAAGCGTAGACCGCTAGCGTTCAGGCATGCCGTCGCCGTACGAGATCGCCCTGGGCCCCGCCCTCGACGGACTGCATCCCCGTCTCCGCGCCTACTTCGGCGAGATCCCGCCCGGGAGCGTGGGGCGAGGCGAGGGCGTCTTCGCGAGCGTCGGCACCCCTCGGCGGTGGCTGTGGCCGGTGCTGTCCGTGCTCGGGCGGCAGGGCATCCTCTTCGCCGCCTGGGCTTCGGACGTGCCGTTCACCGTGACGAACCGCCCCCTGGTCGATGCGGACGGCAACACGGCGGTGGGCGCCCTGCGCACCTTCGTCTTCGCCTCGGGCAGCCGGACCATGACGGACGCGATCACGGCGACGCCGACGGGTCTCGTCGACGTGCTCGGGATCGGGCGGCGACTCGAAGCGCCGCTCCGGGCTCGGGTCGACGGCGGCGCACTCCGGCTCACCTCGCACGGTGTGACGGTCGCCCTCGGCGGACGACGCCTGCGGCTGCCCGGGTGGCTGTCGCCGCGCGTCGAGCTGACGGAGCGGTTCGACGACGAGACCGAGCGGCAGCAGGTGTCGCTCACACTCGAGGCGCCCCTGGTCGGCAGACTGTACGAGTACGAGGGCAGGTTCACTTACACCGTGGTGCCTTCGGAGCAGCCGGGCTCGGAGCACCGAGACCATTCGTCCTGAGGGGGATCCCATGACCGACCGCATCGTCCTGGCCGGCGCTTCCGGTTTCATCGGGCAGCACCTCGCCGAGGCCTTCCGTGCCGACGGGGCCGAGGTGGCTCTCATCGGGCGGAACGGGCCTGACGCGACCTGGGGCGACACGACGGCCATCACCCGGCTGCTCGACGGCGCCGACCTCGTGGTCAACCTCGCCGGCAAGAGCGTCAACTGCCGGTACACGCCCGAGAACCGCGCCGAGATCCTCCGCTCCCGCATCGAGACGACCCGCGAGCTCGCCGTGGCCTCCGCGGCCGCGGCCACGCCCCCACGCCTCTGGCTCAACTCGTCGACGGCCACCATCTACCGGCACGCCGAGGACCGCCCGATGACCGAGTCGACCGGCGAGATCGGCACCGGCTTCTCGGTGTCGATCGCCACCACCTGGGAGGACGAGTTCTTCCGCCACGAACTGCCCGGCACGCGGAAGGTCGCCCTCCGCATGGCGATCGTGCTCGGCGACGGGAGTGCCCTCGTGCCGCTGATGAACCTCGCGCGCGCGGGCCTCGGCGGGCCGCAGCTCGACGGACGCTGGCCAGCGACGAAAGCGCGCCTCGATGCCGGCACGTACCACCGCTTCGGGGCGCGGGGCGGTCGTCAGAAGTTCAGCTGGATCCACCTCGACGACGTGCTCGGCAGCATCCGCTTTCTCCGTGACCACGAGGAGATCGACGGCGTGGTCAACCTCGCGGCGCCGAACCCGAGCGACAACCGCACGATGATGCGGACGCTGCGGCGCGTGCTGCGGGTGCCGGTCGGGATCCCGGCGTGGCGGTGGATGCTCGAGCTGGGGTCGGCGGCGATCCACACCGAGACGGAGCTCGTGCTCAAGAGCCGATGGGTGGTTCCCGAGCGTCTCGAGGCGGCCGGCTTCCGGTTCGAGCATCCTCACCTCGAACCGGCTCTGCGCAGCATCGTGGCGGCTCGCCGCTGAGCGCGGCGGGGTGGCTGAGCGCCCCGGGGTCACCGGGCGAGTCCGCTCAGTAGGCCCCGACGACCTCGTCGGACGTGACCGAGCCGGCCGGGACGACGCCCTCGGCCAGTTCGCGCTGGACCGACAGGGCGAGTTCGCGGAGCAGCACGAGGTCGACGCTGTCGACGCCGCGGGGCTCCGGGTCCATCACGCACAGGGCGCCGATGCGGACCCCCTCCGGCGTCTCGATGGGGTGGCCGGCGTAGAAGCGGACGGCGGGGTGGGTGACGAAGCGGTCGTCGTGCCAGACGTCGGGCACGACGAACGGGGTGCCGCTGCGGATCGTCTCTCCGCACATGGCACCACGCAGGGGCGCCTCCTGGACCATGCTGCCGGTGAAGGACTTGTTCCAGACGCGGTCCTCGTCGATCACCGAGAACGCCGCACCGGCTGTACCGAGGAGCACGCGGGTGCGCTCGACGATGTCGTCGAACCGCTTCTCGTGAGGGGAGTCGAGGATGCGCAGGGCCCTGATCGCGGAGAGGCGCACCTCGTCGCTCTGCGGGAGGTTGCGCGTCTGACGGGCCGTGCGGCAGGCGAGCACCCGCGCATCGAGCAGGGGGGCGAGCCGGTCGGCCTGGTGACCGGCCCAGACCTGGAACGCGTCGGACACGCTGCCCCGCGGTGCGTCGCCTTCGCGCGTGAACTCCTCGGACTCGACGGGAGCGGCGAGGAACGTGACGCCGTCGCGGTTGCGGCAGATCTCGCGGCTGATCTCGTCGAAGAGGGCGGCCTGCTTGTCGACGAGGCTGCCTTCCTTGACAGAGAAGGCGCGGAGCGAGCTCGGACGGTGGACCCCCATCAGGAGGATCTCGGCGCCGCCGTGGGACTCGGCGCAGATCCGGTCGAGGACGGCCTCGAGGCCCGCCCGCCACGAACGCGCCGACGTGAGCCGGAGCGCGTCGCTGACCCCGAGGACGATCACGACGGCGTCGAAGGAAGCCAGACGGTCGCCGGGCAGGGCATCCCCCGCGTTCTTGATGGTGATGCCGGGGTCGGCGACGACTTCGACGTCCACCCCGCGGCCGGTGCGGTGCGACAGCTTGCGGGCGAGGTGACCGGGAAGGGCCAGGTCGTGGCTTCGGACGCCCCAGCCGACGGCCGCTCCGTTGCCGAAGACGAGGATGCGGTCGGGGTCGATGCCCGGAGCGTGGGCCCGCGGGTTGTCGTCCGGGCGAGGCAGACCGAGACGCCCGCCGACCTGGTTGTACCGCCCCCGGAGGAACGGGAGGATGCAGTGGTGGAGGATCGACGGCACGGGATTTCCTGGTTCTGGTCGGGTTTCTCCGACGGGTGATCGGAGGACTACCCCCCGACTATCCCCCGGGTGACCAGTGGGGTACAAGGCCCCACTCCGGGGTGAGACCGACTCGTCTCGACGGAGCGGGGGCCGTGGCCTCAGTCGGCGAGCAGCACCCGGAGGTAGGCCGCGGTCTCGTCCGGCCCGTCGACCTTCACGCCCGTCAGGGGCAGGACCAGCACCGGGTAGTCGTTGCCGCCCTCGTCGAGGCGGTCGCCGACGAAGATGGTCTTCTCGAAAGCGATGCCCGTCTCGCGCTCGAGCTGACGCATGCCGTAGGCCTTGTCGACGCCCTGCAGCGTCACGTCGATGGACGTCGAGCCGCCGGAGCGGACCTCGAGATCGGGGAGCTGAGGCGCGATGGCCGCGCGCAGAGCCTCTTTCTTCGACCCCGTGGGATCCCACTTCTTCTTCTCGTCGACCGGCGCCTCTTGACCGAGCGCGGAGAAAGTGACCTGCGAACCGCGGTTCTCGAGGATCGGGCCCCAGGTGTCGGACTCCCAGTAGCCGAGCTCGCGGGCGGTGCGCTCGATGATCTCGAACGCGTCGGTGATCTGCTGGTCGGTGAGGTTCGTGGCGTAGCGCTGCACCCAGGCGCCGTCGTCGAAGCGCCAGTACTGAGTGCCGCAGGTGGGCATGAGGTGGAGGCGGGTGAACGCCTCGGCGTCTTCGGGCAGGCGGTTGACGACCTGCATGCGGAACTGCTCGATCTGACCGCCCGAGATGATGCAGACGTCGACGTGCCGCAGCAGCTCGACGAGCAGCTCGGCCATCTCGTCGCTGAGGGCGGTCTTCGACGGCGCGAGGGTGTCGTCGAGGTCGAAGGCGATCATGGCGGGCAGGGTCGTCGGGGCGTCCTGCCAGGCGAAGGGCTGCTGCGAAGTGGTTCCGGTCATAGTGTCGACGAGCCTATCGAAGTCAGGGCTCGACGCTGAGTTCTTGCCCGGGTGAAAGGTGGATCTGCTCGGGTGGCTCGTAGCCGACGAACCGGTCGATCAGGACGTCGACGTCGGACTCGATCACGAGCATGTCGGTGAAGCGGGGATGCGTGAACCGGTGGTCGCGCATGTTCGCCACGAGGGCCACCAGCGGGTCGTAATAGCCCGCGACGTTGAGCAGGCCGCAGGGCTTCTGGTGGATGCCGAGCTGGGCCCAGGTCCATTGCTCGGTGATCTCCTCCAGCGTGCCCGGGCCGCCGGGCAGCGCGAGGAACGCGTCGGAACGGTCGGCCATGATGGCCTTCCGCTCGTGCATCGTGTCGACGACGATCAGCTCGGTGATCTCGTAGTGCGCCTCTTCGCGGGACTGCAGCGAGTGGGGGATCACGCCGGTGACGGATCCGCCCGCCTCCATCACGCCGTCGGCGACGGCGCCCATCAGCCCGACGTGACCGCCGCCGTACACGAGCCCGATGCCCCGTTCGGCGAGGCGGGTGCCGACCCGGTAGGCCTCGTCACGGTAGACGGGGTCGTTGCCGGGGCTGGAGCCGCAGAAGACGGCGATGGTGAAGTCGTGGCTCATGGGGTCATCCGGTGTTCTGGACGCCGGCGGCGATCCCGTTGACGGTCAGGAGGAGGAGACGGTGGTCGGCATCCGCCGGGTCGTTGACCTCGGAGGTGCGGATCCGTCGCAACGCGCGGAGCTGCAGGAGGGAGAGGGCGTCGACGTACGGGCTGCGGAGGCGGACGGCGCGACTGAGCACCGGCCGGTCGGCGATGACCTCGGCGTTGCCGCTGGTCGCCATGACCCACTTGCGCGTGAGGGCCATCTCGTCGAGGACCTTCGCGCTGAGGTCGGGACGGTCGGCGAGGGCGAGGTACGCCTTCGCGATGCCGTCGTCGGTCTTGGCGAACGACATCTCGACGTTCTTGATCATCGAGGCGAACAGGGGCCACTCGGCGTAGGCCTCACGGAGCACGTCGACGTCGCCCACGGCCTCGAGGGCCGAGCCGAGGCCGTACCAGCCGGCGAGGTTGATGCGCGCCTGGCTCCACGCGAAGACCCACGGGATCGCTCGAAGGTCTTCGAGCGACTCGACCGAGAGGCCGCGCCGGGCAGGCCGCGAGCCGAGGGCGAGCAGGCCGATCTCCTCCATCGGGGTGACCGTGGCGAACCAGGGTGCGAAGCCGTCGGCCTTGACCAGGCCGAAGAAGGCCTCGCGCGAGGCGAGGTCCATCGTGTGGGCGAGGTCGCCGAAGCGGTCCGCCGCAGCGGAATTCAGCACCTCGTTCGACGGGCTCGACGCCATCAGCGTCGCGGCCGCCATCTGCTCGATGTGGCGGGCGGCGATGGTCGCGTTGCCGTACTGGGCGAAGATGACCTCGCCCTGCTCGGTGATCTTGAAGCGACCGTCGACGGAGCCGCGGGGCTGCGCCATGACGGCCTCGTTCGCCGGTCCGCCCCCTCGGCCGAGGGCGCCGCCGCGACCGTGGAAGAGGGTGAGCACGATGTCGTTCCGCTCCGCCCACTGGGCGATGCGCGCCTGCGCGTCGAAGAGGGCGAACGTGGCACTGACCGGACCGACGTCTTTGGACGAGTCGGAGTAGCCGAGCATGACCTCGACCTTGCGACCGGTCGCGGCGAGACGCTCCTGCACGGAGGCGGTCTGGAGGGTCTCGTCGAGGATGCGCGTGGAGGCCTCGAGGTCGGCGAACGTCTCGAACAAGGGGATCACGTCGAGCACCGGCGCCGCCTCTTTCGACCCGAGCGCGATCTCCGCCAGGGCGGTGACGTTCGCGAGGTCTTGGGACGACTGCGTGAACGACACGATGTAGCGCGAGGCCGCCCGGATGCCGTAGCGCTTCTGCAGACCGGCGATGGTGCGGAACACGTCGAGCACCTCGACGGTCATCGGGCTGAGCTCGCCGCCGGCTCGGGCCTCGGCGAGAGCCTGACGGTGCACCTGCGAATGCTGGCGCACCTCGAGTTCGGCGAGGTGGAAGCCGAACGTCTCGACCTGCCAGATGAGGTTCTGCAGCTCGCCGTTGGCGCTGCGGTGCGCTCCGGCGGCCGCGAGCGACGTCTGCACGATGCGGAGCTCGGCCAGCAGCTCGTCGGGCGAGGTGTAGGCGAGCGCCGACTCGCCGCGCCGCGTGGCGTCGATGCGCCCGGCGATGAAGAGGAGCACGCAGCGGTGGATCTCCTGCGGCGACCGGACGCCGATCTCCGCGGCCACGGTGGGCTCGAGCTCGCGGAACCGGTCGGCCAGGGCGGCGAGCGCGGCATCGGCCGGGGTGTCGTCCTGGTCGAGGGTGAGGGTGCCGCCGATGCGGGTGGTGGCGCGGTGGAGGCCGAGCAGCACGTGCTCGGCGGCGATCTCGGCCGCGGCCTTCGTCACCTCGGCCGTCACGTGCGGGTTGCCGTCGCGGTCACCGCCGATCCAGCTGCTGAGGCGGAGGAACGCGGGCGCCTTGGCGGGGGCACGGCCGGCCTCGTCGCCGAGGAGCCGGTCGTCGAGCAGCCGGTACACGCGGGGCACGACCTCGAACAGGGTCTGGTCGAACACGCTCATCGCGGTGCGGACCTCGTCGAGCGGCGTCGGCCGCGTGGTGCGGATCGGCGAGGTGCGCCAGAGGGTGTCGATCTCTTCCAAGAGGCGCCGCTCGTTCTCGCCCAGGGCGACGGCGTTCTCGGCGCGGTCGCGCTCGGTCAGCAGCTGGCTGATGCGGCGGATGGTCGACGACACGGCCCGACGACGGGCTTCGGTGGGATGCGCGGTGAGAACGGGCTGGAAGCGCAGGTTCTGCAGACGCGCGGCCGCCTCGTCGGCACCGACCTCGTCGACGAGCACGTCGAGGGTCGCCGGCAGCGAGTCGGAGACGGCGCCCTCGTTCGGGCCCCGACTCTGGAGGACCCGCACGCGGTGGTGCTCCTCGGCGAGGTTGGAGAGGTGGAAGTAGCAGGTGAAAGCACGGGCGACCTCTTCGGCACGCTCGTGGTCGAGGGCGTCGACGACGTGCTGACCGTGCTCGGGCGAGGTCTCGGCCGTGCCCTCGTAGGCGCCGATGACCGCGGCCCGCAGGCTCTCGACGTCGTCGAACAGCTCGCGCCCGCCGGCCTCGATCAGCACCCGGCCGAGCAGGCTCCCGAGGAAGCTGACGTCGGCCCGTAGATCGCGGTCGACCGCGTCGCTGATGTCGTCGCGACTCGCTCCGTCGGGGCGGCGGGCTCCCTCGATCGTCGTCATGTGCATCCTTTCGAAACCGGTCCCTTCATCCTATGGGCGGCTGATTTCGTGCAGATGACACGACGTCACGCGGCGCCTCCGTTGCACACTCGTCAGTGTCGGCTGCGTCGGGCCCGGGCGGCGAAGGCGTCCAGGGCTTCCAGGACCGCCGGTGCCTCGTAGACCCGATTGCGGGTTCCGGTTCCGATCTGACGGACGACACCCGCGGCTACGAGGTCGTCGATGCCGTTCTGGGCGTTGCGAGTACTGACGCCCAGGACGAGACCGGCGACAGCCGCGTCGAGGACGGGCTGCCGTTGCAGGACGTCGAGAAGGCGAGAGGCAGCACTCCCCCGCCGCGAGGTCACGGCCTCACTCCAGCCGACGCGTGCCTCGGTCAGATCGGCGACCAGACGGCGGCCGTTCACCACTGCCCGGGACGAAGCCGTGGCGAGGGCGCGGACGATCGGCACGACATCGCCCTCGCGGTAAGCGGTCAGGGCGCCGAAATAGCCGTCGGTGTCCTGCAGCAGCCCTGCTGAGACAGGCACCATCACGTGACTCGTCACGCCGAGACGGTGCAACATCGCCTGGATGAGTGCGCGCCCGGTCCGTCCGTTGCCGTCGGGGAACGGATGGATCGTCTCGAATTGAGCGTGGGCGACGGCGATCTGCGGGAGCGCCGGCAGGTCGAGCCGTCGGGCGAATGCGACGAGGTCGGTCATGGCTGCGCCGACCCGGTCGTGGTGGGGAGGAACGAAGGCGGCACCGTGCGGACTGTTCGAGAAACCACCTCCGATCCAGACCGGCCGCTCACGCCAGCCGCCGACGAATTCCGGGCTGTCGTCTTTCAAGATCTCGGACTGCATGCGAACGATGCTCGCTTCGTCCAGATCGTCGGCCAGCTCGAGAGCTGCCTGGAGTGCGCGCACGTTGCCGACGACGAGACGCGAATTGCCGCCGGACTTCCGACCGAACTCCGCCAAGGCGATGCTCTTGGCAGAGGCCGTCAGATTCTCGATCTGCGAACTGGCCGCACTCTCGCTTCTCAGCAGGATCGCGGAGAAGGGTGCGACGACGGAGCCGCCGGCCGAGTCGAACCGACTCAGGTCGAGGAGGGCCTCTTCGAGAAGGACCGCGGTGTCGTCGTCGAACGCCGGCAGTCGCCGTGTCGCGATCGGCGGAACGACGGCCGCGTCGTAGGGGCCTCGCGATCGAAGAGAGGATCGCCGCGATTGCCCGGGCTCCGGCTCGCCGTGCCACGGTCGGGGCTCGAAGCCGACGGCGGGCCATGCCAGCGGTTCGTCAGGAGAGAGCATCGAACCACTATACGGATGTTTGTAGCCATAAGCATCGGCATGGCTCGCGGTTCGGACGGGAAGCCAGGGCGGCCCGCCTCCTCACCGAGGAAGGGACGAGGCGGACGATGGAAGGGCGACGCGGTGCAGGGCGTCTAGGACGGTATCGAGTGCCGCCTCGAGAGGCCAGGCGGCACGCTCGGGCTGACTGAGCACGAGGCCACCCTGAATGGCCGCGAGGATCGAGACGGCGAGCTTGCGGGCGTCCGCCGCGGGGTCGACGAGGCCTGACGCCCGCATGCGCTCGATGCCGGATGCGAGGGCGTCGCGCCACTGCCGCATGCTCGCGGCGATGGTGGCTTCGAGCTCGGGGTCGAGCATGGCCGCCTGGGTCGCGAGCGAGCCGATCGGGCAAGCCCAGCGGCCGAGGCCGATGTAGTAGTCGACGAGCCCCGCCCGCCAGCGCTCCCACGACTCGTAGGTCGAGAGATCGTGGATCTCCGGCTCCTGGGCGGCGAGCAGTTGCTGACCTTCCCAGAGCGCGACCTCGCGGACGAGTTCGGTCTTGCCGCCGGGGAAGTAGTGGAAGAGCTGGCTCTTGCTGGTCAGTGTGGCGGCCCGGACGGTGTCGAGGGTCGTGCCGCCGATGCCGGACGCGAGGATCTGCTCGCCGGTCGCCTCGATGATCCGCTGACGCGTCGCTCGCCCCCGTGCCGTGATCTTCGTGTCGTCCATCGCCCCAGACTACTTCACTGGACCAATGAGTCCATTGCCCTGGACCGACGAGTCCACTGCATGCTAGGAATGGACCATGCAGTCCAATGAAGAAGTCCTCGCCTCCCTGCCCACCGATTCCCGGCTCGCCGGGCGTACCGCCGTCGTCACCGGCTCGTCCAGCGGGATCGGCGAAGCCATCGCCCGAGTCCTCGCCGCCTCGGGCGCCGAGGTCGTGGTCAGCGGTCGCGACACCGCGCGCACTCAGGGCGTGGTCGACGCGATCACGGCCGCCGGTGGCACCGCCCACGCGGTCGCAGCCGATCTGGCCGGCTCGTACGCCGACCTCCGCACCTTCGCCCGGGAGGCGACCGAGGCCCTCGGCGGCCGAGTCGACATCCTGGTCAACAACGCCGGCGTCTACCCGGTCGTCCCGACCGCGCTGCTCCCCGACGAGGCCCTCGACGCGGTGCTCGCCACCAACATCCGCGCTCCGCACGTCCTCGTCGGCGAGCTGGCACCGGCAATGGCCGACCGGGGAACCGGCGCCGTTGTCAACATCGGCTCGTGGATGTCGCGAGTCGGGATTCCCGCCGGCGCGATGTACACCGCGTCGAAGGCGGCGATCGAGCAGATGACCCGCACCTGGGCCGCCGAATTCGGTCCCCGCGGCGTGAACGTCAACTCGGTCGCGCCGGGCGCGACGGCGACTCCCGGCAACGCCGAGGCGAAGGCGCAGCTCGACGCGATGACGGCCGGCACGGTCGCCGGCGTCGCCGTCCGCCCCGTCGACATCGCCTACGCCGTGCGCTATCTCGTCTCCGACGAGGCCGCACTCGTGCACGGCACGATCGTCGACGTCGACGGAGGCATCCTGCACGCGCGTCTCGCCTGACCCCGCCAGTAAACGGCCGACACACGGCCCACCGACCAACGAAAGGAATGGGGGCGGTCGGCGAAAGCTGCACGCACTGCAGATACGCTAGGGTTCTCAAGCGGAACGTTCACTCCGCTTGAGAACGGGGAATCGTTGACCACCTCCATCACCACAGCCAAACGCGCCAGCCACCAGGTGACCTTCGTCGTCCTGGCGGTCGGCGTGGGGGCGTACGCGCTCCTCCAGTCACTCGTCACTCCGGTGCTGCCGACCATCCAGGCGGCCCTCCACACCTCGCAGGCCAACGTGACCTGGGTGCTCACGGCCTACCTGCTGAGCGCCTCGATCTTCACTCCGATCGTCGGCCGCCTCGGCGACATGCGCGGCAAGAAGAAGATGTTCGTCATCGCGCTGATCGCCCTGGCCGTCGGTTCGCTCCTGGCAGCCCTGGCCACCACCCTGCCGATCATGATCGTCGCCCGCGTCATCCAGGGCGTCGGCGGTGGCGTCCTCCCCCTCGCCTTCGGCATCATCCGCGACGAGTTCCCGTCCGAGCGCGTGCCCGGGGCCGTCGGCCTCATCGCCTCGCTCACGGCGATCGGCGCCGGGCTCGGCATCGTGCTGGCGGGCCCGATCGTCAGCGCGCTGAACTACCACTGGCTGTTCTGGATCCCGCTGATCATGATCGCGCTGGCCGCCCTGGGCGCCGCGTTCCTCGTGCCCGAGTCGGAGAACACCACGCCCGGCCGCATCAACTGGCTCACGGCCGTGCTCCTCTCCGCCTGGCTCGTCGCCCTGCTCGTGGCCGTCAGCGAAGCCCCGACCTGGGGCTGGGGCTCCGTCTCCGTCATCGGCCTGATCGTGGCGGCCGTCGTCATCGGCGTCGTCTGGGTGCTGGTCGAGGCCCGCTCGGCCAACCCGCTCATCGACATGAAGATGATGGCGATCCGTGCCGTCTGGACCACCAACCTCGCCGCCCTGCTCTTCGGCGTCGCGATGTACGCGCTCTTCGCGTTCCTCCCCGAATTCCTGCAGACCCCGTCGGCGGCCGGCTACGGCTTCGGCGCGTCCATCACGAAGTCGGGTGTGATGATCCTGCCCCAGGCCGTGTTCATGTTCCTCGTCGGCCTCGTGGCCGGTCGCCTCGCCCAGCGCTTCGGCTCGAAGCTCGTGCTGATCGTCGGTGCCCTCATCGGGACCGCGGCCCTGCTGATCCTGGCCCTCGCCCACACGCAGGAATGGGAGATCTACCTCGCCACCGCCCTCACCGGCGTCGGCTTCGGTCTCGCCTTCTCGTCGATGTCGAACATCATCGTCGCCGCCGTCCCGCGTGAGCAGACCGGCGTCGCGAGCGGAATGAACGCGAACATCCGCACCATCGGCGGATCGCTCGGCGCCGCCGTCATGGCCAGCATCGTCACCGCGAAGGTGCTGCCGACCGGCCTCCCCGTCGAGTCGGGCTACACCAACGGCTTCCTGCTGCTCGCCGCCGCCGTGTTCCTCTGCGCGGTGGCCGGCGTCTTCATCCCCGCCATCGGCCGCCACCCGGTCGGCGGAAACCTGGAGGAGCCCGAGGTGGCCCTGCGTCACGGCGAGCTCGCCCTGGTCCCCGGCGGTACGGTCGTCGGAGACGAATCGGAATAACGACGCTTCTCCTCACGGGCGGCGCGAATCGGAGCAGCACCATGACGACCTCGACGGAACCCGAGCACCGCGCACTCCGGCGCGACGCGAGCGAGAACCGTCGACGTCTGATCGAAGCGGCCCGGCTCGTGTTCGCCGAGCACGGCATGGAGGCCGGCGTCGAGGAGGTCGCCCATCGGGCGGGGGTCGGCGTCGGCACGCTCTACCGCCGGTTCCCGACGAAGGACGCGCTGATCGCCGAGCTCGTCCGCACGCTGCTCGACGAGGTCCTCGAGTCCGCCCGGCAGGCTTCGACCGTGCCGGGCGGCGACGGCCTCGAGCACTTCCTGTTCGACGTCGGCGCCGCTCACGCCGCCAACCGCGGCTGCCTGGCCCGCCTCTGGAACGACGAGACGACGACGACCCTCCGCCAGGAGATCCGCACCCGGATGGCGACCCTCCTGGACGACGCCCGACGGCACGGCCGCATCCGCGACGACGCCACGATCGCCGACGTCGACCTCACGTTCTGGTCGCTCCGCGGGGTGCTCGAGGCCTCGGGGCACGACCTGCCGGACGCCTGGCGGAGGCAGGTGGCGATCAGCGTGGCAGGCCTGCGACCGTCCGCCGAGGCCCTGTCGCAGCCGGCACTGGCCTAGAGGTGGCCCCGACCGGTCAGACGGGCGGCAGCGTCACCGTGAGCAGCGTGTTCAGGTGCCGCCGCAACCGCTCGGGGACGTCGAGGCCGAGGCGGTAGAACGAGTGCAGCTGCAGGCCGTCCCAGAGGGCGGTCAGCCACACGGCCTCCTCCTCCGGATCGAGCTCGGGACGGAGGATCCCCGCCTCCTGCAGCACCGTCATCGCCGCCGTGAATCGCGCGATCACGACGCCGTACCGCCGCTCGAAGAACCCGTGCGCGGGATGCGCGGGGTCGACGGATTCGCAGACCAGCACCTGATACAACCGCACTTGGTCGAGGTCGGCTTCGTTGGCCCGAGCGAGCGGGTACACAGCCGAGAGTGCAGCCAGGGCCTCGTCGCTCGTGGCGAAGGACGTGGGCAGATTCGGATCGCGCGAGCCCAGCACCGCCTCGAGCAGAGCCTGCTTGTTCGCGAACCAGTACAGCAGCGCGCCGTGGGAGGTCTCGAGATCGGTCGCGATCTGGCGGAGGCTCGTCGGCCGATAGCCGCCTCGGGCGAACGCGCGAGCCGCCGCCTCGACGATGCGGCGCTCGGTGAGCTTGCCGCCGACCTCGTCCGCCTCGCGAGCGCGCACCGGCAGGCGGTAGTCGACCTCGGCGACGACTCGCGCGGCGTCGCCCGCCTTGGAGCCGGACTTGCCGTCGACGGCATTCTCCTCGAGGCGCCTGATCCACGCCTCGAGGAGAGCCACCGGGTCGATCCGCTCCGGGAAGTACGACCAGAGCAGCACGAGCCCGCTCCACCCCGCATAGACCTCGAGCGACCGCTCGCCGAACGCCCCGGACAGCCGTTGCAGGGTGCGGTCGAAACGAGAGGCCAGATAGTCGTGCGCGGGATGCTCGGGGTCGGTCGCCTCCCCCAGCAGGATCGTCGTGAGCTCGAGCTCGTGGGGCTTCTCCATCCGTTGCGCCGCCAGGAGAGTGGTGAATTCTCGCGGTGACACGGCGGTGCTCGCGAACGAGGCGAGGTGCTCCTCGTTGCGATTCTGGATGCGGGCCAGCAGTGCCGTGAGAACGTCCGCCTTGGTGGCGAAATGGCGCTGCAGACCCGGCGTGCTCATGCCGATGGCCTGCGCGATCGCCCGGAGGGAGGTCGCGTCGTAGCCGGTCGTGCCGAAGAGGGCCTCGGCCGCGTCGAGGATCTCGGCACGCGATTTGATCGACCGAAGTCGTCGCCCGTCGATGCCCGTCCGCATGCCGTTCCCCTCTTTGTCAGGACACTAGCACTTTTGCTCACCTTTGTTTATAGTCGGTCAAAAGTAAGTTGCCACGCGGTCGAACAAACCAGTTCGGTCTCACCTCCGAACGCCTGGTAGCAGACCTCACCACCTCTGCGAATGCGCCCGGACCCGCGCTGTCAGATTGATCAGGAGATGACATGCACGACGACACGATCGCCACCGCGCTCGACGAATTCGGGCGCGCCCATCACCTTCCGCCGCTCGCCTGGGCGATCCTCCACGAGTCGCGCCGAGTCGCGATCCAGGGTTTCGGCGGCGAGGCCAACATCCGCCTCTGGGTCGACGCTCTGGAGCTGAACGGGGCGAGGGCCCGCACCGGCAAGCACCGCTGGAGCGGAGAGCTCGGAGAGTGGCGGGTGGACCTGCTCGCGGCATAGGGGCGGGGCGTGCATCCCCCGCTCCACGTGCCTTACGCCCGGCGGGTGCCCGAGCGCTCAGTGCGCTTCGTGGACAGGGGATAACCGCGGAACCTGAAAGGGAGTTGTGTCTTGGAGGTGCCTGACCGGGCACATCGTCGGCAGACCGTCGTCGTCTCTCCACAAGAAAGAAGAAGACACATGTCAATCCTCGGACTCATCATCAGTCTCCTGGTCATCGGCCTCATCGCCGGCTTCATCGCTCGCGCCGTCGTCCCCGGCAAGCAGAGCCTCTCCATCCCCATGACCATCCTCCTGGGAATCATCGGCTCGTTCGTCGGCGGATTCCTCGGCTACCTGATCTTCCACCACGACGCCATGGACGGCTTCTTCCAGCCCGCCGGCATCATCGGCTCGATCATCGGGGCGATCATCGTCCTGGTCATCTACACGAGCGTCAAGGGTCGCCGCAGCGTCAGCCATTGACCGCGACGGTGACGACGGTCGCCTGACATCGAGAGCCCCCATCCGATCGGGTGGGGGCTTTCGCACGCCCGGAGCCGGGGCCGAGGGCCTGGCCGGCGAGCGGGCGTCAGCTCGTGAACGACCAGCGCAGCGGCAGCGACGCCCCGAGCCCCTGGTAGCCGTTCCCCGCAGTGGGGTCGAGGGTCGCCGAGAACGTGAACGGGAGCGCCTCGCCGACCGAGGGCGCGGCCGGCATCCGGAGATCCGAGGCCTTCGCGGTCCCGAGCGCCTGGGCGGACCCCTCGAACACCGTGGTCGATCCGGACCGGATGGTGACGAGGATGCGCGCGCAGAGGTCCGTCGCCGACCCGGGATCTCCCGCCGCGGTCGCCGCCTGCGTACACGGACCCTCCGGTTCGAGGGCGAACGTGCCGGCCGCCACCGACCCGATGTTCGCGATGCTGATGGTCGTGACGACGGTGCGGCCCGGGGGCATCGCCAGGTCGCCGCCGAGCTTGTTCACGGCGGAGCAGGTGGAGGAGTCCAACGACACGGTCGTGCCCTGGACGCTGGTGCAGGTGTGGCCGGCGCTCGACTCCTGCATGACCAGGGTCCCGGCCCCTGCGCTGTCGGTGCCGTTCGTGACGCTGGCGGTGAAGCCGGCGAAGGTGCCCGACCCGCTGAGCGCGAGACCCGCCACGGCCACGACCGACACCACCAGCGGCAGGGGCGCGAAACGCTCTCGGAGCGGTGCGAGGCGGATCTTGGGTGGCACGGTGCTCCTCGTCGGGATGGTCCGTTCACTATGCCCGGGGCGGCACGGGTGCGTCCCGCCCCACTTCTGGGAGGCCTCCCCACTTCGGGGTAGCGGGAGGGACGGCGTGTCGGGGGTCGCGGGTACCGTCGACGACATGTCCGACTCCCCCACCCCGTTCACGATCCCGGTCGACTCCGACGCCCTCGCCGATCTGCGCGCGAGGCTGCGTGCGACCCGCTGGCCGGATGCCCCCGAAGACGCGGGGTGGAGCCTCGGCGCCGACCTCGGCACTCTGCGGGAGCTCGTCGCCTACTGGATCGACGGCTTCGACTGGGAGGCGCAGGTGCAGGCGCTGTCGACGGTGCCGCACTTCCGCGCGAACCTCGGGGGCACGGGCGGGGTCGAGGCGCTGGGGGTGCACTACGTGCACGTCGCGGCGGCGCCGGGCGGTGCATCCCCGGCTATGCCGTTGCTCTTGGCCCACGGCTGGCCCGACTCGTTCTGGCGCTTCGGCAAGGTGATCCCTCTGCTGACCGACCCCGGCGCCCACGGCGGCGACCCGGCCGACGCCTTCGACGTGATCGTGCCCGACATGCCCGGCTACGGCTACTCCGATCGGCCCACCGGCCCCGCGCTCGACACGATCGGGGTGGCGAAGCTCTGGGCCGAGTTGATGACCGCTCTCGGCTACGACCGGTTCGGGGCCGCGGGCGGCGACATCGGCAGCGGGGTGGTCCGCTATCTGGCGCTCGACTTCCCGTCCCGGGTGGTCGGGGTGCATCGCATCGACGCGAATCTGGCGGCCGGGGCGGCGGACGCGTTCGAGCTGACACCGGAGGAGAAGGGGTTCGCCGAGCAGGCCGCCGAGTGGAACGCCGCCGAGGGCGCCTACGGGCATCTGCACCGCACCAAGCCGCAGACCGGCGCCTTCGGGCTGAACGACTCCCCTGTCGGCCTGCTCGCCTGGATCGTCGAGAAGATGCAGTCGTGGAGCGACGGCGAACTCGAGGCGGTCTACACGAAGGACGAGATCCTCACCAACGTGACCATCTACTGGCTGACCGAGACGATCGGCTCGTCGATGCGCATGTACCAGGCGAACGCCGCGATCCCGGTCGAGCAGCAGCTCCGTCGCGTCGAGGTGCCGTCGGGGTTCTCGCTCTTCCCGGGCGATCTCCTGCACCCGCCGAAGGCTTGGCTCGAGCGTTCCACGAATCTGGTGAGCCTGCACGAGATGCCGCGGGGTGGCCACTTCGCCGCCTTCGAAGAGCCCGAGCTCTATGCACGCGAGCTGCGTGACTTCTTCCGGCCGCTCCGCACCGCGGCGGTGTGAGTCAGGGCCGCGCTTCTCGCCGACCCGGCCGACGTCCGACCACCTGACGCACGACGAGCGCGACGACCCCAGTCGCTGCAGCCACCCCCGCGAGCCGGAGCGACGCCCCCGTGACGTCGCTGCGGAACACCAGCCCGACCATCTGCGCCAACTCGTCAGGAAGCCGGAGCAGCGCCCGCGACCCCGCCGCGGCGACGATGCCGGACAACGCCGCCGTGCCCGCCCAGAGCACCACGAGAGCGACCACGGCGCCGACGATCCGATGCCACGACCGCAGGCCGGCGGCCCCGATCGCTGCGCCGACGGCAATCCCCGGCAGCCACGCGGCGACGAAGACGCCGAATCCCGGCGTCGAGAACGATCCCACGGGCCGGACGAATCCGACGATCCAGGGCCCGAGGGTCACGCTCGCGAGCGCCACCGCGACGACCGCTCCCGAGCCGCCCGGCCTCGCCAGCAGCCGGAAGACCACGGCTCCCAGCGCGATCAGGAGCACGATCCAGACGCTGACCGCGACGAGATAGACCAGCGAGTCGTCGACGAGGCGGACCA
Organism: Frondihabitans cladoniiphilus; assembly: GCF_039544345.1. Classification (NCBI taxonomy): domain Bacteria; kingdom Bacillati; phylum Actinomycetota; class Actinomycetes; order Micrococcales; family Microbacteriaceae; genus Frondihabitans; species Frondihabitans cladoniiphilus. The sequence goes on from NZ_BAABLM010000002.1 coordinate 546,640, forward strand.
CCCCGGCGGGATGCCCGAGCCCCCGCCCGACCGCGATCGCCGTCTGCACGAACGCGGCGAGCTGCGCCACCAGCAGCCCGATCAGAGTCGCGAGGCGGGCCCGACTGTCGGCGTGCACGACTCGGCTCGCAGCGATGCGCGTGGCGATGCCGGCGAGGGCCGAGCCGATCAGGATCGTTCCGGCCACGAGGTCGAGTTGGTACTGGCTGAAGGGCAGGAACACGATCGGCATCTGCGCCTCGCTCGTGGTGGGGGTGGCCCAGAGGTTCTGCAGCGTGAGGCGGCCGCCGTGCGCGAGCGGCGGCAGCATGCCCACGAGCGCGCAGGCCACGCCGAGCAGCCCGAAGAGGACCAGTCGCCTCGAGCGCCGCAGTGCATCCCCCATGTCGTCGAGGGTAGCTGCGACCCGGCTGGCAAGCCCCTGGGCTCGGCGGGGTCGGATCGTCCGTATCGCGGAAAAACCCTGGTCGGGGGATCCCCGGGGTCGCGTAATGCAGAAGTGACGAGACGATCCACCCACCGAAACGCGGGCTCTCTACGGTGAAGCCGGGGGCGACAACAGTTCCACTCCGTCTACTCCGTCTACTTCGTCACCGAGGAGCATCCATGAAGTTCGGCGCGTTTCTTCCCACGACCAACAACGGCTACATCCTGTCGACCGCGTCGCCGCAGTTCATGCCCACGTTCGAACTGATCAAGGACGTCACCGTGACCGCCGAGCGGTGCGGCTTCGACTACGTGCTGTCGATGGCGAAGTTCCGCGGCTACGGTGCCGACGGCGACGGGTTCTGGGACTACGCGACCGACCCGTTGGCGGTCATGGGCGCCCTGATCGGGGCGACCAGCACCATCGGCCTCTGGGGCTCGATCGGGCTGCCGACCATCCACCCCGCCGTGGCCGCGCGCATGGCGGCGACCTACGACGACGCCAGCGGCGGGCGTTTCGCGATGAACATCGTGGCCGGGTGGAACAAGGCCGAGTACGACCAGATGGGCCTCTGGCCGTCGGACGACTACTACTCGAAGCGCTACAGCTACGTGAACGAGTACGTCGAGGTGCTGCGCGGGCTCTGGGCCGACGGCCGGCTGACTCACCACGGCGCGAACTTCGACCTCGAGGACTGCCTGGTGCAGCCGCGTCCGCCGCACGGCGTGCCGATCATGATCCCCGGGCAGTCGGCGAGCTCCATCGAGTTGGCGGCCGAGCGGGCCGACGTCAACTTCGTCACCGGCTCGTTCGACGTCGTGGCCCAGGCCCGCCGCGACCTGGTCGCGGCGACGGCCGTGACCGGTCGAGAGGTCGGCACCTCCGCTCTCTACGGGGTCATCACGGCGCCGACCGACGAGGAAGCGCTCGCACAGCTGAAGACGTTCTCCGACGCCACCGACGTGACGGCGTTCACGAACCTCGGCGTGGCCGCGAGCGGCGACACGGTCGGTCTCGCCGCGACGCGCTACATCGAGCCGCAGGCCATCGAGATCGACGTGACCTTCGAGCACCCGACCCGCGCCGAGGTGGTGCAGGGTCCGTGCCTGTTCCACCCGCACCTGGTCGGGTCGTATGAGCGCGTGGCGGCGTTCCTCGCCGACCTCGAGAGCGAGGCGGGCGTCGATCGGGTGTGCCTGTCGTTCCCCGACTACCGCGCCGACGTGGCGGGCTTCGCCCAGAACGTGATCCCACGGGTGGAGGCGTTGCTCGCGGCGTCTCCGGCTGTGGCGCCGGAGGTCGTCCCCGCCTGAGCTCGTCTCGGGGTCCGGCTGCGGCGGCGGCTGCGGCGACTCCAGAACACGCCGCTCACTTTCGAAGGTGAGCGGCGTGTTCTGGAGTCGGGCGGGGCAGGGCAGGGCAGGGCGCGCGGCCGACGGCGGCGGGGCGCGCGGCCGACTCCACAAACGACGGCCACACGCGAACATGAGCGGCGTGTTCTGGAGTCGGGCGCGGCATGACAGGGCGGGGCAGGCGGCCGACTCCACAAACTACGGCCACACGCGAACATGAGCGGCGTGTTCTGGAGTCGGGCGCGGCAGGGCGGGACGGGGCGCGCGGCCGACTCCACAAACGACGGCCACACGCGAACATGAGCGGCGTGTTCTGGAGTCGGGCCGACGACGAGTGCACGCACGGCGGGCACGCACGACTACGGTCGGGGCATGCGGATCCTCCTCGCGCCCGACGGCTTCAAGGGCAGCCTCAGCGCGGCCGAAGTCGCCACCGCCCTCGCCGAGGGGCTCGCCGACGGCCCAGGCCCCGAGCACCGGCTCACCCTCCTCCCCCTGGCCGACGGCGGCGACGGCAGCGTCGAGACGGCGATCGCCGCGGGCTGGTCCCGGCGAACGGCGAGAGCGCGGGATGCCCGGGGCGACCACCACGAAGCCCCGTACGCGGTCTCCCCGGACGCCTCGACCGCCGTGATCGAAGTCGCGGCGACGTGCGGCCTGGCCGCCCTCCACGGCGATCTCGCGCCCCTGACGGCGTCGACGCGAGGGGTCGGGGAGGTGCTCCTCGCGGCCCGGGAGGGAGGAGCGAGGCGGATCGTGCTGGCGCTCGGCGGGAGCGCTTCGACGGACGGCGGCACGGGCATCCTCGCCGCCTTGGGGGTTCGCTTTCTCGACGAGGACGGCCGTGAGGTCCCCGATGGCGCGAAGGGGCTTCCGCGGATCCGCCGTGTGGACGCGACAGGACTCGCCGAATGGGAGGGCGTCGAGCTGATCGCCGCGACCGACGTGCAGAGCCCGCTGACCGGCGTCGGAGGCGCGGCCGAGGTCTTCGGACCACAGAAGGGCCTCGGACCCCTCGACGTCGAACGCACCGACGCGGCTCTGGCGGCACTGCCCGTGCTCCTCGCCCAGGCGGGGTTCGACGACCCGGCCACTGCGGCCACGATCCCCGGCGCCGGCGCGGCCGGAGGAGCCGGCTTCGCGTGCCTGATGCTCGGGGCACGGATCGTCTCGGGCGCCGACTTCTTCCTCGACCTGGTCGGCTTCGACGCGCTGGCGGCCGACCACGACCTCGTCGTGACCGGCGAGGGCAGCCTCGACGCCCAGACGGCCGCCGGCAAGCTCGTGCAGGTGGTCGCCCGCCGTTCCGGAGCGACTCCGGTCGTCGCCGTGGTCGGTCGATCGACCCTGGGGCCGCGGGATGCACGGGCCCTCGGCCTGGCGGACGTGATCGCTCTGGCCGACCGCACTTCGGCCGACAGTTCGCGCGATCCCGAGCTGACGCGGCGGCTCCTCCGTGCCATCGGGCGCGACCTCAGTGCCCGGCCGGATCCGCCCCGTTGACGAGCAGGTCCCCGACCAGCCGGTGCCGGTAGATGCGCGGGTTGTGCGACGACAGCGTGCGGGCGTTCCGCCAGTGCCGGTCGAGCAGGATCGTGCGGCTGGTGCCGGACGCCCCGAGCACGTCGAACACGAGCGTGGCCATCTCGAGCACGCTGTCGGTGATCACGCCCTGCGCCTCGGCGACGGCGAGCCAGCTCGCGATCCGATGCGGCTCGTCGTGGTGCTCGAGGAAGGCGTCGACCGAGGCGAGACTCGCGTCGAACGCCCCTTCGGCGGCGAAGAGCAACGCCGCCAGACGGCCCACCCCCTCGAGGATCTGCGGGTCCTCGGTCGGCTCGGCCGTCGTTCCGTTGTCGTGCGAGCGGCGGCGAGCGCGGAGGGCGTCGATGCCGTCGCGGAGGATCGCGCGGCCGATGCCGATCAGCAGCGAGTGGAGGACGCTCTGGTAGTACTGCGCCTGGTAGTCGTACCGGCTGGCGTAGGGGATCGCGTCGGCCACCTCGACGAACGCATCGTGGTAGGTGACGCTGCCGCTTCCGGTGAGGCGCTGCCCGAAGCCGTCCCAGTCGTCGTTGACGCTCACGCCGTCCTGGTGCGCCGCGACCAGGGCGACGCGCTTCTCGCCCGCGGGGTCGACGGCGAGCACGGTGAACCAGTCGGCGTAGATGCTTCCCGTGGCGTAGAACTTGACACCGTTGACCCGCCAGCCGCCCTCGACCGGAACGATGGTCGTCTCGATCGTCGACTGCGTGTGCGCGCCGTTCTCGCTCCACCCGCCGCCGATGATCTCGCCGCGGCCGAGGCGGTCGAGCCAGATCTCCGACCGGCCGTCGTCGCCGACCTCCTCCGAGGCGTGCAGACGGTCCTCGACGAACGAGTAGTGGTTCCGCCAGATGTGCGCCAGGTTGACGTCGACCTCGGCCAGTTCGGCCAGCAGCCGGAACAGGTCCGACAGGCGGGCGCCGAGACCGCCGCGGTCGGCGGGGTTCCGGAGGCGCGCGAAGCCGGCGTCGGTGAGCCAGCCGAGCTGTTCGCGGGCGAGGAGCTCGTCGCGTTCCCGGGCGAGGGAGTCGACGGCGATCCGGCGGAAGACGGGGCGGAAGCGGTCCGCCAGGGCCCGGTAGCGAGCATCCCCCGATCGGATCTCGAGGGGGGAGACGGCTGTCGCCGAGCTCGCAGCGGACGAGGAGCGGCCCGCGTCCTCGAGCCGTGCGGACGTCGTCATGCTCGCCACGATGCTCCTTCGGGCCAGAGCCTGCCACCCCGGGAGTCATGCCGCGTCATACGAGGTCACGACCTCGCGCGTCGCCCGGCCCCGTGACCACCATGGGACGACCGGCGCTCGTCCGGTGAAGGGACCGCCCATGACTCAGACACCGCTCGCCGGCGCGACGCTCACCGACGCCGCCGTGCTCGGCCTGCTGGCCGACCGCCCCGCAGCGAGGGCGCGGCTGGCGGATCTCGTCGACGCGGGGGTGCCGTCGGTCGTGCTCGGCGTGGACCGGGGCGACGAAGGCCGCATCGACCCCGCCGTGGCCGCCCAGGCCCTCGCCGCTCTCGAACCGCGGCTCGGGGTGGTGGTGGCGGCCGACCCGACGCGCGACCATCCCTACAACCTCGCCCGGCGCCTCCTCTCTCTCGATCACCTCACGGCGGGGCGCGCCGGCCTCGCCCTGCTTGCGCGGAGGCCCACCGGTGCCCGCGCCTCGACCACCTCCTGGTCGGCCGGCATCGACGACGCCGACACCCCCGAGTTCGCCCGGCTCGTCGCCACCCTCTGGAGCACGTTCCCCCGCGACGCCCTCGTCGGCGACCAGGCGTCCGGCCTCTTCGCCCACTCCGAGCGGATCGTCCGCACCGACCACCACGGCCGCTGGAGCGTCGACGGCCCGCTCAACTCTCCGTCGAGCGTGCAGGGGCTCCCGCCGATCCTCTGGTTCGGCGATGCCGACGACCCCGAAAGCGCCGAAAGAGCGCGGGATGCAGGGGCCGATCTCGTCGCCCTCGAAACCGACCTCGCGGGCCTCCCCGGCAGCCTGGCGGCCGGGCACACCGGCGTGGTCGTCCGCCTCCCCACCGGCACCCTGCCCGAGGCCGTCGAACGCATCGCCGCGCTCGGCCTGGCCGGACCGAGCGGTACCGGCAGCACCCTGCGCGACCTGCTCGGCCTGCCCGGGCGCCCCGTCGACACGAGCGGTCTCGAGCCCGCCTTCGCCGCCCCGACGGAAGGCCACTGGTGACCGCCGCTCGCCGGGTGCTCCTCGGCGTCAACCTGCAGGGGTTCGGGCAGCGTCCCGCCGCGTGGCGAGTGCAGGACGTGCATCCCACGGACCTGATCGGGCCGGAGTTCTGGGCCGACCTCGGGCGCATCGCCGAGCGCGGCCGTCTCGATGCGGTGTTCTTCGCCGACAACCCCAGCCTCGGCGACCCGAACGTGCGGGCTCTCGGGCTGATCGAACCGTTCACGGCGCTGCAGGCGATCGCCGACGCCACCGAGAACCTCGGCCTCGTCGGCACGGCCTCGACCACCTACAATGATCCGGTCGAGCTCGCCGAACGCCTGCTGTCGCTCGACCTCGTCTCCGGTGGCCGGGTCGCCTGGAACGCCGTCACGACCTACAACCCCGCCGTCTCCGGCAACTTCGGCGTCTCGGGCAACCCCGATCGGACGACGCGGTACGCGCGCGCCGCCGAGTTCGTCGACGTGGTCACCCGGCTCTGGGCGACCTCCGGCACCGGACGACGCGTCGACTACACGGGCGACCACGTGGAGGTACACGCCGGCCTCGACGTGCCGCGCTCGGCCCAGGGGCAGCCCGTGGTGTTCCAGGCGGGCGGCTCGGACCAGGGGCGCGACCTCGCAGCGCGCTTCGCCGAGGGGGTCTTCAGCGTCGAGCTCACTCTGGACGCCGCCGTGGAGAACCGTCGACTCCTTCGCGCGGCAGCCGCATCGCATGGCCGCGACCCGGACGACGTCCGCATCGTGCCCGGGCTCTCGATCGTGCTCGGCAGCACCGAGCAGGAGGCGAACGACCTCTACGACTCCCTCGAGGCCCTCGCCCCGGACGGCTACGCCGAGCACGCGCTGAGCTCGTACCTCGACGTCGACGTGACCACGCTCGACCCGGCCCAGCCCATCCCGCCCGAATACCTCGACCGGCCGTTCGACGAGAACACCTACGGCGCCTCGGTCGGCTACCGCCGGACGGTCACCCGCTGGGTGCGCGAGAACAACACGTCTGTGCGCGCGCTGGTGCGCGGCTTCGGCGGCTACGGCGCCCGCATCGTCGTCGGGACGCCGGAGCAGGTCGCCGACTCGATCGAGACCTGGTTCCACGCCGGGGCGGCCGACGGGTTCAACCTCATGGTCGACCGGTTCCCGACCGGGCTCGCCGAGATCGTCGACCACGTGATCCCTCTGCTGCAGGAGCGCGGCCTCTTCCACCGCGAGTACGAGGAGCCGACCCTGCGCGGCCGGTTCCGCACCGCGAGCGCGGTGCCCGCTCGCGCTTCGGCCTCGGTCTCTGCCTCCGCCGCCGACCTCGCCCCCGGCGCAGCCCCCGAAAGGATGTCCCGATGACCGGATTCTCGACCGAGCAAGTCCACGCCGGAGCGCACCCCGAAGCCGAGTTCGGCGCGCGGATCACCCCGATCTACCTCAGCGCCGGGTTCGTGTTCGACGACTTCGACCACGCCGAGGCACGGTTCGCCGGGACCACGGCGGGCTACGTCTACTCGCGCATCAACAACCCGACCAACGCGGCGGTCGAAGCCAAGATCGCCCGGCTCGAGGGCGGGACCGCGGCGATCCTGACCGGCAGCGGACAGGCGGCCGTGACCGTGGGCCTTCTCGGTGTGCTGAAAACGGGGGATCACCTCCTGTCGGCCCCGAGCATCTACGAGGGCACCCGCTCGCTGTTCCGCGACAACTTCGCCCGCTTCGGCATCGAGGTCGAGTTCGTCGACGAGCCGCTCGACCTGGAGGACTGGCGGCGCCGGATCCGGCCGACCACCCGTCTCCTCTATGCCGAGGCCATCCCCAACCCGAAGAACGACCTCGTCGACTTCGAGGCGATCGCGGGTCTCGCTCACCAGCACGATCTGCCCTTCGCCGTCGACAGTACGGTTCCGACGCCGTACCTGTTCCGGCCGATCGACTTCGGCGCGGACATCGTCGTCCACTCGGCGAGCAAGTTCCTCGCGGGCCACGGCGCCTCCATCGGCGGGGTCGTCGTCGACGCCGGACGGTTCGACTGGGCGAAGCGCCCCGACCTCTTCCCGCATCTCGCCGAGTCCGTCGACGGCGCGGGCGGGCCGAGCTACACCGAGAAGTTCGGCGCGCAGGCGTACTCCGCGTTCACCCGCGGGGTCATCGCGTCGCGCCTCGGAACGAGCCTCTCGCCGTTCAACGCGTTCCTCTTGCAGCAGGGCCTCGAGACCCTGTCGCTCCGCCTCGATCGGCACACGGCCAACGCGCTCGCCCTCGCGACCTGGTTGGAGGCGCGCCCCGAGGTCGCATCGGTGGACTACGCCGCTCTGCCCTCGAGCCCGTCGTACGCGCTGGCGCAGAAGTACCTGCCGCGCGGCGCGGGAAGCGTCTTCGCCTTCACGCTCCGCGGGGGCCGCGACGCCGCCCGGACCGTGATCGACTCGGTCGAGCTGTTCACCCGGATGACCCACATCGGCGACGTCCGCTCGTTGATCCTGAACCCGGCCACCACGACGCACGGGCGGCTGAGCCCTGCGGAGCGGGACGCCGCCGGCATCCACGACGGGCTCGTCCGTCTCTCGGTGGGCATCGAGGACGTCGCCGACCTCGTCGCGGACCTGGAGCAGGCGTTCGGGGCGTTGGCCCGCTGACCGCCGGAGGGCGCGTCAGGCGTCGCGGCCGGGGCTCGGCGCGAAGCCGTCCGAGAGTACGGCCTCGCCGGCCCGGTGCCGTTCGAAGAAGAGCAGCGTCGAGGCGGCGATCGTCCGGCGCTGGTCGCCGCCCAGGAGTCCGTGCTCACCGTGCGGAACGAGGCGGACGGTTCCGAACGGGAGCTGCGTCGCCCACGAGACGGCGTCCGCGACGTCGGTGACCTCGTCCGCGTCGCCGTGGAAGACCAGGGTCGGCACGAGCAGGGCTCGCGCCTGTGGGAGGGACACGCCCCGCGGGAGCCGGGGGCCGCGCACGCTCAGGCTGCCGAGGACGAGCGCGTCGACCGGTGGCGCGTCCGAGACGGCGATCTGGGCCGCGAGGGTGGCCCCCACGTCCGAGCCGACGAGGAACAGCGGGCCGGTGTTGTTCGGGTCCTCCAGCGCGGACAGGACGCCCAGCCGGGACGAGAGCGGGTCGATGGAGACGTCGGCGAAGATCTCGACCCGGAAGTCGGCCAGGGTCAGGTGGTCCGTGAGGTAGCCGAAGTCGCGTTCGGTCTCACCGCTGCCCGCGAGCACGACCACGGTCCCCCGCACGTCGCCGACCGGCTCCTGCACCCGATCCGGCAGCGATCCCGCCTGGAGGCCCGTCACGACCGTCCACCCCGACGTGCCGTCGTCTCCCTCGTCGAGGTCTCCCCTGTCGTGTCCACGCCTCGATCCTCGAGGGCGCTCGCCCGCCTGGCGAGGAATGATGACGAAGAGTTGCAGAGTGCTACGTCCGTCACGGGGCGTCATTGATTTCGCGGTCTTTTCGCGAACCGGGGAGGATCGAGTCCTCCCGCTTTCGCATCGAAGGAAGAACACCGTGTCCGCATCCTCCCCCGCTCCCCAGCTCCCCCAGCGCGCCAAGCGCGGCCGTGGCGTCCTGATCGGCATCATCGCCGCGATCGTCGTGATCATCGTCGTCGTCGTGATCATCGTCGTGGCGAACCGGAACAATTCGTCCTCGAGCTCCGCCGGGGCCACCACGAACGCGCCGCAGACCGTCTCGATCGGTGTGGCCGACGCCGCATCCCCCTACTGGAAGACCTACCAGGACCTCGCGAAGTCGAAGTACAACGTCACGATCAAGCTCGTGAACTTCACCGACTACAGCCAGCCGAACCCGGCGCTGAGCCAGGGGCAGACCGACCTCAACGAGTTCCAGCACATCCAGTACCTCGCCAACTACAACGTGACGAGCCACGACGACCTGCAGCCGATCGGTGCGACGGCCGTCTATCCGCTGCCGCTCTACTCGACGAAGTACAAGGCCGCCTCGAGCATCCCCGACGGCTCCGCGGTCGCGATCCCCAACGACGCCGTCAACGAGGCCCGCGGCCTGCTCGTGCTGCAGTCGGCCAAGCTGATCACCCTGAAGGACGGTGGCAACGCCTTCTCGACCGTCTCCGACATCGAGACCCACAAGGTCGACGTCACCGCCCTCGACGCCTCGCAGACCGCCGGCGCCCTCCAGGCCGGTTCCGTCGCCGCAGCGATCGTCAACCAGAACTACGCGACCCAGGCCAAGCTCGCCAAGACCGACGCGATCTTCAAGGACGACCCCTCGTCCGCGAGCGCCGCACCGTACGTGAACGTCTTCGTCGCGCAGAAGAAGGACATCACGAACCCGCTGTACCTGAAGCTCGCCGCGCTCTACCACACCGCCAGCGTCGAGAAGGGCGTCGAGACCCAGAACAACGGCACCGCCGTCTTCCGCACGACGTCGGCCGCCGACCTCCAGAAGGAGCTCGCCACGGTCGAGTCGCAGGCGAAGGCCGCCGCGAGCAAGTGACCTCGACCTCGACAGCTCCGGCTCTCGTCCGCCTCGAGCACGTCAGCAAGGCCTACGACACCCCCGGCGGACGCCGGGTCGCCGTGGACGACGTGTCGCTCGAGGTCCGGGAGGGCGAGATCCTCGGTGTGATCGGCTACTCGGGCGCGGGCAAGTCCACGCTCGTCCGGCTGATCAACGCGCTCGAACTCCCGACGGGCGGGCGGGTGTTCGTCGGGAAGGACGAACTGACCGCGCTCCCCGAACGGCGCCTCCGCGAGGTCCGCCAGGGCATCGGGATGATCTTCCAGCAGTTCAACCTGTTCCGCTCGCGCACCGTGGCCGGCAACGTGGGGTACCCCCTCCGCGTCGCCGGCCTCGGCCGTGCGGAGCGCGATGCGCGCGTCGCCCAGCTCCTCGACTTCGTCGGCCTCCTCGATCGCGCCTACAGCTACCCCGAGCAGCTCTCCGGCGGCCAGAAGCAGCGCGTCGGCATCGCCCGCGCGCTCGCGACGAACCCGCGCCTCCTCCTCGCGGACGAGGCCACCAGCGCCCTCGACCCGGAGACGACGGCCGACGTCCTGGCCCTGCTCCGCCGGGTGAACCGCGACCTCGGCGTCACCGTCGTCGTCATCACGCACGAGATGGACGCCATCCGCTCGATCGCCGACCGGGTCGTGGTCATGGACCAGGGCAAGGTCGTCGAGGAGGGCGAGGTGTACGACGTCTTCTCGAAGCCGTCCACCGCCGCGGCCGCCCGCTTCGTGCAGTCGGTCCTCCAGGACCGCCCGCCGAAGGAGACCATCGCCCGTCTCCGCCAGTCGCACGAGGGCCGCCTCGTGACCATCCAGGTCGCCGAGATCAAGGGCTTCATCGGTGTCGTCTCCGGCGTCTTCGCGAGCCAGGGCGTCGACACCGAACTCGTCTTCGGCGGCATCAGCGAGATCCAGGAGCGGGCCATCGGAGCGCTGACGTACGAACTCGTCGGCGACGACGGAAAGGTGGATGCGGCGCTCACCGCCCTCACCGACAAGGGCATCACCTGGACGGAGGAGCACTGATGGACTTCTTCTTGAGCAACATCGACGTCTTCGTCACGGCCATCTGGCAGACGCTGTTCATGGTCTTCGTGTCGATGGTGGTGGCCGGGATCATCGGCCTCGCGCTCGGCATCGCCCTCTACATCACACGCCCCGGCAACCTGCTGTCGAACCGGACGGTCTTCACGGTCCTCAACGTGATCGTGAACATCATCCGTCCGATCCCGTTCGTCATCTTCATCACGGCGATCAACCCGCTGACGACCAAGGTCGTCGGCACGACGATCGGTCCGAGCGCGGCCGCGTTCGCGCTGTCGCTGGCGGCGTCCTTCGCCGTCTCGCGCATCGTCGAGCAGAGCCTCGTCGGCATCGAGCCCGGAGTGATCGAGGCCGCCCGCGCGGTCGGAGCCGGGCCGTGGCGCATCATCGTCACGATCCTGATCCCGGAAGGCCTCGGCCCGCTGATCCTCGGCTACTCGTTCATCTTCGTCGGCATCGTCGACATGTCGGCTCAGGCCGGCATCATCGGCGGCGGCGGCCTGGGCGACTTCGCCGTGGCGTACGGCTCCCAGCGCTACAACTGGCCGGTGGTCTACATCACGGTGGCGACGATCGTGGTCCTCGTGCAGCTCGGGCAGTTCCTCGGCAACTACCTGGCCCGCAAGGCGCTCAGACGCTGACACGGGTCGACGCGCGAGCACGATCCTCCTCGACGCCGATCGGCCCCCGGCCGGTCGGCGTCGTCGTGTCGAGCCAGGCCTCGGCGAGCAGTTCGTACGACCGTACCCGCGCCTCGTGGTCGTGCGTGACGGTCGTCACGAGCAGCTCGTCGGCCCCGGTGACCCGCTGCAGGGTCTCCAGGCGCTGTACCACCGTCGACGGACTCCCGACGAACCGTGTGTCGAGACGGTCCTGCACCGCCGGCAGCAGCTCGGGGTCGAGCGGATCCGCCCGCACCTCGTCCGGGCTCGGGTACGCGATCGCCCCCGATCCCACCCGGATGGACGCGACCCACTCCGCGTAGCCGAGCGCCAGCTCCTCGGCCTGTTCGTCGGTCTCCCCGACCACCACGTCGACCGAGACGATCAGGTGAGGCTCGGCGATGCGGCCCGGCACGAAGCGGGCCCGGTACTCCGCCACCGACTCGAGCACGTTCGACGGCGACACGTGGTAGTTCGCCCCGTAGGGCAGTCCCAGCCGGCCGGCCACCCGAGCGCTCTCCCCCGCGGTCGAGCCGTGGATCCACACGTCGACCCCGCTGTCCTCGACACCGACCCCCTCGGCGGGATGCACGGCCAACGTGTTCCCGTGCGGATCGCGATACGTCCCGTCGAAGAACGCCAGGATGTCCTCGACCTGGGAGGCGAACCCCTCCGCGTCGCCGAGGGTCCGCCCCAGGAGCGCGAACTGGACGAGGAAGCGCTCGCGATCGAACCAGCGGCGCGACGCCGGCGGCGGGACGACGAGCCCGTCGACGGTGCGGTTCGCGGGGTGTTCGGGCTCCGCTGCGGCGGTGGGCGGTGCATCCTGCGCCCCCGGTTTCGGGGCACCCGAGCGACCGAGTCCCAGATCGAACCGCGGGCCGAACAGCCCGGCCAGGGTTCCGAACGCCTCGGCCACCTGGATCGGCTCGTAGTTGCCGAGGATGGTCGCGGCCGTGCCCAGGCGGATGGTGCGGGTGGCGGCGCCCAAGGCGGCGAGCACCGTGTGCGGGGACGATCCGGCGATCCCCGGGTTCAGGTGGTGCTCGGCCAGCCAGTAACGCGCGTAGCCCGCGGCCTCGGCGCGCTGAGCGAGGTCGATCGTGTTGTGGAGCGCCTGACGCGAATCGCTTCCGGTCGAGATGGGCACCAGGTCGAGGACGATGAGGGGCACTCTGCCCGGGGCCCGACCCCCGGCTGCCCCGGGCAGAGCGGTCATCGGGTCACTCGCCCGTCTTCCAGGCGCCGGTCAGCTGCTCGAGGCGGCTGTCGGCACCGAGGGTGATCCCGTGGACGTCCTTCGACGTCGCGAGGATGGTCGTCAGTTCGTGCACCGGGATCTCGTGGTACTGCGAGGCCAGGCGGTCCTGGATCTGGCCGATCACGACGTTCCGCTCGGTGGCGTTCGCGATCGTCTGCTGCTTCTGCAGCAGCGCCTCCAGCGTCGGGTCGTCGATGCGGCTGTAGTTCGTCGCCGAGGTCGAGAACGAGGTGCGGAGGATGTCGCCGTCGGCCCGCGACGAGTTGCCGAACTGCAGGTCGTAGGTGCCGCTCGAGAGCGTCTTGATGAAGTCCGGCACGGTGCTCGACTGCAGAGTGATGGCGATGCCGGCCTTCTTCAGCTCCTGCTGCACGAGCTCGAGCGTGGTCTGGTTCGGGCTGAAGTTGGTGATCCAGGCGACCGTCAGCGACAGCTTCTGGCCGTCCTTCTCGCGGATCCCGTCACTGCCGGCCTTCCAGCCGTCCGCGTCGAGGATCTTCTTCGACTCGGCCAGGTCGAAGGCGAAGTGGCTCTTCTCGTTCTTGTACCCGGGCGTCGTCGAGGCGAGGGCGCTGGTGCCGACGGGGAAGAGCGAGTTCAGCGACGTGTCGCGGACAGTCTTCGAGTCGATCGCGTGGGCGATGGCCTCGCGGACCTTCTCGTCGCCGACGATCGGACGCGACTCGTTGAACGAGAAGCCGAACGCGAGGCCCGGGTTGGTCCGGTCGACCAGGTCGTAGCCGGCGGACTTCAGGGTGTCGACGTCGGTCGGCTGCACGGAGCCGATCGCGTCGAGCTGACCGGACTCGAGGCTGCCCGAGCGGACGCTGGCCTCCGGGACGACCTGGAACGTCACGCTCGAGAGGTGCGCGGCACCCGTGTTCGCGGCGCCGGTGGGGCCCCAGGCGTAGTCCTTGCGCTTCGCCAGGACCGTCTTCACGTTGGGCGAGTAGCTGGTGAGCGTGAACGGACCCGAGCCGACGACGCCCTTGCCCGTGGCCCGCGAGTCGTACGGCAGCTTCGTGGTCGCGACCGAGACGATGCCGAGACCGACCGACGAGGTGGCCTGGGGGAACGCCGCGTTCGACTTCGAGAAGTCGACCTCGACGGTCGACGAGTCGACGACCTTCGTGCCCGAGTAGCCGCTGAACGAGCTGATCGCGGTGCTCTTGGCACCGGCCGCGACGATGTCGTCGAAGGTGGCCTTCACGGCGTCGGCGTCGAGCGGGGTGCCGTCGGAGAAGGTGACGTCCGAGCGCAGGTGGAACGTGAAAGCGGTCGCGTCGGCGTTCGCCGTGTACGACTTCGCGAGCCAGGGCTTCAGCGCACCCGTCTTCGGGTCCTGGTAGAGCAGCGAGTCGACGAGCTGGCGCGTCACGTAGAGCGTGTCGTTGCCCGAGCCCGTGCCCGACGGGTTGAGCGAGATGGGGTCGTTCGCGATGGCGAAGGTGAGGCTGCCGCCGTCGACGGGCTTGCCGCTCGCGGAGGCGGACGACGTCGACGCCGAGCCCGCGGAGGAGCCTCCGGTCGAGCAGGCGGCGAGCGCGACGACGGCGGTGACGGTGACGGCGAGGCCGAGAGCGGCTCTCGTTCTGATTCTCATGGTTCTCCAGGTGCGGTGGGGTGCGGTGCTGTGATGGTGGAAAAGGGGGATGCTCGGGCCGGGTCAGACGCGGACGGCCTGCCCCGGGATCGCCTCGAGCAGGGCCTTCGTGTACTCGCTCGACGGCGCGTCGAAGACCTGGGCGGTGGGAGCCAGCTCGACGAGCCGACCCCGGCGGAGGACCCCGACCCGGTCGGCGATCTGCCGCACGACGGCGAGGTCGTGCGAGATGAAGAGGTAGCTCACGCCGAGCTCGGCCTGAAGCCCGGCCAGCAGGTCGAGGATCTGCGCCTGGACGGACACGTCGAGGGCCGACACCGGCTCGTCGAGCACGAGCAGCTCGGGCCGGAGGGCGAGCGCCCGCGCGATGGCGACACGCTGCCGCTGCCCGCCCGAGAGCTCGGCCGCCCGGCGCTTCAGCACCGAGGCGGGCAGCTCGACGAGGTCGATCAGTTCGACCGCCCGAGCCTTCCGGGTGGCCCGGGAGCCCTCGCCGAACGCGGCGAGCGGGTCGGAGACGATCGAGCCGATCGAGAGTCGCGGGTTCAGGGCGGCGTACGGGTTCTGCTGCACGATCTGGGCGCGGCGACGGAAGGCGCGCAGTCGGGAGCCGCGGATGCTCGTCACGTCGTCGCCGTCGACGGTCACGGTGCCGGAGGTGACGTCGGCCAGCCGGAGCGCGAGCCGCGCCGTGGTCGACTTGCCCGACCCGGACTCGCCGACGAGGGCGAGCGTGCCGCCGCGGGGGATGCCGAAGGAGACGTCGTCGACGGCGCGGGTGACGCCGTGGCCGAGGGTGCGCGGGATCGGGAACTCCTTGACGAGCGAGGTGGCGACGAGGACGTCGTCGGCACGGGCATCCCCCGTTTCGGGCTCTTCGTTCGCGCTTGCGCGGGCCTCGATCTGCAGGGCACGCAGGGCGGGCGCGGACTGGAGGCTCGGGGCCGCCGCGATGAGCTTCTTCGTGTACGGGTGCTTCGGGGAGCGCAGGACCTCGTCGGGGGTGCCCTCTTCGACGACGCGGCCGTCGGAGAGCACGACGATGCGGTCGGCCCGGTCGGCGGCGACGCCGAGGTCGTGGGTGATGAAGAGGACGCTCGTGCCCGTCTCGGCGACCAGGCGGTCGAGGTGGTCGAGGATCTGGCGCTGGACGGTCACGTCGAGGGCGCTCGTCGGCTCGTCCGCGATCAGGAGGTCGGGCCTCGCGATGAGGGCAAGGGCGATGAGCACCCGCTGGCGCATGCCGCCGGAGAGCTCGTGCGGATACTGCTGCGCCTGCACCTCGGGGTTCGCCAGACCCGCCTCGCGGAGGGCCTCGACGGCACGGCGGGCGGCGTCGGCCTTGGAGGCGAGCCGGTGGACGACGAGGACCTCGGCGACCTGGGCGCCGATGCGGGTGACGGGGTTGAGCGAGACCGTGGGGTCCTGCGGGACGAGGCCGATCCGGCGACCTCGGATCCCACGGAGCTCCTTGGCGGTGGCGTGGACCAGGTCGATCCCGTCGAAGGCGACGGAACCGCCGGTGATCGTGGCGTTGGAGGCGAGGAGTTGGATGACGGCCTGCGCGGTCGTCGACTTGCCGGAACCGCTCTCGCCGACGACGGCGACCTTCTCGCCCCGGTGGATGCGCAGGGAGACGTCGCGGACGGCGGGCACGGTCGTCCGGCCCGAGCGGTAGTCGACGGCGAGGGAGTCGATGGCGAGGAGGAGTGCGGGTGCGGGTGCGTCGGTCATCGCGAGCGCCGCCCTTCGGTGTCGAGGGCGCGGGAGACCCGGTTGGCGGAGAGGACGGTCAAGGCGATGACGATGCCGGGAGCGGTCGTCAGCCACCAGGCGGTGCGGAGGAAGTCGCGGCCGGTCGAGACGAGCGATCCCCACTCGGGCGTGGGCGGCTGGGCGCCGTAGCCGAGGAAGCTGAGGCTCGAGACGGCGAGGATCGCGGTTCCGAACTCGAGGGCCGCCAGCACGAGCACGGGGCCGGCGCTGTTCGGCAGCACGTGCACGAGCAGCACGCGCCACCAGCGGTTGCCCGAGGCCTGGGCCGCCTCGACGTAGACGGACGTGCGCACCCGGACGACCTCGGAGCGCATGATGCGCGCCACGGTCGCGATGCTCGCGAGCCCCACGGCGATGGCCACGTGCACCGTGCCGAAGCCCAGCACGGTGATCAGGGCGAGGGAGAGAAGCAGGCTCGGGATCGCGAGAAGGACGTCCGCGATCCGCATCACGACGGTGTCGACCCAGGAGCCGACGAAGCCGGCGAGGAGGCCGAGGACGCTGCCGACCACGAGACCGATGCCGACGGCCAGGAGCGCTGCGCCGAGGGTCAGGCCGGTTCCGTGGAGGACCCGGGCGAAGAGGTCGCGGCCGAGCTGGTCGGTGCCGAACCAGTGGCCGAGGTTCGGCCCCTGCAGCTTGTCGATAGGGTCGCCGCCGAGGGGGTCCTGGGTGGGGAAGATCCCCGGGGCGATCGCCGCGACGAGGACCGCGAGGATCCAGACCGAGGCGCCGAGGAGGAAGGGGCGGCGCACGAGGAAGGCGAAGAACCGAAAGACGGGTCCGCGGGAGCCCGGGGCCCCCTGACGTTCGGCCAGGGCATCCTCGAACCGGTCGTCGGCGGTGGCGCCGAACACGTCGGGGCCGTGCTCGACCGCGGGCGGGGCGAGGCGGGTGGTCTCGCTCATCGGGTTGCTCCTTCGGAGACGGGTGCGGGAACGGCGCTCTCGTCCGGAAGCGGAGCGAGCAGGCCCGCCTCGAGCTGCTTGCGCAGACGACGTCGGCTTCCGGTCAGCACGATGCGCGGGTCGAGCAGTGGGTAGATCAGGTCGACGAGGAGGTTGGCGAGGACGAACACGGTGGCGGCGAACAGGACGACGCCCTGCACGACCGGGATGTCCTGCTGCTGCACCGCCGTCGCCGTCACGCGCCCCAACCCGGGCCGCGAGAAGATCGTCTCGGTCACGACCGTGCCCGAGAGCAGCTGGCCGACGATGAGGCCGCTGACGGTGAGGGCCGGGAGGGCCGCGTTCCGAAGGGCGTGACGCAAGTGGATGCGGCCGCGCGACGCCCCCTTGGCCCAGGCGGTGTCGATGTACGGCTCGCGCAGGGTCGACACGAGGCTCTTCGAGAGCAGCTGGGCGATGGTCGCGCCGGTCGGCAGCGCGAGCGTGATGGCCGGCAGGACGAGAGCGGAGGCGCTCTGGTCGCCGATCGCCGGGAACAGCGGGATGCCGAACGAGAACCACTGGATGAGCAGGAGGGCGAACCAGAAGCCGGGGATCGAGACGCCGAGCGGCGGCAGGCCGAGGAGGAACTGGCCGAGCCGGCGGAAGCGGGTGAGCGTGGCCAGGAAGGCCAGACCGCCGCCGAAGACGACCGCGAGGACGAGGCCGAAGAGGGCGATCTGCACCGTCGGCCCGATGGCCTCCCCGACCACGTCGATCACCGGCCGGCCGCTGCCGATCGACGTGCCGAAGCGGCCCTGCAGCAGGTTGCCGAGCTGATGGAGGTACTGCACGATCAGCGGCTGGTCGAGCCCGAGCTGGTGGCGGAGCTTGGCGAGCTGCGCCGGTGACACGTCCGAGGCGTCCGGTCCGATCAGGATCTTGACCGGGTCGCCGGGCAGCACGTAGAGCACGAGGAACGAGACCGTCCACGCGGCCCAGAGCACGCCGACGGCCTGGAGGAGCCGGAAGCCGAGGTAGCGGATCACGAGACGAGCGCCGCCTGCCAGCCGAGGGCCGGCGCGACGAGTCCCGCCAGGTCGGACACGATCTGCTCGTAGTCGCCCCGGCCGAACTCGTAGGGCAGCTCGAAGCGGAGCTCGTCGACCTCGGCGAGCACGGGGTCGGAGTTCAGGATCTCGACGAGGTCGGCCGCCGGTCCGACGAGGTCCTTCGAGAAGTTGATGCTGCGGCCGGCGAACTGCTGCGGCTTCAGGGTGCGCTCGTGGCGGCTCGCCTCGAAGGCCCGGTAGCGCTCCCGAGCGGCGGGGCCGGCATTGTCGGTCGGCAGCACCACGCGGCCGGCGGCGATGCGCGGCGTGCGGTCGCCCCGGAACTCGCGGCGGAACAGGGCGATCTGCTTGAGCTGGGCGTCGTGGTAGTCGTCCGAGTCCTCGGCACTGGTGAGGTTGCCGAGCAGCAGGTTGAGTCCGGCCGACGCCGTCCACGAGATGGACTTGTAGGAGGATCCGCCGTACCAGACCCGCTCGTCCAGCCCCCTGCTGTACGGCTGGAGACGCGGGCGCTGCACGTTGCCGGGCGAGTGGATCACCGTGTCGGCGTCGCCGAGGAAGTCCCCGCGCAGGTTCGAGACCAGCCGCTCGACCCGCCCGTAGGACAGGTCGTAACCGCGCCAGTCGCCGTCGAAGACGAGGTCGCCGATCAGGTCGGCGTGCGGCGGCACGCCGGCGCTCACCCCGATCTGGAGCCGGCCGTGCGAGAGCACGTCGGCCAGCGAGAGGTCTTCCGCCAACCGGAAGGGGCTCTCGTAGCCGATCGGGATCACGGCCGTGCCGAGCTCGATGCGCGACGTGCGCTGGGATGCGGCGGCCAGGAACACCGCCGCCGACCCGACGCCGTGCTCGAGGTGCCGCTGGCGGATCCAGGCGCCGTCGTAGCCGAGCCGCTCGCCCAGCTCGAACAGGTCGAGGGTGTCCTCGAGCCCGCCGACGGGCGAGTCGTCCTCGAAGTTGCCGGGCGTGAGCAGGGCGATGCTGCGGATGCCGACGCTCATCGGGCGACCTCGTGCTGCTGCAGGCTGGTCGCGCCGGCGACGAGCGGCGGGAGCTCGAGGTTCTCGCGCAGGGTCGCGCCGGGCTCGTACGAGGTGCGGTAGACGCCGCGCTCCTGCAGCTCCGGGACGACCTTCTCGACGAACTCGTCGAGGCCGTGCGGGTTGGTCGCGCCGACGATGACGAAGCCGTCCGAGGCGCGCTCCTGGACGTGCCGGTCGATGTCCGCGGCGATGCCGGACGCGGTGCCGATGAAGCTCTGTCGACCGGACAGGGCGACGACGAGCTCGCGGATGCTGAGGTGGTCCGCCTCGGCCCTCTCGCGCCAGGCTTTGGCGACGGCGGCCGGGTTCTCGTGCCGGACGCGGCCCCGAGAGAGCGTGACGTCGGTGGCGGGCTCGATGTCGGGCAGGGGCCCGTCGGCGTCGTAGGCCGACAGGTCACGGCCCCAGATCTGCTCGACGAAGGCGATGGCGGTCTGAGGCGACACCTGCGCGAGCGAGGTCTCGCGGGCCGTCTGCCGAGCATCCTCGTCGCTGTCGCCGATCACGAACGTCGCACCGGGCAGGATCTTGAGCGAGTCCTCGCTGCGACCGCGGTCGGCCAGGCGGCCCTTGACGTCGGCGTAGAACGCCTGACCCTCGGCGAACTCGCCGTGGCGCGAGAAGATCACCTCGGCGTGGGCGGCGGCGAAATCGCGGCCGTCCGACGAGTCGCCGGCCTGCACGATCACGGGGTGGCGCTGCGGGCTCGCCGGCACGTCGAAGAAGCCCTCGACGTCGAAGTGATCGCCGTGATGGGACGTGGGATGCACGGAGTCGGGTGCGAGGAACCGCCCCGTCGCCTTGTCGGCCACGATCGCATCGGCCGCCCAGCCGTTCCAGAGCTCCTTCGCCGTCGTGACGAACTCCGCGGCCCGCTCGTACCGCTGCGAGTGCTCAAGGAACCCGCCGCGACGGAAGTTCGCCCCGTGGAACTCGTCCGAGCTGGTGACGACGTTCCACCCCGCGCGGCCGCCGCTCAGATGGTCGAGCGTGGCGAGCTGGCGGGCCAGCTCCTCCGGCTCGTTGAACGTGGCGCTGAGGGTGCCGACGAGACCGATGTGCTCCGTGATCGCGGCGATGGCGGTCAGGACCGCGAGCGTGTTCGGACGACCGACGACGTCCAGGTCGTGGATCCGGCCCTTGTGCTCGCGCAGCCGCAGCCCCTCGGCCAGGAAGAGGTAGTCGAAGAACCCCTTCTCGGCGTTGGCGGAGAAGTGCTCGAACGACTCGAAGTCGATCTGGCTGCCCGCGTCCGGCGCACTCCAGATCGTCGTGTTGTTGACGCCGGGGATGTGGGCGGCGAGATGGACCTGGCGCTTGGTCATGCGAGGACCTCGTTCGGGCTGATCGTGGCGTCCTCTGCGGACAGGCGGGCGGAGGTGTAGCGGTTCGGGGCGGGCTCGAGGCCCAGGCGGTCGCGGAGGGTGCCGCGCTCGGCGGTGCCGCGCTCCGTGGTGTCGCCCCCGAACGAGCTGTCGTGCAGACCCGCGCGGTCGAGGGCCGGGACGAGCTGCTCAGCGATCCGGACGAGGTCGGCGGGCAGGCGCGCAGGACGAAGGCGGAAGCCCGCGTAGCCGAGGTCGCTCCAGGCGCGGAGGCGGTCGACCAGGAGGTCCACCGTCGTGGCGAGCACGACGGCGTCGGAGACGAGAGGGGAACCGGCCAGCGAGTCGAGACGATCGAGGGCGGCCCGGGCATCCCGCGTGCTGTCTTCGAGCAGGACGAGGAGGTCGGCGTAGACCTCGAGGCGGGCGCCGGTGCGGCCCACCCGGGCCTCGGCCTGACGGACCTCGTCGAGGATCGAGGTGGCGGACGCGTCGTCCTTGGGCGTCACGTAGACCACGTCGGCTCCGCGCGCGGCGAGCTCGTAGGGCTCGACCCGGTGTGCGAGGAGCGTGACGGGGAGCTGCCCCTGCGGCGGGCGCGGCACGATCGAGGCGCCCTTGACCGAGAACCAGCGACCCTCGAACTCGGCGTTGTGGATGCGCTCGCGGTCGATGTAGCGGCCGGTCGGGAGGTCGCGGATGACGGCGTCCTCCTCCCAGCTGTCCCAGAGCAGCCGGACCACGTCGATGACGTCGCCCGCCTCGTCGAAGAGGTCGCGGATCAGGTGCGCGTGGGCCGGGTCGAGGAACTGCTCGATGCTCAGATCGGGGAACTCGCGACGACCGAACAGCGCGGCCTCGGCGGGACGCGGGCTGGCCTGCACGCGCCACCCGGCACGGCCGCGGCTGGTGTGGTCGAGGGTCTGGAGGGAGGTCGCCACGTGGAACGGCTCGGTGTGCGTGGTCGTCACGGTCGGGACGAGGCCGATCCGGCTGGTGAGCGGAGCGACTGCGGACGCGATGAGGAGCGCGTCGAGACGGCCCCGGACGACGTCGTTCTCCACGCCGATCCCAGCGGTGCCGCGGTCGGCGCCCTGCAGCAGGAACGAGTCCTCGATGGTGACGAAGTCGACCCCGCCCGACTCGGCAGTGCGCACGAGGTCGCGCCAGAGGCCGAGCGTGCGCAGATCGCCGGGTCGTGCATCCTCGTCACGCCAGGCAGCGGGGTGCCAGCCGGCGCCTTCCAGCGCCAGGGCGATCCTGATCCGTCCGGTCATGGGGGTCCTCTCGTCGGGTTGGCCGCAACCGTACGACCGGGTCCGGTGGCGCCGCGAGACGGGCGTCACGAAGGCGTCACAGCGTGAAAGAAGTCGTCATGTTGCGCGGGCCCTGTTGCGTTTCCAGCAGAAGGGGACAAGATGTGCGCGGAGCCGTGCGCGCCGGCATCCCGATCGGCGACGACGGCGACGTTCGCCAATCCGATCGAGGAGCCCCGACATGCCCGCGAAAATCCACGACGACATCACCGAGGTCTTCGGCAACACCCCGCTCGTCCGCCTGAACCGCGTGACCGAGGGGCTCGGAGCCACCGTCCTCGCCAAGCTCGAGTTCTACAACCCCTCCGCCAGCGTGAAGGACCGTCTCGGCGTCGCTATCGTCGACGCCGCCGAGGCCGCCGGTGTGCTGAAGCCCGGCGGCACCATCGTCGAGGGCACGAGCGGCAACACCGGCATCGCGCTCGCGGCCATCGGTGCGGCTCGGGGCTACAAGGTGATCCTCACGATGCCCGAGACGATGAGCAACGAGCGCAAGCTGCTGCTCCGCGCCTACGGGGCCGAACTGGTGCTCACGCCCGGGCCGGCCGGCATCAAGGGCGCCGTCGAGAAGGCCGCCGAGATCGTCGCCTCCACCCCCGGAGCCGTCGCCGCGCTGCAGTTCGAGAACGAGGCGAACCCGGCGATCCACTACAAGACGACCGGGCCCGAGGTCTGGAACGACACCGACGGAGCCGTCGACATCTTCGTGTCGGGCATCGGCACCGGCGGCACACTGAGCGGCACGGGCAAGTACCTCAAGGAGCAGAAGCCGGGCCTCCAGGTCGTCGGCGTCGAGCCCGCGGAGTCGCCCATCCTCAACGGCGGATCGCCCGGCCCGCACAAGATCCAGGGCATCGGCCCGAACTTCGTGCCGCCCATCCTCGACCGCGACATCTACGACGAGATCATCGACGTCGACATCGCCACCTCGGTGAAGGTCGCGCGTCGCCTGGCCGCCGAAGAGGGCATCCTCGCCGGCATCTCGTCCGGGGCCACGGTGCACGCGGCTCTCGAGCTCGCCGCCCGCCCCGAGAACGCCGGCAAGACGATCGTCGTGATCGTGGCCAGCTACGGCGAGCGCTACCTGTCGACCGTGCTGTACGAAGACCTCGTCGGCTGAGGCCTGCCGGCGGTGCGCCGCTGGCGCCTCGCCGCTAGCGCCTCGCCGGGTGGCGAATGTACGAAATCGGGGCCCAGATCATCTGCGGCCCCCGATTTCGTACGTTCGGCGTCGGGTCAGTGCCGACGCATCGGCTCAGTGCTGGTGCGCCGGCTCCGAAGCGCCGCCGAGCTTGAACGCCAGGCGCCCGTGGGCGTACCCGCCGCCGGCGCGGATCGCGGTCGCGACCCAGGCGGCCTCGGCCAGCTCGGCCTCCGAGGCGCCGGCCTTGACCGCGTTCTGGCTGTGGGCGTCGATGCAGTAGACGCACTGCGTCGTGATGCCGACGGCGAGAGCGATGAGCTCTCGATACTTCAGGGGGATCTCCCGCCCCTCCTCCTGGAACACGGCCGCGTCGAACGCCGCGAACTTCTCGAGGATGTCGGGGGTCTGCTTCTTGTAGACGCGCGTGTAGGTCTTGTCCTTGTCGCGGTCGAAATAGTCGCTCATCCCTCCATGCTGACACCGCCGTCCGCGCCCGTCTCCGGCACCCCGTCACACGGCGACACATGCCGCCCAGCCCTGGTCCCGGGGATCGTCGCCGGGTTGACCTCCCGCGCCGCTATCGTGATCGGAGCGCGAGAACGACGAGAACAGGGTCCGGCGTGGAGATCAGCGAGGCATGGATCCGGTCGATCCCCAAGGCCGAGGTGCACGTCCACCTCGAGGGCGGGTTCGAGCTCATCGACATCCTCGATCTGGCCAAGAGCGCAGGCGAGTCGCTGCCGGGGCCGGCACGGTCGCTGTTCGACGTGGCGACGCACTTCGAGGGCGGGGTCGTGCATCCCCCGCTCGATCCTTCCGACTCGTCGTCGGCCGAAGCT
The DNA here is from genome assembly GCF_039544345.1 of Frondihabitans cladoniiphilus. Lineage (NCBI taxonomy): Bacteria > Bacillati > Actinomycetota > Actinomycetes > Micrococcales > Microbacteriaceae > Frondihabitans > Frondihabitans cladoniiphilus. The sequence goes on from NZ_BAABLM010000002.1 coordinate 570,606, forward strand.
ACCGGCCTGGGCAGCTTCCTGCAGTTCCTCGACTGGCAGTGCGGCCTGATCCGCACCGCCGAGCAGGCCGCCCGGCACGCCTACCGTTTCGCCGCCCGCCAGAGCGGGTCCGGGGTCTCGTACACCGACGTCATCGTCAACCCGACTCACTGGAGCGCCTGGCGCGGCCGCGAGCCCGAGCTGCTCGACGCCCTGGCGAAGGGGCTCGACGAGGCCGAGCAGGACGGCCTCTGCACCGTGAACCTCTGCGTCTCGCTCCTCCGTCAGCAGAGTGCGGACGAGGGATCCGAGGTGGCCCGCTGGATCGCCCGCGACCGGCCGAACCGCGTGGTCGCCCTCTCGATCGACGGCGACGAGCGCGCGGCCGGGCGCACCGGGGCCCGCTTCGCCGAGGCGTTCACGATCGCCCGCGACGCCGGAATCCACCGCACCGTCCACGCCGGCGAGTCGAGCGGCCCCGAGGGTGTCTGGGACGCCCTCGACCTGCTCCACGCCGAGCGCATCGACCACGGCGTGCGGGCCGTCGACGACCCCGCGCTGCTCGCCCGTCTCGCCGACTCCGACGTCTCGCTCGGCGTCTGCCCGCGCTCGAACATCGTGCTCGGGCTGTACCCGGACTGGGCCCACCACCCGTTGAGAGCCCTCCAGGAGGCCGGCGTCACCGTCACGCTCAACACCGACGATCCCGCGCCCCTCGGCACCCGGCTCGAGGCGGAGTGGGCGAAAGCGGCGCAGGTGTGGGAGTGGCAGCCGGGCGATGTCACAGCGCTCGCGCACACCTCGATCGACGCCTCGTTCGCACCGGTCTCGCTGAAGCAGGCCCTGCACGCGGAGATCGACGCGGTCCAGCCGCCCGTCTGACGGCTGCCCGCCCGGGCGCCTACCGCCTACCGGCGCCCGGCGTGCTGACCGTGCCGTCGCGCGTCACATGGTGAAAGACGGCGTCATCTCCGCTGGGCCGATCACCGCCCCTCTTCCCACAATGACGGGAGGAGGACCGATGACCACTACGAACGACCGAACCCCGACCCCGACGAGCGCGGACGAGTTCCGCTACGTCGCCGCCGACGGGCCGGAGGTGCAGCCGCTCCTCCGCGACCTGGAGCGCGAATACGACTCGCGCTACGGCGACATCTTCGGCGGCGCCGCGCAAGAGCTGTCACGCTACCCGGCCGAGCGTTTCGCCCGGCCCGACGGCGCCTTCGTGCTGCTGGTGCGCGACGGGGTCGCCCTCGCCGGCGGCGCCTTCATGCGCTACGACGCCGACACCGCGGAGATCAAGCGGGTCTGGACGAACGCCGACTTCCGCTCCCAGGGCCTCGCCAAGCGCGTGCTCGCCGAGCTGGAGGACGAGGCGCGTCGTCGCGGCTACGCCCACATCCACCTCACGACGGGCCCGCGCCAGCCCGAGGCCGTGCGCCTCTACCTCGGTGCCGGCTACACGCCCCAGTTCGACACGACGCTGCCCGCGGACGAGGTGGGGGTCCACCCCTTCCGCAAGTCCCTCACCCCCTGGAGCCACCGATGACGAACGTCCTCCGCCGCAGCTCGACGCCCCCCGGCGTCGGCGCCGAGCCTCCGACGCTGCCCGAGGGCATCGACCTCGCCCGACTGTCGCAGCGCAAGGTGCTGCCCCTGCGCCACCCGGCGCAATGGGTCCTGACCATCGTCGTGCTGATCCTCGTCGTGAACTTCGGGCAGACGCTCTTCACGAACCCGGAGTGGGGCTGGTCGAAGGTCGGAACGTGGCTCTTCAACCCGGCCATCCTCGCCGGGATCCGGTTGACGATCGAGGCCACCCTGATCAGCGCCGTGGTCAGCTTCGTGCTCGGCATCGTCGTGGCCCTGGCGAGACTCTCGCGGAACCCGGTGCTGAGCACGCTGAGCTGGCTCTACGTCTGGGTGTTCCGGTCGCTGCCGCTGATCCTGGTGCTCATCTTCCTGTACAACCTCGGCAACCTGTATCCGTCGATCGGCATCGGGATCCCGTTCGGACCGCAGTTCGAAGTCAAGACGGTGGCGGTGCTGTCCGACCTGACCCTGGGGGTGGTGGGCCTGAGCCTGGCCGAGATCGCCTTCGCCTCCGAGATCGTGCGGGCGGGCATCCTCGCCGTCGACCAGGGGCAGATCGAGGCGTCGAAGGCGCTCGGCATCTCCCGCCGACGCCAGTTCACGAGGATCGTCCTGCCGCAGGCCCTGCGCTCGATCGTCCCGGCGTACGTGAACCAGATCGTCGGCCTTCTGAAGGGGTCGTCCCTGCTCTTCTACGTCTCGCTCCTCGACCTCTTCGGCGTGGTGCAGAACCTCGGAAGCACGTACCCGACCGACGTCATCCCCCTGCTGGTCGTCGCGTCCATCTGGTACCTCGTCTTCACCAGCGTCATCTCGGTGATCCAGTACTACATCGAGCGCCACTACGCCCGCGGTTCGCTGCGGGTGCTGCCCCCGACCCCTCTCCAGCGCGTCCGCCGGTTCGTCGTCGGTCTCGGCCGCTCGGACACCGCGACGACCGCTCCCTCCGACCGAAAGGTCACGCGATGAGCCTCGCCGTCGAGATCCACAACGCCACCAAGTCGTACGGAGACCGCACCGTTCTCCGGGGAATCGACCTCACCGTCGAACAGGGGTCCGTCACGGTGATCCTCGGACCGTCCGGCTCCGGCAAGTCCACCCTCCTCCGAGCGATCAACCATCTCGAGAAGCTCGACGAGGGCTACGTGCGAGTCGGAGGCGACCTGATCGGTGTCCAGGTCGCCGGAGACCGCTTCCGCGAACTGCCCGAAAAAGCGATCCGCAAACAGCGCGCGCGAATCGGGTTCGTCTTCCAGGCCTTCAACCTGTTCCCGCACCTCACCATCCTCGAGAACATCGTCGAGGCACCGATCTCGCAGGGCGTGAAAGCGGGGGATGCACGGGCCACCGCCCGGACCCTGCTGGCCCGGGTCGGCCTGTCCGACAAGGAGTCCGCCTACCCCCGCCAGCTCTCGGGCGGCCAGCAGCAGCGCGTCGCCATCGCGCGAGCCCTCGCCCTGGAGCCCTCCGTGATCCTGTTCGACGAGCCGACGTCCGCGCTCGACCCCGAGCTCGTCGGCGAAGTGCTCGCCGTGATCCGCGGCCTCGCCGGCTCGGGCACCACCCTGATCGTCGTCACCCACGAACTCGGCTTCGCCCGGGAGGTCGGCGACCGGGTCGTCTTCGTCGACGACGGACGCATCGTCGAGCAGGGCACCCCCGAGGAGGTCCTCGACCGACCGCAGCAGCGACGGACGCAGGAGTTCCTGAGCAGCGTGCTCTGAGCGTCCCCCGACTCTCGCCTTTTCCACCCATCCCACCGGCCCACAGCCACCCCACCACCAACCCCAGGAGAACCATGTCCTTCCCCCTTCGTCGCCGAACGCTCACCAGCGCCTCGGCTCTCGTCCTCGCGGCCTCCCTCGTCGGCGCGCTCGCGGGCTGCTCGTCGTCGGCCACGGCCAGCGGCACCCCGTCCGCCGACGGCACCACCGCGGTGACCGTCGGCGCGGTCGCCAACGGCGCGGCGACCGAGACCACGATCGACGTCCCCACCGTCGCGAAGATCCGCGCTGAACTGCCGGCGAGCATCCGCTCGAGCGGCGAGCTGACCATCGGTGTGGGCGACCTCCCGGCCGGCTTCCCACCCCTGGCCTTCCTCGGCACCGACCAGAAGACCCAGACCGGCTCCGAGCCCGACCTCGGCCGCCTCGTCGCCGCAGTCTTCGGTCTCAAGCCCGAGCTGAAAGCGGCGACCTGGGACAACCTCTTCGTCGGGATCGACACCGGCGCCACCGACGTCGGGCTGTCGAACATCACCGACACGGAGCAGCGCAAGGAGAAGTACGACTTCGCCTCCTACCGCCAGGACAACCTCGCGTTCACCGTCTTGAAGAGCAGCACGTGGAAGTTCACCGGCGACTACGAGGCGCTCGCGGGCAAGACCGTGGCCGTCGGTGCCGGAACGAACCAGGAGAAGCTCCTCCTCACCTGGCAGACGAAGCTCCAGTCCGAGGGCAAGACCCTGACCGTCAAGTACTACCCGAACGCCAACGCGACCTGGCTCGCCCTCGACTCCAAGAAGATCGACGCCAATTTCGGCCCGAATCCCGGCGCCGCGTACCAGAACACTCAGAGCGCTTCGTCGAACAACCCGACCAAGACCGCGGGAACGTTCTCGGGCGCAGGCAGCTCGCTGCAAGGCCTCATCGCCGCCACGACGAAGAAGGACAACGGCCTCGCCAAGCCGCTGGCCGATGCGATCGATTACCTGATCGACAACGGTCAGTACGCGAAGTGGCTGAAGGCGTACAACCTCAGCAACGAGGCCGTGACGAAGTCCGAGGTCAACCCGGCCGGGCTGCCGCTCGACAACAGCTGAGCCGAGAGGCGTCGAATGCGCGAAATCGGGGGCTCAGCTCGTGGCTGGCCCCCGATTTCGTACTCTTGGCGCCGGAGCGGCACCGAAGCGGCGGCGGAGCGGCACCGAAGCGGCACCGGAGCGGCACCGCAGCGGCGAGGGCAGCCGGGCTAGGCGGACGCCGGCACGACCGACGCGAGGCGAGCCAGCACCGCCCGCGCCACGGCGTCGTTCTGCCGGAACGACAGCGCATTGGTCCGCGGCCGCGAGAACGCTCCGACGAACGGCGACGTCGTGTACGGACCGAGGGCGAAGCGACGGGGATGCACGGACCCGTCGGCGAGGACCACCCCGAGACTCGCGGGGTCGACGGGCAGCTTCCCCGTGTTCGAGGTGTGCGACGCGTCTGCCACCACCTGCTCGAGCGCGGCACCGCTCTCCACCAACGACCGCAGCGCCGGATTCTCACTCGTCCCGACGCGCTCGGACGGGAGCCACGCATCGACGAGGGCGCGAGTGGTGACCACCTCGTCGGAGGTGGTGGTCCGGGCGACGAAGGCCCGTGCATCCTCGCTCGCCTCGATCGTGAGACCGGCCCCGAGGAACGTGACGACGCCCGCCTCGGAGAGCGCGAGGATCTCCTCCAGCCGAGGCCCGGGCGGCCCGCTCGCGATGTAACTGAAGTACGAGAGCCAGCCGCCGCCGAGGTCGCGTTCGCGCGAGAGGGCAGTCCAGTTCGGCGAGTCGAGGATGGAGAGGACGGCACCGAACGCCCCGAGCAGCGACTGGAACAGGCCGAGCGTCGCACTGTGCTCGGGCAGAGTCCGCCGAGCGAGGTCGTCGCGGATGTACTCGCGGAGGACGTCCTGCACCTCAGCACGGGTCAGCCCGCGCAGCGCGGTGAGCGGCCGGTCGAACGCCTCCAGGTCGAGGCGGTCGGCGGGGTCGAGCACCGTCTCGGCCGCCAGCCTGCGCAGGTCGTCGCCAAACGGGTCGACCGCGTCGAAGCGGTCGCGGAACGACTCCCACGAGACGGCCACGCGCTCGGGGTGCCCCGTGAAGAGCTCCGCGTAGTAGCCGTGCAGCAGCTCCTTCGCGACCGCCGGGAACACGTGCTCCAGGAAGTCGAGCCGGGGATGCGCGCCCGCGATCTCCTGGGCGATGGCCGGTGTGAAGTACCGAGGCTCGGGGCGCTCGCCGACCAGCGTCGAGGTGATCTTCGAGTGGTACGGCACCCCGCGACGGGATCCGATGAGGATGCGCGGCTCGCGCCCCGAGGGCCGGTAGCGGACCCGGCCGCCGTCGCGCTCGAAGCGACCGCCGCGCCCCTCGCCGAGGAGGACGAGCAGGTCCACCGCGGCCAGCCCGAAGCCGCGGACGAGCACGGGCTCGCCGGGCTCGAACGCGGAGAGGTCGGTGTCGGCCGTGAACGACGGGGGGAGGTAGGCGAGACCGTGCCGATCGGCGAAGGAGACGAGGGCTTGGTGCTCAGGGGGCGCATCGCTGGCGGAGTGACCGAGCGTGTAGACCACGACGTCGGCGACGAGGGTCTCCCCCGAGGCGAGCCGCACCTCCTGCCGCCCGTCTGGGAGGTCGTCGACGGAGGCGGCACGATCGAGGTGCGCGGTCACGGTCGTCCCGGCGGGCAGGCGCCCGAGGGTGCGGCGGTGGAACCAGTCGAGGTAGAGGCTCTGGAGACGGCGGGTGGGAAAGCTCTTCGGGCCGAGGTCGTGCAGTTCGGCGGCGAGGTCGGGGTCGAGGTCGGCGGCGGTGGCGTCCGGGATCAGACCGGCCCGGGCATCCCGCGCCCATTCGGCCAGGGACGGCCCGGCATCGACCGGGCCCTCGGCCGTCGACGACTCGTCGGTGAACATGGTGACGTCCTCGGCGAGCGAGTTCAGCTTGAGGAGTGGCGACTGGTCGTACCGCCAGAGGCGACCCGGGCCGACGGGGAACGGGTCCACGATGTCGATGTGCACCGGGGCGTCGCCGAACTCGAGCCGGTTCGCGACGAACCGTTCGAGCCAGCCGACGCCGCGCGGGCCGCCGCCGAGGACGACGACGGTGGGCACGTGGGTCTCGTCGGGCACGGGCGGACCGGGCACGCGCGGGTCAGGCACGCGCGCCTGGTCAGACATGCGCCGGTTCGGCCGCGGCGGGTGCCTCGTCGCTGGTCGGCTCGCGCCGCGTCAAGGGCGCCCGCAACCCGAGGTTCTCGCGCAGGGTGTCGCCGGGGTAGTCGGTGCGGTAGATGCCGCGCTCCTGCAGGGCCGGCACGAGCTTGTCGACGATGTCGTCGAGGCCGGTCGGCACGAGCCACGGGGTGATGTTGAAGCCGTCGACGAGGTGCTCGCGGGCGAACGGCACCAGCTCGTCGGCGATGCTGTCGGCCGTGCCCTCGAAGCCTCGGCGGGTACCGATGTCGATGACGAGCTCGCGGATCGAGTACCCCTTCTCGGCGCTCAACGCCCGCCAGGCCTCGGCCGTCTCGAGCGCCTTCGCGGCCCGGAAGCCGGCACCGCGCGTCTCCCCCGTCTCGGCCTGCACCGGGTCGAACGTGGGCAGCGGCCCGTCCGGGTCGTGGTCGGAGAGGTCCGTGCCCCAGAGCTGCTCGACGAACGCGAGAGCGGTCTGCGGCGAGACCTGGTGCTCACGGACCCAGCGCACCTTGTCGCGCACCTCGGCCTGCGTGTCGGCGACGATGAACTCCTGACCGGGGAAGATCTTGAGGTCGTCGGCCGGGCGCCCTGCCGCGATCGTGCGCTCGCGCATGTCCGCGGCGAAGGCCCGGGCGGCGTCGAGCGTGCCGTGTGCCGAGAAGATCACCTCGGCGTTCGCGGCACCGAAGTCGCGGCCGGCGGGCGAGTCGCCGGCCTGGAAGATCACGGGGTGCCCTTGCGGGCTTCGAGGCAGGGATGCACGGGCCTCCACCTCGTAGTACTTCGTGTCGTAGCGGAACCCCTCGGGCACGGCTCCCCACTCGGGTGCCGACCTGTCGCCCGCGATGCTGCCGTCGGGCACCGCGTCCCACACCCGTCGCGCGATCGCGAGCACGTCGGCCGCGTGCGTGTAGCGGTCGTCGTGGTCGAGGTAGCCGCCGCGTCGGAAGTTGGCCCCGGTCCAGGCGTTGTCGGTGGTGACGAGGTTCCACGCGGCCCGTCCTCCGGAGAGGAGATCGAGGCTCTGCAGCCGGTGCGCGAGGTCGACCGGGTCGTTGTAGGTCGCGTTCTGCGTGGCGACCAGGCCGATGCGGCTCGTCACGGCGGCGAGCGCGGCGAGCTGCGTGAGGGCGTCCGGACGACCCGCGACGTCGAGGTCGTGCAGGTGGCCGAGGTGCTCACGGAGGCGGAGCCCTTCGCCGAGGAAGAAGGCGGAGAAGAGGCCGCGCTCGGCGGTCTGGATCAGGCGGCGGAAGCTCTCGAACTCGGTCTGCGAGCCGCTCTCGGGGGCGGACCAGACGGTGGAGAAGTTGACGCCCTGGAAGAAGACCCCGAACTGGATCTGGCTCATCGGGTGGCCTCCTGGGTGGGTGCGGTCGTTGTGGTCTGTGCTGCCGGTGTGCTCGCTGCCGGCGTGCTCGCTGCTGTTGCGTAGCGGTTCTCGGCCGGGGCGAGGCCGAGGGTTTCGCGCAGGGTGGCCCCGACCTGGGGCGATTCGAAGACCCCCGCTCGCCGCAGTTCGGGCAGGACGGCGCGGCCGATCTCGTCGAGGTCGGCGTCGAGCACGGCAGGCAGGATGCGAACGCCCTGCGTTGTGGCTGCGAGCTCGGTCAGCAGAGCGAGCAGCCCGGCGGCGTCGCCGACGTAGCGCCGGCGGCCGGTCGAGGCCCAGGGGATGTGCGCATCGAGCTCGGCGACCCGCTCGGCTCCGGTGCGGCCGGCGCGGTCGAGGGCGACCTCGAGCTCGACGAGGAGGACGTCGGCGTCGGGCGCTGCGACCCCTCCCCCGTCGCTGCTGTCGATGGCGAACAGCGGCAGCTGCCCCTGCGGCGAGCGCGGCAGGATCGCCGGCCCCTTGATCGAGAAGCGGTGGCCTTCGAAGTCGGCGTAGTGCACCTTCGCGCGGTCGAAGTAACGGCCGGTCCGTGCATCCCTGATGACGGCGTCGTCCTCCCAGGTATCCCAGACGCGGCGGATGGCCTCGACCACATCCGCGAGTTCCTCGGCCGTCTGGTCGGGGGCGAGCGGGGTGCGACCGTAGCGGGCGGCGATCCGTGCATCCCCGTCTCTGCCCAGGATCGCGCCGGCACGGCCGTCGGACGCGGTGTCGAGGCTGGCGAGCTGGGTGGCGACGTGGAACGGCTCGTTGTAGAGCGCCTGGACGACGGGCACGAGGCCGATGGCGCTGGTCAGCGGGGCGGTGAACGAGGCGCGGAGGGTGGCGTCGATGCGGGCGGTGACTGCGGTGGGGGTCTCGACCGGCAGCGGGTGGTCCTCGAAGGTCACGCCGGTGAAGCCGGCCCGTTCGGCATCGCGGGTCGCGTCCGCGATCCAGCGTGCCGACAGGAGCTCCGCGGGTTCGGCGCGACTCACCCGCCAGGCCGCCGGGTGCGCGCCGGCCCCGTCGAGGTCGAGGAGGATGCCGAACCGGGCTGAGCTGCTCATCTTCAGCACTCTAGGCAGGGGGCCTCCGCGGCGCCTCTCCGCGTGGACACGAACCGTAACCCGGGCGTCATGCGGCGTCGTTCGCGGTCACAGAAGCTCTTCTCCGGCGCTTCGGCCGCGGGGCCTGCCTAGGTTGGAGGCATCGCGGCGTATCCAAGTGGTCGAAGGGAACGGTCTCATAGCCCGTCATGTCGCAGGTTCGAATCCTGCCGTCGCGTCGACTTGTGTTGTGTTCGTGTCTTGGCGTGGCCGCCGGCCTGGTTGCCACGTCGGGGATTGCTACGAGGGCGACCAAGCGCTGCGGTTGCGCGGCTCGCCGGGGCGAGGGTTCGAGGCCCCCGACCACTGTCGGCGCGCTGCCCCCCCGAGGCGCTCGACCGACCGAGATCCCGGAGCCGTGGTTGTCCCAAAACCGACAACACGGAGGGTCGCTTCTCGAAACGCCTTCGGCACGGAGATCGAGGAATGTAGGCGGGGCGGACAACCCGGGCCTGGTTGAGACTCAATTCCTGGCCGGTGATCGTTGGGATGAATTGACCAAGGTCTAGGAAAGTAATCCGGTGAGAGGTGCCGGTTTTGAGATGAGTTCAGTCAGCTAGCCAACAATGGCGCGCGCGTATGCGTCTATGGTCTTGCGAAATTCATCGACAAATCGCTCCACGATCGCTGATTCTCGAGGGGAGTACGCATCCATCGCCTTGTCGAGGGCGACGCGGAGCGCTTGGAAGAATTCATCGCCCTCGTGGTGCACCACTGGGGTGGAGTGGAGGGTGACGAGACGGCGGTCGGCGTGGCCTCGCTTTCGGAGGACGTGGCCTGCTTCTTCGAGTCGGTTCAGCAGGATCGACGTGGCACCGCTGGTGAGGCCGATGCGCTCGGAAAGGCGAGCGGGGGTGAGGGGTTGGCCTCGATCTTCCGCTCGAATGATCTCTACGATGGCGGCAGCATCGGTCGGGTGCATCTTCATGCGCCGGGCGAAGGCACGCCCGAGGTCACTCTGCGCGGAGCTGATCGCCCAGACCGTGTTCATGATTCGTTCGTTGCGATTGGGGGTCGCGGCGTCGCTGTCATCCATGGAGCCTCCGATCCAGAAGATATCATGACGGAAAGTACCTTTGTGAGATAGCAACATTGTAAGAAAGGGTTTAGATTGAATCACGGCGCTCCAAAAACGAGCCCCTGTGACGAACCTCCACCTCCCGGAGCAGAACGTGACTCACCCATCGCTGGATCCGAAACTCGGCGCAGATCGTGGCCGTCGAGGCTATCCCCCTGTTTGGCTCCGCGGCACCCTCTCTTGCTCATCCCCTGCAGCTCATCACAGAACGGACAACCCCATGCGTCTCAACCACATCAACCTCTGCGCCAGCGACGTCCCGGCCATGGCCGACAAGCTCGTCACGCATTTCGGCTACCGAGTCGTCGATTCGGGCGCTTACCCACTCCCAGACGGATCCGGCAACAGCCACTTCTCCGCCATCGTCGGCACCGACGGCTCCGAGTTCCTGATCACCCAGATCGCAGCGCCCACCGAAGGAATGTCGGCCTACCCCAACGGCTTCCACTTCGGACTCATCCAGGACACCCGCGAAGCCGTCCTCACCAAACACGACGAACTGACCGCCGCAGGACTCGCGCCGGGCAAGATCAACGACGGCTTCGAAGTCTGGGGCGCAACCTGGACTGCGTTCTACTGCGACCTCGGTGACGGCCTCGAAGTCGAGATCAACTACCGCACTCAGTCCGACCGGCTGGACGGGCACAGAGCATGAGCCTCACGAGAAAATGAACCTGCTCTCATGGTCATCGCATTGGAGACGGCCGTTGTTTTCTCTCTGTCCCGGCCAACGTGCCACAGTCGTCGTTGTGAGTGTGGGCGGGATCCAGCCCCTAGCACGGCTATCTTCTCGATTCCAAAAGGTCGAAGATGATGGCCGTGAGCGATACAGCTGATGATGTGCCGACGGTACGGCCACCGAGTCGCCGCGAACCCATTCTCTTCTACCTTCTCCGCGCCGCAGTCACACTTATAGTTGTCGACCTCGGCTTCGCCATAGTCGCGCTATGCGTTCCCACGTTCCGAGGAATCGATCGGTTCGGCGGAAGCGTGGCCCTCATCGGTCTGATCCTGGCGGTGGCCTCTGTCATCATTCTCGGCAGCGGACTCTTCGGTGACTGGCAACCGCCCCGGAGCTTCGCTGCGCGCGCCATTCAAGGAGCCAGGCGACCCTTTGACGCAGTGCTCTGGGGCTTCCTCCTGGTAGCGGTGGCCGGAAACGTATTCCTGCTCCAGCAACACCTCATGAACGTTTTCCCCTACCAACGGGGAACCCGCTACTTCATCTTGTACGGCGGTCTCGACTACACGCGCGCAGTCTCGTTCGCCGCATACGGACTGGCGAAGTCCGCCGAAAATGTTTGGTTCCCCGGAAGCATCGGGCTCGTCGGGGCCTCGATCACTCTGCTCCTTGGCCGCTACGCACTCCGCAAAACACACGCAAATCTTTGGGGCGAATGGGTATCGCCACCAAGGACCCACGAACCGCCCTCAAGCAACGTGCGATCCTCCCCCGACACGAGGCCCCGGAACGCTCGGTAACGGTTCCCCGGCAGACGTCTCGCGATCCGTACGCGGAGGTCCGGCTCCAGTGTCTGAAAGACCCACCCGATTCGACAGGAGCCCCGGCGGCTCCTCCTGATCCGGGTAGATCTGCAGGGGGATGCCGGCGCCGTTCCCTCCCGATACGGTTCGTGAATGACGCGACGATCCATCCTGATACTCATCATCGGAGCGGTTTTAGCTGGTGGGTGGGCAGTTACCGCTCTCGTTCGATATTTCGCTGAGCCTGATATCTATGTCGTTATTACCAACGATTCCTCTTCATCGGTCGCCTTCGCGTGCAGTCCCGACGACGCTCTCCCGACTCCTCCCGGCCACGATGAGCGCCTCACGTTCGGGGTTGGCAAGGACCAACTCTGTGCTGCCTTCACGTACACCGACTCCTTCGAATACCTCGGTTGTGTGTCCGTTGATACGGAGCGTGACGCCACCGTGCCCAGGCAGGTGCTCTCGAAGGTTCTCAACCCCGTGGCCGAAAGGGACTGCGGCTGAATAAGAGTCGCGTTCGGTAGGCAGCCGCTCTTGAGTCCCCTAAGAGATGGGCTCCCGCGCGTGCGCAGGTGCAGTCACGGTCGGACCTTGCGAGCAAGGACGTGGACATACGGGTGGGCGCGAGAGTTACCTGGCAATCGTGTCCTCCCAGAGCCAAGACCCGACCTCAGACATCGTCATCCAGCAGCTCCGAGTCACGAAATGGGTTGGTGTCGGAGGCGGAATCGTCATGGCTGTCGCCGGAGGGTTCTTCATCTGGGCGGGAACCACGATCTCCCCTGGATGGCCCTGGTTCGCGATTGGGGTTCTGGCCATAGTCTTCGGAATCGTGACGGCTATACGCATTCCCCGGGCACGGGTCACTCTTCGCCAAGACCAGATGGTCGTTTACGGCCAATTGTGGTCACGGACCATTCCCCGCCAGGCGATCACGTCGATCACGCCGTGGCCCTTCGTGAAATGGACGGATGCTCGAGGACGGAAGCGTTCCACTCCGGTCAGCGTCTTGAACGCACGAGGGGCGCTCCCGAAGTTTGCCGAGCATGCGCATGAAGGACGAGATGCCCTGCACCGATGGGCCGGAGTCGGCGGCGACTACCTCGACGACGCACACTGACCCTCCGCCTTAGGGTGCAGGGTCAGCCGCGGCCTGGATCGAGAGCGGCTGGGTCGGCCGCCGCCTCACGACTTAGGCTCCTTTTGGGACGGGTCGATGGCGAAGCCGCGTCGGCGTTCGGGAGTTCTCGGGGATGTCACGTAAGAGCGCCACGCCCTCCGTTGTGGCTTCGGTGTCGCCGACCAGTTGGACGTCCACCGATCTGCCAAGTCGCCACGATTTATGGGACGAAGCAGCTGCTGCTCGAACCAGGACGCGGCGATCCGCGCGGAGAACGTCGGCGTTTCACGAACCCCTCTCACCTGGAGCTCATGCGGCGAGAACTTAGCGTCGCTCTCGCCCACATAGGAATCTCCCCACACCCCCTCGAGTCCTTGCGGACCTCCGGCGTCAACGAATGCTGTGACCCACAGGATAGTAATGGGCCCCGTCAGACCCCGAACACGAATTCCCACTGCAAGCGGATCGTCAAGGGTTTCGGCCCATGTATCGGCAGGCTCGACGTCGGTCTGCCAAGCGGCTGCTTTGTCTCTCAAGACCCGCAAAAACTCCGCCTCCGCGTCCGCGCGCGGAATGATGTCCTCGAAGAAGCCAGCGTCCATCAGGCCATGATGCCTTCCCTACGAGACCTTTTCGATGCGCCCTTGGCTCTGTCGATTCCATGTTGCGAACGACTATTCCGGTGCCAGTGGCATGTGAGCTACTGACGACTTCATCTCGGCATCCGATCTCGCGATACTGCCGGTGGTCGGGTCTTGTGTTGCGCGAACCTGCGGCTCATCCGCGTTGCCCGCGAAACGCACGGTCATCGTTCCGTAACAGCGCGCCGGTCGAGGTACCGTCGGGCATGGTCGGGATCTACGCGATTATCCACGAGTGGGTCCTGGGCCGCCGGCAGTCGAATGCTCGACACAGGGTCCTCACGCGTTCATGTCCGGCGTGCACGCACACCTGGATGGACCACGCCGGACTAATCGAGACATCCGGAGAAGTCGACTGCCTTGAGTGCTCTTATGAAGTTGCGGCTGGGGAGCGATTCGCGCAACCGTGCACACTCGTGGTGCCTGTGACGATTCTGGTGGCAGCGTCTCTGGCTCAAGCAAGTGACCCAGGGTAGCCATGGCCAACGGCCCCTATGCGCACGATGACGGTCCGGCTTTGGTGCACCCCTCCGGAATGATGATCACGTCGCACGCTAGCGAGTTCGGCTGTCGCAACGGCCGCTACCGTGTCGTGGCGGCCTTTGAAACCACTTGACCTTCTGGGGGAGCAACGATGTCGGACGAACTCGACGCACAGCTAGAGAGCATCTTCGCCGCTCGGGACCGAGAGAACATGGGCCCAACCATCAGCGCCCTTCTCCCTCTCTACGACGAACATCCGGAGAATCCCCGGGTCCTGTACGAGCTTGGCGGGGCCTATGACACCGCAGGCGAAGAGGCGACGGCCCTCAGATTTTACGAACGGTCGATAGACCAGGGCCTGGTAGGAGATATTCGCCGCCGCTGCTACCTGCAGTACGGAAGTACCCTGCGGAATCTCGGCAGGATAGAGGAGTCGCTAAAGGTTTTTGCGCGAGCGCGCGCTGAGTTCCCCGAGTCCGCAGCGCTCGGAGCCTTCGAAGCGCTCACGTTCCACGCAGCGGGTCGCATGAACGACGCACTCGCGAGCCTCTTGATCCTCCTGGCCGATCACGTATCCGCATCGGAACTCGACCGCTACAAACCCGCCCTGCGCAGCAACGCCGAATACCTGCAGTCGCTGGACGCTCAGCAGAAGTAAACGCTCCGGCGCCCGATTCTTCTTTCGGGCCTCGCGGGTACGGTGCAGCCATGACCGACGACAAGAAGACCACCACGACCACCGAGACCTCGAATGACGGCGAGACCACCGAGAAGACCACGACGACGCACGAGGAGACCACCTCCACAAGCGGCACCGACGAGTAGTCGCAACCATCGCATCCCACCCGAAGTCCTTGACACGTTGCGGGGGTGACGGTGCCTGAGGGCGATAGCGTCTACCAGCTCGCAGCACGGCTCCGCCCGCCCCTGGACGGGCACACTCTCACCGGGGGCGAGATCCGCGGAGGTGGGGCGGCCGGCACGAAGGTGGGTGGCTGGCGGGTCGTCGAGCACGACACCCACGGCAAGCACCTCCTGACCCGGTTCGACAGCGGACTCACCCTCCACACCCACCTGCGCATGCAGGGCTCCTGGACGGTGAGCACGAAGGGCCGCACCCTTCCCCGCCACGTGCTGCCCGATGTGCGGTCCGGTTCGTCACCGACGCCGGAGCCACGGTGTGGGGCGTGGACCTGCCCGTCGTCGACCTCATTCCCACGAGCGCCGAATCGAGCGTCATCGGACACCTCGGGCCCGATCCGCTCCGCGCCGACTGGAACCCCGACGAAGCCGTGGCACGACTGGATGCTCAACCGGACCGGCCCGTGATCCACGCCTCCTGGACCAGCGCATCATCGCGGGGCTCGGGAACATGTGGGTCAACGAGATCTGCTATCTCCAAGGCCTCTATCCGTGGACCCCCGTCGGCGAGGTGGACACGCGACGCCTGGTGGATCGGGCGGCTCGGGGTCTGACGGCATCCGTGACCATCCCCGGCATGTTCCAGACCACCACCGGCAACCAGCGGCGCGGCGAACGGCACTACGTCGTCGGGCGTGCCGGCCGGCCGTGCCTGCGCTGCGGCACCCGCATCAGTGCCACGGCCAAGGTGCCCAACGACCCGGAACAGCGGCGCACCTGGTGGTGCCCCCGGTGCCAGCCGGCGTCGGCCTGACCCGCTCTCCCGGAGTCGCAAACGACGCTTCTGACATCCGTGGGTTCTGTTCGGCACAGTGCCGCGCCGTCACCGGGACGTGAAGGCGGAGGGATCACAGCGCACCCGATCGGGCTCGGCCGGTGCCGGCCCAACCCGGGCGAACGATCGTGTCGGAGTTGCCCTTGGCGCGGACGAGCACTGCCCGCCTAACCGACGATGTGCGCCACCGCGGGCGCACTCACATTTCCCGTCCCGTCCACCGCGAACGCGACGACCGTGTAGGCGACGCCCTTCCGCAGCGAAGGCAGCACGGCCGACGTGGTCAAGCCGAACTTCACGGCCGAACCGGCCCCCGGGGTCGCGCCGGAGCCATCCCCCTCGACCACCCGCACGACGTCGTACGACGTGTCCTTGCTGGTCGACTGCGCCCACATCACGGTGCGCGTCGTGCCGTTCGTCATGCTGATGGAGCGCACCGCCGCGGGTGCGGTCACATCCGACCGGACCTGCCAGCGGAGCTGCGCCGTGGTCGTGCTCGTCTCACCCGAGCAGGTGCCGGTCAAGTCGATGCTCGCCATCGTGGGGAGGCCGTCGGCGCCGAGGGCGAACGAGTGCACGGTCTCGGTGCCGAACCGCACGCCCGAGAACGACGAGCAGCTCTCGCCCGGACGGTCGAGCTCTGCCCCCGGATAGCCGAGGTCGTAATAGGGGTTGGTGACGTCCTGAAGGGCTTGGACCGGTGACGTTCCGACCGTGATGGTGGTGGCGCCATTCGCCGGGTTGAACTCGACCTGGTCGGGCAGGTCCGCGGTCGAATAGGTCTGCGACGCGTACCAATCCCATCCGGTCGAATTGGTGGGCGAGACGGCCAGCTCGTACTGGGGGCCGTTGACCTCGGTCTGCGTCACGGGGTGATCGGCGTCGTCCGGCCACGTCGTGGTGATCGAGTTCGTGCCGACCGCTCCGCTCCCGGTGGCACTGATCGTCTGGGTGGTGGATCCCACCGGCACCGAGATCGTGGCGTTGCGCGGCCCGCCCTTCGAGGCGGAGAAACCGGCGAGGAACGAGCAAGTCGTCCCGGCCGCGAGCGTCGTGCCGCTGCAGGCGTCGTGGCTGATCGTGTAGTCGCTCGTGGCGCCGCCGGTCACGGAGATCGTGCCGACCTTCACCGCCGTCGACTGGGTGTTGCGCAGGTGTTCGACGGCGAGCACGCGCGCTCCCCCGACGGCCGTCTTCGCGAACTCGAGGTGCGGCTGGAGCACCTGTACGGCAGGCTCCGTCTCGCCGAACCGGATCTCGCCGTACTGCGAGGCGCCGGCGTTCTCCGGATACGACAGCAGTACAGCGTCGAACCGGGTGACGCTCCCCGCGGCGTTCGAGGCGATGTCGAGGACGTCGATCCGACCGGTGAGCGCGTTCCCGCCCACCGACACGAACGGGCCGGGGACGTTCGGGTTGCCGGTCAGAGTGAACACCCCGGCACGGATGCTCTCGCCCGGGTTGGTCGTCACCTGAATCGTGTTCGCCCCGGCGTCGGACCCCGGCACACTCATATCGATGTTGCTCGAGGTCGCGAAGTCGACCGTGACGTCGGGGCCGAACGCGAAGGCCGACTCCTGCGAGGGGTAGTGCGGTGTCTGAAGAGGCGAGAACCCGCTGTCGAACGCGAACACCGGGTTCGTCACCGTCGCGTCCGCAATTGCGGCCATCGGGGCCGTCACGACCCCGGCGATTCCGAGAGCCAACACCCCCATCACACCGAACGCGAGCTTCAGTCGTCGAGTCACCACGAGCCACCCCTCTGCAGACCGCCGTGGTCCCCTCGCTCATTATCACCTCGCGCGCGACTTCTGCTCGGTCCGATCCTGGAACGTGGGCCGGCCCGCTCAGACCCAGGCGAGCGGCGCCGTCAGGTGCCCCGGCTCGGGCAGCCGCGCCAGTTCCAGCGCGGCCTCGCCGGAGCGCAGCGCGAGCGCCGAGACCGAGAGCGACGCGTAGTGCACCCCGTCGAGCACGTCGCTGCGGAACAGCGCCTCGTCGTCGTCCGTCGGCAGACCGGCGCTCGACGCGAGCACACCCAGCCACTCGTCCCAGGAGCCGTCCTCGCGGGGCCCCGAGGGACGCCTGGCCGCCTGGAACTCCGGCAGCCAGCGCCGTTCGCGCGGCACCGAGTGCACGTCCGGGCCCTCGTGCGTGATCAGGTGCACGCCGGGTTCGAGCGCGATGCGTCGCACCGACGAGCCGTCCCACCGTGTGAACGACACCTCGTCGGGCGAGAGCACGACGAGGTTGAACGACCGGGTGGAGGGCAGGAGCGGGGGATGCCCGGGCACACCGCCGGGCGAGGCATCCCCCGTCACGGCCTCCAACGGCAGCACCCCTCGTGACACGTAGCCGCCCTCGGGTTCCGCCACCTCCTCGTGCCGGTTGAGCACCACGGCGGCCTTCGAGCGCGAGGCGTTCGTAGCCAGCCACGCTCCCCCGGCCGCGCGATCGTGCACGCCGACGACGCCCGGGCCGAGGTCGGGCCACCAGGCCCCGGGCGGATCCCACGGGCGATCGACCATCTCGTCGCGGAGCCCCAGGAGGACGACGGGCCACTCGGCTTGGGGATCGAATCCCACGACGACGGTGCACACTCGGCCAGGATAGACGGACGCCGGGCGCTGCCCGACGTCGACGGACGGGAGACTCGTGGCCGAGCAGAAGACCATCGTGGTGGGCATCACCGGCGGCATCGCCGCCTACAAGGCCGTCGGCGTGATCCGGCTCTTCGTCAAGGCCGGCCACGACGTCCACGTCGTGCCCACCGAGGCCGCCCTGCGCTTCGTGGGGCTGCCCACGCTCGAAGCCCTCAGCCGCAATCCGGTGACGGTCTCGCTCTACGACGACGTCGCCGCGGTCCGCCACGTCGCCCTCGGTCAGAAGGCCGACCTGATCGTCGTCGCCCCGGCCACCGCGAACACCATCGCGAAGATCGCCTACGGTCTCTCCGACGACCTGCTCGGCACGACCATCCTCGCTTCCACGGCACCTCTCGTGTTAGCGCCGGCGATGCACACGGCCATGTGGGCGAACCCGGCCACGCAGGCGAACGTCGCGACCCTGCTCGACCGCGGCGTGACCCTCGTCGGCCCGGAGGTCGGCGCATTGACGGGCGCGGACTCCGGCGCCGGCCGCATGAGCGAGCCCGAGCAGATCGCCGAGGCGGCGCTGGCGATCCTGGACCTCCCCACCGCTGCACGCGCCGACGAAGGCGCGCCCGCCCGTGCCGACGAGGCCCCGCCCGTCCGCGACCTCGAGAGCCTCCGCGTCGTGATCAGCGCCGGCGGCACCCGTGAACCCCTCGACCCGGTCCGCTTCCTCGGCAACCGCTCCAGCGGCAAGCAGGGCGTCGCCTTCGCCCGAGCGGCCCTCGCCCGCGGGGCCGAGGTCACGCTCGTCGCCGCGCACCTCGACCCCGGGCTCGAGACCCCGGGCATCCGCGTGATCCCGGTCCAGACCGCGTCCGAGCTGGCCCTCGCCGTCGAGAGCGTCGCCGAACTCGCCGACGTCGTCGTCATGGCCGCAGCGGTCGCCGACTACCGCCCGGCGACGGTCGCCGAGTCGAAGATCAAGAAGGACGGCCAGGGCGGCGGCCTCGTTCTGCATCTGGTCGAGAACCCCGACATCCTGGCCGCCCTCACTCGAGCCCGCCGTCCCGGCCAGATCATCGTCGGGTTCGCCGCCGAGACCGCGCCCACCCGCGACGAACTCCTCGAGCTCGGGCGCGCGAAGGCGGCACGGAAGAAGGCGGACCTCCTCGTGGTCAACGTGGTCGGATGGGCCGCCGGCTTCGGCTCCGACGACAACACGGTGGTCGTGCTGGCGGGCGACGGGTCGATCGTCGCGGAGGCCGCGGGCACGAAGCGTGCGGTGGCCGACGCGGTGCTCGACGAGGTGGTGGCCCTCCGAGGCTGAGGGGCGTGCATCCCCCGCTCTAGGCCGTTGTCGGCAGCCGCCGCCGTCAAAGCGGCAGCAACCGCAGTCAGAACGGCACCCGTTGTGAAAGGCGTCAGGCCCGACGCAGCAGCCGCTCGGTCACCCGCACCGAGAACGCGAGGGCGTCGAGGGGGATCCGCTCGTCGACCGCGTGGAACAGGCCGAACGCGTCGAAGTCCCCCGCCGTGCGCAAGGGGACGAAGCCGTAGCCGGTGATGCCGAGAGCGCGCAGGTGCTTGTTGTCGGTGCTCGCCGGCATCAGGTACGGCACGACGACGCCGTCGGGGTCGTCGTCGAGAAGCGCCTCCTGGATCGCATCGAGCAACGGGCCGCGGGCCGGCGACTCGAGCGGCGTGATGGTGCGCGACCACTCGATCTCGACACCGGGCCCGGAGGCCGCGACGACCGCCTCGACGGCTCTCTCGAGATCGCCTTCGGTGCCGGGCAGGATGCGCGTGTCGAGTTGGGCTGTCGCCTCGCCCGGGATCACGTTGGTCTTCGATCCCGCCGCGAGCATCGTCGGCGAGACGGTGTCGCGGAGCCCCGCCGCCACCAGCGGCCCCGCGATGCCGAGCAGGTCGAGGTGGTCTTCGAGGGTCTCCACGGTCAGCTCGACCCCGAGCAGTTCGGAGGCGCGGAGGGCGAACTCCTCCATGGCCGACGTCGACACGATCGGGAACTCGTGCTCGCCGACCGCGACGACGGCCCGTGCCAGACGGGTCACGGCGTTCGAGTGCGACGGTCGGGAGCCGTGCCCGGCCCGGCCGCGAGCGGTCAGGGTCGCCGCGCCGACGCCCTTCTCCGACGTGGCGACGAGGTAGCCGCGCTTCTCTCCGAGCGGCACCGAGAATCCGCCGACCTCGCTGACCGCCTCCGTCACGCCCCGCAGCCACTCCGGTCGGTGCTCGGTCACCCAGCGCGCGCCGTAGACGCCGCCGGCCTCCTCGTCGGAGAAGAACGCGAACACGATGTCGCGGTTCGGCACTATGCCGTCGCGGGCCCAGGCGCGGGCCACCGCCACGAGAGCGGCGGCGTGGTTCTTCATGTCGAGCGCGCCGCGTCCGTAGAGGTAGCCGTCGGCGATCTCCGCAGCGAAGGGGGGATGCGCCCAACCGGTCGGGTCCGCCGGTACGACGTCGACGTGGGCGTGCGCGACGAGGGCTCCCCGAGTGGGGTCGGCTCCGGTCACGCGCAGCACGAGATTCGCTCGGCCCGGCGCCGACTCCTCGGTCAGCGGCGTGTAGCCCGCCTCCTCGAGCCATCCCGCGATGAGCGCGATCGCCCGCGACTCGCCGTCGCCGATCGTGGCCGGGTCGCCGGTGTTGACGCTGTCGATCCGGATCAGCGCCCGCGCGAACCGCAGCGTCTCCTCCTCGAGGAGCCGCGTCGACTCCGCGACCGGCATCGGGGCGGTCAGGCCCGCACCCGCGCGCCGGAGCGGAGGAGGCCGGACCGGACGAGGAGCACGTACACCTGGCAGCCGAAGCAGTAGTCGAAGACGGAGTTGAGGAACGCCGCCACGAAGGCGACGGCCGCGAGGAAGAGGAGGCCGCCCGGCACGCCGACGATCTGCAGCACCAGGGCCACCGCCGTGATGACGAAGCCGATGGTCTGCGCGAACGTCGGCGGCTTCGGGCTCTCCAGATGCGACGGGGCCGTCAGGCGTGGGCGGATCGCGGCCGCGAAGAAGCGGCCGTAGGGGTGCCGACGGATGCCCGCGAAGGCTCCCCAGGCGAAGAGGACGACCACGAGCGCCAAGATCAGGAACTCGGGGCGCAGGATGCGGGCTCCCACGCCGCTCGGAAGGTCGAAGCCGTCGAGCAGCCCGACCGCGAGCACCACGAGCAGCAGCACTGCGGTGATGCCGGCGCCGAAGCGGGGGCCGCGCGGGTCGATGCCCTTCTCGCCGGGCTGGGCGACGAGAGCCTTCTTCGAGGGGGCGAGCTCGGTCATGACGCTTCTCTTGTCGTCGGTGCTGTCGTCGTGGCTGGTGCCGCGGTGCCGGCCGTTCTTGCGCCGACCGCCACGAGCCCGGCCAGGCGGGTACGGAGGTCGGCGAGCCGGGGCGAGCCGCCGATCCGGGCGCGGATGGCGCCGTCGCCGTCGAGCACCAGGGTGGTCGGCGACTGCAGGATGTCGAAGCGGCGGGCGAGATCCGGTCGATGGGTGATGTCGACGTCGACGTGGCGGACGCCGGCGAACTCCGTGGCGAGCTTCTCGAGCTGCACGCCGGTCGGGCCGCAGGTGGAGCAGAACTCGGTCGAGAACTGCAGCAGCGTCGCAGCGGTGCCGCCGGACTCGCCGGGCACCAGCTCGGAGACGGCGACCGTCTCGGATCCCCCGCTCGCCTTCACCCGGCCCGCTCGCGAGCGGCCGACGAGGCCGGCGACGGTGGCGAGGGCGAGGAGGGCGACGAGGAGGATCACGACGAGGGCGGGATTCATGGTGCCGTAACGATAACGACCGCCGGGGCTTCGCGACAGGGATGTGTCGGCGTCTTACGACGTCCGTCGAGTTCGCATTCCGGACAGCCTCTATTCGGATTCGGTCGCCGCCTGCTCATGTTCGTCGGCGGTGCGAACCCCTACTTCCGTCGTCGCTGACCGACTCTGCGGCGAGTGTCCTGTTTCTGTAGTCCGCCTCGCCATCTCGCGACGTCGACAGGACACTCGCCAGGATTCGCAGCACTCTCCGATCTTTTCGGAACCACGTACCTCTAATGTGAGGGGTGCGGACGACGACTCGGAGTCGAGGCGTCGCCGGTTCGGCACCGCAATGGTCGCGGTCCGATGAAACCGATCAAGAAACGGACATCCAGAACATGGGCAAGCTCGACGGCAAAGTCGCCATCATCACCGGAGCAGCACAAGGAATGGGCGAAGCGCACGTGCGCCGCTTCGTCTCGGAGGGCGCGAAAGTCGTCGCCACCGACCTGAACGAAGAGCGCGGGAAGGCCCTCGCCGAAGAGCTCGGAGAGAACGTGTGGTTCGTCAAACACGACGTCACCAAGCTCGACGAGTGGAAGACGCTCGTCGGCGACATCGAGGCGAAGTGGGGCCCGGTGAACGTCCTCGTCAACAACGCGGGCATCCTCGGACCGATTGCCAACGTCGTCGACATCGACCCCGAGGCCTACCTCAAGGTCATCGAGGTCAACCAGCACTCGCAGGTCTGGGGCATGAAGACGGTCATCCCCTCGATGATCAAGGCGGGCGGCGGCAACATCGTCAACATCTCGTCGACGGCGGGGATGCTCGTGGTCGCCGGTGCACCGAGCATTGCGTACGTCGGCAGCAAGTACGCGTCCCGTGGCATGACGAAGGAGGTGGCCGTCACGTACGGCCCCCAGAACATCCGCGTGAACTCGATCCACCCCGGCTTCATCAAGACCCCGATGATGGCGCTCGCCACCGACGCCGACGGCGGCGGCATCGCCGACGCCGTGCCGCTGCGTCGCATGGCCGAGCCCGACGAGGTGTCCAGCCTCGCGCTGTTCCTCGCCTCCGACGACTCGTCCTACATCAGCGGCATGGAGCACGTCATCGACGGCGCCCTGACAGCTCTGGGCGCCAGCTGATCCCCCGCCGCGCCGACTGATCGCAGTCGCGACGACTGATCGCAGTCGCACCGACTGATATCAGTTGCAACGGCGAAGGGCCCCGTCTTCGGACGGGGCCCTTCTCGCGTCGTGAACCGGCGCTACTGCTGGGGCGGCTGGTGCTCGCCCTCGCCGCCCTGACGTCCGCCGCCGGGGCGCCCGTGGTCGGCGAACTCGTCGCGGTAGTACGACAGCGACCAGGTGCCGAGCTCGACGGGCGAGCCGGTTCGGAGGATTCCTTCGCCCGGAAGCGCCGCCCCTTCGAGCACGGGCGCGTTCTGGTCCGACTCGGCGGTGGCGTGGGTGAGCACGTACTCGTCGTCGTCGGTGTGCTCGATACGCGCGTGCACGGGGTCGAGGCCTTCGAGCTGCAGGTCGGCATCCGGGCCGGAGCCGATCACGGTCGTCGTCGGCAGGAGGTCGAACTCGCGGGGCGGCGTGCCGTCCCAGTCCTCGCCGGCCTTGAAGATCAGCCGGGGGCGGCCCGCGCCGGGTTCGGCATGGGTGCTGGTGGGCGCGGTTCCGGGGTCGTGGGTCCCGGCGCCCTGGGGTTCGTCGGCGTCGACGCCGGTGGGGCTCTGCTGTGTCATCGTTCGAAGCTAGTCCGCGACAGCCGTCGCTTCACGCCGCGCTGTCAGGCTTGGACGCGGACGAAGCCGGGCCTCAGGCTTCGGCGGCCGCGCGGGCCGTCTGCGCCGACACCCAGATGTGTTCGGCCTGATCCCGCGAGAGCTGCGACCCGTTCGCCATCAGGTCGTGGAGCACGTCGCGCTTCGTGGCCCCGCACCAGCGCGCCCCCTCACCCCGGCAGGTGCACTTCTCGTCGTCGCCGGGCAGCGTCTCGACACTCTCCGGTGTGGCCAAGACCCCGTGGGCCGCGGGATGCACGCCCCGCCCCGCCATCCCGGGCACGACCTTCGCGAACGTGGCGGCTGCTCCCTGCACTCGTGCGGGAACCCTCGGCTCCGCGCGCTCCCACACCGTCTCGGCGACCGCCCGTGCGATGCCCACCTGCCCGCGCGCCCGCGCCACGAAGGCGTTCTGCGAAACGGACTTCAGCGCCTTGGCACTGCGCTGGGCAGCGGCATCGAGGATGTCGTTCATCCCGGCAGACTACGCCGCGAAGATGCCGCTGCCGAGAGCCCGGGGCGAACGAGGCGCTGAGTAGGCTGGAAACATGACCGCCGTACGGGATTCGCCCCATCCGGCCTCCATCCGTTACGGAGCGGTCGCCGCTCTGGCCGCCTCGGCCTTCGTCTACTTCACCGCCGAGACGCTGCCGGTCGGGCTGCTGCCGCAGATCTCGGCCGGTCTGCACGTCAGTCCGGCTTCCGTCGGACTGCTCGTCACGATCTACGCGGCGGTGGCGGCGGCGGGCGCGATCCCGCTGACCAACCTGACCATGCGCATCCCACGGCACCTGCTCTTGACGGGTCTGGTGCTGGTCTACGTCGTCTCGCAGGGGCTCGCGTCGGTCGCGCCGACGTTCACGGTGCTCATCCTCGCCCGCGTGATCTGCGCCCTGGCCCACGGGGTCTTCTGGTCGGTGATGGCGCCGGTCGCGGCAGGGTTGGCGCCTCCCGGGCAGGGCGGCCGCGCCTCCTCGCTGGTGATGGCGGGCAATACGGCGGGAATGGTGCTCGGCGTCCCCCTGTCGACGATCCTCGGGCAGAGCGTCGGCTGGCGCGACTCGTACGGGGTGCTCGCCCTGGCCGGCATCGTCGCGGCCGCGGCCCTGTTCGCGTTCCTGCCGAAGATGCCGGTGTCCGCCACCGACCGCAGCCTGTCGATCCGCGGGCAGTTCGGCGGCACGGTGCGCCTCGCATTCTCGCGAGCGATCACCCCCGTCTGCATCGTCACCACGCTCGCCGTGATCGGGCAGTACGCCGCCTACACCTACATCGCGCCGATCGTGCAGCGGACGGGCGACCTGCACGGCACCGCACTCAGCCTGCTGCTGCTCGGCTACGGGGTGACCGGACTCGTCGCCAACGTCGTGATCGGACGCATCGTCGACCGGCGACCGGGCGTCGCCCTCGTCGGCTGCCTGGCGGCGGTCGCCGTCACGCTCGGAACCCTGTCGGTGACGCACAGCGCCGCCGTCACGATCGTCGCCGTGCTCGTGTGGGGGGCGGGATTCGCCGCGGTCCCCCTCATCCTCCAGATCACCGCCATGCGGGTGGCGCCCGGTCGGCGCGATTCCGCCTCGGCCATCCGCCAGACGGCGATGCAGCTCGGCATCGCCGGGGGATCCCTCGTCGGCGGGCTGATCTACCGCGCCGGGCACCTCGACGCGCTGGCTCCGTTCGGTGCCGTGGTCGCCGCCGCGTTCGTGATCGTCGTGCTCCTCACGCGGCGGACGTTCCCCTTCCGCGTCGACGAGACCGAGTCCGGGCCGATGCTGACGGGGCCGATCCGGACCGTGCCGGACCCCGCCTGAGTGCTGGGGGCGGGCGGGGGGCATCCCCCTGGGTTGCTTGCTCGTTGCCCGCCGGCTGCCCGCCGGCTGCCCGCTCGCTGCCCGCGCTGCCGTCGCCGGGCCCGTCGCCGTCGAGCGTCGTTTCGCCTCGGGGACGTCGTTTCGCGCCGCGGCGCGAAAGCACACCCCCAAGGCGAAACGACGCGGAAGGGGACGCGACGAGGGAGCTCGGTCGACGAGCCGATTCCCGCGCGGCTCGGAACAGGGCGAGGCGCGACGTGCGACTCCGCGCGAGCAGGGTGCGGCTCCGCGCGACGGGGGTGCACGTCCGCGCGAGCAGGGTGCGGCTCCGCGGGAGCAGGGTTCAACTGCGCGCGAGCAGGGTGCAACTGCGCGCGACGGGGTGCATGCCCGCGGGAGCCAGGTGCACGTCCGCGGGAGCCGGGTGCATGTCCGCGGGAGCCGGGTGCATGTCCGCGGGAGCCGGGTGCATGTCCGCGCGAGCAGGGTGCATGTCCGCGGGAGCAGGGTGCATGTCCCCGCAGGCAGGATGCGACCCCTCCGCCGGGCAGAGCGCGCACCCCTGTCTGCCGCGCCGGGGACGCCACGACCCACACCCCCGAGTCCGCCTGAGACCCCCTGTCGACGAGGGTGCGACCACGGGCGCCGGGGTGCGGCTCCGCGGGTGCCGGGGTGCGGCTCCGCGGGAGCAGGGTGCATGTCCGCGCGATCGGGGTGCGACCCGCAGCGCCAGCACCCGCACCCGCACCACCAGCACCAGCACCAGCACCAGCGCCCGCACCGGGTCAGGCGGTGGCAAGCCCCCGGAACAGCAGATCGAGCGTGAAGTCGAACCGCTCGTGCCCTTCGCCGCTGGTCAACTCCCGGGCGTATCGGATCGTGTTCGGAAAGAGGTCGGCCGGCAGCTCGGCGAACCGCGCCGCCGTAACGCCGCCGTCGCCCGAACGGGCATCCCCCGAACCCACCCCGCCCCGCAGCGAGGCCTCCAGGCTGTAGGCGCTGACGTAGAGGTACGCGGCGTCGATGGCCCAGGCGGCATCGCCGGGTCGCACCCCTCCGGCGAGCAGGAGCGAGAGCATCCCCTCGCTCAATCGCAGTGTCTCGAGGTCGTTGGGGGCGGAAGCCAGCGCCGCCCGCGAGATGCCCGGGAACCGCAGGTACTGGTCGCGCAACTGCCGACACACGTCGAGGATCTGCCCCCGCCATGCCGCCGGGTCGGGCTCGGGCAGGTCGATGCGCGCGCAGAGCTCGCCGATCATGAGGTCGTCGAGCTCGGCCTTGTTGCGCACGTGCGCGTAGAGCGACGCCGGCCCGGTCTCGAGCGCTGCCGCCACCCGGCGCATGGTCAGCGCCTCGAACCCCTCCGTCTCGACGAGGTGGAACGCGGCGGCGAGGATGCGCGTGACGGTGATCGGCTGCTTGCGTACCACTTTGGAATCGCGGGATGCACGGGAGACACGGGCTGCGGAGACCATCCCCCGATCATAGCTTGACACGAACACTGTTCGTAGGTAGAACAGTGTTCGTGATTACGAACAGTGTTCGCCCGCGAACCCCCCTCCGCTCCCCCGGCACCCTGCGTGACGCCTGGCCGGCTCTCGTCGGCCTCTCCGCCGTCTTCCTCTTCGAGATGCTCGACAACTCGATCCTCACCGTCGCCCTGCCGACCATCGGCCGCGACCTGCACGCCTCGACCGTCGGTCTGCAGTGGGTGACCAACGCCTACGCCGTCGTGTTCGGCGGCCTCATGCTCGCCTTCGGGGCCGTTGCCGACCGAATCGGCCGCCGCCGCGTGATGCTCGTCGGACTGATCCTCCTCGCGATCGCGAGCCTCGCGACGGCCTTCGTCGACACGGCGGCCGAGCTGATCGCCGTCCGCATCGTGATGGGTGTCGCCGCAGCGATGACCACGCCGGGCTCGATGGCCCTCGCGTTCCGCCTCTTCGATACCGAGGCGCTGCGCGTCCGGGCCATCACCCTGATCTCCACCGTCGGGCTCGTCGGACTCGCCCTCGGCCCGACCCTCGGCGGCCTCGTGCTCGCCGTCGCTCCCTGGCAGGTGCTCCTCCTCGTGAACGTGCCGATCGCGCTGCTCGCGTTCTTCGGCATCCGTCGCGGCATCGCGGCCGACGACGCCTCCGAGTTGCACCGCGACCCGGCCGACGTCTTCGGCGGCCTCCTCGGCACCGCGACGATCTTCCTCGCGCTCGTCAGCCCGACCCTGTTCGTCGAGCAGGGGGCCTCCTCCTGGGCGCCGTGGACGACGGCCGGCGCGACCGTTCTGGCGGCCATCGCCTTCGTCGCCCGCGAGCGGCGGGCCGCGCATCCCCTGCTCGATCTCGCTCTCGTGGCTCGCCCGCTCGTCTCGAGCGGCCTCGCCTACAAGTCGGCCGCCGGTCTCGCGACCGCGGGCCTCGGCTACCTCGCGACACTGCAACTGCAGCTCGACTTCGGCTGGCCGCCCGCTGTCGCCGCGATCGGACTCCTGCCGCAGGTCGCCGTGCTGCTCGCCGCCGGACCCTTCGTCAACCGGTTCGTCCAGAGGGTCGGCATCGGTCGTGCGGCCTGGATCGGCGCCATCTTCGTCGTCGTCGGGCTGGCGGTCTACGGCTTCTTCAACGGGCTGGGCTACCCGCCGATCGCGATCGCCCTGGCCCTGGTCGCCGGCGGCCTCCGGGTGGTCGGAGTCGTCGCCGCCGTGAACGTCCTCCAGGGCCTCCCGTCGAACCGGACCTCGATCGGCGCCGCCCTGGTCGACACCTCGTCCGAGGTCACGTCGGCCGTGGGGATCGCCGTCGCCGGCACCATCCTCTCGATCGTCTTCTCCGGCTCCATCGCCACGGCGCACTGGACCGCACCGCAGCACGCGGAGTTCCAGCAGGCCGCGACGCTCTCGGGCCTCGTGCTGACAGCCGTCGCCGCCGCGCTCGTGGCCTGGGCGATGGTTCGGGCTCGCGGTGCCGCCGCCCCGGCCGCGCCGGCCGCCGCCACCGCCGCGCCCGCCGCTACCGAGTGACCCGACGTGGTCCGGCCACACAGCCAGGTCCGCGGCGCTGGCATCATGGCCGAACCGCGTCGCGTCACCCCTGCGGTCGACGATCACAGGTCGTGAGCGTCCAACCCCTCAACAAGAGCGCGCGTGGCGGAGCATCTCGGACGCCCTCGCGGGAGTGCAGTAGGTTCCGTACTGCAGTTGCGACTTGTCTCGCAGGAGGCGCCTCAACTTCACAGCCAGAAGCCTTCCCTGGGGCAGGACCGTCGCAAGGAGGTCGGCGGCGGCGGCGTGAGCGCCATCGCTCGCCCGGACTCCCAAGACCCTGCCGCACAGAGCATCCGAGGCGGCTATCCCCGCGAGAATCGAATTCGACGCCGAGACCTGTGCTGCAGCCGAAGGCTCCGGGCCCACGGTGTACGCGAACTGCTCTTCCGCCACCTGGAGGAATTCGCGCGCGGCCCCAGCCCGTTCCCGGACGTCGTTCACCGTCATAGTCGTTGTGCGTCCCACCCGACCAGTGTGGCGGCAATTACTTCATATTCGTGTACGACATTCGGGTCTCGAAGTCCGGGCCCGCGATCGTCACGGCATCGCTCGCCCACGACTCGATGATCGGGTCATGGTCTCGGGTCATCTCCTGCAACCGCGCTTCGTCCACGCAGTAGGCGTTGCAGTCGTTTCCCGTCCACCGTCGCACGTCGACGGCGACGATGTCGGCAAAACGCTCTGCGACTTCGACCGACTCGCCCGTTGCCACGATCACCAGGTCGATGTCGCTCTGAGCGGAACTGTCTCCTCGCGCGACCGAGCCGTAGAGCGCGACGGTGAGGACGCTCTGTTCCTCTTGCCCGAACGCCGCGGCCGACTCCGCTATCCGCGCCCGAAGTTCCGACGGCACCCGCTGGGTCGCATCGAGCATCGTCTCGACGGCGGGCCACAGCAGGTGCTGCCGATTGGCGACGTAGACCAACGCCGATCCGATCTGATCCGAGAGAACCAGGCCGTCCTGGACGAGCCTTCCGAGCGCCCTTCGCACCCCTGCCACCGACCCCCGGTCGACGAGCCCCGCGATCTTCCGGCCAGTCAGAGGCTGGGTCGTCCGGGCGAGGACCGAGAAGATCTCGCCGTCGAGCTGTGGCATGACCGACCGAATGGGATGGGACAGGTCCATCCGATCCTCCTTCCGATCCGTGTGTCTACTTTTGTTGACACATGAGTCTTATTGTAGGCACAGGCCTGCCAACGGGTTCGGATCGTGGAAGGTGCGACGATGGCAGCCGAGACGAGTGGGCGAGAAGGTGGGATGCACGTGGTGACGCGAGATGTGGACGTGGTGGTGGTCGGGGGCGGCGCGATGGGCTCCGCGGCGGCCTGGCAGAGCGCGCGGCGCGGCCGTTCCGTCGTCCTCTTCGAGCGGTTCGAGCCGGGGCATCACCACGGCGCCTCGCACGGCGCCGCGCGCAACTTCAACCTGGCCTACGCCGAGGACGACTACCTCGACCTCGTCACCGAGGCCCGCCGCCTCTGGGACGACCTCTCCGACGAGACGGACACACAGCTGCTCGACCTGGTCGGCCTCGTGAACCACGGCGACGGGGCCGGACTCCGGGCCGTCCGCGAGGCGCATGCGGCGCACGGGATCGCGAGCGAGTTCCTCTCGCCCTCCGAGGCCCGGGAGCGCTGGGCGGGGATGCGGTTCGAGAGCGAGGTGCTCTTCGTTCCCGAGTCGGGGCGGGTCCGGGCATCCCACGCTCTGGAGGCCTTTCGCGCCTCGGCGCTCTCGCACGGCGCACGCTTCGAGTACTCGACCCCGGTGCGCGACATCCGGGTGGAGAGCGATGAGAGCGTCGTGGTGGTCACCGACGCCGAGGAGGTGCGGGCGCGCCGAGTGATCATGACAGTCGGTGCGTGGACGTCGAAACTCGTCGGCGACCTGGCGCCGTTGCCGCGGCTGGTTGTCACGCAGGAGCAGCCGGTGCACTTCACGGCCTACGACGAGTCGCTGGTCTGGCCGAGCTTCAACCACTCGCCCGATCCGTCGTCGACCGCCGACGCGTACTGGTACAGCCCGGTCTACGGGATGCTGACCCCGGGCGAGGGCGTCAAGGCCGGCTGGCATGGGGCCGGGCCGGTGACGGACCCGGATGCCCGGACCTTCACCCCCGAGCCGGTGCAGCTCGAGGCGCTGCTGCGCTACGCGCGCGAGTGGCTACCGGGAGTCGACGCGACGAGCGCCGATCCGATCAGCTGCACCTACACGACGACTCCGACGGCCGACTTCGTGCTCGACCGCTTCGGCCCGGTGGTGATCGGCGCCGGCTTCAGCGGGCACGGCTTCAAGTTCACGCCCGCGATCGGCCGGGTGCTGGCCGACCTGGCCGACGGGCTGCCCGCGCCGGCGAGGTTCGCGGCGCGGTAGCCCGGCGGCCAGACGGCGGTAGCCCGTCGGCCGTAGCCCGCCGGCCCGTCGGCGATAGCCCGGCGGCCGTTCGGCCTGGCGGCGGGACGGGTCAGACGATGGCGGCGCGCAGCTCGGCCGCGGCGGCTCCCACGTCGGGGGCGCCGTAGATGGCGG
Organism: Frondihabitans cladoniiphilus; assembly: GCF_039544345.1. Classification (NCBI taxonomy): domain Bacteria; kingdom Bacillati; phylum Actinomycetota; class Actinomycetes; order Micrococcales; family Microbacteriaceae; genus Frondihabitans; species Frondihabitans cladoniiphilus. Next base: position 601,680 of record NZ_BAABLM010000002.1, read on the forward strand.
CTCCGGCCACGGCGACCTGAGCGCCCGACTGCTGCACCGAGGCGATGGTTCCGACCTTGACGCCGCCGGCGACGGAGAACGGCACGCCGGACTTCTTGCCGTCGTCCAGGAGCGTGTCGAACGTGAAGCCCTCTTCGGCCTGCTCGTCGAGCCCCGCGTGCATCTCGACGAACTCGGCGCCGAGCGCGACGACCTCGGCCGCGCGCTTCGCCTTGTCGGGCACTCCGATGAGGTCGACGACGATCCCCTTGCCGTGCTTCTTCGCGGCTGCGACGGCGCCCACGATCGTGCTGTCGCCGGCGACGCCGAGCACGGTCACGAGGTCGGCCCCGGCGGAGAACGCGATGTCGGCCTCGAGCTCGCCGGCGTCCATCGTCTTGAGGTCGGCGAACACGATCTTGTCGGGGTGCGCCGCCTTGATCGCGGTGATCGCGGAGAGTCCGGCGCTCTTGATGAGCGGGGTGCCGAGCTCGATGATGTCGACGTGCGGGGCGGCCGCGGCGGCGAGCTCGAGAGCGGCTTCGGTGGTGAGGGTGTCCATGGCGAACTGGAGCTTCATGGTGGTGCCTTTCGATTGTGGAGCGTCTGGAGTGGAGAGGAGAGAAGAAGACGAGATCACTCGAGGTTCGCGTGGCGGGGCCACAGGTCGTCGGCGGAGAGGCCGGACCGACGCCAGAGGTGGTCGAAGAGGGCGTCTCCGATCAGCACCACGGCCTGTTCGAACAGCGATCCGGCGTACTGCGTCGAGACGGAACCGGAGCGGTCGAGCTTGGCGGCGGCGGGCACGACCAGCACCTCGGCCGACAGGCGGGCGAGCGGCGAGTCGGGAGCCGTCGTGATGGCCAGCACCGTGCATCCCGCGCTCTGGGCGGTTTCGGCGGCGCGGAGGATGCCAGAGGTGGTGCCCGAGCCGCTGGCCGTGAGGAGGACGTCGCCCTGGTCGGCGGCGGGGGTCGTCACCTCGCCGACGACGTGGACCGTCAGCCCGAGGTGCATCAGCCGCATGGCCGTCATGCGCAGGGCGAGCCCCGAGCGGCCGGCGCCGTGCACGAACACGCGGTCGGCCCCGGCGAGCGCCGCGGCGAACGGGTCGAGGTCGGCTTCGGCGACGGCCTGGAGCGTCGCACGGAGTTCGGCCTCGATGCCGAGGAGCGAGGCGGAGACGGACGGTGTCGAGTCGGACATGCCTCCAGCTTCGTCGGGCCGACCGCTCGACGGGGCCACCCGACCGACCGGTCTCACCTACCCGAAAGCAGGGGGGTGGGATGCACGGGTAGGGTCGCGACATGACCACCACCGTTCCGGCCAACCGCACCGCCGTCGTCGAGCACGATCGCGCGGTCGCCGAGCAGGCCGACCGCCACGCCGTCACGCTGGAGTCGATCCTCGCCGTACTCCGCTCGGACCGCCTCGACGACCGAGCGGCGAGAGCCGTGAGCATCGAGATCGCCGCCGCGTCGCTCGTGGCTCTGCGGATGGAGAGCGACGAACGCCAGGGCGCGCTCGTCGAGCCCGTCGTCGGCGCGTTCGCGCGGCTCCGCTCCGATCTGCGACCCCTGGTGCGGTTCGGCGACCTCGACGTGCAGTTCGTCGAACCCCCGGCCACCGGCCGCGCCCTTCCCGGCGAGGTCGCCTACGCGGCCCGGGCCATCGTGCGCAGCGCCGTGCTGGCGTTCGTCGACGGCGGCGAGGCGAAGCGGGTGCGGATCCAGTGGGACTGCGACGGCCTCAACCTGCTGATCGGGATCCGTGACGACGGCCGAGGCGAGCTCACGGCCTCGGACGACTCGCTGCGGCCGATCGCCGAGCGGGTCACGGCGCTGGCCGGCGAGCTGGAGGTCTCGTCGACTCCGGGGTGGGGAACGGACCTCGTGGTGCGCCTCCCCCTCGACCCGCCGGCCGAACCCGAACCGCTGGCCGACGCCGTCGCGTTCAGCCCCCGCGAGCGCGACGTGCTGCGCCTCGTGGTCTCGGGCGCGCGCAACCACGACATCGCGACCGCCCTCGGCATCAGCGACAACACCGTCAAGTTCCACGTGTCGAACCTGCTGCGGAAGGCGGGCGCCCGCAGTCGCGCCGAGCTGGTGGCCCTCGCCCGCTAGTCCGACCCCCGTCCGCTGCGGTCGAGACCGGCCCGCTTGAGGCGGCACCTTCGGCGCGCGACGAGTCCCACGTACGGACCGCTGATACCGACAGCGAGAGCACTCGCCCACGCACCGAGGGTCGCCTGTGCCGTGCCGGTGGTTGCACCGGCGACGACGGAGCCGACAGTCAGCAGCGCGATCGAGGAGGCCACGGCAAAGGGGAGGCTGAGCAGGAAGGCCTTCACGACCATCTCATGATCGTTTCTCCATTCCGGCCGCTCCGTCGCGACCGACTGGTAAAACATTAATTACGTATGCACCATTTGGTCAAGACTCGACTCGACCGAACCCGCTGCCAGATGAAGGCCGCTCCGTCATCCACGCCGGCAGCGCCGCCCAGATCAGATCGAGCACGAAGTCGACCTCGCCGACCTCCGGATGCTGCAGCCACGCCTGGATCGCCCCCGCATAGGCGTGACCGACGAACGAGGCGGACATCTCGATCGCGGCGGCTCGATGGGCGGCGTCGTCGAAGCCGGACACCACCGGGGCGACGCGATACGACTCGGCGATCGAGAGCTCGACGGCGTTCCTGAACCGCGAGCTCAGCATCTGGAACAGCTCCGGCGAGAGTCGGTCGCCGGCGGGCGACAGGTAGACGGCCCGGCGATCGGAGACGTGCTGCAGGATGCCCGTCAGACGCCGACGGACGGCCGAGGCCAGATCGTCCGCCGCCATCGAGAACTGTGCTTCCGCCCGGTCGCGAGCCGCGTCGAGTTCGTCGGTCAGTACGCGGATCAGCAGCTCCACCGGCGTGACGGCGTGGTTGTAGAACGTCTTGCGGCTCACGCCCGCGGCCTTGACTAGGTCCGTGACGAGGATGGCCGACGGCTCCTGCTGCGCCGCGAGGGCGAGGACAGCCTCCCGCAGAGCGGCGACGCTCCGCTGCGTCCGCGGGTCGACGCGATCGGGCGCTCCGGACGTCGACCCCGCGGGCTCGGTCGTCGCTGGCTGCATGTCGAGAATCGTACGGGACGAGCATCCCTTTTATACAGGTGTGTAAAAGTGCTAGGGTCGATGACGTGACGACCGAGACCCTGCCCACCGCCTCCATCCCGACTCGCTCTTCGGCTCCGTCGCCCTCCCCGCGCCAGAGGCTCGTCCTCCCGGGCCTGATGTTCATCGCCCTCGTGACCACGGCGATCGGCAGCCTCGGCGCTCCGCTCCTGCCCACGATCGGCGACGAGTTCCACGTGTCGGTCGGCACGAGCCAGTGGGCCCTCACGATCTCCCTGCTCGCCGGCGCGATCGCCGCCCCGATCCTCGGCCGCCTCTCCGACGGCGGCCGCCGCAAAGAGGTCATCGCCGTAGCGCTGGTTCTCGTCGGGCTCGGGTGCGCCCTGGCGGCCATCCCGCTCGGCTTCGGCTGGTTCCTCGCCGGTCGGGCCCTCCAGGGCGTCGGCCTGGGCCTCGTCCCGCTGGTCATCTCGGTCGCACGCGTCGCCCTGCCGAAAGAGAAGACCACCGGAGGCATCGCGCTTCTGGGCGTCACGACGGTCGCGGGGCTCGGCATCGGCTACCCGCTCGCGGGCCTCGTCGTGCAGTTCTACAGCGTCTCCACCGCCTTCTGGGCCGGTGCCGTCATCACCGCGCTCGCCATCGTCGCAGCCGTCCTCATCGTGCCGACGTCGATCCCGGTGCCGCACGCCCGACTCGACCTCCTGGGCGTCGTCCTCCTCGGCATCGCCGTAGCGGGGCTGCTGCTCGTCTGCGCAGAGGGAGCCGACTGGGGCTGGGCCTCGGCACGACTCCTGGGATGCCTCGCGATCGGCGTCGTGGCCGCCGTCCTCTGGGTGATCCGCGAGTTGCGCGCAGCCGCCCCGCTGGTCAACCTCCGGCTCCTCGCCCACCCGTCGGTGCTGGCCGCCGACGTCATGGTGGTGCTCGTCGGTGCGGGCATCTACCCGCTGCTCTCGCTGGTCGTCCGCTACGTCCAGGCTCCGACCAGCACCGGGTACGGCTACGGCTACCCCGCCGCGATCGCCGGACTGATGCTCCTGCCGTACTCGTTCGGCAGCTTCGCCGCGAGCCGGATCGTCCAGAAGCTCCTCAAGCGGTACTCGCTCGAGGTGCTGGTCGTCCTGTCCAGCATCGTGCTGGTGCTGTCGATGGTGCTGTTCCTCTTCACCCGCGAGCACCTGATCCCCCTGCTCGTCGCCATGACGCTCGCCGGCCTCGGCACCGGCGCCGTCTTCGCCATCAACCCGGCGCAGATCAACGCCGGCGTTCCTGCGCACGAGACCGGCAGCGCCAACAGCTTCTACCAGGTGCTCCGCTACATCGGCTACTCGCTCGGAACCGCCCTGAGCGCCACCTTCCTCGTCGGGACGATCCCCCGCGGCGGCAGCCTGCCGACCGACACCGGCTACGGCCTCGCGGCCGCGTTCGCCATCGTCGTCCTGCTCGTCGCCGCCGTGGCCGCCGTCCTGCTCAGCCGCCACAGCAAGCACGCCTCCGCCAGCCTGGTCGAGACGACGGTCGCGATCACCGAGTAGCCGGGGGATGCCCGGGGCCGCCCTCATGGACCGCCCCGGCCCCACCGACCACCCCGTCCGCCCCGCCCCGTTTCGCCCGCGCCGCGCCGCCCCGGCGCACCTCGTCAGCTTCGGGTCGATAGCATTGCCGAGGACCGAGGGGGAAGCAGATGGGCATCGTGCTGGCCCTCGCGGGCGCCATCTGCCTCGCCATTGGCACCGAGGTGCAGAACCGCGGTGTCCGTTCGACCAGGCGAGGCCAGGGTGCGCGCGGCTTCCTCGCCCTCCTCGCCAACCCGGTCTGGATCGGCGGAACGTCGCTCGTCATCCTGTCGATCTTCGGGCAACTGGGCAGCCTCCTGCTGGCTCCGCTCGTGGTCGTCCAGCCGCTCGGCGTCGTCGGCCTCCTCGTGACATCCTTCCTGCAGGCCCGCCGCAGCCGCACCGGCCTCCCCACCGACAAGAAGCTCGGCGTCGTCCTCTGCATGGTCGGAATCGCCGCCTTCGTCGTCATCGCGACGATCAGCTCCCGCGACGAGAACACCTCGCCGACCAAGGTGATCGTCGTCCTCGTGGTCCTGGCCCTCGTCGCCGCCGGGGGCACCCTCCTGCACCGGGTCAACAAGAGCGCGCTCTCCTACTCGCTCGCCGGCGCCGTCATGTTCGGCTTCCTCGCGACGCTCGCGCAGATCGTCCTGAAGGAGGTGACGGCCTGGACCATCTCGCCCCTCACCTTCGTCGAGGGGGCGGCCGCCCTGTTCGCCATGATCCTCGGCGCCTTCTGGGTGCAGAATGCACAGTCGAAGGGCACCTCGACGCTCGTCCTGGCCGGCCTCACCGTCATCGACCCGCTCACCGGAGTCCTCCTCACCGGCATCGTCTTCGGCACCCTCGCCGGGGCGAGCGCCGGAGCCCTCCTCGGCATGGTCGTGGCCGGCGTCGTCGCGGGCGCCGGGGTCCTGCTGCTGTCGCGCGACTGACCCGCAGGTCGGCGCGACGCCCGCATCCTAGAATCGGCACGACGAACGACGGGGAGCACGAACGGGATGGCACGACGGTACGACAGCGCCGAGAGCGCCAAACTCCTCCTCGAGGCCAGCGGCGTCGAGTTCGCCCGGCACGGCATCGGCGGGGCGCGGATCGACAAGATCGCCGAACGTGCCGGCGTCAACAAGGCCTCGATCTACACCTACTTCGGCAACAAGGAGGACCTGTTCGCAGCGACGCTCGAAGCCCGCCTCGGCGAACTCGCGCACGAGGTCGTCGTCCGCAGCGAGAACGTGCCGGCCTACGTCGGCCAGCTCTTCGACTTCCTCTGCGAGCATCCCGAGATCGTCCGCCTCTACGAGCACGAGGGCATGCACTACGAGACGACCGAGGTGCCCGACTTCGCCCGGCGTGAGACGTACCACCACGACCGGGTGGCTCTGATCCGCGAGGCCGCCCAGGGCGACGACCCCGACGCGGAGTCGATCTTCCTGAGCCTGATCGGCATGGCGTACTGGTTCATCGCCGCCCCTCAGGTCGTCCGCATGATCTACGGGCCGGTCGACGATGCTGAGGTCAAGCGCCGGTACCGGGCCCAGATCATGGAGACCGCCCGCCGGGTCGTCCGCGCCGACTGACCCCCTTGCCTTCCCGCCGAATCGGCGTACGATAAAAACAAACGTTTATTTAGATCAACGCACGTCGAGCACAGGAGAGCATCATGAGCCGTTTCACCCGTTACTTCCTCCAGACCAGCACACGCACCACGGGCCAGGGCGTCGTTCGCCAGGCGGCCTCCGCCGAGACGGCGTTCGCCGACGGCCTCGTGGGCGGGATGGGCATCGTCCGCCACTCCGGCGCACCGCTGTCGCGCATCCCGCGGGCCCCTCGCGCCGCAGGCCACGCCGCCGCGCGCGATTCCGTGCCCACCGGCGCCATCTTCATCCGGACCGCCGGGCACGCCGCCCTCCGCTGAGCCACCCGGCTCGCTGCGACAGCCGCGCCACGAGCCCGCCCCCGGCCCCGGCCCCGCCCCTGGCGCGACTCCAGAACACGCCGCTCACGTTTCCCCGAGGCGGTCATTCGTGGAGTCGCCCCGAACCGCAGCAGCGCCCGGCTCCAGAAAATGCGCGCCCCGCGCTCACCGAGCGGCGTGTTCTGGAGTCGACGGAGATCCCCGACCCCGACCCCGATTCCCCCACCTGCGCGGGACGGGACTCGCGTCAGTCGTGATCCGTCGTGAATCCGAGAGCGCGCACCACCTCGAGGTCGGCCGCGACCTGTTCCAGCTTCGCCGCGACCGCAGCCAGGGCATCCTCGCCGAGGGGGAGCCGGAACGCCTCGGCGCCCGACTCGACGAACGTGAGGATCGCCGCGGCCGCCTTCGCTGGGTCACCGGGCTGAGTCCCGCTGCCGCCCTCGACGAACGATCGCAGCGGATCGAGGAGGGACGCGTAGTCCGCGATCCGCCCCTCGGCCACTCGGACGGAATCCGACTCGAGGAAATCGGTGCGGAACGAGCCCGGTTCGACCACGGTGACGCGGATCCCCAGCTCCCGCACCTCGTGCGACAGCGATTCGCTGAAGCCTTCCATGGCGAACTTCGACGCGCCGTAGATGCCGAAGCCGACACCGGGTTGGGTGAAGCCGCCGTACGACGAGATCATGATCACGTGCCCGGACCCCTGCTCGCGCATGACGGGCAGCACCGCCCTGGTCACCCCTAGGACGCCGAACAGGTTCGTCTCCATGAGGGAGCGCGTCTCGGCGTCGGAGACCTCCTCGACGGCGCCGACCAGGCCCTGGCCGGCATTGTTGACGAGGGCGTCGATCCGGCCGAACCGGTCGACTGCGGAAGCGACCGCGGCCTCGACAGTCGCGGCGTCGGTGACGTCGAGGGGCACTGTCAGCAGGCGCTCCCGGTCGGCGTCGGCGAATCGTCGCTCGAGAGCCTCGACACTCCGGCCGGTGGCCACCACGGCGTGCCCGCGGGCGAGCGCCTCCTCGACGATCGAAGCGCCGAATCCCCGGGACGCCCCGGTCACGAACCATACGGCCACGACGACCACCCTCTTCCGCACCCGTTCGGGCGCACGAGTCCGACCCTACGCGCCCGGACGACACACGTCGTCGTTCCGCCCACCGCCGACGCCCGCGGCAACCGCCGTCACAGCCGCGCGATCGATCCGATGTCCTCCAGGAACGCCGCGGCGACCTCGTCCGACACCGTCGCGCGGGTCTCCCCGATCGCCGCCAGGTAGTCCTCGGTCCGCGGACCGGACTCGGCGGACCCCGACCCGGCCTCCGACCCGGTCGCGTACAGCGCCCGCTCGAGCGCCGCCTGCGACGCCTTCTGCGCCGCGTACTCGATGTCGGCAGGCGAGAAGCCGTCGGTGCGACGGACGAGTGCCGGCACGTCGACCTCGGCCAAGGCGTCCGACGGGATGTACCGCGACCAGATCGACTCGCGTGCGTCCTGGTCCGGCAGCCCGATCGGGATGACGTAGTCGAAGCGCCCGTGGCGCAGGAACGCCGAGTCGAGCGAGCGAATGAAGTTCGTGGCGCAGACGAGCAACCGGTTCGGCTGGTCGCGGAACGTCGGGATGATCTTCAGCAGCTCGTTCGTCACCCCCTGCATAGCCGACGGCGGCTCGCCCCCGCGCTGCACGGCGATCTCCTCGACCTCGTCGATGAACACCACGGCGTGCTCGAGATCGGCGATCTTCTGGAACGTCTCGCGCAGGGCACCGGCCAGGCCCGCGGGATCCGAGGCCAGTCTCGACGGGAACACCTCGACGAACGACCACTCGAGCCGCGACGCGATCGCCCGCGCGAACGTCGTCTTGCCGGTGCCGGGCGGGCCGAAGAGCACGACGGCGCTCGGGGGCGACACTCCGAACCGGTCGGCGAGGTCGGAATTCGCCAGGGGCATGACCAGCCGCCGCTCGAGAAGCTCCTTCTCGGCGCGCATCCCGCCGATCGAATCCCACAGACCGCGAGGCAGGATGCGCCCTCCCAGCTCGCTGAGGGCGCTGAGCTCGTTCCGCTGGACCGGGATCTGCCGCTCGAAGTAGAGGAGGTTCTTCTTCACCTCGAACCCCTGCTCGCGGAAGGCATCGACGCGCAGGGCCGTGTCCGGGAGCAGCACCGAGAGTTTGGACAGCCCGAGGGGTGCCATCCGCTTCTCGAGGGCAGCGAGCATCCTGCCCCCGATGCCCTGCCTCTGGTGGCTGACCGCCGTCGAGAGGAAGACGATCCAGCCCTGGGCGTGGGCGGCCCGACCGACGGCGGCACCGACGATCTCGTCGTCGTGCACGGCGACGACGGCGTGGTCCTGCTGGCAGGAGGCGAGCACCTCGGAGAGCCCGTAAACGGGTTCGACACCGGTGGCCCGCATCTGCTCCCAGAGGTGGAGGATGCCGTCGATGTCGTCGGGGTGGAAGTCGCGGATGCGGAAAGGCGCCATGGCGGATCGCTTTCGGGTCAAGGGCGGGGAAGAACGTGCTCGGCGCCGGGTGGGGGCGCGTGCGGAGCAGGGTTCCCGGTCGGTGGACCCGGAGCAGCGGACCGACTCCGGTCGAGGCGGTCGCTGGCTGACGAGTATGGCACACGTCGCTGGCGCGGACGGCGGACGGCGGTCAGCTGTCGCGGTGGGTGCTCAGCCCCGGACGGACACCGCGGCGACCGCGACGGCACGGGCGAGCCGCTTGCCGATGAGGTGGTCGCTGCCTCGCACACGGTGCACGCGCACGCCGTGCATCCTGCCCACGATCTTCAACACGCCTTCGGAGTGGAACTGGTCGAAGTTGCCGTAGACGATCTCGATCGGGGCCTTCGTCGCAGCGATGTCGTTGATCGTCGTCTGCGACTCGATCGAGTGCTCGAGCGACTTGATGAACGGCACCCAGGTGCGCTCGTTGATGTCCATGGCCTTGGGGATCGAGAGGAATCGCTCGACCGTCCGGGCCGCCCGCAGCGTGAACCGCGGGTTCTCGCGGAGGTAGTGGTAGGCCCGCAGGTAGAAGTCCATGATCTGGCGATCGCGGCGCGAGGTGAGCTGCGCCGGAGCGAGGTAGATCGGCGGGCTGACGAGCACGACCTTGCTGATCTTCTTCGGATAGGTCGCAGCGAGACGCGCGGCGATCAGGGCCCCCATGGAGTGGCCGATCAGAATGGCCGGCTCGCGCAGCTTCAGCTTCTTGAGCGTCTGGTGGATGGCTTCGGCGTGCTCGCCGATGGTGTACTCGCCGTCCTCGGGGATCGGGGATTCGCCGAAGCCGAGCAGGTCGACCGCGATGCACCGGTGCGTGCCTTCGAGCAACGGGATGACGTTCTGGAAGGTCACGGACGACGAGGCGATCCCATGGAGCATCACCACCGGCGGCCCCTCGCCCACCAGATCGGCGAGATGCAGACGGGGCGGCTTCGTCTTACGGATTTTCGGGCTCACGGACTCCCAGTCGCTCGGTCTCTGCAACCCTAAAGCAGGCCCGGGCTACACCCAGTCCCCTCGGCGCTTCGACACGCGTCGCAGGGCGCGCTCGAGACCGTCGACGTGGGCGGTGATCGGGAAGTCGCGTTCGACCGCCGCGCGCGCCTCCTCGGCGATTGCGGGCTCGCGCTCCCGCCACTCGAGCAGGCCGCCGAGGCGTTCCGCGAGTTCCTTCGCGTCGCCGGGCTCGACGAGCCACCGCGCGAGGTCTCCGGACAGCATCTCGGGGATGCCGCCCACCCGGGAGGCGACCATGGGGCGGCCGGTGGCGAGCGTCTCGAGGACGACGCGCGGCAGGGGGTCCTGGTAGGTGCTCGGCAGCACGACCACGTCGGCTGCGTGCAGGTACGGGATGACGTCCTTCGCCAGCGGGCGCCACGACCAGCTGCTTTCGGGCAGGGCGGCGAGCGCCTCGCGGCATTCCTCCACCTCGCTGGGCTCGGGCGCGCCGACGAGCAGGAGGTGCGCGTCGGGGTGCTGCTCGTGGACGAGGCGCCACGACTCGAGCAGCGTGGGCACGCCCTTCTGGCCGGTGATGCGGCCGAGGTAGAGCACGATCGGCACGCCGGCGGGCAGGCCGAGGTCGTTTCGGACGGCGTCCCGCTCCTCGACTCCGGCGAAGGGGTAGTCCTCCGGGGCGACTCCGTTGTGCAGGACGGTCACCGTCTCCGGCTTCAGGCCGGCGGCGATCCACTGTCGCCGCATGGCGTCGGAGACCACCACGAAGGCGCCGATCCCCCGGGCCAGCAGGGAGGTGATGCGGAAGTTCGGGACATTGTGGATGTGGCAGAGCACGGGGACACCCGAGAGGCGCGAGACGAGCTGCGCCCACGGCAGGAACTCGGACCGGCTCAGCCAGAGCACGTCGGGTCGCTCGCGGCGGAGGTGACGGACGAGTGCCGGGATCTGCCGGAGCGCGGCGACGGCGTTCGGGCCTTGCACTCCGTAGAGCCAGGGCCCGGACAGGGTGATGCCGGCCGCCTCGTACTCCGGGCGCTGCGAGCCGTCGACCGAGTACAGCATCTCGACGGAGTGGCCCCGCGCGATCAGCTCGCGGCTGTCCTCGAGGGTGACGGACTCGATTCCGCCGACCGGCTCCAGCTCGATCGCCAGGGTCACGATCTTCAATCCGTCGGGGGCGGGGGTCACGGCAGAACTCTCCTAGGGGGTCGAGGGAGCGCAGCGGAAGGCCGCGCGGACTCGATGGTGGCGATTCGGGTTCTCGAAGCCTATCCGCGGGCCCCGTCGGATCGCGTGCCCCTAAACGGGGAGGAGGGGCGAAGCGCTCCGGCGCTCCGGCCCTCCGCCCCGCCGACCAGCTGGCCAGCTGGCCAGCCATCGGAGTGGACGGCTAGTCGAACAGGATGACCTGACGCAGCACGTCTCGACCGCTGTCGAGCGCATCGAGAGCGCTGGGGGCGTCGTCGAGGGTGATCTTCTCCGTCACGAGTCCTTCGAGGTCGAGTTGGCCCGTCCGCCAGAGGTCGAGGTAGATCGGGTAGTCCCGGAGGGGCACGACCGATCCTCCGACCGAGCCCTTCACCGTCTTGCCGTCCATGGTCATCTCGTACAGCGACAGGGGCGAGGGCTTTTCGGGGGATCCGATGCCCGAGAGGATCACGGACCCGCCGATGCGCGTCGCATCCCACGCAGCTCGGATCGTGTTGTCGCGCCCGACGAACTCGAAGGCGTAGTCGAAGCCCCGACCGTGGGTCAGCTTCTCCTTCAGGGCGTCCAGGCCGTCGGGCGTGACGGCGTGGGTGGCGCCGAACGACCGCATCTTCTCGAACTTCGATTCGATCGGGTCGACGACCACGATGGTGCTGGCGCCCGCCAGTCGAGCCCCCTGGATCGCGGCTGCACCCACGCCGCCGGCACCGATGATCACCGCGGTCGATCCGGGTTCGAGCTTCGCCGAGCTGATGACCGCACCGACGCCGGTCATCACGGCGCAGTTGACGAGCGAGGCGATCTCCCACGGCACGTCGTCGCCGACGAAGGGCACGACGTTGGTCGCCGGCAGGACGACCTCTTCCGCCCACGCGCCGAGGCTGACCATGCCGAACGACGGCACTCCCCCGACGAGGAAGTTGTGGGTCGCGGCACCCTTCTGGTCCTCGTGCCCGCAGAGGAAGTTCTGGCCGCGCACGCAGAAGAAGCAGTGCCCGCAACCGCGGAGATTGGCAAGGATGACGCGGTCGCCGACGGCCATGCCCTTGACCTGCTCGCCGACCTCGACGAGTTCGCCGGCGCCCTCGTGGCCGAGGACGACGGGGAGGCGTGTCGGCCACACGCCGTTCGTCGCGGACAGGTCGGTTCGGCAGACGCCGGACGCGCGCATCCTGACCTTGACCTGGTCGGGCCCGACCTCGATCGGTTCGACGTCGTCGCGCACGTCGACGCGACCGAGGGTTTCTGTGACAACTGCTCTCATGAGGGGACTCCTTCGTCTCGTTGTGGGGTTTCTGGGTGTCTGGGGTGTCCGGGTGTCTGGGTGTCTCTGGGCTGTCGGGCGGCTCACTCAGCGGGCGAAGACCTGGCCGCCGTCGACCTGGAGCATCTGACCGGTGATGAAGGTGGCGTTGTCGCTGGCCAGGAACACGTTCAACTTCGCGGGCTCGAGCGGGTCGCCGAGGTCGCCGCCGAGCGGCACGTTCCAGGCGAAGTAGTCGGTGAACGCCTGCTTCGTGTCGGTGTCGAGCTCGGCGAACATGCGCTTGGCGAGGGGCGTCCACACGGCGGGCCCGACCGCATTCACACGGATGTTGTACTCGGCCCACTCACGGGCGACATTGCGAGTCCACGCCTGAACCGCACCCTTGGCGGCCCCGTAGGCCGACATGTCGAGGAAGTGGCCCGTGATGGCCACGTGCGAGCCGTAGTTGATGATCGACCCGCCCTTGTCCTTCATGGTGCGGAAGGCGGCGGCGTTGGTGAAGACCGTGTGCTTGAGGTGGACGCCGATCATCTTGTCGATGTCTTCGCCCGTGAGGTCTTCGGCCGGCTTGACCGCTTCGGTACCGGCGATCGCCGCCAGGACGTCGAGGCCGCCGAGAAGCTGGGTCGCCGCATCGAAGACGCGGTTGACCTCGTCCTGCTGGGTGATGTCGCAGTGCATGTAGGCGACGGTTCCGGGTCCGGCGGCCGTGGCCTCGCGGGCGACCCTCTCGCCGGACTCGTCCTGGATGTCGAGGGAGACGACGTTCGCCCCCTCTTCCGCGAACCTGCGGACGGTGGCTTCCGCCACTCCGTTCGCGCCGCCGGTGACGATGATCTTCTTGCCTTCGAGTTGCATGAGGTTCTCCTTCGTTGGCGTCGAGCCACCGTTGGCCCGACCGTCATGCAGGGAGCGCTCACCGCGATCGCCGGCGAGGTTCTCGCCTCGGGGATCTCCTCGGTGGAGCACTCTGAGCTACCGATAACGGTACTCCGTACCGATATGGAGGACAAGGGGGCTTCGGGCCGCCCGTGAGCGCCGAGGCGCCCGCGGGCACCGAAGCGCCCCGCGAGCGCCCGAGAGCTCCCGGCGTCAGGCGTCGAACGTGGGGGCGAAGAGCCGGGCGACGGCGTCGACATTCGTGCGCATGATGCCGTCGCGGGTGGCGACGTCGGGGATCTCGGCCACCCAACGACGCAATGTCGTCAGGTACGTCGCCTGGATCGCGCCGCCGAACGCTGCGGCGAGGACGTCGCCACCACCGCTCGACGCCGTCTGGCCGGCGACGTAGGCCGAGACGGCCTCCGCCCAGAGAAGCCAGCGATGCGACGTCTCGGCGTTCAGGCCGTCGGAGGCCTGCAAAACGCGGAATCGCGCTATCCACATGCCGTCGTCGTCCTGCGAGCGCGAGAAGGCCTCGAGCACCGCGTCACGGACGCGGGCCGAGAGGGCCTTGCCGGCCGGCTGCTCGTCCAGTCGCGAACGCAGGTCGTCGATGTGCACGTCGAATCCGTACCAGAGGATGGCCTCTTTGAAGCGGAAGTATCGGAACACGGTCGTCCGCCCCAGCCCGCAGGCCGCCGCGATGTCGTCCATCGTGGTCGCGTCGAAGCCGTTCCGCAGGAACAGATCGAGGGCGGTTCGCTCGATCACGGCCTGAGACGAGATCCGAGGGCGGCCCGCCCGCGCAGGGACGGGCGGATCCGTCGAGAAAGACGAGTGAGTCACTGCATCCACCTTTCGACCATCGCGAAACCAGTCTGGCATCGGCCAGGACGGATCGACTCGCGGTCGGCAGAGTCGCCCCTAGGCGGCGAGACCGTCCCAGAACGATTCCAGCGCGCGAGCCGACAGCGCCGGGTCGTCGAGCATCCATCGATGCCCGAGGCCCGGTAGCTCGATCGCCGTCGCGCCGGCTCGTGCTGCTGACGAGTGCCTCGATTCGACGCTTCCCACGAACGTGTCCGCAGTGGGAATGAGTGCGAGGCCCGGTCGAGCGGCGGCCTGCTCGAGACTTTCACCCAGGCGCGCCATCGCAGGCTGTGCCGCGGATCGGTAGAACTGGAGAATCGCCCGCCCCATGTCGGCGTTGAGGGCGTCCGCGAGGGCGGCAGCAACCGACCCGGTCGCTCCGAGGCCTGCAGCAAGCGCCAGCCGCTGATCCTCGTCCCCGCCGGTCCACTCCGCGACAGACGCTTCACCGACGCCTGGTGTTTGCCAGCCGCGCGCCAAGGGATGCCACTCGTAGCCGGGGTCGAAGACGCCGATGGAGTCGCTGGCCCAACTCGTCAGAAGGTCGGGGCGGGTCATGGCGAGAGCGATGGTCGTGCTTCCGCCGACGTCGTGGCCGACGAGGTCGACCGGTCCGTCGAGGGACTCGATGGCGGATGCGAGGAAGTCGCGGTATCCGGTGATCGTGCAAGCGAAACCCGGAGGAATCGGCGCGCCGAATCCCGGAAGGGAGACCCGGATCACGTCGTCGCGCCGGAGCTCGTCGACGAGCGGATCCCAAATGGCGGATGCTTCAGGATTTCCGTGGACGAGAACGAGAGTCATTCCGCAGGTCTACCACGCCGAGGAATCGGCTTCCGAACCCGTGCGGACGTCCGTCACTCGGCGACGGTCAGCACGCGAAGCTGTTCGACGAAGCCGGGAAAGCGCGCGTCGAGCTCGGCGGATCGCAGCGACATCAGGCACCGATTGCCTTCCGGGTCGTTCTGCACGATGCCCGCCTCGCGGAGGATCTTCACGTGATGGCTGAGGGTCGACTGCCCGACCCCGAAGTCGAACTCGCTGCCCTGGTGCACGTCGCCGTCGAGCAGCTCTTTCACCACAGCCAGACGCACGGGGCTGCCGAGCGCATGCATCACCTTGTGGAGGGGGATGTCGCTCAAGGCCGGATGGAACACAGTGCGCATACATTCACCGTACCCCGTATCGATTATCGACGAACGTCGATAGAGTTCACGGATGACAACTGAAAATCGTGAATACACCGGCAAGCGTGTTCTCGTGACCGGAGGCTCCAAGGGTCTCGGTCTGGCCATGGCCACCCGCTTCGCCGCCGCAGGTGCCGACGTGATCGTCGGCGCCCGATCCGCACCACCCGCAAGCCTCGACGCCACCCACATCCCGGCCGACCTCAGCACCCCGGACGGCATCACCGCCTTCGCCAGCGCTGTCCTGAAGGGCGGCCCCGTCGACGTCGTCGTTCAGAACGCCGCGGCCCTCAGCACGCAGGCACCGTCTCTCGAGATCCCCGACGACGCATGGGTTGCCGATTTGGCCCTGAACTTCCTCGGCATCGTCCGCCTCGACCGGGCCCTCGTGCCCAGCATGATCGAACGCGGCCGCGGCGTCGTCGTGCACATCTCCTCGATCTCCAGCCACTTCCCGCAGCCCGGCCAGGCCTCCTACGCCGCTTCGAAAGCAGCACTCAACGCGTACAGCCGCACCCTCGCCACCGAGGTCAGCCCCGCCGGCGTCCGGGTCGTCAACGTCCTCCCGGGGTTCATCCTCACCGACGGCGCCGCGAAATCCCTCGGTCAGACCGCCGAGGAGAACGGCATCTCGCTCGAGCAGATGCAGGAGAACATCGTCAACCACCTCGGCATCCCCATGCGCCGCCCCGGCACCCCCGAAGAGGCCGCCGAGATGGTGGCGTTCCTCGCCTCCGACCGTGCGAGCTGGGTGACCGGCGCCGAATATCGCATCGACGGTGGGATCATCCCCACCTTCTGAGTCTCACCCGTCCAGTCAGGAGACCTCCGCGAGCACGTGTGCGGTGCGGCATCACCATGCAAACCGACACCCGGAAGCCAAACCGCTCACCAGCCTCGAGGCAACCTTCCGACGGGAGGTAATCGATTTCTGAGACAAGCCGAGAGAGAGCCCGGCGAGGCGCTAGTGCTCTGCTCCCGAGAGCGTGAGAATCTCTGCGCCGTCGGACGTGATCGCGATCGTGTGCTCGGTGTGCGCCGTCGGAGCGCCCGTCGCACTCTTCAGGGTCCAGCCGTCTGCGTCCGTCACGAGCTCGTCCGTGTCGGCCATCACCCACGGTTCAAGGGCAAGCAGGAGGCCGGGGCGCAGCTTGTAACCGCGGCCGGGTCGTCCGGCGTTCGACACGTGGGGATCCTGGTGCATTGTCGACCCGATGCCGTGACCGCCGAATTCGAGGTTGATCGGATAGCCGGCTTCGGTGAGGACGAGTTCGATGGCGTGCGAGATATCTCCCATTCGGGCGCCGGGTCGGGCGGCGGCGATCCCGGCGGCCAAGGCACGCTCGGTCGCGGTGATCAGGGCGACGCGCTCGGGCGCTTGTGTTTCGCCGACGACGAAACTGATGGCGGCGTCGGCGGCGAAGCCGTCCAGGATCACGGCCAGGTCGAGGGTGAGCAGGTCTCCGTCGACGAGTTCGTGGTCGTGAGGAAGACCGTGCAGGACGGCGTCGTTGACGGACGTGCAGATGTAATGGCCGAAAGGCCCGTTGCCGAAAGACGGTGCGTAGTCGACGTAGCAGGAGGTCGCTCCGGCCTCGAGGATCATCTCTTTCGCCCAACGGTCGATGTCGAGCAGGTTGGTGCCGATGGTGCTGCGGGCTTTGAGCGCCTGGAGCACGGTGCCGACTAGGGCGCCGGTCTTTCGTGCTCGGGCGAGTTCGGTGGGGTTGAGGATCTCGATCATGTGCGTGTCTCAGTCATGTCCAATAACTATACCGGCAAATAATTACCGGTACGGTGGGAGCATGGTTCGCCTTCCCCTCACCGCAGCCGAGCTCGATCGTGGCCGTCGTCTCGGATCCCTTTTGCGCCGAGCCCGGAAGGAGCGGTCGATCCTCGAGGTCGCCCTGAGCGCCGGCCTCTCTCCGGAAACCCTTCGGAAGATCGAGACGGGGCGCGTCGCCACGCCGGCGTTCTCCACCATCGCCGCCGTCGCGGATGTTCTCGGACTGTCACTCGACGCCGTATGGTCCGATGTCCAGGAGTCCTCACGGCGCGAGACGTCGCCCGATTCTCGTCGTGAAGCCAGCTAGGGACCGCTTTACTCCCTGCCACCGAAGGCTGGCGTCTCCATCGTGAGCCCTTTGGGCACGGGAGAAGGATCGGCACCGAGCGAGACGGTCAAGTTCGGTCCCGACGAACACGTCGCCGACACGATAAGCGGCCATCGCCTCCCGCAGTCATGGAGGGTCAGGTTCGTGCCAGTCGAGCCTCGGTCGATATCGATCCGATCCGCGCCGACACCGAGAGCGGCAGAAACGTTTTGTCGGGCGGCGCGGTCTCGCTCTTGAGTGGAACCACCTACGTCTCCACTGGGGGAATCAGTCATGCCATCGGAACTCCGGACGACTGATTGTGGATCGTCGCGACTTCCACCGCGTTGCCCCAGGGGTCCGCGAAGAGCAGGGCGTCGTTGTCGTGGCCGGGGCTGACGCCGTAGTGGTGCAGCCGCTCACCGAGGGCCCCGAGGTCGTCGGCGGCGGGGACGTCGATGCGGACGCGGCCGAGCCCGAGGGTGTTCTGGCGCGGTCCGGCGCCCTGGCTGTTCCAGATGTTCATGGCCATGTGGTGGTGGTAGCCGCCGGCGCTGACGAAGAGCGCGCTGCCCGGGACCTCCATGACGATTTCGAAGCCGAGCTTGTCGACGTAGAAGTCCCGCGCGCCGGCGAGATCGCCGACCGACAGATGCAGATGGCCCACCTTCGCCGCGGCCGCCGCGGCACCGGCGATGGCGGCCTCGTCGAGGTGCTGCTCGAGGAAGCGGTTCGGGTCGAGGAACGATCCGCCGATCTTGATGTGCCCGTCGATCCAGCTCCACTGGGTGCGGTCGCGATCCCAGTAGAGCTCGACCCCGTTGCCCTCGGGGTCGGTGAAGTAGAACGCCTGGCTGACGAAGTGGTCCGACGACCCGGTGAATGCACCGGGGTGTCGCGTCGCGACGGAATAGACGGCTGCAGCGAGATCCGGCTGCCTCTCGAAGACCACGGCCACGTGGTAAAGGCCTGCCTCGTGCGGGGCTGCGTGCCGCAGTTCCGGCGTGTGCTCGAGGATGACGATCGGCGTGCCGACTCTGCCGAGCACCACCCGGGCCGGGCCGTCCACCCCGCCCGGGTGCTCTTCGAGGACCGTGAGCAGCACGCAGTCACGGTAGAACGCGGTCTCGGTGTCGAGATCGGCGACGCGCAACGTGACGGCTCCCATCCCGGTGTCCTGGGCGAGGAGTTCGCTGTCGGGTCTGCGGCTCAATCGCCTCGGTACCGGTCCGGTCTGCGTGGTCATGGTCGTGCATCCTCTCCGCTCGAGCGGCTTTGTCGGGTCGGGAATCGGGTCAGGCGGCGACGACGGCGAAACGGCCGATCTTGCCACCCATGGCCAACTGGATCTGCAGTTTCGCGAACGCCTCGAGCTCACGGGCCGTGGTCAAGGCGCCGGCGTCGACCGCGCCGAAGCCGCCGGCCTTGATGGCCGAGACGACCGACGCCTTCGCATCGTCGTCGTCTCCGGCGACGA
Source organism: Frondihabitans cladoniiphilus (assembly GCF_039544345.1). Taxonomy (NCBI): domain Bacteria; kingdom Bacillati; phylum Actinomycetota; class Actinomycetes; order Micrococcales; family Microbacteriaceae; genus Frondihabitans; species Frondihabitans cladoniiphilus. Next base: position 620,723 of record NZ_BAABLM010000002.1, read on the forward strand.
GGACGACCGCGCCCTGGCCGGCGTCGGCGAGAGTGTGGAAGAACGTGGTGTTGAAGCCCTTCACGACCTTGGAGTCGGGGAGCAGGTTCGCGATCTCCGCCGTGACGGAGCCGTCGGCCGGCTCAAAGAAGCCGAAAGTCTTGTAGTCGATCGGGTTCGTGACGTCGACCACGACTTTGCCGGCGAGCTGCTCGCCGTACTTGGCGACGATGTCCGAGACGGCCGGGTAGGGCACGGCGAGGACCACGATGTCGCCCGTGACGGACGCGTCGGGAGTGGACGTCGTGATGTGGTCGACGGACGCTCCTCCGCTGCTGAAGACCGAGCCGATGGCGGAGCCCATTTTGCCGGAGCCGAAGACGGTGACGTTGGTCATGATGATGCCCTTTCAGGGGATAAAGAAGATGGTTGCGAGTGCAACTACTTACGGGAGGGGACCCTACACGGCTCTAGTTGCGAGTGCAACTATCTGGTAGCCTGGTCGACATGAGGGAAGAAGAGAGGCTGACCCGAGAACAGCTCTCTGCCTGGAAGCCCCTCGCGGCGGTCCTCGAACTCTTGCCCGCGAGCCTCAACTCGTCGTTGCAGAAGTCGACCGGTCAGCCCCTGGTGAACCTCCTCGCGCTGGGCCACCTCCAACAGAAGCCCAACAAGACGACCGGGCTGTCCGACATCGCCGCGTGCGTCAGCACCCCTCTGCCGCGCGCCTCACGCATCGTTGCCCGTCTCGAGGCGGACGGCCTCGTCGAACGGTCGACCTGCGAGACCGACGGCCGGGCCGTCATCATCACCCTCACCACGCGCGGAGAACAGGTCCTCGCCGAGGCGATGCCCCACCACGATCGACTCATTCGCGACACGCTCATCGACGTGCTCTCCCCGACGCAGCTCGAACAGCTGCGCGACATCGCGACCACCCTCGAGGCACACCTGCACCCCGACATGGCCTCCCCCGTCGACCGGCAACGTCAACTCGACACCCTCTGAACGGAGGCTAGCGACCGGTGCCCGAGGAAACGACCAGATCATGGACGAGGTCGCTGCTGCTGTCGCGCATCCCCGCGTCGAGTCGGTAAGGGGCGAGTTCCGCCGCGGCCTCGTCGGTCGAGTAGCCGAGTGAGGTCATGAACGACTGCATCATCTGCCCGGCGACGCGCTGGACATCGATGTCCTGGTCGTTGCTCAGGCGGTAGAAGCAGATCTCGTAGAGACCCCCGACCGCCATCCGCAGACCATCGCTGATCTCGATGGCCTCTTTGGGCGTCGATTGCATCGTCTCGGAGATCCAGCCCAGGTCGAAGGACACGATCTCGGTGGAGAGACGCCGACTGGCGAGGATGTCGAGCGCCAGGGAGGGGGCCTTCGTGAACAGGAAGCTCAGTTGGATCTGCGCGACGACGAACAGTCGTGCGAACCGGCTCGCGCCCATCAGATGGCGCGATTCGGCAACCTCTTCGGCGAGACGGAGCACCCGCCTCATGAAGAGGACCAGCAGGTCGGGCTTCTGCGGAAAGTAGTACTGGACCAGCTGCTTCTTGGTCGAGGCCCCTCTCGCGATGTCCTGGAAGGAGGTCGCTTCGTAGCCACGCTCGACGAACAGGCGGTAGGCCGCCGTCTCGATCCGCGAGCGCTGCTCGGTCGCGCGGGCCGCTCGCGAGAGTTCCGCGGTCATCGAGGACCCTTCTGAGTCGTGCACGGCCAGGACGCTCCACACGATACCGGCCTCGACCATTCGCCTTCGAGTCTTGATTCACTGGTCGCGGCCAGCGTACGCTGGCCGCGACCAGTGAAAGCGCTGGAGGCCCGCAACGAAGCGGATTGGAGTGCGTCATGCCCGAGAGCATCATTCACGAGAAAGAAAGCAAACTCGTCCAGGGGAACATCGTCACGGAACGCGACGTGATGATCCCCATGCGAGATGGAGTCCGGCTCGCCACGGACATCTACCGGCCCGACGACGACCGCGAGCATCCCGTCATGGTCATCTCCGCGCCCTACGACAAGAACGACTTCCCTCGCGCCCACCTGCTCATGTTCAGCCCCTTCGTCGGGGCGCTTCGCGACTACGTCGTGCTGTCGCAGGATGCCCGTGGCCGGTACAACTCGGAAGGCACCTGGCAGCCGTTCGGAGACGAAGCAGAAGACGCGTACGACACGGTGGAGTGGGCGGCCAAGCAGCCCTGGTCCAACGGGAACGTCGGGCTGTACGGGTCCTGCTCCCTCGCCTACCACGCCCTCCAAGGCGCCGTCGAACAGCCGCCGCACCTGAAGGCCGTCTTTGCCTACGCGACGGCCGCCGACTTCTACGAGGGCTGGACCTACTCCGGCGGAGCCTTCGAACTCGGATTCCAGATGGCCTACGCAGCCGTCGTGTCGCCCGACACTCTCAGCCGGCAGGAATTGACGGCCGAGGAGTCCGAGGAGTTCACCAAGAGCATCGGCGAGATCTCGCAGATGTTCGGCATCGACCCGAAGAAGATGCATGAACACCTTCCGAATCATCTCCCGGTGATCGACTACCCCGGTCTCCGCTTGCTGCCGTACTGGAAGCAGTGGCTCTCGCATCCCTCGTACGACGAGTTCTGGCAGCGCGCGAACATGGTCGAGCGGGCCAACCGCATCAACGTGCCCGTGCTCCACGCCAGCAGCTGGCAGGACATGTGCCTGCGGAGCCACACCGCGCTCAACACTGCACTCCTGACGTCGAGCGACCCCTCTGTTCGCGACAAGCACAGGTTCATCATCGGCCCGTGGGATCACAGCGCCTACTACAACCACCGCGAGGCCTACGCGGGCGAGCGCGAGTACGACACCGAGACCGGTTCCGGTTTCCTCTCGCCCCTCCTGCTGAACTGGTTCGACCACTGGCTCAAGGGCGGACCGGAGAAGGTCATGCCGGGCGAGAACGGCGTGCGGTTCTACCAGACCGGCGAGAACGCCTGGAAAGAAGACGTCTCCTGGCCGCCGGCCCACACCGTGACGAAGTACTTCCTCCACAGCGACGGTCGAGCCAACAGCCGGTTCGGGAACGGCAGCCTGTCCTTGGCGAGCCCCGAGGTGGAACCCGTCGACAGCTATGTCTACGACCCACTCGATCCGGTGCTCAGCGTCGGCGGCCAGTCGATGGGCATCCCGATCGGCGTCTACGACCAGGCCGAGATCGAAGAGCGCGACGACATACTCGTCTTCACGACGCCCCGCCTGGCCGAGGCCGTCGAGATCGCGGGCCCCGTGTCGGTCACGTTGCTGGCGAGCAGCAGCGCCGAAGACACCGACTTCACCGTCAAGCTCGTCGACGTCGAGCCCAACGGCTACTGCGCCAACATCACCGAGGGAATCGTCCGCGCGAGATACCGCAACGACACCCGCCACGCGGAATTCCTGGTGCCCGACGAGACGACGGAGTTCGAGATCGCCATGATCGATACGGCACACACCTTCCGAGAGGGCCACGCCATCCGGGTGGAGATCAGCAGCAGCAACTTCCCCCGCTTCGACCGCAACCTCAACGCCAGGATCACACCGGCCCTCGGCAGCGAGGCGGATGCACGGAAAGCCGTTCAGCGGATCTTCCACGACTCGGCGCGTCCGTCCGCCCTGAACCTGCCCGTAGTCGCGTCGTGATCGAAGCCCCCGCGACCCCGATCCCACGCAGCGGCGTCGGGGTCGTGGGGGCTGACGTCCACGGCGAAGTCTCGGGCGCAGACCCGTGACGACCGCCGGGATCACAGCGGACGTCGACATTCACGAGCAAGGAGAAACACAGATGAGCTACACCGACAAGATCGTCCTGGTGACGGGCGGAGCGTCAGGAATCGGACGCGCGACAGTGGAGAAGTTCGCCCGCGCCGGCGCCACCGTCGTCTTCACCGACATCGGCCCGAACCTGGGCGAACCCCTGCAGGCCGAGCTGGCCGAAGTCGGCCTGAAGACCGAATTGGTGATCTCGAACGCGACCGTCGAGGCCGACGTCGTCTCCCTCGTCCAGGGGATCGTCTCTCGTCACGGTCGTCTGGACGTTGCGATCAACAACGTCGGCAACATGGCCGGAGGCGACCGCCCGGGCCTCGACCTGCACGAGACGTCCACCGACGCCTTCGAAGGGACCATGGCCGTCAGCTTCACCGACAACTTCTACGCCCTCAAATACGAGATCATCCAGATGCTCGCCCAGGGCGGCGGGGTCATCGCCAACACCGTCTCGATCGCCGGCACCACGGTCTTCGAGTTGACCTCGCCCACCTATTCGGCTGCGAAGGCGGCCACGATCCACCTCACCGAGTTCGCCGCCGTCCGGTACGCGAGGGACAACATCCGGATCAATGCGGTCGCCCCGGGCATCGTCGAGACTCCCTCGTTGGCGGCCACCCCGGAGGAGACCCGGAACGCCGCGCTGGCCCTGCTCCCCTCCGGCCGTTTTCAGCAGGCCGAAGACATCGCGAACGCCTTCTTCTGGCTGTGCTCGGACGAGGCTGCGAACGTCACCGGCATCGTGATTCCCGTCGACGGGGGCTACAGCGCCAAGTGAGCCGGCCTCGACCGGGCCCGCCTGGACCGGCCGAGCCACCGGCGCCCGGCGGTTCAGCCCTCCCGGAGTAACGCGTTTCGAGCCGCGATGGCTTCCGCCGTGTCGGGGAACATCATGGGGATGCTGAATTGCTCGGCCTCGAGCTGAATCTGCTCGGCGGTGGGGCGGAAGCTTCGTTCGTACGCGGCGAAGGCACGGGCCATGTCGCCGCCGACGGCGCGGAAGGCGTCGTACAGCGCGGTGGCGCCGAGGATCGCGACCGACCCTCCCATGCCGGCTGCAGGCGACGGGCAGTAGGCGGCGTCGCCGACGAGGGCTACCCGGCCGGACGACCAGGCCGGCAGTCGGTTCTGGCTCAGCTTGTCGAAGTAGAAGTTGTCGGCGGTGAGCGCCTGCTCGAGGACGTCGGTGAACGGCAACCCGGCGTCGGCGAAGCGGTCGCGGATGATCCGCTTCTGCTCGTCGACGTCGTGTCGGTCGTAGGGGATCTCCTCCTCCGACCTGAAGACGAACACGACGTCGGTGGTGTCCTCGTACGAGTTCAGCAGAAGCGTCCGGCCGGGCGCATTCTGGAGTCGCGTCGTCCACGGCGCCAGGACCATGCCGTCGATGATCGTGACGGACGTGTAGTGGCGGAGGAAGTGGCTGTAGTCCGCCTCCGGCCCGAACCAGAGCCGGCGGACCGTCGAATGGTTGCCGTCGCAGCCGAGGACCATCGCGAACTCGCGGGCAGGCCCGTTCCGGAACGCCGCCCGGACGCCGTCCCGGGTGTCGGTGAGCTCGGTGACGGAGTCGCCGAAGACGATCTCGATGTCTCCCTGGGCTTCGTCGAACAGGATCGCGAGGAGGTCGTCGCGGTGGATTTCGACGTCCTCGTCGCCGTGGACCTCGTGGCCGTCGATCACGACGGCGCCGTTCGCGAGCTCGGACTCGGGCTCGAGCTCGAGCTCGAGCTCGGGCTCGGGCTCGGGCTCGGTCCTCGTGATCGGCGTGCCGTCGATTTCGGCGAACTCGGTGGTGCGGGGCGGAAGAGCTTTGGCGCGGACGGCCGGGAGGATTCCCATCCGGTCGAGGATGCGCAGTGCGTCGCCCTTCAGATCGACCGGCGTTCCGCCCTTGCGGAGCCCTGGCGCGTTCTCGACGATGGTGACTCGGTAGCCCAGGCGGTGCATCCAAATGGCCGTCGTGAGCCCGGCGAAGCTCGCGCCGGAAATCAGAACGTGGTTCGACTGATGCGTCGCGGTCTCCGTCATGGTGTGTCCTCTCCCCGATTCTCGACCAGGTTCAATTCATGTAGTGACTCTACGTTTGGCAGCGTACTACGAAACCATGGAGTCACTCCATCGATCGTGGGACGATGATGCCTATGACTGATCAGGTGCCGGCGACCGACCAAGTTCCGGTGAGCGAGCAACTGGGTCGTCGAGAACGCAACAAGCTCGAGATGCGTCGGCGCCTGGCCACTGCGGCCGCGCAGCTCTTCATGGAACGCGGTTACGACGCCGTCTCCATGTCGGACGTCGCGGCGGCTGCGAAAGTGGCGGAACAGACCGTGTACAACTACTTCCCCACCAAGCCGCAGCTCGTCCTCGACCGCGCGGACGACTTTCGCGAGCGCTCTCGAATGGCTGTTCTCGACCGCGACCCCGCCCTGACTCCGGCCGAGGCATTGGGCGTCCAGGTGCACGAAGACATCGACCGCTTCACCTCGCGAGCGACCTCCTTCGCCCGTGGAGAGTTCCCGGCCCAGTCGGTCGAGAGCGAGACCTTCCGCCGCTACGCGCTGGAGTTCCGAGAGCAGCAGGGGGATGCCATCGCCGAGGCCATCGGCGTAACCGATCCGACCGTCAATCGACTGGTCGCCCGTGCCCACGCGAGTGCCCTGGTCACGGTGATCCAAGCCGTCACGGACAGGATCGGAGCCGCGATTCTGTCGGGTGCGGACCTCACCACCGTGGCGCGGGACCTCCACAAAGACGCGACCATCGCGTTGACGGACGCGGCAGAGAGTTTCCGAAGCACCGCAGCCAGGTCGAGGAGCTCGCTCCACTAGCCCCGATGACGCCGTGCTCCCGGTTCCCCGCGGAAGACCATGCACGAATACGTGCCCCTGGAGGGACTCGAACCCCCAACCCTTTCCTTAGGACGGAACTGCTCTTCCATTGAGCTACAGAGGCTGACCCGACAAGGCTACCCGACCCCGTGCATCCCACCGGAAGTCGTGCGACCGGTCGAGTGGGCGGAATCGGTCGTCGAGGCGGGAGCAGGACGACACATTCCGACCACTCGAGGCGCACGGCGCATCCGCAGCGAGCGGCCACGACGTGCGGCCCGCACGACGCACGACGCACGAAGCGCTAAGCCGCCTGCAGGTACTCGTCCCACACGGCCTGCGGCTGCTCCACCCCGCGCACCACCCAGCCCACGCCGTGCGGCGCCTTCGGCTGCCAGCGCAGGTGCCAGCCCATCTCGACCGGGGTGCGGTTGCTCTTGAGGTTGTTGCAGCGGAGGCAGCAGGCGACGAGGTTCTCCCAGGTGTCCTGACCGCCTCGCGACCGCGGCTGCACGTGGTCGATGGTGGTCGCGGTCTTGTCGCAGTAGGCGCAGCGATGCGCGTCGCGCCGGAGGACACCGCGCCGGGAGACCGGGATCTGGCGCGTGTGCGGGAGCCGGACGTAGCGCGTCAGCACGATGACCGACGGCCGGTCGAAAGCGAACGAGGCCCCGACCACGGGGTTCTCGGCGTCGGCCGCCAGCACGGTCGCCTTCTGGGTCATGACGAGCACGAGTGCTCGGCGGAACGAGACGACGGCGAGGGGTTCGTAGCCGGCGTTGAGGACAAGAGTGCGCATCGGTTCCCTTTCGAAACGGCCTGGACGGCTTCCAGGCATTCGATCTCTCTCGTCGATGGACGAACCAGCAGGGCGGGCTACGAAAAAAGCACCGTCACAACGTGACGGTGCTCTCGATGTGGGCGTCGAAGCTCACACCGGAATGGTGCAGGCTCGAACGCCGACCCAGTCGTATGGCACGGCTCAGGCGCGCATCCATGGTGCGGATGGCTCCTGAGGTGGACATACGACTCTCCCTGTGATTCGTGAATCTCGGAGGACTTCAGGTTAACCCACGAGGCGCCCCACACCTAGTGGGACGCCTGAGGGTTTACACGACGTTCACGAGCCGAGACGGCCCGGAAAGACGGGGGTGAGACCTACTTGATGCCGAAGCGCACGTAGTGGACGGCAGTGGTCCACAGCGGGCGGACACTGACCTTGCCGCCGGGCTTCGGCGCGTCGAGGATCATGCCGTTTCCGGCGTAGAAGCCGTCGTGCGTGCCGTTGTCGAGGACGACGACGTCGCCGGGCTGAGCGTCGGCGGGCGAGATGATCGTGCCCTGCGCGAGCTGCGTCGGCACGGAGTGCGCGAGCGAGATGCCGTACTGGGCGTAGACGAACATGACGAAGCCCGAGCAGTCGAACCCGGCCGGGGTCGAGCCACCGAAGACGTAGGGGGTGCCGACGTACTGGAGAGCCGTCTGGTAGACGGCGGCGAGGCTGAACGCGGGATGCGCGGGGTTGGCCAGATAGTCGCTGGCAGTGGGCCCGGCATAGGCGTACGACGCGGCGAGGGAAGCCCGCTTGGCCGCGGCGGCGGTCGTCGCTGCTGCCGACAGCGTGGTCGACGTCGCCGTGGGCACGACGGCCTTCACGACGGGCACGGTGGTGGTGTAGTCGTCGCGCTGGACGCTCACGTCGGTGGCCTTGTCGGCGACGGCGACCGTCTGACCGGCGGTGAGGCTCGACGCGGTGGTGCTCGTCGCGCCGTCGGAGTGCGGGGCGAGTGCGAAGGCGGGGAGGGCCATCGTGCCGATGAGCCCGGCGGTGAGCGTCATGACCGTCGCGGTGATGATGCCCTTCTTGGCCGAGGGGCGCTTGCCCACGACCGCGACCGGAGCCTGGCGCTCGGCTTCGCGGGCGGCACGGCGGGTCAGCGGGGTCGTGACCGGTGCGGTCGCGCGAGTGCTGATGGGGCCGGTGCGGATGGGGTCGGTGCGGGGTGTCGATCGACGAGCGACGGAGGCGCTGGGGTTCGACGCGAGGCTGCCAATGGTCAAGAGGTGATTTCTCCTGCGCCTCGACAAGACCCGGCGCACAGAGCACCGCAGGCTTGCCCTCGTCCCGTTCGTTGGATCAACGACTCACAGCAAGAGACGAGGGAATGAGACGTCTTGCCACGGGTCCGGCAACCGGCTTCCTGGTTGTTTGGACTTGGCGAGCGTACCCGAGTACGACCCCCATGTCATCCTCCAGGCTGATCTTTGTAACGAAACGGTAAAGAACAGGGATGAGTTTGAGAAGTGCCCGAGTGCTCTCAGAGAGCCAGGTAGATGTGGGCTGCGACCTCGACGGGCAGCTCGATGCCGTCGCCGTACCCCTCCACCTGCACCGACACGTAGGTGCCGGCCGAGGAGATCAGGGCGGTCTTGCCCGGTTGTACCCCACTGTCTTGCAGCTGCTGGAGGAGCTCCGGCTCGAACTGCACCGGCTCGGCCAGGCGGCGGATGATTCCTGACTTTCCGCTGGGATTCTGAGCCGCCACGTCGACGATCGAGATGACGCCGTCCATGAAACGACCGGCCGGCGAATCGCCCAGCTCGTCGAGGCCCGGGATCGGGTTGCCGTAGGGGGACTCGGTCGGGTGGTCGAGCATCTCGAGCAGGCGGCGTTCGACCTGCTCGCTCATGACGTGCTCCCACCGGCAGGCCTCGTCGTGCACGTAGGCCCAGTCGAGACCGATCACGTCGGCGAGCAGACGCTCGGCGAGACGGTGCTTGCGGATCACGTGGGTCGCCTTGGTGCGCCCCTGCGTCGTGAGCTCGAGGTGCCGGTCGCCGGAGACCACGACGAGGCCGTCGCGCTCCATGCGGGCGACCGTCTGCGACACGGTGGGGCCGGAGTGACCGAGACGCTCGGAGATCCGGGCACGAAGTGGCACGATGTTCTCCTCTTCGAGGTCGAGGATCGTACGCAGGTACATCTCTGTGGTGTCGACGAGATCGGTCAAGGGTGCCTCCCGGTCCGGCACGCTCGGCTTCAGCGCGCTATCCCTGAATCCTACCGGGCGGTACCGACGCCCCGGCCGACCCGTCACCCCGAGACGGTGGGATGCCCGGGCCTCCCTTCTTTGAGACGAAACACCTGAACGGTTCCTGAACACCCGATCCGCGCATCCCCCGCTCGATAGCATCGATCGCATGGCCGACATCACGATCCCCCAGGACCTCCTCCCCACCGACGGACGCTTCGGCTGCGGCCCCTCCAAGATCCGCGGCGCCCAGCTCGAGCACCTCGTCACGGCGGGTGCCACGATCCTCGGCACCTCCCACCGCCAGGCGCCGGTGAAAGACCTCGTCGGCCGCGTCCGCACCGGGCTGACCGAGCTCTTCCAGGCGCCCGAGGGCTACGAGATCGTTCTCGGCGACGGCGGCTCGACCGCGTTCTGGGACGCCGCGTCGTTCGGCCTCATCGAGAAGCGCGCCGAGAACCTCTCGTTCGGCGAGTTCGGCTCGAAGTTCGCCAAGGCCGCGGGAGCCCCCTGGCTCGAGAAGCCTCACGTCATCACGGCCGACGGCGGCTCGCTCGCCGAGGTCGAGGTCGTCGAGGGCGTCGACGTCTACGCCTGGCCGCACAACGAGACCTCCACCGGCGTCATGGCCCCGGTCGCCCGCGCGCACGGCGACGACGGCGCACTGACCGTCATCGACGCGACCAGCGCCGCCGGCGGGGCCCTGTTCGACCCGACCGAGACCGACGTGTACTACTTCGCCCCGCAGAAGAACTTCGCCTCCGACGGCGGCCTGTGGTTCGCGCTCTTCTCCCCCGCCGCCCTCGAGCGCGTCGAGCGGATCGCCTCGAGCGACCGCTACATCCCCGAGTTCCTGAGCCTGAAGAACGCCGTCGACAACTCGCGTCTCAACCAGACCCTCAACACGCCGGCCCTCGCGACGCTTCTCTTGATGGAAGACCAGACGAACTGGATGCTCGAGAACGGCGGGCTCTCGTGGGCCTCCGCTCGCACCATGGAGTCGTCGAGCGCCCTCTACGACTGGGCCACCGCCTCGGAGTACGCCACGCCGTTCGTCGTCGACCCGACGCACCGCTCGCAGGTCGTCGCCACGATCGACTTCGCCGAGACCGTCGACGCCGCCGCCGTGGCAAAGGTCCTGCGGGCCAACGGCATCGTCGACACCGAGCCCTACCGCAAGCTCGGCCGCAACCAGCTCCGCATCGCGACGTTCACGGCCATCGAGCCGGCCGACGTCCGCCAGCTGATCCGCTCGATCGAGTTCGTCGTCGAGGCCCTCTCCGCGTAGCCCGTACCGGCGCAGAAAAGACGAAGCCCCGAGCAGGGGATGCTCGGGGCTTCGTCGTGCGATCGGCTCGCTAGTCGCGGTGGGGCGCCTCAGGCTCCTCGCCCGCGGCATCGACGTCGAGCTGCTCGTCGTCCGAGTCGTCGAGGATGTCCTCTTCGCTGACGTCGGCGTACTCGTCCGAGTCGTCGTCGACGTCGTCCGAATCGTCGTCGTCGTCGAGGTCGTCGTCGTCATCGTCGTCCGAGTCGTCGTCGTCGGAGTCGTCGTCGCCCTCGGAGTCGTCCTCCGCGCCGTCGTGGTGCTCCTGCGCGGCCTCGTACTCGGCCAGCCGCTCCTCCCACGGCACCCAGTCGGGCGCCAGCAGGGAGGTCTCGCCCGGCAGCAGCTCGGTCTCGAGCACGGTGGGCTCTTCGCCCTCGACCTGCGCGACACCGACCGTCCACAGCCAGCCCGGGTAGCCGGGCAGGGTGTTCTCGAAACGGACCGTCTTCGTGCCGTCTTCCGCCGTGACGATGTCGCGCGGCTCGCCGAGCGTGTCGTCGCGAGTGATCTCGAGCAGCGCCGAGCGCGCCAACTCGTACAGAGAGGAGTCGGTGGCCTCAGGCATCGAGCTGGTCCGCGATCTTGCGCAGGACGGCGGCGACCTGCGCGCCGTTCTCGGGGTAGCGACCGCGACGCAGGCGGTTGCCGACGCCGTCGAGCATCTTGACGAGGTCTTCGACGATGACGGCCATGTCTTCTGCGGAACGGCGCGAGCGCTCGACCATGCTGGGAGCCGCTTCGAGCACCCGGACGGACAACGCCTGGGCACCCTTCTTGCCGTCGGCGATGCCGAATTCGAGGCGGGTGCCGGCCTTCACGCCGGTCGTGCCGGAGGGCAGGGCCGACGCATGCAGGAAGACCTCTTGGCCGTCATCGCCGGAGATGAAGCCGAAGCCTTTCTCGTCGTCGTAGAACTTGACCTTGCCGGTGGGCATGCGAACTCCTAGGTATTCGGGGCCTCCCAAGCATACGGGCCGCAGGGCCCGGCCGCCCCGACTACGCTGGTGTCCGTGCCGAAGCAGACCGTGACCCGACAGCGCCCCGAGGGCATCCGTCGAATCGAGCGCGCCGTCGGCTACGCAGCGGTCTCGGTCGTGGGCCTCGGCTTCGTCTGCGTCATCATCACCATCGTCGCCGCCTTGGCGTTCGACGTGAAGGACCACACGACCGGCATCTGGCCCACCATCACCTTCCTGCCGATCCTGGCCTTCCCGATCGGCATCCTGCTGATCATCGCCTACCTCGTGACGAGTGTCGTCCGACGCTCTCGCGACAACAAAGAGGCCTCCCGCTGATCCGGTTCACGCACGTCGCCGTGATCCACCCACCCGAGACGAAGGAGTCCCGTGGCTAGCTCGCTCGATCTCGCGGGGTCCTTGCGCGGACTCGATCCGAGTATCCTCGAGGCCCGTCTCGGCGAGCGCCACCTGGCGCGCCCGACCACGGTGCACGACGCCTTCGACCTGGCCGATGCGCTGCTCGAACCGTCGTCGGTCCGCGAGGCCCTGACCCGCCTCGACCGCACGGCGCTCCTCGTCCTCCAGGCCTCTCGAACGCCTCGCCCGCCGAGCGACCTCCTCTCCGACGTCGACCCGCAGTTCGAGGTGAGCGTCGACCAGGTCGACGCGGCTGCCTCGCGACTCGCCTCCCTCTTCCTCGTGGTCGTCCAGCCGGACGGACGAGTGGCGTCGCTCGACCCGGTCTCGATCGTCCTCGACGAGAACCCCGACCTCACGGTCGAGGCCCTCGCCGGCACCCGGCCGCCCGTCGTCCTCGAATCCGTCGACGACCTCGATCCCGCCACCCTCGACGCCCGCAGTGCCGAGCGTCTCTACGCCATCGTGATCGAACTGGCCGAGGTGCTGCGCGCGGTCGCTGTGGCCCCGGCGCGCGAACTCGCCAAGGGCGGCCTGGCCCTCCCCGAGACCCGACGACTCTCCGAGGCCGCCCGGGTCGACGTGGCCGACGTCGCTCCGCTGATCGGCGCCGCTCGATCCGCGGGTCTCGTCGAGCTCGGGCCGGACGGCTGGATCCCCACGGCCGAGGCCGAGGGCTGGCTGCAGTCCGAATGGTCGTCGCGCTGGGCCTCTCTCGTCGGCGCCTGGCTCGGGTCGCTGCCGCGGGAGATCCTCCTCGTGCTCGACCAGCGGGTCGACACGTCGTGGGGTGCGCCGCTCCGTACTTTCAGCGAATGGCTGTTCCCGGCCGGTGGCCAATGGATCCCCGAGCGCCTCGACGCCTTCGCCCGGTCGGCCGAGCTCTTCGGCCTCACCTCGGGTGGGCGCCCGACCTCGGTGGCAGTGGCGCTGCTCCGCGAGGGCGTCTCCGCCGCTCGATCGCTCGTGGGCGCGCTCATGCCGCAGCCGATCGATCAGGTCTACCTGCAGCACGACCTGACCGTGGTCGCTCCGGGGCCGCTCGCCCCGTCCCTCGACGGCCGCCTTCGCACCATCGCCGAGGTCGAGAGCGCGGGGCTCGCCGCCACGTACCGCATCAGCGAGGCGGGAATCCAGCAGGCGCTGAGCTCGGGCGAGACCGAGGCCTCGTTGCGCGAGTTCCTCGAGTCGATCTCCTCGACGGGCATCCCCCAGCCCCTCGGCTACCTCCTCACCGAGACCGCCGCGCGCCACGGCCGGTTCCGCGTGGCCTCCGTCGTCCCCGGCAGCGACAGCGCCGGCCTCAGCGAGGCGGCCCGTACGTTCGGGGCCGTCAGCCAGGTCCGCAGCGACGACCCCTCGCTCGTCGACGCACTCGAGGCCGATCAGGCACTCGCTCCCCTCGGGCTCCGGCGCGACGGCGACCACCGACTGCTCTGCCGGTACGACGCCGAGACCCTCTACTGGGCCCTCACCGACGAGCGGTACCCCGTGGTCCTCGAAGACGCGGCCGCGGCTCCCCTGCGATCGCCGATCCGCCGCAAGGTCCGACGCTCCACCGTGGCGCCCCCCGGCAACCCGATCCACGACCTCGTGGCCCGTCTGTCGTCCTCGGCCGGAGACTCCGCCGAAGACACCGAGCGCGCCTGGATCATCCGCCAGCTCGACGCCGCCGTCAAAGCCCGGATCACCGTGCAGCTCACCGTGGCGCAGTCCGACGGCTCCACGAGCACCCTCTCGATGGAACCCACCGGCGTCGGCGGCGGACGCGTCCGCGGGCGCGACCGCAAGTCCGACATCGAGCGCACCCTGCCGCTGTCGAGCATCGTGGCTGTCGCGGGTCCCGAGGCCTGACCCACCCCGAGGGCCGGGGGATCCCCGGGGTCGCCTGATCAGCCCACAGGTCGGACGCATAGACTCGCCCTTTGTGAACGGACCCCTGATCGTCCAGAGTGATCGCACCGTCCTCCTCGAAGTCGCGCACCCCGACGCCGAGGACGCGCGACACGACCTCTCGGTGTTCGCCGAGCTCGAGCGGGCTCCCGAGCACGTGCACACGTACCGCATCACGCGGCTCGGTCTCTGGAATGCGCGCGCCGCGGGCCACACCGCCGAAGACATGCTCGGCACGCTCGAGAAGTACTCCAAGTTCCCTGTCCCGCAGAGCGTCACCGTCGACATCGGCGAGACCGTCGCCCGCTACGGCCGCATCGTCGTCGAGCGAGACGGCACCCAGCTCCTCCTCCGCGGCACCGACACCGCCGTCCTCCGCGAGGTGGCCCGCAACAAGAAGATCGCCGAACTCCTGGTCGGCAAGCGGAGCGACGACGTCTACGAGCTCGCCGAGTGGGCTCGTGGCGAGGTCAAGCAGCAGCTGATCAAGCTGGGCTGGCCCGCCGAAGACAATGCGGGCTACACCCCCGGCACGCCCCACGAGATCGCTCTCGACACCAGCGAGTGGGCTCTGCGCGGCTACCAGCAGGAAGCCGTCGACAACTTCTTCTCGGGCGGCTCGGGCGTGGTCGTCCTGCCCTGCGGCGCCGGCAAGACCCTCGTCGGAGCCGGAGCGATGGCCCAGGCGAAGACCACCACGCTCATCCTCGTCACCAACACCGTGTCGGCCCGTCAGTGGCGCGACGAGCTTCTCAAGCGCACCACCCTCACCGAGGACGAGATCGGCGAATACTCCGGCTCGGTCAAAGAGGTCAAGCCTGTCACCATCGCCACCTACCAGATCCTCACGGCGCGCCGGGCCGGCAAGTACACGCACCTCTCGCTCCTCGACGCGCTCGACTGGGGCCTCGTCGTCTACGACGAGGTGCACCTCCTCCCGGCGCCGGTCTTCAAGCTCACCGCCGAGCTCCAGGCCCGCCGTCGACTCGGCCTGACCGCGACGCTCGTCCGCGAGGACGGCCGCGAGGCCGACGTCTTCAGCCTGATCGGGCCGAAGCGCTTCGACGCTCCCTGGAAGGAGATCGAGGCGCAGGGCTTCATCTCGCCGGCCAGCTGCTACGAGGTCCGGGTGGATCTCCCGCAGGATGCACGGCTCGAGTACGCCGCATCGGCAGACGACGAGCGCTACCGCCTCGCCGCCACCGCTCCCATCAAGTTGGACGTGGTGCATCAGCTCGTGGCCAAGCACGACGGTGAGCAGATCCTCGTCATCGGCCAGTACCTCGACCAGATCGACGAGCTCGCCAAGTCCCTCGGCGCCCCGAAACTGACCGGCGCCACTCCCGTCGAGGAGCGACAGCGCCTGTTCCAGGCCTTCCGCGACGGCGAGGTCAAGGTGCTCGTCGTCTCGAAGGTCGCGAACTTCTCCGTCGATCTGCCGGAGGCCACGGTCGCCATCCAGGTCTCCGGTTCGTACGGGTCCCGGCAGGAGGAGGCGCAGCGCCTCGGCCGACTGCTCCGCCCGAAGAAGTCCGGCCTCCCGGCTTCGTTCTACACGCTCGTCAGCCGCGACACGGTCGATCAGGACTTCGCCCAGAACCGCCAGCGGTTCCTCGCCGAGCAGGGCTACAGCTACACGATCCTCGACTCGATCGCCCTCGCCGCCTAGCGGCAGTGTCCGCCTCACGGGACGGCGCCAGTGCGTTCAGCAACAGGTGCCGCATAACCTATACCACCAACGACCAGCCTGCTAACGCGCCCCTCACAGGAAACGCTTAGACCGCGCGCAGATACTTGAGTCATGAGCGATGGCCCCAAGATCCTTATCGTCGATGACGAGCCCAACATCCGCGACCTTCTCACGACGAGCCTCCGCTTCGCCGGATTCGCCGTCCGAGCGGTCGGCAACGGCGCTCAGGCCATCTCCGCGGTCCTCGAAGAAGAGCCCGACCTCATCATCCTCGACGTGATGCTGCCGGACATGAACGGCTTCGGCGTCACCAAGCGCCTCCGCTCCTCCGGCTACACCTCGCCGATCCTCTTCCTCACGGCGAAGGACGACACCGAGGACAAGATCACGGGCCTCACCGTCGGCGGCGACGACTACGTCACCAAGCCGTTCAGCCTCGACGAGATCGTGGCGCGCATCAAGGCGATCCTGCGCCGCACGATGAACGAAGACGAAGACGCCATCATCCGCACCGGCGAGCTCACGATGGATCAAGACACCCACGAGGTCACCATCGGCGACACGGCCATCGAGCTCAGCCCGACCGAGTTCAAGCTCCTCCGCTACCTCATGCTCAACCCGAACCGCGTGCTGTCGAAGGCGCAGATCCTCGACCACGTCTGGGAGTACGACTTCAACGGAGACGCCGGCATCGTCGAGAGCTACATCTCGTACCTCCGCCGCAAGCTCGACCAGTTCTCGGCCGAGCCGATCATCCAGACGAAGCGCGGCTTCGGCTACATGCTCAAGGCCGCCAAGGTCTGAACCCCGTCGGCATTCCGATGCCCGACTTCCAGACTCCTTCGCTACCGTAGAGGCTTATGCACACGCGCTTCTCGCGGTGGTGGAATGAGATCTCGATCCGCACCAAGATCACCGGCATCACGGTGTGTCTGGTGACCCTCGGGCTGCTCGTCGCCGGGCTCGGCACCATGACCGTGCTGAGCACCTACCTGATGAACCAGGTCGACAACAACCTGACGAGTGCCGCCCGAAGCATCACCCTGTCGCAGATTTCGAGCACCTACTGCCCCCAGACCTTTGGAGTGGCATCGGCAAGTTACGTCGCCGTCCTGTCCAGCGACGGCACGCTCGTGTGCGACAACTCGCGCGACCTCACCTCCGGATCGGGCCCCGACGTCAATGGGTTCACCGCTACGGAGGCGGCGAAGCACACCTCCGCCTTCAGCGAGTTCAACGACGACCACACCCAGCAATGGCGCCTCGTGGCCGCCGAGCGGCGCCTATCCAGCGCCAGTCCGGCGGTGTACGTGACCGTCGTAACGGGCACCAATCTGGCGGCGACCAGCAACACGATCGCTCGATTCGTGTACATCTTCCTGGGCTTCGGCCTCTCCGTCATCGTGCTCGGCGCGGCGATCACCCGGCTCCTCGTCACGTCGACCTTCGCCCCTCTCCGCGACGTGGAAGACACGGCCGCACGCTTCGCCGACGGCGATTTCAGCCAGCGTCTCGATTCGACGACTCCGAACACCGAGGTCGGACGTCTCAACCGCAGCCTCAACATCATGCTGAGCCGAATCGACAACGCCTTCGACGACCGCGCCAAGACGATCGACCAGATGCGCCGGTTCGTCGGCGACGCAAGCCATGAGCTGCGCACGCCGCTCGTGTCGTTGCGGGGCTACGCGGAGCTGTACCGGATGGGGGCGCTCACCAAAGAAGAAGACGTGGCCCAGGCGATGGAACGCATCGAGAAAGAGGCCATCCGCATGGGCGGACTGGTGCAAGACCTCCTCCAGCTGGCGCGCCTCGACGAGTCCAAGCCGCTCGAGCTCGGCCCGGTCGACCTGGTCACGATCGCCCGCGACTCCGCTCTCGACACGATGGCCTCGAACACCGACCGTGAGATCCGGGTGCTCGTGCGCGAGCCCGTCGAGCCCGGCGCCGATTCCACCGAGGAGTACGAGGTTCCGGCACCCCTGAACCCCGCGGGGGCGAGCGCCGCGAACGTCACCGGCCCCATCGCCTTCGCCGGTGCGACACTCGCCCGCCTCCGCAGCCGACGAGCACGCGCCGTCGTCGAGCCCGGGTCGGACACCGCGGCGGCCCGGCCTCAGCTCGACCCCGTCGTCGAGAGCGCCATCAGCCCGATCGTCCTCGGCGAGGAGAACAAGATCCGTCAGGTCGTCACCAACCTCATGGGCAACGCCATGCGCTTCACCGAGCACGACGCGCCCATCGAGCTCGCCGTGCAGGCCGACCCGGGCCGCGGCATGGCCACCATCGACGTGATCGACCACGGCGAGGGCATCCCCCCGCAGATCCGCGAGAAGATCTTCCAACGCTTCTGGCGCGCCGACTCCTCGCGCACGCGCGACACCGGCGGCAGCGGCCTCGGGCTGGCCATCGTGTCGGGTATCGTCGCGGCCCACAAGGGTGAGGTCGACGTGTTCGACACCCCGGGTGGAGGCGCCACCTTCCGCGTCGCGTTCCCCCTGCTGCCCGAGCAGCTCGCGCAGGCGCGCCCCGTCTCGCCCTCCGCCGCTTCGTAGCTCGCCGGCGTCCGCGTCCCCGCCTAAACACCCACCGTCGGCACGAACACCCACCCTAGGCGCGGTGTTCATGCCGACAGCAGGTGTTTTCGGCCAGCACGCACCCCCGCACAACGGCAAAGGCCGGCTCCCCCGAGGGGGAACCGGCCTGAGCGGTGAAGCGGCAGCGCCTGAGGCGGTACTGCGGTGGAACCAGCGGACTAGAAGTCCATGCCACCCGTGGGGTCGCCGGCCGGAACCGGGTTCTTCTCGGGCTTGTCGGCGACGACGACCTCGGTGGTGAGGAAGAGGCCGGCGATCGAGGCGGCGTTCTGCAGAGCCGAACGCGTGACCTTGGCGGGGTCGATGATGCCGGCGGCCAGCATGTCGACGTACTCGCCGGTCGCGGCGTTGAGGCCCCAGCCGACGGCGAGGTTGCGCACCTTGTCGGCGACGACGCCGGGCTCCATGCCCGCGTTGAAGGCGATCTGCTTGAGCGGAGCGTCGATGGCGACACGGACGATGTTGGCGCCCGTGGCCTCGTCACCGGTCAGTTCGAGGGTGTCGAGCACCATCTTGCCGGCCTGGATCAGAGCAACGCCACCACCGGCGACGATGCCCTCTTCGACGGCAGCCTTCGCGTTGCGGACGGCGTCCTCGATGCGGTGCTTGCGCTCTTTGAGCTCGACCTCGGTCGCAGCGCCGGCCTTGATGACGGCGACGCCACCGGCCAGCTTCGCGAGACGCTCCTGGAGCTTCTCGCGGTCGTAGTCGGAGTCGGTGTTCTCGATCTCGGCGCGGATCTGACGAACGCGGCCCTCGATCTGCTCCTTGTCTCCGGCACCTTCGACGATGGTGGTCTCGTCCTTGGTGATGACGACCTTGCGAGCACGGCCCAGGAGGTCGAGGGTGGCGTTCTCGAGCTTGAGTCCGACCTCCTCGGCGATGACCTGACCACCGGTGAGGATGGCGATGTCCTGGAGCTGAGCCTTGCGACGGTCTCCGAAGCCGGGGGCCTTGACGGCGACCGACTTGAAGATGCCGCGGATCTTGTTGACGACGAGGGTCGCGAGAGCCTCACCGTCGACGTCCTCGGCGATGATCAGGAGCTGCTTGCCCGACTGGATCACCTTGTCGACGATCGGCAGCAGGTCTTTGATGTTCGAGATCTTCGAGTTGACGATCAGGATGTAGGCGTCTTCGAAGACGGCTTCCTGGCGCTCGGGGTCGGTCACGAAGTACTGCGACAGGTAGCCCTTGTCGAAGCGCATGCCCTCGGTGAGCTCGAGCTCGGTGCCGAAGGTGTTCGACTCCTCGACGGTGACGACACCCTCCTTGCCGACCTTGTCGATGGCCTCGGCGATGAGCGCGCCGATGGTCGGGTCGGCGGCGGAGATGGAGGCCGTGGCCGCGATCTCTTCCTTGGTCTCGATCTCCTTGGCGTTCTCGAGCAGCTGCGCGGAGACGGCCGCGACGGCCTTCTCGATGCCGCGCTTGAGGCTGATCGGGTCGGCGCCGGCGGCGACGTTGCGAAGTCCCTCGCGAACGAGGGCCTGGGCGAGCACCGTGGCGGTGGTCGTGCCGTCTCCGGCGACGTCGTCCGTCTTCTTGGCGACCTCCTTGACCAGCTCGGCGCCGATCTTCTCGTACGGGTCGTCGAGCTCGATCTCCTTGGCGATGGACACACCGTCGTTGGTGATCGTGGGGGCGCCCCACTTCTTCTCCAGAACGACGTTGCGACCACGCGGGCCGAGGGTGACCTTTACAGCGTCGGCCAGAATGTTGAGGCCACGCTCGAGGCCACGACGGGCCTCTTCGTCAAAAGCAATGATCTTAGCCATGTGTGTTTTTCGTCCCTCCCGGACGTCGTGGGGCGGATGAACCCCTGCAAGAGCTTTGGCACTCACTACACGTGAGTGCCAATTGATTCTGGCACTCTGCAGGGTCGAGTGCAAGCCGCACGAAGAACGCCGCTCACGAAGGTGAGCGGCGTCCCGAAGGAGGAGACGGGGGATGCACGGCACGCCGTGCAGCCCCGTGCGGGTCAGGCGAGGCGAACGCCCTCGGCCTGCGGCCCCTTGTTGCCCGTCCCGACCTCGAACGTGACGGCCTGGCCCTCTTCGAGGACCTTGTACCCCGTCATGTCGATGGCCGAGTAGTGGACGAAGACGTCTTGTCCGCCCCCCTCGACGGTGATGAAACCGTAGCCCTTTTCAGCGTTGAACCACTTGACGGTTCCGTTGGCCATGTCGTACTCCCTGCTGGTGTTTCGGCAGCTGCTACCTGCCCCGGTGGTGCCCAGGATCCTGCCCTGGTGAAACCAGATAGTAGTGAAAACAGGGAGCGAGAACTGTACCCCGCGAGTAAAAAATCGTCGCGAACGAACGATATGGAGCGGTTCTTAATACGGCCGTAACGTGAGCGTCACGCAGGTGTCGATCAGCCCGAGAAATCGCTGCCGAGCACGACGGTGACGGTGGCCCCCGGGAACTCCGTGCTCACCTGCACCGTGGCGATGCCGAGCGACTTGGCGACGCCCAGGGCGATCGACTCGTTGCCCTCGCCGGCGGTGTAGTAGACGACCGACTGCGTCAGTGCCTTCGTCGCGTTGCCCTCGTTGCCGACCTTCCAGCCGGCGGTCTTCAGCTTCGTCCCCGCCGTCGCGGCGAGCCCCCGAGTGGTGGTCGAGTTCAGCACCGAGATCGTCGTCGAGGCCGGCACCGACCCGGGCGTCGCCGGAGTGGGCGTCGGCGTCGGCGTGACCGTGGGGGTGGGGGTGGCCGAACCGGTGGCGGACCCGGTCGCCGAGGCACTGGCGGTCGAGCCGCCGGCAGCGCTCGAGCCGTTGAACTGGAAGCTCGCGTCGGTGGCGAGGAGGACGCCGTAGCCGGCGCCGACGAGGATCCCGCAGGCGAGGGCGGCCCAGGCGAACACGATGAGCCCGTGGTGCCGGCGGCCGCCCGCGCGGTGGGCGCCGACGCGCAGCAGCGAGTCGGGGACGCCGTCGAAACGATCGGGAGCGAAGTGGGCCATGGGCGGATTCAGGTCTTCCGTGGGTCGGTGGGCCGGAGCCCTCGAGGTCAGCGGGCCGAGGGCCCGAAGGTGCGAGTCGTTCGCGCGGCGGCCCGGGAGTCGCGCAGGCGCAGCAGTCTCCCGACGAGCATCGGCGCGTAGGCCAGTGCAGCGGGTCGTTCTATGAGAGAGCCGAGCAGTTGCTGATACCGGGGCGCGCTGAGCCCGAGTTCGCGGCGGATCGCCGCTTCTTTCGGCGCAGCACCGACGGGTGCGCTCTGCTCGAAGTCGAGGATGCGGCGATCGCGCTCGGTGAGTCCACCCACGTGCTCGTCCTGCATCGGCCCTGCCCTTCGGTTTCCGTCATCCTAGGGCCGCACCCGGCGAAGGCTGCGGAGGCGCGACGGACTCAGACCGCCTCGAGAACCGTGCCGTGGGCATCCCCCGTCGCGATGGCGCGTCCGTCCAGGGCGAGGGTCGCGAAGTGCTGCCGCTCTCGAGCCGCAGCCGGCAGAGTGGCGTCGATCCCGCCGAGCGACCCTGACTTCTCGTACGAGATCCACCGCACCCCGAGCCGCGCGATCTCGTCGACGAAGGCCTGCCGCCGCTCCCCCGGCAGGTACACGAGGCTGCCTGTCGAGACCACCACCGGCGTGAGCGTGGGATGCACGAGCCCCACCATCTCGGAGAGCCCGCCCACGGCGTCCCCCTCCCGCACCTCCGTCGGCTCCGCGGCCGCGATGCGTGCGGCTGCTCGCAGCAGCGCCACCCGCTCGTCCTGCCCCGGCCAGAGGAGGGTCTCGAGCCAGAGGAGGTCGGCGTCGTCGCGGACGTCGAGCGGAGAGAGGTCGAGGCCGGCGCGGAAGCGGATCTCGGGCAGTCGGGCGGACGTCGGCACGAGCATCCCCCGGCTCACGGCTCGGACTCGGACCGCCGACCGCGCGTCTCCGAGGACGACGGAGCCCGAGGGTCCGTCGACCGTGACGGCGTAGCGGTCGGGGTAGAGGCAGAGCCCCGCGGAGGCGCCGACCTCGAGGAGGGCGACCGGCGCCTCGATCCGCGTGAGGGCCGCGGCGACCGGAGCCACCCGCCGGACGTCGTTGGTCTGGGTCGAGCGCCGGTCGAGTTCGTGGACGAATCGGTCGGCGTGCGCCAGCAGCCAGGTCCGGAGAGAGGGGAACGGCCCGAGGCCCGATCCGAGGAGACGACTGACCGCGAACACGAGGACGGGCTGCCGCTGTGATGCTCGCGCGCGATCGATCAGGGCGACGAGGTCGGCGTCGCTTGCGACACCGCGCGCCCACGCCGCATAGAGAGAGGAACCGGAACGCTCCGCGACGTCGGCGAATTCGGCGAAGCGCTGGGCCGTGTCCATGCCGCGAGCATACGGTCCGCTCGCGGCCGGCACGCGGGTGACTCACGGAATGCGCCCGGCCTCCACAGTGTTGAATGAACGGGCGCCGGTGACGGCGCCGACCCCGAACGAAGGAGAACTCGTGGACTACAAGATCCAGAAGACCGACGCCGAGTGGCGCGAGGAACTGAGCCCCGAAGAGTTCGCCGTGCTGCGCCAGGCCGCGACCGAGCGTCCGTGGACGGGCGAGCTGCTCGACGAGAGCCGCGCCGGCGTCTACACCTGTGCGGCCTGCGGCAACGAACTCTTCAAGAGCGGCACCAAGTTCGACTCCAACTGCGGCTGGCCCTCGTTCTACGAGTCCGTCCGCCCCGAGGCTGTCGAGCTGATCGAAGACAAGTCGCTGGGCATGGTGCGTACCGAGGTCCGCTGTGCGAACTGCGGCTCGCACCTCGGCCACGTGTTCGACGACGGCTTCGGCACGCCGACCGGCGACCGCTACTGCATGAACAGCCTTTCGCTCGAGTTCACGCCGGGCGAGTAGGCATGACGGCTCTCGAGGCCGCGCGCCGTCGTCGGTCACGCTCGAAGGTGACCGACGAGGCGCCCTCCGACGAGCAGTTCCTCGAACTGGTGTCGGCGGCCGCCACGGTCGCCGACCACAGTGAACTGCAGCCCTGGCGCCTGATCGAGTTCCGAGGCCACTCCCGCGCCGCAGTGGGTCGCGCCATTGCGGCCGCGAGCGGAGCGACGGGCGACGCCGCCGACAAGCTCGCCGGCAAGGCCCTCCGTTCGCCGCTGCTGGTCGCCGTCGTCGTCTCTCCGCGCGACAGCCGCAAGGTGCCCTACTGGGAGCAGGAGGCGGTCGCATCCGGCGTCGCCCACCTGCTCAGCCTC
Organism: Frondihabitans cladoniiphilus; assembly: GCF_039544345.1. NCBI lineage: Bacteria > Bacillati > Actinomycetota > Actinomycetes > Micrococcales > Microbacteriaceae > Frondihabitans > Frondihabitans cladoniiphilus. The sequence goes on from NZ_BAABLM010000002.1 coordinate 644,422, forward strand.
CTTCTCGACGAGGCCGGTTGGGGTGTCATGTGGCGCACGGGCGTCTGGACCCGCTCGCCCGAGGTCGCCGAGGCGCATCGGCTGGCCCCCGGCGAGAACCTCCTCGGCTGGCTCTACATCGGTGGCAGGCCCGACCGCGACGACGACGGAAGACCCCGCAAACCGGTGGATGCACGTCGCTTCGTCACCTCGTTGTAGCGCTTCTCTCCCCCTGAACACGAAGAAGCCGCCCGGGCGACCGGGCGGCTTCTTCTCTGCGGGATGGCGGCTTACCAGGAACGGTCGCTGCGCCCGATGAAGGTCATGGGGATGAAGAGGGCCGCGGTGCAGGCGAGGATGCCGCCGAGGAAGGTCAGGTAGCGCCACGCCTCGGCGACCTGGAACGCCAGGCCGAAGCAGAACATGCCGAAGAGGAACAGCGCGATGGCCAGGACGGCGATGATGATTTTCGACAAGGGAACTCCTCAGGTGTTCGGCGACTCCCTCTAGAGTAGGCCCTTCCGGCGGCACCTCGCATCGCGGACGACGGGAGCGCCTTGTCGTTTAGACTGTCAGGGCTTCATGCCGACTTGGCGCAATTGGTAGCGCAGCTGTCTTGTAAACAGCAGGTTGCGGGTTCAAGTCCCGCAGTCGGCCCCACGTCTTTCCGGTCGCTCGGCCTCCCTCTCGACAGGGCCCCTGGTTCCGTCACCCAAGCAGGGGCGACCCGCTTTGGGGAGCAGACACCGCGGCCGTCTGCTGCGAGGTTGGACGCATGCCCCTGCTTCACCCGTCCGCCGTCCGCCGCGCCCGCCGAGACCGCTCGCCCCTGACGCGCCGGCTCGTCGTCGCCGCGACGTCGGCGCTCGTGGCCGCCGGTCTCGTCGCAGCGGCTCTGTCGACGACGGCGACCGCCGAAGCGGCGACCACCACGAGCAGCGCGACGAGCTCCTCGGCCGGCAGCTCCGCGAGCAAGGCCTGGGGCGGCTACAGCAACGGATCCATTCCCCTGACCGCTCTGACGAGCATCCCCGGCGGCTATCTCCGCCCCGACGCCGCGACGGCCTACACGGCCCTCGCCGCTGCGTTCACCGCGACCTTCCACGAGCCCCTCACCGTCGTCGAGGGCTACCGGAGCCTCGACTCGCAGACCGCGATCTTCCAGTCGCGCTTCACCGTCTCGGCCACCCCGACCCCGATCTCGTGGAACGGCCAGTACTGGACGCAGAACGCCGGCGCCGCGATCGCGGCGGTCCCCGGGACCTCCGTCCACGGGTGGGCTCTCGCCATGGACCTCGGGTCGAACGTGCAGATCGCCTCGAGCCCCGAGAAGGCCTGGGTCGACGCGAACGGTCCGGCCTTCGGCTGGTATCCCGTCGGCAATGACTTCGGCGAGCCGTGGCACTTCGAGTTCACGCCCACCGGCACGAGCGCGTATCCGACCACGGCGTCCACGACGCCGGTCGCCACCGGCCCGGGTGGTGCCGTCGTCGTCGGCGGCGCCACTGCACCGTCGGCGATCTTCGTCGCTCCGGCCACCGCATCGACGGGCGCCGCCGACGAGAGCGCTCCCCCTGTCACCACCGGTCTGGACGCCGACGCCTTCCGACCCGCAGCCGACTCGGACCCGACACCGGGCATCCTCGCCCTGCCGTACGCCCCGGACGGCCTCCGCGTCGGAGCGGCCTCGATCGTGGACCGCACGAACGGCTGACACCCCTTTCACGCGTCATCCCTCGGCCGGACCCCCGCGCCCGGAGCCGCCCCGCGGCGCCGCATATTCTTCCGTCGGCATATATCCGGGGGACGTCCGGCAACCATCCAGATGAAGGGGTCGTAAACTCGAGGGGGCTTTCACGCGCCCGGAATACGTCCGAGCGCACCTCGGGCCCGAACAACTCGATAGGGAGTTCCGTTGGACGGAAATGCAACGACGAGGCACAAGAACGTCGCGCTCTTGTCGGTGACCAGCACGCTGGCCGACCGCGTGACCACCTCCGATGAACTCGATCGTCGCCTCCAGCCCGTCCTCAAACGCCTGAAGCTGCCCAAGGGCCTCCTCCAGCGCGTCGCGGGCGTCATCGAACGCCGCAACTGGAGCGACGGGCAGACCTTCGAGAAGGCGGCCATCGACGCCGGCAAGCGCGCCCTCGCCGAGGCCGGCATCCGCCCCGATCAGGTCGGGCTGCTGATCAACACGTCGATCACTCGTCGCAACCTCGAGCCCTCCGTCGCCGTGCACCTGCACGACGGTCTCGGCCTGGGTTCAGCGGCCCTCAACTTCGACATCGCGAACGCCTGCCTCGGGTTCGTCAACGGCATGAACCTGGCCGCGTCGCTGATCGACGCCGGTCAGGTCGACTACGCCGTCATCATCGACGGCGAGGACTTCGACGACGTCCAGAACAACACGGTCGAACGCCTCCTCAACGGGAACATCGCCCGCCGCGACTTCATGAGCGAGTTCGCCAGCCTCACGCTCGGATCAGGAGCGGCCGCGGCCGTCCTGGGGCGAGCGGACGCGCATCCCGAGGGCCACCGCATCGTCGGGGGCATCACGCGCTCGGCGAGCCAGTACAACGACCTCTGCGTCGGCACCATCGACGGCATGTTCACCGACGCCAAGGGGCTGCTCAAGCACGGCATGGAGCTCGTCGTGCAGGCCTGGACCGACGCCAAGAAGGAGTGGGACTGGGCCGGAATGGACCGCTACGTCATGCACCAGGTGTCGGACATCCACACCGCCGACTTCGTCAAGTCCGCCGAGCTCGACCGCGATCTCGTCCCCCTCACGTACCCGCGGCTGGGCAACGTCGGATCGGCGTCGATCCCGATCACTCTGGCCGGCGAGAAGGAGACGCTCTCGAAGGGCGACCGCGTCCTCCTCATGGGCGTTGGCTCCGGCATCAACACGGCCATGACCGAGATCGCCTGGTGACCTCGCGCCTGCCGCGAGCGGCTCGAGCCGTTCAACCGGCGAAGTTCCCTCCGGCCGGCCTGCCGGGCCTCGACCCCGCGTTCTCCCGCCTCGTCACGGCGGCCGACCGCACCTGGCACCTGCTCGACAATCAGGCCGCGCTCGACGCCGCCGGCGTCACACCCGCCGGCACCGTCCTCTGCGTCCACGGCAACCCCACCTGGTCGTACCTGTGGCGTTCGTTCGTCTCGAAGGCCACCGAGCAGGCGCTGGCCGGCGGCACGGCCTGGCGGGTCGTCGCCGTCGACCAGCTCGACATGGGCTTCTCGGAACGCACGGGCGTCGAACGCGACCTCACCCTCCGCATCGGCGACCTGGCCGATCTGACCGATGGGCTCGCTCTCGAAGGCCCCGTCGTCACGTTCGGCCACGACTGGGGTGGAATCATCTCGCTCGGCTGGGCCGTCGACCACCGCGCGCAGGTCGCCGGAGTCATGCTGCTCAACACCGCGGTCGAGCAGCCGTCCGACTCGAAGATCCCCGCGCCGCTGCGACTCGCTCTCGGCAAGGGAGTGCTCGGGCCGGCGACGGTGTCGACGACGGGATTCCTCGAGACGACGCTGGGGCTCGCGCATCCCCCGCTCTCGCCACTCGTGAAGGACGCCTATCGGGCACCCTACCGCGGGGCCTCTCGCCGAGGGGGCATCGGCGCCTTCGTCGGCGACATCCCGGTCGACGCGGCGCACGTCAGCGAGGCCGAGCGGCGCCGGGTCGCCTCCGCGATCGCCCGGCTCGAGGTTCCGGCCCTCATGCTCTGGGGCCCGCGCGACCCGATCTTCAGCGACCGCTACCTGGACGACCTCCGCTCGCGCCTGCCGCAGGCCGACGTCCACCGCTTCGAGGGCGCCGGCCACCTGATCGCCGAAGACGTCGACTACGCCGCGGCGGCCCTTACCTGGCTCGACGACCGGGTCGCCGCCCCCGCCGAGGCGGAACCCGAAACGGGGGATGCCCGCCGCGCCGCGCCGACGGAGACCTCGACGTCGCTCTGGCGCTGGCTCGACGCCCGCCGCGGCAGCGACGAGACGGCTCTTGTCGAGATGTCCCGCACCCCCGGCGAGCGCCCCCGAGTCGTCAGTTGGCGGCGTCTCTCCGAGCGCGTCTCCGACCTCGCCGCCGGGTTGTCGCAGATCGGGGTGGCGAGGGGCGACCGGGTCTCCCTCCTGGTCCAGCCGGGGGTCGACCTCACCGCCGTCCTCTACGCCTGCCTCCGCATCGGCGCCGTCGTCGTCGTCGCCGATGCCGGGCTCGGTGTCCGCGGTCTGACCCGCGCCGTCCGAGGAGCCTGGCCGGACCACGTGATCGGAGCCCTTCCCGGCCTGTCGGCCGCCCGCGCCCTGGGGTGGCCGGGCCGCCGGATCTCGACCGAGGCTCTCGCCGCGCCGCTTCGACGTGCGCTGCACGTCGAGCACTCGCTGCCCGAGCTCGCGTCCCTCGGAGCCGCCGCCGGCACGGCCGCTCTTCCTGACGTCCCCGGGCCCGAGACCGAGGCGGCCATCCTGTTCACCTCCGGCTCGACCGGTCCGGCCAAGGGCGTCTCGTACACGCACGGGCAGCTGGCCGCCGTCGTCGAGGTCCTCGCGAGCACGTACGACGTGGGCCCCGACACGGGACTCGTGGCGGGCTTCGCCCCCTTCGCGCTGCTCGGCCCCGCCCTCGGCGCTCGGTCCGTCACGCCCGACATGGACGTCACGGCACCCCGCACGCTCACCGCCACGGCCGTGGCCGACGCCGCTGCCGAAGTGGACGCCACCGTCGTGTTCCTCTCTCCTGCGGCCCTGACGAACGTGGTCGCCACGTCCGGCGCCCTGAACGAGACGCACCGGGTCGCCCTCGAGCGGGTCGACACGTTCCTCTCCGCCGGCGCCCCGGTCTCACCCGAACTCCTTGCCGAGGCGACCCTCCTCATGCCGAACGCGTCGGCCCACACTCCGTACGGCATGACGGAGGGGCTGCTGCTCACCGACATCACGCTCGAGGGCATCCGCGAGGCGGAGGCGAAGGCAGGAGCACAGGCGGGAACGCCGACCGGCGGCGCGAACGGAGTCTGCGTGGGTCGGCCGGCGGCGGGGGTCCGCATCCGGATCGCAGCCCTCGACGGCGGCGGGCGTGCATCCCACGATTTCGACTCGACGCCCGACGTGACAGGCGAGGTGGTCGTCTCGGCGCCTCACGTCGAAGACCACTACGACCAGCTCTGGCTGACCGACCGGGCCGCCCGCCGTGGAGCGCCCTCGGGCGAACGCTGGCATCGCACCGGCGACGTGGGCCACCTCGACTCCGAGGGGCGACTCTGGATCGAGGGGCGTCTGCCTCACGTGATCACCACGGCCGAGGGGGCGGTGACCCCGGTCGCGCCCGAGCAGCGCATCGAGGCGCACCCCCGCGTCGCGCGTGCCGCCGTGGTCGGCACCGGCCCGACCGGGACCCAGCAAGTGGTCGCCGTCGTCGAGACCTACCCGCCGGCACGCGCCGTCCGCCTGGCCGACTCGGGCCTCGCCCGTGAGGTGCGCGCGATCGCCGGAGTGCCGCTGGCCGCGGTGTTCCTCGTGCCCACGCTGCCCACCGACGTGCGGCACAACTCGAAGATCGACCGCACGGGCCTCGGCGCCTGGGCCGAGGGCGTCCTGGCCGGCGCGAAGCTCACCGAACCGAAGTGAGACTCGCGTGAAGGTGCTGGTGACCGGCGCGAGCGGCTTGCTCGGGCGCGCGGTGGCTACTGCCGTCCTCGGGGCCGGGCACCAGGTCCGTACCTTCCAGCGTCGCGCCTCCGGCGTGATGGGGGTCGAGGATGCACGGGGCTCGGTCACCGAGGCCGCCGACGTCCGCGCCGCTCTGGTCGGCATCGACGCGGTGGTCCATCTCGCGGCGAAGGTCTCCCTCGCCGGCGACCCCGCGGAGTTCGCCGCCGTCAACGTCGGCGGGACCCGGCGTCTGCTCCGCGCCGCTCGCGAGGCGGGCGCCTCCGGATTCGTCTTCGTCTCCTCCCCGTCCGTCGCCCACGCCGGATCGTCCATCGTCGGCGACGACGCGCTTCCGGCCGATCCGCTCCGAGCCCGCGGCGAGTACGCCCGCACGAAGGCGAAGGCCGAGGCCTACGCCCTGGCCGCCGACGGGCACGGTTTCGCCGTCACGGCGATCCGCCCCCACCTGGTCTGGGGGCCGGGCGACACGCAGCTCGTCGGACGCATCGTCGACCGGGCCCGGGCCGGACGCCTCCCTCTGCTCGACCACGGCTCGGCCCTGATCGACAGCATCTACGTCGACAACGCCGCGTCCGGCATCGCGGCGGCGCTCGAGCGCGCGGAGGCCGTTCACGGCAACGCGTACGTCCTCACCAACGGCGAGCCGCGCCCGGTCGCCGAGCTCCTCGCGGGGATCTGCCGTGCCGCGGGCGTCCCGGTGCCCCGGCGGAACGTCCCCGCCGGCCTCGCCCGGGTCGCCGGCAGCCTCATCGAAACGGCGTGGCGGATCCGCCCCGGTCTCGACGAACCGCCCATGACGCGGTTCCTCGCGGAGCAGCTTTCGACGGCGCACTGGTTCGACCAGCGCCGATCCCGTCGCGACCTGCAGTGGACCCCGGCCGTCTCGCTCGACGAGGGGTTCCGCCGACTCGCCGCATCGTACGGCCGCTAGGCCGACTCGCCTTCAAGCCGTCTGGCGGTCAGGCCGTCAGGCCGTCAGGTGGTCAGGCCGACGGCGCCGGTCCCGCGCTCGTCCGTTCGATGAACCGCACCGGGGCGGGGTCGAGCCAGGGCACCGGAGGCTGACCGGCCAGCTCGGCCAACAGCACTCGGGCGGCGAAGCGTCCCTGCTCGACCGGGTCCTGGGAGAACGTGGTCAGGCCGAGCACCTCGCCGTAGGCGTGCCCGTCGATCCCGACGACGGAGAGGTCCTCGGGGATCCGCAGCCCGGCCTCGCGGATCGCCACGATGGCTCCGAACGCCATCTCGTCCGAGGCGGCGAAGACCGCCGTCGGCCGTGAGTCCGACGCGAGGATCCGGGCCATGGCGTCGTGACCGCCCTGGAAGGAGAACGCCCCGTTGCCGTCCCATTCGGGGCGCGGCTCGATGCCGTGGGTGGCGAGGGCGTCGGCGAAGCCCTCGTGTCGCTCCCCGGGTACCGCGGTGTTGAGCCCCTCGCGGTCCTGGCCGCCGATGTGCGCGATCGCCCGGTGACCGAGACCGAGCAGGTACTCCGTCGCCGTCCGCGCCACCGCGTAGTCGTCGATGCCGAGGTGCCTCACCCCGGGGGCCGGCCCGCCGATCACCAACGTCGGGTACTCCATCGTTTCGAGCTGTCGCCGTTCGTCGTCCTCGAAGACGAGCGACAGAAGGATGAGGGCGTCCACCCGCTTGCGCAGGATCGACCGGTGGAACACCCGCTCGCGATCCCCGGCGAGACCGCCCAGGTTGAAGAGGATGAGGTCGTAGCCGGCGCGACGCAATTCGGCGTCGACCCCTTCGAGGACCTGGATGTAGAACCAGCGGTCGATCACGGGCACCACGACCCCGACGGCTCGGGTACGCCCCGTGGCGAGCCCGGAGGCGGCCGACGACGGGATGTAGCCCAGTTCGTCGGCCTTCCTCCGGACGGCCATGATGGTCGACGGTGCGACGCTCGGGAGGTTGCGGAGAGCCCGGGACACGGTGGATTTCGACAATCCCGTCGCCGCCGCGATCTCCTGGATGCCGTTCACGAGTGCGACTTTACTTCGTCGAGGAACCGGTCTCCGACCGGGTCCCGTGACCGGGACGGTCGAGCGCCCCCTCGCGGCGGAGGATCGCGCCGCGATGGCGGACCTCCACCACGAGGGCGACCACGATCGCGAGCAGTACGAGCGCCCAGGTGAGAGCCGGTCGGCCGGTGAGCTCGCACGCCACGGTGGCGACGAGCATCACCACCCCGAAGAACGCCAGGAACCCGATCCCCATGTCGACCCGGTCCGTCGGACGCGGGGGGCGCATCCTCGCCATCGTCTCAGCCCTTCACTCCGCCGGCGGTGAGGCCGGCGACGATCCGCCGCTGGAAGATCAGCACCAGGACGACGAGAGGGATCGTGACGATCGTGCCCGCCGCCATGATCGCCGTGTACGGCTCCTGGTGCGGCACGCTGCCCTGGAAGCCCGCGATCGCGACCGTCACCGGCTGCGTCGCGTCGCTCGAGAGCTGGCTCGAGATGAGGTACTCGTTCCACGAGGAGATGAAGGCCAGGATCGCGGTGGTGAAGACCGCGGGCGCGGCGAGGGGGAGGATGATCCTCCGGAACGCCTGCACGCGGGTGCACCCGTCGATCCGAGCCGCCTCCTCGAGGTCCCACGGCATCTCCCGGAAGAACGACGTCAGCGTGTAGACCGTCAGCGGCAGCACGAACGAGATGCTCGGCAGGATCAGCGCCTGGTACTGCCCGATCCAGCCGATGTTCGTGAACAGCTGGAACAGCGGCGTGATCAGAGCGACCCCGGGGAACATCGAAGCGGCGAGGATGCCCCCGGCGATGACCGACTTGCCCTTGAAGTCCAAGCGTGCCAACGCGTACGCCGCACTGGTACCGACCAGGAGCCCCACGACGGTCACCACGGCCCCGATGAAGAGGCTGTTCAGCAGCGCCCGTCCGAGGTGGTTGCCCAGACTCGTCGAGAACGCGGTCGTGAAGTTGTCGAACGTCACGTGACTCGGCCAGGCATCGGTCGAGAACGTGAAGCCGACGTCGCGGAAGGCCGTGACGATCATCCAGTAGAACGGCAGCAGGCACCAGACGGCGATGACGATGGCACTGATCGCCGTGCGGATCGCGGGGCCGCGGTGCTTCGCGACCCGCACCTTCACCTCGTCGCGCTCGCGCGCGACCTCACGGGTACTGCTTCGGGTACGACCCACGGCGACGCTCATTTGAGTTCACCTCTCTGTTGCGCGGCCTGCGTCTGCACGACATTGGCTCCGAGGAACCGGACGAACAGGAACGCGACCAGGAAGACCAGCAGGAACGTGATGGTCGAGAGGGCGGAGGCCGAATTGAACCCCTGCCGGATCTGTTGCACCACGAGGATGGAGAGGGTCGTGGTCGAGTTGCCGGTGCCACCACCGCCTCCGGTGAGGATCGCCGGGAGGTCGTACATGCGCAGGGCGTCGAGGACGCGGAACAGCACCGCGACCATGAGCGCCGGCTTGACGAGCGGCAGGGTGATCCGGAAGAAGCGCTGGATCGTCGACGCCCCGTCCATCGAGGCGGCCTCGTAGACCTCCTCGGGGATGAGCTGCAGACCGGCGAGGATCAGCAGCGCCATGAAGGGGGTCGTCTTCCAGGTGTCGGCGATGATGATCGCGAACCGCGACGACCACGCTCCCGACGTCCAGATGATGTGCGTTCCGAGCACGTGGTTGAGGATCCCGTTGTAGTCGAAGATGAAGTACCAGAGCTTCGCCGTCACGGCCGTGGGGATGGCCCACGGCACGAGGATCGCCGCACGGACCAGGGCACGGCCCCGGAAGTTGCGGTTCATGATGATCGCCATCCACACGCCGATCACGGTCTCGAGGGCGACGGTGCACACCGTGAAGAACAGGGTGTTGCCGATCGCCTCCCAGAAGACGGCGCCGATGTTGCCCGGAGGGCACGCGCTGGTTCCGGCAGCGGTGGTGCACTGCTGCAGGAACCAGTGCGCGTAGTTCGCGAGTCCCGCGAAACCTCCCGCCACGAACAACCCGGTCGCCTTGTCGAGCCCGGCGTCTTTCTGGAACGACATGATCACGGCACTGATCACCGGATACCCGATGACGACGGCCAGGAGGATGCCCGTGGGGACGATCAGATAGAAGGCCCAGCGGCCGTGCGCCTCGTTCAGTCCGCCCTTCTTGCGACTCTTCGCAAGGGGAAGTGTCACGGCCACGGGATCAGCCCGCTGCCTTGATGGCCGCCTGCATGTCCTTCAGCGCCTGGTCGACCGTCTTGCTCCCCTTCAACGCCGCGTAGGCGTTGTCCTGGATGGCTCCGGTGACGGCGGGGTAGAACGGCGAGACCGGACGCGGCACGGCGCTCTGGATCGACTTCAGCAGCACCGGCAGGTAGGGCAGCTTCTCGACGAGCGTCGGGTCGCTGTAGAGGCTGGCGACGACCGGTGCGAGGGAGCCCTGCGTCGCGAAGAACGACTGCGTCTCGTTGGACTCGAGGAACTCCAGGAAGTCGTGGGCCGTGGCCTTGTGCTTCGAGTAGACGCTGATGGCCGCGTTGTGACCGCCGAGCGTGGAGGCGCCGATGCCCGTGTCGCCGGGGAGCGGGGCGATGCCGAAGGTGTCCTTCACCGTCGAGGAGCCGTCGGTCTTGGCGAGGCTGTAGACGTACGGCCAGTTGCGCAGGAACAGGAGCTTGCCGGCCTCGAACGCCGTGCGGCCCTGCTCCTCCTGGTAGGTGATCGCCTCGGCGGGGATGTTTCCGTCCTTGAAGGCGTCGACCAGGTTCTGGAGGCCCTTCTTGGCGGCCGCGGTGTCGACGGTCGGTGTCACGCCGTCCTTGGCGAGGATCGAGCCGCCGGCGCCGTTGATGGCCTCGGCCGTGTTGACGGTCAGACCCTCGTACTTGGCGAACTGGCCGGCGTAGCAGCCGATGCCGGCCTGCTTCGCGATGTCGCAGTCGGCCATCATCTCGTCCCACGTGGTGGGCGGGGTCTTGATGAGGTCGCTGCGGTAGTAGAGGAGTCCGCCGTCGGAGGTCTGCGGCGCGGCGAACAACGTCTTGTTGTAGGTGGCGGTCGCGACCGTCGACGGAAGGAGCTTCGAGGTGTCGATCTTCATCTTGCCGGTGAGCGGCGTGAGCCAGCCCTTGGCCGCGAACTCGGCGGTCCAGACGACGTCGACGTCGACGACGTCGTAGTTGGCGTCCTTCGCCTGGAAGTGCTGCACGAGGTCGTCGTGCTGCTGGTCGGCCTGGTCGGACTGCTCCTTGAAGGTGACCTTCTCGCTCGGGTGGGCTGCGTTCCACTTGGCGACGAGAGGCCGGACGACGTTGGAGTTGTCCTTGCCCTGGACGTAGGTGATCGGCCCGCGACTGTCCTGCCCGCTTGCCGCGTCGCCCCCTCCGCTTCCGCTCGAGCTGCTCCCCGAGCAGCCGGCCAGTGCAAGACCGATGACCGCGATTCCGGCCACGGCTGCGAGACGTGTGGGTTTCATGTCTTCTCCTCATTGAGATTGCACGTGCTTCATTGCTTGGTGCCAGGCAAATCTAACCCCGAGGGGTTACGCACTGCAACCGGTTGCAGCAACCGGTTGCCACGAGTATAAAGTGGTCGCCACGCCCACGACCCCGGAAGGAAACCTCGACGATGAGCACCCTGCCCGATACCCGGCCCCTGGCCGACACCGCTGCCGAGAGAGGAGGGGAGTGGTGGCGAGACGCCGTGATCTACCAGATCTACCCGCGCTCGTTCGCCGACTCGAACGGTGACGGGATCGGCGACTTCCCGGGCTTCACCTCGAAGATCCCCTACCTTTCGGAGCTCGGCGTGGACGCCGTCTGGCTGTCGCCGTTCTACGTCTCGCCCCAGGCCGACGCCGGGTACGACGTGGCCGATTACCGCGACGTGAACCCGCTCTTCGGCACTCTGGCCGATTTCGACGAGTTCGCGGCGACCGCCCACGCGGCGGGCATCCGCGTCGTCGTCGACCTGGTGCCGAACCACTCCTCCGACGAGCACGAGTGGTTCGTCGCCGCCCTGGCCGCAGGCCCCGGATCCCCCGAACGCGCCCGCTACGTGTTCCGCGAGGGGCGAGGGGAGAACGGCGAACTGCCGCCGAACAACTGGCAGTCCAACTTCGGCGGCCCGGCCTGGACCCGGGTCCCGGACGGCCAGTGGTACCTGCACCTCTTCGATACCAAGCAGCCCGACTTCGACTGGAACAACGCGGAGGTGGCCGACTTCTTCGACGACGTCCTCCGCTTCTGGCTCGACCGGGGTGTCGACGGTTTCCGGGTCGACGTCGCCCACGGTCTGATCAAGGCGGAGGACCTGCCCGATCAAGAGGAGGGCGAGACCAAGAAGCTCGAAGGCGGCGGCAACAACGGCCCCATGTGGGATCAGGAGGGCGTCCACGAGATCTACCGACGCTGGCACCGGGTGCTCGCCGAGTACGACGGCGACCGCTTGCTCGTCGCCGAGGCCTGGGTGTCTCCCCCGGCGCGGTTGGCCCGCTATGTCCGCCCCGACGAGATGCACCAGGCGTTCAATTTCCCGTACATGGTCGCGGGATGGGAGCCCGCCCGCCTCCGCCGGGTCATCGACGAGTCGATCGAGGCGAACGAGGGCGTCGGGGCGCCGACGACCTGGGTGCTGTCGAACCACGACGTTGTCCGGCACGCTTCCCGCTTCGGCCTCACCGATCCGACGTCCTGGCCGCGCGGCATCTCGGCCGACGACGAGCAGCCGGATGCCGCGCTGGGCCTCCGACGAGCCCGCGCGGCTTCCCTGCTCATGCTCGCCCTCCCCGGCTCGGCCTACGTGTACCAGGGCGAGGAGCTGGGCCTGCCCGAGGCGACCGAGCTGCCGGCGGAGGTGCGGCAGGACCCGTCCTTCGCGCGGACCGAGGGCGCCGACACGGGGCGCGACGGGTGCCGCATCCCCCTGCCCTGGACGCGGGAGGCACCGGCCTTCGGTTTCGGCCCGTCGCCCGAGCTCTGGCTGCCGCAGCCCGAGTCGTACGGTCCTCTCGCCGCCGATCAGCAGGTCGGCGTTGCCGGCTCCACGTTCGAGCTCTACCGGGCGGCGCTGGCTCTGCGCGGGGAGTACGAGCTGGGTTCCGGATCCCTGTCCTGGAACCTGTCGGACGCCTCCGTCCTCTCCTTCACGAACGGGGAGGTGCTGGTGGTGTCGAACCTCGGTGGATCCGCCGTTCCGCTGCCGACCGACGCGACGCTGTTGCTGTCGAGCGACGCGGCGCCGGCGCCTGCCGGGGAGCTGCCTTCCGACACGACGGTCTGGCTTCGTCTCCCCGCCTGACCCGTCCGGTCGCACCTCGCCCGCGCGAGGCTCCAGGATCCGCTGCCCCTCCCCCTGGGGAAAGCACTCCCTGGAGTCTCGCGCCCCGCGGGTCAGTGGCGCTGGCTCTCGGTGCGCAGCGCCCCCTTCAGTTGTTCTGACAAGCACTGAGAAATGGAGAAGCCCCCGCGTTAGCGAGGGCACAGCCAAACCATTTCGGGCGCGCAGCGCCCCTCTTTAGTTGTTCTGACAAGCACTGAGAAATGGAAAAGCCCCGCGCTAGCGGGGCAGGGCCAAACCATTTCGATCGCTGGGGTACCTGGACTCGAACCAAGAACAACTGAACCAGAATCAGTCGTGTTGCCAATTACACCATACCCCAAGGTTTCAGATCGAGATCCGAACCGAGACTCTACTGTACAGCATCCGCGAGGTCTCGAATGCCGCCCACGAGGTCCCGGTTGATCGTGGCCGCGACTCGGGCGCCGCTGCCGGCCGCCACGATGAGCTGCTGCGGCCCCGGCGCCGTCGACTCACCCGCTGCGTAGAGGCCGGTGACGGCGGTACGACCGTGGTCGTCTACTACGAGGAGCCCGTCGCTGTCGAACTCCGCTCCGACGCCGTCGAGGAATCCGAGCTCGCTCGACCAGGTCGGCCGGACGAATCCCCCGCTGCGGGCCACGACCTCGCCATCGGCCAGCCGGAGTCCGCTCATGCCGTCGCGGTCGCCCTCGATCTCGGCGATCGCACGTCGGTCGACCGGGATGCCCCGCGCATCCAACGTCTCTTCCTCCAGCAGCGTGATCGCGTCGCTGCCGTTCGTGAAGACGATCAGGTCGTCGCTCCACTGCGCCAGGAGCAGGGCGCGCTCGGCCAGGTCGGAGTGCTCGCCGATCACGGCGAGCGGCTGGTCGCGCTTGTCGTAGCCGTCGCATTCGATGCAGCTGTGGATGCTCGTCCCGTAGAACGTGCGCAACGCGGCGATGCCGGGCAGCGTCTCGGTCAGGCCCGTCGCCACCAGCACGGTTCCGGCCACGGCGCTCGACGTCTTGTTGCGGAGCGAACAGTCGAGCACGAACCCAGCATCCGATCGGGTGATCGCCTGCACCTGCGTCATGCGGTGCTCGGCCCCCTCGTAGCCCAGGAACTCCTCCCGCCCTAAGCGGCGCAGCTCGAGCGGCGAGATGCCGTCACGTGTCAGGTACCCGTGCGACACCAGGGTCGCCGAGTTGCGCGGTCGATTGCTGTCGATGAGCAGGACACGCCTGCGCGCCCGGACCAGATTCAGCGCAGCGCTCAGACCCGCCGGCCCTCCACCCACGATCGCGACGTCGTAGACGTCGCCCGCTCCTTGGGCCGCGGCGTCGGTCATGACCGCGCTGCCAGCTTCTCGAGCCGGGCAATACTCGACTCCCGCCCGAGGATCTCCATCGACTCGAACAGCGGCGGGCTCACCCGGCGGCCGGACACGGCGACGCGCAGCGGCCCGAAGGCCACGCGAGGTTTCAGACCCAGCCCGTCGATCAGCGCGACTCGCAGTGCCGCCTCGATGCTCTCGCGCGTCCAGTCGCCGAGACCACCCAGGGCCGCGAGGGATGCACGGAGCACGTCTCCGGACGTCTCACCGAGTGTCTTCAGGGCGTCGTCGTCGTACTGCAGCTCGTCGTCGCTCGTGAACAGGAAGCCCAGCATGCCCGGCGCCTCGCCGAGGAGCTGCATGCGCTCCTGCACGAGCGGAGCGGCTGCGGTCAGGACCTCCTGCTGCTCGGGCGTGGGCGGGTCGGCGATGTAGTCGGTCAGGTACGGCACGAGGCGCGTGGCGAAGTCGTCCGCCTCGAGCAGCCGGATGTGGTCGCCGTTGATCGACTCGGCCTTCTTGTGGTCGAAGCGCGCCGGATTCGGGTTCACGTCGACGACGTCGAACGCGGCCACCATCTCGTCGAGGGAGAACACGTCGCGATCGTTCGTGAGCGACCAGCCCAACAGTGCAAGGTAGTTGACCAGGCCCTCGGGAATGAAACCGTTGGCCCGGTGGTGGAACAGGTTCGACTCGGGGTCGCGTTTGGAGAGCTTCTTGTTGCCCTCGCCCATCACGTACGGCAAGTGGCCGAAGCGTGGGATGAACGTGGCGACGCCGATCTCGACCAACGCCTCGTAGAGTGCGATCTGTCGCGGCGTGGACGAGAGGATGTCCTCCCCTCGAAGCACATGCGTGATCCCCATGAGGGCGTCGTCGACCGGGTTCACGAACGTGTACAGGGGTATGCCGTTGGGGCGGACCACGACGAAGTCCGAGAACGACCCTTGGGGGAACGTGATGGGGCCGCGGACGAGGTCGTCGAAGCTCAGGTCGCGGTCGGGGACGCGCAGACGGAGCGCCGGCTGCCGACCCTCGGCCTTGAAAGCAGCGCGCTGCTCAGCGGTCAGCTCGCGTTCGAAGTTGTCGTAGCCCTGCTTGGGATCGCGACCGTTAGCGACGTTCCGCGCCTCCATCTCCTCGCCCGTCACATAGCTCTCGTAGAGGAGGCCGCGGTCTTTCAACTGCTCGATGATGCCGGCGTAGACGTCGGAACGCTGAGACTGACGGTAGGGCCCGTTGGGCCCGCCGACCTCGACGCCTTCGTCCCAGTCGAGCCGGAGCCAGCGCAGAGCATCGATGATCTGCGCGTAGCTCTCTTCGCTGTCTCGGGCAGCATCGGTGTCTTCGATACGGAAGATCAACTTGCCGCCGGTGTGCCGGGCATAGGCCCAGTTGAACAGGGCGGTACGGATGAGGCCGACGTGCGGGGTCCCGGTCGGGGACGGGCAGAATCGGACGCGCACATCGGCGCCGGTGGCAGTGGTGAAGGAGGCAGACATCGCCGTCAATCCTACCTTCGAGCGACCCGGCGGAGCGGGGCTGCGGAGAACACGCTTAACGCAAGAAAGCCACCCTGTGGGGGTGGCTTTCTTGGTGGTGCTGAAGTTGAGTCCGGCGG
>NZ_BAABLM010000003.1:0-585292 GCF_039544345.1 Frondihabitans cladoniiphilus
CCCCCCACCCACCAGGCAAATCCCACCCACATCCCGGGCGTGTCGCACACCACAACCCCGGAAACACAAGGAACCGCCGCCTTCGAGACGAAGGTGACGGTTCCGGTGGCAGTACGACGACGAGAAAGTCAGGTGCGGTTCTTCGCGGGATTGATCAATGATCCGATGCCTTCGATGGCGATCTCGACGGTCTGGCCGGCTTCGAACGGCCCTACTCCTGCAGGCGTTCCGGTGAGGATGACGTCTCCGGGGAGGAGCGTGAAGATGTCGCTGACGTATTCGATGAGCTGGGGGATCTTGTGGATCATCTGCTCGGTGGACTCCGACTGCCGGCGTTCGCCGTCGACCCGGGACGTGATCTTCACGTCCGTCCAGTCGAGCTCGGTTTCGATGTACGGGCCGAGGGGGCAGAAGGTGTCGTAGCTCTTGGCGCGGGCCCACTGCCCGTCGTTCTCCTGCGGACCCCGCGCCGAGACGTCGTTCGCGATGGTGTAACCGAAGACCACGTCAACGTAGTCCTCCGCTCGCACTCGCTTGGCGATGCTGCCGATGACGATCGCCAACTCGCCCTCGAAGTGGATCTCGCCCTCCACCGGCGGGATCTGAATGGCGTCGCCGGGGCCGATGACGCTCGTGTTCGGCTTCAGGAAGACGAGGGGGAACTCCGGGGGCTCCTGACCCATCTCGTCGGCGTGGTCGTAGTAGTTCAGCCCGATGCCGATCACTTTGGACCGCGGGATCACCGGGGCAAGGATCTTGGTGCTCTTCAGGGGGACGCGCTCCCCCGTGGTCTCGTAGCCGGCGAACATCGGGTCGCCCGCCAGCACCACGAGGTCGTCACCGTCGACCACGCCGAATCGGGGGTCTTCACCGGGGCTGGAGAAACGTGCGATCTTCACGGGTTCGAGCCTACTCGGCGGGAGGGGACGGACGAGCCAGTCGCGCCCCCTCCCCCCGGATGTTCAGATGACGCCGTCGCTCCAGGGGTCGGGATTGCCGAAGCGGTGCGCGGTGACGGCGACGGCCTGCTCACGGAGGAACGGGAGGAGCTCCAGGCGGCCGGCCGGCGTGACGGGCCCCGAGTAGACGGCGACCGACGGATCACCGCCGAGCGCCGAGGCGAGCCGGGACGCGTCGTCGGCACGACCGATGAGGCGGATGCGGGTCGGGTCGAGGTCGCCGCGGGCCACCGCAGCCTCGAAGGAGGCGTCGTCTTCAGTCGAGCGGACCACGGTCGACGAGCCCAGTGCGGCCTGGACGGGACGCGGAAGGTCGACGGGAGTGCTCACCACGAGGGGCGCGCCGGCCCGGACGCCAGCGGCGAGCACGCGCACCAGGTCGGCCACCGAACCGGAGGAGGTCAGGCGCACCGTCACGGGCAGCGCTCGGTAGCGCAGGACGTTGCGCTCGAGCCCGACGGCGGAGACGTCCGCGGCGACGCCGAGCCGTGCATCCCACGCTCTCTGGTCGGAGACCGCAGCGGCCCGCACCGACGCCAGGGCGGAGGGATCGAGGATGCTCGTGGCAGCGCCGAGGAGGGCTGTCACCGCGGGCGAGACCACCGGCGACGAGGACGCATCCGCCTCGCCGAGAGGAGCGAGAGCCGCAGGCGCCCACGAGCCGAGGTGTACCAGGTAGTCGGGCCCTCCGGCCTTCGAGCCGGCGCCGACGGCGGACCGCTTCCAGCCGCCGAAGGGCTGTCGGCGGACGATCGCACCGGTGATGCCGCGGTTCACGTAGAGGTTGCCCGCCTCGACCCGGTCGAGCCAGGTCGCGAGCTCGACGCGATCCAGGGTGTGCAGCCCGGCCGTGAGGCCGAAGTCGGTCGCGTTCTGCAGGTCGATGGCCTCGTCGAGCGAGGAGGCCGCCATGAGGCCGAGGACCGGCCCGAAGAACTCGGTGCGGTGGAAGCGGCTGCCGGGCGCGATGCCCACGCGGATGCCGGGGCTCCAGAGCCGGCCGGTCTCGTCGAGCTGCCGAGGCTTCACGAGCCAGGACTCCCCCGGGTCGAGCTCGGTCAAGGCCCAGTGCAGCTTGCCTGCCGCGGGCTCGACGATCGGCCCCATCTGCGTCGTCGGATCGCTCGGCAGACCGACCCGCATCGTCGAAGCCGCGTCGACGAGCTGACGACGGAACCGCTCCGAGGTCGCGACGGACCCGACGAGGATTCCGAGGCTCGCGGCCGAGCACTTCTGCCCGGCGTGACCGAACGCGGACTTGATCAGGTCGGAGGCGGCGAGGTCGAGATCGGCGCTGGGCGTCACCACGATGGCGTTCTTGCCGCTGGTCTCGGCGAGCAACGGCAGATCCGGACGCCAGGAGCGGAAGAGCTCGGCCGTCTCGAACGCGCCGGTGAGAATGACCCGGTCGACGGCGGGATGCGAGACCAGGCGCTTCCCGAGATCGCCCTCGTCGACGTCGACCAGCTTCAGCACGTCGCGCGGCACTCCGGCCGCCCACAGCGCCTCGACCAGGACGGCGCCGCAGCGCTTGGCCTGGCCGGCGGGCTTGATCACGACGGACGCCCCCGCGGCGAGCGCAGCGACAGTCGACCCGGTTGGGATCGCGACGGGGAAGTTCCACGGCGGGGTGACGACGACGAGGGTCGGTGCCGTGTAGACGGCTCCGTCGACGTGGTCGAGCTCCTCGGCGAGCGAGGCGTAGTAGTTGGCGAAGTCGACGGCCTCGCTGACCTCGACGTCACCCTCGGCGAGCGTTTTGCCCGTCTCCGAGGCGGCGACTTCGATGAGGGCGGCACGGCGAGCGCCGAGCTCGACGGCGGCGCGGCGGAGGATCGCTGCTCTCCCGGCTCCGCCGAGAGCGGCCCAACCGGGGGCCGCCGACACGGCGTCGTCGACGATCGAGTCGAGGGCGACCTCGGACTCGACCCGTGCCTCCCCGATCGTGTCGACGCCCTGGGTCGATCCCGGCACTCGGGCCAGGATCTCGCTGCCCCACGTCCGGTTGGCGGCAAGCGCCGGGTCCGTGTCGGGCTCGTTGGCGAAGCCGGTGGTGCGGGCGACCAGGGTCTCGGTCGGCCGGGACTGCACGCGGTGGGGCGCCGGTGCCGTCGCGGGCGACTCGAGAGCCGCGAGCGATGCGAGGAACCGCTCCTTCTCGCGGTCGAACAGCGCGTCGTTCGAGGCCAGCTCGAACACGGCGGACATGAAGTTCTCCGACGACGCGTTCTCTTCGAGACGGCGGATCAGGTAGCTGATCGCGACGTCGAACTCCCGGGGATGCACGACCGGGGTGTACAGGAGCAGCCCCCCGACATCGGCCTTCACCAGGTCGGCCTGCCCCTCCGCCATGCCGAGCAGCATCTCGAACTCGACCCGGTCGGAGACGCCCCGGCTCTTCGAGAGGAGGTGCGCGAACGCGATGTCGAAGAGGTTGTGGCCGGCGACTCCGAGTCGGACGGCCCTCGTGCGGGCCGGGGTCATCGACCAGGAGAGCACCCGCTTGTAGTTCGTGTCGCTGTCCTGCTTCGAGTCGTAGGTCGCGAGCGGCCAGTCGTGCACGGCAGCGTCGACGTGCTCCATCGCCAGGTTGGCGCCCTTGACCACACGCACCTTGATCGGCGACCCGCCGCGCTCGACCCGGGCCGCGGCCCAGGCGTTCAGACGCTGCATCGCGCCGAGGGCGTCCGGCAGGTAGGTCTGCAGCACGATGCCGGCCTCGAGCGACGCCAGCTGCGTCTGATCGAGGACGCTCGTGAAGACCGCGATGGTCAGGTCGAGGTCGCGGTACTCCTCCATGTCGAGGTTGATGAACTTCGGCGTCGCCGAAGCGGCCGCGATCTCGTACAGCGGGGTCAGCTTCTCGGTGACACGGGCGACGGTCTCGTCGAAGGCCCACATCGACAGCTGGCTCACGATCGAGGAGACCTTGATCGAGACGTAGTCGACGTCGGGGCGCTCGAGCAGGGCTTTCGTGCCGGCCAGACGGTGATCGGCTTCGGCATCGCCCAGGACCGCCTCGCCGAGGAGGTTGAGGTTCAGGCGAGTGCCGTCCTTCTTCAACGCTGCGATGGCACGGCCGAGCTCGGCGGGACGCGAGTCGACGATGAGGTGGCCGACCATGCCGCGGAGCACGCGGCGGGCGATCGGCACGACGATGCGCGGGAACGTCGGCGCCAGGGCGCCGCCGACGCGAACCGCGGCCCGCATCGGCAGCGGAAGGAACGAGGGGACGCCGGCCGCGAGAGTGGCCAGGTTGTGCGCGGCGACCGAGAGGTCTTCGGGCCGGACGACCCGATCGACGAAGCCGATCGTGAACGCGAGGCCCGATTCGTCTTTGAGGACCTGAGCGAGGAGCTCGGCGGAGCGGGTGCTCGGCGCCGAGGTGGCCTCGTGAGCCCAGCGGCGGGCGAGCGCCACGGCGTCGCCGGCGAGGTCGTCGGGGACGGTCGGTTCGGGCGGCCCTGCCGGTGCCGACGGTGCGTGGTCGAGAGGAGCAGTCGTCTCAATGCTTGCCATGCGGCAAGGTTAGGAACAGAGGCGACCAGTTGGCAAGCTTTGAAATCTGTTGTTCACAATCCTCGTCGTCACTGAACGACGAGTTCGTCGAGCCGCTCGAGCGGCACGCTCACGACCGACGCGATCACCAGGCGCATGAGCTCGGCCACGTGCACGGAGTCGGGGGCGTAGAGCCACTGCAACTGCAGGCCGTCCTGCACGGCGAGGACCACGCGGGCTGCGGTCTCGGCCGTGTACCCGGGAGCGAGGAGGCCGTGCGAGGCGGCGACCGCGAGGTACCGACTCGTCGAGGCGACGATCTTCTCGTAGAGGTCGGCGTAGTAGTCGTGCGCGGGATGCTCGGGGCTGGTCGCCTCGGCCGACGCCGTGTTGAAGAGCTGGATCACGCCCGGCATGCCCACGTTGTCCTCGGCCAGATCGACCAACTCGGCCACGCGCATCCCACCGTCGTCGTCGAAGTGGCGGCGGAGACGCTCGTCGCGCCGGCGGAGGACGGCCAGCAGCAGCTCGTCTTTCGTGGGGAAGTAGTGCATGAGCGACTGATGCGAGACGCCGCACTGGCGGGCGATCTCGCGCAACGAGGCTCCGTGGAATCCGGCACTGCCGAAGACGGGGAGCGCCGCGTCGAGGATGGCCTCGCGTTTCGCCAGACCCTTCGCGTAGTGGCCCGTGCGCGCCACGGGTGTCGAGTCGGCTCGGGAAGTCACCCTCCGACGATACGGGACGACGTGCGCCGGACGGCCGTGAGTAGGCTCGGCCCGTGGAGACCCGGATCGCCAGGGGCACCGCTCGCGCGGGCGTCCGATGAACTGGTCCCTGCTGCGCCTCGGCGGCTTCCGAGCCCTGTGGTCGGGACGTCTCCTGTCGTGGATCGCGAGCGGCATCGGCCCCCTCGCGCTCGCCTTCGCGGCGCTGGATCTCGGCGCAGGCGCCTCGGGGCTCGGACTCGTCGTCGCCGCTCGCTCGGTTCCGAACCTCCTGCTGATCCTGTTCGGCGGGACTCTCGCCGACCGGCTCCCCCGGCGCACCGTCGCGATCGGCGCCTCGGCACTTTCGGCTCTGTCGCTCGCCGGAATGGCGCTGCTGCTCGCCACCGGCATGGCGACGTTGCCCCTGCTGGCCGTGGCCGGCGCCCTCAACGGCATCGGCGCTGCCTACTTCGCCCCCGCCACGAGCGCGATGCTGCGCGAGACGGTCGGGGACGACCTGGTGCGGGACGCCACGATCCTCAACCGCGTGAGCATGAACATCGGACTCGTGCTGGGAACCGCCGGCGGTGGCGGGCTGGTCGGCAGCTTCTCGCCCGAGATCGCGCTGGCGGTCGGGTCGCTGCTGTTCACGGGAGCGCTGGCCTTCTTCGCGGGGCTGCCCCGCGCATCCTTCGTCTCGCCCCGCCGGGTCTCGTTCGCCCGGGACCTCGCCCTCGGCCTCGCGTTCGTGGCGCGCACCCGGTGGCTGCTCTGGACGCTGCTCCTCGCCCTCCTCGGGCAGCTGGCCTTCGCCGCCGGGGTGCAGGTACTCGGCCCGATCGCCGCCGACCATTCGTTCGGCCGGACGCTGTGGGGCTTCGCCGGGGCGGTGCAGACGGTCGGGCTCGTCTTCGGGGCGGTGCTCGCCGGTCGGATCCGAGGCCGCCTGCGTCTCGCGATCGCCTCGCTCGGCGTCGCCGGGATGGCCCTTCCCCTGCTGATCCTCGCGCTGGTGCTCGTCGTGCACTACGGCGTCGTGGATCCGCTGCACTGGTTCTTCTGGCTGAGCGTCGCGCTCTTCGCGGCGAGTGTGGGGCTCGAGCTGTTCACGGTGCCGCTCGACGTCACGATCCAACTGCAGGTGCCGCGAACGTATCTCGCGCGGGTCTACTCGTGTCTCACCCTCGCGACTCTGGCCGGGATGCCTCTCGGCGAGGTCGTTGCGGGGCCGCTCGCGCGCCTGGTGGGTGCCCCACTCCTTCTGACCGGGCTCGCCGTCCTCGTGATGCTCGCCGCCGGGGCCGTGGCGCTGAGCCCCCGGGTGCGTCGAGCCGACAGCGCCCTGGTCGCGCCGGGGCCTGTACCCCGCTGACAACACGCCCATCAGCGTCTGCGTACCGTCGCTGCCATCGACGAAGGAGAACGACATGGCATTCAGCAAGGGCGATCAGGTGACCTGGAACACCTCGCAGGGGAAGACGCACGGCGAGGTGGTGGAGAAGCGGGTCTCGGAGTTCGAGTTCGACGGGCAGAAGTTCAACGCCTCGAAGGACGAGCCGTACTACCTCGTGAAGTCGGACAAGACGGACGCCAAGGCCGCCCACAAGGAATCCGCTCTGACGAAGAAAGGCTCCTGACATGAGTGCCATCGACGACGTGACGTGGAACGACGAAGCCCGCGACAAGATCCTGACCGACGCGGACCGCGTCCTGCAAGAGGCCGTGACCGCCGTGGCCGCCGAGAAATCGGGCGCCCCGTGGGAGGAGTCCTTCCAGGCACTGAACGAGCGCCTCAAGGACCGCTTCATCGACTACGAGCCGGGCCCGGACGTGCGCAAGTACGCCGAGGCCATCGAGCGCGGCGACTACTCCTAGCGCTTCTTGCCGCCGCGGGAGGGCCCGCCGCGCGAGCTGCCGCCGCCACCCCGCGCACGGCGAGGGCCGCGCGGCAGGGGCTTCTTCGCGGGGCGCGGGGGACGGGGATCCCGCGCTGCCGGCTCTTCGGCCTCGTTCGACGCCGTGCGACCCCGGGTGCTGTTCGCCGTGCGACCCCGGACCACGCCGATGAAGTCGGAGACCTCGTCGGTGGTCGCGTCTTCGGGCCAGACCAGGGCGATGGTCGTGGCCGGCAGGTCGGTGACAGGCACGGCACGGACCCCCTTGCGTGTGTAGAGGCGGGCCAACGACTGCGTCATGACGGCGACGCCCGAGCCCGACTCGACGACCTCGACGGCGGTGGGGAGGTCCATCGCCGGGTCGAGATCGTGACGGACCTCGTCGGCCAGGTCGGCGAGCGCGACCTCGGCCTCGTCCGCCAACGGGTGCTCGCGCGAGACGACCACCACCGCCACCTCGTCGTAGAGCGGGATCGTGCTGAGGTCGACGGGCCCGCGCTCGTCGGTCAGCCCCTCCGGGTCGACCGGCAGCCGGGCGAACACGACGTCGGCACGGCCCTCGCGGAACGCGGCGAGCGGGTCGGCGGCGTCGACGTGGAAGATCTCGAGGGGCAGGGCGGGATGCCGCTCCTCCCACACGCGCGACCACTTCGTCAGGGTCACACCGGGCACGAAGCCGACCCGGAAGGGCGCGGGATGCACGGGGTCGCTCGGGAGGCTGGTCACAGGCCCGAGGCTACCGGAGCGCTCCGGGGCGCCCGCCCACCCGGCGTCGCCGCCGCGTCGACTACCCTGAGCCCATGACCACCGATACCAGCGACCAGCCGGAGACGCCTCGCGCCGAACCGACCGAGACGTCGCGTCCGAAGGCCCGTTCCGCCCAGACCATGAAGCCGTTCACCGTGGCGAAGAAGCTCGGCGTCTACCTGCCGGCCACCCCGCAGAGCTTCCAGGAGACCCCCCTCACCCGCGACGAGTTCGCTGCCCTCACGGCCGAGCCGCCCGAGTGGCTCCAGGAGCTCCGCCGCACGGGGCCGCACCCGCGCCCCGAGGTCGCCCGCAAGCTCGGCGTCACCATCTCCGGCCTCGCGCGAGCGGGTGTCGACGACGCCCTGACGAGCGACCAGATCCAGGCGCTGCTGGAAGAGATGCCGGCCTGGCTCTCGACGGAGCGCTACAACCTGGCGCTCGTGCGCGACGAGGAGATCCGCGTCAAGCAGCAGAACGCCGAGAAGGCCGCCCGCCGCGAGGCCGAAGGGCGCTGATCCGGGGCCCTTCGCGGCTCTCCTTACACGCTTCATCGCCATCGCGGCGGGTCTTCGGGCCCGCCGCGATTCGCATAACACTCTCTGTCTTTCAGGCGCACACTTGCGAAAAGACAGAGAGGTCCACTCATGACTCGCACGTATCAGGCCCTGGAATACGACCACTACGGCGACGTGGACGTGCTCGAGCTCGTCGAGCACGACATGCCCGTCCCCGGAGACGACGAGATCGTCGTCGAGATCGTGGCCGCGGGGCTCAACCACATCGAGAACTTCATCCGTCGGGGCGACTTCCAGGAGCGACTCCCCCTCGACTTTCCCATCCACCCCGGATCGTGCTTCGCCGGGATCGTCGCCAAGCGGGGCGCGAACGTCAAGGACCTGCGCAACGGTTCGGCCGTCATCGGTCACGTCATCGGAGGCGGCTCGCATGCGACCTACGCCGTCGTGCCCCGCAGCCAGGTGGTCGCGAAGCCCGACAACATCCCGTGGGAGGTCGCCGGCGGCCTCTATCTGGCCGGCACCACCGCCTACTCGATCGTCGAGGGGCTGGACGTCACGCGCGACGACGTCGTGGTGATCTCCGCGGCAGCAGGCGGTGTCGGCAGCCTGGAGTGCCAGCTCGCCATGGTGCGCGGGGCCAAGGTCATCGGCACCTGCAGCCCGCACAACCACGACTACCTGCGGTCGATCGGCGTCGTGCCCGTCACCTACGGGGAGGGCATCGAGGACCGGATCCGGAAGGCCGCGGGACGCGACGTCACCGTCTTCATCGACAACTTCGGCGGCGACAACCCCACTCTCTCGGCAGCGCTCGGCGTCGACCCCTCGCGCTTCGTCTCGAGCGACGACCGCCTCGACACGGAGATCCGGTTCTTGAAGGCGGATGCCTCGGACGAGGAGAACCCGCGCATCCTCACGGCCCTGACCAAGCTCCTCTCGGAGAAGAAGGTGCGGATCTTGATCTCGGGGTTCTACCCGTTCGAGTACATCGCGCAGGCGTTCGCCGACATGGCCGAGATGCACTCGCGCGGCAAGGTCGTCGTCGGCATGAAGCCGGTCGAGACGGGCTCGCGGTCGGGCTGGTACCTGTCGGGCAAGGCCCGGGTGCTGCACGAGGTGGCCCGGCCGATCGACGATCCCCGGGAGATCCCGGAGGCCGACGAGGCAGTTGACTCCTCGAAGGTGGCGGCCTCGTTGGGCGCCCCGACGAGCTAGCGAACTCGCGGGCCTCGCCAGCCTCGCCGGCGGGCTAGCGGCCGGTCGCGTCGGCGGGGCGGTCGACGCTGCCCCGCCACGATCCGGTCTCGAAGCCGTTCGACTCGATGAGCTCCTTGAACTTGACGAGGTCGCGGTCGATGGCGATGTCGTCGACCTGGAGGAGGGCGCCGATGTGCTCGACGAAGCCCTCGGGCTGCCAGTCGAGCTGCACCGAGATGCGGGTCTGCTCGTCGCTCAGGCGGTGGAACTCGACGACGCCGGCGTGAACGTCGCCCTCCGTGCTCTTCCACGCCACCCGCTGGTCGGGTGTCTGCTCGGTGATGACCGTGTCGAACTCGCGCTCCTGGCCGGCGATCTTGACGTCCCAGTGGGTGTGAGTGTCATCGTTCTGGGTGATCTTCTGGATGCTGTCCATGAACTGCGGGAAGGACTCGAACTGGGTCCACTGGTTGTACGCGACGCTGATGGGGACGTTGACGTCGACGTCGCTCTTGACGGTGGTCATGCGGGGATCTCGCTTCCGTTGTCGGGAGCAGTGGCGCTCCGCCGCTCCAGGCAACTCCCCCTCCCTTCTGCCGGTACTGTGAACGCCGTGAGTGTTCTAGCGCTAGCCATCGATGTCGGCGGAACCAAGGTCGAAGCGGCCCTGGTGAGCGACGACGGAGTCCTCGTCGACGGGAGCCGCGATCGCCGGCCGACTGGTTCGGCGTCCAGTTCCGACGACTTGGCCGAGGCCGTCCGCGCCGTCGTGGCCCACGCGCTCGCAGCGCTTCCCGCAGACGCCACCGTCGTCGGAATCGGGATCGGCAGCGCCGGCCCCGTCGACCTCCTCGAGGGCACCGTCTCGCCGATCAACCTCCCGGCCTGGCGCGGCTTCCCCCTCCGCGAACTCGTCGAGGGACTCGTCGCCGAGACCCTGCCCGACGCGATCCCGATAACGCTCCGCCTCGACGGCGTCAGCCTTGCCCTGGCCGAGCACTGGGTCGGCGCGACGCAGGGCGTCGACAACGCTCTCGCGATCACCGTGTCGACGGGTGTCGGCGGCGGTCTCATCGTGAACGGCCGACTCCTCTCGGGCGGCACCGGCAATGCGGGCCACATCGGTCAGATCCAGATCGCGACCCGGACCCCGGGCGAGAACTCCCGCGACGTCACCCTCGAGGTGCTGGCGTCGGGTCCGCACACGGTCGAATGGGCGAGGGCCCGGGGATGGTCGGGGTCGCGCGGCGAAGACCTGGCCGTCGGCTACGCGGCCGGCGACACCCTGGCGGTCGAGGCGGTCCGTCGGTCGGCGAATGCCGTCGGCGAGGCCATCACAGCGGTCACCACCCTGCTCGATCTCGATGTCGTCGCGATCGGCGGCGGCTTCTCGCGCGTGACCGAGGACTACCTCGACCTCGTGCGCGCGACCATCGCCGAGGCGGCCTACAACAGCTATGCCACGCGCATCCGCGTCGTGAAATCGGGCCTGTCGGACGAGAGCCCGCTCGTCGGCGCCGCCGCGCTGATCCATCAGGCGCACCTGCTCGGCTGACCCGGGGCCGCGGGCGACCCGCGACCCACAACCGGTGACGCGGGACCTGCGACCGTGGCCCGGCCGTATTCCCGCCGAGGGAGGTACTGACAGGGCCTGCCCCGTCCAGGAATCGGCGACGACCGTCGGTCTAGGCTGGAATCACACCCCCGATGACGGCGGGCGCCACGAGCGTCCGGCCGTTCCGTCTGCGTCGCAGCGCGCGCCGACCCATCGGCACCGGGTTCGTCTACCCCCTGGAGGAACACCCTTGTCCACCACTGTCACCGCTCTCATCGCCCCCTCCGCGGGCGCCGGCTTCGAGCGCTCCACCATCGAACGCCGCGACGTCGGCGAGCACGACGTCGCCATCGACATCAAATTCGCCGGCATCTGCCACTCCGACATCCACCAGGCCCGCGAGGAGTGGGGCACCGCAATCTTCCCGATGGTGCCCGGCCACGAGATCGCCGGCATCGTCACCGAGGTCGGCTCCGCCGTGACGAAGCACAAGGTCGGCGACCGCGTCGGCATCGGCTGCATGGTGAACTCCTGCGGCGAGTGCGAGAACTGCCTGGCCGGCGAGGAGCAGTTCTGCCTCAAGGGCAACGTGCAGACCTACAACGCCCGCGAGTACTCCGGCGAGGAGACCTACGGCGGCTACAGCAAGTCGATCGTCGCCCGCGAGAACTTCGTCCTGTCGATCCCCGAGGGCATCGAGCTCGACGAGGCCGCGCCGCTGCTCTGCGCCGGCATCACCACCTACTCGCCCCTCAAGCACTGGGGCGCCGGACCCGGCAAGAAGGTCGCCATCGTCGGCATGGGCGGCCTCGGCCACATGGCCGTGAAGATCGCCCACGCCCTGGGCGCCGAGGTCACCGTGCTCAGCCAGTCGCTCTCGAAGGAGGAGGACGGCAAGAAGTTCGGCGCCGACCACTACTACGCGACCGCCGACGGCTCGGCGTTCAAGGCGCTCCGCGGCACCTTCGACCTGATCATCAACACCGTCTCGGCCGACATCCCCGTCGACGCCTACCTCGGCACGCTCAAGCTCAACGGCTCGCTCGTGTTCGTCGGGGCGCCGGAGAAGCCGCAGAGCTTCGCCTCGTTCTCGCTGATCGGCGCCCGCCGCTCGCTCGCCGGCTCCAACATCGGCGGCATCCGCGAGACCCAGGAGATGCTCGACTTCTGTGCCGAGCACCACATCGGCGCCGAGATCGAGACGCTCGACGCGAGCGACCCGTCGGCCATCGACAAGGCCTACGACCGTGTCGTGAAGAGCGACGTGCGCTACCGCTTCGTCATCGACGCCGCCACGATCTAGTCGATCGTCTCGGCCGACCCTCGGGTCGCCGTCCGAGAAGGCCCGGACGCTACTTCATGTCGCGTTCGGGCCTTTTCTTGCGCGCGAACTCGGCCGGTCGGTCGGGACCGTTCCAGACGGTGATGACACCCCACGCCACGGCCGCGATCGGCACCGACAGGATCGCGCCGATGATGCCGCCGATGATCGTGCCCGCCGTGAGCGCCAGCAGCACGACGAGCGGGTGCAGCTTGAGCGAGCGCGCCATCACGACCGGTTGCAGGAAGTTGCCCTCGAGCTGGTTGACCGCGACCACGATGGCGATCACCACGATCGCGGCGACCGGGCCGTTCGCCACCAGAGCGACCAGGGCGGCGAGGATGCCCGCGACGGTCGCACCGACCAGCGGCACGAAGGCGGAGACGAAGACGATCACCGACAGCGGGATCGCCAGCGGCACCCCGATGACGAACAGCCCGACCCCGATGCCGAGCGCGTCGACGAGGGCGACCGTGGCGGTCCCTCGGACGTAGCCGCCCAGCGTCGAGACCGTCTTCGTGCCGATCCGCTCGGCCCGCTCGAACTGGGCGCCCCGGAACGGTCGCAGCAGGAATCCCCAGATCTTCGGGCCGTCCTTCATGAAGAAGAACAGCACCACCACGAACAGCGCCAGTCCGGTGACGAAACTGGTCGCCGCCGACAGCCCCGCGAGTGCGCCGCTCGAGAACGAACTGCTCTGCAGGAACTGGACGGCCTGGTCGAGCGCCTGCTGGATCTGCTTGTCGCTGATCTGGAACGGACCGTCGTGGACGAACGCCTGCAACTGGTCGAGGCCCTTGTTCGCCTGGCTCACCAGCGTGCCGATCTGGCTCTGCACCGCCGCGATGATCAGCCAGACGAGCAGGCCGAGCAGCACGATGATAGCCACCAGCGAGATCCAGGTCGCGAGGATCGACGGCACTCCGCGCCGACGCAGCAGCTCGAGAAGCGGGTAGACGGCCGACGCGATGATCAGCGCGAGCACGACCGGGATGACGACGAGACTCAGTTGCGTCATGGCGAAGACGAGTCCCGCGGCCACCAGCAGCACCAGGATGACCTGCAGGCACCGGGTGGCGAGGCGGCCGAACGCATCGCTCCAGATGGTGCGCTGGGCGCTCCAGGCGGCGGGATCGGCGGACGCGGCGGGATCGCGTGCGTCGCCGGGGTCGACGCGCTGGGATGATCCGTCGACGCCCGTCGTCGTCGGTGGCGTGGTCGTACTGCGGCGGAAGAGGCCCATCGGTCTACTGCTTTCGTCGGTGATCGGGCCCACCGTACAAGGCGACCCCGAGCATCCCCCGTTTCGGGTCTACCGTGACCACGTGGCCACCCGACTCGTCCTCGTCTCCGACACGCACGTCCCGACGCGTGCCCGCGCGCTCGACGACGCCGTCTGGCGGTCCGTCGAGGAGGCGGACCTCGTCGTTCATGCGGGCGACTGGACGACGCTCGCGCTCCTCGACGAGTTCGAGGCGCGGTCGCGGCAGCTCGTGGCGGTGCGGGGCAACAACGACGGACCCGAGTTCGACGAGCGGCTCCCGCTGGTGGCGCAGGCGGTCGTCGAGGGCCTCCGGTTGACCGCGGTCCACGAGACCGGCGGCAAGGCGGGGCGCGAGGAGCGGGCCGACCACGCGCATCCCACGGCCGATCTGATCGTCTTCGGCCACAGTCACATCCCCTGGGATTCGACGACCCCGAGGGGGACGAGGATGCTCAACCCGGGGTCGCCGACGGACCGCCGACGCCAGCCGTACCGCACCTGGACGACCCTCGTGCTCGACTCGGGCGTGATCCGCGACGTCGAGCTGCACCGGCTGCCGACGCCCGCAGTGTCTGCTGCGCCCGGAGCCCGGGCCGCTTCGCGCTAGGGAGTGGCCGAGGGGGACGGGGTCGCCGAGGCACTCGCCGTGGGCTCGGGCGTGGCCGTCGCAGTGGGGATGCCCGTCGACGTCGGGGTCGACGTGCCGGACGGCGCGGGTGTCGCGCTGCCGCTCGGCGACGGGGTCGGTGTGGACGTGGCGAAGGTGCTGCCCGCGGCGGTGACCACGAAAGTGCTGAACTCGGTCGTGGTGAACGGGGTCGTGTATTTGTACTGCTGCCCGTTGACCAGAACCGTGGGAGTCGTCGTGATCTTCTTCAGCGACGAGTTCGCCAGCGGCCCGTCGAGAGCGCGCTGCGTCGAGTCGGTCACCCAGGTCTTGTACGTCTGGTCGGTCACGCAGGTCGCGATGCGGGACGTGTTGGTGATGCCGTCGACGCCTCGGATGGTGCTGACGAGCTGAGCGTCGGTGAGACCCGCCGTGCCCTCGGCGGGCTGGCGCTCGAACAGGGCCGTGTTGAACGAGTAGTAGGCGTCGGGCGAGAAGTTGGCCACGCAGGCGGCCGCGTTGGCGGCCCGGACGCTGTAGGCGGTGCCGAGCGACTGATTGGTCAGCAGGGCCAGGGGGTGGAACTGCACCGTGGCGGCGCCGGACGAGACGAGGCCGCGGATGTAGTCGTCGTTCGTCTTCTCGAACGAGCCGGAGTCGGCGGAGAGGAAGTCGGAGTAGACGACGATCGCGACCGTGTCGGCCGACGCGGCCGTCGAGCTCGCGGACGGTGCGACGCCCTGAGACTGCGCACCGGTCTTGACGGCCTTGAAGCCCTTGCCGATGGTGATGCCGTCGCCGGCCATGTTCGCAGGGCCGAGCCCCTTGCCGTCGTGGGAGTTCGTCAGGGTGAAGACCACGACCGCGGCAGCCGCGAGGACGACCACGACGATGCCGCCCGCGATGGCGTAGCGACCGCCCCGGGCCCGGCGCTTCTGCTTGAGTCGGGCGCGCTGGGCCTTCTGACGGGCCACCGCTCGGCGGTGCCCGCGCGGGGTGCCGTCGTCGCCGGGAAGGGTCGCCTGCTCGTCAGCGGGGAGGGCCGCCCGATCGTCTCCGGGTTCACTGTCTGTCATAACCGGCTCAACCGTATTGGGAGTGACTGGGAAATGTCCAAGCGACGCGGCCGTGCTATAAAGAACGCGGTGGTCACCGTCGACCACCGGGCCCAACGGCCATCCATCACAACGGATCGTCCGGCACGTACCTGCCGGTGAAGGAGAAATGCATCATGGCGTCCGTGACGTTCAACAAGGCAACCCGTCTCTACCCCGGATCGACCCGCCCCGCGGTCGACGCCATCGACCTGGAGGTCGCCGACGGCGAGTTCCTCGTCCTGGTCGGCCCGTCCGGTTGCGGCAAGTCCACCACCCTCCGAATGCTCGCCGGCCTCGAAGAGGTCAACTCGGGCGACATCCTCATCGGCGACCGCAACGTCACCGACGTGCCGCCGAAAGACCGCGACATCGCGATGGTCTTCCAGAACTACGCGCTGTACCCCCACATGACCGTCGCCGAGAACATGGGCTTCGCCCTGAAGATCGCCGGCGTCAACAAGGACGAGCGCGCCACCCGCGTTCTCGAGGCCGCCAAGCTCCTCGACCTCGAGCCCTACCTGAGCCGCAAGCCGAAGGCGCTCTCCGGTGGTCAGCGTCAGCGCGTCGCCATGGGTCGCGCCATCGTGCGTCAGCCCCAGGTCTTCCTCATGGACGAGCCGCTGTCGAACCTCGACGCCAAGCTCCGCGTGCAGACCCGCACGCAGATCGCGTCGCTCCAGCGGCGTCTCGGCGTCACCACGGTCTACGTCACGCACGACCAGACCGAGGCGCTGACGATGGGCGACCGCATCGCCGTCCTGAAAGACGGCGTCCTGCAGCAGGTCGGCACCCCGCGCGACCTCTACGAGAAGCCCGACAACGTGTTCGTCGCCGGGTTCATCGGCTCCCCCGCCATGAACCTCCTGCCAGCCTCCGTCGTCGACGGCGGCGTCACCTTCGGCAGCAGCACCGCCGCCATCGACCGCGACATCCTCTCGCAGGCGACCGCCAAGTCCGTCACCATCGGAGTCCGCCCCGAGGACGTGGTCATCTCGAACGACGAGAGCGGCCTCCGCGTCGTCGTCGACGTCGTCGAAGAACTCGGCGCCGACGGCTACCTCTACGGTCACGCCGACGTCGAGGGGCAGCGCGCCGACATCGTCGCCCGCGTCGACGGTCGCATCCACGCCATGCACGGCGACACGATCTTCGTCGCCCCGAAGAACGCGCACCTCCACGTCTTCGACACCGAGTCGGGCCTCCGCCTCGGCAACAAGGCCGTGGTGACCGCCTAGCAATCCGCGACCCGGCCCGTCGGAGTCGACCCGAGCATCCCTCGTGGTCGTCCCGGCGGGCCGCTTCCGTTTCCGCCCTCTCGATCGGACACCGTGACCTCCCTCAGCATCACGTCGGCCACCGCCGACCCCGCCCTCCTCGACCTGCCCTGGAACCTGCCGCTCGAGGTCTGGCCCGAAGACGCCATCGCGACCCTGCCCAAGGGCATCTCGCGCCACCTGGTGCGGTTCGCCTACCTCAGCGGGTACGTCATCGCGATCAAAGAGACCTCCGACGAGATGGCGCGCTCGGAGTACGAGATGCTCCGGACCCTGCAGCGGATGGACATCCCCTGCGTCGACCCGCTGGCGGTCATCTCCAACCGCCGCGACGACGACGGCAACGCGCTGAACTCGGTGCTCGTCACGCGGCACCTCAAGTTCTCCCTCCCCTACCGGGCGCTCTACTCGCAGAAGCTCCGGCCCGACACGGCGGCGAGACTGGTGGATGCCCTCGCCCTCCTCCTGGTGCGCCTGCACATCATCGGCTTCTACTGGGGCGACGTCTCGCTCTCGAACACGCTCTTCCGGCGCGATGCCGGAGCCTTCGCGGCCTACCTCGTCGACGCCGAGACCGGAAAGCTCTACCCCGGCGGCCTCTCCAACGGCCAGCGGGAGAACGACCTCGAGGTGGCCCGCGTCAACATCGCCGGCGAACTGCTCGACCTCGAGGCCGGCGACCGTCTCGACGAGGACCTCGACGCGGTGGACGTCTCGAACGGCATCGTGGCCAAATACCGCAGCCTCTGGACCGAGCTGACCGGTACCGAGACCTTCTCCGACACCGAGCGCTGGCGGATCAACGATCGTGTCGAGCGGCTCAACGACCTCGGCTTCGACATCGAGGAGCTGGCCATCAAGACGACCGAGGGTGGCACCCAGGTGCGGATCCAGCCGAAGGTCGTCGACGCCGGACACCACTCGCGTCGACTGCTCCGCCTCACCGGCCTCGACGCCCAGGAGAACCAGGCGCGGCGGCTTCTGAACGACCTCGACGCCTACGCGATCAAGGTCGACAAGTCGTCGCTCGACGAGGAGCGCGTTGCACACGAATGGGCGGCACGCGTCTTCGAACCCGTGATCCGGGCGATCCCTCGAGATCTCCGAGGGCGACTCGAGCCGGCCGAGATCTTCCACCAGCTGCTCGAGCACCGGTGGTACCAGTCGCAGGCCGAAGCGCGAGACGTGCCGCTGGCCGAAGCGCTGACCTCGTACATCAACGACGTGCTGCGGCATCGACGCGACGAGCAACTGCTGATCGCGCCGCCGACGGAGTCGATCACTCTGCCGGTCGGGGTCGTCGACGCCGAGGCCGACGCCGACGACTGGCGCTCGAAGGTCTGACGCCTACCCCGCCGTTTCGGGCTCATCTGTCGGGGGGCGTCACAAATCGCGAGCGATTCACGCCGACCGCCGCATGCGTGGAGGCCTGCCGCCGACTCGGAGTTCGAAACACGCGCCATTTGCGGCACCGCTACTGCGAGCCCCCCTGTTCGGCACGGCCCACCGGGGCTGGGCGGCCCGCCTACTTGCGCTTGCGCTCGGCCCGCAGCTTCGAGACCTCGTACAGGGTGACGCTGGCCGCGATGCCCGCGTTGAGGCTTTCGGTCGTCGCGGTGATCGGCACCGACACGATGGCGTCGCAGGTCTCGGTTACGATGCGCGACAGCCCCTTGCCCTCGCTGCCGATGACGAGCACCAGCGGCTGGTCGGCGAGTTCGAGGCCCGGCAGGCTGACGTCTCCGCCGCCGTCGAGGCCGAGGACGAACACGCCACGCTCTTTGAAGGCCTTCAGGGTCTGTGTCAGGTTGCCGGCCATGGCGACGGGGATGCGCGCGGCCGCTCCGGCAGACGTCTTCCAGGCCGAGGCGGTCAGCCCGACCGAGCGACGCTGAGGCACGATGACGCCCTGGCCGCCGAACGCGGCCACACTGCGGATGATCGCCCCGAGGTTGCGCGGGTCGGTGATGCCGTCGAGCGCGACGAAGAGCGGCTTCTGGCCCCGACGCTCGGCCTGGTCGAGCATCTCGAGCGGGTGGGCGTACTCGTACGGCGGCACCTTGAGGGCCAGGCCCTGGTGCACCGAGTCGGGGCCGGTCAGGCGGTCGAGCTCGGGTCGCATGACCTCGAGCACGGGGATGCCACGACGGGTCGCCAGGGTCAGGATCTCTTTTACGCGGTCGTCCATCTCGAGGCGGGTCGCCATGTAGAGGGTCGTCGCGGGGATGCGCGCCCGCAGTGCCTCGAGCACGGAGTTGCGCCCCGTCACGATCTCGCTGTCGTCACCGGCCTTCTGCTTCGCGCGCGGCGGGGCCGAGCGGTCGGCGAGGGTGCGGACGCTGGCCTGACGGATCGGGCGCTCGGCCGAGTTGCCGGCGCGACCCTTCGCCGCGGCGAGGCGGTCTTGGGCGGCCTTGCGCTTGCCGGCGGGGTGGTACGGACGGTCTTCGGCCTTGGGCGTGGGCTTCTTGCCCTCGAGAGCCTGACGGCCCTGGCCTCCGGAACCGACCTGCTTGCCCTTGCCGCCCTGGCGCACGGCACCGGGACGACCCTTGCGTTCTCCTGATGTGTTCTTCACTGTGCGATGCTCCAATGCGACCCCGACGGGCCGTCCTCGATGATGATGCCCGCAGCGGCCAGATCGGCTCGGATGCGGTCGGCGTTCGCGAAGTCTCGCGATTGCCTCGAACTCTGTCGTGCTTCGAGCAGCTTCTCGACGAGGGTACCGAGCGCGACGCTCGTCGCGTCGTCGCCGGAAGCGCGCCACTCGGGCGCCTGCGGGTCGATGCCCAAGACCGAGACCATGGCCAGCGTGTGCTGCCACTCGTGAGCGGCGGTCTCGAGGTCGTCGTCGTCGAGCGCCACGTTGCCCCGACGAACACTGTCGTGGAGCACGGCGAGGGCCTGCGGCACTCCGAGGTCGTCGTCCATCGCCTCGGCGAACGCGTCGGGGACCACGCGAGCGCCCACCCCGGCGAAGCGGGTGTCGCCGAGACGACGTGCGGCGCGCTCGAGGAAGGTCTCGATGCGGTCGAGGGCGGCTTCGGCCTCGTCGAGAGCTCCGTCGTGATAGTCGATCGTCGAGCGGTAGTGCGCGGCGGCCAGGAAGTAGCGGACCACGATCGGCCGGGCCAGCGCCAGGAACTCGGCGGCGTAGATCGAGTTGCCGAGCGACTTCGACATCTTCTGGCCCTCGACGTTCACCAGGCCGTTGTGCAGCCAGTGCCGGGCGAAGCCGTCACCGGCTGCCGTCGACTGCGCGAGCTCGTTCTCGTGGTGCGGGAACCGCAGGTCGAGGCCGCCGCCGTGGATGTCGAACTCGGCGCCGAGGTAGCGGCGCGACATGGCAGAGCACTCGATGTGCCAGCCCGGCCGCCCGTCGCCCCAGGCGGACGGCCAGGACGCCGACTCGGGCTCGCCCTCTTTGGTGCCCTTCCAAAGCGCGAAGTCGCGGGGGTCGCGCTTGCCGCGCGGGTCGGCGTCCGCCGCGGAGGCCATGTCGTCGAGCTTCTGGTGGGTGAGATCGCCGTACGCGGGCCAGCTGCCGGTGTCGAAGTAGACGTCGCCGGAGCCGTCGGGTGCCGGGTAGGCGTGCCCGCGCTCGATGAGGCGCGACACGATGGCCTGCATCTCGGTCACGCTCGCCGTGGCGCGCGGCTCGTAGGTCGGGGCGAGGATTCCGAGCGCCTGGTAGCCGGCGGTGAACTCGAGTTCATATCGGTAGGCGCGGGCCCACCACTCCTCCGTGGTGTCGGCCGCCAGGGCGAGGATCTTGTCGTCGATGTCCGTCACGTTGCGGACCAGGGTGACCTCGAGCCCGCGGTGCGAGAACCACCGGCGCCACAGGTCGTAGACGAGGGCGGAGCGCAGATGGCCGATGTGCGGCGACGACTGCACCGTCGGGCCGCAGACGTAGAGACCGACCTTGCCGTCGACGAGCGGGGCGAAGTCGACGACGGACTGCGCGCGGGAATCGTAGAGACGTATGGTCACTGCGACAGTTTAGGTGGACGGGTGCACGAGGGCCGTGGCGATGACGGCGACCCCCTCGCCCCTTCCGGTGAAGCCGAGCGCGTCCGTGGTCGTCGCCGAGACCGAGACGGGGGCGGCGACGAGGATGCTCAGCGCGCGTTCCATCTCGACCCGCCGCTTCGCGAGGCGCGGCCGATTGCCCACGACCTGGACGGCCACGTTGCCGATGCGCACCCCGGCCTCGTCGAGGATCCCCCGCGTCGCCGTCAGGAAGACCTCGCCCGCCGCGCCCGCGTATCGGGGGTCCGCAGTGCCGAACAGG
Source organism: Frondihabitans cladoniiphilus (assembly GCF_039544345.1). Lineage (NCBI taxonomy): Bacteria > Bacillati > Actinomycetota > Actinomycetes > Micrococcales > Microbacteriaceae > Frondihabitans > Frondihabitans cladoniiphilus. The sequence goes on from NZ_BAABLM010000003.1 coordinate 20,940, forward strand.
GTGCCGATGTCGCCCAGCCCCGCCGCCGACAGCAGAGCGTCGACGATGGCGTGGGCGACGGCATCGCCGTCGCTGTGACCCGCGAGACCGGCTTCGCCGGGCCAGTCGAGGGTGCCGAGTCGTAGCGGCTGAGCGGAGTCGAACGCATGGACGTCGATGCCGATGCCGATGCGCGACGCCTCCGCGCTGCTTCTGCCGTCAGCCGAAGCCGATCCCCCGGCGAACGGCTCGGCTGCGATCGTCTCGGCCCTGGCGAGATCCCACGGGGTCGTGATCTTGAAGGCGGCGGGATCGCCCGCCACGACCGTGACCCGATGCCCGGCGGCTGCGAAGAGCGCGGCGTCGTCGGTGTGCTCGGCGGTGGCGCCGGCGTAGGCGGCGTCGAGCAGGTCGCGAGGGAACCCCTGCGGGGTCTGCATGGCCACGAGCTCGGAGCGGTCGACGGTCTCTCGGACGTCGCCGTCTGCATCGACCCGCTTGATCGTGTCGCTGACCGGCAGCCCCGGCACGATGCCGTGGCCGAGGGCCCGCACCGTGTCGGCGACGAGCTCGAACTGGGTCGTCGGAGTGAAGCAACGCGCGGTGTCGTGCACGAGCACCGTGTCGACCTCGTCGGCGAGGACGGCGAGGCCGCTCGCGACGCTCTCCTGGCGGGTCGCCCCGCCGGCGACCACGTCGACGTAGACCGCTGCGTGGCCCGCCGCGGCCTCGACGAGCGCTCGGGACTCGTCGACCAGCGCCGCCGGAACGACGACCACGATCTGGAACGGGTCGGCCGCGGCGAGGACGGGAACGAGGGAGCGTTCGAGGATGGTCCGGCCGCCGACATCGACGAAGGCCTTGGGCCGCCCTTGGGCGAGGCGGGTACCGCTGCCCGCCGCGACGACGACGACGGCCCGGGTGGGACGCGCGACGGCGCCCGAGGGGCGCCCGGTCGGCGTGCCTACGATGCGAGCACCTCGTCGAGCACGGTCGCCGCCTGCTCTTCGTCGGTGTGCTCGGCCAGGGCCAGCTCGGAGACGAGCACCTGTCGCGCCTTCGCGAGCATGCTCTTCTCTCCGGCCGACAGCCCCTTGTCTTGGTCGCGGCGCCAGAGGTCGCGGACCACCTCGGCGACCTTGACGACGTCACCGGACGCGAGCTTCTCGAGGTTGGCCTTGTAGCGGCGGGACCAGTTGGTCGGCTCTTCGGTGAAGGCGGCGCGCAGCACCTCGAACACGTGCTCGACGCCGTCGTGCCCGATGACGTCGCGCACGCCGACGAGGTCGACGTTCTCGGCCGGGACCTCGATGACGAGGTCGCCCTGGGTGACCTTGAGAGTGAGGTAGAGACGCTCGGTGCCCTTGATGACACGGGTCTTGACTGCGGTGATCTCAGCCGCACCGTGGTGCGGGTAGACGACGGTTTCGCCGACCTCGAACTGCATGCTGGGCTCGCTTTCTGGGGCGCCCAGAATACCACGGGCACCCGACCGGACGGGGGCGGGCTCGTGGCTACGCTAGGGTTGAAGAGCATAGCGGGAGCGCTTTCGAGCTGCCGCAAGATCACCTGGAGGACCCTGTGAGAGCACGTACCACGGCAACCGTCGTTCTAGCCGGGGCCGTGATGGTGTTGACAGCAGGCTGCAACTTCATCAGCCCTCAGACGACCACCGAGCACTACGAGGCGAGCGACGGCACGAGCATCGATGTCGGCAAGATCGAGGTCCGCAACGCGATGGTCTTCACCGACGATTCGGGTGAGACCGCCAGCCTGAGCGTCACCGTCCTCAACACGGGCGACTCCACCGCCTCGGTCGGCTTCCAGTACACCTCGTCGGTGGCCGGCGACACGACCGAGACGGTCTCCGTCCCGGCCAACGGCCAGACCCGTCGCGGCACGCAGGGCGGCGACAAGCAGATCATCCTCTCCGACATCGACAAGAAGCCGGGCACGCTGCTCAAGGTCTTCATCCAGTCGGGCGACACCACCGGCAAGACCCTGTCGATCCCGGTCCTCGACGGCTCGTTCTCGCAGTATAAGACGCTGCTCCCGTCGCCCTCCCCCATCAGCACGCCGACCGCGACGCCTCTCATCTCGACGCCGACCGCGACGACGACGCCCACGCCGTAGCAGAACGCTTTCGCACGAACGCCCACCGGGCCCCCGCCGATTCGGCGGGGGCCCGGTGGCATTCCGGCTGGTCTGTGCAGAGAGAGCGGGGCGAGCACGCCGGTCCGAGGGCGACGGTCCGAGGGCGTCCGCCCGAGGGCATCCGCCGAGACGGCGGGGCGAGCCGCCGCTACGCCTCGATGCGGTACCCGAGCCCGCGCACGGTCACGAGCGCGACCGGCTCGGACGGCACGGCCTCGATCTTCGAGCGGATCCGCTTGATGTGCACGTCGAGCGTCTTCGTGTCGCCGAAGTAGTCGGAACCCCAGACACGGTCGATGAGCTGACCCCGGGTGAGGACGCGTCCCGCGTTCCGCATCAGGAGCTCGAGCAGCTCGAACTCCTTCAGCGGCATGGCGATGTCGGTGCCCCGTACGGTCACGACGTGACGCTCGACGTCCATCGAGATCTGCCCGGCGGTCAGGACGGCGTCGGACAGGTCGTCGAGGTCGACCCGTCTGCGGAGGACGGCACGGATGCGCGCCAGCAGTTCGCGCGTCGAGTACGGCTTCGTGACGTAGTCGTCGGCGCCGAGCTCGAGCCCGACGACGATGTCCACCTCGCTGTCCTTCGCGGTCAGCATGACGATGGGCACCTGCGAGCGCAGGCGCAGCTCGCGGCAGACCTCCGTGCCGGGCAGGCCGGGGAGCATGAGGTCGAGGAGTACGAGATCGGCCCCCTCCTTGTCGAACATCGCAAGGGCCTTGCGACCGTCGTCGGCCACCGACACCTGGTAGCCCTCGCGTTCGAGGATGTAGGCGAGGGGCTCGCTGAGGGACTCTTCGTCTTCGACGATGAGGATGTGGGTCATTCGCTGTCTCCTCGGACGGGGACCGTGGCCGTCGAGGCCTCCGGCAGTCGGATGGTGAAAGTGGAACCGGAGCCGACCTGCGACCAGAGGCGGATGTCGCCTCCGTGGTTCTGCACGACGTGCTTGACGATCGCGAGGCCGAGCCCGGTGCCGCCGGTGCGGCGGGAGCGGGCGGGATCCACCCGGTAGAAGCGTTCGAAGATGCGCTCGCGCTCGGCCTCTGCGATGCCGTCGCCCTGGTCGGTCACGGCGATCTCGACGTAGCCCGACTCCGTGACGGTGGCGCCGATGCCGATCCGCGAGCCGTCGGGCGAGTAGTGGACCGCGTTCGCGACGAGGTTGTGGACGGCGACGGCCAGCATGTCCTCGTCGCCGACGACGGTCGCGTGCTTGCCGCCGCGGGTGACGATCTCGATGCTCCGGGCCTCGGCCTCGACCCGGTTGCGGTCGACGGCCGTGCGGATGACCGCGCGGACGTCGACGAGCGACGGCCCGGAGAGCGGGTCGGCGGCCTGGAGGCGCGAGAGCTCGATGATGTCCTGGGTGAGACGCCCCAACCGCAGCGACTCCCGAGTCAGGCTGCCGGCGAAATACCGCACCTGGTCGGGCTCGTCGGCCGCCTCCGCGAGCGCTTCGGCGAGTAGGCCCACGGCCCCGATCGGCGTCTTCAACTCATGGCTGATGTTGGCCACGAAGTCGCGCCGCACCTCTTCGAGCCGATGCGTCTCGGTGTGGTCCTCGGCCAGCACGAGGACGTAGCGGGAGCCGAGGCGGGATGCCCGGACGAGCATCCTCAGATCCGTCTCGTCCCTCTCGGTGCGGGCGAGCGACATCTCGGTGGAGACGGCCCCCTCGGCGAGACGCGCCTTCTCGACCAGTTCGACGACCTCGAGGTGGGCGATCTGCTGGCCGGCGACGAGCCCGAGCGCCAGTGCCGCGGACGAGGCCTTCTGCACGTTGTTGGAGGGATCGACGACGAACCCGGCCGAGTCGAGGGTGTCGAGCACGGCGCCCACCCCCTCGGGCAGGGAGACGTCTCCGAGCCGGCGGGCACGACGCCCGACGCCCACCGCGTACACGACGAGGACGACGATGCCCGCTCCGACGAGGACGCCGAAGGCCAGGGCGACCGGCACCAGCCAGGAGGAGGACATGGCACTCAGGTTAGTGAACGGCAGATGACGCTCCCGTGCCAGGCACCGATCCGGCCCGGTACGTTGGACAGAGTTCAGCCGGAGGGCACCCTGCGTTAACCTTCGCGGGGGAGGCTCACCGAGCGACGCGGGCACTCGGTCGCGCCATGGGGCGTGCCGGTCCAAGACACGAGAGGGTCGATCACAACAATGCGCGAGGTATTCCAGCAAGAGCTCCAAGAGGTGCAGGAGCGTCTCGTCGAGATCTCGGGCCTCGTGGCGGTGTCCATCGAGAACGCCACCCGAGCGTTCCACGAGTCGAACGTCACCCTCGCCGAGCAGGTCATCGCCGACGACGACAAGATCGATTCCCTCTCCGTGAGCCTCGACGAGCTCGCCATCGACATCCTGGCGCGCCAGCAGCCGGTCGCCCGCGACCTCCGCATCGTCGTCAGCGCGCTGCGCATCAGCGCGTCGCTCGAGCGGATGGGCGACATGGCCGAGCACATCGCCCAGCTCGCCCGCTACCGCTTCCCCGAGAAGGTCGTGCCGAAGTCACTGCGTCCCACCTTCACCGAGCTGGGCGAGCTCGACGTGGCGATCGCTCGCAAGCTGACCCAGCTGCTCCTCACCGAAGACGTCACTCTCGCCGAAGAGATCCGCAACGACGACGACCGCATCGACGAGCTGCACCTGAGCGTCTTCGACAAGGTCCTCGGCGAGACCTGGAAGGGCGCCCCCGCCGACACCGTCGACGCGACGCTGGCCAGCCGCTACCACGAGAGGTTCGCCGATCACGCGGTCTCCATCTCGAAGAAGGTGCTCTACCTCGCCACCGGCGACTGGGTCGGCGCCGAGGCCTGACCCGCCAGTTCGAAGGGCTCGAATCGATTCGTCACGGATCGGTTCGGGCCCTTCGCGATTCGGTCACGGTTTGCGTTAACCTCTTGACGTCACCCGTTCGGGAGGTGAGGATTCGAGCGTGTCAAATCTCCAAGGCCCAATGGCGGGCCGACGGCAGAGTCCCGGGCCCCGTCAGAGTCCCGGTTCCCAAACGTCCCTTCGCAAGCGCAACCAGCAACGCATCGTCGAAGCCCTCGTCAAAGTCGGCGCCTCCACGCAGGCCGATCTCGCACGCCGCACGGGCCTTTCGACGGCGACCATCTCGAACATCGTCAGCCACATGGCCGAGAACGGACTGGTCAGCCTCACCCCGACCACGGCGTCGGGTCGGCGGGCCACGTCGGTGCGCCTGCTGTCGTCCAACGGCACCGTCGCCGCCGGCATCGGCTTCGGCCGGCGTCATCTGCGTGTCGTGCTGGTCTACCCCGACTACACGATCGTGGCGGAGGAGTCCATCGCCCTCCCGCCGAAGTACGACCCGCGCGTGGGCTTCGACCTGGCGCGCGACCTGCTGGGCGACCTCTTGGAACGAACCGGCATCTCGTGGGATGCCCTGTCCGGCGTCGGCGTCGGGATCCCGGGTTCGATCGACCGCCGCGACGTCATGCCCGTCATCGGCACGGTCTGGGCCGAGTGGGCCTTCGTCGACGTCGTGGTCGAGCTGGAGGACCGTCTGGGCGGGATCCCCGTGGTCCTCGACAACGACGCCAACCTGGGCAGTGTGGCCGAGACGATCTGGGGGCCGCACGGCCACGTCACGAACCTCGTCTACCTCAAGGTCGGCAGCGGCATCGGGGCGGGGCTGATCCTCAACGGCATGCCGTTCAACGGCGCCACCGGAGTCACCGGCGAAGTGGGCCACGTGCAGGTGGTCGCCGACGGGCAGGCCTGTCGCTGCGGCAATCGCGGCTGCCTTGAGGCCGAGGCCTCCATCACCGCCATGCTCGACCGCCTGAGCGCGGTGACGTCCATCACCACGACGGAGGAACTCGTGGCCGCAGCCAAAGCCGGAGACGTGGCCGTGATCCGTGTGATCGAGGACGCGGCCCGGATGATCGGACGCGTCGTCGGAGACCTGGCGAGCATCCTCAGCCCCGAGATCATCGTCCTCGGCGGCCCGCTGGCGGCGCTCGGCGACACCATCCTCGAGCCGATCTCCCGGGCGTTCGCCCGCCACGTGCTGCCGCTCGTCCGCGATGCGACGGAGATCGTGGCGTCGACGCTGGACGACCGGGGCGAGGCCCTGGGAGCCGCGGCTCTGGTGTTCCATCGCGAGGCCGTGCGGGTCCTCTGATGGCTCCCGTGTCCCCCGAACGGCCGACAGTGGCCGAGACTTCTGTAGCCGTTACGAATTCGTTGCGTTAACCTTTTGACCTCAGGCCATTCTCGGCTTAGTGTGATGCAGGGTTGTTGGCCGGGCAGAGATGCAGGCGGACGATCCGGCGGGAGAAAGACCCGCTACGACCCGGTCTCCCGACCGGCTCCGACAACGATGTCCAGACAAATGGCGGTGCACAATGGCTGGTGGCCCAACCATCCTCGAGATGCGCTCGATCACCAAGGAGTTCCCTGGTGTGAAGGCCCTCTCCGACGTGAACCTGACCGTGAAGGCCGGCGAGATCCACGCGATCTGCGGCGAGAACGGTGCAGGCAAGTCGACTCTCATGAAGGTCCTCTCGGGGGTCTACCCGTTCGGCACGTACTCGGGCGACATCGTCTACGAGTCCGAGGTCGTCCAGTTCACGGGCATCAAGCAGTCCGAGGCTGCCGGCATCGTGATCATCCACCAGGAGCTCGCGCTCATCCCCGAGCTGTCGATCACCGAGAACATCTTCCTGGGCAACGAGCCCGGCAGGCGCGGCGTGATCAACTGGATCGAGGCGCAGAAGCGCGCGAAGGACCTCCTGGCCCGCGTCGGACTCTCCGAAGACCCCGACACGAAGGTCAAGAGCCTCGGCGTCGGCAAGCAGCAGCTCGTCGAGATCGCCAAGGCGCTGAACAAGAGCGTGAAGCTCCTCATCCTCGACGAGCCGACCGCCGCGCTCAACGAGCAGGAGTCGCAGCACCTCCTCGACCTGATCGTCGGGCTCAAGGGCCGCGGCGTCACCTCGATCATGATCAGCCACAAGCTCAACGAGATCGAGCAGGTGTCCGACACCATCACGATCCTCCGCGACGGCAAGACGATCGAGAGCCTCGACGTCAAGGCCGACGGGGTCAACGAAGACCGCATCATCCGCGGCATGGTCGGCCGCTCGCTCGAGAGCCGCTTCCCCGACCGCACGCCGAACATCGGCGAGAAGTTCTTCGAGGTCCGCAACTGGACCGTCCGCCACCCCCTCGACGCCGAGCGCCTCGTCTGCAAGAACGAGAACTTCTACGTGCGCAAGGGCGAGATCGTCGGCTTCGCCGGCCTCATGGGCGCCGGACGCACCGAGCTCGCGATGAGCGTCTTCGGCCACTCCTACGGCACCTACGTTTCCGGCGAGGTCTACAAGGACGGCCGCGAGATCCGCACCGACACGGTGGCGCACGCGATCAAGAACGGCCTCGGCTACGTCAGCGAGGACCGCAAGGCGCTCGGCCTGAACCTCCTCGACACGATCAAGCGCTCGACGGTCTCGGCCGGCCTGCCCAAGATCACCCACAACGGCGTCGTCTCCTCCGTCGAGGAGTACGAGGTGTCCGAGCGCTACCGTCGCTCGCTCCGCACCAAGGCGAACAACGTCGACCAGGGAGTCAACAAGCTCTCCGGCGGCAACCAGCAGAAAGTCGTCCTGGCGAAGTGGATGTTCACCGACCCCGACCTGCTGATCCTCGACGAGCCCACCCGCGGCATCGACGTGGGCGCCAAGTTCGAGATCTACGGCATCATCCAGGACCTCGCCGCTCAGGGGAAGGGCGTCATCCTCATCTCGTCCGAGCTCCCCGAGCTCCTCGGCCTCTCCGACCGGATCTACACGATCTTCGAGGGCTCCATCACCAATGAATTGACCGCAGCCGAAGCGAACCCCGAGTCGCTGATGGTGAGCATGACCTCGAAAAGGACCACGGTTCGATGACGAACTTCAAGAAGAACCTCGACAGCATCCTGGGCAACAAAGGCGGTGGGATCAGCCAGTACGGCATGATCATCGCGCTGATCGTGATCATCGTCGGATTCCAGATCTGGACCGGCGGCATCACGCTCGACCCGGGCAACGTGATCAACGTCTTCCAGCAGTACTCCTACATCCTGATCCTCGCGATCGGCATGGTCATGGTGATCGTCGCCGGCCACATCGACCTCTCGGTCGGCTCGGTCGCCGCGTTCGTCGGCATCATCGTCGCCCAGTCGATGGCCGTCTGGCACTTCCCGTGGTGGGTCGCCATCATCCTCGGCCTCGTGGTCGGCGCCCTCGTCGGCGCCTGGCAGGGCTTCTGGGTCGCCTACGTCCGGGTCCCCGCGTTCATCGTGACCCTGGCCGGCCAGCTCATCTTCCGTGGCGCGAACCAGCTCATCGGCTCGTCGACCGCCGTCCCGGTGCCGAGCGACTACCAGAACATCGGTGGCGGCTTCATCCCCGACTTCGGTCCGAACACCGGCTACAGCAACGGCACCCTGATCCTCGGCATCATCTCCGTCCTGGCGATCATCTACTTCGAGATCCGTGGCCGTCGCAACCGCGTCCGCATGGGCGCCCAGCCGGCTCCCGTCTGGACCAGCGTCATCCGCATCGTCATCCTCGGCGCCGTCACCCTGTTCGCCACCTACCTGTTCGCCTCCGGCCGCGCCGGCACCTCCGTGCCGATCGTCGCGATCATCCTCGGCGTCCTCGTCATCGGCTACGGCTTCGTGACCAACACGACCACCTTCGGTCGCCACCTCTACGCCGTCGGCGGCAACTCGAACGCCGCGGTCCTGTCGGGTGTCAACTCGAAGCGCGTCAACTTCCTCGTCATGATGAACATGTCGATCCTCGCCGCGGTCGCCGGTATGGTCTACGTCGGCTACGCCGGTTCGTCCGGCCCCTCCGACGGCACCGGCTGGGAGCTCGACGCCATCGCCGCCGTCTTCGTCGGTGGTGCGGCGGTCGCCGGTGGTATCGGAACCGTCATCGCCTCGATCATCGGTGGTCTGGTCCTGGCGTTCCTCGCCAACGGCCTCTCCCTCAAGGGCATCGACACCAACCTGGTCCAGATCATCCGCGGTCTCGTCCTGCTCCTCGCCGTCGCGTTCGACGTCTACAACAAGACGCAGGGCCGGCCGTCGATCATCGGCTACCTGACCCGCGGCTTCGGCAAGAAGAACAAGACCGACGAGGGCCCCACCGACGGTGGCGTCAAGGGCGACGGCGCTCAGCCCGAGTCCATCGAGGACCAGCCGCAGGTCCTCCTGCCCTAGCTCCCCACCGGCCGGTGGGCCTCGCATCCCACCGGCCCCACCGATTTTGTTGCGAGGTCGCGGCACCCGTCGAGACAGCAGCAACAGAAACACGGGATGTGCACCACACGTCCCTCAGCAAGACGGATGCCTTCCCGTGCATCCCCCACCAAGAGGAAAGAAGCATTTCAATGAAGAAACAGCTGATCATGGGCGCTTCGGTCGCAGCACTCGCGGCCCTGACGCTCACCGGTTGCTCCACCGCCCGTTCGGCTTCCTCGAGCTCCAGCTCGAGCGTCTCGGTTCCGAAGGGCTCGACCATCGGCGTCGCGCTCCCGGCCAAGACCAGCCAGAACTGGGTCCTCGCGAAGGCGGCCTTCGAGGCGTCCCTCGCGAAGGCCGGCTTCAAGGCCGACGTGCAGTACGCCGCAGCGACCAACACCGTCCCCGACCAGCAGAACCAGATCTCGGGCATGGTCACCAAGGGCGACAAGGCGATCATCATCGCCGCCCAGGACGGCTCGCAGCTCGGCACGCAGGTCAAGCAGGCCAAGGCCGCCGGCATCCCCGTCATTGCCTGGGACCGCAACATCACCGGCACCGCCGACGTCGACTACTACGTGGCGTTCAACAACTACAAGGTCGGCCAGCTCCAGGGCCAGGCGCTCCTCGACGGACTCAAGGCCAAGAAGGCCTCGGGCCCGTACAACGTCGAGCTCTTCGCCGGCGCTTCCACCGACGCCAACGCCCCCGTGTTCTTCAACGGTGCGATGAGCGTCCTGCAGCCCAAGATCGACGACGGCACCCTCAAGGTCCTGTCCGGTCAGACCACGTTCAAGCAGGTCAACACGGACGGCTGGCTCGCCCAGAACGCCCAGACCCGCATGAGCAACATCCTCCAGGCCAACTACGGCACGGCCACCCTCGACGGCGTCCTCTCCCCGAACGACACCCTCGGCCGCGCCATCATCCAGGCCAACCAGACCGCCGGCAAGACCGTCCCGGTCGTCACCGGTCAGGACAGCGAGACCGCTTCGATCCCGCTGATCATGAACGGCACGCAGTACTCGACCATCTACAAGGACACCTCCGTCGAGGCCCAGGCCGCGGTCGACCTGGTCTCCACGCTGTCGAAGGGCGACAAGCCCAAGACGGTCCTCGACAAGAAGAACAACTACAACGGCGTCAAGACGGTTCCGGCCGTCGAGCTCACCCCGGTGCTCGTCACCAAGGAGAACGCGGTCTCGGCGTACGCCAACAACCCGACCCTCGAGGCCCTCGCGAAGGCCGGCCAGTAGGTCGAACACACCACAGCAACGCAGAACCCCCGCTCGGACCTCGGTCCGGCGGGGGTTCTCGCATGTCGGGCGGGTGGGATGCGCGGGCGGACGGCACGGACCCTCGTTTGCGGCGCAGACCCTCGCTTGCGGCGCGGACCCTCGCTTGCGGCGCAGAACCACGCCGCGGACTAGAGCCCTCGCCGCTTCCGAGGCGCGGCAGCGGATTGGCGGCCCACCAGACGTGCCACCGACGTCACGCCCGAGTACAGCTAGGCCGCGAGGACCCGACGCGCGACCTCGACGTCCACCGCGATCTGCTCGATGAGGTCGTCGACCCCGGTGAACGCGACCATGCCGCGGATGCGCGACACGAAGTCGACCGTGACGACGCGGTCGTAGAGATCGAGGGACTCGTCGATGACGTGCGCCTCGACCTGCTGCGCGGGGACGCCCTCGAAGGTCGGGTTGCTGCCGACGGAGATGGCGGCCGCGTAGGTGCGCCCCTCCACCGTGAGGTGGCCGGCGTAGATGCCGTCCGCGGGGATGGTGCCCTCGGCGTCGGTGGCCAGGTTGGCGGTGGGGAAACCGAGGAGTCGCCCGCGCTCGGCGCCGTGCACGACGAGACCGCGGAGGGTCGAGAGAGGGCGGCGCGCGGCCGGACGAGCGGGCGCGGTGCGGATGCTGCGGGAGAACTCGAGCTGAGTGGTCATGGTCGCTTCCCTTTCGGTGCCTGGCGGAGTCGCCGAGACGGCGAGGATCGGGAGCGAGACGGATCCCCTCCTTATGACAACGAGTCCACCATCCCCGCGTTTCGCCGGCATCGCCACTGCGTAACGCTTTATTGCGCCGGTCGGAGGCCCGTCGTTCCGGGGCCTCGGCTGCGAACGCGCCGAAGTCCGCGAGCCGTCGGACGGGGCGGCGAGGCTCGAAACCGGATGCCGGAGCACGGCAGCCCGCCCCGACCGAGGCCGAGGCGGGCACTCCGCACGATCAGGCGTCGACGCGGAAGGCGTCCACCGACGTGTGGCGGCTGAGGTTCTCGTAGCCGCCCTCGGTGACGAGGAACATGTCGCCGATGTTGGCACCGTCGCTCAGCGGGTCGAGCCACTGCGCGTGCAGCACCATCGCCATGCCCGGCTGCAGCAGCTCGGTGTTGTGGCTGGTGACGTTGAACTTCGGGCCGCCCATGTTTCCGACACTGTGCCCGAGGTTCGGGTTGTGAGGGCCGAAGGTTGCCGGGTACACGCGCTCGAGGCGGCGGCCACTGGCCTCGTAGTCGACGTCCGGGACGTACTGCCGCGGCACCTTGCGGGCGCCTCCGTCTTTTTCCGACTCCCAGTTGTAGGGCATCTTCGCGGTCTCGGTCTGCTCGGCCGAGAGGTATCCGCGGTCGGTGTACGCGCTGAAGGCCGCGTCGTGCAATTCGTGGATCGGAACGCCGGGACGGATCTTCGCCTCGGCACGACGGACGGCGTCGGCGCACATGGCCAACGTGGTCTCCTGCTTCTCGGTGATCGTCCCGATGGCGATCATCCGGGCGATCTGCGCGGTGTAACCGTGGTACTTGACGTTCGAGACGTAGAGGTTGAGCAGGTCACCGTCTCGGACGACGTGGCCGTACGGCTTGCCGCAGGCGGTGCCCCACTGGTTGACGCCGATCTGGTAGCCGTCGCCGGTCTCGCCGCCCCGCGACATCTGGGCGAAGGTGAAGGCCGCGTAGATCTCGAAGTCGGTGACCCCCGGCCTCGTGACATGGCAGGCGGCCTCGTACGCGACGTCGGCCAGTTGTGCGGCCGTGCGAACCTGATCACGCTCGTTCTCGGACAGGAGTTTCGTCATGTCGTTCAGAGTCTCCGTGCGGTCGGAGAACCGAGCCTTCGGCAGTTCGTCGGCGAGGACACGCCAGAAGTCGGCCGAGAGGCGGTCGCCGACGAGGCCGATGCTGGAACGGGTGTAGCCCAGCTCGGTCAAGCGCTTCACGGTGGCCTCGATGGTCTTGCGAATCGGATCGCCGGCACGGCCGCCGTATTCGATGCTGAAGGGGCTGATCTGCCAGACCTCTTCGACGCCGACGGCCTCACCCTGCGGTGGCATGATGACGGATTCCGTGTAGAACGTGAAGAGGTGGATCCCTTCGGACGCGTCCGTCGGGACGACCAGGATGCCTTCACGGGACCAGTCGCACAGCCACTTGAGATAGGTGTTCGAAGTCTGGAAGCCGGTGAGCCCATCGGCGTGGATGAGCGTCACCTCGTTCTCGGCGACCGCCGCCGCGCGTCGCAGTCGTGCGATGCGCTCCGCGAATTCGGATTCCGGGATCGCCTTGGCGTAGGCGACTTCGAAGCTGGGCTCGAAGCCGTCGAGGAGCCGCTCTGCGCTCGTCGTCTGGATCATGCTGATTCTCTCTCTCGGTGATTCGGGGGCCTTCAGGGGAGAAGGGAAGGCGGCGGGCAGGTGCGGACCGCAGCCCGCCCGCCGCGGATGATCACGCGCTCGGTGTGATCAGGTAGTAGCGAGTGCCGGCGAACTGCTCGAACGTGGCACCGGTCATGCCCTTGGCCATGACCGACTGGCGGTCGGCGTAGGTGATCGGGATGACGGGTGCGGCGTCCGCGATGATCTGCTGGGCCTTCTTGTACGCGGCTTCACGCTCGGGCGAGTCGGCCTGGAGCTGCCACGTGGAGTCGATCGAGTCGACGGTGGGGTCGTTCCAGAGGGCGTAGTTGTTCACACCGCCCTTGGTCGTGGCGTAGCCGACGGGGATCTTGGGGTCGTCGGTCCAGGGGCCCCAGTTGAACAGCACCATGTCGGCGGCGCCGGGGTCGGTGGGCTTCCTCGAACGGCCGTTGATGATGTCCCACTGCTGGTTGTCCGTCTGGGGCGTCAGTTTCACGGTGATGCCGATCTGCTTCAGGTTCTCCTGGATGAGCAGAGCGATGTTCTCCTGGGAGGAGTCGGCGGTGTCGTAGTGGAGCGGCACGGAGATCGACGGATTGCCCGCCTCCTTCATCAACTCCTTCGCCTTCGTGAGGTCGGTGTCGTATTCGTTCCATGCCGGGGTGTAGCTGGAGGAGTTCTTGTTGACGATGCTGAGGGCACGCTCTGCCCGACCGGCGTAGACGGTGCTGACGATCTTCTCGTAGGGAACGGCGTCGGCGACGGCCTGACGGACCTTCTCGTCGGCGAAGGCCCCCGTGTCGGCGGCCATGGTCAGATACGTGAGGGTCGGGGTCGCCTGCGAGGCCACGGTGAAGCCGGCGGTCTTGAGCGACGTGATGTCGGTCTCGGACATGTCGAACTCGGCGAAGTTGATCGAGCCGCTCTTGACGAGCGAGGCGACGTTGGCATCGTTGACGATGCGGGCGGTGACGGTCTTGTAGGCCGGCTGCTTCGGGTACCCGGGAGTCGCTTTCAGCACGACCTCCTGGCCCTTGTTCCAGCTGGCGACGTAGTACGGCCCGGTTCCGACGACGTTGCTGCGCAGCCACTTCGCGGCATACGGATCCGCCGACGTGGCGTGCTTCTTCGCCTCGACCGAGTCGATGATGCGTTCGTTCGTGTTGACGAACATGGCGAGCTGAGTCGTTCCGGCCGCGATCGGTGCGCCGCTGGGGTCGGTGAAGTCCACCGTCACCGTGTCCTTGTCGACGACGTGGATGTCGTCGGCGCTCTGGAGTCCGTTCGACGTCAGGTCTTGCGCATTCAGGCTGTGCAGGGCACCGTCGAGGCTCCACTTCACGTCGTCCGCAGTGACGGTATTGCCCGAGGGATAGAACTTGCGGGTCGGATCCAGGTGGAACGTGATCGAGTTGGCGCCGATGTCCCAGGTCTTGGCGAGGGCCGGCGAGACCTTGGAGCCCTGCCAGACGTTGGAGCCGTCGGCCGCCTTGTCGAACGTGTAGGCGACGAGTCCTTCATAGACGTTGTTGGCGACCTCGGCGTCCTCGCTGTTCGACAGGTTCATCGGGTAGAGCGAGGTGAGGTCGGCGGGCCACGCGGTGGTGATACCGGTGCTCGTCGACGCGGAGGACGTGGAACTCGAAGCGGTCGACGAGGTGCTGCAGCCGGTGAGGGCGAGAGCGGCGGCGGCGACGACGCTGGCGGCTGCCAGGAGTCGCTTACGCGGTCGGGGTGCGGACACGGGTGTTCCTTTCGGGGAGGGGGGACTCGAATGGGCGGTGCGGGGAGGGACGGAAAGAGGGTCAGGTCTTGGGAACGACGAGCACGGGCGCGGTATCGGGTGCGGAGACCGGGCAGGCGACCGCGTGGGTGTCCGAGACGAGTGCGAGGTCGGGCCTCGCAAGGGCACACGCCTCCTCGGCGATCGGGCAGCGGCCGACGAGGCGGCATCCGGCGGGGATGCGCATCGGACTGGGGATCTCGCCTGCGAGCCGGAGTCGCTCGTGTCGACGCCCGTACTCGACGACGGGCGCGGCCGACAGCAGAGCCTTGGTATAGGGGTGGATCGGGTTCTCGAAGACCTCTTCGGTGGGGCCCTGCTCCACGATCCCTCCGAGGTACATCACCATCACGCGGTCGGACATCTGGCGGACGACGCCGAGGTCGTGGCTGATGAAGAGGTAGGCCAAGCCGTGTTCGCGCTGCAGACGCTTCAGCAGGCGGATGATCTGACCGCGGACCGACACGTCGAGAGACGCGGTCGGCTCGTCGAGGAGGATGACCTTCGGTTCCGCCGCGAGGGCCCGGGCGATGGAGAGGCGTTGTCGCTGGCCGCCGCTCAGTTGCCGGGGTCGCCGTTCGAGGAACGAGTCGTTCAGCTCGACGTCGGCGAGGAGCTGGGCGACCCGAGCCCGCCGCTCGTCCTTGGTGAGGCGGGTGTGGAGTCGGAGCGGTTCGTCGAGAGTGGCGGCGACCGTCATCCGAGGGTCCAGCGAGGACGTCGGGTCCTGGAACACCATCTGCAGATCGGCGTATGCGGCAGGCAGCCGCCGAGCCGAGAGCCCCGTGATCGCCTTCCCGTCGACCTCGATGCTTCCCGCAGTGGGCTCGACGAGTCGGGTGATGCAGCGTGCGATGGTGGATTTGCCGGATCCTGATTCTCCGACGAGAGCGAGTGTCTCGCCCGGACGGATCGAGAAGCTGACGTCGTCGACCGCTGTCAGGGAGACGTGACGCCCTGCGCCCCGAACGCGGTACTCCTTCCGGAGCTCCGAGACTTCGAGGGCGATGGGTGCCCGCATCGGCGATTCCTGCGCTGCGACTGCCTGGGGGCTCATCGGTTCTCCACCATCCTGCTGTCGGCCACGAGTTGCTGTGTGTAGGGGTCGGCGGGAGCGTCGATGATCTGCTCGCATGAGCCGATCTCCTTCACCTCGCCGCCGCGCATGACGACGACGCGATCGCAGGTCTCTGCGACGACCCCGAGGTCGTGCGTGATGAGGCAGGTCGTCATACCGGTCTCGGCCTTGATGTCGACGATGAGGTCGAGCACGTCCGCTTGGATCGTCACGTCGAGGCCGGTGGTCGGCTCGTCCAGGATCAGGAGCTTGGGCTGGCTGATCAGGGCCATCGCGAGCATGGCTCGCTGGGCCATTCCACCGGAGAACTCGTGCGGATACTGGTCCATGCGCCGTCGGGCCTCCGGAACGCGTACCAGATCCAGCATCTCGAGTGTCTGCCGCTTGGCCTCCCGACGCGTGACACCGCGGTTCGTCCGGCAGACGTCTGCTATCTGGGTCCCGACGGTGAACACGGGGTTCAGCGAGCTGCGCGCGTCCTGGAACACGATGCTGACCTCTCGGCCACGGACCGTTCGGAGCTCCTGTTCGGTCATGGCGGTGAGGTTCCGGCCCGAGTAGTGGATCGAACCCGACGTCCGGCGGAACCTCCCCGGGGCGAGACCCATGATCGAAAGGGCCGTGAGGGACTTTCCGGATCCCGACTCTCCGACGATCGCCGTCGACGACCCCTTCGGAACCGAGAACGTCACGCCGTGCAGAACGGGATCGACGTGGCCGGGCTGGTTCTCGAAGCCTCCGCCGAAGTCCTGCACGTCGAGGACCGGGGGCTGCGCGGTGATGTCGTCCGAGGTGGTCATGCTGCACTTCCTTGGTCGCGCAGATCGGCGATGGCGTCCGAGATGAGGTGGAAGGCCGCGGCGAGCAGGAAGATCGCGAGGCCGGGGAACCCGGAGATCCACCATTGCCCGGAAAGGATGGCGTCCTGACCCTGGGCGATCATGGAACCCCACTCGGCCGAGCCCGGCTGGATTCCGAGCCCGAGAAAGCCGAGGGCTCCGACCGTCGAGGCGACATAGGACGCGTTGACCGAGGCGTAGGTCAGCAGGGGACGAAGGCTGTTCGGGACGAGGTGGGCGAAGAGCACGCCGAAGGGTCCCCGTCCGACGAGCCGTGCGGCTTCGGCGAACTGGTACTCCTTCTTGGAGCGGATCTCGGCGCGAGCGAGGCGTACGTAGTCGGGCAGGGGCAGCACGGCGACCACGAAGATGACGTTCGCGATGCCGGATCCCGCGACCGCGATCACGAGGACGGCGAGCAGAAGAGAGGGGAACGAGTTGAGGAGCTCGAGGATTCGCATCGTGACGTAGTCGAAGGCACCACCGAAGAAGCCCGCGAGGCTCCCCCAGACGGTTCCGACGACGAGCGCCATCAGAACGACGACGACGGTGATGCTCACATCGGTTCTCGCCGCGGCCATGGTGCGGGAGAGGACGTCGCTGCCGAGTCCATCGGTTCCGAACGGGTGGGCGAGACTCGGCGCGGCCTGAAGGGCGCCGGTGCCGGACGCGGTGGGCGAGTAGGGCGTCCAGAACGTCGAGACGATGCTCGTCACGATGAGGAGTGCCAGGATCGCGACTCCGGTCCAGAGCGCCCACGATCTGCCGGCGGCGCCGAGTCGGCTCCGCGTCGGTCGAATCAGACGAGGGAAACCGATGGTGGGGGCGGTCATGCGCTCCTCCTGGGGTCGACACGGACGTAGACGAGTTCGAGCAGAGCCCAGATGACGACGTACAGGGTTGCGACGTAGAGGACGAAGCCCTGGATGACGGGGTAGTCCGAGGACTGGATCGCGGTGATGGCGAGCTGCCCGATGCCCGGCCAGCCGAAGATGCCCTCAACGAGAACCGAGCCGGCGAGTGTCCATCCGACGAGGCCGGCGCCGATCGTGAGCACGGAGAGGAGACCGGGCTTGAGGGCGTAGCCGAACCAGATCCTGGGGCGGGAGATACCCATGGCGCGAGCGGTTCGGACGTATTCGGAGTCGAGCGACTCGACCATGGCGGAGCGCACCTGGCGCGCCACCGGGCCGAAGCTCCCGACCGAGAGCGTGATGACGGGAAGGATCAGCTGCCTGACCGCGGCGGTCGCTGTGGCGAGGTCACCGTGCAGGAGAGCGTCGGGGACGTAGAGGCCCGTGATGGTGCCCGGGGCGTTCATTCCGATCGGCAGGCGACCGGTCGGGCCGGGCAGCAGGTGGAGGTTGACGAAGAAGATCCAGAGCAGCATCAAGCCGATCCAGAACTGCGGGAGCGCGAGCGTTCCCGTCGTGAAGAACCGGAGGACCGCGTCGAGGGGCGTGCCGCGGAAGACCGCCGCTGCGACGCCGACGATGATTCCGAAGACGAGGCCGACGATCACGGCGTAGAGGCCGAGCTCCACCGTGGCGGGGAGACGTCCGAGCAACTCGGGTCCGACCTGCTCGCCCGACAGGTACGAGGTTCCGAAGTTGCCCGTGGCGAGACCGGCGAGGAAGCGCCCGTACTGCACGATCAGCGGGGCGTCGAGGCCGAGCTGCGTGCGGGCCTGTTGGCGAGTCGCCTCCGTCGCCGAGTCGCCGACGAAGAGGTTGATCGGGTCGGCGGTGAACACCCGCGACACGAGGAAGGTGATCGACACGATGGCGACGATGACGCCGACCGCACCGAGGAGGCGAAGCAGCGGACCGCGCAGTGCGCGGGCGATACGGACCGCTCGGCCGGCGTTCGAAGGTGCCGTGCGGGGAAGGGCAAGGGCCACCATGTCGTTCCTCTCGGGGGTGGACTAAGTACTCGGCCCAACTGGTTGGACCAGTAGACGTGTGGAGACTGTAATCAGATTTCGCGCCCTGGATCCCCGAATTAGCAAGGTTTTCACGCGTCCCTAACATGCCGGAAACAAACCAGTTGGCTCTTGTCGCCAGGCGTCGCGCGGTGCACCCTAGAGTGGTCGACAACCGAGGAAAGGATCAGCCCGCGATGAGTGGCGACGAGCTCGCAGAGTTCCGACGGCGATCGCGCCCACTCGGTTCCGAGCTCGCTGCGCACCTCGAGCAGCAGATCCTGAACGACATCTATCCCCCCGGATCGGTGTTGCCGGCCGAACGGGAGATGGCGGCGTCACTCGGGGTCTCGCGCACCTCGCTCCGAGACGCCCTCCAGGAGTTGGAGGGCAAGCACCTCATCGAGAGGCACCACGGCAAGTCGTCCCGAGTGCTGCCGCTGAACATGGAATCGCTCGCCGTGCAGGAGCGCCTCCACCCCCTCGAGGACCGGATCCAACACGTCATCGAGGTAGAAGACCTCATCGAGCCCGGTGTCGCGCGCCTGGCGGCCCTCCGCGCCACCGCAGCCGACATCCTGCAACTGCAATCGATCCTCGACCGCTCGAACGAGCACCTCGCACCGGAGGCGTCACTCGATCTCGACGTGGACTTCCACTACACGCTGGCCCGGGTGACCCGGAACAACTTCATGCTCGGCATCAGCGGTCTCGCGTCGGAGCGCACGCGAGAGACGCGACTCCTGGCGCACATGACCGTCGAGTCCCGCGCGGACTGCATCGCGGGTCACGCCGCCATCGTCCGTTCCGTAGCCGATCAAGACGGGGATGCCGCCGAGCTGGCCATGCGTCTGCACCTCGAGTCCGTCCACCGGGCCATGCGCCTTCCCGCAGGACGCGTCGAATCGCTCTGACGATCCGGGCCCTCACCGCTTGAACGCGCCGAAGTCCGCGAGCCTGGGACAATGGCCGGATGGCTCAGGTCGCGATTCTCGTCAACGGTTCCCCCGATCCCCGCAAGGCCGAACTCGCGAAGACGCTCGCGCTGGTGCTGGGCTGTCCGGTGCTCAGCCCGAAGCCGATCGAAGAGGCCCTTGCTGCCCAGACCGGCCCGATGGCCGACCCGGCACGTCTGGCCTCGCTCGCCGGCGACACGGTCTGGCGTACGGCCGGCCTCGTCGAGGCCGGAGTCGTCATCGAGGCGAGCTACGCGGCCGAGCGGGCGACCGCGGTGAAGGCCGGCCTGCTGCTGTCGGGCTCGCCGCGGCTGGTCGAGGTCTTCTGCGGCGAGGGCGAGCCGCTCGGCTTGACGCCGTTCGTCGCGGTCGACTTCGACGACGACGTCGACATGGACGCCCTGGTCGTCGAGATCGGCGCGCTCTTCTCCTGAGCGCCGTCGCCGCATCGCTCGAGCCCCGCAGAAACGGCAGAGGCCCTCTCGCATTCGAGAGGGCCTCTGCCGTTTCTGCGGGTGCGGGCGGGGGCTACTTCTTGCCCTGCGCCGCGACCGCCGCGGCACCGGCCGCCGCGGCCTCCGGGTCGAGGTAGACGCCCGGCTTGGTCGGCTTGAAGTCGTCGTCGAGCTCGTAGACCAGGGGGATGCCCGTGGGCACGTTGAGCTCGGCGATGTCGTCGTCGCTGATGCCGTCGAGGTGCTTGATCAGGGCGCGAAGCGAGTTGCCGTGCGCGGTGACGAGCACCGTCTTGCCGGCCGCGAGGTCGACGGCGATGTCGCTCTCCCAGTAGGGCAGCATCCGCTCGATGACCAGCTTGAGCGACTCGGTGCGCGGGGCGTCGGCACCGAGGTCGGCGTACCGCTCGTCGTGCGCCTGCGACCACTCGCTGTCGTCGTCGAGCACGGGCGGCGGGACGTCGAACGAGCGACGCCAGGTCTGGAACTGCTCGGGGCCGTACTGCTCGAGCGTCTGCGCCTTGTCCTTGCCCTGGAGCGCACCGTAGTGGCGCTCGTTGAGACGCCAGGAGCGCTTGACCGGGATCCACAGACGGTCCGCCTCTTCGAGAGCGAGGTTCGCCGTCTGGATCGCGCGCGTCAGCAGCGACGTGTAGAGGATCTCGGGCTTCAGACCCGACGACGCCAGCAGCTCGCCGGCGCGCTTGGCCTCGGCGACCCCCTGCTCGCTCAGGCGGACGTCGACCCACCCGGTGAAGAGGTTCTTCTGGTTCCATTCGCTGTTGCCGTGACGGAGGAGGACGAGGGTCGAAGTCATGCTCCGATCCTATTACCGGGGGGATCGGCCGGGCATCCTCGGGGCCGGAGTCCTCGGGTGGCCGGCCCCGTGCATCCCCCGCTCGTGCTTGACTTGTCGCCATGCCCATCGGAGCCGTGACCCGCGGGACGACGGGGACGAACAGGCTGCGCCGTGTCGACCGGTGGATCGCCGCGCATCCCGCCTTCCGCCGCGCAGCGGACCCCCTGGTCGTGGATCTCGGCTACGGGGCCAGTGCCACGACGACGCTCGAGCTGTACCACCGGCTCGCGAAGGTGCGGCCGGACGTCGAGCTGGTGGGCATCGAGATCGAGCCCTCCCGGGTGCGGCTGGCGAACGAGTCGGCCAGGCCCGGGGTGAGCTTCCGGCTCGGCGGGTTCGAGGTGCCGCTGTCGCCGGCCGACGAGCGGGCGGGGAGACGTCCGGCGGTGATCCGGGCGTTCAACGTGCTGCGGCAGTACGACGAGGCCCAGGTCGCCGACGCCTGGGCGCTGATGGTGGCTCGCCTCGCCCCGGACGGCCTGCTGGTCGAGGGCACCTGCAACGAGATCGGGCGCGTGGCGAGCTGGATCGACGTCACCGCCGATGGGCCGCAGTCCTTCACCGCCTGCCTCCACCTCGCGTCGCTGGAGTCGCCGTCGATCGTGGCCGAGCGGCTGCCGAAGGCGCTGATCCACCGCAACGTGGAGGGCGAGCGGATCCACGACTTCCTCGTCGACCTCGACCGGCACTGGCGCTATAACGCCGGCCTCGGCGTCTACTCGGCGGTGCAGCGCTGGGTGGCGACGGTCGAGGCGATGCGCGCGGGCGGCTGGCCGGTGCGGGGCGGGCGGACACGATGGCGGCTGGGCGAGATCACCGTGCCCTGGGCGGCGGTCGCTCCGCTGTAGCTGCGACGGAAATCGCGAGCGATCCGCTGCGCGCGACGCCGCCAGGCCTGGGACGACGGGCGCGGAATCACGAATCGCTCGCGAAACGCGCCGCTACGCGACACGACGCGACGCCAGGCGACGCGCGACGGTCAGACGGACGGCAGCCGATCCCGGGCCTCGGCGTGCTCGAGGCCCGTCGCCATCAGCAGGTCGATCACGAGGGGCCGGAGCATGAGCACGAGGATCGTCTCGCCGACGACGGCCCCGGGCATCACCACGGCGGGGTCGAGCCTCCGGGCGACGGCGGACAGGGCATCCCGCGCCAGGGGTCTCTTCTCGACGTCGTCGATCGACTCGGCCAGTGCGCCGACCGCGCGCCCTGTCGAGCCCAGCAGGTCGGCGACCTCGGGTCGGCGCCGCCCGTCGCCGATGGTGGTGTCGATCCGCCGGGTCACGACCCGCAGGTTGCGCACCGCCAGGTCGAGGTAGCGGTGGATGCGCGCCTGCTGCTGCAAGGACGGTAGGCGCCCGCGGAGGAACGGCGACACGCGCGAGATCGACACGGCCGAGTCGAGCGTCGCCGCCCAGTCGTCGAGCAGCGGTTGGGTTCCGCGCAGACGTCCGAGTGCGGCGTCGGCCCGCTTGACGTCGTCGTGCCGGAGCGCCAGCACGAGAAGCTCGAACGTCGCCTCCAGCTCGGCGAACAGGCGTCGCGCGTCCGCCCGGGCGAGGCCGAGGGGATCGCGCGGGACGAGGGCGGTGATGACCAGGGCGACGGCTCCGCCGACGAGGCCGTCGAGACTCCGCACGAACGGTCCGCCCGCCGGGTCGGGGAGCAGCATCACGATGACGCCCTGCGTGGCCGCTGCAATGGCGAACGCCGCCTCGCGCGTCAGGAACCGCGCCACGACGAGAGTCACGAGGATCACGACGCCGACCTGCCAGACGCCCTTGCCGACGACGAGCAGCAGCAGCTCGGTCAGCACGATGCCGACGAGGACTCCCGCAGCGTTCACCGCGACCCGCCGCGGCCGGGCGTCGCGCGTGAGGCCGAGCGACGAGATCGTGATCGTCACGCCGAACAGCGGATTCGCGTGCCCGAGCACGAAGTGGCAGATCGCATAGGCGATTGTGGCCGCCACGACGATCTGCACGACGGCGGGCAGCGTGCTCCAGGCACGGCGGAGGCGTTCGGGCAGATCGAGACGCGCGAGGGATGCTCGGTGCACCACGGTCAGCGGCGCACGGCACCCAGCCGGGGCAGGCGGGGCACGCCGGCCGCGGCACCGGCGCCCGGCGGAACCACCACTTCTTGGCCGGCCGCGATCAGGGACTCGCCCACCCGGACGACGAGGTCGATCGTGGGATCGGTCGACCGCTTGACGACGGCCAGCGCGATCGGGCCGAGCTCGTGGTGCGTGCCGACCGAGGTGATCGCCCCGACCTCGCGGGCATCGGGCCCCGCGCCGTCGAGAACGACGTCGCCGTGGGCGGGCATCACGTTGTCGGACCCGTCGAGGTGCAGCATGACCAGCCGACGCGGCGGGTGACCGAGGTTGTGCACCTTCGCCACCGTCTCCTGGCCCCGGTAGCAGCCCTTCGAGAGATGCACGGCCGACCGCAGCCAGTCGAGCTCGTGCGGAATGGTCCGTTCGTCGGCCTCGGTGGCCAGGCGCGGACGCCAGGCGGCGATCCGCAGCGCCTCGAGGGCGAGCACGCCGGCCACCGGCACCTCGGACGCGGCGAGCGCCTCGAGATCCGCGGGCGCGACGAGCGCCTCGCGATAGGTCCAGTCGTGGGCGGGATGCACGGAGTCGTCGGCGTACCCGACGCCCCCCTCGGCGATGGTCGACCACGGGTCGATCCAGACGAGCGGCACGTCGCCCGCCTGCGCGGCCGGCACGGGCGGCACGGCCGGCACGGGCGGCTCTGCGGCGCCGTTCGGAGCGAAGGAGCCGACCGTGGCGAAGTCGGCACTGCGGTCGGCGACCTCGACGCGGAGCATGAAGCGCATCCGGTCGAGCCAGGCCGAGAGGACCGGCGCCTCGGCGGCGTCGACGAGGAGCCAGGTCGTCTCGCCGTCGTCGAGCACCCGGGCGGCCTGTTCGAGGCGGCCGGACGGGTCGAGCAGGAGCGTCTCGGTGCTGACGCCGGGCGCCAGGTGGTCGAGGCTCTGACTGGTCAGGGAGTTGAGCCAGCTCAGCCGGTCGGGGCCCGTGACGGTGACGACGCCGCGGTCGCCCAGCTCGACGATCGAGCGACCGGCCTCGAGGCCGCGCTGCTCGCTCAGCGGGTTGCCGTAGTGCGCGGCGACGCCCGTCGGGTCGGCCACGAAGCCGGGCCGTGCGGCGAACGCGGAGCGGGAGTCAGTCGACATGAGCGAGCCGCCCCGACGCGTGCGTGCGCAGCTCGTTGCCCAGGGCGGCGATGTCCCAGGCCCAGAGGAGGTGGTTCTCGACGAGGCCGTACATGCGCGTCGCTGCGCTGTACTCCTTCGCGTTGCTCGAGCGGAGGACCGCGTCGGTCGAGAGGTCGATGCGCGGACCCTTGACTCGACCCAGGTACAGCTCGTTGACGCCGCTCGGGTGGACCAGCGAGACCTCGATGTTGAAGCCGTCGTCGGGGGTGCGGAGGATCTCGACCGCGCGCGCGGTGGTGAACGGCTGGACGCCCTCGCCCGGCAGCATGCCGGGGCCACGGTCGCCGACCTCGGCCGGACGGTCGAGTCGCCAGTAACCGGTCTCGCTCGCGAGCGGGGTGTGCTTCTCGTCGAGCAGCCAGGTGTACGAGCTGTAGTTCAAGAAGGGCAGGCCGTCGTGGCTGAAGCTGATGCGTTGGCCGAACTCGTGGGTGCGGCGGGTCTCGTCGTCGTCACCGGTCTTGTAGTCGACCACTCCGGTGCCCTCCCACACGCCGAGGAGCCACGACAGCGGGACGATCTCGGCCGGCAGGTCGGTGGGGATCTCGATCATGAAGGACTAGCGCTGGCCTTTGAAGAGCTTGACGAGCACGGTGACCGCGACGAAGACGATGGAGAGGGAGGCCAGGACGAGCAGCCCGATGTAGAACATCTCGAGAGGAAGAAGCGAGTTCATTCCTCCAATGTACCCGCGCGCACCGTCGACGGCGAAGAATCAGAGGGCGCCGACGGCGAAGATCGCGGTGGCGACGCCCAGGATCACCAGGCTGCCGCTGAGGCTCATCGTTGTGCGGTCGACGAGGCCGTCCTTCTCGCGGGTCGCGAGCTGGAGGATAAAGGTGACGAGGATGCTCGCCCCGAGCACCAGGGGCAACCAGACCAGGTAGCGGTCGCCCGTCACGGTCAGGCCGACCACGATCGCGCCGATGACGCTCACGATCCAGACCGGAACGATGGTCAGGATCCGGAGTCGGCTGCGTCGAGAAGTGGCTTCCACTCGTTCATCATCCCCCACCCGGGTGGATGCCGGCGCGAACGACGGACGAATGGGCCCACGCACTAGGGTGGTCGAGGAGTTCTCGCCGACTGATTTAGACTGGCGGGCAGTACATCTACTGGAGGTCGTGTGGCGCAGCTCTTGGTCCTGACCTCCGCGGGCACCTCCGACGTGCTTCCGGCCCTGGCTCTTCTCAGCCACCGTACGCGTCAGATCCCCGCTGAGCCTGCACATCTGGTCAACGCGCCGTCGAGCGACCTCATCTTCGTCGACGCCCGAGGCGACCTCGCCAGCGCCAAGGCGCTCTGCAAGATCCTGCGCACCACGGGCGTGACCGTGCCCATCGTCCTGGTCCTCACCGAGGGCGGCCTCACCGCCGTCAACTCCGAGTGGGGCGTCGACGACGTCATCCTCGAGTCGGCCGGCCCGGCCGAGGTCGACGCGCGAATCCGTCTGGTCACGGGTCGCCTCGCACAGACGCAGACCGGCACGAAGATCCAGGCCTCCGGCGTCGTCATCGACGAGGCGAGCTATTCGGCCAAGGTGCACGGCCGCCCCCTCGACCTCACCTTCAAAGAGTTCGAGCTCCTCCGCTTCTTCGCGACGCACCCGTCCCGCGTCTTCACCCGCGAGCAGCTGCTCAGCGAGGTCTGGGGCTACGACTACTTCGGCGGTACCCGCACGGTCGACGTCCACGTCCGACGCCTCCGAGCCAAGCTCGGCGACCTCGAGTCGCTGATCGGCACCGTGCGCAACGTCGGCTACCGCTTCAACGTCTACGACGACGACCAGCGCGATGTCGCAGCCCTCTCGTCCTGACCCGTCGACACCGGCCGAGCTCCCTGCGACCGAACCCGCGACGACCGCCGGCCTCGCGGCCCTCGCAGCCGAGGCCCTGAGGGTCGACGGCACTCCCCCGTTCTCCGACCAGGCCCTCGTCGAGGCGCGCTCCGGCGAGGCACGGGTGGTGGGCGACATGGACGCCCTCGCGATCGTGCGGCCGGGCGAAGCCGAGCTGGTGGTGCGACCCGAGATGCGGCGGCGGGGCCTCGGCACGCGCATCCTGCGTTCCGTCGTCGACTCGACCACGGGCGATCTCGCGGTCTGGGCCCACGGCGACCACCCCGGTGCCGCGCGGCTGGCCGCCGAGTTCGGCTTCGCGCCCGTCCGTCGGCTGCTGCAGCAGCGGGCAGCGATCGCGCGGGATGCACCCGCCCCCGCCCTCCCGGAGGGCGCCGTCCTGCGCTCCTTCCGCCCCGGCGCCGACGACTCGGCCTGGCTCGACCTCAACGCCCGCGCCTTCGCCGACCACGCCGAGCAGGGCTCCCTCGGGCAGCGCGACCTCGACGCCCGCAAGGCCGACGACTGGTTCGACGCGGACGACTTCCTGCTGCTCTGGAAAAGCGACGAGCCCGGGGCCGCGCTGCTGGCCTTCTGCTGGCTCAAGGTCGTCGAGGGCGAGCCCGGCGAGTTCTACGCGGTGGGCGTCGCACCCGAGCACCAGGGCGAGCACCTCGGCGGCGTGGTGGTCGACGCCGGGCTGGCACGCCTCGCGGCCCGCGGTCTGACGACAGCTGCCCTCTACGTCGAGGGCGACAACGCTGCGGCCCTCCGTCTCTACGCGGCTCGCGGGTTCACCGACCATGCCGTCGACGTGCAGTACCTGATCAGCCGCTCGCTCGGCTGAAATACATATACTGGTGGGATGTCCACGCCCACCGCCTCCGTCCGCTACTCCCTCATCGATGCCCTCCGCGGCTTCGCGCTCTTCGGCATCCTGCTGGTCAACGCCCGCGACCTCGTCCAGGCGGGGTCCGACACCGGCGCCGTCCTGGGAGGCGACACCACGTCGACCGTCCTCTTCTTCACCGTCCAGACCCGCTTCTTCGTGATGTTCGCGACGCTGTTCGGCACGAGCCTCTTCTTCGTCCTGAGTTCCGCGCGCGCCAGGCATCCCCGCCCCTGGATCCCCCTCGTGAGGCGGCTCGTGACGCTCGCGGTCATCGGGCTGGCCCTCACTTTCACGTTCGGCAACGGGATCCTCGTCGAATACGCGCTTGCCGGCCTGATCGTGCTCATCCTCGTGATGAAGGCCCCGAAGCGGGTGGTCCTGATCGTCGGGCTCGTCCTGACGGTGGGCGTCTACGCCGCCGGGCAAGGGGGCCTCGCGCCTCTCGGACTCATCCTCCTCGGCTTCGCGGCGGCCAGCTACGGTCTTCCCCGCCTGCTCGAACAGCCGGATCGGCGCGTCGTCATCGTCTTCGTGGCAGCCGCGGTCCTGTCCGTCCCGGCCCTGATCCTGCAGACGACCCAGCCGGGCGACCCTCGCTACACGTACGTCGGCGCCATCCCCGGCGTGATCATGGCGACTGCGTACGCCTCCGGCTTCGTGCTGCTGTGGCACACCCGCGCCCGCCGCCTTCTGGCTCTCGCCTTCGAGGCGATGGGCCGGCTCGCCCTGACGAACTTCGCGGCCGGATACGTCCTCGTGTGGGCCACGACGTTCGTCGTCGACTACGGCTCGATGACCGATGTGCTCCCCGTCGTGTTCGTGGCCGTCGGGATCATCGCCCTTCAAGCCGTCGCCAGCCGACTGTGGCTCGTCCGCTTCCAGTACGGGCCGCTCGAGTGGGTGTGGCGGACCGCGACCTGGTGGAAGCCTGCGCCGATGCTGCGGGGTACAGCACGGGGTACACGCACGGCGTGAGGAGGCCTACTCCCGGGGTCGTCCGCGGCCCGCATGCTGCTCCCAGCGCCGAGGAGTGGATTGAAGTCCCGTCCATCCCTGAGCAGGAGCACATCATGAATCCCATCAAGTTCGTCAGCGACCTTGGCTTCAAGAGCAACCACGCCTACATCGGCGGCTTCGCCTCCATCGTCATCGCCCTCTTCGCGTGGCTCGTGTCGCGCGGCAAGAAGAGCGACGACAAGGCGCAGTCCGACCGCTGGGGCATCTTCATCGGCCACTGGGCCCCCACCTTCTTCGCGATCGGACTCGCGCTGAAGCAGGAAGAGAAGTAGCGGCCGACCGACGCGCGGCTTCTCCACAGGGAGCCGCGCGGCATCGGTCATCAACAGTTCACGCTGGACGGGCCGTACCGCCCCCGGAGGGTGGCAGGATTACGCCATGGAAAGCGAAGCATATGTCGACGGCGCAGCCGTCTCGAACGACCTGATGGACGATTTCGACGACATCGTCACGTTCGACGACGACGGCACTCTGCCGCCCGATCGCTATCTCGACCGCGAGATCAGCTGGCTCGCCTTCAACCAGCGCGTCCTCGAACTCGCCGAAGACCCCTCCACGCCGCTCCTCGAGCGCGCCAACTTCCTGGCCATTTTCGCCAGCAACCTCGACGAGTTCTTCATGGTGCGGGTCGCCGGGCTCAAGCGGCGCATCGCCACCGGCCTCGCCGTCCCGACCAACATCGGTCGCGCCCCCGTCGACGTCCTGGCCGCGATCAACGCGAAGGCATACGAGCTGCAGGTTCGGCATGCCCGCGCGTTCAGCGAGATCGTCAAGCCCGACCTCGACGCCGCCGGCATTCACGTCGAGATGTGGTCCGATCTGGGCGAAGCCGACCGGGCCACCATGCACGACGTGTTCTCGACGCAGATCTTCCCGGTTCTGATGCCGTTGGCGGTCGACCCGGCCCACCCGTTCCCGTACATCTCCGGCCTGTCGCTCAACCTCGCGGTCCGGGTCCGCAACCCCAAGTCCAGCAAGCAGGAGTTCGCGCGCCTCAAGGTGCCGCAGGTCCTCCCCCGCTTCGTCCAGCTCCCCGACGACAAGAGCGGCCGCCTGCGCTTCATCCCGCTCGAAGACCTGATCGCCAACCACCTGCAAGACCTCTTCCCGGGCATGGAGGTCATCGAGCACCACGTCTTCCGAGTGACCCGCAACGAAGACGTCGAGATCGACGAGGACGAGTCCGAGAACCTGATCCAGGCCCTCGAGAAAGAACTCCTCCGTCGTCGGTTCGGGCCGCCCATCCGTCTCGAGATCACCGAGGACATGGATCAGGTCACGCTCGACCTGTTGGTGCGCGAGCTCGAGATCACCGACGAGGAGGTCTACCGGCTTCCCGCCCCGCTCGACCTCGCCGGCCTGTTCGAGATCGCGAAGATCTCCAACCCCGAGCTTCACTACGCCAAGCACCTGCCGACCACGGCCGTCCAGCTGCTTCCGAGCGAGCCCAACATGAAGCCCGACATCTTCGCGAGCATCTCGCGGAGCGACGTGCTCGTCCACCACCCGTACGAGTCCTTCGCGACCAGCGTGCAGGCGTTCCTCGAGCAGGCCGCGGCCGACCCCAACGTGCTGGCCATCAAGCAGACGCTCTACCGCACCTCGGGCGACAGCCCCATCATCGAGGCGCTCATCGACGCGGCCGAGGCGGGCAAGCAGGTCCTCGCTCTGGTCGAGATCAAGGCCCGCTTCGACGAGCAGAACAACATCACCTGGGCGCGCAAGCTCGAGAAGGCCGGCGTCCACGTCGTGTACGGCCTGGTCGGGCTCAAGACCCACTGCAAGCTGGCCCTCGTCATCCGCCAGGAGAAGGGCGGGCGACTGCGGCACTACACGCACATCGGCACCGGCAACTACAACCCGAAGACCAGCCGCATCTACGAAGACCTCGGCCTGTTCACCGCCGACGACCAGGTCGGCAAAGACGTCACCCGCCTGTTCAACGAACTCTCCGGCTACGCCATCGAGAAGAAGTTCAAGCGCCTCCTCGTCGCCCCCCTGCACCTTCGCAAGGGTCTGGTGAAGCGCATCGCGATCGAAGCGGAGAACGCCAAGGCGGGCAAGCCCTCCGGCATCCGGATCAAGATCAACTCGATGGTCGACGAAGAGATCATCGACGCCCTCTACCACGCGTCGAACGCCGGGGTGCCGATCGACATCTGGGTGCGCGGCATCTGCTCGCTCAAGGCCGGCCAGCCCGGGCTCAGCGAGAACATCCGCGTCCGCTCGATCCTCGGGCGCTACCTCGAGCACTCGCGTCTGTTCTCGTTCCACAACGACGGCGACCCGCAGGTCTACATCGGCAGCGCCGACATGATGCACCGCAACCTCGACCGACGCGTCGAGGTGCTCGTCCGACTCGTGCAGCCCGACCACCTCGCCGAGATCGAGGCGCTCTTCGACCTCGCCATGTCGCCCGAGACCTCGTCCTGGCACCTCGAACCCGACGAGTCCTGGGTCCGCGTCTCCCGTCGAGAAGACGGCGAACCGCTCAACGACATGCAAGATGGACTCATGAGGCAGATCAGCAAGAGAAGGCGCACCACTCGGTGAGCATCCCCCGTACCTCGAGCACCCCGTCCACCACGGTCGTCGCTGCGGGCGCCGTCTGCTGGCGCCTCGTCGACGGCAAGATCCGGATCCTGCTGATCCATCGCGAGTTCCACCACGACGTCTCCCTGCCCAAGGGCAAGGTCGATCCGGGCGAGGCGACTCCACAGACGGCCGTTCGCGAGATCCACGAGGAGACCGGCTACCAGGTCACTCTCGGCGCCCCACTCGGCACCGCCGAGTACCTGCTACCCGGCGGGCGCGACAAAGTGGTCCACTACTGGTCCGCCGAGGTCACCGACGAGGCCGTCGCCGCGGCGGGCGACTTCAAGGCCAACTCCGAAGTGCAGAAGATCGAGTGGGTCCCCCTCGCCAAGGCCCGCGACCAGCTCACCTACGAGCGCGACGCCGAGGTGCTCGATCGGTTCTCCGACCGGGTGGCGACCGACGCGGTGCGCACCTTCGCACTCGTCGCACTGCGGCATGCCAAGGCCGTGCCGCCCGGAGAATGGGTCGGTTCGGATGCGACCCGGCCCCTGCATCCCACGGGCCGGAAACAGGCCAAGGCGATCGCGCCCGGTATCGCCGCCTGGGGGCCGACCCGCATCGTGAGCAGCACCGCCGCCCGGTGTCTCGCCACCGTCGAACCCCTCTCGACGGCGAGTCGGGTCGGCGTGAAGCAGACCGACGCACTCAGCCAGGACGCCTACGAGAACGGCACCGACGACGTGGCGGGCGTGGTGAAGAAGCGCCTGAAGAAGAAGGTCGACGCCGTGCTCTGCAGCCACGGCCCCGTCCTGCCCGAGATCATCCGGCAGATCTCCGCGCAGTCCAAGGGGGGCCACCGCCTCGACCTGCGCCGCTACTCCTCGCTCGGCACGGCCGACTACACCGTGCTGCACATCGCGGTCTCCGACGGCGCACTCGTGGCCGTCGAGACCCACGGGCCGGGGCTGTAGACAGCCGCGTCTCCTCTACTCCTCCCCCGGGCATCCCACGTGATGCCCGGCGCTTGTTCTCCGCGCGTTCACCTTCCGTTCACCGCTGGGGTCGACCCTCGTTAACGCATCGACGTAGCCTCGCTCGCGGGTCAGCACCGGCCCGGTCCTGCACTACGAACATGAACCTCCCCGAAGGGAACTCAGTGAACATCAAGCGAGTCGGCAGCCTGGCTGCCATCGCCATGGTGGGCGTCATCGCCCTCTCCGCCTGCGCCTCGAACGAGTCGTCGACCCCCGCGAGCAGCAGCAGCTCGTCGGCCGGCTCCTCCGCCTCCTCGGCACCGGTCTCGGGCACCATCAACGGCATCGGCTCGTCCGCCCAGGGCGTCGCCGAGACCACCTGGGCCGCCGGCTTCCAGCAGGCGAACCCCGACGCGACGGTCAACTACGACCCGCAGGGCTCCGGCGCCGGCCGCACCAGCTTCATCTCGGGTGCCGCGAACTTCGCCGGCTCCGACGCCGCCCTCTCCACCACCGAGCTCGCCTCAACCTTCCAGTCGTGCGCGGCCGGCGGCAAGGGCATCGACCTCCCCGTCTACATCTCCCCCATCGGCATCGCGTTCAACGTGTCCGGCGTCACGAGCCTCACGCTCGACGCGTCGACCATCGCCGGCATCTTCAAGGGCGACATCAAGACCTGGGACGACGCCGCGATCAAGAAGCTGAACCCCGACGCCAAGCTGCCCTCGGCCGCGATCACCGTCGTGCACCGCTCGGACGACTCGGGCACCACGTTCAACTTCACGCAGTACCTCGCGAGCCAGGCCACCAGCACGTGGACCGCCCCGGCTTCGCAGACGTTCCCCTACAGCGTCGGTGACGCCGCCAAGGGCACCTCGGGTGTCGCGGACGCCGTGAAGAACGCCACCAACAGCATCACCTACATCGACGAGTCCGGCGCCGGCACCCTGCCGATCGCCAAGCTCGTCGTGGGTGGCACCGCGACCACGATCAGCGCCAAGGGTGCTGCCGCCGTCGTCGCCAAGTCGCCGCTCGAGACCGGTCGCGCCGCGAACGACCTCGCCATCAACATCGACCGCACGGCGTCCGCCAAGGGCGACTGGCCGATGGTCCTGGTCAGCTACCTGATCACCTGCGACACCTACAAGGACAGCGCCGTGGGCACCGAGGTCAAGGCCTTCGCCGGCTACGCCGCCAGCGACGCGGGCCAGCAGGCCGCCGCCGAGCAGGCCAAGTCGGCTCCGCTGACCTCGACCCTCGCGGCCGACGTCGCGAAGGCCGTCGCCACCATCAAGTAACACCAGCCGGACCGGTCCGGGTCGCGGGATTCTCCGCGACCCGGACCGTCTCTGCTCCACCGCAGCACTCGAAAGCGCAGCACTCGTACCACCGGCACTCACACACCAGCACTCGTACCACCGGCACCATCACCCGACCGTCGTGCGGCCCCAGGGCCAGAGCAGGATGAACAACCACATGACCGCTACCGCGGAACGCCCCGTCTCCACCGGACGACCCAAGGCGAAGATCCGACTCGGAGATCGCGTCTTCTCGACGGCGACCGTCCTGTCGGGCTCGCTCATCCTCCTGGTCCTCGTCCTCGTCGCCGCGTTCCTCGTCGCGCAGAGTCTCCCGGCGTTCTTCGCCGCGAAGGGCACCCTGCCCGACTCGTCGACGAACTTCTGGACCTACGTCGGCCCCCTCGTCTTCGGCACGGTCTGGGCGGCGTTCCTGGCGCTGATCATCGCCACCCCGCTCGCCCTCGGCATCGCGCTGTTCATCTCGCACTACGCGCCGCGCCGCATCAGCCAGCTGCTCGGCTACATCATCGACCTGCTCGCCGCCGTGCCCAGCGTCGTCTTCGGCCTCTGGGGAGTCCTGGTCCTGGCCCCGTTCATCCAGCCCTTCTACAACACGCTGGTCGACAAGCTCGGGTGGATCCCCCTCTTCGCCGGGCCCGTCTCCGGCACCGGCAAGACGATCCTCACCGCCGCCATCGTGCTGGCCGTGATGGTCCTGCCGATCATGACCGCGGTCATGCGCGAGATCTTCCTGCAGGCGCCCGTGCTGCACGAGGAGGCCGCTCTGGCCCTCGGCGCCACGCGCTGGGAGATGATCCGGATGGCCGTCCTGCCCTTCGCCCGCTCGGGCATCGTCTCGGCGATCATGCTGGGCCTCGGCCGCGCGCTCGGCGAGACGCTCGCCATCGCCATCGTGCTGTCGCCGGCGACCGTCATCAACGTCTTCCTGCTGACCTCGCAGAACCCCAACACCATCGCGGCGAACATCGCCCTGCAGTTCAACGAGGCCCAGGGCGTCGGGCTCAACACGCTCATCGCCTCCGGCCTGATCCTCTTCGTCATCACCCTGCTGATCAACATGCTCGCCCGCTACGTCGTCAACCGTCGTAAAGACTTCTCAGGAGCCAACTGATGTCGGTCGCCATCCGTCAGAACACCTCGACCGGCTCGAACACGCTGACCGCCGGCAAGCTGCCCAAGGGCATCAGCTGGTGGATCCTCGTCGGCAGCTGGATCGTCTTCATTGCCGTCTTCCTCCTCCTCAAGGCGTCCGGCACCACCGCCGACTTCAACGTCGTCGGGGCGTTCTTCTTCGGCACGGTGCTGTTCGACGTGCTGATCGTCGTCATCTCGCGGGTCGTCGAGGGCGGGCGCAAGGCGAAGGACCGCCTCGTGACCTCGCTCGTCACCACGGCCTTCATCGTCACGCTGCTACCGCTCATCTCGCTGATCTACACGGTCATCTCGCGCGGCGTGGCCCGCTTCGACGTGGCGTACTTCAACGAGTCGATGCGCAATATCATCAGCGTCGGCGGCGGCGCGCTGCACGCGATCGTCGGCACCCTCGAGGTCACCGCGTTCGCCACCCTGATCAGCGTGCCGATCGGCATCCTCACCTCGATCTACCTGGTCGAGTACGGCCGGGGTCGGCTCGCCCGGTCCATCACCTTCTTCGTCGACGTGATGACGGGCATCCCCTCGATCGTCGCCGGCCTCTTCGCCTACTCGCTGTTCGCCATCTTCGCGGGCCCTGCCATCCGCGCCGGTGTGGTCGGCTCGGTCGCCCTGAGCGTGCTCATGATCCCGGTCGTGGTGCGGTCGAGCGAGGAGATCCTCAAGATCGTCCCGAACGAGCTGCGCGAGGCCAGCTACGCTCTCGGCGTGCCGAAGTGGCTCACGATCTTGAAGATCATCCTGCCGACGTCGCTCGCGGGTCTCACCACGGGCGTCATGCTCGCGATCTCCCGCGTCATCGGCGAGACCGCCCCGCTCCTGCTCACCACCGGCTTCACGACGAGCATGAACTACAACCTGTTCAGCGACCGGATGATGACCCTGCCGGTGTTCGTCTACACGCAGTACGCGAACCAGGGCCCCATCGCGACCCCGTACGTCGAGCGCGCCTGGACCGGCGCCCTCGTCCTGATCATCATCGTCATGCTGCTGAACCTCCTCGCCCGTCTGATCGGCCGGATCTTCGCGCCGAAGTTCAGCCGCTGACGCGGTTCGCCCCCCAGCCTCTCCTCACCAGCCCGCAGTCCTGCCTCACAGCCGAAGGAACCCCGTGTCCAAGCGCATCGAAGTCAAAGACCTCAACGTCTACTACAGCAAGTTCCGTGCCGTCGAAGACGTCAACATCACCATCGAGCCGCGCACCGTCACGGCCTTCATCGGGCCGTCCGGCTGCGGCAAGTCGACGTTCCTCCGCACGATCAACCGCATGCACGAGGTGATTCCCGGCGCCTACGTCGAGGGCGAGGTGCTGATCGACGGCAACGACCTCTACGGACCCGGCGTCGACCCGGTGCTCGTGCGCCGTCAGGTCGGCATGGTCTTCCAGCGGGCGAACCCGTTCCCGACGATGTCGATCCGCGACAACGTGCTCGCCGGCGTGAAGCTCAACAACCGCAAGATGTCGAAGGGCGACTCCGAGTCGCTCGTCGAGCGGTCGCTGCAGGGCGCCAACCTCTGGAACGAGGTCAAGGACCGCCTCGACAAGCCCGGCTCCGGCCTCTCCGGCGGGCAGCAGCAGCGTCTGTGCATCGCGCGCGCCATCGCCGTCTCCCCCGACGTGCTGCTGATGGACGAGCCCTGCTCGGCCCTCGACCCGATCTCGACGCTCGCGATCGAGGACCTGATCGAGGAGCTCAAGAAGGACTACACGATCGTCATCGTGACCCACAACATGCAGCAGGCCTCGCGTGTCAGCGACAAGACCGCGTTCTTCAACATCGCCGGCACCGGCAAGCCCGGCAAGCTGATCGAGTTCAACGACACCGCGACGATGTTCTCGAACCCGTCCGTGCAGGCCACCGAGGACTACGTCTCGGGGCGCTTCGGTTGATCCTGCGCTGAGGCTCTGCGGCGGCCCGCTCCCTTCGGGGGGCGGGCCGTTCGTTCGTCGTTCGTAGGCGCCGGTGGCGATGCGACGCGGTTCGGCCAGGGTGCCGGCGCCGCGGACCCGGCGGTACGGCCGAACCGCGGCGGTTCGTTCGGCGCGACCGGGCCGGGCTTCGCCGAGAGCGGGGGATGCGCATCCCACGTTGCCCGGAGGCTTCGCCCTGTCGCCCGGCAGCCCCGACGTCGCTCGGCGAGGAACTCGGCGAAGGAAGTCCTCAGCTGAGTGCCGCTGCCGACCGAACCCCCTCACTTGCCTGCGCAAGAGCACTCATGTTCCTCAGGTGTGGTCAGGATCTCCTCGCGAAGCGACACCGGGCCGGGCTTCGCCGAGAGCGGGGGATGCACGGGCCGGGCACGCAGAACGGCCCGCCTCCTCGGGGAGACGGGCCGTCGGCCTGCGGGACGGGCGCTAGGTGGTCTGGATCGCCGCGACCGGAGTCGTGGTCGGCGCCTTGGAGCCACCCGCGGGCTCGACCGTGATCCCGATGGTGTCGCCCGCCTTCAGGTCGCCCTGGAGTTCGGTCGTGACGCTGTTGGACGTGGCGTCGACGGTTCCGGCCGAAGCGGCCTTCCCGTCGCGGATGTACCAGAGCTGGTAGGTCTTGCTGCTCGGCAGAGCCGTGACGCCGTCGAGGATGACGGCGCTGCGCTGCAGCTTGTTCGAGTAGTAGACCGTCGCCTTGCCGCCGCTCGAGAGCGTCGCCGAGGCCGTGTGCACGTCGGAGGCCGAGAGGATCTGCGGCACTCCGTCGGCGAGCTGGCTCTGCGAGTGCGACGGGGCGACCGTGTTCGCGATACCGACGCCGCCGAAGATCAGGCCGACGGCTGCAGCAGCACCCACGAGCAGGACCGCGGGACGCATGAACCAGCGCTGGCGGGCGAGGGGGATGGGCTCGAGGAGCTCGCCGCCCTTCGAGTCGTCGGCGACCGGGGCCTGTGCCTCGGGAGCCGTGTCGGCACGCCGGGCATCCCCCGCTCGCTCTTCTTCGAGCGGTGCGAGCTGAGGAGTGCTGGCGATGAGGTCCATCAGGCTCGACCGGAGGCCGGCCGAAGGCGTGACGGGCTCCACCGCGTGGGCCAGCAGCAGGACTGTGTCGTTCAATTCGGTTACCTCCGTTCTGATCTCGTCGGACTCGCTCATGCGAGTCTCGAATGCTTCTCGTTCTTCGTCGCTCAAGGCGTCGAGGACGTACGCCCCGGACATCGTGTCGATGTCGGGCAGGCCGGCGCCACGGCCGGATGTTCCGCCGTTGTCGCTCATGACGCCACTCCTAGTTCGTCGCGCAGCCGGATCATTCCGTCGCGCAGTCGGGTTTTCACGGTGCCGATCGGCACGTGCAGCATGGTCGAGACCTCGCTGTGGCTGTAACCACCGTAATAAGCGAGGGTCACCGCCTGCCGCTGAAGCTCTGTCAGCCTGCCCAGAGCTCGCTGAACACGCTCGTGTTCGATGCGGATCTCCACCGACTCGGACACCTGGTCGTAGCCAGCCTCGAAGTCGCGGATGCCGATCTTGGTGTCGCGGTCGCGGCTGGACTGACTCGCCCGGACCCGGTCGACCGCTCGACGGTGGGCCATGGTCAGCATCCAACTGGCCGCGCCCCCCTTCTTCGTGTCGAAGCGGGTCGCCGTCTGCCAGATCTCGAGGAACACCTCCTGGGTGACCTCCTCCGACTGCGAGTGGTCTTTGAGCAGCCGCTTGATCAGCCCCAGCACGCGCGGCGCCGTCTGGTCGTAGAGCGCAGCGAAGGC
This sequence comes from Frondihabitans cladoniiphilus, assembly GCF_039544345.1. Classification (NCBI taxonomy): domain Bacteria; kingdom Bacillati; phylum Actinomycetota; class Actinomycetes; order Micrococcales; family Microbacteriaceae; genus Frondihabitans; species Frondihabitans cladoniiphilus. Next base: position 58,549 of record NZ_BAABLM010000003.1, read on the forward strand.
CTCACGGTCACCGGTGGCGACTCGTTGGAGCAACTGCTCGGGGGTATCGGCGACTCCGTCGTCGTACCCGGGTATTTCTGAATCTCGAGTCACGAGCTTAAGCATCTCAGGTAACACCTCCATCCGCACGGTCGGGGTCGGACGGCGGTTACCGCGGCGGTTCTCTCGTGGAGGCACCGTCTGGGATGGCAATCAAGCCCGGGACTCCGCGAGAGAACCACCGCGGTGAACCGGGTCGGGTACACGGTTCGGCCTTCGATGGAGATTTTGCGGTTGTTCTCTTGGCACTGGTTCGGCACCGGACGCGCATCGGATTGGGCGAGTTTTCCTCGTGGCCGAGGTGCCGGGTTCCGGGCTGCCCACCTCCGGGCTCGGAGCGATGCTTATCCGGACGGAGCGATGCTCGACGATCGACGGAGGAGTGAGCGCCGGGCCGCAGAACGCCTCTCGGCGCGAGGCCGCTCGGAGCGGCGAATTTTGGAGCCCGGGGTTACTGCGGCCCGACCTGATCGAGTGTAGCCGCGCGGGGGATGCTCGTGCTCACGGTCCGCACAGGGCGAACGCTTGCACGCTCGGGCGTTTCGCCTCCGGCCCGGCTCTCGAGCGTCGAACGGTCGGTTTCGGGGCTCCGGTCTGTGACCCGGGCCCCGGAACGGACCACTCGGCAGAGGTGGAGGAGCCTCAGGTGAGGCTGCCGTCGCGCCAGAGGCCGGCGCAGGCCGACAGGTCGGCGGCCAGCTCGGAGAGGCGGAGGGCGCGGCGGGTGTACTCCTGCGCCCGGGACTCCTCGATCACGTCGAGGTCGTCGGCGACGCTCGTGGCCCCGGCCGCGGCCAGCCGGCAGAACGCCGCGCCACGGTCGAGCGCCAGCCCGAAGTCGCCGTCGAAGACGCCGCGGAGGATCCGGTCGGCCAGCTCGAGGATCTCCTCCGGACTGGCCGGTGCCGGAGCTCCCGCGACGACGGCGTCGATCGTGTGCGAGATCCGGGTGCCGCGCTCGAAGAGGTACGTGATGTCGTCGGGTGTCGCGCGGATCACGGCGCGCATCAGGTAGATGCGCCAGAGAGCGCCGGGCAGGCTGTGCGGCGTGGCGCTCGCCCACAGCTCGGCGAGCGCGTCGATGCCGTTGGCGTCGGTGAACGCGACGAGGCGATCGAGGATCTCCGGTCGTGGATCGTTCTGCACCCGGGCGAGGAGAGCGCTGGCGGACTCGTGGGCGACGCGGTGCATCACTGCGGGGTCGTCGCCGCCCTGGAACGCTTCGAACTCGTGTCCGGCGAACTGCGCAGGGCGGTGGAAGTCGCGGGCCATCCTGCAAGGCTACGCGTGTCGGCGGGGGCCGCTGCCGATGTCCAGGGCGCTCGCTCGCGCTGTCCGCCCGAGGGCTCGCGGCTTGGTAGTCTGGACGTCCGCGCCTTCGGCGCGCGGGCCCCTAGCTCAGTTGGTAGAGCATCGGACTTTTAATCCGCGGGTCGTGGGTTCGAGCCCCACGGGGCCCACACACGATGAAAGACGGCCCCGGGCCGTCTTTCGTCGTTTGCGGGTGTCGCTTCGCGAGGAGATCCTCACCACAACTGAGGAACCCGAGTGCTCTCGCGCACGCAAGTGAGGGGATTCGGCCGGTAGCGGTACTCAGTCGAGGAGTTCCTTCGCCAGGTTCCTTGCCGAACGGCGTCAGGGCGGCCGGGCGATCGAGCCGAGCCTCCGAGTGAGGTGGGATGCGCATCCCCCGCTCTCGGCGAGGCCCGGCCCGACTCAGCGCCAGCTCGCGTCAGACGGTCGGACCCTCGTAGACGACACCCCAGGAGCCGGTCCAGGTCTCGCCCTCGACGAGCCAGCGCAGGCCCTCGCCGGACGCCAGCGCGTTGGCGGGCGCGGTCATCGGCTCGGCCGCGAACGCGAGGCCCTTGACCCCGTCGCGCGGGAAGTTGCGCGGGGTGAAGATCTGCACGTACTCGAACGAGGAGTCCTGCCACATCGTGGTCGAGGAGCCGTCGGGCGCAGTGAGGCGCACGCGGCGCACACCCTGGTCGTCGGCGGCGATGTCGCGGTAACCGGCGTCGATGTCGAGGTCGCCGAGGGTCGGCGAGTGCCGCAGGTCGAACGGGGTGCCCTCGACCGGGGCCGTGCCGACGGGGATGCTCCGGACGTTGGTCTCGAACCGAGTGGCCGCATCGAGGGTGACGGTGAGCGTGGCGAGGTCGTGGTCGCCGACACGGAAGAACGGGTGCGATCCGACGGCGAACGGGGCCGTGCCGGGGCCGCGGTTCGTGATGGAGTGGGTCACGGTGAGGCCGGTCGGCGTCAGCTCGTGCCGGACGGTGGTGTCGAGACGGAACGGGTACCCGTGCTGCGGATAGACGCTGGCGCTCTGCGTGACCGCGTGGGGCTCGACGGAGACCGGACGGTACGGCGAGTAGCGCAGCAGGCCGTGGCTCGCGTTGCCCTTCGACGGCTCGGTGAGGTCGAGCTGCTGCGTTTTGCCCTCGAGGGTCCAGGTGCCGCCGTCGACGCGGTTCGGCCACGGCACGAGCGTGATGCCGCAGGCCGACGGCGGGGTCTCGGTCTCGGCGAAGGTCTCGGCGACGGCCACGTCACCGACCCAGAGCCCTCGGAGCCCGGCGGCGACCTCCGTCACGAACGCCGACACGGTGCGCCCGTCGGCGTCGAGGGTGAGGTGGTACTGGTCTCCGGTGGGCTGGGTCACTCGTGCTCCAAGGTCGATTCGTCGGTGGCGGCATCGGCCTCGATCACCACCAGCCCGGCGCCACGGAGCGCCGCGACGTCGCGTGGTGCGGCCCCGGCGGTGACCAGCCCGTCGAACGAGGCGAGCGGACCGATGACGCCGAGATGCGCCTCCCCCATCTTGCCCCCGTCGGCGACGATGAACGAACGCCGGGCGCTGCGAGCCATGACCCGCTTGAGGTCGGTCTCGGGCAGGTTGACGTTCGTCACGCCGTGCTCGACGTCCACACCGGTGCACCCGATGAACGCGAGGTCGGCGGTGACCGACTCGAGGACGGTCGCCGCGAGCGGGTTGACCAGGGAGTGCTGCAGCGGACGGAGCGTGCCCCCGGTGACGATCACCGTGAATCGCGGCACGGCTCGCTCGAGGGCGAGAGCGATCGTCAGCCCGTTGGTGACGACGGTGACGTCGACGAGGTCGGTCCGGGCGAGCAGGGCCTCGGCGATCTGGGCCGACGTGGTGCCCACGTCGAGGACCACGCACTGGCCCGACGAGACCAGGCCGGCCGCGCAGATCCCGATGGCCCTCTTGTCGTCGGCCCGGACGACCGTCTCCTCTTCGAACGGCCGCTCCACCGGCGAACCGGCCCCGCTCGTCGCGCCGCCGTGGACCCGGACGACCCGCCCTGTCGACTCCAGCGCGTCGAGGTCGGTGCGGATCGTGACCTCGGAGGTGCCGAGGTCGCGCGCCAGGTCGAGAGTGCGTGCGAAGCCTCGTTCGTCGACGGCGGCGACGATCCTCTCCCGTCGCAGAGAGGCGGGCAACGGGGGATGTTCGGCCGGGCTTGGATTCACGGCTCCAGTTTCGTATGCTTTCACTTGCTTTCGCAATCCCAAGGAGTGGTCAATGGCGAGCATCACCAAGCGGTCCACCGTCTTAGCCGACGGCCGCGAACTCATCTACTTCGACGACGCCGACACGACGTTGCCGCCCGAGCGGAAGGCCGACGAGCGCCCGCTCGACCCGCGACCCGAGACCGCGACCATGCGGCAGGACGTCCTGACCGGCGAATGGGTCTCCATCGCTGCTTCTCGTCAGAACCGTGCGTTCCTCCCGCCGGCCGAGCTGGATCCGCTGGCTCCGGCGAGCGCCACCAATCCGTCCGAGATCCCCGACGTGTACGACGTCGCGGTCTTCGAGAACCGCTCGCCCTCCTTCGGCCCGCTCCTGGCCGGCCCCGACGCGCCGAACGCGCCGCAGGGCATCGACGACCTCACGACACTCGGGCTCGGACGCACCCGCACCTCCGTCGGTCGCTGCGAAGTGGTCTGCTTCAGCCCCGAGACCCACGGCTCCTTCTCCGGGCTGAGCACGTCCCGGGCCCGCACCGTGATCGAGGCCTGGGCCGACCGTACCGCCGCGCTCAGCGCGCTGCCGGGCATCGAGCAGGTGTTCCCGTTCGAGAACCGCGGCGAGGCCATCGGCGTCACGCTGCATCACCCGCACGGGCAGATCTACGCCTACCCCTACGTCACCCCGCGCACCTCGACGCTGCTGCGGAGCATCGAGAGCTACGGCCCGACCCTGTTCGCCGACCTGCTCGACGCCGAACGACAAGGGCCTCGCGTCATCCTCTCCGGCGAGCACTTCACGGCGTTCGTGCCGTTCGCCGCGCGCTGGCCGGTCGAGGTGCACCTCCTGCCCCACCGCCACGTGCCGGACTTCGCCGGGCTGACCGACGACGAACGCGACGAGCTCGCGGTTCTGTACCCGCGCATCCTGCGGGGCCTCGACGCCCTCTACGACGATCCGACTCCCTACATCGCCGCGTGGCACCAGGCCCCGGTGAACGTCGGGCGCGACACGGTGCGGCTGATGCTGCAGATCACGTCGCCTCGGCGGGCGGCGTCGAAGCTCAAGTTCCTGGCCGGATCGGAGGCGGCGATGGGCGCCTGGATCGGCGACCTCGTGCCCGAAGACACGGCGGCGTTCATCCGAGAGGCGGTGGAGCGCGCATGAGCGACCACGTCACGTCCGCATCTGCTCCCTCGGAGTCGACGCGTGCATCCTTCGCCGACGTGTTCGACACCGACGTGGCGGGCCGCTGGACCGCCCCAGGCCGCGTCAACCTGATCGGCGAGCACACCGACTACAACGACGGCTTCGTGCTGCCGTTCGCCATCGACCGGTCCACCATCGTGACCGTCGGTCGCCGTTCGGACCGCCTGCTGCGCGTCGCATCCACCTTCTCCGACGTCGTCGAGGAGGTCTCGCTCGACGCTCTCGATCCCTCCGCGATGCAGGGCTGGTCGGCGTACGTCTTCGGGATCGCCTGGGCGCTCGGGCAGCGGGGCGTCTCCCTGTCCGGCGGTGCCGACTCGCCGGTCACCGGCCTCGACCTCTTCGTCGAGTCCGACGTGCCGATCGGCGCCGGCCTGTCGTCGTCCGCCGCCATCGAGTGTGCGGTCGCCGTCGCCCTGACCGACCTGTGGGAGCTCGACGTGACGCGTCCGTTCCTGGCCTCGGTCGGCCAGCTCGCGGAGAACGACGCGGTCGGAGCGCCCACCGGCATCATGGACCAGTCGGCCTCGCTGCTCGGCCGGGCCGATTCCGCGGTCTTCCTCGACTGCCGCAGCCTCGACGCCGAGGTGGTCGACTTGGGCTTCACCGCCGCCGGGCTCGAGCTGCTGGTCATCGACACGCACGTCGCGCACGAACACGCGACCGGCGGGTACGCGGCGCGGCGGGCTTCCTGCGAGGAGGGCGCGCGTCTGCTGGGCGTCTCGTCGCTGCGAGACGTGACCGTCTCCGACCTTCCGCGCGCCGAGGAGGTGCTCGACGACGAGACGTTCCGCCGGGTGCGCCACGTCGTCACCGAAGACCAGCGGGTGCTCGACACGGTGCGGACACTGCGGCTCGACGGGCCGGGTGCGATCGGACCGCTGCTCGATGCATCCCACCTGTCGATGCGCGACGACTTCGAGATCTCGGTGCCCGAGCTCGACCTGGCCGTCTCGGTCTCGCGCGACGCGGGAGCGATCGGGGCGCGGATGACCGGGGGCGGCTTCGGTGGGTCCGCGATCGCCTTGGTGCCGCGGGATGCCCGGGACGCCGTCTCCGCGGCGGTGACGGCAGCGTTCGCCGCCGCCGGGTTCGCCGAGCCGACGCTGTTCGTGGTGCATGCCGCCGACGGGGCGCGCCGGCTGGGCTGACGTTCGGCTCTGCATGGCGGGGGCCCGTCGAAACGGCGGGGCCCCGTCGAAACGGCGGGGCCCCGTCGAAACGGCGGGCCCCTGTCGAAACGGCAGGCTCCCGTCGAAACGGCGAAAGCGGCCCGCGGAACCGGCACAGACCCGCCTCCTTTTTGTGGGGCGTCTGCCGCTTCGAAGGGGTCTTCGGGTGCGCCGGGCGGACTCCTGAGCTCGCTCACCTCTGCTCCACAGAGCGCGGAGGACGTCGAGTTCTGCACAGATCGGCATCGGACGTTCGGCACAGCCACCGAGCCTGAAACCGTAGGGGGATGAACGAGCCCCCGCCTGTCGTCCTCCGAACCGCCGACCTCTCCGCCGCCGACCTGCCCGAGCGGCGTCTCCGTCACGAACATGAGCGCCACAGCCTGGAACGCATCGCTCCCGGCGCCTACGTCGATGCGGATGCCTGGCGGCGACTCGCCGAACTCGAGCAGGCACGGCTTCGCGTCCGCGCCCGCATGGCGAGGCTGTCCGAGCACCTGGTCGCCTCCCACGACTCGGCGGCCGCGCTCTGGGGCATGCCCTTCCTCGACGCGCGCCCCACGGCCGTCCACGTCATCGACCCCGCTCGGGTGACGCCCGACTCCCGCGGTGGACTCATCCGGCACGTCGGAGAACTCGCCGACGACGATGTCGTCGTCGGCACCCACTTCCTCGCGACATCCCCGGCGCGTACGGCCGTCGACATGGCTCTCCGAGACGGCTTCCTCACCGCCTTGATGTTCTTCGACCACGGACTGCGCGAGAAGTTGTTCACCATGGAGCAGGTCGAAGTCATCCTGAGTCGCTTCCCGAGGGCCCGTCGCCGGCGGGAGGCGCTGACCGCGATGCGAATGGCCTCGCCGCTGCCCGAGAACGGCGGCGAATCCCTGAGTCGCGGGCAGTTCGTGCTCATCGGGCTCGAAGCCCCCGAACTGCAGCGCGAGTTCCGCGAGAACGGCCGCGTTTTCGCCCGCGCAGACTTCTTCTGGGAAGAGCCCGGCATCGTCGGAGAGCTCGACGGCGACGTCAAATACCTCGAGTCGCGGATGCGCAACGGCAGATCCGCCGAGCAGGTCCTCGTCGACGAGAAGTGGCGGTCCGAGCAGTTGCTGGACCACCCCGAGGTCAATCGCGTCGTGCGCTGGAACTACGCGACTGCGCGCTCGGTGACGAAGCTGGCCGATCGGCTCATCCGGGCAGGCGTGCCGCGGAGGCCCCTCCGATGAGCGGCCCGGCCGCCGGCGGTGGCGAACCTCGCGGCGCCGTCTCCTCCGCTTCGGGACATCTCCTCCGCCAAGGCACTCCCCCGCAGATTCGGCAGGCCCCCGCGGATTCGGCAGGGCGGCCCCCTTAGTTCCGGCAGGCCCCCGCGGATTCGGTAGGCCAGCCCCCTTCGTTTCAGCAGGCCCCCGCAAGTTCGGCAGGCCCCCGCGGATTCGGCAGGCTGGCCCCTTCGTTCCGGCACACACCCGTCGGAGCGCGAGCGGGGCTGTGCCGAAAAGAAGGGGGATCCCCTGCCTCAGACGCAGCAAGACGTCGAGAGCGGGCGAGCCGGGTGGCCTGAGCAGGCCGGGCGAGCCGGGCGGCCAGAGCGGGCCGGGCGAGCCGGGCGGCCAGAGCGGGCGGGGCGAGCCGGGCGGGCTGAGCAGGCAGGGGCTAGCGCCGCTCGGCGGCCTCGACCACGTTTGCGAGGAGCATCGCCCGGGTCATCGGCCCGACGCCACCCGGCACCGGCGACAGGAACCGGGCCACCGACGCGGCCGCGGGGTCGACGTCGCCGCGCAGCTTGTACTTGCCCGTCTCCTCGTTCAGCACCCGCGTGATGCCAACGTCGATGACGGCGGCTCCGGGCTTCACCCAGTCGGCCTTGACGAGCCCGGGCACGCCCGCCGCCGCGACGATGATGTCCGCGCGGCGGCACTCGGCGGCCACGTCGACCGTTCGCGAGTGCGTGAGCGTGGCGGTCGCCTCGAGCCGCGTCAGCAGCAGCCCGAGCGGGCGCCCGACGGTGAGCCCCTGGCCGATGATCGTCACGTGCTGCCCGGCGATCGGGATGTCGTACTCGCGCAGCATCGCCACGATCCCGCGCGGCGTGCACGGCAGCGGGGTGTCGATCGAGCCCTTGCCCCCGGGAACAGCGAGCACGAGCTCACCCAGGTTCAGGGGGTGGAGGCCGTCGGCGTCCTTTCGGGGATCCATGAGCTCGAGCATCCCCGTCGGGTCGATGCCTTCGGGCAGGGGCAGCTGGATGATGAACGCCGTGACCGCCGGGTTGTCGTTCATGTAGTGGATCGCGGCGCGGACCTCGTCTTCGGTGGCCGACTCGGGCAGGTCGAGACGGATCGACTCGATGCCGACCTCGGCGCAGTCGCGGTGCTTTCCGGCGATGTACGACAGCGACGCGGGGTTCGAGCCGACGAGGATCGTGCCCAGGCCGGGATGCACGCCCTTCGCTTTCAGGGCGGTGACCCGCTCGCGCAGATCGGCCTTCACCTTCGCGGCCAGGGCGGTGCCGTCGATGGTGACGGCACCGCCCCCAGCAGCACCGCCCGCAGCAGTACCGCCCGCAGCGACAGGGGCTTCGACGCCCGGACGGACAACGGCGTCGGAGGGGGAGACCGAGCTCACGCGTACAGCGGGAACGCGTCGGTCAGCACCTTGACCCGGGCGGCCAGCGCCGCCAGGTCGGGGTTCGGCAGCAGCGCGCTCGCGATGATGTCGGCGACCTCGGTGAACTCCTCGTCGTCGAAGCCGCGAGTGGCGAGCGCCGGGGTGCCGATGCGGACGCCGGAGGTGGTCATCGGGGGGCGAGGGTCCCATGGCACGGAGTTGCGGTTGACGGTGATGCCGACCTCGTGGAGGAGGTTCTCTGCCTGCTTGCCGTCGACCTCGCTGGCGCGGAGGTCGACGAGCACGAGGTGCACGTCCGTGCCGCCGGTGAGCACGTCGATGCCCGCCGCCTTGGCGTCGGCCTGCATGAGACGGTCGGCGAGGAGCTTCGCGCCGCGGATGGTGCGCTCCTGGCGGTCCTTGAACTCGGGGGTCGCGGCGAGCTTGAACGCGGTCGCCTTGGCGGCGATCACGTGCATGAGCGGGCCGCCCTGCTGACCCGGGAAGACGGCGGAGTTGAGCTTCTTGAACAGCGACTCGTCGTTGGAGAGGATCACGCCGGAACGAGGGCCCGCGAGGGTCTTGTGCACGGTGGAGGAGACGACGTGCGCGTGCGGCACGGGCGACGGGTGCAGGCCCGCGGCGACGAGTCCGGCGAAGTGCGCCATGTCGACCCAGAGGTACGCGCCGACCTCGTCGGCGATGGCGCGGAAGGCCGCGAAGTCGAGCTGACGCGGGTAGGCGGACCAGCCGGCGATGATGACCTTGGGCTTGTGCTCGAGCGCCTGGGCCCGCACGGTGTCCATGTCGATCAGGTAGGTCTCGGGGTCGACCTCATAGGCGACGGCGTTGTAGAGCTTGCCGGAGAAGTTGAGCTTCATGCCGTGGGTGAGGTGGCCGCCGTGCGAGAGCTCGAGACCCAAGATCGTGTCGCCCGGCGTGGCGATCGCGGCCAGGACGGCGGCGTTGGCCTGCGCGCCCGAGTGCGGCTGGACGTTGGCGAAGTCGGCCTGGAAGAGCGACTTGGCACGCTCGATGGCGAGGTTCTCGGCGATGTCGACGAACTCGCAGCCACCGTAGTAGCGGCGGCCCGGGTAGCCCTCGGCGTACTTGTTGGTGAGCACCGAGCCCTGCGACTCGAGGACGGCGCGCGGAACGAAGTTCTCGCTGGCGATCATCTCGAGGTAGTCGCGCTGGCGGCCGAGCTCCTGCTCGAGGACCGCCGCGATCTCCGGGTCGACCTCGGAGAGCGGGGAGTTGAAGGTGGAGGGCTGGCGATCTGTGGACGTAGTCATGGCGACACTTTCTCTACACGGTCGGTCTTCGAGGGCGGAACGAGACGCGCTGTTCCGTTAGTCGTGGCCCAGGCGTACGGCCACCAACCGTGCAAGTCGCTCCCCGGTGGTTGACCACCCGAACGCCAGTCGCGACCCCTGGAGCATAACAAGAGGGGGCGGCGGCTCTCAAGGAACCGTGACACCCTGGACACGTGAGCATGACCCTCGACGAGACCGACACGAGGCTGTCGGTCGCACCCGACGTCCCGTGGGTGACCCTGGTCTGGGACGACCCGGTCAACCTGATGTCGTACGTCTCCTACGTCTTCAAGACCTACTTCAACTACCCGGCCGACGAGGCCGAACGCCTGATGCTGCAGGTGCACACCAAGGGCCGTGCGGTCGTGGCGACCGGAGGCCGCGAGCGCATGGAGATGCACGTCGAGGCGCTCCACGGCTACGGCCTCTGGGCGACGGTGCAGAAGGCCGACGAATGATCAACCCGTTCAGCCCCTTCCCGAAGCGGAAGGACGGCATCCACGTCTCCCTCGGCGCACCGGAGCGGAGCATCCTCACCGATCTCCTCCAGCAGTTGATCACGCTGATCCAGGGCGGCGACACGTCCGACGCGGCCATGACCCGGCTCTTCCCGGCGGCGTACGCCGACGACGAGGAGGCGAGCGCGGAGTTCCGGCGGCTCACCGGCGACGACCTCGCCCAGGGCAAGGTCGAGAACGCCAAGGCGGTGCTGCGCACGCTCGGCAAAGACCGGAAGGTGCCGCTCGACACCTCCGAGGAGCAGGCCTGGCTGCGCACGCTGACCGATCTGCGGTTGACGCTGGCCTCACGGCTCGGGGTCACGCCCGACGGCACGATCCCGGCGAAGGACGCCGCCACCCGCGTGAGCGAGAACGTCTACGACTGGCTGGGGTTCCTGCAGGAGTCGCTGGTGCGGACGCTGGTCCGCTAGACGCTAGACGCTGGTCCGCTAGACGCTGGTCCGCTAGACGCCCGACGTCCGCCGCCGCAGCTGCGTCGCCCGATGCCGCCGCAGCAGCACCCGGTCGAGCACCACCGTCACGACGAGCATCACGACGGCGATGACGATGTACAGCACCGGCAACCGGTCGATGCCGACGCCCGAAAGCACGAGCCCACCGATCAGCGCGCCGAGACCGATGCCGCCGTTGAACGACGCCGTGTAGAACGAGCTCGCCAGGTCGCGGATCCGGGCCGGGGCGACCTCGAGAAGCCGCGTCTGCAGCAGGGGCGGAAGGGCCCCGAAGCTCACGCCGAGCGCCACGAAGACCACGAACGACGCCACCGCATGCCCCTCGAAGGCGAGCAGCAGCACGACCACGACCACGACGAAGGCCATGGCCAGGGGGATGCTCACCGCCGTCCTCTTGCCGAGCACCGTGCCGACGAGCAGCAGCCCCGCGGCTCCCGCCACCCCGTAGGCGAGCAGTGCGATGCTGAGCTGCCCCGTCGCGATGCCGCTGACCTGTGTGAGGAAGGGGGCGACGTAGGTGTAGAGCGAGTAGTGCCCGACCATGAAGACGCCGGTCACGACGCAGGTGAGGATCACCCCGAGGAGGCTGGGGTCGGGCAGTTCGCGCGGGCGCTTGCCGTTGCGGATCACGGGGATGGACCCGGTGGCCAGCGCTCCGGGGCCGACCGGGGTCGAGCCGCCGGCCGCGTCGCGAGCCTCCTGCTTGAGCGTCGCCGCGTCGGCGGCACCCGAGCCGACGTCGGGCAGCAGACGCCAGACGAGGACGGCGCCGCCCACCATCAGGATCGCGAGGATGCCGAAGGCGAGCCGCCAGCCGACCGCCTGGCCGAGCGCGGTGCCGAGCGGCACACCGAGCACGAACGCCAGGGTGCCGCCGCTGGAGGAGACGGCGAGCGCCTTGCCCACCTGCGAGCGCGGCACGAGGTGGGCCGCGTAGGCCCCGGTGATCGCCCAGAAGACGCCGTGGGCGAGGCCGCCAAGGATCCGCGCGGCGATCATCCAGCCGTAGGTCGGGGCCAGGGCCGTGCCGACGGCGCCGAGGGCGATCACGAGGATCAGCCCGACCAGGAGCCGATGGCGCGGGATGCGCGCGGTCGCCTGGGTGAGGAGCGTCGAGGTGAAGACGACGGTGAACGCGAACACGGTGACGAGCAGCCCGACGGACGATTCGCTGACATGAAGGTCGCGGCCCATCTCGGGCAGGAGGCCTGTCGGCAGCATCTCGCCGGAGATGGAGAAAAAGGAGGCGACGGCGAGGGCGAGCAGACCTCCCCAGGGGAAACGGGCGGTCGTGGGGAGGGAGGAGGTCATTCTCGAATCCGTGCATCTGATGCGCGCCTCGTGCACGCCCGGGGCCGGACCGATCCATCCCGCCGACTCAAGGCTAGCGGCGTAGAACGGTCGAATGAAGACGACACCTGCCGAGAAGACGTGTCGATCCTGCGGACGACGGATCGAGTATCGGGCGAAGTGGGCGAAGAACTGGGACGAGGTCGCCTACTGCAGCGACGCATGCCGCCGCCAGAAGGTGTCGCGGTCCGACGAGGCGTTGGAAGCGAGCATCCTCGCGCTGCTGGCCTCTCGTGCGGCGACGTCGACGATCTGCCCCTCCGATGCCGCCCGGGACGTCTACCAGGGCGACGACGAGGGCTGGCGCGACCTGATGGAGCCTGCCCGGCGGGCGGCCCGACGCTTGGTGGCACGGGGCGAGGTGGACATCACGCAGGGCGGCTCGGTGGTGGACCCGTCGACGGCGAAGGGGCCGATCCGGATCCGACGGCACCGGGCGTAGCGGCCGCGGCGTCGGTCACGGCGAGCGCGGCAGCGGACGATCGAGTCGTCACGACTAGGTTGGTCGGGTGCGACGAGCCCTGACCTCCCGGCCGTGGGTCGCGGTGCTCGCGATCTACGTCGGGTCGCGCATCCTCTCGTCCGCTCTTCTCGAGGGCCTGTTCGCTCTCGCGACCGCACGCCACTGGCCCTTCGCCAGCCATCGCTCCCACCCGTCGTTCTTCACCTTTTCGGGCTCGTGGGACGCCTCGTTCTACAAGACCATCGCCGAGCACGGGTATCCGACGACGCTGCCGACCGATGCGGCGGGGCACGTGGTGCCGAATCCGTGGGCGTTCCTGCCGGTGTTCCCCGGGATCGTGCGGTTCGTCACCGCCGTGACCGGGCTCGGGTTCTACCCGGCCGGCGTACTCGTGGCGACGGTGTTCGGGGCGGGCGCCGCGCTGATGCTGCATCGCCTGCTCGTGCTGCGCGTGCCCGAGCGGCAGTCGCTGTTCGCCGTCGTGCTGTTCTGCGTCGGGCCGATGGGGTTCGTACTCCAGGTCGCCTACGCCGAGAGCGCCTTCGTGTTCTTCCTGTTCTCCGCGCTCTGGTGCCTGCTGTCCCGGCGGTACTGGCTGCTGATCCCGTTCGCGGTGGCGGCCGCTTTCACGCGGCCGGGCATCCTGGCGCTCGCGCTGGCCCTGGGGGTCCACTTCGTCCTGCGCTTCGCCGCGTGGCGTCGCACCGGGTCCGTCTTCCCCTGGCGGGAGCGGGTGGCGATCGTCGTCGCCGCTCTCGTGACGGCCGCCGCCGGCCTGGCCTGGCCGCTCGTCGCCGCCGCCTTCACCGGCGAGGCGAACGCCTACCTCGACACCGAGCTGTCGTGGTGGGTCGGCTTCGTCGGCCGGCGCCACTTCGCCCCGCTCACCCCGTGGTTCGCGATGGCCGGCACGTATCTCGGCTGGGCCGGGATCGTTCTGGTCGTCGTCGTGCTGGCCGCGGGTGCGTGGTGGCTGACGAGAAGGTCGACGAGGATGCTCGGACCCGACCTCACCGCGTTCGTCGCGTCGTACTGGCTCTACCTCGTCGCGGTGTTCCTGCCGCAGCAGAGCCTGGTGCGGCTGATGCTGCCCGTCGCGCCCCTCCTCGGCTCGCCGGTGTTCTCGCGCACGCGGCGCCGTCGGGGGCTCCTCGTGGCGGCGGCGGTCGTGCTGCAGGGCGTCGCCGTCGTGTTCCTCTGGTTCCTCGGGTACCCGTAGCCCCGGCCCCGACCCGCCGCGGGGCGCCGCACGGGGCGCCGGGGCGGAGCGCCGCACCGGCGCCGCCAGTCCGTCGCCGCGCCTCGGAAGCGGCGAGGGCTCTAGTCCGCGGCGCGGTTCTGTGCCGCACGCGAGGGTCTGTGCCGCACGGAAGGGTCCGTGCCGCACGCCCGCAGCCCGAGTCACCAACCTGATGGCTCACTACACCTACGGGGTGGTCACGGCCTCGGGCTCGTCCAGCTGCTCGGCCTCGGACTCGGCCGACGCCGCGCCCGACGCCCCCGCCGAACGGCTCGCGCGCTTCAGCTTCCGGTCGAAGATCGTGAGCACCGACAGGACCACCGCGATACCGAGGATCACGAAGGCCAGCAGGTGCAGATCCGCGGTCGTCGGCGCCTTGCCGTAGACGACGCCGATCAGGCTGGTGGACGCGATGGCGCCGATGTAGATGCTCGTCCGAGAGAGGCCGGCGGCCGACCCCATGCCCGACGGAGGCACCTGCCGATAGAGCGCCGCCTGGTTCGACACCGAGGCGAGCCCCTGCGGGACCGTGAAGAAGATCGCGACGATGACGAACATCCAGACCGGCGACCCCGAGGTGAGCGCCAGCAGGATGGCCCCGCCACCCAGGGGGATGACCGCCGCCGCGATGAGCGGCAGCCGCACGCCGGCCTTCCGGGCGAACCAGAACGAGGCCACTCCGGCGAGGATCGCGCCGGGCAACTGCACGAGTCCGGCGGTCTGGCTGGAGAGGTGCGCGACCTCCTGGGTCCACTGCGAGAAGCCGTAGGTCATCGTGTACGCGATGCCGTAGAGGAGGAACAGCCGGAGGTAGGTGCGGGTCAGCGGACCGTTGGTGGCGAGCATCCGCACGTCGATGAACGGCGCGACCGCGCGGCGTTCCCAGACGATCAGGCCGACGAGCGCCAGGACCGTGACGATGAGGAGCGGCCAGAGGCCCTGCGACAGGTCGAGCAGGAAGACCAGCAGGCTTCCGATCGTGATCGCGAACAGCCCCAGGCCGAGCGGGTCGATGGCCTGCGACACCGGCAGCTTGGCCTCACGGACGGGTCGGATGCGGTCGGACGGCATCCAGAGGGCGGCGAGGATCAGACCGGCCCCGGCGAGCGGCACGTTCACCAGGAAGATCGAGTGCCAGCCGAAGGCGCCGATCAGCACGCCGGCGAGCGGCGGCCCGGCAGCCGCGGACACGAGGGACGAGATCGAGAGGCCGCCGAGCACGAGCGGCGGCGTCGGGGTGTTCAGACGGTCGGACTGGTTGCGGATCGCACTCATCGCCGCCGGATAGGCCGACGACGTGCC
Source organism: Frondihabitans cladoniiphilus (assembly GCF_039544345.1). Lineage (NCBI taxonomy): Bacteria > Bacillati > Actinomycetota > Actinomycetes > Micrococcales > Microbacteriaceae > Frondihabitans > Frondihabitans cladoniiphilus. The sequence goes on from NZ_BAABLM010000003.1 coordinate 73,722, forward strand.
GATGCCGATTAGTACGCGGGAGAGGATCGCCGCCCCGAACGACGGGAACAGATCGGGCAGCAGCCCCGCGATGATCACGATGACCATGCCCATCAGGAAGATCTTCTTCGGACCGAACCGGTCGGCCAGCTTGCCCATCGTCGGCTGGGCGATGGCGCTCGCGAGATAGAGCGACGACACGAGCCACATGGCCTGGTCGCTGCCGATGCCCAGGTCTTTCTGGATGGGCGCGAGGGCGACCGCGATCATCGTCGTGTTGATCGGGTTGAGCAGTGGCCCGAACAGGATCGGGATGACGAACTTGGGGCCGAAGCCGCGCTCTCCCGAGGTCGCGGTCGGACGCGTGGTCGATCCCGTGGTGGCGGCGCTCACGAGCCCACCACCGTGTCGATCAGACGCAGGGCACGGTCGACGCAGGCGAGCTCGTCGGCGTCGAGACGCTGGTCGAGACGGGAGGCGAGGATGCTCGTGCGCCGCTCGTGCGCAAGGGCCCGGGTTCGGCGACCCGCCGCCGTCAGCGCGATCAGGCTCTTGCGGGCGTCGTCGGGGTCCGGTGTCTTCTCCACCAGCCCGAGCTCTTCGAGCCCACCGACCGTGAGGCGCATCGACTGGGGTCGGACCCCTTCGACCCGCGCCAGCTCGGCGGTGCTCTGTGCGCCGCCGCGCGTGAGGTGGCCCATGACGGCCTCTTGCGAGAGCGTCAGGTTGTGCGGCTCGTCGAAGGCGTCGGCGGAGTCGTCGGCCCGGCGCAGGGTCCGTCGGACCCGCCCGGTGAGCAGGATGAGGTGGTCGGCGAGCTCGCTGCTCGTCACGGTGGTCGGCATGGTTCGACAGTATGCCTGGCAAGTCAAACTTGCAAGTTTACCTGTCTATCTACGTCGCGCCGCGTGCCCATGACTCGACCCACTAGATTGAGGCGGGTGACCGCCGAGACCCACTGGACCCTGACGCTCGTCTGCGAAGACCGCCCCGGAATCGTCCACGCCATCAGCGGCGCCGTGGTCGACGCCGGCGGCAACATCACCGAGTCGGCGCAGTTCTCGAGTCATGACACGGGCACCTTCTTCATGCGGCTCCAGGTCGTCTCCGAGGCCGACCGCGGCGCGTTCGAAGCGGCGCTGGCCCCGGTCGTGGCCCGCTACGGCATGACCTGGAAGCTCGACGTGGTCGGTCGGCCGCTGCGCACGCTCGTCCTCGCCAGCAAGGCCGCGCACTGCGTGAACGACCTCCTGTTCCGACAGCGCGCCGGTCAGCTCCCGGTCGAGATCCCCCTGATCCTGGCGAATCACCCGGACCTCGAGGGGCTGGCCGAGTTCTACGGGGTCCCGTTCGAGCACCGGGCCGTCGTCGGCGCCGATCTGAAGGCCGCCTTCGAGCGGCGGATCCTGGAAGTGGTCGAGCAGGAGGACATCGAGCTGGTCGTCCTCGCCCGCTACATGCAGATCCTCTCCCCCGAACTCTGCGCGGCCCTCGGCGGGCGCGCCATCAACATCCACCACTCGTTCCTGCCCGGGTTCAAGGGGGCGAACCCCTACCGCCAGGCGCACGCTCGCGGGGTCAAGCTCATCGGCGCGACGGCGCACTTCGTCACGAGCGACCTCGACGAGGGGCCGATCATCGAGCAGAACGTCGTCCGGGTCGACCACACCCGCAGCGCGAACGACCTCGTGGCCATCGGCCAGGACGAGGAGTCGCGCACCCTCACGCAGGCGGTCCGCTGGTTCGCCGAAGACCGGGTGCTGCTCGACGGCGCCCGCACGATCGTGTTCCGTTGAGGCCCCGGGCGTAAGAGAGCGGACCATGTACGACACCCCGAAACGCCGCCCGGGTCGCCCCGGCCGCGGCGGCCGAGGCCCGCTCGGGGTGAACGCGGTGCTGCGGTTCGTGCTCGAGCTCTTCGCGTTCTTCAGCCTCGGCTGGTGGGGGTATTTCGCCTGGCCCTTCCCGTTCCCCGGCCTCTTCTTCTGCATCGGGCTGCCGGTCTTCGCCATCGTCGTCTGGGGCCTGTTCCGGGCACCGAAGGCCGTGATCCAGAACGACCCCGTGGGCAAGGCCATCGTCGAGATCGCGGTGATGGGGGCGGCGGTCTACACCTGGTTCAGCCTGGGCTACCCCCTCGTCAGCGCCGTCTTCGGCCTCCTCGCCCTGGGCAGCGGCATCCTCAACTTCCGGCGGGAGAACGCATGACCACGCTCATCACGGGTGCGACCAAGGTCGACGCCCGAGGCGTGACGAGCGACTTCTGGATGCTCGTCGACGGCCCCGTGATCACGGCCACCGGCACCGGGTCGGCCGGGGCGCCCACTTCCGCCGACGTCTCCGAGACGGTCGACGCCCAGGGCGCCTTCCTCACGCCGGGTCTGATCGACCTGCACGCGCACGGCGGCGGCGGCCATGCCTTCGACGACGGCACGGCCGAGATCGAAGCCGCTCTCCGCACCCACCGGGCGCACGGCACCACGCGCAGCCTGATCAGCCTCGTCGCCAACCCCCTCGCCCTCCTGCACCGCTCCCTCGACGGCATCGCCGACCTCGCCGAGTCCGACCCGCTCGTGCTCGGGGCGCACCTCGAGGGCCCGTTCCTCTCCCCCGACAACCGAGGCGCCCACCACCCCGACCACCTCGCCGTCCCGGACGCAGCCACGGTCGCAGGGCTGCTGACGGCGGCCCGCGGTCACCTGCGCGTCGTCACGATGGCCCCCGAGCTCCCCCACGCCCTCGACGCCGTCGGCACGTTCCGCGAGGCCGGGGTCGTGGTCGGGGTGGGACACACGCAGGCGGATCACGACCTCGCCCGAGCGGCCTTCGAGCGGGGGGCGACGCTGCTGACGCACGCGTTCAACGCGATGCCGGGCATCCACCATCGCGCCCCGGGGCCGGTCGTGGCTGCGATCGAGGACGAGCGCGTGGTGCTCGAGCTGATCCTCGACGGCGTGCACGTGCATCCCGCCGTCGTGGCGCTGGCCTTCTCGGGTGCGCCCGATCGCATCGCCCTGGTGACCGATGCCATGGCCGCTGCGGGGGCGCCGGACGGCGACTATCAACTCGGTGCGCTGGACGTCACCGTCGTCGGGGGTCGGGCGGTCCTGACCGGCACGGAGACGATCGCGGGCTCGACGCTGACGCAGGACGTCGCCCTTCGGCTCGCAGTGTCGGAGGCCCGACTGTCGCCGCGGGACGCCGTCACAGCGCTGACGCGGACTCCCGCCCGGGTGCTCGGTCTCGACGACCGGATGGGGACGGTCGCCCCGGGGCACGTCGCCGACCTGGTGCTCTGGGATTCCGACTGGCGGGTGCAGCGGGTGTGGGCGGACGGCGCCGTGCTGAGCACGCTGACCCCTTAATCGGCCGACTCGCGCATTCCGTTAGGGACCCTTCTTCGAGGGTTCCCCCTTGGGGGGCGACCCGGACTGGGTGTGGCACGGGTCCGCACCCCGGGCGAGCATTGACCCATGCCTCACGACCCCGCACTCCACCTCCCCCTGGGGCCGACGACGACCATCGCCCGATTCCTCGGCGAGGCACACGACGACGAACCCGGCTGGAACACCAAGACGGGTCGCGTCCGTGGCACCGTCATCTCTCTGGAACCCGCCGACGGCGCGATCCTGTTCGGCGTCGACGACGGCACCGGTCTGCTCACCGTGACCTCCCGGCACGCCCACGAGATCGTCGCCCCGAAGATCGACGCCCTCATCGAGGCCGACGTCGTCCTGACCCCGGACGGCCACATCGACGCCACCGTGCTCCGCCGCTCGCCCGACTGGGACTGACGCCACCCGGTCCGACGAGCCCGACCCCACTGGCTCCGTTCGTGAAGGTGCCCCGAGCGGCATGCGTCGTGCCATGATCGGGGGATGACAGCGAAGTCACTCCTGGTGGTCGGCGGCACCGGCCAGATCAGTGCGGCCTGCGTGCGCGAGGCGGTCCGCCAGGGCATCGCCGTCACGGTCGTCAACCGCGGCAGCACCCACCTCCGCAGTCTCCCCGACGGGGTCGAGCAGCTCCGCGCGGACGTCCTCGACGAGACGGCCATGACGAGCCTCCTCGACGGCCGTCGCTTCGACAGCGTGGCCGACTTCCTGACCTTCACCCCCGACCAGGCCGCGGTCGCCATCCGCCTCTATGGGCGCCGCACCGACCAGTACGTCTTCATCAGTTCGGCGTCGGCCTACCAGAAGCCGCCGTCGCGACTCCCGATCTCGGAGGCGTCGGCCCTCTTCAACCCGTTCTCGCAGTACGCGCGCGACAAGATCGCCTGCGAGCGACTCCTGCGCGACGAGCACGCGCGCGGGCGGATCCGGGTGAGCGTCGTCCGCCCGTCGCACACCTACGACCGCACCCACGTGCCGTTGCTCGGCGGCTGGACGGTCATCGACCGGATCCGGCGCGGCCGGCCGATCGTGCTCCACGGCGACGGCACCTCCCCCTGGGCCATGACGCACTCCGACGACTTCGCCCGCGCCTTCGTGCCCCTCCTCGGCTGCGAGGCGGCGATCGGCGAGGCGTTCAACATCATGTCTCCCGAGCTCCTGACCTGGAACACGATCGCCATCGACCTCGCCGACGCGGCCGGGGTCGAGCCGCACATCGTGCACCGCACCACGCACGAGATCGTCGAGCTCGTCCCCGAGTGGGACGCCGACCTCCGCGGCGACCGGAGCAACGCGGCCGTGTTCGACACGACGAAGATCCGCACGCTCGTGCCGAGCTGGGAACCGTGCATCCCCTTCGCCGAGGGGGCCCGACAGATCGTCCACTGGTTCGACGCCGACGCGTCGAGACGAGTCGTGGACCACCAGGTGGATGCACGTTACGAGTTGCTGACCGCCTGATCGACTCGGGACGCCCGGCGTCCGACCTCGCCGGCGAGCGCCCGGAACGGCCCGTTCGCCACGGCGTCGCTGCTGCCGGGGGCCTCGGGATGCCACTGCACGGCGACGACCCACCGCTCGGGGTCCTCGAAGGCCTCGACCAGTCCGTCGTCGGCGATCGCCGTGGCGACGAGGCCGGCACCGAGCGTTCTCACGGCCTGGTGGTGGGCCGACGCGACCCGGAGCGCCGGGGTCGGGACTGCGCCCGTTTCGTCGTGGCAGGCGGCCACCCGCGACCCGGGGGTCACCGCGACCTCGTGCCAGACGAAGTCCTCCGTGGCCGACGTGTGCGGGACGTGCGACGCCGCGAGATCCTCGTGCAGAGTGCCGCCGTAGACCACGTTGAGCACCTGTGCGCCGCGGCAGATCGCGAGGACCGGCACACCGGCGTCGACCGCTCGCCGCCCCAGAGAGAGGTCGAGGGCGTCCTGCTCGGCGTTCACGTCGTAGACCGGGGCGCTCGGGTCACCGCCGTAGAGGGTCGGGTCGACGTCGCCGCCGCCCGGGAGCACGACTGCGGAGAAGCGAGACAGGTCGAGGTCTGCGTCGGTGACGATCTCGGGTGTGAGCCCGGCGGACCGCACGAGGGCCACGACGTCGTCGAAGATCCGGTTCGCGACGCCGATGCGAGGGTCGGTTCCGTCGTCGAGGGAGAGTCGCGCCGGAACGGCGACCGGAAGGATGCTCGGGGTCACGCGAGGATCGTAGCAAGAGGGGTGTCCCCCCAAGGTCCGACTGTGCATCCCCCGCTCAGCACGTAGCGTCGGTCGTATGAACGATTCCAGGCGCCGTATCGGCGAACGCGTGGCCATCACCTCCGGCCTCGTCGGCGGCGCTCTGCTCGTGATCGCCTTCACCCTGATGCTGACCCCGGCACCCATCCTGCTGTCGGCGGTGGCCTTGCCGATCGGATTCGTCGGTCTGGTCTTCGGGATCGTGTTGGCCCTGTACCTGCGCCGCGGCGTGGCGGCCGACTCCTGGCCCCGGTCGGGGCGGAAGGCACAGCGCTAGCGGGGTACGCGCACGGGGTACGTACCCGGGGGACGCCTCGGGGGACGACAGGTTCGTCGCAGGCCGGAGACGGATGTGCCCCGGAGGGGGGACAAATCGATCTCCTTTTGGATAACCTGTGTCGACCCTTCCCCCGCTCGACACCCGAAAGTCGTCTCCTTGCGCCTGATCACACGCTCCAAGAAGTCCCTCGCCCTCCTCGCTCTAACCCCGCTCGTCGCAGCCGCAGCTCTGACGCTCGGCGTCGCTCTGCCGTCTCAGGCGGCTCCGGCCGACCTGACGATCACTGGCGTCTCCGTCAATCCGGGCGATCCGGTGCAGGGGTCGCAGGTGACCACCGACGTCACCCTCCAGGTGCCGTCGACGGCGAAGTCGGGCGACACCGCCACGCTCACGTTGAGCAGCCACCTGCGGAACATCCCGGGCGACTTCACGGTCTACGACAACGCCACCCCGACGCCCAACGCGATCGCGACCGTCCACATCGACAAGAGCCAGACGCCCGCGCTCGTCACATTCACGCTGCTGCCCTACGTCGACACCCACACCGATGTGCACGGCGACGCCTTCATCAAGTCCGACTTCGACTACACGACGACCCCGACCGGCGTCGGGACCCCGTTCACCTCCGTCACCGGCGACGGTCGCTCGTTCACGACGATCGTGACCCCGACCGGCGGCCCGCTCGCCCCGGGCGACTCCGACGCCTACGGCACGTTCGCCGACGCCGACAACGGCCGGACGAACCCGGCCGGGTTCCTCGTCTACACCGCCGACACCGCGCTGAACCCCGCCGACGGCTCGACGACGCAGGTGACCCTGAACCAGAACACGACCGGGGCCCTCAGCCCGACCGACGTCGGGACCAGCGCGTGCCCCGCCTCGACCGCCGGCTTCACCTTCGAGAGCGGCTCGCTCGACTCGAACGACAACCTCGCCTCGTTCCAGCCGGTCACCCCCCTGTCGGCCAGCTGCCTCAACGGCGTGCTGACAGTCGCCTGGCCGAACGTGCCCGCCGGGACCACGCCGCCGATCAAGTACCGCGTCGTCGCACCCGTCGACCGCGTGGTCGTGCCCGGCGACACGGCCACCCCGCTCTCGTTCTTCGCGACCAGCGTCTTCACGAACGGCACCGGCGGCCCCACCGCCTCGAGCCCCATCGTCAACACCCAGTCGAGCGCCGGCGGCCAGCTGCTGGGCACCATCCCGACCTCGCTGTCCATCGCCAAGGGCGACACCGCGGGCAACGCGGCCGACACCGACGCCACCGCGGCCGCCATCCCGAGCAGCGGTTCGATCGGCCTCGTCTACACGGTGACCAACACGGGCCTGCAGCCCGTCACCGGTGTCTCGGTCTCCGACCAGGTCGTGGCCAACGGAACCGTCTCGGGCCTCGCCTGCGACTTCTCCGCCTTCACCGGCACCGCGACGGCCACGACCTTCGCGGGATCGATCCCGGTCGGTGCCTCCTTCACCTGCACGGCGCAGCTCACCGGCGTCTCCGCGACCGGTGCCCACCACCACGACGTCGCCACCGTCACGGCTACCGGTGTGACCGAGGCGGACGCTGCCACGGCCAGCAACGACTACTACGCTGTCGCCGCCGTTGCGGCCCCGGTCCCGGCCGCCGCGGCCCCGGCCGCTCCGGCTGCCGCCGAGCTGGCTTTCACTGGCTCGAACCCGACGGTGCCGCTCGGCATCGCAGCACTCCTGCTGGCGTTCGGGGCGGGCATCCTCGTCATCGGTCGCCGTCGGCACGTCGAGCGCTGATCCGGGCGCGGCCGGCGGGCCGGCCGCGCCCGGGCACGGCTGATGGCACGGCGCCGCGGGGTCGGGCTCCGGGCTTCGTCTCGGCGGGGCCGTACCCGCCCGTGAGGTGGATGCTTCGGGGCACCTGCTGCGGGCGAGGGTTTGTGCCGCACGCTCCGCATCAGCGCCACTCATTCGCCGCCAGACCCTCCCAAGCGGCGAAAACTCTAGTCCGCGGCGCGGATCCTGCGCCGCACGCGAGGGTCTGCGCCGCCGCACGCCAGCGTCCGTACCGCCCCGCGCCGCCCGAATCTCACCAACCCGACGTCACGGCCGAGTACAGCTAGAACCTCGTGGCCACCACGCCGTCCACGACGGGAAGTCCCGACACCAGGTCGGACTCGCTGAAGGCTGCGATCTCCGACCAGCGGTCGAGGGTCGTGCAGGGGTGCGAGATGCCGAGCCGGACGAGATCGCCGACCTCGAGCGGGCTCGGCTCCGGGACACGGACGAACGCGTGCTGGTCGTTGAGCCCCGTGAACACGGCGCCCTCCGTCGCTCCGTCGACGCGGTGGAAGCCGCCGTCGATCCGCCGGTGGACCTCGAGCAGCACCGGGAAGCCCTCGTCGTCGGAGGTGTCGCGTCGACCGATGTTGAGGAGTGCGAGCCCCGGCTCGGGGCGGGACAGGACGCTCGCCCAGAGAGTCAGGGCGGGCTCGAACCGCACCCCCTCGGGCACCCGGGCCGACTCGGCGCCGAACGGCGTCACCCGGTCGTAGTGACCGTGGTCATGTGTCACGTACGAGCCGGAGCGGAGGACGACACGCGTGCGGACTCCGCGGACCCCCTCGGGATCGTGACGGAACGAAAGGGCCTCGACGACCCGGTCGAAGTAGGTGCTGCCGCCCGCGGTGATGACGACGTCGCCGCCGAGGGCCAGCCACTCGGCGAACGAGTCGCCGTCGAGCAGGTCGCGGAACTCGATCAGCGTGGCGAGGTAGTCGTCGACCCTCTGCAGACTCGCGCCGTCGATGTCGTGGCTGAGAGCGGCCTCGTAGCCGGCGACCCCCGCGAGGACGAGATGATCCGCGTCGCGCACCGCCCGGGCGACGTCGAGTCCGGCCTCGATGGTGCGGACACCCGTCCGCGCTCCGGTCGCACCGACCTCGACCAGGACCGGCAGCTTGCGGCTCGCGCCGGCGACCCCGAGCGCCCCGTCCACGATCCGGACCGCCTCGACCGAGTCGACCCACATCACCACGTCGCAGCCCGGCTCGACGAGACCGCGCAGCGCGTCGGGGGCGAACGTCGTCCCGGCGAGGATGACCCGCTCGATGCCGGCCTCGCGCGCGATGGCCGCTTGGTAGGGAGTGGCCACCGTGATGCCCCAGGCTCCTGCGGCGATCTGCTGTCTCCAGATCTCGGGCGCCATCGTCGTCTTCCCGTGCGGAGCCAGGTCGACGCCCGCCCGCCGACACCAGGCGGCCATCGCCTCGACGTTGTGGTCGAGCGCCCGGCGATCGACGGCGAGAAGCGGCGTCGGCAGATCGCCGAGGGGCACGGGCCAGGGACGGCCGATGAAGGCGACCTTGGAGAACACGGTGGTCGTGGGACTCATGACGGGGCACTCCTGCCTTCGGGGGCCGGCGGTGGTCCTTCACAGGATGGACCCCGACGGCCCCGGCGGCAAGAGCCTGCTCCCGTCAGTCGAAGCGCTGCCACTCGGGCTTGTGGGCGTAGGTGTAGCGGTAGTACTCGGCCAGCGCGAGCTCGGCCGCGGCCTCCTCGTCGACGACGATCGTGGCGTGCTCGTGCAGTTGCAGAGCCGACCCGGGGCACATCGCCGAGAGGGGGCCCTCGACCGCCGCCGCGATCGCGTGCGCCTTCGCGGCACCCTGGGCGACGAGGACGACTCGTTTCGCCTCGAGGATCGTGCCGAGGCCTTGCGTGAGACAGTGCGTCGGCACCTGCGCCGGGTCGTCGAAGAATCGAGCGTTCGCCTCGCGGGTCGACGGTGCCAGGGTCTTGATCCGGGTGCGCGAGGCGAACGAGGAGGTGGGCTCGTTGAAGCCGATGTGCCCGTTTGCACCGATGCCCAGGATCTGGATGTCGACGCCTCCCGCCGTCCGGATCGCCCCGTCGTACTCGACGGCCGCCGCCTCGAGGTCGTCCGCGCGACCGTCCGGCACCCGGACCCGCGCCGGGTCGAGCCCGAGGGGCTCGATCACGTCGCGTGCGATGACGGCCGCATAGCTCTCGGGGTGGGTCAGGGGGATGCCGACGTACTCGTCGAGCGCGAATCCGCTCGCTCTCGAGAAGTCGAGTTCCCCCTCGGCCACCCGGGCGGCCAGCGAGCGGTAGATGCCGAGCGGCGAGGAGCCGGTGGCCAGCCCCAGCACCGCATCGGGGCGGTCGGTCACGACCTTGCCGACGAGCGCTGCCGCGACCCGTCCGACCTCGGCGGGCGACTCCAGGATGACGATCTCCATCAGACGGTGATTCCTTCCACGAGGGAGTCGATGTAGGCGGCACGCTCTTCGCGGGTCGCCGGGCGGCCGGGCACCCCCGGCCGTTCCTGCCAGGGCCTCGGACCGGAGGCGTGCCGGTACTCGACGCCGAGGGCGTCCAACCTCTCGAGGTGCCCCGCGAGGCGGGCCTCGAAGTCGTCGAACGAGCGCTCCTTGCCGCTCCACAGGGCTTCCGCTACCGCAGCAAGGCGGGGGAAGACGAGGTAGTCGAGCGTGCGCGGGGAGTCGATGTGCTCGCTCCACACGTTCGCCTGACCGCCGAGCACATGGGCGGCCTCGGCGTCGGTCAAGGATGCGGGCACAGGTTCGAAGGCGTAGACGTCGGCCAGCGTGAGGGGGATCGAGACGGGGATGGGCTCGCGCGGATCCTCCGACTGCCGGTAGTCGAGGTAGACCTGGTCGTCGGGGCAGGCGACGACGTCATGGCCCCGTTTCGCGGCCGTGACGGCACCGGTCATGCCCCGCCAGGAGGCCACGGTCGCGCCCGGAGCGAGCTCGCCCTCGAGGATCTCGTCCCACCCGAAGAGCCGACGGCCCCTGGCCGTGATGTGGTCGTCGAGCCCGCGGATGAACCAGGTCTGCAACTCGGCCTCGTCGGTCATCCCCCGCTCGCGCATCAGCTCCTGCGTGCGCGCGTCGTCCCGCCACTGGTCGCGGGGGCACTCGTCGCCGCCGACGCCGATCCAGGTGCCCGGGAAGAGGTCCATGACCTCGTCGAAAACGTTCCGGTAGAAGTCGAGGGTCGATTCCTCCATGTTCAGGACGTCGTCGATGATCCCCCAGACCGTGCCGACCTCGAGCGGCCGCCCCGTCACGCCCAGCTCGGGGTAGGCGGCGATGGCCGCCTGGGAGTGCCCGGGGACGTCGATCTCAGGCACGACGGCGATGTGGCGCGCGGCCGCGTACGCGACGACCTCGCGGATGTCGTCCTGGCTGAAGAAGCCCCCGTGCGGCCGGCCGTCCCACGTGGCGTCCGGGCCGGATCCGACCTGCGACTCTCGGCGCCAGGACCCGACCTCGGTCAGACGCGGGTACCGCTGGATCTGGATCCGCCAGCCCTGGTCGTCGGCCAGGTGCCAGTGCAACACGTTCAGCTTGTGCAGCGCCATCAGGTCGAGGAACCGCAGCACCTCGCGCTTCGGCAGGAAGTGTCGCGAGACGTCGAGCATGGCTCCGCGCCAGCCGAAGCGCGGCCTGTCGACGATCGTGATCGCCGGCACGCTCCACTCGATCCCGTCGACCCGGGCCTCGCGGAAGATCGCCGGTGGGAGGAGCTGGAGCAGCGTCTGCACGCCGTGGAAGACCCCTGCCGCGTCGCCGCCCTGGAGCACGATCGCGTCGCCGGTCACCTCCAGCCGGTAGGCCTCGGCCGCGAGCGCGGGGTCGAGGCCCAGCACGATCGCCCGGTCCGCTCCGTCGCTCTCGCGGAAGGGGAGGCCGGTGGCCGGGCGCAGGGCGTTCTGCAGCTGCACGGCGACGCCGCCGAGCGACTCGGGAGCGACGATGCGCGTCTCGCCGTCGAGCGCGAAGGCTCCACGGGTCTGGGCCGCCGAGGTGGGACGAGGAACCAGAGAGGTCATGCGGTCAGCCTTTCACGGCGCCGGCGGACATGCCGGTCACCAGGTTGCGTTGGATGATCATGAAGAACACGACCACGGGAAGCGAGAACAGCACCGAGGCCGCCATCTGCCCGCCGAAGTCGGTTCCGGTGGTCGGAGTCGAGAACGAGGCCAGCCAGAGCGGCAGCGTGTAATGCGACTGGTCTTTCATGAACACGTAGGCGACGAGGTAGTCGTTCCAGGCGGCGATGAACGCGAACACGCTCGTCGCGATGATCCCTGGCATCACGAGCGGGAAGAGCACCTTCGTCAGCACCTGCCACGTACTAGCCCCGTCGAGTTTGGCGGCCTCCTCGACCTCCAGCGGGATCGCGATGAAGAAGCCCCGCATCACCCAGATCGAGAACGGCAGAACCGACCCGACGTAAGCCAGGATCAGCCCGCCGTAGCTGTCCAGGAGACCTGCCGTGTTGAAGAGCAGGAAGAGCGGGATGAGCAGCGCCGTCGACGGCAGCATCTGCACCACCAGCACGAAGACGAGGATCAGCCGCCGCCCCCGGAACTGGAACCGCGACAGCGCCGCCGACGCGAACAGCCCGAGCGCGATCGACAGGACCACCGCCCCCACGACCACGACGGCGCTGTTGACCAGGTTCGTCAGGAAGGACGACTGCGTGATCGCCACCACGAAGTTCTGGATCGTGGGATGCGCGGGCACGAACATCGGCGTGGTCGTCATGACTTCCGGCCGAGGCTTGAAGGCCGTGTTGACCATCCAGTAGACCGGGAAGATCCAGATCACGCTGAAGACGACGGCGAGGGTGTTGGGGATCCAGCGAGAGCGGCGCCTGCGCTTCGGGCGAGCCAGGGCATCCCGCGTCTCCGCTTCGACGACGGCCCGCTTCTCGGCCGGCCCCTCGGGAGCTGTGGGGCCGAGGCCGGTGGGGGCGGTGGTGGTCACAGGTCTTCTCCTGACCGGACGAGGTTGCGGATGTAGAACGCGGTGATCACGAGCAGGAGGAGCGTGGTGACCACCGAGATGGCCGCGCCCTTGCCGATCTCGAAGCCCACGAAGGCGGTCGTGAACGAGTAGACGCCGAGCGTCGAGGTGGCATCGTCGGGGCCGCCCTGGGAGATGAGCCAGATCTGGTTGAAGACGTTGAAGTCCCAGATGACGGAGAGGATCGTGACGAGCAGCAGGGTCGGCTTGAGGAACGTCAGCGTGATGACGCGATAGACGTACCACTCGCCGGCGCCGTCGAGCCGCGCCGCCTCTTTCAGCTCGGTCGGCACCTGCGTCTCGGCCGCGTACAGCGTGAGGGCGATGAACGGCACCGCCTGCCACACGATCAGCAGCCAGATCTCGAGGTAGGCGAGGAACGGGCTGTTGGCCCACGACGTGTTGGTCATGTCGCCGAACAGGTGGGTCTGCGTGAGCAGCCAGTTCACGACGCCGTAGCCGGGCTGGAACAGCCACTTCCAGACCTCGGAGGAGGCCACGTTCGGCATCGCCCAGGCGAAGACCAGGACGACCGTGACCACCGTGCGGAGCGGGCCGCCCAGTCTCGTCAGCAGGTGCGAGACCCCGGTGCCGACGAGGATGCTCCCGCCGACCATCGCCGCGGTGAAGAGCACCGTGCGGATCAGCGACCACCAGAACGCGGGATCAGTGACCAGGGCGATGTACTGCGCCAGTCCGACCGAGTCGTACGCACCGGTGTAGAGCGACCGCTGCCCGTAGTCGGTGAACGACGTGAAGACCAGGTAGACGATCGGGGCGACGGTGACCGCGAGGATGACGATGCCCGCCGGGCTGAGCATCCACAGCGGAGCCAGGCTGCGCCGTCCGCGCCCCTTCGGGCCGCGCCCCCTCGGGCCGCTCCCGCCCGGGCCGCGCCCGCCCGTGGTGGACGGACGCGGACCTTTCCGGGTGAGCGGAGGGGTTGTCGAGAGGGCCATGGCTCCTGCTTCGGGGTCGGGTGCTGCTAGTTGGCGGCGTTGAGGGCCGTGTTGGCGGCCGAGTCGAAGGTGGCTGCGGCTTCTTTCGGCGTCTTCGATCCGGAGGCGACGGCCGAGAAGAGCTGGTTGATGCTCTTGTCGCCCTCGAGCGAGGCCCAGTCACCGGTGGCCGGGGTGGCCTTGGAGTTCAGGGCCGCCTGGAAGAAGCCCTTCTGGAAGGAGTCGACCGTGGCGTCGGCCGCCTTGATGCCCTCGGTGCTGTTCGGGATCCAGCCGTCGGTGCCGTAGACCCATTTGGCCTGGATGGACGGGCTGCCGGCGATCTTCGCCCACTCGAGGGCGAGGTCGGTGTTCTTCGACTTGGCGGCGATGCCCCAGTCCGAGCCCCCGAGCATGGTCGGCTGGGTCGACCCGGACTTGCCCGGCATCGGGAAGCTGCCGATGTCGTCGGTGGCCAGGTTCGGGTTGGCCTTCTGGATCAGACCGAGGCCCCAGTTGTTGTCGAGGATCGCGCTCGTCTTGCCGTCGGCGAAGATCTGCTCCTGCTGCGGGGCGTCGGTGTCGAGCGTCTGCGAGGCGGCCGTCGAGTACGTGTTCTGGAAGTCCTTGAAGTCGGCGAGGCCCTGCTGCGCCTTCGCCGAGCCGAAGCCGGCCGACCACTTGGTGCCGTCGGCGGTGGCGATCTGCCCACCGGCGTCCCACACGAACTGCATGCCCGCGTACCAGAACTGGCCCGGCATGTAGAAGGGCGAGAAGTCGGAGGCGGTGTTCGCCGCCTTGACCTTGTCGAGATCGGCGGTGAGCTCGTCGAAGGTGGTCGGAGCGGCGGTGATGCCGGCCTTGGCCCACATGGCCTTGTTGTAGATGACGGCACGAGCGCCCGCGAAGCCGGGGAGTGCGTAGAGCTTCTTGTCGATCGTCGCAGGCTGCTCGAGCCCGCCCAGCCAGGTCTGCCCCTGGGCCAGGTCCTTCTTGTAGGGCGTCAGGTCGAGGAGGGCGCCGTTGGCCGCATAGCTGGCGACCTGCGTGTTGCCCAGGTCGAGTACGTCGGGCGGGGTGCTGGTGGCGAGGGCGGTGGAGATCTTCGTGGTGATGTTCGCCCACTGCTGGGTCTGGACGTTCACCTTCGCACCGGTCTTCGCCGTGAACTCCTTGTTGATGGCCGCGATGGTCTTGTCGGTGTAGTCCCCCGTCATGACCCACACGGTCAGGGTCTTGCCGTCGCCCTTGGTGGTGGGGACCGTCTGCACTCCACCGGAGGCAGCCGCGGTGGTGCCGCCGGACGAACAGGCGCTGAGAGCGATGACGGCGGCGAGGCCGAGAGCCCCGACGCTTGCGATCTTCGTGTAACGCAATTGGATCTCCTCGAGTGGTGGTGGGTTGAGTGATGAGGGAGGGTTCGGTGGAAGGCGATGGTCGGGTGGGATGCACGGGCCGGGCTGCACTAGGCGGCCGGCCCTCGGCTACGAGACGCCCAACTCGGCCTGGAGGACGAGCGAGGCGCCGCCCAGCAGCACCAGGTCGGTGTCGCCCTGCGTGGTGCGCATGGAGAGGCCGTTGCTCACCGCCGACAGGGTGCGCGCGCGGACGGTGGCGAGCGCCGCCTCGACGAACGGGCCGTCGAGCAGGGACGCGGGGCCGGACAGGACGACCTCGTTGAGGTTGAGCGCACTGATCACCGGTGCCGTGACCACGCCGAGGGCTCGTCCGGCGGCCGACAGCACGGCCTCGCGAGCGTCGGGGGCCGTGGCCGCGAGTCGGTCGCTGAGGTAGCGGGCACCGATGACGACCTCGAGACAGCCGCGGCGTCCACAGGTGCAGAGGTCGCCGTCGTCGTCGACCGTGACGTGCCCGATCTCGCCGGCGGAGAACTGCTCCCCCTCGACGAGCTCGCCGCCGATGATGAGACCGACGCCGACGCCGTGCTCGATCGTGATCACCATGAGGCTGAGCCCGGGCACGTCGCGGAAGGTGTGCACACCGAGAGCGGCCGTGTTGGCGTCGTTGCCGACCTGGACCGGAACCTGGAAGTGGGCGGTCAGCCGTTCGGCCAGAGGGAGGTCGAACCACTCGAGATGAAGTGCCTCACGGACGACGCCGTGGTCGTCGACGATGCCCGGCGAGCCCACCCCGATGCCGAGGATGCGGCGGGTGGTCAGTGCGGAGAGCCTCTCTCCGAGACGGATGGCCCGCACGATCGCGTCCTCGCCGACCGCGCCGTCGATCTCGAGCTCGGCCCGCTCCACGATCCGACCGCGGAGGTCGACCACCGCCCCGACGAATCGATCGGCGCTCGAGAGGTCGAGAACTATCAGGTGGAAGGCGTCGGCGTTGATCTCGACGAGCGTCGCCGGCTTGCCGACCCGGGCGTCCTCCCGCTGGCCGATCTCCGCGACGATCCCGTCGGCCTCGAGCTCGGCGACGAGGACGGAGACGGTCGGGCGGGTCAAGCCGGATTCGCGGGCGAGGTCGGCACGGCTCATCGCGCCCTGGTGGAACAGCGCCTGCAGCACGACCGAGCGGTTGTGCACCCGATTGTGCTGCGGGAGCGACTTCGTCGACACGCGGCGACGGCGGGGGCGCGTGGCCTCTCCCGCAGGGATCCCCTGCCGGGTGGGAATCACGTCTTCGGACATCGCGTCTCGCTCTCGTCGGTGGGTCGGTGGTGCGGTGGTGCGGTGATGCAGCGGTGCTGGTGTTCGGTGGTGTTAGTAAATTGCCCTTACAAACAAATGTCAAGCGTCTCCTTTCGGCCTTAACGCCTCGGAAACATCATCGAAATTTGAAGGCAGGGCTTGTCTTATTTCGTCAAGGATGCTTGCTCCACCCCGATTCGTAAGCTTTACTAACAAACATGTCGCCCAGGCCCGCGTTGTCACCAGCCCCCTCGCCAGAGGTCGGCGCATGAGGGTGGGTCTCGACATCGGCGGCACGAAGATCGATGCCGTCGCACTCGACGACGCCGGCACGCCCGTGCAGCACGCGCGGCTGGCGACCGGCTTCGGCAGCGAGGCCGTCCTGTCGAACGCCGCTCGCGCCGTCGACATCCTGCGCGACCTGACAGGGGCTGCGTTCACGTCCATCGGGGTGGGGATCCCCGGGCTCGTCGACCCGCGTCTCGGGCGGGTCCGCCACGCCGTCAACCTCGGCCTCGACGACGTCGACTTCGGCACGGCCCTGTCCGTCCGCACCCAAGCGCCGGTCGCCGTCGAGAACGATGTCAACGCGGCCGCCCTCGGCGCCTACCATCTGCTCGACCTCTCCGGGCCGGTGGCCTACCTGAACCTCGGTACGGGTCTCGCTGCCGGCCTCGTCGTCGACGGCGAGCTGTGGCGCGGCGCCCGGGGGGTGTCCGGCGAGATCGGCCACATCCCCGTCGATCCGCGCGGAGCCCTCTGCCCCTGTGGCCAGACCGGCTGTCTCGAGACCATCGCGTCGGGTTCCGCCATCGCCCGGCAGTGGCCGAGCGAGCACGCCTATCCCGCCCAGGCCCTGTTCGCGGCAGCCGATGCCGGAGACCTCGAGGCCACGCGGATCCGTGCGGCTCTGGCCGAGGGCGTGGCTGCCGCCGTCCGGATCCTGGTCCTCACCGTCGACGTCGAGTCCGTGGTCATCGGCGGCGGTCTCAGCCACGTCGGCCGGCCTCTTCTCGAGGGGGTCCGTCAGGTGCTGCGCGACTGGGCGGCTTCGTCGACCTTCCTCGCCTCCCTTGACCTCGCCGAGCGCATCCGCCTCCTCCCGGAGGGGCTCTCCGTCGCCGCGGTCGGGGCGGGCATGCTCGTCCGACCGGCTCGCGAGACCGTGGCCTGAAGCCCTGACCGGCTCCGCCGAGCCTTACGGACGGCCGGGCTCGCCGGACGGCCGGGCTAGCCGGACGGCCGGGCGAGCCGGACGGCCGGGCGAGCCGGACGGCCGGGCGAGCCGGACGGCCGGGCTAGCCGGACGCTCTGCCGAGCCCGACGATCAGCCGAGCCGGACGCGCAGGGTCACGATCTCGAAGGGTCGCAGGGTCGTCTCGATCGGCCCGGCCTCCCAGCTCGCGATCTCGAGATCACGCTCGAGGAGGTCGGTCCGCCAGGCCTGCGACCACGGTGCTCCGACATCGATCGTCGTCGTGGCGCGACCGCCCTGCGCCTCGTAGAGCCGCACCACGAGATCGCCGGAACGGTCATCGGCGAGCTTGACGGCCTCGACGAAGACCGCGGGCGACGAGACGCGCACGAGCGGCTCCACGTCATGGCCCGCCGCGTCGTCGATCGTGCGCACCGGCACGTTCAGCCGGTAACCCGCTCCCGCCGCGTCGAGCACCCCTGCCGCCGGACCGATCGACGTGCGCAGCACGTGTCGACCCTGATCGGCATGGGGATCGGGGAAGAGCGGAGCCCGCAGGAGCGACTCGCGCACCAGAGTCGTCGTCCCGCCGTCCTCCCGGGTGGTGCGAGTCACGTCGTGCCCGTAGGTCGAGCCGTTCGCGACGACGACACCGAACCCCGGCTCGCCGACGTGCAGCCATCGGTGGGCGACCGTCTCGAACCGGGCGGAGTCCCACGAGGTGTTGACGGCGATGGGGCGGTCGAGATGCCCGAACTGGATCTCGGAACTGGCTACGTCGGCGCGGACGTCGAGCGGGAACGCCAGTTTGAGCAGCTTCTGCTGCTCGTGCCAGTCCACGACCGTCTCGATCTGGAGGTCGGCTCCGTCTCGGGCCAGCCAGTACCGCTGCACGAAGAGGGACCCTCCGTTCTCGTGGTGCACCTCCAACACGTCGTCTCGCACGACGACGGAGACGGGCGAGCGGAGCTCGCTGCGGTTGTGCGTGTAGTGCTCGTCGATGTCCCACGCGTCCCACGACGTGGGCGTATCGCGGAAGATCTGCAGCACCGACGCCGCCTCGCCGGGCGCCACGACCTCTCGGCCGGAAGCGACGTCGACGAGCGAGACCAGAAGACCCGACTCGTCGAACCGGGCTCGGACGAGCGCGTTTTCGATCCCCCAGCCTTCATCGTCATGCAGCGGCTGGACGAAAGGCGCCGCGGCGCCACGGGCGTCGGCCGCGGCCTGCGAACTGGCCCCCAGCGCAGGCACGCCCTCGGCCTCGACGGGTGCCGCATTGAAGACGACGCGGGTCTCGCCCCGCCCGGCGAGCGCCCTCTGAGCCGCGTCGATCAGCCCGCCGAGCTCGCCCGCGATCCGTTCGTAGTTCCGCTCCGCCTCCTGGTGCACCCAAGCGATCGACGACCCGGGAAGGATGTCGTGGAACTGCTGCAGCAGAACCGTGCGCCAGATCGTGTCCAACGCGTCGTACGGATAGTCGAGCATCCCCCGCGCCGCGGCCGTCGCGCTCCACAGCTCTGCCTCGCGGAGCAGGTGCTCGCTGCGGCGGTTGCCCTGCTTGGTCTTCGCCTGGGTCGTGTAGGTGCCGCGGTGCAACTCGAGGTACATCTCACCGGACCAGATCGCGGGATGCTCGAGCTCGGCCTTGGCCCGCTCGAAGAACTGCGCGGGCGACCCCAGCTCGACCTTCGGCGACCCCTCCAGATCGTGGGTGCGCGCCGCCGCCGCGAGCATCTCGCGCGTGGGACCACCACCGCCGTCGCCCCAGCCGAAGGGCGTCATCGAGACGTTCGAGAATCCCTTCTCGGCGTACTGCCGCTCGGCCCGCGCGAGGTCGGCGGCGGAGAGGTCGGAGTTGTACGTGTCGGTCGGCGGGAAGTGGGTAAAGACGCGGGTGCCGTCGATGCCCTCCCAGAGGAACGAGTGGTGCGGGAACCGGTTCGTCTCGTTCCAGGAGATCTTCTGGGTGAGGAACGAGTCGGAGCCGACGGCCCGGGTGATCTGCGGCAGAGCCGCGCTGTAACCGAAGGAGTCGGGCAGCCACACCTCGGTCGGCTCGAGACCGAACTCGCGGAGGAAGAATCCTTTGCCCTGCACGAACTGCCGGACCAGGGCCTCGCCGCCCGGCATGTTCGTGTCGCTCTCGACCCACATGCCGCCGACCGGGACGAAGCGCCCCTCGGCCACGCGAGCCCGGATGCGCTCGAAGAGCTCGGGATAGGACTCGGCGATCCAGGCGAACTGCTGCGCACTCGAACAGGCGAAGACGAAGTCGGGATGCTCGTCCATCAGCTGGAGGACGTTCGAGAAGGTGCGGGCGCACTTGCGGACGGTCTCGCGTGTCGGCCAGAGCCAGGCCGAGTCGATGTGGGCGTGACCCACGGCGGTGATGCGATGGGCGCTGGCGTAGGCGGGTGAGGCGAGGACCCCGGCGAGCGCCTGCCTGCCTCGCCCGGCCGTTCCGGCCACGTCGTCCACATCGACGACGTCGCACATGCGCTCGAGGGCGCGGAGGATCTCTGCGCGACGCGGAAGGCTCGCGGGCAACTCGCGCATCAGCCCGACGAGGCTCCAGGTGTCGCGTTCGAGCTCCCACACGGCGACGTCGCGTTCGACGACGTCGATGCGCCCCAGGACGTAGAGCGGCGCCTCGCCCGCGGTCGCCGGGTCGCCCACGGCCGTGGGCGCGAAGTGCCAGTCGCTGCCCACGTCGGGGTTCGAGGCCGCCTCGACATAGAGGTCGAGGAAGTCGCCCGGACCGATGTCGAGCAGCCCGACGTCGAGGGGGACCGCGTCGTTCCTGGGCTCGATCGCCTTGACGACGACGCCGTCCGGTCTCCAGACCAGCCCCTCGGCCTGGAACCCGGGCTGCCCCGAGGAGAAACCCAGATCGACGAGGAGCTCGAGACGCGTGCCGGCAGTGCCGAAGTCCGGGGGAACGGTGCCGGTCACGTGGAACCAGGTGGTGCCCCAGGGTTTGCTCCAAGCCGTACCGGGAGCGACGGGGACGAACTCGTGCGTGACGGCCTCGGCGAAGGCCACGGGCTCGCCGGGAGCCTCCCACGCCTCGACGACGAGGGGGTGGGACCGACGGTGCAGGGCAGGGACGAGTCGATCGCGGACGAAGCGGTCGATGCGGCCCTCGACCAGGGAGCTGTTGTCGTGCATGGTCCCCGACCGTACGCCAGAGGGGTGCCGCCGCGCGGCATCCGTCCACAGGCCCAGGCGGTTCTCCACAGCCCTATTGCGACTCGGAGGCCCGCTGTACCCTGAACGACATGAGTGAACTCCGCCTCGAAGAACTGTCGGCGACCACCATCGTCGCGGCCAACAGCCTGACCCTCAAGCCGGGGCAGGAGCAGTACGTGGCGCCGGTATCGCATTCCATCGCGGGCGCCTACGTCAACCCGGCGACCGCCTGGCCGCGAGTCGTGCTCGACGGCGACGAGGTCGTCGGCTTCATCATGGGCAACTTCGATCCCGGCAACGAGCAGGAGGAGTTCCGCAGCTGCATCTGGCGCATCAACGTCTCCGCCGATGCGCAGGGCCGAGGCATCGGCCGGTTCGCCGTCCACGCCCTCGCCTCCGAGGCGCGCAACCGCGGATTCCACACGCTGACCGTCATGTACGAGCCCGGCGAGGACGGCCCCGAGGCGTTCTTCCAGCACATCGGCTTCGAGGTGCTCCGAGAGACCGCGTACGGCGAGCACCTCGCCGCCCTGACGATCACCCCGTCGCCCCACAGCGAGGCCGAGCTGGCCGGTGCCGGCGCCTGAGTCCGAGTCGGCACCTGAGTTCGTGCCGGCGCCTGAGTTCGAGTCGGCACCTGAGTTCGAGTCGGCGCCTCTGCTCGATCCGGCGCCGGACCCCGACGACTTCACCTCCGCAGTCATCGGCGTCGTCGAGTCGATCCCGAGCGGCCGCGTCATGACCTACGGATCGGTGGCGGCGGTGCTCGGCTCACGGTCGTCCCGAGGCGTCGGCAAGATCATGGCCCATGGGGGGCACGATCTTCCGTGGTGGCGCGTGATCCGTGCGTCCGGGCATCCCCCTGTCGGTCACGAGCAGCATGCCCTCGAGATGTATCGCGTCGAGAACACGCCGCTCGCGTGGAGCCGGACGGGCACGTGGCGGGTCGACCTCACCCGTGCCGCCTGGACCGGCTGACGACGCATCCGGCTGACGCTGCACGCACCTGATGACGCACCCGGCTGACGCTGCACCCACCTGACGCTGCACCCACCTGACGACGCGACTAGGTGCCGCCACGATTCAGGCGATGAGCGGGCCCCGTCCTGCAGAGTCACCAGCGCAGGCGCGGTTTCCTGCAGACCGGAACCGCCGGCCACGAACTCCTGAGAAGTGTCGAGGGCCGACGGCTCCGTCCTGAGAACCGGCTCCGTCCTGAAAACCGGCTCCGTCCGGGAAACCGGCCCCGCCGGAAAGCAGGGCGGCTAGACCAACGAGTCCTTCCACGCCGCGTGGAGCTGCGCGAAGCGGCCCGTCCCGGCGATGAGGTCGTCGGGCGTGCCGTCTTCGACGATCCGGCCGTACTCCATCACCAGCACGCGGTCGGCGATGGCCACGGTCGACAGCCGGTGCGCGATGATGAGCGCGGTCCGGTCGGCGAGCAGGGTCTGCAGCGCCTCCTGCACGAGCCGCTCCGACGGGATGTCGAGCGATGCGGTGGCCTCGTCGAGGATCAGCACGGCGGGGTCGGCGATGAACGCCCGCGCGAACGAGAGCAGCTGCCTCTGGCCGGCCGAGACCCGCCCGCCGCGCTTGTTCACGTCGGTGTCGTAGCCGTCCGGCAGCGCCATGATGAAGTCGTGCGCGCCGACGGCTCGGGCGGCTCTCTCGATCTCCTCGGACGTGGCGTCCGGCTTGCCGAGCGCGATGTTGTCGGCGACCGAGCCCGAGAAGAGGTACGCCTCCTGCGTGACCATGACGATCGCTCGCCGCAGGTCTTTCGGATGGAGGTCGCGCAGGTCGATGCCGTCGAGCTTCACGGAGCCCCGCGTCGGGTCGTAGAACCGGGCGATCAGCTTCGCGAGAGTGGACTTGCCGGCACCCGTCGAGCCGACCAGGGCGATGGTCTGCCCGGCCGGAACGTGCAGGTCGAAGCCGGGAAGCACGATCGTGTCGGCGTTGTAGGCGAACTCGACGCCGTCGAAGTCGATGGCCCCGCGCGCGTGACGCAGTTCGGTCGCATGGACCGGATCGGGCACGCTCGGCTCCTCTTCGAGGACTCCGGAGATCTTCTCCAGTGCCGCCGACGCCGATTGGTAGCCGTTGTAGAACATGGCCAGTTCTTCGGCGGGGTCGAAGAAGCGCTTGGCGTAGAGGGCCACGGCCAGCAGGGCGCCGATCTCGAGCGAACCGTCGATGACCCGGAATCCGCCCCAGAGCACCACGACGGCCAGCGTCGCGTTCCCGATCATGACCAGACCGGGGTCGAACGTTCCGAAGAGCTGGAAGACCTTCGAGTTGGCCTGCCGGTACTCCTCGACGTAGCCCGCGTACTCCTTCTCGTTCCGCTTCTCTTTGCGGAACGCCTGCACCGCCCGGATGCCCGTCATCGTCTCGACGAACTGGACGATCACTCGGGCGCTCGTGACCCGGGTCGCCCGGAAGAGCTTCTGCGAACGGAGCTGGAACCAGCGGGTGAGCATGACCAGGGGGATCAGCGCGACGCCGAGCACCAGACCGCTGGGGGCGTCCAGGCTCACGAGCGCGATCGCCGTGAAGACCATGTAGAGGATGCCCTGCACCAGTTGGTTGATGCCCGAGTCGAACAGCTCGCGGATCGAGTCGAGGTCGCTCGTCTGGCGCGAGATGATGCGCCCCGACGTGTAGCTCTCGTGGAATTCGAGGCTCAGTCGTTGCGTGTGCAGGAAGAGCCGCTTGCGCAGGTCGAACAGCAGGGTCTGACTGACGCGGGCGAAGAGCACCGTGTACTGGGCCATCAGGACGGCGCCGACGATCCCCGCGAGGAGATAGGTGCCGACCACGACGAACGCGGGCATCCAGTCCTGACGCTTCATCAGGGCCGGCAGGGCGTTGTCGATGCCGTACGCGATGAGGGTCGGTCCGGCGACCTGGGCGGCCGTCGAGACGACCACGATCAGGCCCGTGACGATCAGCCGGACGCGCAGCGGTCGGAGCAGCGAGCCGAGCAGCGTCAACGAGCGGTCACGGAGACGGCGGCTCTCCTCGCGCGTGAAGTTCTCGCGCTCCTCGCCGCGGACGCCCTGGGTGGTGGCGGTGGTGTCGCTCATGCGTGGACCTCCTCTCGGCTGTGCAGATCGTTGTCGTCGTCGTCGAGCGACGAGATGACGTAGCGGTAGTGCTCGTTGGTGGCGATGAGATCGGAATGGGTTCCGACCGCGGTCACGCGACCGTCTTCGAGCAGGGCGACCCGGTCGGCCAGGTTCACCGTCGACGGTCGGTGCGCCACGATCAGCGACGTGGTGGACGCGAGCACGCGGCGGAGGCCCGCCTCGACTCGCGCCTCGGTGTCGACGTCGAGCGCCGACAGCGGGTCGTCGAGCACGAGGATCGACGGGCGAGCGGCGATCGCCCGCGCGAGCGCGAGACGCTGCCGCTGACCGCCGGAGAGGCTGAGCCCTTCCTCGCCGACCTTCGTGTCGACCCCCTCGGGCAGGTCGTCGACGAACGACGCCTGCGCGATGTCGAGCGCCTCGCGGAGCACGGCCTCGGCCTCGTCGCCCTCGAGACCGGGGCGGCCGAGCAGGACGTTCTCCCGCACCGACGAGCTGAACAGGGTGGCGTCCTCGAAGGCCATGCCGACGTGTCGACGCAGCTCCTCTCGCGAGAGGTCGCGGACGTCGACGCCGTCGAGCAGGACCTCGCCACCCGTCACGTCGTACAGGCGCGGGACGAGCGCCAGGAGTGTCGTCTTGCCCGAACCCGTGAGCCCGACGAGGGCCATGGTCTCGCCCGGTTCGAGGACGAGATCGACTCCGTCGACCAGGTCGCGGACCCGGTCGGGAGAGTCCTGGTACCGGAAATGGGTGGCACGGAACTCGAGCCGGCCCCGGGCATCCTCGATCGTCTTGGGGTTCTCGGGCTCGGTGATCGTGTTGACGCTGTCGAGCACCTCGAAGTAGCGGTCGACTGCGGTGCGCGTGTCGAAGGTCATCGAGAGCAGGAAGCCGATCGACTCGACCGGGAAGCGCAGCACGGTCGCCGTCGCGAAGAAGGCGAAGAGCTGGCCGACGGAGAGCTGGTGATTCGCCGCCAGCCCGATGCCTGCGAGGAGGCAGAGCGCGAAGGCCACGTCGGGGACGAGGAGCAACCACAGCCAGAGCTGCGCGATCGCCTTCGACTTCTCGATCTCGGTGCCGCGCAGGTCTTCGGCTCGCTTGGCGAAGTCGCGCAGCGAGTGCTTGCCCCGACCGAAGGCCTTGAGCACGCGGATGCCGTGCACCGACTCTTCGACGCTGGTCGCGAGGTCGCCCACTTGGTCTTGGCTGCGGCGGGCGATCGTCGAGTAGCGCTTCTCGAAGCGCAGGCTCACGATCCAGATCGGCACCGACGCGCAGAGGAAGATCAGGCCGAGCACCCAGCTGTAGAAGAACAGCACGACGAACCCGACGGCGATGGTCAGGAAGTTGACGACGAGCAGGACGATGCCGAATGCGAGCCAGCGACGGATCAGGCTGAGGTCGCTGACGGATCGGCTGAGCAACTGCCCGCTCTGCCAGCGGTCGTGGAACGCCACCGGCAGGTCTTGCAGCTTCTTGTACAGGGTGTTGCGGAGGTCGGCCTCGACGAACGTGCTGGGCTTCAACACGAGCCAGCGCCGCGCCATGATCATGACGGCCTCGGCCACGCCGAGTCCGATCACGACGAAGAACGCGGGCCAGATCTGACGCGAGTCGCCGCTCGAGAGCGGACCGTCGACCAGGCGCTGAAGGACCAGGGGGATGATCAGGGCGACCACCGAGGCGAGCAGGGCCGCGACCATGCCGAACACGATGCGCGAAAGCGCAGGGCGGACGAACGGGAGCAGGCGGAGCAGCGTGCGGAAGGTCGAGGCGCGAGGCGCCTGTGGGGTGGCGGATGACGGGGGATGCGAAGACAAAGCGGTATCCAATTCGTGGAGCAGGGTCGATCGACGACCAATTCTTTTGTGCGGGGCAGAGGTCTCATCGCGATGAGACGTGCGGCGACCGGGCCCTCAGGGGCACGGACGCGGGGAGTTCTGCGAGGCGGGGGCCCGACGGATCCACCTCAGGAGGCGAACCGCGGCGTACCGCGGCGACCTCGAGCTGCGACCCTCGAGCGGCAGACCTCAGGCGGCGAAGAGGGCCGTCCGGCCGGACCGGGAGAACTCGCGAAGGCGCGGGGCGATGTCAAAGACGCCGCCGGCTGTGATCGATTCGTCGATCGTGATCAGGGCTGTCGTGGACATGGGTTCCTCCCGGGGTTCGCCTCGTGGGCATTCAGTTGCAGTGGGCCGGATCTGTGATCGATCCGAGGGCACCCGCGGGCGGGTGGCTGCGCTGAGCCTTTCAGAATAGGGGCGGCGGGGCCTCGTCCGCAAGACGACCGGGAGAACTCGTTCGGTCGCGCCGACGGTGTGTCGTCGACGGGTCGCCGGTCACCGGTCCATCAGTGGAAGAAGTGACGCTCGCCCGTGAAGTACATCGTGACGCCGGCCGCCTGAGCCGCCGCGACGACCTCGTCGTCGCGGATGGACCCGCCGGGCTGGACGACGGCGCGGACTCCGGCGTCGAGCAGCACCTGGAGGCCGTCGGCGAACGGGAAGAACGCATCCGACGCGGCCACGGAGCCGGCGGCGCGGGCACCGGCCCGCTGCACCGCGAGGTGGCAGGAGTCGACCCGGTTGACCTGCCCCATGCCGACGCCGACCGAGGCCCCCTGGTGCGCGAGGAGGATGCCGTTGGACTTCACGGCGCGCGAGGCGACCCAGGCGAATTCGAGGTCGGCGCGCGTCTCGGCATCCGCCTCGTCGCCCGACACCAGTCTCCAGCCCCCGGACGAGAAGCCGGTGAAGCGGTCGCTGTCTTGAAGGAGCAGCCCGCCGGAGATCTGTTTGATCTCCTGGTCGGCGAGCGAGAAGCCCTCGGGCAGCGTCAGCAGACGGATGTTCTTCTTGGCAGTGAGGATCTCGAGCGCTTCGGGCTCGAAGGCCGGGGCGACGACGACCTCGGTGAAGATGTCCTTCACCGTCTCGGCCATGGCCTTCGTCACCGTGCGGTTGGCGGCGATGACGCCGCCGAAGGCGGAGACCGGGTCGCAGGCGTGGGCCCGGGCGTGGGCGTCGGCGATCGGGTCGGCTTCGAGCAGCCCGCCCACGGCGATGCCGCAGGGGTTGGCGTGCTTGATGATCGCGACCGCGGGGTCGCTGAAGTCGAACGCGGCACGCACGGCGGCGTCGGCGTCGACGTAGTTGTTGTACGACATCTCCTTGCCGTGGAGCTGCGTCGCCTGCGCGATGCCCGCAGCGCCGGGGGTGGCGTAGATGGCGGCCCGCTGGTGCGAGTTCTCGCCGTAGCGCAGGGTGTGCTGGAGGTCGGCCGAGACGGTGAGGGTGGCGTCGAAGTCGGGCTGGGCATCCCCCGTCTCGGAGCTCTCGGCGGTGTCGGCGGCGGGGGCCTTGATGCCGACGTTCGCGGCGAAGTACGCGGCGACGGCGGTGTCGTAGGCGGCCGTGTGGGCGAAGGCCTCGCCGGCGAGACGCTGCCGTTGGGCCAGGGTGGTGCCTCCGAGCGTGATCGCCTTGAGGATCTGCGGGTACGACGCCGGCGAGACGGCGATGGCGACGTTCGCGTGGTTCTTCGCGGCGGCGCGGACCAGGGCCGGACCCCCGATGTCGATGTTCTCGATGACGGTCGGCGTGGCCGCGCCCGAGGCCACGGTCTCGACGAAGGGGTAGAGGTTGACGACCACGAGCTGGAACGGCTCGATGCCGAGGTCGCGGAGCTGGTCTTCGTGCGACTCGAGGCGCAGGTCGGCCAGGATGCCCGCGTGCACGGCCGGGTGCAGCGTCTTGACCCTGCCGTCGAGCGACTCGGGGAACTGGGTGACGGCGCTCACGTCGGTCACGGCGAAGCCGGCCTCGCGGATGGTCGAGGCGGTGGAGCCGGTGGAGACCATCTCGACCCCGGCGCCGGCGAGGGCCTCGGCGAGGACGAGCAGGTCGGTCTTGTCGCTGACCGACAGGAGGGCGCGGCGGATCTCGACGGCGTCGCGATCGCGGTACAAACTGGGGTCGATGTCGTGGCCGCTCATGCGAGTGTCTTCTCCGTCAGGTCGAGTGTTCCGTTGGCGATGTCGAGGACGGTCTGCACCAGCAGACGCCGTTCGACGAGTTTGACGCGATCGTGCAGCACCGACTCGGTGTCGGTGGGATGCACGGGGATCCGCTCTCGGGCGAGGATCGGCCCCGAGTCGACCCCGTTGTCGACGACGATGACGCTGGCCCCGGTCTGCGTCACGCCGGCTGCGAGGGCGTCGCGCACCCCGTGGGCTCCGGGGAACTCGGGGAGGTAGGCGGGGTGCGTGTTGATCATGTTCGGGCTGAGAGCTGCCACCACGCGCGGCGGGAACAGGCGCATGAACCCGCTGAGGACGACGAGGTCGGCACCCCACCGGGTGATCTGGCGCAGCATCTCGTCGCCCCACGACTCGCGGTCGGGGAAGCTCGAGAAGGGCACGGTGAAGGTGGGGATGCCGAAGGCTTCGGCGTGCTCGAACCCCTCGGCGTCGCGGTCGGCGCCGATCGCGACGACCCGGGCGGGGTACTCGGCGTCGCTGGCGGCCTCGAGGAGGGCGCGGAGATTCGACCCTCCGCCGGAGATGAGCACGACGAGCTTCAGCACCCGGCAAGCCTACCGGGAGGCCTCAGCGCGTGATGTCGTCGAGGCGCTCGGTGACGATGGCGTCCTGACTCGTCGTCGTCTTGCCGGGAGAGCTCGCCGGCTCGCGGGCAGGGGCGGACCGGTGTGCCGCGAGCGGTTCGATGACGTCCGTCTCTTGATCGTCGGGGCTGATGTGCCCGCGGCCCCTCACGCCGCGCCCCACCAGGTCGCCGAGGCTCCGGTCGCGCAGGGCCCAGGCCGGCTGCCGCAGCACCAGCGCCAGGACGGCGGGCAACGCCACCTCGAGAGCGGCGAGCGCACCCGTTTCGAGAGGCCGGGGACCCACGTCGACGAGGCGGCCGGGGCCTGCGGCACCCCCCGAGACGGCGGCGAGGAAGCCGATCACGATGCCCGCCACGACACCCGACCCGACACCGGCGAGCACCCGGACGAGCAGGGTGTCGTCGGGGCCGAGCAGGCGCTCGAGGCGAGGACGGAGCAGCGTCGCGATGACGAAGGCGGCACCCACGGGGGCGAGGATGCCGATGAAACCGAAGGCCATCTGACCGGTCGGCAGCGCACCGAGGAACGGGATCGCCGGCATCGGCCCGACAGAGGTGCCGAGCGGGGAGACGGACGACCCCGTGCCGAGGGCGAAGCCGGAGCCGACGAGCCAGGACGCGGCCCAGACCACGAGGTTCGGGATGAGCGAGATCTGGCCGATCGTGAGCGCGAGGCCGCCGAGAAGACCCGCGTGGGCGCCCTCGTAGAGGGAGATGATCTGCGCGTAGTGCGTGAGCAGGAGGAGCGCGATGACGACGCCCGCGAAGGCCAGGACCGCCGCCACGGCGCTCGTACCGACGCGGATCGCACTGCCCGCGACGGTGAGGACGGTGGGCGGCACTCGGTCGAGGAGACCGCCGACGACCGCCACGACGGGGTCGGGAGGGAGGCCGCGCCGGCGACGGGCCACCTCGGCGGCGGCCACCAACGGGACGGCGAAGACGAGCGTGGGGAAGAGGATGCCCTGCCACAGCGAGGGCTGGGCCAGCGGGTTGCGAGCGGTCAGGGTGACGAAAGCCGACAGGACCGCGAACACGCCGATCGCGACACCGGTCCCGATCGCCCGATGCTGCGTCTCGGCGACCCGCCGACCTGCTCGGGCCCCGAGCAGGGCCGTGAGGACGGCGAACCCGAGGGCCGCGATCGAGACGAGGATAGGAGCGTTCGCACCCGCGATGCCGGTGGCCTTGGCCGTCGCCGCGGAGAGGGTGAGCGTGACGTCGGCCCCGTGGCCGATGAGCCAGACGTCGACACCGGCGCGCCAGAAGACCGACCAGTCGACCTGCAGCCCGTACTGGAACGCCCACAGGAAGGTGAGGGCGACGACGGGGATGCCCACGCCGATGCCCACGACGAGCACGGACTCGAGCGCGGCGAAGACGGCGACGGCGGGGCGATTCATACGGCCACGACTGTACCCGGGGCCACCGACGACGAAGGGCCGCCCCGCCGAGACGGGACAGCCCTTCAGGATCGCGTGGCGTCAGAGCGCCGCGTACACCTCGCGCAGCAGAGCGGCGGTCTCGGAAGGCGTCTTGCCGACCTTGACCCCGGCGGCCTCGAGGGCCTCCTTCTTGGCCTGAGCCGTGCCCGCGGAGCCGGACACGATCGCGCCCGCGTGGCCCATCGTCTTGCCCTCGGGAGCCGTGAAGCCGGCGACGTAGCCGACGACCGGCTTCGTGACGTTGGCCTTGATGAAGTCGGCCGCGCGCTCTTCGGCGTCGCCGCCGATCTCGCCGATCATGACGATGGCCTTCGTCTCCGGGTCGGCCTCGAACGCGGCGAGCGCGTCGATGTGAGTCGTGCCGATGACCGGGTCGCCGCCGATTCCGATGGCGGTGGAGAAGCCGAGGTCGCGGAGCTCGAACATCATCTGATAGGTCAGCGTGCCCGACTTCGAGACGAGGCCGATCGGCCCCTTGCCCGAGATGTTGTTGGGGGTGATGCCGACGAGCGACTCGCCCGGCGTGATGATGCCGGGGCAGTTCGGGCCGATGATGCGGGTGGCGCCGCCCTTCGACTTGGCCAGGGCCCAGAATTCCGCGGCGTCCTGAGCCGGGATGCCCTCGGTGATGACGACGACCAGGGGGATGCCCGCCTCGATCGCTTCGACGACGGCGTCTTTCGCGAACGCCGGCGGCACGAAGACGATCGACACGTCGGCGCCGGTCTCGGCGATCGCCTCGGTCACCGTGCCGAACACCGGCAGGGTCACGTCGCCGTGCGTCACGGTCGTCCCGGCCTTGCGGGCGTTGACGCCGCCGACGACCTGCGTGCCGGCCTTCAGCATGAGCGCGGTGTGCTTGGAGCCCTCGCCACCCGTGATGCCCTGGACGATGACCTTGTTGTCTTTGTTCAGAAAAATCGACATTGCGCAGTCTCTCTACTTCGAAGCCAGCTCGGCGGCCTTGTCGGCCGCTTCGTCCATGGTCGCGACGACGGTCACGAGGGGGTGGTTCGCCTCGGCGAGGATCCGTCGACCCTCGTCGACGTTGTTGCCGTCCAGGCGGACGACGAGCGGCTTGGTGGCCGCGTCGCCCAGGATTCCGAGGGCCGCCACGATGCCGTTCGCCACGGCGTCGCACGCGGTGATCCCGCCGAAGACGTTGACGAAGACGCTCTTGACCTGCTCGTCGCCGAGGATGACGTCGAGGCCGTTGGCCATGACCTCGGCCGAGGCTCCGCCGCCGATGTCGAGGAAGTTGGCGGGCTTGACGCCGTGGTACTTCTCGCCGGCATACGCGACGACGTCGAGGGTCGACATGACGAGCCCGGCGCCGTTGCCGATGATCCCGACCTCGCCGTCGAGCTTCACGTAGTTGAGCCCTGCCGCTTTGGCCTTCGCCTCGAGGGGATCGGCCGCGGCGGCGTCCTCCAGCTCGGCGTGGTTCGGGTGGCGGAAGTCGGCGTTCTCGTCGATCGTGACCTTTCCGTCGAGGGCGACGATGTCGCCCTGTTCGGTCAGCACGAGCGGGTTGACCTCGACGAGCGAGGCGTCCTCGCCCTTGTAGACGTCGTAGAGCTTCACGAGCACGGGCGCGACCTTCTCGACGAGGTCGTCGGGGAAGCCGCCGGCCTTCGCGATCTCGGTGGCCTTCGCCAGATCGATGCCGGCGAGGGGGTCGACCTCGACGCGTGCCAGGGCGTCGGGACGCTCGACGGCGAGCTCCTCGATCTCCATGCCTCCCTCGACGCTGCACAGCGAGAGGTAGGAGCGGTTCGCCCGGTCGAGCAGCACCGAGAAGTAGAACTCCTGCTTGATCTGGGCGCCACCGGCGACCATGACCCGCTTGACCGTGTGCCCCTTGATGTCGAGGCCCAGGATCGACTGCGCGGCGGTGAACGCGTCATCCGGGGTCTTCGCGACCTTCACGCCGCCGGCCTTGCCGCGGCCTCCCACCTTCACCTGGGCCTTGACCACGGTCACGCCGCCCAGCTTCTCGGCGGCCGCCCTCACGTCCTCGGGGGTGTCGGCGATGATGCCGGGTAGGACCGGTACGCCGTAGGCCTCGAAGAGGTCTCTGGCCTGGTACTCGAAAAGATCCACGCTGTTCTTCCAATCCGCATCGCTGCGTCTCACGGGTCTCGACTCGAGCACCATCCGCACTCCGCGAATGAGTTCTCTCGACATCGAGACATCGGGCCTCGATCAGCCTAGCGCTGTCGCCCTGGCCGCTGCCGTGTCAAGCCCGTGCCCGAGGGGGATGCACGTGGTTCAGTCGATCGAGTGACCACCCGCACTGCCATCGACACCACCGCCGCCGACGTCTACGGCTGGCGGGAACTCCGCCCCGGCCAGCCCGAGGCGATCTCCGCCCTCCTCGACGGGAGGGACGTGCTCGCCCTGATGCCCACCGGCTTCGGCAAGTCCGCGATCTACCAGGTGGCCGGCGCCCTCCTCGACGGGCCGACCCTCGTCGTCTCGCCCCTCATCGCCCTCCAGACCGACCAGGTCGACGGCCTCGAGCGTCACGCTCGCGCGCCCCGGGCCGCCGCGATCAACTCCGCCCGGGGCGCCTCGGCCAACGAGGAGACCTGGCGCGCCTTCGGGGCCGGCGAGATCGAGTTCCTCTTCCTCTCGCCGGAGCAGCTCGCCTCCGACGAGGTCGTCGATCGGCTGCGAACGTCCGGGGTATCGCTCGTCGTGGTCGACGAAGCGCACTGCGTCTCGGCGTGGGGACACGACTTCCGGCCCGATTATCTGCATCTCGGGTCCGTGATCGAGAGGCTCGGGCATCCCCCGGTGCTGGCCTTGACCGCGACGGGAGCCGGTCCGGTCCGCGACGAGATCGTCGAACGCCTCGGGATGCGCGATCCGCTCGTGGTGGGGCACGGGTTCGATCGGCCGAACATCGACCTGCAGGTCGTGCGACACGAAGAAGAGAAGGAGAAGGAGGGCGCGGTCGTCGCCGAGATCGTGGGCCAGGCTCGTCCGGGCCTGCTCTACGTCGCCACTCGGGCGGCGACCACGCGGTACGCCGACGCGCTGCGAGCGGAGGGCGTACAGGCGGCGGCCTATCACGCCGGTCTGCCGGCCGCCGAGCGGGATCGCGTGCACGAGCGGTTCCTCTCGGGTGAGATCGCGGTCGTCGTCGCGACAAGCGCCTTCGGGATGGGGATCGACAAGTCCGACGTCCGGTTCGTCGTGCACGCGGACGTCCCCGACTCCCTCGACGCCTACTACCAGGAGATCGGACGTGCCGGCCGTGACGGAGAGCCGGCCGTCGCAACGCTGCACTACCGGACGGAGGACCTCGGCCTGCGGACGTTCTTCGCCTCGGGGCTGCCTTCGAAGACCGAGCTGGGGCGCGTCTTCACCGTGGTCGCGTCCGCCGAGACGCCGATCAGGCGCTCCGTCCTCGCGAAACACGTGGACCTCAAGCCGCGCCACCTCGGTCGCCTCGTCGATCTGCTGATCGAGGCGTCGGCGCTCACCGAGGGTCGAAGCGGAGTGCATGCCGCCGATGGCATGAAAGCGCGGGATGCAGCGGCTCGCGCCCTCGAGGTGGCCGCGAGTCGCGAGCGGGTCGAGAAGTCCCGACTGGCGATGATGCAGGCCTACGCGGAGACGTCGGGCTGCCGTCGGCAGCACCTGCTGGCCTACTTCGGCGAGGAGCTGGCGGAACCGTGCGGGCACTGCGACACCTGCCTGTCCGGATCGGCGTTCGCCGTCGACGACGACGCCGGGTCGGCGGATGCCGGGGCGACGGACGCCGACTCGACGGCAGACTCGGCTTTCCGCGCCGATGAGAGCGTCCGGCATCGAGAGTGGGGCCACGGCACGGTGATGAGCGTCGAGTCCGACCGGGTGACCGTGTTCTTCGAGAGCGAGGGATACAAGGTCCTCTCGCTCGAGGCGGTTCGCGACGGGAAGCTGCTCCTCGCGTCATCCTGAGTGTCCGGGGGACGTCACATGGAGGGGCCGAGCGTAGACACGGAGACGTGCCGCTCGCGGTACACCTCGCGTCGAGACCGGCGCGACCTACGACAATTGGAGACCACATGTCCAAGGACAAGAACGTAGCCACCCAGGAACGAATCGGCGAGATCCTCACGGCGAAGGACGTCTCGCGCCTCGGCGAAGGCTTCCACCAGAACGTCGTCGACCACGATCCCGTCCCCGGTGCGCCCGCGGGCCTGGCCGGCATCCAGGAGTTCTGGACGTCGTTCTTCACCGGCTTCCCCGACGGAGCCCTCCAGGTCGAGACGATCGTCGCCGACGACGACCAGGTCGCCGCGGTCTTCACGATCACCGGCACGAACACGGGCCCCTTCCAGGGCAACGACCCCACGGGCAAGTCGTTCTCGGTGCGCGGGATCCAGATCGGCAAGTTCGACGAGGACGGCCTCATCGTCGAACGCTGGGGATCGACCGACCAGGCGACCATGCTCGAGCAGCTCGGGCTGGCCTGATCATGAGCGACACCTCGTCCACCACTCCGCCCTACGACGACTCCCGCGAGGCCGCGCGTTTCGAAGAGTCCGAAGAGATCGTCACGAACGACGCCGTCGCCGGCGAGACCGTCGAGCCCGGCATCGGTGAGGGCAACGACGGGCCCACCGGTGGATCGCCCCGCGAGGGCGCTCCGTACGAGGCCGCCAACGACCTCGACGGGGCCGACGTCGACCTCGACGAAGAGCCCTGATCACCTGTTCTCCCCCGTTCGTCCACGAAGCGGGCCGTCCCCTCGGGGCGGCCCGCTTCGGCGTGTGATCGACCTGTTCTCCCCAGGCCGACCCGCAGTCGCACCTGTCCCCGGATCGCCGGCAGGCGAGCCCGTGGGATGCACGTCCCCGCCAGCCTCGAGGGCATGAACGAATCCCCCTTCCGATTGCCCTCACCCCGTTCCCCGCTCTCCTCACCGATCCGGTCCTCTCGCTCCCGCGTGGTCCTCGCGGCCCTCCTGATCCTCGGCGTCCTCGCCTCACTCGTGCCCGCCACCCCGGCGGCCGCGCTCCGTGGCGCGGCCCACGGCGTCGGCTACCTCCACACCGACGGCGTCTCCTGGATCGGCACTTACCGGCTCGACGACGGCGGGCTCGCC
This sequence comes from Frondihabitans cladoniiphilus, assembly GCF_039544345.1. NCBI lineage: Bacteria > Bacillati > Actinomycetota > Actinomycetes > Micrococcales > Microbacteriaceae > Frondihabitans > Frondihabitans cladoniiphilus. The sequence continues at coordinate 108,694 of NZ_BAABLM010000003.1, forward strand.
TTCTGCCTCGAGGCGGGAAGGGCGTCGCCGATCGGCAGCTCCTACGAGTCGCAGCTCACCGACGCCGCTCTGGGGCACTCCCGAGAGGAGACGGCCCAGGTCGCCTACATCCTGCGCAAGTGGGTCGCGACGCCCGACCCCGACGCGGCCGCCGCCGCCGCTCTCGCCGTGTGGACGATCATGGGCCTCAACGGTCACAGTCAGGCCTGGTATGCCTCGCGAGCCGGTGACCGCGCCCGCCAGGTCTTGACCCTGACGGGCGAGGTGCTGCGCGAGGCGGCCTCGAACGCCAACGTCGATCAGAAGGTCGACGTCCGGTTCGACATCGACGCCGACGGCCGGCTCGGCGTGACGACCGACCTCGTCCTCACGCACATCGGCGGCCGGACCTCGACGGCGCCGGACAGCGCCGCAGTCGGTCGGATCACCGCGACGGGTGCCACGATCCCCGACGGCAGCTCCTCGGGCCTGGTCGTCAACGGCGAGCGACGCGTCCTCACGCCGACGGGCGAGGGCGCGGTCACGGCGATCTCGGTCTCCGCCGACTATGCCGACCTGCCGTTCGGGGCCGCCGTCGCCGTCGGTACCAGTGTCGGAGGCGCCCAGGCCCTGCTCCTCCCCGTCACCACCACCGGCCTGGCCAGAGGAGCCAGCGCGTACGACCTGATCTCACCGCTGCCCTTCCAGCCTCGAGTGCTCACGAAGACGAGCGCCGCCACGGCGGAGAGCGGCACCCTCCTCCGCGACGAACTCAGCCTCGACGTCGAGCCGGGAGACGGCCTCCTCCGAGAGTGGGGCGTGTTCCGCTCCGGCGACGGCTTCGCTCCGATTCCCGTCACCATTCGCAGCCGGCTCCTCGGCCCGTTCGCAAGCGCTCCCACGGTCGAGCCGGACTGGCCGAGCGACGCACCCGAGGTCTGCACCGTCGAGACCGTCATGGCCTCGGGGCCCGGAACGACGACGACCGCAGGATGCACGATCCCCACGGCCGGGTACTACGTCTGGGTCGAGTCCATCGATCCCGCCGACACCCCCGTCGATCAAGGGCGCGACCGTCTCCGCCCCTGGCGCTCCCCGTTCGGTGTCGCCACCGAGGTCACCCTGACTCCCGCCCTGCCGTCGATCGTCACGCGCGCCGACGCCTCGACCGCGGCACCCGGCAGCTGTGTCAGCGATCATCTCGAGGCGACGGGCATCCCGTCCGGGGTCTCCCTCGAGGTCGAGAGTCTGCTCGTGGGCCCCCTCGCCGAGCGCATCGAGGACGGCCACGACTTCACCGACGACCTCGGGCCCGGCCTCGACGGGCTACCCGTCGCGGGACGGACGACCACGACCGTCGTGGGCGGTTTCGGTTCTGACGCCGACGCCGAGGCCGAGGCCGGTGCCGGTGCCGGTGCCGACCTCGTCTCCGCGACGACCGATTGCGTCGACGTGCCGGCACCCGGCCACTACGCCTTCGTCCTCCGGTCGCCCGGCACGGAGGCGGACGCCGACGGGCGCCAACTCGTCCCCGCGTTCGCCGACCTCGTGGCCCACCGAGCCGAGATGATCGACGTGCCCGAGCCCGAGGTGCCCACCGTGCCGCCGACTCCCCCGGCCCCGCCGTCGCCTCCAGCCGCTCCGGCGAAGCCGGCCGCGCTCGCCTTCACGGGCGACGAGGTCCTCCCCAAGCTGCTCGCCGGCGCGGGAGCGCTCTCGGTCGGCGTGTTCGCGGTGCTGGGCACCCTGGTGGCGCGCCGCCTCCGAGCCCGGAGCACGGTCGCCGCCTCCGACGCCGAGGCCTGAGCGGCGCCGGCCGAGCAGTGCTGTCCGAGCAGTGCCGCGGCAGCGCACCCCGCCGCAGCTCCCCCGCCGCAGTTGCCCCTCCGAATCGGCAGGATCCCCCCGTCTCGACTGCGGGCTCCCGCCGATTCGGCGGGTGTCGGCCGCCGCTCGCGCGGGGCCTCGCCGGTTCGGGGTGGGGGTGCCGATTCGACGGGGCGACGCAGGCAGGGGCGGCAGCGGCCGAGCCCCGCCAGCCGCATTCACGCGTCCACGGCCCCTGCCGCGAGGTGTTCGGCCACTCGGCGATGGGCGCCGCAGCAAGACGCGACCTGCAGCAACCGCACCCGCCGCCGCCGCAAGACGCCCCAGCCGCACCAGCACCCGCCACCGCAGGCGCCGCACCCGCAGCCGCAGCAGCCGCAGCCGCTAGATCTTCTCGATCGGCGCGACCTTGATCAGCAGCTTCTTGCGCCCGGCCGTGTCGAACTGGACCTCGGCGATGCGGCGGGCACCGAGACCGGTCACGGCCACCACCCGCCCCTCGCCGAAGTCGACGTGGGAGATGCGATCGCCGGCGTCGAGCTCGAGATCGCCGTTGTCGCGGACGGTACCCGTGACGCGGTTCGCCCACTCGGTCTTCGGGCGAGTCTTGGCAGCGGCGGTCGCTCGGTCGTAGCTGCCGCTGCCGTAGCCGCCGGCTGCCCGGGCGCGGCCTCCGAAACCGCCGTCACCAGAACCAGAACCGATGCCGCGCCGACCACCTTCGTCGAACCCGTCGCGACGTGCGTTCAGCGCACGGGGCTGCGTGCCTCCCCGGCTGTTCGCCATGCCGGGCGACTGCTTCCAGTCGATCAACTCGACGGGGATCTCCTGCAGGAACCGCGAGGGCATGGCCACGTTCACTTCGCCGAACTGCGCCCGGGTCATGGCGAGGGACAGGAACAGCTTCTGGCGCGCGCGCGTGATGCCGACGTAGAACAGACGGCGCTCTTCGGCCGGGCCGCCGGGTTCGGAGGCCGACATGCGATGCGGCAGCAGGTCTTCTTCGACGCCCGTGAGGAAGACGGCCTCGTACTCCAGCCCCTTCGCCGTGTGCAGGGTCATCAGCGACACCGTCCCGCTGGTGTCGTCGAGGTCGTCGGCAGCCGCGACCAGCGTGACCTCGGTGAGGAAGTCGAGGAGGGTGCCTTCGGGGTTGTTCTTCTGGAACTCCTTCGTCACGGCCAGGAGTTCGTCGATGTTCTCGGCACGAGCTTCGTCTTGCGGGTCGCGGGAGGCACGCAGGGCGTCCACCAGTCCGCTGCCCTGGATCAGCGCCAGCAGGATGTCGCTCACCGGTGCGGTCGCCGCCGTCTTCGAGACGTCGTCGAGGAGCGTCGCGAGACCCGTGATGGCTCCGGTCACCTTCGGACCGAGGCCCAGTTCGGAGGCGTTGCGGAGCGCGTCGCGAAGCCCGACCTCGTGCTGGTCGGCGTAGCGCTGCAGGGCGGTCTCGGTGGCGGGACCGATGCCGCGTTTCGGCACGTTCATGATCCGGCGGAGAGCCATCGGATCGGCCGGGTTGGCGACCGAGATGAGGTACGCCATGGCGTCTTTGATCTCGGCCCGCTCGTAGAACTTGGTGCCGCCGAGAACGCGATAGGGAATGGCCGAGCGGATGAAGATCTCTTCGAGGGCACGCGTCTGCGAGTTCGTGCGGTAGAAGACGGCGATGTCTTTGTAGGCCGTGCCGCCGTCGTGGAGCGTCGCGATCTCGTCGGCGACGAACTGCGCCTCGTCGTGCCCGGTGTAGCCCGTGAAACCGATGATCTTGTCGCCGGCGCCGACCGTGGTGAACAGGCTCTTCGCCTGACGATCGAAGTTGTTCGCGATCACCGCGTTGGCGGCGTCGAGGATGTTCTGCGTCGACCGGTAGTTCTGCTCGAGCAGGATCACCTTCGAGTTCGGGAAGTCGTGCTCGAACTCGGTGATGTTGCGGATGTCCGCCCCGCGGAAGGCGTAGATCGACTGGTCGGAGTCGCCGACCACGGTCAGGGAGGCACCGGGGATGCGCCCGCTCCCGTCTCGGAGCGTCGCCACGTACTGGCCGCCCTGCTCGAGCAGCTCCACCTCGTCGGGGTCGACCGGTCGGGTGAGCTCGCGGATCAGGGCGTACTGGGCGTGGTTGGTGTCCTGGTACTCGTCGACCAGGATGTGGCGGAACCGCCGCTGGTAGAGCGCCGCCACGTGCGGAAACGCCCGGAACAGGTAGACCGTCTGCGCGATGAGGTCGTCGAAGTCGAAGGCGTTGGCGCGCTGCAGTTCGCGGGTGTACTGGCGGAAGATCTCGAGGAACAGCACCTCCTGCGGGTCGCCGGTGTTGATCTGCCGGGAGTAGGTCTCGGCATCGCTCAGTTCGTTCTTGAGCTTGGAGATCTTGCCGCTGGCCTGGCTCACCGTGAAGCCCATGGTGTCGGCGTCGAGCTCTTTCAGGATCCGCTTGAGCAGCGCCCGCGAGTCGGCCGAGTCGTAGATGGTGAAGCTCTTCGTGAATCCGAACTGCTCGGCCTCGCGTCGGAGGATGCGCACGCAGGCGGAGTGGAACGTCGAGATCCACATGCCGTCGGCCGATTGCCCGATGAGCTGATGGACGCGCTCGCGCATCTCGGCCGCGGCCTTGTTGGTGAACGTGATGGCGAGGATCTGACTCGGCCAGGCTTCGCGCGAATCGATCAGCCCGGCGATGCGGCGCGTGAGCACGCTGGTCTTGCCCGAGCCCGCGCCCGCGACGATGAGCAGCGACTGGCCGCGGTACTCCACCGCCTCTTTCTGCTGCGGGTTGAGCCCTTCGGTCAAGCGCGCACCGGCACCCCCGAAGGCACCCGGACCGGCGGATGCACCGGGCGCACCGGAACGACCGGAGGCGCCGTTGTAGGCAGGATCGGAGGGCTCGAGGACGATCGTCATGGTGGGTTCAAGTGTAGGCACCGCCCCCGACATCGGTCAGTCGACGGCGACCCTGTCCCGGAGCAGCTCCCCGAGCATCCCCGGGAAGTCGGTGAACACCCCGTCGACGCCGGTGTCGACGATGCGGGAGAACTCCTGTCTCCAGTCGCCGAGCGCCGCCGGGTCCGACCCCGAACGCCAGGCTTTGGCGAGGAACAGGTTCTCGGGCCGAAGGGTCCAGGTGAGGATCTCGAGACCGGCGGCGTGCGCTCGATCGACGAGCCGGGCATCCCCGGATCCGTCCTTGTTCAAGAGGAGCTTCTTCGGGACGCTGATCCCGGACAGACCCGATGCCGCCAGTCCGTCGAGCGACTCCGGTTCGAGTTGCGCGGCATACGTCTCGGCGCTCGACCCGTCCCGAGCGACGAGGTCGAACGGCGCGCCTTTCTTCTCGAGCAGGTACACGTGCCGACCGCCCACGCCCCGCTCGCGCAGGCGGCCGAGCACCGTCGCCTCGAAGCTCTCCACGGTCAGCCGCGGATCGTCGGCCCAGCCCCGCGAGGCCAGCTCGGCCGCGACGAGTTCGTCGAGGGGAAGACCGATCGAGGCGAAGTAGGTCGCGTGCTTGATCTCGGCGACGAGCCCGACCGGGGCCGTCCCCTCGGCGGCGGCCGTCCGGGCGGCGTCTCCGTCGAGCAGGTCGAGCAGATCGCCGAGCCTCTGGATCCGCCCTTCCCCGTCGTGGGCTGCGCTCTCGGGCCGGAGCTCGGGCAGCCGCTCACGGATCCGCACCTGCGACAGTTCCGCCCAGGTGAAGTCCTCGGTGAACCAGCCGGTCACGGACTCGCCGTCGATCTCCTTCGTCGTCCGACGGTCGGCGAACGCGGGATGCTCGGCCACGTCGGTCGTCCCCGAGATCTCGTTCTCGTGGCGCAGCACCAGCACGCCGTCCTTCGTGGCGACGATGTCGGGCTCGATCGCGTCGGCCCCGGCCTCGACGGCGAGCCGATAGGCGTCGGCTCCGTGCTCGGGGCGGAGCCCGCTGGCGCCGCGGTGGGCGATGACTCGGGTTCTGCGTTCCACCCTGGAACGCTAATCGAGGGATGCCCGTCCCGACGCATCCGCCAGGTGAACGTTTGCCGTGCACACCCTGCAAGCCTGCACGGTCCGCAGTTAAGCCCCGGGCGAATGCCCCTCTGACCAGGCAAATCCCCAGGTGGATCCCCAGCGGCGTCCAGTATTCTCGACGGAACGTTCCACCCGATCAGTCCCCCTCTGGAGGCACCCCTTGGCTCACTCGAATCCCGGCTTCAACCAGTCGCCGGCCTTCTCGAACGACGGCCGCGCCCTCGACAAGTGGCGCGCCGACCAGGCCGCAGCCGCCGGCAAGCCCGTCGTCAACGGCGGTATGACGGCCGAACAGCTCCAGGCGCTCTACGAGAAGCCGAGCGCCTCCCCCGTCGACACCGACCGCATGACCTACGAAGACACCATCGCCAAGACGGTCGGTGCGTTCGCGGTCCTCCTCGTCGGTGCCGTCGCCGGCTGGTTCATCCCCGGCATCTGGATCGTCGGCGGCATCGTCGGATTCGTCCTCGCGCTGGTCAACATCTTCAAGAAGCGCCCGTCCGGCGCGCTCGTCCTGGCCTACGCCGGGTTCGAGGGCCTTTTCGTCGGCGGCATCTCGGCCTTCTTCGACGCTCGCTGGCCCGGCATCGTGCCACAGGCGGTCTTCGGCACGCTCGGTGTCTTCGCCGTCACATTGGCCCTGTTCGCCTCGGGCAAGGTCCGCGCCTCGAAGCGCGCCACGCAGATCTTCCTCGTCGCCATGGTCGGCTACGCGGCCTACGCACTGGTCAACTTCCTGCTGCAGGTCTTCCACGTCGGCGCCGCCTCGAACGACTTCGGGCTCAGCAGCATCCGCGTCTTCGGAATCCCGATCGGCGCCGTCATCGGCATCGTCGTCGTTCTGCTCGCGGCCTACTCGCTGGTGCTCGACTTCACGCAGATCAAGGTCGGCGTCGAGCGAGGCGCCCCGCGCGTCTTCGGCTGGCAGGCCGCTTTCGGCCTCGTCGTCACCATCGTCTGGCTGTACACCGAGATCCTCCGGTTCCTGGCCATCCTCCGCGGCAACAACTAGCCCGGGGAGCCAGCACGACGAAGCCCCCGACCTGATGGTCGGGGGCTTCTTCGTGCTTCGGGAGGGCTATTCCCATTCGATGGTGCCCGGTGGCTTGCTCGTGACGTCGAGGACGACGCGGTTCACGCCCTCCACCTCGTTCGTGATGCGGTTCGAGATGCGCGCCAGCACGTCGTACGGCAGGCGGGTCCAGTCGGCGGTCATGGCGTCTTCGCTCGACACGGGGCGCAGCACGATCGGGTGACCGTAAGTGCGCCCGTCGCCCTGCACACCGACCGACCGCACGTCGGCCAGCAGCACGACCGGGCACTGCCAGATCTCGCCGTCGAGCCCGGCCGCAGTGAGCTCGGTGCGCGCTATCTTGTCGGCCTTGCGGAGGAGCTCGAGACGCTCGTAGGTCACCTCGCCGACGATGCGGATCCCGAGGCCGGGGCCGGGGAACGGCTGTCGGCCCACGATGACCTCGGGAAGCCCCAGCTCGCGGCCGATGGCCCGCACCTCGTCTTTGAACAGGGTGCGGAGGGGCTCGACGAGGGCGAACTGCAGGTCTTCGGGGAGGCCGCCGACGTTGTGGTGGCTCTTGATGTTGGCCGTGCCGGTACCGCCGCCGGACTCGACGACGTCGGGGTAGAGCGTGCCCTGCACGAGGAACTCGACCGGCTCGCCGTCGTTCGACTCGGAGGCCTCCAGCACCAGGTCGGCGGCGGCGGCCTCGAAGCTGCGGATGAACTCGCGCCCGATGATCTTGCGCTTCTGCTCGGGGTCGGTCACACCGGCCAGGGCGTCGAGGAACTGCTTCTCGGCGTCGATGGTGACGAGGCGGATGCCCGTTGCGGCCACGTAGTCCTTCTCGACCTGGGCTCGCTCGTCGGCGCGGAGGAGACCGTGGTCGACGAAGATGCAGGTGAGCTGGTCTCCGACGGCCTTGTGCACGATCGCCGCGGCGACCGCGGAGTCGACACCACCGGACAGACCGCAGATGACGCGGCCGGAGCCGACCTGCTCCTGAATGCGGGCGACCTGCTCGGCGATGACACTGCCGCTGTTCCAGTCGGCCGGGATGCCGGCGGCCCGGTGCAGGAAGTTCTCGAGCACGGCCTGGCCGAACGACGAGTGCTTGACCTCGGGGTGCCACTGCACCCCGTAGAGACGGCGAGCGTCGGAGGCGAACGCGGCGACGGGAGTGGAGGCGCTCGACGCGAGCACTTCGAAGCCTTCAGGAGCCTTCGAGACGCTGTCGCCGTGGCTCATCCAGGTCGTCTGGTCGGCGGGCTGGCCGTCGAGCAACGTGGACGTCGTCCCCGTGATGTGGACGTCGGTGGCGCCGTACTCGCGCTGACCCGTCTGGGCGACCTCGCCGCCGAGCGCCACCGCCATGGCCTGGAAGCCGTAGCAGATGCCGAGGACGGGTACGTCGAGCTCGAGGATCGCCGGGTCGAGCGCCGGGGCGCCCGTCTCGTAGACACTCGACGGGCCACCGCTCAGGACGATGCCGACGGGGTTCTTCGCGGCGATCTCGGCAGCGGTGATCGTGTGAGGGACGATCTCGGAGTAGACGTTGGCCTCGCGGACGCGACGGGCGATCAGCTGGGCGTACTGCGCCCCGAAGTCGACGACGAGGACGGGCTGCTGAGAGGTCTCTTCACTCACGCGGTCGCCACTCCCGCCCGGCTCACGGCACGCTCGGCCTGGAGGGTCTCGTACTGCTCGAGGGCGAGCTTGGCCATGTGGCGCTCCATGAAGAAGGAAAGGAAGGGGATGACCCCGCCGAGGGCGATGAGGACGAAGCGGGTGAAGGGCCAGCGCATGATGCTCCAGAGCCGGAAGTCGGCGATCAGGTAGAGCACGTAGAGCCAGCCGTGAGCGATGAGGATGAACAGCGACAGGTCGAGGGCCGGGCTGCGGATCGTGTCGGCTCGGACGAAGAAGCCACGCGGATCGTTCAACGCCAGCTCGGTGTGGAGCGGCGTGTACTTGAGGATCATCTCCATGCACAGGAGGAGGAGCATCACACCGGTGACGTAGGCGCAGACCTTGTAGAACCGCACGGCCCCGGGGATCTTGGGGATGTCGCGCGGGCGGGGCTTCAGAGGCATGGAGCAATTCTAGTCGTGACGGTTCGAGGGGCCGACGGTCGTGGACGACGCCAAGAGGGCGTCGTCGAAGTCGTCCTCGTCGAGTTCGGTCTCGCGTTCGAACGCATCGCGCACGAGGCGGTACCAGAGGAAGATCGCGAAGCCCGCGAAGACGACCCACTCGACGGCGTAGAACACGTTCAGCCAGTTGAGGGTGGCCTTGTCGATGGGAGCGGGCGAGTAGATCGGGCTGAGGGGGCCGTAGGCACGGGAGTCCACCACGTAACCGTCGTAGACGGAACCGCTGAAGTTCGCGTACTCGTTGATCAGCTGCGGGACGGCGACGACCGTCAGCTCGCCCTGCTGGAACTTGCCGTCGTCGGCGGACTCGGTCGGGAGGTAGCGGCCGTCGAGCGTGGTGACCGTCGGAGCCAGCGGGACGTCGACGATGGCCTGACGTGCATCCGCCTCGGTCCGCCCCCAGCCCACGGCGACGACGACGGACGCACCGTTGGCTTGGTCGACGAAGCGCCCCGTCAGCCAGTAGCCGGTGCCGTGCTGCCCCTGCTGCAGGCGCTCGGACACGACCCGGAAGTCGTCGGGCGCGAAGGAGCCCTTGACGGACACCTTCTGACCGGTGAGCCGGTCGAGGAACTCGGCAGTCGGGCGGGTCACGTCGGAGAGGACCTTGCGGGTCTCCGAACCGGTGTTGACGGGCTTCAGGCTCTCGACGCTCCGATCGAGCTGCCAGTGGCCGAGGAATGCGAAGAGCGCCGCGACGGCGAGGGCGAACACGAGCGCACCGATCCACCGGGGGCGCCGCGCCACGACCCAGAGGGTCTCGGGGAGGTCGTCGCGCTCGGGGTGCCTGGGGGTGGGTGCCTGGCTCATCAGTATTCGGGGTCTCTCTGCCTGGTCGCACGCTGGTCGGACTGCTGCCCGGCCTGCTCTGCCGCTCGGTCGACCAGTGCGTCTCCGTCGGGGCCGACGGGGTCGAGGTCGTCGACGTCGTCGGTGTTCGCCTCGGTGAAGTCGCTGTCCGCTTCTTCGTCGAGGTCGTCGGCGAACTCGTCGGTGACGACGCTCCGCCTTTCGGGGGTGTCGCCGGCCAGAGCCGCCTCCATCAGGGCGATCTCCTCGCTTCCGCGGGGAGGACCGTCACGGTGCCCGTCGGCGGTGTCGCCGGTTTTCTTCCGCGCACGCAAGAGTACGCCTCCGATCTTCTCGGAATTGGACGCGAGCAGGGGGCCTACGATCGCCATGATCAAGACGTAGAGACCGGCGAACGGCTGGATGCGGTCGTCGAGGCCCGCGCCGAGCGAGAGGGTGGCCAGGATCAGCGCGAATTCTCCTCGGTTGTGGAGGATGAACGCCGTGTTGAGACCCGCCTGCGGCCCGAGCTTGTTGATCCAGGCGACGAGCTGGCCTGCCCCCAGGTTGAGCAGGATCGTCATGGCGCAGGCGGCCAGAACGGTCCAGAAGACGGTCGGGAAGAGAGCCGGGTCGAGCCCGATGCCGAAGTTGAGGAAGAAGAAGGCCGCGAAGATGTCGCGCATCGGGAGCGCGAAGGTCTCGATGCGATTGCGGAATCGGGTCGCACCGCAGACGAGGCCGATGAGGAAAGCCCCGATGGCGTCGGTCACGCCGAGGATCTCGCCGATGCCGGCGAACATCACGGCGAGGCCGAAGAACAGCACGGTGAACAGTTCGTCGTCGCGGGTGCGCATGAGTCTCGACACGAGCGCCCCGCCCTTTCGGGCGAGCGTGAACATGACGATCAGGAACAGGAAGGCGACGACGAGTTTGCCGATCACCGGGATCGGGTCGGTCTCGCCGCTGAGGACGACGGACACGATCGCGAGATAGATCGCGATGAAGATGTCCTCGACGACGGTGACGCCGAGGATCATCGGGGTCTCGCGATTCGCCAATCGCCCCAGTTCGATCAACAGCTTGGTGACGATCGCGCTCGACGAGGTCGCGGTGATGCCCGCGATCACGAGCGCTTCTCGGGTGCCCCAGCCGACCCAGAACCCGAAGGCCAGCCCGGCCACCATGTTGACCGCGATGTAGCTGCCGCCCGAGAGCACGAGCCGTCGGATGTTGCCGAAGAACTCGTCCTGGTCGAACTCGAGGCCCAGGTTGAACAGCAGCAGGATCAGGCCGAAGATCGCGATGAGCTCGATCTTGTCGGACCCGAAACTCAGGGGGAACCAGCCCACGTGCGGGCTCGCGAGAAGCCCGACGACCATGTAGACGGGAATGGTCGGGAGACCGATGAGCTTGGCCAGACGCCCGAGGACGTAGGCGATCAGCAGCAGGACGCCGAGGACGAGGAGTTCTTGGCCCAGGTGCATCGGCGGCTAGCTTCCGGGCGGGGCTTCGACCGACACGGAGCCCGCGGGCGCCTTGACCTTGCCGTTGCGGTAGAACGAAAACGCCTTGGCGACTTTTTCAGGAGAGCCGGCGACGACGAGCGTGTCGCCCGGGAAGACGCGGAAGTCGCCCGACGGGGCCGGATTCGCCGACTCGCCGCGCACCACGGCCACGACCGTGAGACCGACGACGCCCATGGCCGCGAGGTCGCCGAGGGGCTGACCGGCGATGTGGTCGTCGTAGTCGACGGGGAACCAATCGATGCTGAGGCCTGGCATCGCCTCGAGAGCCGAGAGCGACTCGGTGATGCGGGTGCCGCCGAGCAGCTCGGCGAGCGTGTGCGCCTCGTCCTCGCTCAGACGCAGCGACACCTTGGTGGCGTCTTTGCCGTCGCTTTCGTCGCTGAACGCGATCAGGTCGGAATGGCCCGAACGGTGCGTGATGACACCGCACTTGCCACCGTCGTCGGTGATGAAGGTGTGCAGGACTCCCACGCCGGGGAGTTTCACACGACGCACGTCAACCATGGGCTGATCTCCAGAAGCTTGTGGGGTCGGTCGTCTCAGCCTAGCGGTGCCGGGATGCACGGGAGCCGGGCCGATCCTCACCTGTGGACAACGTGCATCCCCGTCGCGCTCTTCCCTCAGGGGGCAGGAGGATGCACGCCTCCAGCGAACAGGCCGACGCGCCTAGTGCGGGTGGTACGGCGCGACGACGACCTCGACGCGCTGGAACTCTTTCAGGTCGCTGTAGCCGGTCGTCGCCATCGATCGACGGAGCGCGCCGATCAGGTTCGCGGTGCCGTCGGCCGTCTCGGCAGGCCCGTAGAAGATCTTCTCGAGGGTGCCGACCGACCCGACGTGGACGCGACGACCGCGGGGCAGCTCGAGGTGGTGCGCCTCGGGGCCCCAGTGGTAGCCGCCGCCGGGCACGTCGGTCGCGCGAGCGAGGGCCGCGCCGAGCATGACCGCGTCGGCGCCGGTCGCGATGGCCTTGACGATGTCGCCCGAGGTGCCGAGACCGCCGTCGGCGATGACGTGCACGTAGCGTCCGCCCGACTCGTCGAGGTAGTCGCGGCGGGCGCCGGCGACGTCGGCCACGGCCGTGGCCATGGGGGCGTGGATTCCGAGGGATGCACGGGTCGTCGAGGCAGCGCCGCCCCCGAACCCGACGAGCACGCCTGCCGCACCCGTCCGCATCAGGTGGAGAGCCGCGGTGTAGGTGGATGCCCCGCCCACGATCACCGGGACGTCGAGCTCGTAGATGAACTTCTTCAGGTTGAGCGGCTCGGTGCTCTTGGAGACGTGTTCGGCCGACACGGTGGTGCCCCGGATGACGAACACGTCGACACCGGCGTCGACCACCGTCTGGTATAGGTCTTGGGTGCGCTGCGGGCTGAGGGCGCCGGCGACGACGACCCCTGCGGCCCGGATCTCGGCAAGGCGCGCGGTGACGAGCTCCGGGCGGATCGGAGCCGAGTAGATCTCCTGCATGCGGCGGGTGGCGACCTCGTCGGGCAGCTCGCGGATCTCGGCGAGCACGGTCTCGGGGTCGTCGTAGCGGGTCCACACGCCCTCGAGGTCGAGGACGCCGAGGCCCCCGAGCTGCCCGATGCGGATCGCGGTGGCCGGGCTCACGACGGAGTCCATCGGCGCGGCGATGATCGGCGACTCGAACTGGAACGCGTCGATCGACCAGCCGACGTGGACGTCTTTCGGATCGCGAGTACGGCGGGACGGGACGATGGCGATGTCGTCGAACGCGTAAGCCCTGCTGGCGCGCTTGGCAACGCCGATCTCTACCTCAGTCACCCGCCTACCCTACCGGTTGGCCTCCCCCGCGGTTCGGGCCGCGGCCGTGCGACGTTCCTCAGACTGCCCCGCCCGCCGCGGCACCCTCGCTTCGGAGAGCAGGGCGAACAAGCGGGGCGGGTTCATGAGGTCGCTCCACACCCATCGCGCCACTCGAGAGACTTCGGGGTGAGCCTCGAGTCGACGCTCTCGGGCCTTTTCCCGCACGACCACTTGAGAGGGGCTGAGCGCGCCGAGGTACTCGGGTTTCGAATACTTCGCGAACCCGTCGAACTCGCCGACGATGCCGGCCTCCTCCCACCAGAAATCCGTGAAGCCTATTCGCCCACGACGGTCGCGGAACTCCTTCTGGAGGATCGTCGGCGCTTGGAACCCCAGTTCGTGGATGACGACTCGGGAGAGGCTCTCTCCAGGATTCGCCGCCCTCTCGTCGGCGAAGGCGAGAGCTCGGAGGACCGCGCCCTCCCCGTAGCGCATCCCGCTGCTCTCGACCTCGTGCCGGACGGAGTCTCGCTCGAGGAGGCCCGTGCGGAGGGCGGAGTCGAGAGCCGCCACACCGTCGCGGAAGGGGAGCGAACGAGCGACATCGACGAGCGTCCTCCTCGGGGTCGTCACGAGGAACGGTGGCCGCGCGAGACGATCGGACTCCGTCAGCGACCCCGCATGCAGGACGAGTCCGTTCCTCCGGCGAGTGGATCGCGCGCTCGGGTCGAGCACGTGCACCTCCTCCGGTTCGCGCAGGAGGGAGACACCGTGGAGGACGGCTGCCGAATCGTGCGAGACGATGTCGGCGAAACCGCGGCTTCCGATCACGGCATGAATACGGAGGATGCTCCTCTCGCGCCTCGAGGCCGCGTTCCACATCGCGGCGTCGACGTAGGCGCCACGACGGAGTCGTCGGATTCGACCGGATTCGTGAAGGGTTCGCAAGGCGCGTTCGTCGGTGGCGCCTCGGGACACGAAGACGCCCTCGATCGGACTCGCGGGAGGATCGGTGTGCATCGACCGAGGATGCCCGAACCCGTGCATCCCCCGCTGGAGTTGTCCACAGCCCTACGTCGCGACACCGGAAACGGCTCGAAACACCAGTCGTTACAGGTGTTTCGGGCCGTTTGTGGTGTCGGGAGCGATGCGGGCGCGGCGCGGGCGCCGCGCCGGCGCGCAGCTACGCGCCGTCGACGTCCTTCGCCAGCGTGCCGAGGTACAGCTCGATCACCTTGGGGTCGTCGGCGAGCTCGCGCCCGGTGCCCGAGTAGGCGTTCCGCCCCTGGTCGAGCACGTAGCCGCGGTCGCAGATCTGGAGGCAGCGGCGCGCGTTCTGCTCGACCATGATCACCGAGACGCCGGCCTTGTTGATGCGTCGGGTGCGGATGAACGTCTCGTCCTGGCGCACCGGCGACAGACCCGCGGAGGGCTCGTCGAGCAGCAGCACCTTCGGGTCCATCATCAGCGCCCGCGCCATGGCGACGGACTGCCGCTCGCCGCCGGAGAGCGAGCCCGCGCGCTGAGCACGGCGGTCGGAGAGCACCGGGAACAGGTCGAAGATGAAGTCGAGGCGCTCGGCGAACTGCTTGGGGCGGAGGAACATGCCCATCTGCAGGTTCTCCTCGATCGACAGCGACGGGAACACGTTGTTCGTCTGCGGCACGAACCCGATGCCGGCCTGGACCAGCTTGTTGGCCTTGAGGTTCGTGATGTCGCGTCCGGCCAGCGTCACGCTGCCCGAGTGGATCTTGACGAGACCGAACAGGGCCTTGAGAAGCGTCGACTTGCCGGCGCCGTTCGGGCCGATGATGCCGATCAGCTCGCCCGAGTAGCAGACCAGGTCGCAGTTGTTGAGGATGTTCACCCCGGGCAGGTAGCCGGCGACGAGGTCGTTCGCCCGCATGATCGGCTCCTGGCCGGCGAACTTGTCGGTGCCCTTGTGGACGTCCGTGTCGATGACGTTGCTCATGCTGTGCCTTCTTCTTTGCGTGCGTCGGCCTCTTTGCGTGCGTCGGCCTCGTGCGCGACCTCGGCCTCGATCTCGTCGAACGACTCGTCGGTCAGCAGCGAGTCGTCGCCCAGGTCGGTGTCGTGGTGGGCGCCGAGATAGGCGTCGACCACGGCGGGATTGTCCATCACGGTGTCGGCCGGGCCCTCGGCGACGATCCGGCCCTCGGCCATGACGATGACCCAGTCGGAGATGTGCCGCACCATGTGCATGTCGTGCTCGACGAACAGCACGGTGGTGCCCTCGTCGCGCAACGACTGGATGTGCCCGAGGAGCGACTGCGTCAGCGCCGGGTTCACCCCGGCCATCGGCTCGTCGAGCATGATCATCGACGGGTCGCTCATCAGGGCGCGCGCCATCTCGAGGAGCTTCCGCTGGCCGCCGGAGAGGCTGCCCGCGTAGTCGTCCTTCTTCTCGTAGAGCTTGAAGCGCTCGAGCAAATCGGCGGCCTTCGCCTCGATTTCCGCCTCCCGCTTCCGCCAGAGCGGCTTCACGATGGCGACGAAGAAGTTCTCGCCCGGCTGGTCGCGCGCCCCGAGGAGCATGTTCTCCATCACGGTCAGACGCGAGAGCGCCTTCGTGAGCTGGAAGGTGCGGACCATGCCCTGACGCGACACCTTGGCGGCGCCGACGGCCCCCATGTCGCGGCCGTTGAAGATCCACTTCGCCGTGTCGGCGCCGCGCTTCAGCATCGACGGCGCCGAGTTCGGCTTGTCGAATCCGGTGAGCAGGTTGAAGAACGTCGTCTTGCCGGCACCGTTCGGTCCGATCAGCGCCGTGATGGCGCCGCGCTGGACCTCGACGTGGCCGACGTCGACCGCGGTCATGCCGCCGAATCGACGCACCACGTTGTCGACGACGAGGATCGGGTCGGGCTTCGACGAGCCCGGCTCCTCCGGCACGAGGGCGAGCTTCCGCCGCAGTTCGACGCGGTCGTAGTCGTAGCCCGGCTGGTCGCGCCGAGAGGGGGATGCACTGGCCGATGCCAGGGGCGTGGGTGCGTTGGTCTCAGACACTGAACGACAGCTCCCTCTTGTTTCCCAGGATCCCCTGGGGTCTGAAGATGATCAGGCACATGAGCGCGACTCCGACCAGGACGTACGAGAACTGGGTGGCCTGCTGTCCGTTCATGATGCTCGTCGGGATGAAGTCCTGTGCCAGGGTCTGGACGAGGAGGCGCATCACGAAGAACAGGACGGCGCCGAGCACGGGCCCGAAGACCGAGGCCGCGCCGCCCAGGAGGAGGGCGGTGTAGATGAAGAAGGTCGTCGAGCGGCCGAGGCCGTCCGGCTGCACCGACGAGGGCAGGACGTAGATGATGCCCGCGATCGCGCCGATCAGACCGCCGAGGATGAGAGCCTGCAACTTGTAGGAGTATACGTTCTTGCCCAGGCTGCGCACCGCATCCTCGTCCTCGCGGATGCCCTTGAGCACGCGGCCCCAGGGGCTGCGGCTGAGAGCGAAGACCAGCAGCGTGAACACGCCCACCAGAGCCCAGCCGACGATGCGGATCCACCAGCCGTTGACGCCGTTGTTGTCGTACGTGAACCAGAGGATCGTGGTCGCGTGGTCCGGCAGCGGCGAGAGGGCGAAGAACGGGCCGTTGAACGACTGGCCCGTGATTCCGTTGGAACCGCCGGTGAGGGAGGTGAGGATGCTCGACCTGCCCACCATGCGGATGATCTCCGCCGCCGAGATGGTCACGATCGCCAGGTAGTCGCCCCTCAACTTCAAGGTGGGCAATCCGAGCACGAACGCGAAGATCAGGGCGCACAGCAGGGCGACCAGGACGGCGATGCCCAGGGGCAGGCCGCGCTCGATGGAGATGGCGAAGCCGTAGCCGCCGAGGAGGAGGAACGCCGCCTGGCCGATGTTGAGCAGACCGGCGAAGCCGAAGTGGATATTCAGGCCGATCGCGGCGATGGCGAACGCCGCCGTGGTCGGCGCTATGGCCTGCACGGTGAGCGACTGGAAGAGGGTGACGATGTAGTCCATGGTGTGTTTTCTCCCTTAACCGATGCGCTCGCGGCGGCCGAAGATGCCCTGCGGTCGGAACATCAGGATGACGATGAGGATGAAGAGGGCCGTGGCGTACTTGAAGTCGCCCGGCAGCACGAGGTTCGTCAGCTCGACGATGACGCCGACGATGAGCGAGCCGATCAACGCACCGAACGCGGTGCCGATGCCTCCGAGGGTCACTGCCGCGAAGATCAGCAGCAGGATCTGGAGTCCCGTCTGCCAGTTGACCCCGTTGAGCACCAGGCCGAGCATGACGCCGGAGAGGCCGGCGAGACCGGCCGCGATGGTCCAGACGAGGCGGATGATGCGGTCCACGTCGATGCCCGACGCCGCGGCCAGAGCCGGGTTGTCGGAGACCGCGCGCGTGGCACGACCGGTGCGGGTCTTCAGCAGGAACAGCCCGGCGAGGATGAGCACAACGACCGAGATGCCCATGGCCACGTACGACTGCACGGTGAGGACCACGCCGCCGAGGTCGATGGTCTTCGGGTTGTTCGTGTCGATGCGCACCGTCGCCGCGCCGTAGAAGTACTGGAACGCGTACTGCAGCGCGATCGAGAGGCCGATCGTGACGATCATCAGCTGGGTCAGGCTGAGGCCCCTCTTCCGCAGCGGCTTCCAGATCAGCATGTCCTGGAAGTAGCCGGTCGCCGCCGAGATCACCACCGAGATCGTCGCCGCGAGGATGAGGTTGAACCCGAACGTGTTGGCGAACGTGTAGGCGAGGAGTCCGCCGAGGGTCACCTGCTCGCCGTGCGCGAAGCTCTGGAGGCCGGTCGTGCCGGTCACGAGCGAGAGGCCGATGGCGGCGAGGGCCAGCAGCAGGCCGAGTCGGATGCCCGAGGCGCTCTGTTGAGCGAGCCGCTGCCAGGAGAAGTCGCTGCCCGTGTTGTTGTTGTCGATGACCGCACCCTTGGTGGTCGACAGCTGGAAGATCGTTCCCGCGACGGCACCGAGCGTGATGGACACCTGACGGTCGTTCGTCTTCGCGTTCGCGAGGTACTGGCCCGAGGGCAGGGTCTTCTCGTTCAGGGTGACCGTGTAAGTGCCGGCCGCCTTGACGGGGATGGCCCAGCGCCCGGTGTCGTCGGTCTTCGACGGGAGGGAGGTGCCGCCCAGCTTGGCCGTGATGGTGACTCCGGCGGCGGGCTTCCCGTCACTGCGGAGCAGGGTGCCCTGGATGCAGCCGGTCGTGGTGTCGACGACGCAGGGCGTGGTCGTGGCGGCGTGAGCCGCGCTCGGGCCGAAGGCGAGCGACGTCGCACTGGCGAGGAGTGCCAGCAGCATCATCGCTGCCACGAGGACGAGGGAGTGGCGCCGTCTCGAGGGGCTTCCTTGCCGCAACGAGTGGCTCCGCCATGACGGCTGGCTCCGTCGTGACGAGTGGCTCCGGGCCGGTCGGGCGATGGTCGGGTTGAGAGTCACAGAACCTCCTGGACGGCCCAGTCAGGACATTTCCCCGAGGGTCTGGCTCGCCGTCGTCGTTGACAGTACTTTCCCTATGTGTCTGCTGTGTTTCACGCAGAACACAGTCGGGACACAGGTCAGTATGGCTTTCCGATGGACTCCCGGGGAATGGAAACGCGGCACTCGGGTTAATATGTATCACCGGTCCTCGAAGGCGACGCCGGGCATCCCCCCTTCCCCGTTCTCCTCACTCAAAAGGTGGCTCATGGACCAGCCGGATCCCTTCGGTTTCATCGGACTCACGTACGACGACGTCATGCTCCTGCCCGGGCAGACCGACGTCATCCCCTCCGAGGCCGACACCTCGTCGCGGCTGACCAAGCGCATCCGGGTCGCGGTCCCGCTCCTCTCCGCCGCGATGGACACCGTCACCGAGTCCCGCATGGCGATCGCCATGGCACGCCAGGGCGGCCTCGGCATCATCCACCGCAACCTCTCGATCGAAGACCAGGCCGCGCACGTCGACAAGGTCAAGCGCAGCGAGTCCGGCATGATCACCAACCCGGTCACCACGACCCCCGACGCGACCGTCGCCGACGTCGACGCGCTCTGCGGCCAGTTCCGCGTCTCCGGCCTCCCGGTCGTCGAGCGCGACGGCACGCTGGTCGGCATCATCACCAACCGCGACATGCGCTTCGTCTCGAAGTTCGAGATGGCCACGACCCTCGTCCGAGACGTCATGACCACCTCGCCGCTCATCACGGCCGCCGAGGGCATCGACCCCGACTCGGCCGTCGCGATCTTCGCGCAGCACAAGATCGAGAAGCTGCCCCTCGTCGACGAGGCGGGCAAGCTGCGCGGCCTCATCACGGTGAAGGACTTCGACAAGAGCGAGAAGTACCCCGACGCCACCAAGGACGACGAGGGTCGGCTCCGCGTCGGCGCCGCCATCGGCTTCTTCGGCGACGCCTGGCAGCGCGCACAGGCTCTCCGCGACGCGGGCGTCGACGTGCTCGTGGTCGACACGGCCAACGGCGAGAGCACCGGCGAGCTCGACATGATCAAGCGCATCAAGGCCGACCCGAGCTTCGATCACATCGACGTGATCGGCGGCAACGTCGCCACGCGCAGCGGCGCCCAGGCGCTCATCGACGCCGGTGCCGACGCGATCAAGGTCGGCGTGGGCCCGGGCTCGATCTGCACGACCCGCGTCGTCTCCGGCGTCGGCGTGCCCCAGGTCACGGCCGTGTACGAGGCCTGGCTGGCCGCTCGTGAGGCCGGCGTCCCGGTCATCGCCGACGGAGGCCTGCAGTACTCCGGCGACATCGCCAAGGCCCTCGTCGCGGGTGCCGACACCGTCATGCTCGGCTCGCTCCTCGCCGGCTGCGACGAGAGCCCCGGCGACATGGTCTTCTTGAACGGCAAGCAGTTCAAGGCGTACCGCGGCATGGGCTCGCTCGGGGCCATGCAGACCCGCGGCAAGAACACTTCGTACTCCAAAGACCGCTACTTCCAGGCCGACGTCCCCTCCGACGACAAGCTCATCCCCGAGGGCGTCGAGGGCCAGGTGCCCTACCGCGGCGCTCTGGGCAACGTCGTCTACCAGCTCGTCGGCGGCCTGCGTCAGTCGATGTTCTACGTCGGCGGGCGCACGATCCCCGAGCTCAAGGCGCGTGGCAAGTTCGTCCGCATCACGGCGGCGGGCCTGAAAGAGAGCCACCCGCACGACCTGCAGATGGTCGTCGAGGCGCCCAACTACCGGCGCTAGCCTCCGCGGCGCGGCGGGGTGCGGCTACGGAAGCCGCGCCACCACCGCGTCGGCGAGCGACCGCGCCCAGAGCGCGTGCATCGTCCGCCACGAGAACTGCTGCTGGATGTACATCTCGCTGACCCGCTCGATCGGGAACGGCAGGTACACGACGCTGTCGTCGCTCTCCGCGACGGCTCGGCTCGCCTCGTTCAAGCGGTGCACCTGCTTGTCGATGAGGCCGCGCAGGGGCGAGGGGATGGGGCGGAAGTCGGACATGGGCGGGATCCCTGCGACGACGACCCGTGCATCCTCGCCCGCCTCTCGTTTGACGGCGGCCACGACGCAGCGCAGGTCGCGCGCCCACTGCTCGGACCGGGTGATGAGGAGGACGTCGGGGATGCCCATCAGCAGCAGCACGACGTCGACGCCCTGGGCGTCCAACGTGCTGCGCCCGGCCACCTGAGCCATCGTGAGGTCGGCGGCCGACACGACGTCCCAGTGCACTCCTCGGTCGGTGGCCGCGGCGACGAAATCGCTCGTTCGCGCCTCGACGGTGAGGCCGTAGCTGAGCACGCCGTGGCCGGAGACGGTGATGTCGCCGAAGAAGAGGAGCGTGAGCGTCCTGCTGCCGGCGAGGGTGCGGACCGGGAGGTCGCGCGGGTAGACGCCGTCCCGGACCTCGCGCAGATAGAGGAACAGGCTGATGCGGAGCAGAGGTCGCCCGAGCGTCAGGAGGAGGTCGGAGAACGAGCGCTTCGGGGCGGGCGCGCGGGTCTTCTCGGGCAACGTGGTCATCATGACAATCGTCACACGCGCACCACGCGAATGGTCGGATCGCGTGTCCCCAAAAGGGAGGACAAACGGGTGAAAAGGGGGGATGCCCGAACCCGCCGACACAAAAGGGCCCGACGGAATCGCTCCCGTCGGGCCCTTCGGCTGCCGTGACGTGCACGGCGTGGATGTCGTTACTTCACGGCACCCTGGATGCTGCTCTGGTACACGTCGACGTTGTTGGCGTCGTACTTGTAGATGCCGATGTACGCGCTCGACGGGTCGTTGTTCTTGTTGAACGGTCCGATTCCCGAGGGGCCCTGGTACTGGATGCTCGTACCGGCGTCGATCAGCTTCTTGCAGTCGGCGAAGGTGGTGCACTTCGTGCCGCCGCTCGCGCCGCTCACCTTGGCCATGTTGGCCTGGATGGTCGGTGCGTCGGTGCCCTTGCCGGCCTCGGCGGCCAGAGCGGTCAGCGTGATCGCGTCGTACGACTCAGCGGCGTACGAGTAGTCGGTCAGCGCCTTGCCCTGGTTCGTCTGGTACCAGTCGTTGAGACGGGTCTTCAGGTCGGTCGAGGCCTGAGCGCCGGGGATCGTTCCCTGGCCGCCGGCGAGGGTGCCCGGCTTGAAGGTCGTCGAGTAGTCGGCCGTGTTACCGTCCGACATGTACGTCTTCGACATGTCCCAGCCCTGCGAGACGAGCTCGGGGACGATGGACTTCGTCTCGTCGAACGCCAGGATGACGATCGCGTCGGGCTTGGAGGCCAGAGCCGCCGTCACCTCGGACGAGAAGGTCGTCTGGCCGGGAGGGAACTCCTGGCCCTTGCCCGAGCCGCCGTAGACGACGGAGCCGCCTGCGGCCTCGATCGCCTTCTCGGTCGAGTCGCGGAGGCCGGTGCCGTAGGCGTCGTTGAAGACGAGGAAGGCGACCTTCGCGTTGCCGTCGCCGACGATCTTCTGACCGAGGGCGGAACCCTGGACCGAGTCCGGCGGAGCGGTGCGGTAGTAGTACGACGAGTAGCCGGAGAGCGAGGACGCCGTGTTGGCGGGCGAGATCTCGATCGTGCAGCTCGAGGTGATCTGGTCGATGACGTTCAGCGTGACGCTGGAGGACTCGGCGCCGAGGACGACCGAGACCTTGGCGGCCTTGAGCTTCGCCGCGGACGAGGACGAGACCGTCAGGTCGGTCGAGTCGCCGGAGTCGGTGGCGGACGCGATGGTGGCGTCCTTGCCCAGGACGCCGCCGGCGGCGTTGATGTCGGAGAGGGCGAGGCCCGCTCCGGCGACGGCCGGAGGGCCGAGGTAGGCGAGCGAGCCCGTGAGCGGCAGGAGGGTGCCGATCTTCAGAGCATCGGTGCTCGGTGTCGACGGCGCCTTGCAGCTGGCTGCAGGATCGGTCTTCTTCGACGCGGACGGAGTCGACGAGCTCGAGGACTTGCTCGTGCTGGAACCCCCAGAGGAACACCCGGCGAGGAGCACAGTGGCTGCGCCCGCGACCGCGAGGACCTTGAGGGCGGTGATGGATCTGATCATCCGTGAACCCTTTCATGACGGTGGTGATTCGGCTGCGCGATGGCGCGCGGCCCTACCGTTGATTGGGTCGAACCTAGGGCGCGATTGTTTCGACCGTGTGTTCCGATCGAGAAGGCGGCGTTTCGTTAGCGATTCGTGACCTAGGTGTACTGGGCCATCAGGATGGTGACTCTCGGGCTGCGGGCGTGCGGCACAGACCCTTCCGTGCCGCACAGACCCCCGCGTGCGGCACAGAACCGCGCCGCGGACTAGAGCCCTCGCCGCTTCCGAGGCGCGGCAGTGGATTGGCGGCGCCGATGCGGCACGGGGCTTCCGGGACGGCGGTCGAAGACGACGCGGCGGACGATCAGCAGCCGTCCCTGCAGATGGGTTCGGGACTCAGCGTGGGACACGAGACCTCCTGGCTGACGGCAGAACTCGACAGCTCCAACAAGCCAGGGGGTCCTCCTGTGTCACAGGCCCAGAAGTGCCACCACCATCACGGCCGAGTACGCCTAGCCGCCCAGTCTCGGAGACTCCTCTGACGGACGCACGAGCGTGCTGAGAGTCGCGTCGCTACGAGACCCCCGCGCGGTGCGGATCGCGTCGACGCTCAGGACGACGAGAGCCACCCAGATCAGGGCGAATCCGACCCAGCGGGCACTCGTCATCGGCTCGTGCAGGATCGCGACGCCGACGATCAGCTGCAGGATCGGGGTCAGGTACTGCGTCAGGCCCAGGGTCGAGAGCGGAAGCCGCCGGGCCGCCGCGGCGAACAGGAGGAGCGGGACGGCGGTGATGACCCCGGAGGCGACCGTGGCGCCGGCCTGGAGCCCGCCGGCCGTGCCGAACACCACGCCCGACCCCACGCCCTGAGAGCCCAGCACCGCCAGGATGATGACGGTGACGGCAGCGAGCGGCGCGAGGGCGAGGGTCTCGATCGTGAGGCCGGAGAGGGCGTCGATGCGGCCGCCCACCTGCTTCTTGATCAGCCCGTACGACCCGAACGAGAAGGCGAGGAGCAGAGAGATCCAGGGGAGCTGCCCGTAGCCCACCGCGATGATGACCACGGCCACGATGCTGATGCCGACCGCCGCCCACTGCGCAGAGCGGAGTCGTTCGCGCAGGACCACCACGCCCAGCAGCACGGTCACGATGGGGTTCATGAAGTAGCCGAGAGCCGCCTCGACGACGTGCCCGGTGACGGTGGCGAAGATGAAGGTCGTCCAGTTGACGACGATCACGACGCCGGCGAGGGCGAGGGTCGACACGAGACGGCGGTCGCGCAGGATCTCACGGAAGCGCGGGAAGCCGCGGGTGGCTGCGAGGAGAACGAGGCAGAAGACGAGGGAGAAGAGGATGCGCCAGGCGACGATCTCGGGAGCACCGGCCGGGTGCAGCAGCAGGAAGAAGACGGGCAGCACGCCCCAGAGCCCGTAGGCGGCGACTGCCGTAAGGAGGCCTGTACGCGTCTCGTTCTTCACAGGCAGACCATAGCAACAGCCGCCGACGCCGCCGGCTCCGAGACGGCGAAAGACCCCGCCTCTTGGGAGACGGGGTCTTTCGGGTGACCGCTGAGCGGTCGAGTCCGTACTTAGCGGACGACGACTGCGAGCACGTCGCGAGCCGAGAGCACGAGCAGGTCTTCTCCGCCGTACTTCACCTCGGTTCCGCCGTACTTCGAGTAGATGACCTTGTCGCCCACGGCGACATCGAGAGGAACGCGGTTGCCGTTGTCGTCGATACGACCCGGTCCGACTGCCACGACCTCGCCCTCCTGGGGCTTCTCCTTGGCGGTGTCGGGGATCACGAGACCGGAAGCAGTGGTCTGCTCGGCCTCGACCTGACGGATGACGATGCGATCTTCGAGCGGCTTGATGCTGACCGACACGGTTGACCTCTTCTTTCTCACTGCGGGCGAAAACTTGAGTTGGCACTTCACACGTGCGAGTGCCAGCACAACTCTAGGGCTCGGTTGGCACTCGGTCAATCCGAGTGCCAACACTGCGACGCGGTGTGACCGACGCCAAGGCGTCGTGCGAGCGGCGGTGCGCCGTCGTGCGCCCTGCGCCGGTGCGCGAGGATGGTCGGATGGACACCGCCGAGCTCCGCCAGCTCCTCACCGCCGAGGGGCTTCGACTGCTCGACTCCCTGCCGCCGTTCGACTCGAAGGCGGACATGGTCTCGCAGGTCTCGGCCCTTCGCAAGCAGGGCCACTCCCCCGAACTCGTCTCGGCCGTGCTGACCCAGGCACGCCTTCGAGCCAAGGGGGTCTCGAAATTCGGCGACTTCGCATCCCGCATGCTCTTCACCGAGGCCGGGCTGGAGCAGGCGACGCGCCTCCCGGTCGCTTCGTCCCACGCCGGGCGCTTCCGGCGGGCCGGGGTGTCGCGGGTGGCCGACCTCGGCTGCGGGATCGGCGGCGACGCCCTGGCCTTCGCCGCACTCGAACTCGATGTCGTCGCCGTCGACCGCGACGAGGTCACGGCAGCAATCGCGTCGTACAACCTGGCACCGTGGGAGGGCGCGGAGGTCCGTCTGGGTACCGCCGAAGAAGCCGACCTGGACGGGATCGACGCGGTCTTCCTCGATCCCGCACGCCGCACATCCGGCCATTCCTCGACCTCTCGCCTGTCCGACCCCGCCGACTGGTCTCCCTCGCTCGACACCGCCTTCGGCTTCGCCGCGAAGCTTCCGACGGGCGTCAAGCTCGGCCCCGGCATCGACCGCGACCTGCTGCCGGACGACGCCGAGTGCCAGTGGATCTCCGTCGACCGCTCCGTCGTCGAGGTCGGGGTGTGGTTCGGGGCGCTGGCCCGTCCGGGCATCCGACGGGCCGCCCTCGTGCTCGGTGCCGACGGGCCCGCCGAATTGACCGCGGCCGGCGACTCGGACGACGTCGACGTGAACGACCTCGACGAGTACGTCTACGAACCCGACGGCGGAGTGATTCGCGCGCGTCTCATCGGCGACCTGGCCCGCCTCCTCGACGCCTCGATGATCAGCCGGGACATCGCCTACCTCACCTCCGCGACCGCGGTCGAGACGCCGTTCGCCCAGTGCTTCCGGGTGCTCGAGACCTTCCCCCTCGACGAGAAACGCCTCCGGCAGGAGCTCAAGAAGCGCGGCATCGGACGCGTGGAGATCAAGAAGCGCGGCGTCGACGTCGACCCCGCGGCCTTCCGCAAGAAGCTGCAGCTCTCCGGCGCGAACGAGGCCACGCTCATCCTGACGCGGGTCGCGGGCCGGCACACGGCGCTGCTCTGCGAGCGCGTCTAGCGTCGGCGCTCGGCCTGCGCGACCTCGCTTCGCCGCGGGCCCGACTCTCACTCGCGGTGCGGCTCCCCATGCCCGACTCTCACGCGCGGAGCGACCCCACAACACGCCGCTCACCTTCGCCCCAGCCCGCACCTTCTAGAGTCACCGCCGGCGACCCCACCGCCCCTCGGGCGCACGACTCCAGAACACGCCGCTCACCTTCGCCCCAGCCCGCACCTTCTGGAGTCACCCCACCGACGCCCGACGCCGATGCAGAGAGCGGGGCCTCCGCAGCCCGACTCCCGCGGGCGACACGCCGGCTAGTGCCCGAGCGGCAACACCACGACCACCAGCAGCAGCGCGACGCAGAGTCCGACGACGAGCACCGCCAGCGCCACCGCCGCCACCCACACGGCCGCCACCACGATCGCGGCCCGCTTGAGCTGCTGCCCTCGAACGCTGTCCGCGCCCACGGAGGCCCGCCCGGTCAGGAGCGCCACGACCACCAGGGGCAACGACCGTCGCCTTACGGCGTAGGCGAGCACGAGAGCGTGGGATGCACGGGCCACCGTCGCGGGAGCTGCCACCTGCTCAGTTCCCGTCGAACGCGTGCGGGTCGGCAGTGATCCCGATGATGAAGAACACCAGGAACACAGCGATGAAGAAGATCGCCACGAAGCCGAGGATGATCCCGGCGAGGGCCATCCCCGCGCCGGCCTGACGCGTGCGCTTGATCTGCGATCGTGACACGAACCCGAGGATGACGGCGGCGATGCCCGGCAGCCCCGCGAAGAAGACGAGCACGATGCCCGCGATGCCGAGGACCAGCGACGCGATCGCCAAGCCGTTGGTGCGCGACGAGGGGCCGCCGTAGTGCGGCGGGGCATAGGGCGACTGGCCGTAGGGCTGACCCGGATAGCCCGGCTGCTGGCCGTACGCGGGCTGACCCTGCTGTCCGTAGGAAGGCTGGCCGTACGCCTGCTGCCCGGAGGCGGGCTGGCCCTGCTGGCCGTAGGTCGGCTGGCCCTGCTGTCCGTAACCCGGCTGGCCCGACTGCTGGCCGTAGGCCGGCTGGCCCTGCTGTCCGTAGGCAGGCTGTCCCGGCTGGCCGTAGGCAGGCTGCTGCCCGTACTGCTGCTCACCGGGCGCCGGCTGGCCGTACTGGTGGGGCGTGTAGCCGGATTGGCCGAAGGGGGCCTGGTGGGACGGGGGATCCGAGGCGGGCCGCGAGTCGGCGGGAGGTGCATCCCCCGCTGTGCCGCCCTCGGCGGGGTGATCGAGTTCGACCGGCGCCCAGGCCTCCGCGGGCGAGGCCGAGTCGGTGGGAGCGTCCGAGCCGTGGTCTGATCCGGGCTCGGGAGTGGACGAAGGGGTGTGATCGGTCATGCTCGATGATCTCCGCTCGCACCCCGGCGGGGCAAGGCCCCACGCAGGGGACGCCGCGACCGGCGCGACGCAGCAACAGCAACGGCCCCGCGCGGCGACAACTCAGGACGGATGGCGCACTCGCCCCTCCAGGGCGGCCGAGCGCGCCATCCGTCCTGAATAGCCAGTGCAGAGCCGCCGCCGCTAGACCGCCTGCGCGCTCGTCACCGGCAGCGTCGAGTCCGCTCCGAACCCGAGCGGCGAGGCCTCGCGCCCCCGAGCGACGAGCTCCGCCCCGAGTGCCGCGATCATCGCGCCGTTGTCGGTGCAGAGGGAGAGCGGCGGGATCCGAAGCTCGATGCCCGCCGCAGCACAGCGGGCCGCCGCGACCTCGCGCACCCGCGCGTTCGCCACGACACCGCCGCCGAGCAGCAGGCGCGGCACGCCCAGGTCGGCGCACGCGGCCAACGCCTTGGTGAGCAGCACGTCGACGACGGCCTCGCGGAAGCTGGCGGCGACGTCGGCGACCGGCACCGTGCCTCCCCCGGCCTCGGTCTTCTCGACCCAGCGCGCGACCGCGGTCTTCAGCCCGGAGAACGAGAAGTCGTAGCGGTGTGCCGCCAGGTCTTTCGGCAGGGTGAGCCCCCGCGGGAACCGGATGGCCTTCGGGTCGCCGGCGACCGCGACCCGGTCGATCTGAGGCCCGCCCGGGTAGGGCAGGCCGAGCAGGCGCGCGACCTTGTCGAACGCCTCGCCCGCGGCGTCGTCGATGGTCTCGCCGAGCAGTTCGACGTCGTCGAGGAGGTCTCGCACGTGCAGCAGCGACGTGTGGCCGCCGGAGACGAGCAGGGCGATGGTCGGCAGCGCGATCTCGGTGCCGTCGTCTCGCAGGACATCGGCGCCGACGTGTCCTACGAGGTGGTTGACCGCGTAGAGCGGCTTGCCGGCCCCGAGTGCCAGGGCCTTCGCCGCGCCGACGCCGACCATCAGCGCCCCCGCCAGGCCCGGCCCGCTCGTGACGGCGATGGCGTCGAGCTCGTCGAGCGTCACCCCGGCCTCGGCGAGCGCGGCCTCGAGGGTGGGCTGCAGGGCCTCGAGGTGGGCGCGAGCGGCGATCTCGGGCACGACGCCGCCGTAGCGCGCGTGCTCGTCCATCGAGGAGGCGATGACGTTGGCGAGCAGGGTGCGTCCGCGGACGATCCCGATGCCGGTCTCGTCGCAGCTGGTCTCGATGCCGAGGACGAGGGGTTCGCGGGTCATGGGGTCACTCCGGTCTCGGTGGCGGTCGGGGGCTGCGGGTCGGCCGGCGACGACGCCGGGTCGGGCGGCGCGGGCGACAGCACGGACGGTGCCGGGTCGTCCGGCGCGGAGGGTGCAGCCGAAGGCGACGGCGCGGGCAACCTGGCCCGCATCACGAGCGCGTCCACCCCGTCGGGCATGTAGTAGCGCGGCCGCACGGCGATGCCCTCGAACCCGAACGACTCGTACAGCGCCTGGGCGCCGGGGTTGTCGACCCGCACCTCGAGGAACGTCTCGCGGGCCCCACGGGAATATGCCTCGTCGAGCATGCGTCGCATGAGATCGCGGGCGACGCCCTGCCGACGGGCGACGGGGGCGACGGCGATGGTCTGGATGTCGGAATCGGGCGAACCGACCGGCGCGCGGAGCCCCGAGTAGGCGACCACGGCATCCCCCGCCTCGCCGCCGGCGGTCACCACCAGGTAGAAGTTGGAGCTGTCGCGGAGCTCGTGCCGCATGCTCTTCGGCGACCAGGCGTCGGTCACGAAGACGCTCGTCTCGATGGCCATGATCGCGTCGAGGTCGTCCGGTGTTGCGCGGCGCGTGACGAAGGTCATGCGGGCCCTGTCACGAGACCCGCTTGGGCGCGCCCGGAACGGTGACGTCAGGCGACCGCAGGTAGAGCGGCTCGTCGCGCGCGAACGAGCGCTTGTGCGAGAAGAGCGTCTCGGCGAGCATTCCGAGCGCGGCGGCGGACACGACCGTGTCGGTCGGATCGGTGCGCTCGGCGGCGTCGAGGTCGAGCGGGGCGGCGGCGTTCGCGTCTGTATTCGTGTTCGTGTTCGCGTTCGGAGCGAGGGCGAGAGCGTGGGATGCACGGAGCCGCTCCTCGAGGTCGCCCGGCTTGCACAGCCCGGGCTCTCCGACTCGCACGGGCAGCCCCTCGGCGTCGATGCCCGAGTAGACACTGAAGTAGACCTCGCGGCGGCGTGCGTCGGTCACCACGACGAGCGGTGCCTCCTGCCGGCTCTCGGGTTCTTGCCCCAGGGCGCGCTCGAGTCCGCCGAGCCTCTCGAACGCGATGGCGTCGTGGCTGACCAGCGGAAGGCACGGCTTGCCCGCACCGAACGCGAAGGCGCGAGCGGCGGCGATGCCCACGCGGAGTCCCGTGAACGGCCCCGGCCCCATGCCCGCGACGACGGCGCTCAGCCGGGCCGGCTCAATGCCGGCGTCGGTGAGGCACTCCTGGATCAGCAGGCCGATGACCTCGGCGTGCCGGCGGGTGTCGAGCTCGGTGCGTTCGGCGAGCACGCCCCCTTCGCGGTCGACCACCGCGACGGACGTGCCCGAGGAGGTGTCGATCGCCAGGAGCATGCCTCAATCGTAGGCTGCTGGCGCTGCGCTCTCCGCTCGTGCTGCCGTCCCCCTGATCCCAGCGTCCAAAGCCGGTCTAGTGAAATACATTTGATGTTGCATATTCATATGTGCGAAGCCAGAAGCGGGCATCGCCCGACCGAGGATCGATGGTTCTCGGCTCTCGCTGAAAGGAAATAGCAATGACGAAGGTTCACGACCAGCAGACGACCTCGGCGCACGAAGTCATCGCCGCACCGGACGACGTGCTGTTCATTCCCACGTACATCCCGACCATCGAGGAGACGGTCAAGGCAAGCGGGGCTCACCGCCAGGTGATGTGCTGACTTAGAAACGTTCTCGGAGTGCGAACCTCACGCGAAGATCTCCGGGTCCCCGACGCCCAGGCCGATCTATATTTGGTCGGCCTGGGCATCGGCGGGTTCGATTCCCGCACGATCGAAGTGGACGACATCCTGCGATCGACCTCGGCGATCTTCCATCTCACGGCATTCGATGACGAGCTCCGGAATCGGTACTCCGGGTTGGTCATTGACCTCAAGCCCCTCTATGAATCGGGGGACGATCCACAAGTGATCTACGCCGCGATGGCGGAAGCCGTCTTGGACACCCTGGCTCATCTGCCGGAAGGACATACGGCCGCGTTCCTCACGTATGGGCATACGCTTTTTCTCGTGGACTCGAACTGGGAACTCCTCAGGCGCGTCGGAGAGATCGGTCGGCGAGCAAAAGCGATTGCCGCGACGTCGTTCCTCGACCAAGTCCTGGTCGACTTGCGGAGCCGGTTCGACGGTGGGTTCCAGAGTTACGAGTCCAATTTGTTCTACCGGGAGAGGATCCGGCTCGACGAACGGATGCCTCTCCTGCTGAGCCAGGTCGGTGACTTCGGGAGCTCCTCACTTCGCCCCACGAGCAAGCTTCTCGAACGAGTGCATCCTCTCTTCGATCGCCTCTCGCAGGTATATCCAGCAGAGAGAGAATGCGCGCTCATTTTTTCAGCTTGGCGATCCGACGTGGCTCCTCAATGCACCTGGACATCGATAGGAGAGCTCTCGACCTTGGTCTCGTCAGTGCATGTCGGGTGTTCTCTCTTCGTGGCGGGAGAGCGCCTTGGGGGTTGAAACAACGGCTTCTTTTCACCGCCTCTCGTTCACCTTCTGGGGAGAACGGGTCGATGTCCTTCTTCGCGACGGCGACGACGCCAGGCACATCACCTATTTTTTCCAGGACTACCTCGTGATGGCCGATGACCAGGCTTCTGTGACCCTTCGACTCGAATCCACAAGTGGCTCGTTCGTAAGATCCGAGTCGGTTCTGGGCACTGTCTCCGTGCGACGAGGCGTGAAGGACGGGTGGCATTCGCTTCCTCTCGAGGGCCCGACACCGCTGCCTCCGTTCGCCGCGCCGGAGTTCTCACGCCGATTTCGGACGTTCCACGGAAGTAGCGCGAGTCGTCCCGGGAGGCCCGGGCAGGCAGTGGTTCTTCACGGCCCCTCGACCTCGGGAAAATCTGTCCTGCTCCTGTCGCTGCTCGAACGTGGTTGGAATTTCGTCACCGATGACACGTGCGTCCTCGAGGGAGACCTGTTGCAGCCCTACACCCGGCCCATCGGAATCCGCAGCCAGACACTCACGCAGCTTCCGGGCCTGTCTTCACGAGTTCACGATGGCGTGCAATTCGAAACGGCCACGGGGACGACGTTTTCCGTGCACGCGAAGGACCTCGGATTCGCCCTCCTGTCCGAGGCGGCCCGTTGGAGCTGGACAGTGGATCTGATCCCTTCTTCACGCTTCCGTGTCGAAAGACTGTCGCCTCACACCCTCAGACTCCACCTCGACATCGCAAACCATCGAAAGCAGGCCCTCGACGCAATAGAGCAGCTCTGCCACACCGAGGAGGCGCATAGATGAGCCACCGTTCAACCATCGGACTCGAGTTCTTCGGAGTACGTCTGAAGGTCTCTTGTGCCCCAACAGACGTTCTGGACATTCGGTACTTGTACTCCGAGTTCGTGGCAGACGTGCTTGAAGCCGACTTGCTTGTGGACTTGACTTGCGTCGACTGGCCGAGCCGCGGATTTTTCTCCAGTCTTTTGGCCAAGGATGGCCTGGCCAAACGTCTCGTGATCAAGCCCACTCGAGCTGGCTCGGGCATGGCGGGGGACTCCACATTTAGCGACTGGTCCGACATTCCGTCGCCGTTTCCGCCTCTCTTCCATTCGAATCTGTGGCTTCGATTCGCAACCACGCCAGGTGCAGTGGTCCGGCTCGCAAGCGGTGCCCTCTTGCTTCTCGTCGGAGCGAATTACGTGGGTAAAACCTCCACGGCCATCGCGCTCTGCGGCCTTGGGGCCGAACTCGTAACCGACAACCTGGCCATTTTCGATATCGAGACGACGAACGTGCAGACATACGAGACGCCGCTTGGGTTCCGACGCGACTCACTTCGTGATCGCATCCCGTTATTCGACTCGCGCGAGCACCGCACCACCGTCTCGCCTGACACCGGACTCGTGGGTCTCCTCGCACCCATCGACGTATTAGGTGGCCACAACGCGGCCGGGGGGCCTGTCGACCACGTCGTCGTCCTGCGACGCGGAGATGGGATGGGATCGTCGAGACGGCCCTCACCTGACCTCCCCTGGTTCACAGGTAAGAACGGCTTCTCGCAGTCGCAGGTCCTTCCGAAAACCTCACTAATCATTACGACGACGAATGGAACGAGCCCCGATGCCACAGCGAAGTTCATCCTCGACCACCTCTGAAGTGCCCCGCCTGCTCCGCGCCGTCGACATCACCAAGATCTATCCCAAGAAGGTCGATCCCGCGCTGACTCGAAGCTGCCTGTCCATCGGCCCAGGAGAGATCGTCGCGCTCGTCGGTCACAACGGCGCAGGTAAATCCACTCTCCTCGACATCTTGGGAGGCCTGTCCAGGCCGAGCTCCGGGCGAGTGGACATCTCGGTGCCGAGCCGCGAAATCGGCTGGTGCCCTCAACGTGAAATCGTCGACTGGTCGCTGACCGTCGAACAGAACATCGCACTGGGATTGGAGTTGCGACAGAAGACCCGCAGGGCGGAACGATCTCAGCTTCTGGCCTCGATCGCCGAGACGATGGGCCTCATACCGTTCCTTCGACGAACGGCCGAGACCCTGTCCGGAGGTGAACTGCGACGGACACAGATCGCGCGGGCCATTGCGGGTGAGCCGACTCTCCTCCTGCTCGACGAGCCGACGACGGGTCTCGACCCCGCCGGAATCGATGTCGTCTTCGACCATCTCGAGCGCAGGCGGCAGGGCGGGGCATCCGCGGTCATCAGCACTCACGAGACGTCCCGTTTTGCGGCGTACTGCACACGCGTCATCGCCATGGACACCGGTGTCATCGTGGCCGACGAACCCGCAGGCGCGTTTGCGAAGCGGGGCGACGATCCCGACGATCTGTGGAGCGCCTACGACGCGATTCGGCGAGGGGGAGCCGCCGCGTGAAGGCCCTGACGCTGCTCAAGTACCACGGTCACTCGCTGTGGAATTGGCGTTCTTCCTATCTCGGCCGATTCCTCGAGCCGGTCGCCTACCTGGTCTTCCTCACCGCGGGTCTCAGCGGGACGGTCGGTGGGTCGCCCGGGGCGTGCCTCGCCTACGCGATGACAGGACTCGTCTGTTTCGTCGCTTTCCGTTCTGCCACGAGCACGGTGGGCGACGTGGCCAATGACCGCAAGTGGGGGATCCTCGCCATCTACACGATGCAGGGTGGATCGATCGCGGGGTACCTCCTGAGCATCGTCCTGTTCGCGACCGCCGTCTTCGTCGGTCAGCTCGCGGTGCTGGTCGGTATCGGATCTGCGCTCTTCGGGTTCCCTGCTCTCGGGGGAACACCCCTGCTGCTCGCCTGCCTGACAGGACTCCTGGTCCTCATCGGCTGGGTGGGCATCGGCGCCGCGGTCGGTGCGCAGGTGCAGTCGTATTCGGTGCGCGATCTTGTCGTCACCGTGACGGCTCTGCCGATCGTGCTCTCCGCACCGCTGTTCTATTCGCTCGAGGCGGCTCCCCGCTACCTGCAGACGATCGCGCATTTCAACCCTCTGACCTATCAGGCGGCCTGGCTGAGAACACCCTCCGGTGAACTCGGCCTCGTACTTCTGGCGGCCGGCGTGTGGGCTCTGGCAGGCCTCGCCGTTGCCTACATTTTGCTCCGCCGAGCCGATCGCGTGTCGCGGGAGCGCTGACGATTCCGGCACGCCGGACCCGCACACACCGCTGGCGCCTCGTGCGGCGACCCGCGAGCCGGTCTCCCATCCCGGGGGCGACCTCGGCGAGCAGGTCCCACCAGTGCCGCCGAGCAGCCGCACCCCGCTTTCCGCGGGAGACCCCCGGTCGACCAGGGGTCAGTGCGGCGCGTGGGGTGCGGGTCCGCGGGAGCCGGGTGCGGGTCCGCGGGCGCAGGGTGCGCGTCCGCGGGACGAGGGTGCGGGGCCGGGTCCGCGTGGCGGCTCAGACGGGGCGAACCCGCTCAGGCAGGCAGCACCACGCCCGACCACCGCGGGCCGTGCGCCATGATCGTGACCACGCGGGGCTCCTCGACGGACTCGTCCGCCGCCTCGTCGACCGTGGCCGCTCCGAGGGAGAGCTCCGGCGCCAGATCGGCCGCGAGCGCAGAGACGCCCGCGGCAACAGCAGCAGCGCCAGCAACACCAGCATCAGCAGCACCAGCACCAGCACCAGCCGCATCAGCACCCTCACCCGCGCCAGCCCCCACCGGCCGCTCGATCCCGACCTCGAGCCACGACTCCGCGACCCCGTCCAGAAGCCCGGCGCCCCACTCCACGACCACGACCGAGCCGGCGAAGTCGAGGTCGAGGTCGTCCAGTTCGGCGGCCGAACCGAGGCGGTACGCGTCGACGTGCACCAGCGGCACCCCCTCGGCCGAGAGGGCCGGGTGCGTGCGCGCGAGGACGAACGTGGGTGACGCCACCTGGCCGCGCACGTGCATCCCACGCCCGATGCCTCGCGTCAGCGTGGTCTTGCCGGCGCCGAGCGGACCGGTCATCACGAGAAGGTCGCCCGCCGCGAGCACCGAGGCAAGTCGCACCCCGAGCGCCTCCATGTCGGCGGACGAAGCAAGGCTGCCCTCGAAGAACGCAGAAGACCGAGACGCACCAGAAGACCGAGACGCACCAGAAGACGATGACTCGCTCACACGTACACCCGCTTCACGCGCGCCCCGATGCCGCAGGTGACCTCTTCGCCGATCGTCTCGATCAGGTCGGCCCATTCGCCGACCGTCAGTTCGCCCCGCGATCCCGTGCCGAACAGAGTGACCTCGTCGCCCACCGCGACCGGGTCGTCGCCCACGTCGATCAGGAACTGGTCCATGGCCACGCGGCCGACGATCGGATACCGCTTGCCATGCAGCGCGATGGTCACGCCGTGCTGGGCCCGGCGCGAGACCCCGTCGGCGTAGCCCACCGGCACGAGCGCCACGGTCGTGTCGCGCGGGGCCCGGAACGTGTAGTCATACGAGACACCGGTGCCGGCCGCGATGCGCTTGACCCGCGCGACCGAGGCGCTGAGGGTCATGACGGGGAGCAGCCCGCGATCGGCCGCCGACACCCCGTCGGTCACGGGGATCCCGTACGTGTTCGACCCCATCCGCACCATGTCGAGCCGCAGCTCGGGCCGCTCCATGCCGGCACTCGACGCCGTCAGGTGCCGCCGCTCGAACGTCGCCCCGAGCCTCGCCGCCCGCTCGATGCACGACGCCAGCAGTTCGGCCGACCCGGTGTCCTCCTCGTCGGAGGCCTCGGCCAAGTGCGAATAGACCCCGCGCAGACGGAGGATGCCCGCCTCGCGCAACCGGACGGCCCGCGTCACGAGCGCGTCCCACTCGTCGGCGAGCGCTCCGTCTCGATGCAGGCCGGTGTCGACGTTGAGGTGGACCAGAGCGGGCACCGGTGCGGCCGCCGCAGCGTCGGGAGCCAGGGCCCGCGAGACCGCCTCGACCGCGGAGGCGACGGCCTCGAGCTGACGGAGCGACGAGATGCCGAGGTCGATGCGCTCGGAGATCGCCCGCTCGAAGGTCTCGCGGGGCCCGAACTGCCAGGCGAACAGCGCGACGCCGTCGCCGACCCCCGCCGCCCGGAGTTCGTGGGCGTTGGCGAGGTCGAGGGTGCCGAACCAGCGCACCCCGGCCTCGAGAGCCGCCGCGACGAGCGTGGTGGCTCCGTGCCCGTAGGCGTCCGCCTTGACGACGGCCATGAGCTCGGCCGGCGCCACCAGCTCTTGCAGGTGCCGGAGGTTGGCGCGGTAGGCGGCGAGATCGACCGTCGCCCAGCGCAAGGCGGGATGCACGGCCCGACCTCCCGGCTCGGCGAGAGGATCGGCTGCGGCGCTCATCGGTAGCTCCTCGGGATGCGGGGCGAGAGGCGTGTCACGACCTCGTAGTTGATCGTTCCGGTCGCAGCCGCCCAGTCGTCGACGCTGGGGTGGCCTGCGGCCGCGTCGCCGAACAGGACGACCGGATCGCCGAGGGCCACTGTCGCCGCGAAGCCGCCCGGGGCCGACTCGCCCACCTCGAACGCGGACACCGTGGTCGTCGAGGGCCGGGCGCCGACGGCTGCCCCGAGATCGACCGTGAGCGAGTTCATCGCGATGCGCCCCACCACCGGACAGAGTCGGCCGCCCACCAGCACCCGCGCCCGGTTGCCGGCGTGGCGCTCGATGCCGTCGGCGTAGCCGAGGCCCACGAGGGCGATCGTGGTGTCGTGGGTCGCTCGCCAGGTGAAGCCGTAGGAGGTGCCCTCGCCCGCCTTCACCCGCTTGATGCCGATGACGGGGGCGGACAGGGTGAGCGCGGGGCGCAGCCCGAGGTCGGCGCTCGTGCGGTCGGGGAACGGGCTGAGACCGTAGGCCGCGAGACCGAACCGGACCATCGAGATCCGGGCACCGTCGTACACCAGCGCCCCGGCCGACGCCGCGAGATGCTGCAGCGGCGGTGTGATGCCGCGTTCGATGAGCATCCCCACCGCTTTCACGAACTCCGCCATCTGGCGGCCGTCCTCTTGGGGCGACGTGTTCGAGAGGTGGCTCATGACGCCCTCGATCACGAGCCCGTCGGCCGCGAGCTCGGTGGCCCGATCGAAGAGCGCCTCCCACTCGGACTCGACGGCGCCGTTGCGGCTCAGCCCGGTGTCGAGGCAGAGGTGCACGGCCGGCGCACCGGCGGCGGCGACGGCCTCGAGCTGCGCGAGATCGGAGACCGCCGGCGTGATGCCGAACTCCACCGCCCGCTCGAAGGTCTCGCCGGGGGCGTGGAGCCAGCTCAGCACGGGCAGGCGCACGCCCGCTTCGCGAAGCGCGATCGCCTCGTCGAGGTCGACGACGCCCAGCCAGTCGACTCCGGCCTCTTCGAACGCCTTGGCGCACTCCACGCTGCCGTGGCCGTAGGCGTTCGCCTTGACGACCGCCATCAGCTTGACGCGACCGACGGCCTGACGCAGCACCCGCACGTTGTGTCGCAGCGCCTCCGTGTCGACGCGGATCACGGCCTCCTGCGTCATGACGCTCCTCCCCCGGCGCTGATCGCCGCACCGGCGCTGCCGTCGGTCTCGGCGATGACGAACGCCGTCGCGATGCCCGCGTCGTGACTGAGGGACAGGTGGATGCGCGTGGCCCCGCGCGAGGAGGCGAGCGCCGCCGCACCCCCGCTCAGCACGAGGGACGGCGCGCGTTGATCGTCGGCTCGGACCACCATGTCGTGCCAGAAGACGCCGGTCGAACCTCCCACCGCCTTGATGAACGCCTCTTTCGCCGCGAAGCGGGCGGCCAGCGACTCGAGGGCGCGCTCCTCGCCGTCGCGGAGGAGCTCGGCGTCGGTGAACAGGCGCCAGCGCAGTTTGGGGGTGCGGACCAGCGCCTTGCCGAACCGTGCGACGTCGACCACGTCGACGCCGATTCCGACGATGCTCATGCGACCCTCCTGTGGTGCCTGCCGGCTACTCGACCGTGACCGACTTGGCGAGGTTGCGCGGCTGGTCGACGTCGAGGCCCTTCGCGGCCGCGAGCTCCATGCCGAAGATGTGCAGCGGCACGACGGCGAGCAGCGGCTCGAAGAGCGGAGCGGCCAGGGGGATGTGCAGCACCTCGTCGGCGTAGGGGAGCACGGCGGCGTCCCCTTCTTCGGCGATCGCGATGACCCGGGCCCCGCGGGCGCGGATCTCCTGGATGTTCGACACGACCTTGGGGTGCAGCGACCGCGGGTCGCGCGGCGACGGCACGATCACGAAGACGATCTGGCCGGGTTCGATGAGCGCGATCGGACCGTGCTTGAGCTCGCCCGCCGCGAAGCCCTCGGCGTGGATGTAGGCGAGCTCCTTGAGCTTGAGCGCCCCCTCGAGGGCGATCGGGTAGCCGACGTGACGGCCGAGGAACAGGACCGAGCGGGTGTCGGCCATCCAGCCGGCGAGCGTCTTGATCCGGTCGCCGGTCTCGAGCACGCGGCGGATCTTGTCGGGGATCGCCTTGAGGTCGTCGACCTGCTCGGCGATCTCGGCCGCCGTCAGCGTGCCGCGGATCGTGGCGAGGTGGAGGCCGAGCAGGAACAGCGCGGTGCCCTGCGCCACGAAGGCCTTGGTGGACGCGACGGCGACCTCGGGGCCGGCGTGCGTGTAGATCACGGCGTCGCTCTCGCGGGGGATGGTGGCCCCCTGGGTGTTGCAGATGGAGAGCACCTGGGCGCCCTCGCCTCGCGCGTACTTGACGGCCATCAGGGTGTCCATCGTCTCGCCCGACTGGCTGATCGACACCACGAGGGTGCGCTCGTTCAGCACCGGGTCGCGATAGCGGAACTCGTGGGCCAGCTCGACCTCGACGGGGAGGCGCGACCACTGCTCGATGGCGTACTTGCCGAGGATGCCGGCGTAGGCGGCGGTGCCGCAGGCGATGATGATGATGCGGTCGACCGTGAGGAGGCGCTCACGGATCGGCTCGAGGTCGTCGAGGTGGACGGCACCGTCGACGGCGCGACCCAGCAGGGTGTTCATGACGGCGTCGGGCTCTTCGCTGATCTCCTTCGCCATGAAGCTGGACCAGCCGCCCTTCTCGGCCGCGGAGGCATCCCACGTGACCTCGAATTCGGTCGCCTCGACCGGCGTGCCGTGGAAGTCGATCACCGTGACGGCGTCGGCCGTGATGGTGACGATCTCGTCCTGGCCGATGGCCATGGCGCGCTGGGTGAAGGCGACGAACGCCGCGACGTCGCTGCCGAGGAAGTTCTCGCCGTCGCCCAGGCCGATCACGAGCGGGGAGTTGCGGCGGGCTCCGACGACGACGCCCGGCTGGTCGGCGTGGACGACGAGCAGCGTGAACGCGCCCTCGAGACGGTTGACGACGAGGCGCAGCGCCTCGGTCAGGTCGCCGACGGCCCGGTATTCGCGAGCGACGAGATGAGCCGCGACTTCGGAGTCGGTCTCACTCGAGAACTCGACGCCCTCGGCCACGAGTTCGGCCTTGAGCTCGGAGAAGTTCTCGATGATGCCGTTGTGGATCAGCGCGAGCTTGCCCCCGTCGGAGAGGTGGGGATGCGCGTTCTCATCGGTCGGACCGCCGTGCGTGGCCCAACGGGTGTGCCCGATCCCGGTGCTTCCGTCGACCAGCGGCCGCGCCTCGAGGTCGTCCACGAGCATCTGCAGCTTGCCGGCCTTCTTGCGCATCTCGAGCGCCCCGTCGGGGCCGATGACGGCGATGCCTGCGGAGTCGTAGCCGCGGTACTCCAGTCGTTTCAGCCCGCCCAGGAGCACCTCGACGCTCTTGTCGGACCCGACGTAACCCACGATTCCACACATGCTCGACAGCCTATGCGAGACGGCTGACGACCTTCGTCAGCCGCCCGGGCCACGCGGGATCCTCCTCCCGGAGGATCACCCCGATCCTTCCTGCGACGTATAACGTTGGGCCTCATGGCCGAGTCGACCACCACCTCCCCCACGCACCTCACCCCGTTCGTCGAGGTCGACCGCGACGCATGGGCGGCCCTGGCGCCCGCCACGAAGAACCCGCTGACCGAGGTCGAGCTCGTGCAGCTGCGCGGGCTCGGCGACCGGCTCGATCTGCAGGAGGTCAGCGACGTCTACCTGCCGCTCAGCCGCCTCATCAACCTCTATGCGGCCGGAGCGCGCAACCTGCATCGGGCCACCAGCGACTTCCTCGGCGAGCGCGCCCAGCGCACGCCGTTCGTCATCGGCGTCGCCGGCTCCGTCGCGGTCGGCAAGTCGACCGTCGCCCGCCTCCTCCGCGAGCTCCTCTCCCGCTGGAGCGACACCCCTCGCGTCGAGCTGATCACCACCGACGGCTTCCTCTACCCGAACGCCGAGCTCGAGCGGCGCGGCATCATGGACCGCAAGGGCTTCCCCGAGTCGTACGACCGTCGCCACCTGCTCAAGTTCGTCTCGCAGGTCAAGAGCGGGGCCGAAGAGGTGCGGGCCCCGTTCTACTCGCACGTCGAGTACGACATCGTGGCCGACGCCGAGGTGGTCATCCGCCGCCCGGACATCTTGATCGTCGAGGGCCTCAACGTGCTCCAGCCCCCGCTCGGCGGCCGGCTCGCCCTGAGCGACCTCTTCGACTTCACGATCTACGTGGATGCCCGGACCCACGACATCGAGAACTGGTTCGTCGAGCGCTTCCGCAAGCTCCGCGCCTCCGCCTTCACCGAGGACGACTCGTTCTTCCACCAGTTCGCGTCGATGGACGAAGACGCCGCGCTCGCCTTCGCCCGCGAGGTGTGGCGCACGATCAACGAGCCCAACCTGAAGCAGAACGTGCAGCCCACCCGCTCACGCGCCACGCTGGTCCTCCGCAAGGGCGCCGACCACAAGGTGTCGTCGGTGCTCCTCCGCAAGATCTAGCTGCCGCCGCGCCACTGCCGGCGCCGCACCACTCCCGCCGTGATCCGCGACCGCTACCCCCGAACCGCGAAGCGCCCCCGCGTCGCGAACGCGACCACGCACAGCACCGCCATCACACCGGCGAACACGATTCCGGTCGGCGTCAGCCCCACCGTCGTCGTGAAGACGCCCGCCACGATCGACGGGATCGAGATCGCGAGGTACGCGACGATGAAGTACGCCGTCGTCGCCTGCGCCCGCTGATCCTCCGGCGTCGCGCCCGTGATCGCCCGTAGCCCGTAGGTAAACAGCAGCCCCTGCCCGGCGCCCGATACGACGGCCGAGACGATGAGGAGCGCGAGCGAGGCCAGCGGCAGGGCGAGGGCCAGCACGGCCATGCCCACGAACAGCGCGACGCTGCCGATCAGCACACCCCGCACGGCCGACACGCTCCCGAGCGCGATCTGCGCGACCGCACTCGCGACGAACAGCACCCCGGTGGCCAGCCCGACGACCACCGCGGAGTGGATCTGGAGGATGCTCCCGACGAAGTTGGGCGCCACCGACGAGAACAGCCCGCAGACGGCGAACCCGGCGATCGCCCCGATCGACGCCACCCCGAACACGCCTCTCGCCGCCGCCGGCACGGTCGGCACGTGCAGCCGGAACGGCACCCGGTCGGCCTTCGCGACCGTCTCCGGAACGACCAGCAGGGCCAGCCCCGCGATCACGACCAGGGCGCCCTGAACGACGAACGGACCCCTCAGGTGGAACGGCGTCAGACCGGCGACGAGACCCGACACGATCATCCCGAATCCGAGCCCGCCGATGTTCGCGGCCGTGGCGAGCGATCCCGCGATCTTCTTCCGCGCGTCCGGCGCCGCGTCGAGCACGGCCACCGTGCCGGTGCTCGTCAGCACTCCCGCCGAGAGCCCGGAGAACACGCGCCCGACGAAGAGCAGCCCCTCGCTCGTGCCGATCGTGAAGAGGATCGCGCTGACGAGCGACAGCGCCGCTCCGATCAGTAACACGGGCCGCCGGCCGAGCGACTGCGACAGCCTCCCGGCGACGAGCAGCGAGACGATCACGCCCGCCGCGTAGATGGCGAAGAGCACGGTCGTCGTCTGACTGCCGAAGCCGAAGACGCTCTCATAGGTCGGGTAGAGCGGCGTCGGCAGCGTCGTGCCGATCATGACGGCGGCGAAGACGTAGATGGTGGCCGTGAGGCCGAGTCCGGTACGGGAATCCGTCGATGTGCTCACTCGTCGACGGTACTAGGACACCGACTGTGTTTGTTACAAAATCGAGAGCGTGGGATACACGGGCCTCAGCCCACGGAGACCGCGAGCTGCTCCCGCACCACCTCGGCCAGAGTGTGGGCGATCCGATCCGCCACGGGCTGCGACGCCGCCTCCACCATGACCCGCACGAGCTGCTCGGTGCCGGAGGGGCGCAGCAGCACCCGACCGGAGTCGCCCAGCTCGTCCTCGGCGGCGCGCACGGCGGTGGCGACCACCTCGTCGCCCTTCAGGGCTTCGCGGTCGACGTCGCGCACGTTGATGAGCACCTGCGGGAACACCGTCATGACCGACGCGAGCTCGGCGAGGGACTTGCCCGTCCGGGCCATCTCGGCCACGAGGGTCAATCCGGTCAGGATTCCGTCGCCCGTCGTGGCGTACTTCTGGAAGATGATGTGACCCGACTGCTCGCCGCCCAGGCTGTAGCCGTGGGCGTTCATCTCTTCGAGCACGTACCGGTCACCGACACCCGTCTCGAGCATCGTGATGCCGTGGTCGCGCATGGCGCGCTTCAGTCCGAGGTTGCTCATCACCGTCGCGACGAGGGTGTCGTCCTTCAGG
Source organism: Frondihabitans cladoniiphilus (assembly GCF_039544345.1). Lineage (NCBI taxonomy): Bacteria > Bacillati > Actinomycetota > Actinomycetes > Micrococcales > Microbacteriaceae > Frondihabitans > Frondihabitans cladoniiphilus. Next base: position 151,217 of record NZ_BAABLM010000003.1, read on the forward strand.
TCGCCGCGCTCGTGGAGCGACAGGGCGAGGATCGCCATGATCATGTCGCCGTCGACGACGTTGCCCTCGGCGTCGACCGCGAGGCACCGGTCGGCGTCGCCGTCGTGCGCGATGCCCACGTCGGCTCCGTGCTCGAGGACGGCCGCGGCGAGCTGGTCGAGGTGGGTCGAGCCGACGCCGTCGTTGATGTTGACGCCGTCGGGGTCGGCCCCGATCAGCGTGACGCGCGCGCCGGCGAGGGCGAACGCCTCGGGCGAGACCGCGGCGGCCGCGCCGTGAGCGCAGTCGAGCACCACGTGGAGGCCGTCGAGGCGGTGCGGCAGCGCACCCATCAGGTGGACGACGTACCGGTCCTCGGCATCGGCGAAGCGGCGGATGCGACCGACGTCGCCGCCCACGGGCATGAGGCGCGGGGCGTCCATGGTCGCCTCGATGCGGTCTTCCACCTCGTCGGGCAGCTTGGTGCCGCCGAACGCGAAGAACTTGATCCCGTTGTCGGGAGCGGGGTTGTGCGAGGCGCTGATCATGACGCCGAAGTCGGCGCCGGAGTTCTGCACCAGGAACGCCGCAGCAGGCGTGGGGATGACCCCGGCATCGAGGACGTCGACGCCCGAGGAGGCCAGACCGGCGGCCACCGCGGCGGAGAGGAACTCACCCGAGATACGGGGATCGCGCGCGAGGACGGCGACCGGGCGCCGGCCCTCCGCTTTGCGGGCATCGGCATGATGCCCCTTCGTGAGGACGACCGCACTCGCCTGGGCAAGACCCAGGGCGAGAGCGGCCGTCAACTCACGGTTGGCAAGGCCCCGAACTCCGTCGGTTCCGAAAAGGCGCGTCATCGCGAAGCCTCGCCAGGTGTTAGCGCTTGGAGAACTGAGGAGCCTTACGGGCCTTCTTGAGACCGGCCTTCTTGCGCTCCTTGACGCGAGCGTCGCGGCTGAGGAAGCCCGCCTTCTTCAGCTCGGCGCGGTTGTTCTCTTCGTCGATCTCGTTCAGCGTGCGGCTGATGCCGAGGCGGAGCGCGCCGGCCTGACCCGAGGGGCCACCGCCGGAGATCTTCGCGACGACGTCGTACGAGCCGAGCAGGTCGAGGACCTTGAACGGGTCGTTGATGAGCTGCTGGTGCAGCTTGTTGGGGAAGTACTCGTCCAGCGCACGGCCGTTGACGGTGATGACACCGGTGCCGGGCGTGAGGCGCACGCGGGCGATGGCCTGCTTGCGACGACCGACGGCGCCGCCGCCGACGGTGAGGACGGGACGGGGCGTGGAGGCCGCGACCGGAGCGGCGCTCTCGGTCGTGAAGCTCTCGGGGGTGGATTCGATGGAATCGGCGATGCTTGCCACTGTAGGGATCCTTAAGTCTTCAGCGGTCGCTACTGGGCGACCTGGTCGAGGGTGTACACCGTGGGCTTCTGCGCGGCGTGAGGGTGCTCAGGACCCGCGTACACCTTCAGCTTCTGGATCTGGGCCCGGCCCAGCGAGTTCTTCGGGAGCATGCCACGGATGGCCTTCTCGACGGCGCGCGTCGGGTGCTTCTCGAGCATCTCGGAGTAGGTCTGGACCGACAGCCCGCCCGGGTAACCCGAGTGGCGGTAGGCCAGCTTGTTGGCGAGCTTGGAGCCGGTGAGGGCGACCTTCTCGGCGTTGATGACGATGACGAAGTCACCCATGTCCATGTGAGGAGCGAAGGTGGCCTTGTGCTTGCCGCGGAGGAGCGCGGCGACGTGGCTGGCGAGACGGCCGAGGACGATGTCGTTGGCGTCGATGATCAGCCACTCCGGCTGGACATCAGCCGGCTTGGGAGAGAAAGTGCGCGTCACAGTAGTGCTGCTTTCTGGTCGAGGTGAGAGGTTCGTGAATCCCGCTCCGTTGCCGTTCTGCGCGGATCGCGCCGAACGAGTCAGGTGGAGGGCTCAACTTCGGGTGCAGCGCGCAGTTGCGCAAACACCAAGGAGCAATGTTACAGGATGCTCGTCCCGACGGCAAACGGTCGTGTGCATCCCCCGCTCTACAGCGCCGCTCGCCTCGCCCGGGTCAGCTCCGCCCGCGACTCGAAGTGCTCTTCGCCCGGGTACGCGACCTCGCGCAGGGTGAGCCCGTGCGCGTTCGCGACCTTGAACTCGCCGCTGCGGACGCCGGCCTCGCGGATCCGCACGACGTCGTCGATCGAGAGCCGCCCCTCCCCCACGGCCAGGGTCGCGCCGACGAGCCCCCGGACCATGCTGTGGCAGAACGCGTCGGCCTTCACCCGGGCGACGAGGATGCCGTCGCTCTCGCGGCGCCAGTGGAACTCCTGCAGCGTGCGGATCGTGGTGGCTCCTTCGCGCGGGCGGCAGTAGGCGGCCCAGTCGTGGAGGCCGAGGAGCGCGATCGCGGCGGCGTTCATCAGGTCGAGGTCGACCGTGGCCGGGAACCAGAGGGTGTCGTAACGGCGGATCGGATGGCGCGGGCCGGTGAGGTCGGAGACGCGGTACTCGTACTCGCGCCAGAGCGCCGAATAGCGCGCGTCGAACGAGTCGGGCACGACCGTTGCGTTCGTCACGAACAGGTCGTCCTCAGCGCCGGCCAGGCCGTTGAGCCGCCTGGCGAGGCGCATGGCGGGCGGGAACGGCGGGTACTTCGTCTTGTTGCGATGTGGGGTCGCGAGGAACTCGAACTGGGCGGCCGTCAGGTCGAGGTGGACCACCTGGCCCGTCGCGTGGACGCCGGTGTCGGTGCGGCCGGCGACGACCAGTCGCGGGGCCGGCAGATAGCGCTGGAGCGACATGGCGAGGGCCTTGTCGAGTTCGCCCTCGATGGTGCGGAGGCCCGGCTGCGTGCTCCAGCCGTTGAACCGGGTGCCGTCGTACGAGATGTCGAGACGGATGCGCGTGGTGGGGCTGGCGTCGCCGGTCTCGCTACTCACGAGACGAGTCTACAAAAGACGGACGGCCCGCCTCCCCGGAGGGAGACGGGCCGTCGCGGCGCAGCGAGTGCTACTTGGACTCCTCGTCGGCCGGAGCCTCGGTGGTCGCCTCGATGATCGTCTCGTCGGAGGCCGTGAGGTCGTCGGACGACTCGGACTCGAGCTCGGCGGTCGTCTCGGGGGTCTCGTCGGAGTCGACGGGAGCCTCGGTCGTGGCCTCGATGATCGTCTCGTCGGAGGCGGTCAGCTCGTCGCTGTCCTCCTCGAGCAGGGCGGTCGTCGTCGCGGGGACGGCGGCCTTGCTGCTCTTCGAACCCTTGACCTTGGGGCTCACGGGCTCGAGGACGAGCTCGATCTGCACCATGGAGGCGTTGTCGCCCTTGCGGAAGCCGAGCTTCGTGATGCGGGTGTAGCCGCCCTCACGGAGTTCGAGCAGCGGCGCGACCTCGGAGAACAGGATGTGCGTCGCCTCCTTGTTGCGGAGGACGGCGAGGGCACGACGGCGGGCGTGCAGGTCGCCGCGCTTGCCGAAGGTGACGAGCCGCTCGGCGACGGGACGGAGGCGCTTGGCCTTCGTCTCGGTCGTCTTGATGCTCTTGTGCGTGAACAGCTGGCCGGCCAGGTTGGCCAGCATGAGGCGCTCGTGCGCCGGGCCGCCTCCGAGGCGGGGACCCTTGGTGGGCTTGGGCATTGTCGTTTCCTAAATGATTGAGGTGAAGGGCGTCGGGGCGGGGAGACCTAGTTGGTCTCCTCCTCGTCGTAGCCGCTGTAGAAGTGGGCTCCGTCGAACCCGGGGACGGTGTCCTTCAGCGAGAGGCCGAGCTCGACGAGCTTGTCCTTCACCTCGTCGACGGACTTCTGACCGAAGTTGCGGATGTTCATGAGCTGCGTCTCCGAGAGGGCGACGAGCTCGGACACCGTGTTGATGCCCTCGCGCTTGAGGCAGTTGTAGCTGCGCACGGAGAGATCGAGGTCTTCGATCGGGGTCTGGAGCTCGCTCGAGAGGACGGCGTCGACCGGCGCGGGGCCGATCTCGATGCCCTCGGCGGCGTTGTTCAGCTCGCGGGCGAGACCGAACAGCTCCGTCAGCGTGCGACCCGCCGAAGCGATGGCGTCGCGGGGGCTGATCGCCGGCTTGGTCTCGACGTCGACCACGAGGCGGTCGAAGTCGGTGCGCTCACCGGCACGAGTCGCCTCGACGCGGTAGGTGACCTTGAGGACGGGCGAGTAGATCGAGTCGATCGGGATCTGGCCGGCCTCGGAGAACTCCGAGCGGTTCTGGACCGCGGAGACGTAGCCACGGCCACGCTCGATGGTCAGTTCGAGCTCGAACTTCGCCTTGTCGTTGAGCGTCGCGATGACGAGCTCCGGGTTGTGGACCTCGACACCGGCCGGGACGGAGATGTCGGCGGCCGTGACCTGGCCCGCACCCTGCTTGCGCAGGTAAGCGGTGATGGGCTCGTCGTGCTCGCTCGAGACCACGAGGCTCTTGATGTTCAGGATGACCTCGGTGACGTCTTCCTTGACACCGGGAACGGTGGTGAACTCGTGGAGGACGCCGTCGATGCGGATGCTGGTGACAGCTGCTCCGGGAATCGAGGAGAGCAGGGTGCGACGCATCGAGTTGCCGAGCGTGTAGCCGAAGCCAGGCTCGAGGGGCTCGATCACGAAGCGGGAGCGGAACTCCGAGATGTTCTCCTCGGTGAGAGTGGGGCGCTGTGCAATGAGCACTGTGGATTCCTTTCGGCGAAGAGTCCGCTATATGACTCTTGGCGGTACGACTGCTGGCTGTCAGTCGGTCTGTTGAGTTGTGAGTACTGAAGGATCCTGCGGCGACTGGCGCCGACGGGGGACGTTCGAAAACGTGGTGAACGCCACGGCCCCCAAGCCTCGAAGAACGAGCTCGGGGGTCGCGGCGATCAGGTCAACTCAGACGCGACGACGCTTGGGCGGACGGCATCCGTTGTGCGCCTGCGGGGTGACGTCGTTGATCGAACCGACCTCGAGGCCGGCGGCCTGGAGCGAACGGATCGCGGTCTCGCGGCCGGAGCCCGGTCCCTTGACGAAGACGTCGACCTTCTTGACGCCGTGCTCCTGCGCCTGACGAGCAGCCGACTCGGCCGCGAGCTGCGCGGCGAACGGCGTCGACTTGCGCGAGCCCTTGAAGCCGACGGCGCCGGACGAAGCCCAGCTCAGAACGGCCCCGGACGGGTCGGTGATCGAAACGATGGTGTTGTTGAACGTCGACTTGATGTGGGCCTGGCCCACGGCGACGTTCTTCTTCTCTTTACGGCGGGGCTTACGCGCGGCCGACTTCGGTGCTGCCAATTTTTTCTCCTACAACCTAAGAATGGCTACGGCGGGCGCCGGGCCTATCGTGCCTTCTTCTTGCCGGCGACCGTGCGCTTCGGGCCCTTGCGGGTACGAGCGTTGGTCTTCGTGCGCTGTCCGCGCACGGGCAGGCCGCGGCGGTGGCGGATGCCCTCGTAGCTGCCGATCTCGACCTTGCGGCGGATGTCGGCGGCGACCTCACGGCGGAGGTCGCCCTCGACCTTGTAGTTGCCCTCGACGTAGTCGCGGAGCAGGACGAGCTGGTCGTCGGTCAGATCCTTGACGCGGATGTTGCCGTCGATCTGGGTGTCCGCGAGAGTCTTGAGGGCGCGCGTGCGGCCGACTCCGAAGATGTAGGTCAGTGCGACTTCGACGCGCTTGTCGCGCGGGATGTCAACGCCTGCTAGACGTGCCATTGTGGCTTCTCCTTGAGAGATGGTGGAGGTGTGTCACAGCACCGGTGCCCGGGCCTCCGCCCGGGGTGTCCCCGCTCTCCGACAGACGTCGCGAAGCGGTTCTGGTGCTGCTTGGGGTGGTGCTGGCCCCGCTCTCGCGGGGCCGTTCGGATCGCGTCGATTAACCCTGGCGCTGCTTGTGGCGCGGGTTGCTCTTGCAGATCACCATGACGTTGCCGTTGCGGCGAATCACCTTGCAGTGCTCGCAGATGGGCTTGACGCTGGGCTTGACCTTCATTGCTTCATTCCTCTTTGATCGCTGGCCTCGTACCCGACGGATGCGCCGGGCCGTTCCTTGTCCAGCAGCCGCTTATTTGTAGCGGTAGACGATCCGGCCACGGGTCAGGTCGTAGGGCGAGAGTTCTACGATCACACGGTCTTCGGGGAGGATGCGGATGTAGTGCTGACGCATCTTGCCGGAGATGTGGGCGAGTACTTTGTGTCCGTTGCTCAGCTCAACGCGAAACATCGCATTGGGCAGCGCTTCGACCACTGCGCCTTCGATTTCGATGACACCGTCTTTTTTGGCCATAGCCTCACTGTCGCTAAAAATAGGTACTGCTGGTCTTGCGGGGATTTGTGGAGCCGATCGCAGGCAAAAAGGCAGGCGTCGGACACCAAAGATCAAGCTTATGCGATTCGGCTATAGTTTGCCAACCCGGCCCGTCAACTCGACACGCCGTAGCCGTCGCGGTGTCGCCCAACCCGCCCTGTCATCCCGAGGAGCCCCGTGCCCGGAGAACGCTCGAGCCATCGCCGTGAGGCCACGTCCGGGATCGCCCGGCACGGCCGCCTCCCCCGGAAAGGCCCGGTCCGCTTCGTGGCGGTCCTCGTCGCGATCGTCTTGGCGGTCTCCGGGGCGAGCGTCACGAGCGTGGCCGCGATCGCCGCGATCAGCTTGAAATCGCAGATCAAGACGGTGGCGCTCGGCACGAAGGAGCAGAAGGCCGCGGCGAAGACCTCCATCGACGCCATCTCCGGCGGGGCCAACATCCTGCTCGTCGGCAGCGACACCCGGGTGGGTCAGACGGAGGTCCAGGCGGGCGTCGCCGACGGCAGCCGGAACGACGTCACGATCCTCATCCACCTGTCGGCCGACCACACCCAGATGACGGCCGTCAGCTTCCCGCGCGACATGATGGTCGACGTCCCGTCGTGCACCGGAACCGGCGGTGCGACATTCCCTGCAGCGGATTACCAGCAGTTCAATACGACTCTCGGAGAAGGGCTCGGCTGCACGGTCGCCACCGTCGAGTCGATAACCGGCCTGACCATCCCCTACGCGGCCGAGATCACGTTCGACGGGGTCATCTCCATGTCCAACGCGATCGGCGGCGTCGACGTCTGCGTCGCCAAACCGATCGACGACGCCTACTCCGGCCTCCAGCTCTCGGCGGGCACGCACACCCTCCTCGGCCTGCAGGCCCTCGAGTTCCTCCGCACCCGGCACGGGGTCGGCGACGGCAGCGACCTCGCCCGGATCAGCTCGCAGCAGGTGTTCCTCTCGGCGATGATGCGCAAGATCGTCAGCGCCGGCACCCTGTCGAGCCCGCTCAAGCTCTACGGCATCGCCTCCGCCGCGGTGAAGAGCATGACCCTGTCGACCAGCCTCTCCTCCACCACGACGCTGGTGCAGCTCGGTCTCGCCCTCAAGGACGTCGGACTGTCGAACGCCCTCTTCGTCCAGTACCCGACCGCGGTCGATCCGCGGAACTCGAACCGCGTCGTCGCGGCGTCGGCCGACGCGAGCGTCTTGAACCAGGACCTCCAGACCGACACCAAGTTCACCCTCAACGCGGACAGCACGGGGCGTGCTTCCGTCACCGAGGGGTCGACCGCGACGGGCACCGCGAGCGGCACCTCGTCGGCTTCGGCCTCGGCTGGGTCCGGGGCGAGCTCGAGCGCGACGACGCCGACCAGCACGGCGACGGCCCTGCCGACGGGCATCACAGGGCAGTCCGCCTCCGAGGAGACCTGCTCGGTGGGCAACGGCTGACTCGGGCCGTCGCCGGGCGATGAGTGAGGGCATCCCCCGCTCTCGCCTGGCCTTGGCCCTGCTCCTTGGGGCTGGGGCCGGGTCTGGGGCTACGGGATCGGAACGGGGCGCACCCCGAACGGTGCCAGACCCTCGGCCCCGCCGTCGGAAGCCGTGAGAACCCAGATGCCCGCGGGATGCACGGCCACCGAGTGCTCCCAGTGCGCGGCGTCCGAGCCGTCCGCCGTCGTGACCGTCCAGTCGTCGTCTTGAGTGATCGTGTCGATGGTGCCGAGCGTGACCATCGGCTCGATCGCGACCACGAGACCCGGCTTCACGGCAGGACCGTTGCCGCGCACGCGGTAGTTGAAGACCGGAGGCTCTTCGTGCATCGAACGGCCGATGCCGTGACCGACGTAGTCCTCGAGGATCCCGAACTCGCCGTGCTTTTCGATGTAGCCCTCGACCGCCTCGCCCACCTCGTTGAGATGGCGCGCCGAGGCCAGCGCCGCGATCCCGGCCCAGAGGGAGCCCCGAGTCACGTCGTTGAGACGCGTGCGCGAGGCGAAGCGGGCGGGATGCTCGGGGTCGGCCAGCACGAAGGTGCGGGCGCTGTCGCCGTTCCACCCCTCGAACTCGGCGCCGGAGTCGATCGACACGATGTCGCCGGCCTCGAGCACGCGTCCTCCCGGGATGCCGTGGACGACGTCGGAGTTCACCGACGCGCAGACCGTGTGCCGATAGCCCGGGACGAGCTGGAAGTTGGGGATGCCGCCGCCGTCACGGATCGTCTTCTCGGCGATCGCGTCGAGCTCGCCCGTCGTCACGCCGGGACGCAGGGCTGCCTCGACGGCATCGAGCGACGCCTCCGTCAGGCGCCCGGGACGGAGCATGCGCCGCAGTTCGTCCGGCGTCTTGTAGATGCCCGGCTTGCGGAAAGCCACCGGATCGGGCCTAGGCCGAGGCGGTCGGACGGATGCCGCGGGACGCGAGCGCCTCGTCGATCCGTGCGGCGACCTCGTCGATGGAGCCGAGCCCGTCGACCGGGAGCACCAGGCCCCGTTCGGCGTAGGTGTCGATGAGGGGGCCGGTCTCGCGCAGGTAGACGTCCTGGCGGTGACGGATGGCCTCCTCGGTGTCGTCGCTGCGACCCTGGTCGACGGCGCGCTTGCGAAGGCGCTCCACGATCTCGTCACGATCGGCGACCAGCTGCACGACTGCGGTCAAAGCCTCACCCCGAGCCGCGAGCAGCTCGTCGAGAAAGACCACCTGGTCGGCGGTGCGCGGGTAGCCGTCGAGCAGGAACCCGCCCGCCGCGTCGGGCTGCGCGAGCCGGTCGGAGACCAGTTCGTTGGTCAGGGAGTCGGGCACGTAGTCGCCGGCGTCCATGATCGCCTTGACCTTGAGACCCAGAGGCGTCTCGTTCTTCACGTTCGCCCGGAAGATGTCGCCCGTGGAGATAGCCGGGATTCCATAGGACTCGGCGATCTGCACCGCCTGAGTGCCCTTGCCCGCACCGGGCGGACCGACGATGAGCAGGCGCGTACCGGCGCTGTTCGAGGCTGCCGCGGTGGCCGTGTCGCCGTCGGTCATTTGAGGAGCCCCTCGTAGTGACGCTGCTGGAGCTGGGAATCGACCTGCTTCACGGTCTCGAGACCGACGCCCACGATGATCAGGATGCTCGCACCGCCGAAGGGGAAGTTCTGGTTCGCCCCCACCGTCGCCAACGCGATCAGCGGGATCAGAGCGACCAGGCCCAGATACAGCGACCCGGGCAGGGTGACTCGAGTCAGGACGTAGTCGAGGTAGTCGGCGGTGGGTCGGCCGGCACGGATGCCGGGGATGAACCCGCCGTACTTCTTCATGTTGTCTGCGACCTCTTCGGGGTTGAAGGTGATCGCGACGTAGAAGTAGGTGAAGCCGATGATGAGCAGGAAGTACAGGACCATGTAGAACGGCTTGTCGCCCGAGGTCAGATTGGTCTGGACCCACGAGACCCACGCGGCGGGAGCGGTGCCGTTCGACGGGGTGTTGAACTGCGCGACCAGAGCGGGCAGGTACAGCAGCGACGACGCGAAGATGACGGGCACGACGCCGGCCATGTTCACCTTGATCGGGATGTACGTGTTGTTGCCGCCGTACGTTCGCCTGCCGACCATTCGTTTGGCGTACTGGACGGGGATTCGTCTCTGCGATTGCTCGACGAAGACCACGAGCCCCATGATCACGATTCCCACGATGATGACCATGAGGAAGATCTCGAAGTTCTTCGCCTGCTCGATGGCCCAGAGGGCGGTCGGGAACTTGGCGGCGATCGACGTGAAGATGAGGAGCGACATGCCGTTGCCGATGCCGCGCTCGGTGATGAGCTCGCCCATCCACATGATGAGGCCGGTACCGGCGGTCATGGTGATGACCATGAGGAGGATCGCGTACCAGGCGTTGTTCGTGATGAGCTGGCTGCACTCGGAGACGCTCGACGAGCCGAAGAGAGCACCGGAACGGGCCACGGTGATCAGGGTCGTCGACTGGAGGATGCCCAGCGCGATGGTGAGGTAACGCGTGTACTGCGTCAGCTTGGCCTGGCCCTGCTGGCCCTCTTTGTAGAGAGCGTCGAAGTGCGGGATGACCACGCGAAGCAGCTGCACGATGATCGACGACGTGATGTAGGGCATGATGCCCAGCGCGAAGATCGAGAGTTGGAGGAGGGCGCCACCCGAGAACAGGTTGACGAGCTCGTACAGGCCGGAAGTGGACTGCTGACCGGCCAGACAGGTCTGCACGTTCGAGTAGTCGACGAACGGCGAGGGAATGAACGACCCGAGACGGAAGAGCGCGATGATTCCGAGCGTGAACCCGATCTTTCGGCGAAGGTCGGGTGTGCGGAAAATCCGCGATACGGCTCTGAACAAGGTGGCCTCCCGGTAATGAGGATAGACGACTGAGAGGGACGGCTCTTCCGAGCCGCCCCTCCAGGTACTACTTGGTGACGGTACCGCCGGCGGCGACGATCTTCTCTTCGGCGGAGCCGGAGACCTTGTCGACGACGACGTTCAACTTGACGGCGAGGTCGCCGTTGCCGAGGACCTTCACCTTCTCGTTCTTGCGGACGGCACCCTTGGCGACGAGGTCGCCCACGGTGACGTCGCCACCGGCGGGGTAGAGGTCCGCCAGCTTCTCGAGGTTGACGACCTGGTACTCGACGCGGAACGGGTTCTTGAACCCGCGCAGCTTCGGGGTGCGCATGTGCAGAGGCATCTGCCCACCCTCGAAGCCGACCTTGACCGAGTAACGGGCCTTCGTGCCCTTGGTTCCACGACCTGCGGTCTTACCCTTCGAACCCTCACCGCGGCCCACACGAATCCTCGACTTCTTGGCACCGGGAGCCGGTCGAAGGTGGTGGACCTTGAGGACCTGGGGGCGAGCGACGTCGGCCGAAGCCGACTCCGACTTCGCAGCCTTGGTCGTCGTGCTGGACGAAGCGGCAGCCTTGCTGGCGGCCGGCTTCTTGGCGGCTGCGGCCTTGGGGGCAGCAGCCTTGGCGGGAGCGGCCTTGGCGGTCGTCTCCTCCTTGGGGGCTTTCTCGTCAGCCATTAGTCAATCTCCTCGACTTTGACGAGGTGAGCGACCGTCGAGACGTAACCACGGTTCTGCTTGTCGTCGGGGCGAACGACCGTCTGGCCGATGCGCTTGAGACCCAAGCTCCGCAGCGTGTCGCGCTGGTTCTGCTTCTCGCTGATTTTGGACTTGATCTGAGTCACCTTGAGCTGGGCCATCAGGCACCTGCCTTCTCGGTAGCTGCAGCGCGGGCGTCGGCCTCCATGCGGAGCAGACGGGCGGGCACGACCTGGTCGATGTCCAGCCCACGACGAGCTGCGACGGCGCGCGGCTCCTCGAGCTGCTTCAGTGCGGCGACGGTGGCGTGCACGATGTTGATGGTGTTCGACGAACCGAGCGACTTGCTCAGCACGTCGTGGATACCGGCGCACTCGAGGACGGCGCGGACGGGACCACCGGCGATGACACCGGTACCGGCAGCAGCGGGGCGGAGCAGGACGACGCCTGCAGCAGCCTCACCCTGGACAGGGTGCGGGATCGTCTTGGCGATACGGGGGACGCGGAAGAAGTTCTTCTTCGCCTCCTCGACACCCTTCGAGATCGCGGTGGGCACCTCGCGGGCCTTGCCGTAGCCGACGCCGACCAGACCGTTGCCGTCACCGACGACGACGAGAGCGGTGAAGCTGAAGCGACGACCACCCTTGACGACCTTGGAGACGCGGTTGATGGTGACGACGCGCTCGAGGAACTGGCTCTTGTCACGGTCGTCACGACCGCCACGACCCTGGTTGCGGTCGCCGCGTCCGTTGCCGCCGCGACGGTCGGTACGACCAGCGGTCGCGCCTTCGCGGTTGTTCGACTCCGAGCCGGCAGCCGTCTCGACGGGGCGCTCGACGACGGCCTCGACCGGGGTCTCCGGCGTCGTAGGCGTCTTGTTCGTTTCGTCGCTCACAGGTCCAACCCACCTTCCCGGGCGCCCTCGGCGATAGCCGCGACGCGTCCGGCGTACTTGTTTCCACCACGGTCGAAGACGACCGCTTCGACTCCGGCGGCCTTGGCGCGCTCGGCGACGAGTTCGCCGACCTTCTTCGCCTTGGCCGTCTTGTCACCGTCGAACGTGCGCAGGTCGGCCTCGAGGGTCGATGCACTGGCGACGGTGTGGCCCTTGCTGTCGTCGACGACCTGCACGAACACGTGACGGGCCGAACGGTTGACGACGAGACGGGGGCGCAGTTCGGTGCCCACGATCTTCTTGCGCAGGCGAGTGTGACGGCGCGCAGTGGCGGCCGACTTGCTCTTTCCTCGGGTTCCGAGTCCCATGATTACTTACCTGACTTTCCGGCCTTGCGGCGAACGACCTCGCCGGCGTAGCGGACACCCTTGCCCTTGTAGGGCTCGGGCTTGCGCAGCTTGCGGATGTTGGCAGCGACCTCGCCGACCGCCTGCTTGTCGATACCGACGACGGTGAGCTTGTTGTTGCCTTCGACCGTGAAGCTGATGCCCGCGGGCGGCTCGACGGTGATGGGGTGGGAGTAGCCGAGGGCGAACTCGATGTTCGAGCCCTTGGCCTGCACGCGGTAACCGGTACCGACGATCTCGAGCCCCTTGGTGTAACCCTGGGTGACTCCGATGATCTGGTTCGCGATGAGCGTGCGAGTGAGGCCGTGGAGCGAACGCGAGGAGCGCTCGTCGTCGGGACGGGTCACCAGGACGGTGCCCTCCTCGAGCTTGGCTTCGATGGGGCTGGCGACGACGAGCGAGAGCTCACCCTTCGGGCCCTTGACGGAGACGGCCTGGCCGTCGATCTTCACATCGACCCCGGCAGGGATCGGAATGGGGAGGCGTCCGATTCGTGACATGGCGGGTTACCACACGTAGGCGAGGACTTCCCCACCCACGCCCTTCTGCTCGGCCTCGCGGTCGGTCAGCAGACCGGAGGAAGTCGAAAGGATGGCCACACCGAGTCCGCCGAGGACCTGAGGGATCTCGGTCGACTTCGCGTAGACGCGGAGGCCAGGCTTGGAGACGCGCTTGATGCCCACGATGGAGCGTTCGCGGTTGGGGCCGTACTTCAGGTCGATGGTGAGGGTCTGACCGACGCGTGCGTCGGCGACCTTCCAGCCGTCGATGAAGCCCTCTTTTTTGAGGATGTCGGCGATGTGGGACTTGAGCTTGCTGCTCGGCAGGGACACGGTGTCGTGGAATGCCGAGTTCGCGTTGCGCAGTCTGGTCAGCAGGTCTGCGACCGGATCTGTCATCGTCATGCGATTGGATCACTTTCTCGCTCGGTTTCGACTTCCGGTACACCGGGAGCCGACCTGAACGATCGGGGTGGCTCGGAGCGGTTCTCCGGGCACGGGAGTGCGGCCGGGCATCCCGCCTTTCGGCAGAATGCCCGACCGAACGATCTTAGACGGCTGCGTCGGCCGAACGGAACGGGAAACCGAGCGCCTTGAGCAGCGCACGACCCTCGTCGTCGTTCTTGGCCGTGGTCACGACGGTGATGTCGAAGCCACGGACGCGGTCGATGCGGTCCTGGTCGATCTCGTGGAACATGCTCTGCTCGTTGAGACCGAAGGTGTAGTTGCCGTTTCCGTCGAACTGGCGGTCGCTGAGACCACGGAAGTCGCGGATACGGGGAAGAGCGAGCGACAGCAGCCGGTCGAGGAACTCCCAGGCGCGGTCGCCACGGAGCGTGACGTGAGCGCCGATGGGCTGTCCTTCGCGGAGCTTGAACTGCGCGATCGACTTGCGGGCCTTGGTGACCTGCGGCTTCTGACCGGTGATGGCGGTGAGGTCCTTGACCGCACCATCCATGACCTTGCTGTCTCGAGCCGCTTCACCCACACCCGTGTTGACCACGATCTTCACGAGACCGGGCACCTGGTGCACGTTCGTGAAGCCGAAGTCGCTCTTCAGCTGCGGAAGGATCTCCGCCTGGTACTTGGCCTTGAGGCGCGGCTGGATTGGGCCAGCCGGCGCAACGGTGGTGTCAGTCATTACAGGTCCTCACCCGACTTCTTGGCGAAACGGACACGGACGGTCTTGGTGACGCCGTCCTTCGTGACCGTCTCTTCGCGGAAACCGACGCGCGTCGGCTTCTTGCTCTTGGGGTCGACCAGGGCGACGTTCGACACGTGGATGGGTGCCTCGTGCGTCTCGATGCCGCCGGTCTTGGTGCCACGCTGGGTCTGACCCACACGGACGTGCTTGGTGACGAAGTTGACACCCTCCACGACCACGCGGTTCTTCTCCACGAGGACCTCGATGACCTTGCCCTGCTTGCCGCGGTCTCCGCCGCGGGCCTGCGAGGCTCCGGAGATGACCTGAACCAGGTCACCCTTCTTGATGTTCGCCATGATTTAGATGACCTCCGGTGCCAGCGAGATGATCTTCATGAACTTCTTGTCGCGGAGTTCGCGACCGACCGGTCCGAAGATGCGGGTGCCACGAGGGTCCCCGTCAGCCTTCAGGATCACTGCGGCGTTCTCGTCGAACTTGATGTAGGAGCCGTCGTTGCGACGGACTTCTTTTTTGGTGCGAACGATGACGGCCTTGACGACGTCACCCTTCTTCACGTTGCCGCCGGGGATGGCGTCCTTCACCGTGGCGACGATGACGTCGCCCAGGCCGGCGTAACGACGGCCGGAGCCACCGAGAACGCGGATGGTGAGGATCTCCTTCGCACCGGTGTTGTCGGCGACCTTGAGGCGGGATTCCTGCTGAATCACTTCTGTCTCCTTCTAAAGCAGGCCGAGGCCTACTTCGCCTTCTCGAGGATCTCGACCAGGCGCCAGCGCTTGGAGGCGCTGAGCGGTCGGGTCTCGCTGATGACGACGAGGTCGCCGATTCCGGCCGAGTTGGCCTCGTCGTGGACCTTGACCTTGGAGGTACGGCGGATGACCTTGCCGTACAGGGGGTGCTTCACGCGGTCCTCGACCTCGACGACGATGGTCTTCTCCATCTTGTCGCTCGTGACGTAGCCACGACGGGTCTTGCGGTAACCGCGGACGAGAACCTCGGTGGAGGCGTCCGCAGTCTTCTTCTCGGTAGCCATTACTTGGTCTCCTCGACAGTCTCGGCGGCGTCGGAGGCAGGAGCCTCCTCGGCCGGCGTGGCCTTCTTGGTCGACTTCTTGGTGGCTGCCTTGGGGGCGGCCGCGACCGGGGCGGGGGTGGCACGGATGCCGAGCTCGCGCTCGCGCAGGACCGTGTAGATACGCGCGATGTCGCGCTTGACGGCACGCACGCGGCCGTGGTTCTCGAGCTGGCCCGTGGCCGACTGGAAGCGCAGGTTGAACAGCTCTTCCTTCGACTTCTTCAGTTCGTCGACGAGCTTCTCGTCTTCGAACGTGTCGAGCTCGGTGGGGCGGAGCTCCTTGGATCCGATCGCCATTATGCGTCGCCCTCCTCGCGCTTGATGATGCGTGCCTTCAGGGGCAGCTTGTGGATTGCGCGAGTCAGTGCCTCTTTGGCGACTTCCTCGCTGACGCCGCTGAGCTCGAAGAGCACGCGACCCGGCTTGACGTTGGCGACCCACCACTCGGGCGAACCCTTACCGGAACCCATGCGGGTTTCGGCCGGCTTCTTGGTCAGCGGGCGGTCGGGGTAGATGTTGATCCACACCTTTCCACCACGCTTGATGTGACGGGTCATGGCGATACGAGCGGACTCGATCTGACGGTTGGTGACGTAGGCAGGCGTGAGCGCCTGGATGCCGTACTCACCGAAGCTCACGCGAGTTCCACCAGTAGCCTGGCCGGTACGGCCGGGGTGGTGCTGCTTGCGGTGCTTGACGCGACGGGGAATCAACATGGTTATGCCTCAGCTCCTGCGGTAGCGGGCGCTTCGGTGGCCTGCGGGGCGCGGGTGTTGCCACCACGCGGTCCGCGGTCACGGTCGCCGCCACGGTCGTTACGACGCTCGGGGCGAGACGACTTCTGGTTCGCCTGCTCGCGCGCGAGCTCCTTGTTGGTGATGTCGCCCTTGTAGATCCAGACCTTCACACCGATGCGGCCGAACGTCGTCTTGGCCTCGTAGAAGCCGTAGTCGATGTTGGCGCGGAGGGTGTGCAGCGGAACGCGACCCTCGCGGTAGAACTCCGACCGGCTCATCTCGGCGCCGCCGAGGCGGCCCGAGACCTGGATGCGGACACCCTTGACGGTCGGGGTGCGCTGAGCGCCCTGCAGGCCCTTGCGCATCGCGCGGCGGAACGCCACACGAGCGGTGAGCTGCTCGGCGATACCCTGCGCGACCAGCTGAGCCTCGGCCTCGGGGTTCTTCACCTCGAGGATGTTGAGCTGGATCTGCTTGCCCGTGAGCTTCTCGAGGTCGGAGCGGATGCGCTCGGCCTCGGCGCCACGACGACCGATCACGATGCCCGGACGGGCGGTGTGGATGTCGACGCGGACGCGGTCACGGGTGCGCTCGATCTCGATCTTGGCCACGCCGGCGCGGTCGAGCGAGGTCTTGAGCAGGTTGCGGATCTTGACGTCTTCAGCGACGTAGTCGCTGTAACGCTGTCCCGGCTTCGTGCTGTCGGAGAACCAACGCGACACGTGGTCGGTGGTGATCCCGAGACGGAAGCCGTACGGGTTTACTTTCTGGCCCATTACTTGCTCGCCTTCTTCGACGTTGCGGCCGATTCGGCCTCTTCGGGCGTCGCGAGGACGACCGTGATGTGGCTCGTGCGCTTCAGGATCTGGAACGCACGGCCCTGGGCGCGCGGCTGGAACCGCTTCAGGGTGGCACCCTCGTCGACGTAGACGCTCGAGATGTAGAGGTCGTCGTCGTTGAGGTAGCTGTTCTGGGCGTCCGCCTTGACTCGTGCGTTGGCCATGGCCGACGCGACGAGCTTGTAGACGGGCTCGCTCGCACCCTGAGGGGCGAACTTCAGAATGGCCAGGGCCTCGAGGGCCTGCTTGCCGCGGATCAGGTTGACGACGCGACGGGCCTTCTGAGGCGTAACGCGGATGTGTCGCACGCGTGCGATCGACTCCACCATTTCTTCTCCTCCTTGCGTCACCGCGTTAGCGGCGACGCCCCTTCTTGTCGTCCTTCACGTGGCCGCGGAAGGTGCGGGTGGGCGCGAATTCGCCGAGCTTGTGGCCGATCATGCTCTCGGTCACGAACACGGGGATGTGCTTACGACCGTCGTGGACGGCGATCGTGTGACCGAGCATGTTCGGGATGATCATCGAGCGACGCGACCAGGTGCGGATCACGTTCTTCGTGTTGGCTTCGTTCTGTACAACGACCTTGCGAAGCAGGTGGTCGTCGACGAAGGGGCCCTTCTTCAGACTGCGTGGCATCTTCTACAACTCCTACTTACGCTTGTTTCCAGCGTTGCGACGGCGGACGATGAGCTTGTCGCTCTCCTTGTTGGGGTGGCGGGTGCGGCCCTCTTTCTGACCCCAGGGGCTGACCGGGTGGCGTCCACCGGAGGTCTTGCCCTCACCACCACCGTGCGGGTGGTCGACCGGGTTCATGGCGACACCACGAACCGTGGGACGAACGCCTTTCCAGCGCATGCGTCCGGCCTTGCCCCAGTTGATGTTCGACTGCTCGGCGTTGCCGACCTCGCCGATGGTGGCGCGGCAGCGTGCGTCGACGTTGCGGACCTCACCGGAGGGGAGACGGAGCTGGGCGTAGGGGCCGTCCTTCGCCACGAGGCGGACCGACGAGCCGGCGGAGCGGGCCATCTTGGCACCGCCGCCGGGACGCAGCTCGATCGCGTGGATGACGGTACCGACGGGGATGTTCTTCAGCGGGAGGTTGTTGCCCGGCTTGATGTCGGCGCCGGGACCGGACTCGACGATGTCGCCCTGGTTCAGCTTGTTCGGCGCGATGATGTAGCGCTTCGTGCCGTCGAGGAAGTGGAGCAGAGCGATACGGGCGGTGCGGTTGGGGTCGTACTCGATGTGAGCGACCTTGGCGTTGACGCCGTCCTTGTCGTTGCGCTTGAAGTCGATCACGCGGTACTGGCGCTTGTGGCCACCACCGATGTGACGCGTCGTGATGCGGCCGGCGTTGTTACGGCCACCGGTCTTGGACAGCGGACGGAGCAGCGACTTCTCGGGCGTCGAACGCGTGATCTCCGCGAAGTCGGCGACCGACGAACCGCGGCGACCGGGCGTCGTGGGCTTGTATTTACGAATAGCCATTTTGTTTTCCCTCCGCGCCCTAGCCGACAGCCGTGAAGATGTCGATGGAGCCGGACTTGAGTGTCACGATGGCGCGCTTGGTGTCTTTGCGCTTTCCGAGACCGAACTTGGTGCGACGGGTCTTGCCCGTACGGTTCAGCGTGTTGATGCTGGCGACCTTGACGTCGAAGATCTTCTCGATGGCGAGCTTGATCTCGGTCTTGTTCGAGCGGGGGTCGACCAGGAAGGTGTACTTGCCCTGGTCGATCAGGGAGTAGCTCTTCTCGGAGACGACCGGCGAGATGACGACGTCGCGGGGGTCCTTGTAGATGCCGCTCATGCGGTGGCCTCCTTCTTGGTCTTGTGGGCGATGAAGGCCTCGAGAGCGCTCTTCGTGAAGACGATGTCGTCGGAGATGAGGACGTCGTACGCGTTGAGCTGGTCCCACGTGATGACGTGGACCTCTTCGACGTTGCGGACGCTCTTCTGCGTCAGCTCGTCGCCGCGCTCGATGACGACCAGGACGTGCTTCGACGTCGAGATCGACGCGAGCAGGTCGAGGGCGACCTTCGTCGAGACGACGTCGGCGACGAAGCTCTCGACGACGTGGACGCGAGCACCGCGGGCGCGGTCCGAGAGAGAGCCGAGCAGAGCCGCGGCGATCATCTTCTTGGGGGTGCGCTGCGAGTAGTTGCGAGGCGTGGGGCCGTGGACGATGCCACCGCCGGTCATCTGAGGAGCGCGGATCGAACCCTGACGGGCGCGGCCGGTGCCCTTCTGCTTGAACGGCTTGCGGCCGGCGCCGGAGACCTCGCCGCGGCCCTTGACCTTGTGCGTGCCCTGACGAGCGGCGGCCAGCTGGGCGACGACGACCTGGTGGATGAGCGGGACGTTGGTGACGACGTCGAAGATCTGCGAAGGCAGTTCGACGGAACCGGCCTTGGCGCCCTTGGCGTCGAGCACGTCGACGGCCAGGTTGGCGGATGCAGTGGTGGTGGCCATGCGCTAGTTCCCCTTCACGGCGGTGCGGACGAAGACGATGCGGCCGCGAGCACCGGGGACGGCGCCCTTGACGAGCAGCAGACCCTTCTCGGCGTCGACGGCGTGCACCGTGAGGTTGAGGACGGTCACGCGGTCGCCACCCATACGACCGGCCATGCGCATGCCCTTGAAGACACGGCTGGGGGTCGAGGAAGCGCCGATCGAACCGGGCTTGCGGTGGTTACGGTGCGAACCGTGCGAGGAGGAGACACCGGCGAAGTTGTGACGCTTCATGACACCGGCGAAGCCCTTACCCTTGGAGGTGCCGACGACGTCGACCTTCTGGCCGGCCTCGAAGGTGTCGACCGTGAGCTCCTGGCCGAGCGAGTACGAGCTCGCGTCGGCGGTGCGGACCTCGGTGAGGTGGCGGCGAGGCGTGACGCCGGCCTTGTCGAAGTGACCCGTGGCGGGCTTGTTCGACTTGCGCGGGTCGATGGCGCCGGCAGCGATCTGAACGGCGACGTAGCCGTCGTTCTCCTCGGTGCGGAGCTGGGTCACGACGTTGGGAGCGATCTCCACGACGGTGACGGGGATCAGCTTGTTGTCGGCGTCCCAGACCTGGGTCATGCCGAGCTTCTTGCCAAGGAGGCCCTTGACGTTTTTCGTTGAATTGGCCATGGTCGCCCCCTTACAGCTTGATCTCGATGTTGACGTCGGCGGGGAGGTCGAGACGCATGAGCGAGTCGACGGCCTTCGGCGTCGGGTCGATGATGTCGATGAGGCGCTTGTGCGTGCGCTTCTCGAAGTGCTCGCGGCTGTCCTTGTACTTGTGCGGCGAACGGATGACTGCGATCACGTTCTTCTCCGTGGGGAGCGGCACGGGGCCGACCACGGTCGCACCGGCACGGGTCACCGTGTCGACGATCTTGCGAGCTGACGAGTCGATGACCTCGTGGTCGTACGACTTCAGTCGGATGCGGATCTTTTGTCCCGCCATGTGTGACTCTCTCTCGATGTGTACGTCGCGCACCTTCACGGGGCCGCCTGACGCGCCCGCCCGAGCTGGTGTGCTCAGGAGGACTGTGTCGATGGGCTGGGCGAGAATGCCGCCTGCCGCACCACTGTTTTGGTATCAATGCCACCCAGGACAGCGATCTTCTGCTGGTGCCCGGTGACTCGATCGAACCCGCGCAGACGGACACTCGCGAGGAGGTCCATCTCTCGGCCCGAGACCGTCACCGTGAGGGCGACGCTCCTGGATCCGGCCCTGACGGAAGTCACGGCCTTCGGATTCGATATAAGAGGTGTCCTGCTACCCGCGGCCCTGACGCTTGCGCAAATCAGTGCACTGCCTGGCAGTGATCCGTACCACTGGGGCCGGAATGTTGAACCAGATAATCTTGCCACAGGTCGGCATTTGCTGCAACCCGGGCGTGTCGCGGTCGGACGGGACCGATTCAGTCCTCGGCAGGGCGGAACCAGGGCGGGTAGATCGCCACCCGAGGCGAAGCCCCCTTGGCCGCTTTGATCAGCTCTTTCACTCGATCGCGGGCCTTGTCGTTGGCCACGCCGATGAGGGTCGCGGAGGCCAGGTCGACGGAGTCGGGCACCAGCAGCTCGACCTCGACGAGATCGGGGTCGGTGAGGGATGCACGGCGCACGAGAGAGCCGCCCGCCTCGATTCCGGCGCCCGAGCGCGTCGTCGCGCCGGTGGCATCCCCGTCGGTGACCACGAACTCGGTTCCGAGAGCCGCGACCGGGAACACCAGGACGACGTAGTCGGTGGCGCGGGTCTCGCGCGCGGCGTCGGACCAGCGGTCTTCCTCGGCGCCGGCGCGGACCTCTGCCCACGCGGCGGAGGAGGGGGTCAGCGCCAGCGGCACGAAGGAGGCGACGCTGGTCGGTTCGCCGCCGAAGTCACCGTGTTCGGCGCCGGCGACGGTGGCCTGCGCCCGGCTCTCGCGCAGCGCCGGCGTGCTCACGTCGAGCTCGGGGGTGGCCCCGGCCTGCAGAGCCCCCGAGGCGAGGATGCTCGGGAGGTTCGACACGTGGGTCCAGTGATGAGCCCGCAGACTGATGAGATCGGGGCCGGACGCGGCGGACGTCGCCGGCCCGGAGTCACGCAGCCGCGGCGCCTGCGCCTTGCGCGGAGACGTGCGGGGGATGCGCGGGGCTCGGGAGACGGCGGCGGGCTGCGGTTCGCGGACGCGCGGGTTGCAGATGTCGCAATGCTCGATGTCCAAGCCGTGAATGCATTCGGTCACTGGGAGGGGTCCTCTCGTGTGCCGGATCAGACGGGCACGACTCCCCAGGTTACGCGACCCGGCGGGTCAGGCGAACAACAGGGCTCGAAGCTCGCTCTCGGCCGAGGCCGGGCGACCGGGGTCGATGGTCCGGCCCTCGAGATAGGCGTCCACCAGTCGCGGGTCGACATAGCTCTTGCGCGCGATCGCGGGCGTGTTCCCGAGGACTTCCGCGGCGTCGCGCATGGCCTGCGCCAGGGCGCGCTGGCGCTTGCCGATGCCGGTCTGAGGACCGCTTCGCGCCAGGCTGGACGCCGCGGCCAGAGTGCCGTGCAGGGTCCGGAAGTCCTTGGCGGTGAACTCGTCGCCGGCTCGCTCCTTGACGTAGGCGTTGATGTCGGCGGCGTGGAGGGGATGCCACGGGGCGCCGGGCTCCGTCCGGTAGGCGAGGAGGCGCGAACGACCGCCGCGGTGCTTCAGGGAGCGGATGACCGAGGCGAGCTGTGCATCCCGGATCTCGGAGCCCCACTCCTGCCCGCTCTTGCCCGGGAAGTCGAGATGCACGGTGTCGCCTGTCACCGTCGCATGGGAACAGAGGAGGGTGGCGAGACCGTGGCTGCCGTGCTCCTCGGCGTAGCGCTCCGACCCGATACGGAGCGACCCGGTGTCGAGCATGCGGAAGGCCGTGGCCAGGGCGCGCTCGCGGTCGGGCTCCTCGCGACGGAGGTCCTGCGTCACGAAGCGACGCGCCACCGGCAGGGACTCGGCCAATGCAAGGGCCCGGTCGAACTTGATGCGGTCCTTCTGCTCACGCCAAGTCGGGTGGTAGATGTACTGCCGCCGCCCGGCGCCGTCGACGCCGGTGGCCTGGATGTGACCGTTCGGGTAGGGAGCGATCCAGACGTCGGACCAGGCGGGTGGAATGGCGAGGTGCTCGATCCTCCCCCGAAGTTCGGGGTCGGTGACGGCGTGGCCCGTCTTCTGGTCGCGGTACGAGAAACCACGGCCCGACCTCACACGGGTGAGGCCGGGCCGGGTGGCGTCGGTGTGACGGAGGCGGGGCATGCGAACCATGCAACTCCGCCCCGGAGAGCTGTGCTCAGGGGCTACTCGTTGCCGATCTTCTTGTCGGCCTGCGCCTTGGCCTCTTCGATCTTGTCGTGGAACTTGCCACCGGTGAGCTTGTCGGCAGCCCCTGCGACGGAGTCGAGGATGCTGTCGCTGATCTCCTCCGCCTTGTCGCTCTTGACCGCGTCTTTCACCTGGTCGCTCTTGAGGGCGGCCTGGACCTTGCCGTCTTTCAGGAACTCCTGGGCCTTCTTGGTGATGTCGTCGAAACCAGCCATGATCGATCCTCCCCAGCGAACCGGCGTCTCCGGCGTCGCGTGTCGCCCATCCTTCTCCGGCCGCCCTGAGATCTCAAGGGGAGCCCCGACATCGGAAGCGGATACGCGAAACGGGCCGGACCCGAAGGCCCGACCCGTTTCTCGTTGTGGAGCGGTGTTACTTGACGATCTTCACGACCGTGCCGGCGCCGACGGTGCGGCCACCCTCGCGGATTGCGAAGCGGAGGCCCTCCTCCATGGCGATCGGCTGGATCAGCTGAACGGTGATCTCCGTCGTGTCGCCGGGCATGACCATCTCGGTGCCCTCGGGCAGCGTGATGACGCCGGTGACGTCAGTCGTACGGAAGTAGAACTGAGGACGGTAGTTCGCGTAGAACGGGTTGTGACGGCCGCCCTCATCCTTCGAGAGGATGTAGACGTTCGCCTCGAACTCGGTGTGCGGGGTGATCGAACCGGGCTTGACGACGACCTGGCCGCGCTCGACCTCTTCGCGCTTGGTACCGCGGAGGAGGAGGCCGACGTTCTCGCCGGCGCGAGCGTCTTCGAGGGTCTTGCGGAACATCTCGATGGCCGTGACGGTCGTCTTGATGCTCTTCTCCTTGATACCGACGATCTCGACCTCGTCGTTCGGCTTCAGGATGCCGCGCTCGACACGACCGGTGATGACGGTTCCACGACCGGTGATCGTGAAGACGTCCTCGACGGGCATGAGGAAGGGCTGGTCGGTGGCACGCACGGGCTCGGGGACGTTCTCGTCGACCGCGTCCATGAGAGCGGCGACCGTCTCGGCCCACTTCTCGTCGCCCTCGAGGGCCTTGAGAGCGGAGACCTGGATGACCGGGGCGTTGTCGCCGTCGAACTCCTGGCTGGAGAGCAGCTCGCGAACCTCGATCTCGACGAGCTCGAGGATCTCCTCGTCGTCGACCATGTCGGCCTTGTTCAGCGCGACGACGATGTAAGGAACGCCCACCTGGCGAGCCAGGAGGACGTGCTCACGCGTCTGGGGCATGGGGCCGTCGGTGGCGGCCACGACCAGGATCGCGCCGTCCATCTGAGCGGCACCGGTGATCATGTTCTTGATGTAGTCGGCGTGGCCCGGAGCGTCGACGTGAGCGTAGTGACGCTTCTCCGTCTGGTACTCGACGTGCGAGATGTTGATCGTGATACCACGAGCCTTCTCTTCGGGCGCGTTGTCGATCTGGTCGAACGCGGACGCCTCGTTGAGGGTCGGGTACTTGTCGTGCAGAACCTTGGTGATCGCCGCGGTGAGCGTCGTCTTGCCGTGGTCGACGTGACCGATGGTTCCGATGTTTACGTGCGGCTTAGTCCGCTCGAACTTGGCCTTCGCCACTGTGGGTCCTCCTCAGGACTCGAGTGCAGTTCTCCCGGCCGGCCGGATTCCTCCGGCCGACCAGGGCCCTGCGCATTGGTGTGTTCATATGCTACGCGACCGAGGCTCGGTCGCGCAGTTCGGGACTATTCGCCCTTGTTCTTCGCGACGATCTCCTCGGCGACTGCCTTCGGGACCTCCGCGTACGACTCGAACGTCATCGAGTAGACGGCACGACCCGAGGTCTTCGACCGCAGGTCACCGACGTACCCGAACATCTCCGACAGCGGGACGCTGGCCTTGACGACCTTGACACCGCTGGCGTCGTCCATCGACGCGATCATGCCACGGCGAGAGTTGAGGTCGCCGATGACGTCGCCCATGTACTCCTCGGGCGTGCGAACCTCGACGGCCATGATCGGCTCGAGCAGCACGGGGCTGGCCTTGCGAGCAGCCTCCTTGTACGCGATCGATCCGGCGATCTTGAACGCCATCTCGGACGAGTCGACGTCGTGCGCCGCTCCGTCGAGAAGAAGGGCGCGGACACCCACGGTCGGGTAACCGGCGAGGACACCGACCTGCATGGCGTCCTGGATTCCGGCGTCGACCGACGGGATGTACTCGCGGGGGATGCGCCCACCCGTGACCTTGTTGACGAATTCGTACGTCGACTCGGCGGTCACCTCGAAGGGCTCGAGAGCGATCTGGACCTTCGCGAACTGGCCCGAACCACCCGTCTGCTTCTTGTGGGTGTAGTCGTAACGCTCGATGCCCTTCTTGAGCGTCTCGCGGTAGGCCACCTGGGGCTTGCCCACGTTGGCCTCGACGTTGAATTCGCGCTTCATGCGGTCGACGAGGATGTCGAGGTGGAGCTCACCCATGCCCTTGATGACCGTCTGGCCCGTCTCGACGTTGAGCTCGACGCGGAACGTCGGGTCTTCTTCGGCGAGCTTCTGGATGGCGAGGGAGAGCTTCTCCTGGTCCTGCTTCGTCTTCGGCTCGATCGCGACCTCGATGACGGGCTCCGGGAAGGTCATCGACTCGAGGACGATCTGGTCCGTCGGGTCGCACAGCGTGTCACCCGTGGTCGTGAACTTCAGACCGATGACCGCGTAGATGTGACCGGCGGTGACGCCGTCGACCGGGTTCTCCTTGTTGGAGTGCATCTGGAAGATCTTGCCGATGCGCTCCTTCTTGTCCTTGGTCGAGTTGATGACCTGGGCGCCGGACTCGATGGAACCCGAGTAGACGCGGACGTAGGTGAGACGACCGAAGAAGGGGTGCACCGCGACCTTGAAGGCGAGAGCCGAGAACGGCTCGTCGGAAGCAGGCTTGCGGATGATGATCTTCTCGGCGTCGCGGACGTCGTGGCCCTCCATGGGAGGCACGTCGAGCGGCGAGGGCAGGTAGTCGATGACCGCGTCGAGCATCGGCTGGACGCCGCGGTTCTTGAACGCGGAACCGCAGAACACCGGGTAGAGCTCGGAGTTGACGGTCATCTTGCGGACCGCGCCCTTGATCTCGGCGACGGTCAGCTCTTCACCGGAGAAGTACTTCTCGAGGAGGGCGTCGTCGGACTCGGCGACGGTCTCGAGCAGCTTCGCGCGGTACTCCTCGGCCTGGGCCTGGAGCTCTTCGGGGATGGGCTCGATCTCGTACTTGGCACCGAGCTCGACGTCACCCTTCGAGTCGCCGCGCCACGTGAGCGCGCGCATCTCGACCAGGTCGACGACACCCTCGAAGTTCGACTCGGAGCCGATCGGGAGCTGCATGACGAGGGGCTTCGCGCCGAGGCGCTTGATGATCGTGTCGACCGTGTAGTAGAAGTCGGCGCCGAGCTTGTCCATCTTGTTGACGAAGCAGATGCGCGGGACGTCGTACTTGTCGGCCTGACGCCAGACGGTCTCGGACTGGGGCTCGACGCCCTCTTTTCCGTCGAAGACGGCGACGGCACCGTCGAGGACGCGGAGCGAACGCTCCACCTCGACCGTGAAGTCGACGTGACCGGGCGTGTCGATGATGTTGATCTGGTTCTTGTTCCAGAAGCACGTCGTGGCAGCGGACGTGATCGTGATGCCACGCTCCTGCTCCTGCGCCATCCAGTCCATCGTCGCGGCGCCGTCGTGCACCTCGCCGATCTTGTGGGTGATTCCCGTGTAGTACAGGATGCGCTCGGTGGTCGTCGTCTTGCCGGCATCGATGTGAGCCATGATGCCGATGTTGCGGACCTTGTTCAGGTCGGTGAGCACGTCCTGTGCCACGGGTTCCTCCGAAGGGGTAGGTAGAGAGAGTGGTGCCGAGGCCGGCACGGTGGTGCCGGCCTCGAGCAGGTGTTACCAGCGGTAGTGCGCGAAGGCCTTGTTCGACTCGGCCATCTTGTGAGTGTCTTCACGACGCTTCACAGCGGCACCGAGACCGTTCGACGCGTCGAGGATCTCGTTCATGAGACGCTCGGTCATCGTCTTCTCGCGACGGGCCTTGGCGTAGCTGGTGAGCCAGCGGAGAGCCAGGGTGTTCGCACGGTGGGGCTTGACCTCGACGGGCACCTGGTAGGTGGAACCGCCGACGCGACGCGAACGGACCTCGAGGGTCGGACGGACGTTGTCGAGAGCCTTCTTCAGCGTGGCGACGGCGTCCTGGCCGTTCTTCGCGCTGACGCCGGCGAGGGCGCCGTAGACGATGCGCTCGGCGAGACCCTTCTTGCCGTCGAGGAGGATCTTGTTGACGAGCTGGCTGACGATCGGTGCGCCGTAGACGGGGTCTGCGACGACAGGGCGCTTGGGAGCGGGACCTTTACGAGGCATTACTTCTTCTCCATCTTCGCGCCGTAGCGGCTGCGAGCCTGCTTGCGGTTCTTGACGGCCTGGGTGTCGAGGGCGCCGCGAACGATCTTGTACCGAACGCCGGGGAGGTCCTTCACACGACCGCCGCGGACGAGCACCATCGAGTGCTCCTGGAGGTTGTGGCCTTCACCGGGGATGTACGCGGTGACCTCGGTGCCGTTGCTCAGCTTGACGCGAGCGACTTTGCGAAGGGCCGAGTTCGGCTTCTTGGGGGTGGTGGTGTACACACGGGTGCACACGCCACGCTGCTGAGGGTTGGCCTTGAGGGCGGGAGCCTTGGTCTTGACGACCTTCGGCGTGCGGCCCTTTCGGACCAGCTGCTGAATAGTTGGCACTGGTTCTCCTGGTTACGTACTTCTCGGTGCACGACTCGCTGCGTTCGCAGCACTCGTGCGGCTCTGGCCGGCCCGTTCGGACGGCTTCCTCATCTCCGGGCACGACGGCACCATTTCGACTTGTCGAGTGGTTGGCATCGTGCGTCTCCCCCGCGGAAGGCCGACTGCTGTGAAGCAGGGGGCCACCACCGCGGGCCTGATCGATCAGCGAGAAGTTCGCTTCACCGAAGAGACGGTTTCGCTCCAGCTGTGATGCACTGGAATCCGGGCGCGCGATAAAGCGCACACCCGAGCAAGAGTAGCCTGCGGTCAGGGGTTGGTCAAACGAGGCCGGTGCGCTCCGAGCGAACGTCGAGGGGTGCATCCCACGCTCTCGACCCTTCGGGGTTCAGAGGTCGTCGTGTCGCGGCGGACGGTGCTGCCGGGCGGACTCGACGCGGGCCAGGACGAGGAACGCGGCCACGACCACGCCGGCCCAGACGGCCGTCGTCACGACGAAGACGGACAGGGCGTAGCGGGCGGCGAAGAGCACGAGCCACACGGGCTCGTCGCGGATCAGCGCGTAGCCGAGGCTGCCGATCACGAGCATCGCGAGGTACGTGAACACTGCGGCGGCGAAGGCGGGGCCGGGGATGCGCGGGGCCCGTCGATCTCGGGCGGCGACTCCGAACGCTCGCGCCAGCGTGAAGAACACCGCCGCCATCGAGCCGAGCACCATGCCGGGGCCGAGGAGGGTGCCGGCGTCCGGCTCGACGATGACGTCGTGATCGGTGATGTAGAAGACGAGGCCGGCCGTCAGGACGACGAGGCCGAGGTGCGTGATCGTGGCCATGATGACGTACAGGCCGCGGGACATGGGGTCAACGGTACGCGTCGGGGATGCGGGCTCCGCGCCGGAGACGGAAGAGGCCCGCCGAGGGATGCGGTGTGCATCCCCCGACGGGTTCCCCGTTCCCGCCATCCCGGCGGGTCCGTCCCGCCCGAGGGCGGGAGTCGGCGCTACGGGTCGGTCGATCGGGACCGCCGACCGGCCCGCAGCGGCTCGGTACCTCTTATTTGCCGGCGGCGGTGTCGGTGGAGGTGGTCGTGGTGCCGGTCGACGCGCCGCTGGTGGCGGTGGGCGTCGTCGTGGTGGTGGAGGCGTTGCCGGAGAGGGCGTAGATGAGGCCGGTGATGGTCCAGACCGGACGGGTGTCGGTCGCTGCGGTGGCGGTGGCACTGGCGTCGGTGGAGGCATCCGTCGTCGGGGTGCTGCTGGCCGCCGCTCCCCCTGACGAGGAGGCGCTGCCGGCGGTGCTGGTGATACCGGTGACCAGGTAGAGGCGCTGGCCGGTGCGGAGCTCCTTGAGGAAGGTGAGCGCCTGCTCGTTGGTCGCCGAGATCGTGATCGAGACCGGGATGGTGGAGAAGTTGGCGGCGGTGATCGTCGGGTCCGTCGTGACGACGGGGGCGACCGGGGTCGCGGCCGAAGCAGCGGGAGCCGGAGCCGCGGTCGCCGAGGCGGACGGGCTGGCCGAGCTCGTCGCCGTGCTGGTCGCCGCCGGGGCCGTCGACGTCACCACGGGCGCCAGGTAGGCGAGGGGGGTTCCCGTCGTGATGGTGGTGACGGATGCGGCGGTGGACTGGGCGATGCCGTTGATCTCGGTGATGAACGAGCCCGCGTCGACGTCCGCCGGTACCGACGCCGTGAGGAGCCCGAGCTGCGTGTTCAGCGAGTCCATGGCGGCGTAACGGCTCTTGAGCGTGACGATCTCGCCGGCCAGGGTGGCGTTCTGCGTGCTCACGGTGACGGCCGCGTCCTTGGCCTGTGAGGCCGTCTGGAGCTGCGGCTGGACGCCGAGGAGAAAGCCGACGACCACGACGACGACCGTCGCGAGACCGGCCCCGAACATCATCAATCTGTTGCGGTCCATGGTCACTTGGCTTTCTTCGCGTAGGCGTGGGAGAACGCCTTCTTGTTGATGTGGAGGGTCACGGACGAGGTGTACGTGGTTCCCGAGAGGGTGACCGTGCCGGGCGCGGCGTCGGCGAAGCCGGGCAGCGTCGACAGGTTGGTGAGCCAGGTCGGGACCGAGGGGAGCGTCGAGCTCGTGGCGGTGAACTGGAGAGTGGCGACGCGCTGACCCTGCAGCGGCCCGGTCGCCTGGGCGTACGAGGCGATCGGCGAGGCGGAGTCGATGGTGACGGCGCTCAGGGCCATCCCCGCGGGGAGGGTGGCCTCGACCTTGGCCAGGTAGGTCGGCCAGTCGATGTCGGTCGAGCCGCCGACGGTGCGAGCCGCCGTGGCCAGGTCGACCTTGCTCTGCAACGTCTTGACGGGCGTGTACTTTGCGGCCTCGGTGGAGAGCGTCGAGGTCTGCCCCTGGACGGCGGTGAGCGCGTCGGTCGCCTTCTGCGAGTAGAGCGTGGCGGCACCGGTCGCGATGCCGGCCAGGACGACGACCGCGACGACACCGAGCCAGGCGCGACGGACCTTGACCCCGGCATGACGCTCGGCGCGGACCTCGGCGGGAAGGAGGTCGACCCGGGCCTCTCCGCCGATGGCCAGGACCTTGGAGTGGGGCTTCGGCGGGGCCTTGACCTTGGGGGCACGGTCGGCCTTGGGCTCGCGGGCGACGCGGGCGACCTTGACGGTGCCGAACTTCTCCTCGGCAGGAGCCGAGGCCGATTTCGCGACCTTTGCTGCGCGGGGGGCCTTCTCCGCTCGCGGGGCCTTTGGCGCTTTCTCCACGCGAGGTGCTGCTGCGACGGCGGCGGCCTGCGGTGCCTGCGGACGGTCGAAGAGCACCGGGGTGCCGGGGCGGGGGGCGGTGTCGGCCTTGACCGGCTTGTCGAGCTTCGCCGGCTTGGCGGGTCTGCTCGGCTTGGCCTCCCGCGCGATCGAGGGCATCGCCGCGGCCTTGGGCGCCTTGGCGACTCGCTCCTTCTTCTCGACCGGCTGGCCGCTCTCGGCGGCGCGCTGCGCGGCCTTGGTCAGATAGAACTTCATGCGGCACTTCCGAGGGCGAGTCCGAGCGCCACCGTGAGGGAGGACGCGTTCTGACGGAGGAGGGGCTCGGGCGCGGTGCGCGCGAGGGCCAGACCCTTGAGGGGGTCGGCCGCGACGACGGGGAGCCCGGTGACTTCAGCGAGGGCCTCCGGGAGGCCGGGCAGGTGCGCGCCGCCACCGGTGAGGATGATCTTGTCGACCGTCTCGGTGGGGCGGGTGTTGACGTAGTAGCTGACCGTGTTGCGGAGGCTGCCGAGGAGTTCGTTCACGGTCTCGAAGATGACGCGCGAGGCGCTCTGGTCTTCGGGGCTGGTGGGGGCGGAGCTGAGGCCGAGGGAGCGCTTGGCGCCTTCGGCGAGCTCGAGCGGGATCTCGAGGCGTGCGGCGAGCGCTTGGGTGACGTCGTCGCCGCCGGTCGGGATGATGCGGACGAACTGCGGCACTCCCCCGGCCAGCAGGACGACCGAGGTGGTCGAGGCACCGATGTCGACGAGGGCGATCGTGCCCTGCTCGCGGTCGCGCTTGACGAGCAGGCGGGAGACGGCGAAGGGGATGAGGTCGACGCCGACGGTGGTGAGGCCCGCGAGTTTCGAGGCGCGCACGTTGCCGAGCACCGCATCCTTCACTGCGGCGATCAGCAGGCCGTGGATGACGGGACCGTGCTCGCCGATGCCCTCGGAGACCGGATAGAAGTCGAGCAGCGCGTCGGCGACGGGAACGGGGAGCATGTCCTGGACCTGGAAGGGCAGCGACTCCTTGATGCGCGCCTTGGAGGCCTTCGCGACGGTGAGGTCACGGGCGAGGACGCGCTGGTTGCCCATGCCGAGGACGACCTGCTTGCTCTTGAAGCCGCCTTCGGCCCAGAGGGTCTTGAGGGCGGTGGCGACGGTCTGCGGCTCGAGCACCTCGCCGCGGCTGACGGCACCGGCCGGCAGGGGGATCTCGGTGAAGCGCACGATGGTGGGGCGGCTGGTCGCTGCTCCGGACACCTCGACCGCGCGCAGGGAGGTCGAGCCGATGTCGACGCCCACGATGTTCTTCGTCATTTCGTTCTCGCTTTCAGTGCTGTCGGGTGCCGGGCTCAGGCCAGGCCGAAGAGGGTGAGGTAGCCGGTCCAGAGGGACGGGCCGAAGAAGATTCCGATCCAGGCGCCGGCGAGCATCCACGGACCGAAGGGGATTCCGCCCTTGCGGCCGATGCGCTTCGTTGCCAGGAGGGCGACGGAGTAGAGGCCGCCGACGAGGAAGGCGGCGAACGCCCCGACGAGGAGCGGGCCCCAGCCGAGGGATCCGAGGTAGAGACCCAGGACGCCGGCGAGCTTGATGTCGCCGAAGGCCATGCCCGCGGGGTGGACGAAGGCCACCGCGAAGTAGAAGACGAAGAGCGCGGCTCCGCCGATGAGGGAGTGCACGACGCTCGTCCAGTCGCCGACGAGCAGCGACGAGGTGGTGAGCAGAGCGAAGCCGACGGCGTAGGAGGGCAGGACGATCCGGTCGGGGAGGCGCTGGTGCTCGGCGTCGATGATCGCGAGGGCGACCGAGACCGCGGCCAGGTACAGGAAGGCGACGAGTCCGATCGCGTCCGACACCAGTCGGGTCGCCTCGATCGGCACCGTGAGACGCGGCCAGAACTGCAGGGCGACCACGAGGAAGAATACTCCTGTGAGCAGCTCGACGATAGGGTAGCGGGCCGAGATGGGCGTGCGGCAGTCGCGGCACTTGCCCCGGAGCACGAGCCAGCTGAGCACCGGGACGTTGTCGTAGGAGCGGATCTCGGAGTGGCAGGTGGGACAGGCGCTCGGCGGCGTCGCGACCGACATGCCGTTCGGCACGCGGTAGACGACCACGTTGAGGAACGAGCCGATCAGCAGGCCGAAGCCGGCCGCCAGGACCGTGGCGAACAGGAGGGACGTCTCGATCATGGGAGGGGATCTCCTGTCGCGCTCATCGCCGTCTTGGATTCGGTCATGGAGGTGATGCCGTAGGTGGTCGACACCGGGGAGAGGAACTTCGGCGGGGCCTCGAACGCGAGGCGCTGGTCGTAGGAGTAGTTCTTCGTGTAGCCGGAGACGATGGTGTAGTTGCTGCCCGACGAAGTCGCGACGGTTCCGCGGTACTTCTGGACGATCGAGCCGACGACGTTGAGCGTGCCCTTCGGGTAGCCGGAGTCGGCGCTGTAGTTCTGGACCGTGAAGGAGTGCAGCACCGACATCACGGCGGCATCGATGGTGCGGTTCGACTTGGTCTCGTCGAGGAGAGCCGTCCGGGTCGTCGTGCAGGTGTTGGACGGAGGGTTGTAGCAGGTGTAGGTGGACGCCCGAGGCCCGACGGGGTTGTAGACCACGACGTTGTTCTCGCCGATCAGGCCGAGGAGGTCGGTCGTGGGCGTGTCGTAGGTGACGTCGCCCGTGACGTAGAGGTAGTTGTTGGCCGCGATGGTCATGTTGCCTCCGAAGCCTCCGCTGTCGATACCGTTGCTGTCGTAGCTATCGGTCACGAAGGCGTCGCCGTTAGTGCAGCTGTACGACGACGTCGAGGGCGCGGTCTCGCCGACGCCGGGGAAACCGACCCCGTTGCCGGCGGTCGTACCGTCGGCGCCCTTGCAGGAGTAGTTCTTCGGGATCCCCGCGGAGAGGAAACTCGAGGCCGTGCCGGCCGAGACCGAGTTGGGGCCGGACGACGGGACGTTCTGGACGTAGACCAGGTTGTTGGGGATGGTGGGGATCGTCTGACCCGCGGGCTTGTTTCCCTTCGCCGGACTCCCGAGCGTGTTGCCGTTCGCGGACGAGCCTGCGGTCCCGCACATGGCGGCCTGCGAGTTGTCGCCCGTCGTGGCCGGGTCGCCGGTGTAGTTGGTGAACTGGGTCCAGGGCGAGTACACGGTCATGGTGCCGTCGCCGTTGAAGGTGAACGTCGTCGGACCGGTGTAGAGGCAACCCGGGCGAGGCACGGTCGACCCGGTGAGGTCGGTCCGCGTCTCCTGGACCAGCTTGCCGATGGTGGTCGGCATCTGGATGACGGGCACCTTGACGGGATTCTTGAGCGAACTGCTCGGCTGGGCCGTGAAATTCGGCGCAGAGCATCCGGACGGCAGGATGTACTGACCCGAGTGCGTGCTGGCCGTCGACACGACGCCGTTGAAGGTCGCACCGCAGATCTGCATTGTGTCGTTGCTGAAGGCCGGCCCCTTGATCGTGTCGACCGGAGCGAAGTTGATGGTGGTGCAGTTCGAGCTGCGGCCGCCCTGCCATTCATAGGGGACGGCGGTTCCGTTGGACGGGGCGCAGCCTGTGGTCAGTGCGGGGTCGGCGATCTCGTAGTCGGTGAAATAGAGGTAGTCGAGGAAGCCGGACTGCTTGAGGTTGGCCACCACGGTGCGGGTGGTGTTTCCCGCACGACCGGTCGACTGGAGCTGCAGGATGCCGTGCGACGAGTACTGCGAGTTGTTGACGGCGTAGCGGTACGTGGCGCCGCCGGTGATCGTGGGGTCGACCTGCGCCCAGGTGTTGGTCGCACCCTTCGAGCCGTATCCGAAGGCCGGGTTGTTGTTCGACGAGATGAAGCTGCTGCCCGCGCTGAACGCCGGTCCGGTGGAGCCGTACTGGCTGTAGGCGTTGTCATTGGCGAGCTTGGACTGGTAGTCCTCGACCCCCGCGTAGGCGGCCTGACCGGCGGCTACCCAGTTGGCGTCGGACGACGTCTTGGTGCTGCCGGAGGCGGACACGCTGACGACGGTGGCGCTCATCAGGAGGAGGACCGCCCCGAAGATGATGACGGTGGCCAGGGCAACGCCGCGGTCGTCGTCGCGCGCCCCGACGACGCGAGCGAGCCGGCGCGCGAAGCGGGCGTGCAGGAGCTTCATCATGACGGATTCCTCGCGACGTTGATGTTGGGGAGGCCGACGGAGTTGGTCAGGAGCGTCGACTGGCTGGTGCCGCTTGACGCGCCGATCTGCAGGGAGATCTGGACCGCCGCGATCGTGCCGATGTTCGCTGCGGGAACACTGCCGGAGGTCAGGGCGATGGTCGCCCCCGTCCCGTCCAGATAGGTGAAGAGCTGGGGGCCGCCCGCGGCGGGCAGCACGACGGGAGAGGCCAGAATCCGTGTGGAGGTCGCGGCCGTGGCGTAGGTGAAGTAGCCGTCGGAGGAGACGATGGGCTGCCAGGTGCTCTCGACGAGGTTGGTGCCGACGAAGGAGAACTGCACCTTGACGAACTGAGCCGCGGTGGAGCTGAGGTTGATCGCCGAATAGAGGGTCATGCCGTTGGCGCCGGCCGTGCTGGCCGTCCCCGAGGCGATGAACTCCGGGTCGTTGACCAGCTGGCCCTTCACGGGGTTCGTCGTGGCCGAGCGGATCACGCGCGTCAGTTCGTCCATCCCGTTGGTCGCGATGCGGTTCGTGCTGTCGACCGTCCGGTTGGTCGACGACGCCCGGCTGGCACTCACGAAGAATCCGACCGTCATGGCGAGGAGGAAGCCGAAGATCGTCATGGCGATGAGGAGTTCGACGAGGCTGACGCCCCGATCGCGGGGACCCGAGAGGGTGATCCGGTCAATCCGGGACCGAAGGGCGCGCATCACTGCGTCACCCCGCGGGGGTCGAGGGTCACGGTGCCGTCGGAGTTGATGGTGCCGCCGGTGGGGATGGAGGTCGCATTGAGCGTCAAGATGCTGGCCACTGCCGCCAGGCGCCAGGTGCCGAAGGGCAGTGCGAGGGTGGGGCTGCCGGAGACGGCGTTGAACGTGTACGTGGTCGTGGCCGCGCATCCCGGGTCGCCAGCGGGTTTGGTGTTCACGCTCGTGGCGGTGATTCCGAGTGTCCCGGTGAGCGCCGAGAGGTTGACGACGCCCATCGGGACGTTGACGGTCTTGGCCGTCCCCGGCGTGCTTCCGGCCGTGAAACTCGTCCCCACGGCTTTCGCCGCGTTGGCGGTCGTCCACTGACCGGGGTCCACGTTGAGACAGGACGCGTCGGCGCCCGTGCTGGTCGTGGTGCCGGCGGGGACGTACGCACCCGTCTCGATCACGTATGGCGATGTGAACGGGAAGAGGGAGACCGGGTTGGTCGTGCCGGGCTTGAACGAGTACTGGCCGGCGGTCGTGCTCGTCACGGTGACGTCGAGGTTGTTGGGCAACTGAGCCGTCGGGCCCGACGTGTAGTTCGAGGCGTACTTCAGCGTGAAGGGGGCAGCGGCGTCGTAGGTGAAACTGACCGACGTGGCGGTACCCGCCGTCACGGCGCGCGATGTCGAGACGGTCGCGTTCTGCTTGATGTCCAGGCTGCCGGCGCGGCTGATCGCGATGGTGTAGGTCCCGGGGGTCACCTTGAGGGCGTACGTGCAGCCGTTCGCGTCGGTGAGGGCCGGGGTCGTGACGGCGGCGCCGCCCGAGGTGGGCGTGATCGTGGCGGTCACTCCCGAGACACCCGCACCCGATGCGCCGGTGACCGCGACGACGATGGTGCCGAGCGTCGGGTCGTTGATCCGACCGTTGGGGGCGAGGACGGTCGAGGTCGCCACGCCGGTCGCGTTACCCGGCCAGGTGACAGTGTCGCGGACCGTCTTGAACTGGAGTGTTCCGGTGCCGGTTCCGCAGGCGCTGGTGGCCGTGCTGGACGAGACCCAGTTGACCTGGCGGTTGATCGTGTAGTTGGTGCCCTGCACAGGAGTGACCCAGGTCTTCGTCTGGACGGCGAAGACGTCGGCGACGGCGCGCTGGAGGTCGAGATCCTGGGACGCGAGGTTGACCGCGACGGTGCGGGCCCGCGAGTTCTTGGAGATGACGAGGGAGTTGCCGAGCGACATGGCGACGGCGACGGAGATGATCGTGAAGACGAGCATCGCGACCATGACCTCGACGAGAGTCAGGCCCTGGTCGGAGGTGCGACGGCGGCCGGAGGTGCTCGTGTCGAGACCGAGGACGAGTCGGATGCGGTTCATGGAGGCACCTCCTTCTGCTGCGGTGGGATGGATTTGCGGGGTGATGCGGTGGTGCAGGTGGCTCAGACCTCCGGGCCGGGACGGGGATCCCGGCCCGGAGGCGTGCAGAGCGTGTTAGTTCGTGGTTCCGACGGTCGCGGAGGGAACGGTGCAACCGCTGGGGTTGGTGCTCGGGACAGCCGTCACGCCGAGGGTGTCGGTCGTGTAGAACTTGTTGCCCGTCGAGCTGGTCGCCTCGAGGCAGAAGGTCGTGACGTTGTTGGCCGTCGTCTGCGTGTACGTGATGGCGTACTTGAGGTTGCCCGACTGGGTGTAGCCCGCGCTGGTGATTCCGGTGAAGGAGCCCGCGTCGGTGACGGAGCCGGTGATGGCGGTCGGGTTGCTGGTCTGCAGCGAGACGATGGCGGTCTTGGCGTTGCCGAGGTCCGACTTCACCGACGAGTCCTTGGCGTTGTTCTGCACGCCCAGGTACACCGGGATGGCGATCGCGGCCAGGATGCCGATGATGATGACGACGACCAGGAGCTCGATCAGGGTGAAGCCCTTCTCGGCGTCCTGCGTGGTGATCTGCTTGCGGCGAGCGTTGAGCTTGCCCATGAGTGCGAAGTACATGAGTCGGTCCGTTCTGGGATGAGGAGGGGAGGTGTTCCGGCGGCAAGCTCTGCCTGCCGAGATAGACGTTATGGCGGGGCGGGTGGGGTACAGAATCCCTTGTCCGGGGGGTTTTCCGAGAAACTCTGACCCCAGTACGGGGAGCCCCGATCGCCGTTAGTCCGGGCGAAACCCCAGTTAGGGGGTCAAGACACTCGATGATCGAGACACCCGGACGGGGGACGAAAAACGGACCAGGCGCCGAGGCGCCTGGTCCGCTGAGTGGAGCGAGTGTCGACTAGCTGATGGTGCAGGCGGTCGTGGAAACGCCCGAAGTCGATGTCGCGTAGAAGATCGCATTCGTGGAGCTGACGGCGATGATGCAGAAGTCACCGTTCGAACCCGTCGGGCCGTAGTTTATCGATTTGGTGTTGGCTCCCATCGTCGCGCCGGCGCCTGCCCAATCGACCGTCGTCGGCAACGAGGTGGCGGCGGCGGCGAACTTCGTAGGAAGCGACCCTCCGCTGGTCTGGAGACTGACGACGGCCGTCTTGAAGTTCGTCACGTCCGACTGGACGGCCGAGTTCTTGGCGTTGTTCTGCACGCCCAGGTACACCGGGATGGCGATCGCGGCCAGGATGCCGATGATGATGACGACGACCAGGAGCTCGATCAGGGTGAAGCCCTTCTCGGCGTCCTGCGTGGTGATCTGCTTGCGGCGAGCGTTGAGCTTGCCCATGAGTGCGAAGTACATGTGGGTGTCCGATCAGGAGGGATGGCGAAGGAGGTGGGGGGGGGAGGCAAGCCCTGCCTGCCACGACTGACGTTAGGGGGCGGGCACGGGGGTACAGAATCCCTTGTCCGGGGGGTTTCGGTGCTTTTCGTGGCCCCAGTCCGGGGATCCCCCGAACCGGGAGAACCCCAGATCAGGGGTGGGATGCAGACGGCCCGCCCCCGATCGGAGACGGGCCGTGTCGCACGACTGGTCGGGTTACGGCGCAGCCGTCACGACCGTCGTCGAGAAAGCGCCGGCCGTCGTGCACGACCCCTTGGCGACACCGAGGGAGTCGGTGGCCGCGAAGCTGTTGCCCCCCTTGGAGATGCCGAGGATGCAGAAGCCGGTGGCGGTCGGGTAGTACGTCAAGCTGGTCGTCGTGGCGCCGAACGTGGCGCCGGCCTGCGTCACGGCGGATGGCAGGTCCGCCACGGAGGCGGCCGTCGTCTTGGTGGTGGCCAGCGGCGCGTTGGTCGAGGCCTGAATGCTGATCGCCGCGGTCTTGAGGTTTCCGAGGTCGGACCGCACCCCCGCGTCCTTCGCGTTGTTCTGCACCCCGAGGTACACCGGAATGGCGATCGCCGCGAGGATGCCGATGATGATCACGACGACGAGAAGCTCGATCAGGGTGAAGCCGGAGTCGCCGTCGGCGAGGTGTTTTCGGCGTCGGTCGAGCGCGAGCAGGAGGGAGCGCATGGGAAGTCCGTTCGGGTGTGGGCGGAGGGGGCGACGAGCGTGGGTGACGGTCGGCGTCCCGCGGGGCGTCAGGAGTCAGTGGATCAGCGACGTGATCTTGAAGATCGGCAGGTAGAGGGCGACGATCATGCCACCGACGACCACGCCGAGGAACGCGATCAGCAGCGGCTCGATGAGCGACGTCAGGGCCTCGGTCGTGGCCTGCACCTCGGCGTCGTAGAACATGGCGATCTTCTCGAGCATGGTCTCGAGCGAACCGGAGTCCTCGCCGACGGAGATCATCTGCGTGACCATCGCGGGGAACACGGCGGCCTCGGAGAGGGGGGCGGCGATCGACTCGCCCTGACGCACCGACTCGGCGACCTTGACGAGCGCCCTCTCGAGCACGTAGTTGCCCGACACCTCGCCCACGATGCGGAGCGCGGTGAGGATGGGAACGCCGGCGCCGATCATGTTGGAGAAGTTGCGGCTGAACCGGGCGATGGCGATCTTGGTCATGAGCGGGCCGAAGACCGGCAGCTTGAGCTTCAGCGGGTCGACGAAGCTGCGCACCTTGACGGTGTTCTTGTTGGTCCGCCACCAGGCGCTGAAGACGATGATCGCCACGAAGAGCGCCGGCCCGACGAAGACCATCGCGTGGGATGCGTAGACGAGCAGCATCGTCGGCAACGGCAACTGTCCGCCGAGGCTGGAGAACATCTTCTGGAAGATCGGCACGATGAAGACGAGCATCACGACGACCGCGACGAGCGACATCACGAGCACGACGACGGGGTAGGTCATGGCCGACTTGATGGTGCCGGTCAGCTTGACCTCCTTCTCGAAGTTCGTCGCCAGCGAGTCGAGGGCGCCCTCCAAGAAGCCCCCGGTCTCACCGGCCCGCACCATGTTGATCATGATGGGCGGGAGGTCCTGCGAGTGCTTGCCTACGGCGTCGGAGAAGCTGACGCCGGTCTCGACGTCCTCGCGCACCTCGTTGAGGATCTTCGCGAGCTTGGGGTTCTCGGTCTGGTCGGCGAGGATGCTCAGCGCGCGCAGCAGGGAGAGCCCGGACCCGATCATGGTCGCCAGCTGCCGGCTCGCGATCGCGAGGTCCTTCAGCTTGACCGCCTTGTTGAAGCCGGGGATGGAGATCTCGCGCTGCAGACCCGTCGACGACGACTCGGAGATGGCGATCGGCGAGACCCCCATCGTGCGGAGGCGGGTGACGACGGCGCCCTCGCTGGAGGCCTCGACCTTTCCTTTGACGAGCTTGCCGGCGGAGTCGCGACCCCGGTAGGCGAAGGTCAGTGCAGCGGCCATCAGTACTCACTCCTCGAGAACGCGTCTCCGAAATCGATGCCGCCGGCCGCGAGGCCGTTGGCGGCCAGGCCGTTGGACGCCCCGGTGTCGGTGCGGGTGACGAGGCGGTGGAAGCCCTCCTCGTCGTGGACCTTCTCCATCGCGGCCTTCGACGTGATCGTGCCGGTGTTGACGAGGTCGGCCAGGCTCTGGTCCATGGTGTGCATGCCCAGATCGCGGCCCGCCTGCATGGAGGAGGCGATCTGGTACGTCTTGCCCTCGCGGATCAGGTTGCCGACCGCGGGGGTCATCATCATGATCTCGGTGGCGACGACGCGCCCCTTGCCGGAGGCCCGGGGCACGAGGGTCTGGCAGACGACGCCCTGCAGGGTCGAGGCGAGCTGCGTGCGCACCTGGTCCTGCTGGTGCGGCGGGAAGACGTCGATCACGCGGTCGATGGTCTGGGCGGCGTCCTGCGTGTGCAGCGTCGCGAAGACGAGGTGGCCGGTCTCGGCGGCGGTCAGCGCGACCGAGATCGTCTCGAGGTCGCGGAGCTCGCCGATGAGGATCACGTCGGGGTCCTGCCGCAGCACGTGCTTGAGGGCGTTCGCGAAGCTGTGCGTGTCCGCACCGACCTCACGCTGGTTGACCAGCGCCTTCTTGTGCTGGTGCATGAACTCGATCGGGTCCTCGACCGTGACGATGTGGTCGGCCCGGGTGGAGTTGACGAGGTCGATGAGGGCGGCGAGGGTCGTCGACTTCCCCGAACCGGTGGGCCCGGTGACGAGGACCAGGCCGCGGGGAAGGCCGGCGAACTTCGAGATCGCCCCGTCCATCCCCAGCTCTTCGAGGGTCTTGATCTCGGTGGGGATGAGACGGAAGACGGCGCCGAGGACACCGCGCTGCTGGTAGAAGTTCACGCGGAAACGAGACTCGGCCGAGAGGGAGTAGGCGAAGTCGAGCTCGAGGTGCTCGTCGAACTCGGCGTTGCGGTCGCGGGTGAGGAGGCTGCGGAGGGCCGTCGAGACGCGCTCGCGGTCCCACGGCTCGGGCGAGAGCACCGGCTGCAGGTGACCGTCGATGCGGATCGTCGGGGCGGCGTCCACGGTGACGTGGAGGTCGGAGCCGCCCTGGAGCACGACCTGGCAGAGCGCCTCGATGAGGTGCGGCTCGGCCTCGGTCGCCGCGTGGACGCTGAGCTCGATGGTCGACGCGGCGCTTCCGGCGGGGAAGCGCGAGGAGAGCGCGAACTCCGAACGGGCGTGGCCGGCGGGGGCCGGAGCCGCGAGAGGGGCCTGGCCGGACGGGGCAGGTGCTGCGGCGAGAGGCGAGGCCGAGGGAGCGGGGGGCTGTGCATCCCACGCTGTCGGGGTCTGAAGGTCGAAGACGGCGGATGCGGCCGGGCGGACCGGGTCGCCGAACGGGGCGGCGAATCCGGAGCCGGTCGGCGGGACGGCCGAGGCGAGGATCTCGTCGATGCCCGGAGTACGAGGCGACGTGGGGAGCTCGGAATAGCGGTGCGAGGCGGGAGCGGGCGTCCAGCCGCCGGCCGCCTCTCCCCCACTGGTGTCGTCCAGCGAGTACACCGGTCGCGGGCGGGCCGACGGGTCGCCGGGCAGGTCGTAGATCGGATCACTCATGAGTGGTCCCTTTCAGGAGGAGGCGGAGCGGGAGAGGGGAGAAGGAATCAGGCGACGACACGGAAGATCTCCTCGAGGCTGGTGAGGCCCAACTTGGCCTTCTCCCAGCCGTCGTCGCGGAGGGTGAGCATGCCCTCGGCCTGGGCGAGGCGGCCGATCTCGGCACTGGAGGCCCGCTTGACGGCGAGACGCTCGATGTCCTCCGAGACGCTCATGACCTCGTGCAGCGCGAGGCGTCCGCGGTAGCCGGTGTTCGAGCAGGACTGGCAGCCGACGGGCTCGTAGATCGTCGGCGGGGCCTGGTCGGGGTCGACCTTGAACTTCATCGCGGCGAGCGCCATCGGGTGCAGGTCGGCGGGGCGCTTGCAGCGGTCGCAGAGGCGGCGGGCGAGACGCTGGGCGACCACGCAGTCGAGGGCGCTCCCGACGAGGAACGGCTCGATGTCCATCTCGGTGAGACGCACGATCGCGCTCGGGGCGTCGTTGGTGTGCAGGGTCGACAGCACGAGGTGGCCGGTGAGCGACGCCTCGATGGCGATCTGGGCCGTCTCGTGGTCGCGGATCTCACCGAGGAGGACCACGTCGGGGTCGGATCGGAGGATGCTCCGCAGCGCACTCGCGAAGGTGAGGCCCGCTTTCGGATTCACCTGCACCTGGTTGATGCCGGCCATCCGGTACTCGACCGGGTCCTCGACCGTGATCACGTTGATCTCCGGGCGGGCCACGGCGTTGAGCGTCGTGTACAGCGTGGTCGACTTGCCGGAACCGGTCGGGCCGGTGACGAGGATCATGCCGTAGGGCTTCGAATACGACTCGGCGTAGACGTCGAAGTTGCGCTCGAGGAGGTTGAGGTCGCGCAGGCTCATGGCCGTGTTCGAGTTGTCGAGGATTCGCATGACGACCTTCTCTCCCCACACCGTGGGGAGGGTCGCGACGCGCAGGTCGATCTGCCGGTTGCCGTGGCGGACCGACATCCGGCCGTCCTGCGGCTTGCGGCGCTCGGCGATGTCGATCTCGCTCATGATCTTGAGGCGGGAGATCACGCCGTTCTGGATGCTCTTCGGAGCCGGCTGCATCTCGTGCAGCACGCCGTCGATGCGGTAGCGGACCCGTACCTCGTGCTCGGCCGGCTCGATGTGGATGTCGGAGGCGTGATCGGTGATGGCCTGGCTGACGAGGAGGTTGACGAAGCGGACGATGGGGACCTCGTCGTCGGCCGAGCCGATGTCCTTCGCGGACTGGTCGCTGCCGGTGCTCTCCTCCTCGAGGGCGCTGGTGAGGTCGTTGAGCTCGTCGTCGGCGCGGAGGTACCGGTCGATGGCGATCTTGAGGTCGCCCTTCTCGGCGAGCACCCACTCGATCGGCATCCGGGAGGCGGCGCGGACGTCGTCCATGGCGAACACGTTGCCGGCGTCGCCGATGGCGACGAAGAGGAGACCGTCCTTGATGGCGATGGGCAGAGCGGAGTGGCGACGACAGACGGCGGCCGACACCATCGTGACGGCGTTGCGATCGACCGGGTAGTCGACCAGTTCGACGAAGTCCATGTTGGCGGCGGTGGCGCGAGCCTTGGCGATCTGCAGTTCGGAGACGACACCGCGGTCGAGGAGATCGCGCACGCTGGCTTCTTCGTCCGACGGATTCGCCATCAGGTCGAGCTGCTCGATCGGCAGGAGACCGTGCAAGATCAGGATCTCGGTCATCGACGCCATGCGTACCTCCTAGGACAGGGCCAGGCGAGGCGAGTGACGCTCGTCGGGCGCCGGGGCAGTGTTCTCCGGCTCCGCAAGTCAAACGCGGTACACGTCGGGGTACACGTCCCAATGGGAGTGCCACCCTTTGGGGGCGCATGCGCGCTGCGAGAGCGGGGGATGCACGATCCGGGGGTACACGGACGGCGAGAGCCCCGCCACACACCCGTGCGGCGGAGCCCTCGTCCCGATCGGTCTCGGCGGCCTCAGGCCGTCGGCACCGCGACGGGGTCCGACTCGATGACGCCTGTCGCCTGCGTGACGAAGTACTCGCCTGCGGCTCGGCCTGTCACCGGAACCGCGAGCTGAACCCGGCCGGTCGCGCCGGCCAGCCGCAGAGCGACGACCTTGTCATCGGCATCGCGGACGATGACCTTGGCCCCCGGAGTGGCCGTGACGTCGGCGACGAGACGTCCGGAGGTCTCCGTGGCAGCGTTCAGCGTCGGCGCGGCCGGCACGAGGGTTCCGAGGCCGGCGTTGGTGACGACGGGGACCTCGGGTGACAGGACCCGATCCTCACCCGTTCCGGCGACGAGGCGGACACGATAGCTGGCTTCGGTCGGAGGGACGGTGAAGTTCAGATTGCCGTAGCCGTTCGTGAAGCCGTTGGAGGCGACGACCCTGCCGTAGAAGTCGACCGCCTCGATGGCCGTCGCCTTCGACGTGACGTCACTGGTCACGATGACCTGCGCCCAATCGCCGAGCACTCCGACTTCACTGATGGTGGGCGCTTCGAGCTCCGTCGGCAGGGGTTCCGGCACGCCGATGCGGAACGGGACGGAGGGAGACTCGAGGCCGTCGTACTTCTGCAGGATGGTGAACCGGCGGTCGGCCGGATCCACCCGGGGATCCCACGTCGCGACGAGAGAGCTCGTGCCCGTGGCGCCGGGCCCCGTGCCGACCACCTCGCCGCGGGCGTTCTTGACGATGAGAAGAGCACCCG
Organism: Frondihabitans cladoniiphilus; assembly: GCF_039544345.1. Taxonomy (NCBI): domain Bacteria; kingdom Bacillati; phylum Actinomycetota; class Actinomycetes; order Micrococcales; family Microbacteriaceae; genus Frondihabitans; species Frondihabitans cladoniiphilus. The sequence goes on from NZ_BAABLM010000003.1 coordinate 195,264, forward strand.
GCTGGGCGCCCTCGGCGAGCACGACGGCCTTCCCTCGGTCGGCGCTCGGCGCCGTCGAGACGGAAGTCGGCGCTGCGAGCGAGGTGAGCGTGCGGTCGACGACGATCGTCGCGGGCTCACCCGCCTCTCCTCCCAGGGTCAGGACCCCGGTGAGTGTCGGCGCGGTGCCCTTGGCCACGGGCACGTCGACCTCGAGGATGTTGCCCGTGGGAATCGTGCCGGTGACCGGATCACCGCCCAGGGACGACGTCACGGTCAGCTCGGCGCCGACGGCGCCGCGAACACGAATACGGGCCGAGTCGCCCGTGAGACCGGTGAACGAGAAGAGGCTCAGGTTCGGACCGGCGGCCGTCTCCGCTGCGGCGACACCGGCCGGACTCGCGAGAGCCTGTCCGTCGGAGAGCGCAAGAGGAGCGAGCAGGCTGAGGCCAACGCAGGCCACGATCAGGGGAAGGGGTTTCATTTCGGCCTTCGGACGGCCGACTCGGGGAAGGTCGCTCGACCCGTCAGCACAAGCTGAAATACTACATGATGGTCACCTTCGAGCTTCAGAACTCCTTGACGATGGAGACCGAGCGGTTCACCGGAACGAACCCGAGACCCGCGTAGAGCCCGGTCGCTCCTGTCGGGCTCTCGGAGTCGACGTCGAGCACCGCCCGCTCGAACCCCTGCTCGCGGTACGCCTGCAGCGTGTGCGACAGCAGCGCCTGCGCGATCTTCCGGCCGCGGTACTCGCGCAGCACCCCGACGTAGGCGACGTAGCCGAACGAGTGGCCGAGCTGCGCCCACTCCTCCTCGTTGACGTCGGTCAGCACGAACCCGACGACCTGCTCGGTGGCTGGGTCGACCGCCACGACGGACAGGTCGGGGCGGGCGATGGGGAGGCGGCCGTGGGCATCCCACGTCGCCTGCGGCATCGGCTGCGACCCCCAGTGGTCGCGGAACGACTCGTTGCGCGCCTCCCGCGTGCGCTCGGACCACTCCGGCCCGTAGACCTCGAGGCGGAGGGCCGGGTCGAGGGGGAGGCTGGGGATCGGCTCCGACAGGTCGCGCGACAGCTCCAGCCACCAGCGCACCAGGCCGTAGCCGTGGCGCTGGAACAGCTCGATCGCCGGTGTCGCCCCCTCGTCGGCGAACGAGGTCAGCCAGCCGGGCAGCCGTTTGTCGGACGAGGCGAGCTGCTGGCGACCCCGCGCCTCCTGCCACTCGACGATCTGCGTGCCGATGCCGAGCCCCCGGAGCGCGGGATGCACGGCCCCGTCGAGCAGGGACTTCACGAGCGTCGCCTGGCCGGCTTGGAGCGTCGCCGTGCCGTACGCGACCACGTCACCCCGCGCATCCTCGCCCAGGATCGTGTCGCGCTCGAGGTCGATCTCGGCGCTCGTGAGCTCGTGCTCGATCTCGCCCAGCGTGACCACGTAGTGCGGGTGGTCGATCAAGCCGGTGACGCGGCGAAGCGCATGGACGGCTGCGGCGTCGTCGGTCGTGATCGGCCGCCACGTGACGCCCTGTCGGCTCTCGGGCAGCTCGACGGCCGCGGGGGCGGTCACTCGGTCGTGGAGGGGCGGCAGCGTCGACATGGCAACCATCCTGCCGTGACGCACGGAGGCCCCGCCACCCGGGTCGGATGGCAGGGCCTCGGTCGGGCACGGAGGTGGCGAGGTCTACCTCGCCGGAATGTCTTCCGTCGGGATCTCGAAGTCGTCGTGCTCCGAGACCTGGCCGCCCTTCGACTGCTCGATGAAGAACTGCGAACCGGCCTTCGTTCCGGCCGGAGCCGGAAGGGCCAGTTGCAGAGCGCCGGATGCACCAGCCACCCGAGTGCCGATCACGGCACCCTTGTCGTCCCTCACCGTCACCACCGCACCCGGCTCGGCCTGAGCCGTGGCGACGACGCGGCTCCCCGCCAGCACCACGTCGCTCACCTCGGGCGCGGCCTCCAGCTTTGTTCCCACGCCCGCTTTCACCGTGAAGACGTCCTCGGCGGAGCGGTACTCGGCCCCCTGTGCCCCCAGGGTGATCGCGCCCACGAAGAGCTCGGTCTCGACCGTCGGCGCTCGGAACGAAACCCGCGTGACGGAACCCGTCCGGGCCGCGGACGCCACGACCTTGCCGGACAAATCACGGACCGAGACTCTGTCGCCCTCGTCGGAGGCGATGTCGACGATCACTTGCGAGCCCTCGATCGTGTGAGTCGCTGAGGGCTTCAGCGGGGCGTTCTTGGAGAAGTACGACCCGCCACCCCACTCGGTGCGGCCGGAGAGGTAGATGGAGTTGAAGCCCATGTCGGCGACGTCCTCCAGGCTCACGGTGAACGTGCCGTCGTCCTCGACCGGGACCGTCTCGTGCACGCCGGCGAAACCGGCGTCGCGGTAGTCCTGACCGACGGCGATCGTCGTGCCGGGCACGCCCGTGCCGCGCAGCGTGGCCGAGTTCGTGTCACGGTCGTACCCGACGACGTCGAGTTCGAAACGTTGCGGCACGACGTGGATGCTCACGGGTTTGGAGGAGAACGTCGTCTGGAGACCGTCTCGCGAGACGAACACCGCCTCGACGTGGGTCGTGCCGACCTCGAGCCGGTCGACCGAGCAGCCGGCGCCGAAGAACGGCTCCTTGTCGGTGACGGGCTTCTCCCCGGTGCACAGGATCTCTTTCGAGGCCGCGTCGCGGACGATCAGCTCGGCCCCGGCGTGGCCGGCTTCTTCCGAGTCGACGAAGACGCGAGGTGTGCGGTCATCGGTGGCGATGTCGCCGCCGATCGCGTTCTGGCCGTCGACGAGATAGATCTCGGGAGGGAGGTTCGACCACTCGGCGGTGGGGGTGGCGGCCATCGCCGGGGCGAGGGGGACGAGCGTGGCGGCTACGACGAGAGCTGCTGCTCCGACGGTCAGGGCGGGCGTGCGCGACATGATGTGAACTCTTTCGTTGGGGTGCGAGGGCGTCAGACCGTGGGGATCTCGAACGCTTCGCGGTCGGAAGTCTGGCCGTTCTTCGACTGCTCCACGAAGAGTTCCGATCCGGCCCGGACGGTGGCGGGCACGGTCACACTCAGCTGCACGACCCCCGTGGCGCCGGCGATGCGTGAACCGAGGATGGCACCGGTGTCGTCCTTGGCGGTCACCAGAGCGCCCGGCGTGGCCGTGACCGCAGCGGTGACTCGGCTCGCCGCGCGGGTGACGTTGCCGACGACCGGGGCCGTCTCGAGGCGGGGACCGACGCCCTGCTTGACTGTGATCTTCTCGGCCGGGGAGAGGATGTCACCTGTCTCCAAGGTCGTGGTGACGGCGTGCACGAAGAAGTCCGCCTCGGCCGTGGGAGCACGGAACGACAGGATCGTCGACGGACCCGTGCGCGGAGCTGAAGCGATGTCTCGACCCGAGCGGTCTCGGATCACGATGCGGTCGCCTTGGGTGGCGATCGCCTCGACGAGGATCTGGTCGCCGTGGTCCGTGGCGACGACCTTGGGCGTCGTCGGAGCGCCCTTTGCGAATTCGGCGTGGGCCTGGAGAGTCGCCCCCTTCACGAGGAGGCTGTCGAAGGCCGCGTCGGCCGGGCTCGCGAAGGTCGTCTGCCAGGTGCCGTCATCGGCCACGTCGACGGTCTTATGGATACCGGAGAAAGTCTCGCCCTCGAGGCCCTGCCCCACCTCGATCGCCTCGTCGGGCATGCCGGTGCCCTGCAAGCGGACGGTGTCGGTATCGGCGTCGTAACCGACGACGTCGAGCTCGATGCGCTGGGGCAGCTCCTGGATGTGGAGAACATCGGACACGTCGGTCTCCTCGTCGCCATCGGCCGAGACGTAGAACGCCTCCACGTCTGTGGTGCCGATGGGAAGAGCGGAGAGCGAACAGTACGTCCCGTAATAGGCGGCGGAGATCAGGCGAACCGGCAAGTCGCCGGTGCAGAGTTCGGCTTTAGTGACGGCGTCCCGAACGACGAGTGATGCGCCGACGTGACTCGCCTCGTAGGTGGAGACCCTGACGCGGGGAGTGCGGTCTTGTGACGCAGGTGAGTCTCCGAGGAACTGGTGGCCGTCGATCAGGTCGAAGACCGGAGCACTGGCAGACCAGGCCTGGGGACTCGAGCCGCCAGGCGCGGCAGCATTGGCCGCGGAGGGGACGAGGGCGGCGGCGGCCACGAGGGCGGCCGCGCCGAGAGACAGAGCAGGAGTGCGCGACATGGTGACTTTCGAGTCGCCGACTCGGGGGAGGCCGTTCGGCCCGTCGACTCGTGAAATGTTACATCTCTTTTATGGATGCGCGCTGACACGGGAAAAGCCCCGCCACTCCGGGGAGTGACGGGGCCTTCTCGTGGTGCTGGGTGCAGGGCTGCTGCTTAGTTGTACGTGCCCGGGGTGAAGTCGTCGCTCGAGAACGAATCGAAGTCGACGAAGCTGAGGTCAGCCTCGTTGAACGACGCGTCGTCGGTGAAGACACGGTTCGGGTAACGCTCGGCCTTCGCCTCTTCGGTCGCCTCCACGGCGACGTCACGGTAGCGGCTGAGACCGGTACCGGCCGGGATCAGCTTTCCGATGATGACGTTCTCCTTGAGGCCCATCAGCGGGTCGCTCTTGCCTTCCATGGCGGCCTGCGTGAGAACACGCGTGGTCTCCTGGAACGAAGCGGCCGACAGCCACGACTCGGTCGCGAGCGACGCCTTGGTGATTCCGAGGACTTCCTGACGAGCCGAAGCCGTCTTCTTGCCCTCGGTCAGGGCGGCGCGGTTGATCTCGTTGTAGCGCATCCGGTCGACGAGCTCACCGGGGAGCAGATCGGTGTCGGCGTGGTCGACGACGGTGACCTTGCGGAGCATCTGACGGACGATGACCTCGATGTGCTTGTCGTGGATCGGCACGCCCTGCGAGCGATACACGTCCTGCACGCCACCGACGAGGTGCTGCTGGACCGCACGGACGCCCTTGACTCGCAGGACCTCCTTGGGGTCGACGGCACCAGCGATGATCTGCTGCCCGAGCTCGACGTGCTGGCCGTCCTCGATGAGGAGGGTCGAACGCTTGAGCACCGGGTAGATGACCGGCTCGTCGCCGTTGTCGGGCGTGAGGATGACGCGACGGGCACGATCGGTGTCCTCGATCACGACACGGCCGGCGGCATCGGCGATCGGGGACGCACCCTTGGGGGTACGAGCCTCGAACAGCTCGGTGACGCGAGGCAGGCCCTGCGTGATGTCGTCGGCCGAGGCCGAACCACCGGTGTGGAAGGTACGCATGGTCAGCTGCGTGCCGGGCTCGCCGATCGACTGGGCCGCGATGATGCCGACGGCCTCTCCGATGTCGACGAGGTTTCCGGTCGCCAGCGAACGGCCGTAGCACTTCGCGCACACACCGACAGCGGACTCGCAGGTGAGGACCGAGCGCACCTTGATGCTCTCGACACCCGCGGCGACCAGCTGGTCGATGAGCACGTCGCCCACGTCGGCACCGGCCTCGGCGACGACGACACCCTTGGGGTCGACGGCCTCCGAGGAGAGCGTGCGGGCGTAGACCGTGTTCTCGACGGTGGCATCGCGAACCAGCTTGCCGGTCGAGTCGGGAGCGGCGATGGGCAGCTCGAGACCGCGCGAGGTACCGCAGTCGTCTTCACGGATGATGACGTCCTGCGACACGTCGACGAGTCGACGGGTGAGGTACCCCGAGTCGGCCGTACGGAGAGCCGTGTCGGCCAGACCCTTACGGGCACCGTGCGTCGCGATGAAGTACTCGGCGACCGACAGACCCTCGCGGTACGAGGAGATGATCGGACGAGGGATGATGTCACCCTTCGGGTTGTTCACCAGACCACGCATACCCGCGATGTTGCGGACCTGCAGCCAGTTACCACGAGCACCGGACGTGACCATGCGGTTGATCGTGTTGCTCTTCGGGAAGTTCTCCCGCATCGCGACGGCGACCTCGTTGGTGGCTTCGGTCCAGATCTTGATCAGGTCGGCGCGGCGCTCCGCGTCGGAGATAAGACCCTTGTCGAACTCGCCCTGGACGGCCGCGGCCTGCTTCTCGTAGCCCGCCACGATCTCCGGCTTGCGCGGAGGCGTGAGGATGTCGGAGAGAGCGACGGTGACGCCCGAACGCGAGGCCCAGTAGAAGCCGGCGTCCTTGATGTTGTCGAGAGCGGCGGCGACGGCGACCTTGGGGTAGCGCTCGGCCAGGTCGTTGACGATCTGCGAGAGCACACCCTTGTCGGTCACCTCTTCGACGAAGGGGTAGTCGTCCGGAAGCGCCTCGTTGAACAGCGCGCGGCCCAGCGTGGTCTCGACCAGAGTGGTCTCGCCCTCGTTGTAACCGGCGGGAGCCTTGCCCTCGGCGAAGGTCAGACCCGGGATGCGGATCTTCACGACGGCGTTGAGGTCGAGGCTGCCCTGGTCTTTGGCGAGGATCGCCTCGGAGACCGACGAGAACGCACGACCCTCACCGGTGGCGCCCTCGTTGACCGTGGTCAGGTAGTGCAGACCGATGATCATGTCCTGGGCGGGCAGGGTGACGGGGCGTCCGTCGGACGGCTTGAGGATGTTGTTCGAGGCGAGCATCAGGATGCGCGCCTCGGCCTGGGCCTCGACCGACAGGGGCAGGTGGACGGCCATCTGGTCACCGTCGAAGTCGGCGTTGAACGCAGCGCAGACGAGGGGGTGCAGCTGGATGGCCTTGCCCTCGACGAGAAGCGGCTCGAACGCCTGGATGCCCAGACGGTGCAGGGTGGGTGCGCGGTTCAGCAGAACCGGGCGCTCACGGATGATCTCTTCGAGGACGTCCCAGACCTGCGGACGCGAACGCTCGACCATGCGCTTGGCGCTCTTGATGTTCTGAGCGTGGCTCAGATCGATCAGACGCTTGATCACGAACGGCTTGAAGAGCTCGAGAGCCATCTGCTTGGGCAGACCGCACTGGTGCAGCTTCAGCGTCGGTCCGACGATGATGACGGAACGACCCGAGTAGTCGACGCGCTTGCCGAGCAGGTTCTGGCGGAAACGACCCTGCTTGCCCTTGAGCATGTCGCTCAGGGACTTCAGGGCGCGGTTGCCGGTACCCGTGACGGGGCGACCACGACGACCGTTGTCGAACAGGGCGTCGACGGCCTCCTGCAGCATGCGCTTCTCGTTGTTCACGATGATCTCGGGAGCACCGAGGTCGAGCAGGCGACGGAGACGGTTGTTGCGGTTGATCACACGACGGTAGAGGTCGTTGAGGTCGGAGGTCGCGAAGCGGCCACCGTCGAGCTGCACCATCGGGCGGAGCTCCGGCGGGATGACCGGGACGACCTCGAGCACCATGGCGGCCGGCGAGTTGCCGGTCGACAGGAAGGAGCTCACGACGCGGAGACGCTTGATGGCGCGGATCTTCTTCTGACCCTTGCCGTTGGCGATCTGGTCGTGGAGGATCTCGGCCTCGGCCTCGAGGTCGAACGCCTGGAGACGCTTCTGGATCGCCTCGGCACCCATGTGGGCCTCGAAGTAGATGCCGAAGCGGTCCTGGAGCTCGTGGAAGACGGCGTCCTCCGGCTTGAGGTCGCCGACCTTGAGCGAACGGAAGTCCTCCCAGACGCGCTCGAGGCGGTTGATGTCCTCGTCGAACGCCTTGCGGGTCTGCGACATCTCCTTCTCGGCGCCGTCCTTCGCACGACGCTTCTGGTCGCTCTTGGCGCCTTCCGCCTCGAGGGCGGCGAGGTCGTCTTCGAGCTTCTTCAGACGGTCGGCGATACGAGTGTCGCGCTGCGACTCGAGCTGCTTGATCTCGAGGCGGAGCTCGTTCTCGAGTCCGGGCATGTCGGCGTGACGGCCCTCCTCGTCGATCGAGATGACCATGTAGGCCGCGAAGTAGATGACCTTCTCAAGGTCTTTCGGAGCCATGTCGAGCAGGTAGCCGAGGCGCGACGGAACACCCTTGAAGTACCAGATGTGCGTGACGGGCGCGGCGAGCTCGATGTGTCCCATGCGCTCACGGCGGACCGAGGACTTGGTGACCTCGACGCCGCAGCGCTCGCAGACGATGCCTTTGAAGCGGACTCGCTTGTACTTGCCGCAAGCGCACTCCCAGTCGCGGCTGGGTCCGAAGATCTGCTCTCCGAAGAGGCCGTCCTTCTCGGGCTTCAGCGTGCGGTAGTTGATGGTCTCGGGCTTCTTGACCTCGCCGTGCGACCAGGCGCGGATGTTCTCGGAGGTCGCCAGGCCGATCTTCAGCTCATCGAAAGTTGTTGCTTCGATCAATGTTTATCCCTTTGTGGAAAGTGACGAAAGTAGTCGGAGGGTGAGTGCTTTAGATCTCGTCGACCGACGAGGACTCGAAGCGGGAGGAGATGTTGATGCCGAGCTCTTCCGCGGCGCGGAACACCTCGTCGTCGTTGTCTCGCAGGCTGACGGTCTGACCGTCGGCGGAGAGGACTTCGACGTTGAGGCAGAGCGACTGCATCTCCTTGATGAGGACCTTGAAGCTCTCGGGGATACCGGGCTCCTGGATGTTCTCACCCTTGACGATCGCCTCGTACACCTTGACGCGGCCGAGGATGTCGTCGGACTTGATGGTCAGGAGCTCCTGGAGCGCGTACGCGGCTCCATAGGCCTCGAGGGCCCAGACCTCCATCTCACCGAAGCGCTGGCCACCGAACTGCGCCTTACCACCCAGCGGCTGCTGCGTGATCATCGAGTACGGACCGGTCGAACGGGCGTGGATCTTGTCGTCGACCAGGTGGTGCAGCTTCAGGATGTACATGTAACCGACCGAGACCGGGTCCGGGAACGGCTCGCCCGAGCGGCCGTCGAACAGCTGGGCCTTACCGGACGAACCGATGAGACGCTCGCCGTCGCGGGTCACGAGGGTGGAGTCGAGGAGGCCGGCGATCTCGTCTTCCGACGCACCGTCGAACACCGGGGTGGCGACCTTCGTGCCGGGGGCGGCCGAGAAGGCCTCCTTCGGCAGGTTCTCGGCCCACTCCTGGATGCCCTCGACGTTCCAGCCCTGCTTGGCGATCCACCCGAGGTGGATCTCGAGCACCTGGCCGAAGTTCATTCGACCGGGCACGCCCAGCGGGTTCAGGATGATGTCGACGGGGGTTCCGTCGGCGAGGAACGGCATGTCCTCGACCGGGAGGATGGTCGAGATGACGCCCTTGTTGCCGTGACGACCGGCGAGCTTGTCGCCTGCGGTGATCTTGCGCTTCTGGGCGATGAACACGACCACGCGCTGGTTGACGCCCGAGCCGAGCTCGTCGTCGCCGTCCTGCGAGTCGAACACCTTGACGCCGATGATCGTGCCCTGCTCGCCGTGAGGCACCTTCAGGGACGTGTCGCGGACCTCGCGGCTCTTCTCGTTGAAGATCGCGCGGAGCAGGCGCTCCTCGGCGCTGAGCTCGGTCTCGCCCTTCGGCGTGACCTTGCCGACGAGGATGTCGCCGGGGCGGACCTCGGCTCCGATGCGGATGATGCCGCGCTCGTCGAGGTCGGCCAGCAGGTCGGGGCTGACGTTGGGGAGGTCACGGGTGATCTCCTCCTTGCCGAGCTTCGTGTCGCGGGCGTCGACCTCGTACTCCTCGATGTGGATCGAGGAGAGCGTGTCGTCCTTCACCAGGTTCTGGCTCAGGATCATGGCGTCTTCGTAGTTGTAGCCCTCCCACGGCATGAACGCCACGAGGAGGTTCTTGCCGAGCGCGAGCTCGCCGTTCTCGGTCGCGGGACCGTCGGCCAGCACCTCGCCGACCTCGACGCGCTGTCCGGCGTCGACGATCACACGGTGGTTGTAGCTGGCGCCCTGGTTCGAGCGGTCGAACTTGCGGAGGTAGTACTCCTGCGTGCCGCCCTCGTCGAGCTGCACGGTGACGACGTCGGCGGAGACCTCGAGGACCACGCCGGCCTTCTCGGCGGTGACGACGTCACCCGCGTCGATGGCGGTGTAGCCCTCCATGCCGGTGCCGACGAGAGGCGACTCGCTGCGGACCAGCGGGACGGCCTGACGCTGCATGTTCGCACCCATGAGGGCGCGGTTCGCGTCGTCGTGCTCGAGGAACGGGATGAGCGAGGTCGCGACCGACACCATCTGGCGCGGCGAGACGTCCATGTAGTCGACCTCGTCCTTGCCGACGAGCTCGACCTCTCCGCCCTTCTTGCGGACCAGGACCTTGTCGTCGGCGAAGTCGAACTTGTCAGTCAGCGGGGCGTTGGCCTGCGCGACGACGAAGTCGTCCTCTTCGGAGGCGGTCAGGTAGTCGATGTCGGTGGACACGTGGCCCTTGACGACGCGACGGTACGGGGTCTCGATGAAGCCGAACGAGTTGATGCGCGCGAAGGACGCGAGCGACCCGATCAGACCGATGTTCGGGCCTTCCGGGGTCTCGATCGGGCACATGCGGCCGTAGTGCGACGGGTGGACGTCGCGGACCTCGACGCCGGCGCGCTCACGCGACAGACCGCCGGGCCCGAGGGCCGACAGACGACGCTTGTGGGTCAGACCCGAGAGCGGGTTGTTCTGGTCCATGAACTGCGACAGCTGCGAGGTGCCGAAGAACTCCTTGATCGCGGCGACGACGGGGCGCACGTTGATCAGGGTCTGCGGGGTGATCGCCTCGATGTCCTGCGTGGTCATGCGCTCGCGGACGACGCGCTCCATGCGCGAGAGACCGGTGCGGACCTGGTTCTGGATCAGCTCGCCGACCGCGCGGATGCGACGGTTGCCGAAGTGGTCGATGTCGTCCACGTCGAGGCGGAGCTCGACGGGGGCGCCGTCGCGGACACCGGAGATGGTCTTCTGCTCGGCGTGCAGCGACACCAGGTACTTGATCGTCGCGACGATGTCTTCGACGGTCAGGACCGAGTCGGTCAGCGGAGCATCCATGCCCAGCTTGCGGTTGATCTTGTAACGACCCACCTTCGCCAGGTCGTAGCGCTTCGGGTTGAAGTAGAAGTTGTCGAGGAGCGCACGCGCGGCCTCGGCGGCGACCTGCTCGCCCGGACGGAGCTTGCGGTAGATGTCTTTCAGCGCCTCCTCCTTGGTGAGGATGGCGTCCTTCTCGAGGGTGGCCTCGATCGAGGCGAAGCCCTTGAACTGCTCGAGGATCTCTTCGCTGGTGAGGCCGAGGGCCTTCAGGAAGACGGTGACGCTCTGCTTGCGCTTGCGGTCGATGCGGACGCCGACCTGGTCGCGCTTGTCGATCTCGAACTCGAGCCAGGCACCGCGGCTCGGGATCACGCGAGCCGAATAGACGTCCTTGTCGGAGGTCTTCTCGGGGGTGCGGTCGAAGTAGACGCCGGGAGAACGGACGAGCTGCGACACGACGACGCGCTCGGTGCCGTTGATGATGAACGTGCCCCGCTCGGTCATCAGCGGGAAGTCGCCCATGAAGACGGTCTGGGTCTTGATCTCACCGGTGAGGTGGTTCATGAACTCGGCGTTGACGTAGAGAGGAGCGGCGTAGGTCTTGCCGCGCTCCTTGCACTCGTCGATCGAGTACTTGGGGTCTTCGAGCTCGGGCGCGGTGAACGACAGCTGCATCGTCTCGCCGAGGTCTTCGATCGGGGAGATCTCCTCGAAGATCTCCTCGAGCCCGGAGTGGACGGCGAGGTCGGTACGACCCTGAGCCTGTCCTTCGGCGAGACGTGCCTTCCACACGTCGTTGCCGACCAGCCAGTCGAAGCTCTCCGTCTGAAGCGCCAGCAGGTCGGGGACCGTCAGCGTGTCGGTGATCTTCGCGAACGAGAGCCGCGAGGCGGCGCGGCCGTTCTTGGGTGAGTTGGTTTGTGCGTTGGGCGCAGCAGCCAAGGAAACTACCTCCGTGGGTCAGAAGACCCTGTGTCGTCTGTCGAACAGTACGTTGTGGTTGTGTGGAGACGAGCCACCCTGGGTGCCGGGGAACCGAGGTTCCAGACGAGACACCCTCCCCCGCCGCTATACTCGGGGGGCTTCAGTTGACCGCAATATGACGACCGATTGCATGGGTAGCGCAAAGGTCAACTATATGTCTCCCGACATGCCCTGTCTAGTGGGTCGTTGACCTGCGTCAGAATCTTCGGTATAAGCGCCGTCGCACACCGAGGCGCTCCACGCAGAGCCGCTACGCGCAGAGCCGCTACGCACCGAGCGCGAGACGCACGCCGAGGGCGATCATGACCACGGCGATGACCGCGTCGAGCACCCGCCAGGCCGCGGGTCGGGCGAAGACCGGCCGGAGGAGACGCGCTCCGAAGCCGAGGCCGGCGAACCAGAGGCAGCTCGCGAGGACCGCTCCTCCGGCCCACCACCAGCGCTCGGTCGGTCCGTGCTGGTTGGCGACGGACCCCAGGAACAGGACCGTGTCGAGGTACACGTGCGGGTTGAGCCAGGTCAGGGCGACGGCGGTGGCGACGGCGGAGCGCAGGGCGGTGGCGGTTGCCGGATCGGCGGGGACGAGGATCCCGGGCTTGACGGCTCTGCGGGCCGCGAAGAGCCCGTAGACGATCAGGAAGGCTGCTCCGATCACCCGGATCACGATCAACGCGACGGGGGCGGCCTGCACGATCGCGCCGATGCCGAGGACGCCCGCGACGATGAGGACGGCGTCGGATGCCGCGCAGATCACGACGACGGCGGCCACTACCCGGTTGCGCCCCTCGATGCCGATGCGGAGGACGAACGCGTTCTGCGCGCCGATGGCCACGATGAGCGAGAGTCCGGTCGCGAGGCCGAGGAGGGCGGGGAGGAGGGTCGTGGTCACGGCTCAACGGTAGGGTCGGGCATCCCCCGTAGTACAGCTAATGATTCTTACGATGCCTAAGCTCGGCTTATGCAGAATTTCGGCGCGGACCAGCTCGGCACGCTCCTGGCGCTGGTCGAGGAGGGCACCTTCGAGCGGGCCGCCGCCCGACTCCATGTCACCGGGTCGGCGGTGTCGCAACGCGTGAAGGCGATGGAGCACGCCGCGGGCCGGGTGCTGGTGGTGCGGACCACGCCGGTGGGCCTGACCGAGGCGGGGGATGTGCTGCTCCGGCATGCGAGGCAGGTGGCGCTCCTGGAGGCGGACACGGCCCGGGCCCTCGGCGGTGCCGACGGGGCGGGCGCCGTCCCGATGGCCCTGGCGGTGAACGCGGACAGCCTCGCCACCTGGTTCCTGCCGGCTCTGGCGCCGGTCGCCGCCGACCACGACGTCGTGTTCGAGCTGCACCGGGAGGATCAGGAGAACACGACGTCGCTGCTGCGCTCCGGGACGGTGCTGGCTGCGGTGACCTCGACGCGGGAGGCCGTGCAGGGGTGTCTGACGACGCCGCTGGGAGCGATGCGGTACCGGGCGGTGTGCTCGCCGGCTTTCGCGGCTCGATGGCGGGGCGTGCATCCCACGGGCTCGGGGGTGTCGTGGCTCCAGGCGGCTCCGGTGGTCGCGTTCGATCGGACGGACGACCTGCAGGACGCGTTCCTGAGGCGGCACGTGGCCGGGTCGGCGGGTGGGCCCCGCCACCACATCCCGACGTCGGACGACTTCGCGCGGGCGATCGCGCTGGGCTTCGGCTGGGGGATGCTGCCGGAGTTGCAGTGCACGGACGCGATCGCCTCGGGCGCCCTCGTAGACGTCGCGCCGCGGTCGCCGGTGGACGTGGAGCTGCACTGGCAGCGGTGGAACCTGGCGTCGCCGCTGCTCGACGCGGTGACGGCGGCGGTGCGCGCCGCCGCGCGGACGGGGCTGCGGCGGCCACGGTAGGCGGACGAGGTCGGGTGGCGCGGCTGGTCGCGGGCGGCGACTCCAGAAACTGCGGACTCGGCGGAAAGTGAGCGGCGTGTTCTGGAGTCGGCGGATAGGGCCCGGAGAGGCGGGGAGGCGGCGACTCCAGGAACTGCGGGATCCGCGGAAGATGAGCGGCGTGTTCTGGAGTCGGCGGATGGGACAGGAGAGGCGGGGTGGGGCCACTCCAGGAACTGCAGGATCCGCGGAAAGTGAGCGGCGTGTTCTGGAGTTGACGGATGGGCCGGGAGAGGCGGCGAGAGAATAGCGGGACGCCGAAGCAGGGCAGGGCAGGGCAGGGCAGGCCAGCAGGACTAGCGCGGGGTGACGACCTTCTCGGCAGCGAGCAGGAGGAGGCGCTTCGGCAGCAGACGGGTGCCGAGCCGGGCCAGCGCCGCGTTGCCGAGGCCGTCGACGACGCTCGGCTGGTTGCGAGCGAGAGCGCGCTTGGCGGTGGCGATGAGCTGGTCGGTGGTGCGCTTGTTGGCACCCGCGAAGTCCTCGCCCGCGATCTCGAAGAACGGGGTGTCGGTGGGGCCGGGGCAGAGTGCCAGCACCCGGACGCCGGTGCCCTTCGCCTCGTGCCAGAGCGCCTCGGTGAACGACAGGACGAAGGCCTTCGTCGCCCCGTAGACCGCCATCTGCGGCAAGGGCTGGAAGGCGGCGTTGCTCGCGACGTTGACGATCGTGCCGCGGCCCCGTGCGGTCATGGCCGGGAGGAAGCGGGCCGTCAGCTCGGTCAGCGTGGCGCAGTTGAGGCGCACCTCGTCGGCGAGGTGCGCCGGGTCGGCGTCGGCCACGAGACCGTGCGTGCCGAAGCCGGCGTTGTTGAGGAGGAAGTCGACGTCGAGGCCGAGACGCTCGCACTCGGCTGCGAGCTCGGCCGGGGCATCCCGCGCGCCCAGGTCCTTCGGGAGGACCGTGACCGAGACCCCGGTGGATGCCCGGACCTCACTGGCGAGGAGTTCGAGCTTGTCGGCACTGCGGGCCACGAGGACCAGGTCGAGACCGTCTTCGGCCAGGCGGCGGGCGAACGCGGCTCCGATTCCCGTGGAGGCACCGGTGATGAGGGCTGTGGTCATCCCTCGATCCTGCCCGATGCCTCCTGGGATGTCAGGAGTGGCGTCCCCGGCGGCTGCGGAGACGGAGCCCGACGCCGAGTCCGATGGCGAGCAGTGCCAGCAGAGCCGCTGCTCCGAACGGCGCGCTGCCGGTGAAGGCCAGGACGCCTGCGACCGGGGTTCCGGAGGTGCCCGCGGGCCCGGCCGGGATCGTCGGCGCCGGGGTCGGGTAGGCGACCGCGATGGTCGCCGTCACCGTGACGCCGTCGGAGTCGGTCACCTGGTACTGCACCGTGGCGTTGCCGGTGAACCCGGCCACCGGGGTGAAGACGACGCGGCCTCCGACGATCGCGAACGTGCCCTTGCCGGCCAGCGTGACCGTGCGGACGTGGGCGCCCGTGACCGGGTCGATGAGCGTCAGCGAGGCCGGGTCGAGAGTGGCTCCCGAGGTCGGGCTGTCGTTCGACAGGGGGTCGATCGTGACCGGCTGGCCCGGGGTGCCGGACGCCGTGTCGTTGACCGCGTCGGCCAGCGGCGGAACGGTGAGGGTCACCGTGGCCGTCGTCGCCTGCCCGCTCGAGTCGGTGGCCGTGTAGGTGAACGTGTCCGTGCCCGAGAATCCGGCGGCCGGCGTGTAGACGTACGACCCGTCGGGAGCGATCGTCACGGTGCCGTGGGAGGGCCCCGTGGCGAGCGTGGCGGTGAGTCCGGTGCCGGTGTCGTTCGAGAGGAGGCCGGTCGCCACGGGGACGGTCAGGGCGGCTCCGCCGGGCGGCGTGGTCGCGCTGTCGTCGACCGCGACGGGCGTCACGTGCACTGTGATGGTGCCCGTGCCGGTCCGGCCGTCCTGGTCCGTCACCGTGTAGCCGAAGGTGTCGGTTCCGGAGTAGCCCGAGGTCGGCTTGAACGTGATCGCGCCGTCACCGCTCACCGTGGCGGTGCCGTGCTGCGGCGTACCGACCGCCGTCACGTGGAGTCCCGTGCCGGAGTCGTTGCCGAGCACGCCCGGGGTGGGGATGTCGATCGGCGTGCCGGCCGGAGCCGTCAGCGTGTCGTCGTTCGCGACCGGGGTCACGGTGACGGTCGCGGTGCCGGTGCTGACCTGACCCGAGCCGTCGGTGATGCGGTAGGTGAACGAGTCGGTACCCGAGAAGCCGGTCGCGGGCGTGTAGACGAACGCCCCGGTGGGATCCACCGTCACCGTGCCGTGGGTGGGAGCGGAGTCGAGGGCTGCCGTGAGCCCCGTGCCTGTGGCTCCCGCCAGGAGACCGGGTGCGGTGACCGTCAGCTTCTGCGACGAGGGCGTCGTGTAGGCGTGGTCGGCCGCAAGGTCGCCGACGAGGATGCGAGCCGTCGCGGTGGCAGTCTGGCCGGAGGCGTCGCGCACCGTGTAGGTGAACGAGTCGGTGCCCGAGAACCCGGCTTCCGGCGTGTAGGTGTAGGTCGCGCCGTTCGCGACCAGGGTGCCGTGCGCCGGAGTCGTCGTGGAGACGACACCGAGGCTCGATCCGAGGTCATTGCCGGTCAGCTGCGTGCTGGTGATGGCGAGGGCAGTGGCCGAGGGCGTCGTGAACGAGTCGTCGACGGCCCGCGGGGCGACCGCGAAGGTGATCGTCGCCGTGCCGGTGTTGCCCGAGGTGTCCGTCACCGTGTACGTCACGGTGTCGTTGCCCGAGAAGCCCGCCTTCGGCGTGTAGTCGAGCGTGCCGTCGGCCTTGATGACGACCGTGCCTCCGGCCGTCGTGGTGACGGTCGCGCCGGGTGCTCCGGTGCCGACCGCGGTCACGGCCAGGCCGGAACCGTCGTCGTTGGCCAGGACGCCGCGGGTGTCCTCGTGCGCCGGGGTGCCGGCGAGGACGGACACCGTGTCAGGCGTGACGAGCGGGTCGACGACCAGGGTGGCCGTCGCCGTCGCCGTGTTCCCGGAGGCGTCGGTCGCCGTGTAGACGAAGGAGTCGTTGCCCGAGAAGCCGGTGTTCGGGGTGTACGTGTACGAACCGTCGGCGTTCAGCGTGAGCGTGCCGTGCGTCGGTCCGCTGACGAGGGAGGCCTTGAGCGCCGAGCCCGAGTCGTTGGCCAGCACGCCGGTGGCCGCGGTCGTGGTCAGGGTCCGATCGGCCGTGGTCGTGCCCGAGTCCGGTCGCGCCACGTCGCCGACGCCGATGGTGACGGTCGCCGTGCTGGTCCCGCCCGCCGTGTCGGTGATCGTGTAGGTGTACGAGTCGGGCCCGGAGGTGCCGTCGGCCGGCGTGTAGGTGACCGAGCCGTCGGCGTTCAGGACGGTGGTGCCATGGGTCGGCTGCGTGACCGAGGTGACGCGGATGCCCGTGCCGTGGTCGTTGGCGAGCAGCGACGATCCCGGCGTCACGATCGGCGTGCCGGTCGGACCGGAGATCGAGTCGGCGTTCGCCTTCGGAAGGACCGTCACCGTGACGGTGCCGTTCGCGGTGCCGCCGGACGGGTCCGTGACGGAGTACCCGAAGGTGTCCGTGCCCGAGAAGTCCGTGGCCGGGGTGTAGTCGAAGGCTCCTGCGGTGCCCACGAGCGCGGCCGTGCCGTGCTGCGGCTGGGTCGTGATCGCCGGGACGAGGCCGGTGCCCGTCGAGGCGGACAGCAGACCGTTCGCGGCCGGGACGTGGTCGACGACTCCGGCCACCGTGCTCGTGCTCAGGCCGGCGGCGGTCGGGGTGACGCTCACCGAGGCGGTGGCCGTGGCGGTCTGACCGGACGCGTCGGTCACGGTGTAGGTGAAGGAGTCCGTGCCGGAGAAGGCGGCGGTCGGCTTGTAGGTCACGGTGCCGTTCGCGTTCAGGGTCGCGGTGCCATGAGCCGGGGTGCCGACTGCCGTGACGGTCAGCTCGGTGCCGCTGTCGTTGCCGAGGAACGTCGAGGCGGGGACCGTCTCGGTGCCGCCCGCGACGATCGACGGAAGGGTGTCGTCCACCGCGACGGGCTTCACCGTGAAGGTGATCGTGCCGGGGGCGGCCGAGACCACTCCGGACGCGTCGGTGATCGTGTAGGTCACGGTGTCGGTGCCGGAGAAGCCCGCCTTCGGCGTGTAGGAGACGGCTCCGTTCGCCGAGATCGTGACCGATCCGCCGGCCGTCGTCGCGACGGCCGTGCCCGGAGCTCCGGCGGTGCCGACCCGGGTGACGGTCGGTGCCCCGCCGAGGTCGTTGGCGAGCACGCCGGGTGCCGCGACGGTCGTCGTCGTGCCGGCCAGGGCGGTGATCGAGTCCGGCGTGGCGACCGGAGTGACGGTGATCGTCACGACGCCGGGTGCCGCGCTGCCGTTGGTGTCGGTGGCCGCGTAGGTGAACGTGTCCGTCCCCGAGAAGCCTGAAGTCGGCGTGTACACGTACGAGCCGTTCGACGCCAACTGGACGGTGCCGTGGGCGGGCGCCTGGGTGAGCGTCGCCGTCAGGCCCGTGCCGGTGTCGTTGCCCAGCACGCCGGGTGCGGCGACGGTGAGGGGCGTCCCCGCCGGCGTGGTGCCCGTGTCCGGCTTCGCAGCGACGCCGATCGTGAGGGAGGCCTTGGCCGTCGACGTGCGACCGGCCGAATCGGTGATCGTGTAGGTGAAGGAGGCGTCACCGCTGGCCGTCGCGTTCGCCGTGACCGTGACGGTGCCGTCGGCGTTCAGGACGGCCGAGCCGGTGGCCGGCTGGGTGATGGCCGTGATCGTCAGACCCGCTCCGGCGTCGTTCGTGAGGAAGGAGGAAGCCGGGAAGGTCGTCGTGGTGCCCGGCGCGACGGTGCCGAGGGCGTCGTCGTTCGCCTTGGGGAGC
Source organism: Frondihabitans cladoniiphilus (assembly GCF_039544345.1). NCBI lineage: Bacteria > Bacillati > Actinomycetota > Actinomycetes > Micrococcales > Microbacteriaceae > Frondihabitans > Frondihabitans cladoniiphilus. The sequence continues at coordinate 213,801 of NZ_BAABLM010000003.1, forward strand.
ACCGTGGCGCTCACCGTGCCGGTGCTGGTCTGTCCGGTCGAGTCGGTCACCGTGAAGGTGAAGGTGTCCGTGCCGGAGAAGTCGGACGAGGGGGTGTATGTGTAGGCGCCGCCGGTGCCGAGGGTGACGGTGCCGTGCTGCGGGTTCGTGGCGATCGCGACCGTCAGGTCGGAGCCGGTGGCCTGCGAGAGCAGACCCTGGGCCGCGGGGACGGCGTCCGGGGCACCCGACGTCGCCGTGGTCGTCAGGTTGCCGGCGGTCGGCGTGACCTTGATGGTCGCCGTCGCAGTCGACTTCTGGCCGGAGGCGTCGGTGATCGTGTAGGTGAACGAGTCGGCGCCCGAGTAGTTCGAGGCGGGCTTGTAGGTGACGGTGCTGCCGTTCGCCGCGAGGGTCGCGGTACCGTGCGCCGGCACTCCGACCGCCGTGATGGTCGGCGTCGTCGCCTGGTCGTTGCCGGTCAGGGTCGCGGCCGGGATCGTCACCGTGGTGTTCACCGGAGTCGGCGCGAGCGTGTCGTCGACCGCCGTCGGAGTGACCGTGATGGTCAGAGTCCCCGGGGTGGCCGAGGCGATGCCGTTCCCGTCGGTGATCGTGTAGGTCACGGTGTCCGTGCCGGAGAAGCCCGCGGGCGGTGTGTAGCTCACGGCCCCGTTCGTCGAGATCGTCACCGAGCCTCCGGCCGTCGTGGCGACCGCCGTGCCCGGGTTGCCGGCCGTGCCGACCTTCGTGACGGTGACCGCGGTGCCCAGATCGTTGGAGAGGACCCCGGAAGCGGCGAGGGCGGTGGTCGTTCCGGCCGGAGCGGTGAGTGCGTCGGCGACGGCGGTCGGCGTGATCGTGATCGTCACGAGACCGGTGGCGGTGTCGCCGTTCGTGTCGGTCGCCGTGTACGTGAAGCGGTCGATGCCCGAGAAGCCCGCGGTGGGCTTGTAGACGTAGGAACCGTCGGTGGCGAGCTGCACGGTGCCGTGCAGGGGTGCATCCCCGAGCGTGGCCTTGAGGTTCGTGCCGGTGTCGTTGCCGAGGACGCCCGGGGCGGCGACGGTCAGGGTCGAGCCTGCCGGCGTGGTGGCCGAGTCGGGGGTCGCGACGTCGCTGATCGTCACGTCGGCGGGCGCGGCGCTCGTGCGGCCGGCGGCGTCGGTGATCGTGTAGGTGAAGGTCGCGTCGCCGCTGGCCGTCGGCCCTGCCGTGAAGGTGACGGTGCCGTCGGCGTTCAGGACGACGGTGCCGATGGCCGGCTGGGTCACGGCCGTGATGCGGAGGCCGGCGCCGCCGTCGTTCGCGGTGAACGCCGTGGCCGGGAAGATCGTCGAGGTGCCGGGGGCGATGGCGCCGAGCATGTCCTCGTTGGCCTTCGGCAGGACCGTGACGGTCACGGTGCCGGTGGCGGTCTGGCCGTTCGCGTCGGTGACCGTGTAGCCGAAGGTGTCGGTGCCGGAGAAGTTCGCGGCGGGCGTGTAGGTGTAGGCACCCGCGGTGCCGAGGGTCACGGATCCGTGCTGCGGGTTCGTCGTCACGGCGACCGTGAGGTTGGAGCCGGTCGACTGCGAGAGGAGACCCTGAGCGGCGGGCACCGGGTCGGCGATGCCGGCCGTGGCGGTGGTCGTCAGAGTGCCCGCGGTCGGCGTGACGTTGATCGTCGCGGTGGCGGTGGACGTCTGCCCGGTGGCGTCGGCGATCGTGTACGTGAACGAGTCGGTGCCGGAGAAGTTCGCAGCCGGCGTGTACGTCACCGAGCTCTTGTCGCCGGCGAGGGTGGCCGTGCCGTGGGAGGGGGTGCCGACCGAGGCGATCGTCGGAGTCGTCGCGCGGTCGTTGCCGGTGAAGGCGGCGGCCGGGATCGTCTTGGCCGTGTTCACGGGCGTCGACGGGAGGGTGTCGTTGACAGCGACGGGCGTGGTCGTGATGGTGTCGGTCGCCGTGCTGGAGTTCGTGCCGTCGCTGATCGTGTAGCTGAAGGAGTCGGGGCCGGACCAGTTGGTCGCCGGCGTGTAGGTCACGCTGCCGTTGGCGTTCAGGACCGCAGTGCCGTGGGCAGGAGTGCCGACGGACGTGATGGTGAGGGTCGAGCCGTTGTCGTTCGCGAGGAGCGTCGAGCCGGCGAGGGTCCGGGCGGTGCCGGCGGACGTGTTGGGCAGCGCGTCGCTGACCGCCAGGGGAAGGACGGTGATGGTGTCGGTCGCGGTGGTGCTGCGACCGGCCGAGTCGGTCGCCTTGTACGTGAAGGTGTCGGTGCCGGAGAAGGTCGAGGCCGGCGTGTACACGTACGAGCCGTTGGTGTTGAGCGTCAGGGTGCCGTGGGTCGGGCCGGTGACGACCGTCGCCGAGAGGCCGGTTCCGTTGTCGTTGGCGAGGACTCCGGGGGTGGCGACGGTGAGCGCCTGGCCGGAGGTGGCGGTCGCGGTGTCGTTCACGGCGCCGGGGTTGACGGGGACGGTGGCCGTGGCCGACGCGGGCTGTCCCGAGGAGTCGGTGACCGTGTAGACGAACGTGGCGTTGCCGGAGAAGCCCGCCGCGGGGGTGAACGTGATGGTCGTGCCCGACAGGGTCACGGTGCCGGTCGAGGCGGAGCTCACGCCCGTGACGGTGAGACCCGTCCCCTTGTCGTTGGAGAGGAGGGTGGCCGACGAGATCGTGTCGGGCGTGGCCGCCGGTGTGGCCACCAGGGTGTCGTCGACGGCGACCGGCTTCACGCCGATCGTCTCGGTGGCGGTGCTCGTCTTGCCGCTCGAGTCGGTCACCGTGTAGGTGAAGGTGTCGGGGCCGGAGTAGGTGCCGTTCGCGACGTAGACGAAGGAGGTCTTGGCCGCGTTCAGGGTCACCGAGCCGTGCGCCGCGGTGCCGACGGCGGTGACGGACAGACCCGTCCCCAGGTCGTTGGTGAGCGACGGGGCGACCGGGATCGTGACCGTCGTGCCGAGCGTCGTCGAGGTGAGGGTGTCGTCGACCGCCTTCGGCAGCACGGTGAGGTTCACGGTGCCGGTGTCGGTGTGCCCGGCGGAGTCGGTCACCCGGTAGGTGAACGAGTCGGCGCCCGAGTACGGCGTGGTCGGCGTGTACGTGTAGTTGCCGTTGGCGCTCAGCGTGACGGTGCCGTGGGCGGGAACGCTGGCGTTCGAGGCGGTGAGGCCGACGCCCTGGTCGTTGTCGAGCACGTTGCCGTTGCCGGGGGTGGTCGTGAGCGTGGCGCCGTCGACGACCGTGCCGGTGTCGGTGGCCGCGATCGGGCCGACGACGATGCTGACCGTGGCCGTCGACGTCGCACCGGCCGAGTCGGTGATCGTGTACGTGTAGGTGTCGGTGCCGGCGAAGCCCGTGGTCGGCGTGTAGGTGAAGCCTCCGTTCGCGTTCACGACGACGGTGCCGTGTGCGGGCTGCGTGTTGCTGGTGAAGGTGGCACCCGTGCCGGTGTCGTTGGCGAGGATGCCCGGGGCCGCGATCGTCAGCGCCGTGTTCTTGGGCGTCGAGTACGCGTCGTTCACCGCCGTCGCGTGGACGGCGATCAGCTTGTTCGTGAAGACGCAGTTGATGTCGATGCCGTCGACGGTGGGAGTCGGGAGGGTGACGCTCGCCACGTTCCCGGTGCCGCTCGCGCCGGGGATGGCCGTGCCGGTGTTGGTGTTCGTGCAGACGTACGTCGTGGTGTAGTTCGCGAGCGAAGTCGTTCCCGCCGCCGTCTGCGTGACGGTGTAGGTGCTGCCGGGGACGGTGAGGTTGGCGCCCGACTTCGCGGTCTGAAGGCCGGTGGCGGTGCCGGTGCTCGTGGCCGTGTTCGCGAGGGCGATGCCGTTGCCGGTCACGGTGGTGGTGAACTGGTCGCCCGCCTGCCAGCGGGTGTCGACGCTGGACTGGCCGGAGAGGGAGTTGGGGTAGTTGCAGGAGGCGAGGTCGACGGGGGTGAAGCCGTTCGCCATGGTCGTGGTCGCCACGAGGGCGCCGGACGACGGGTTGATCTTGTAGAGGCTCGGGCTGGCCGTCACGTAGAGGTACCCGTCGGCCGAGAACGCGACGCCCGGGGTGTTGGTACCGGCCGGCAGGTTGGCGATCACGGTGGACGACAGGGCGGCGGTGCCGCCGACGGTCGGGACCGTCTGGTCGAGGCGGAGCAGCTCGGCGCCCGAGGCGATGTAGAGCTGCCCGCTGGTGGAGAAGGCCATGTCGCCGTTGGAGGCGGTCAGGCCGCTGATCGTGCCGACCAGGCCGAGCCTCGCCCCGGTGACGGTGTTGTAGCCGTAGATCTGGGCGTCGGTGGTGTTGCCCTGGGCGTAGTAGTAGATCTTCGTCAGCGGGTTGATCGCGCCGCGATAGGTGTTGGCCGGGATCGTGACGCCGGTGATCTGTGTCGGCTGGGGCGTGGACGCCGTCATGTCGTACTCGTAGATCGTGCCGGTCGTGGTCGCCGTGCCGGAGTTGATCAGGGCGTACGCCTGCAGGCCGTTCGGGGTGATGCCGAGCGCGTTGGTCGCGGCGCCGAAGCTCGGCAGGGCCGCGGTGGCCCCGGTCGTGACGTCGATCGAGTCGACGACGCCGGCATTGGCGCCCGACTCGATGCCGTAGATCGTGTTCTGGTCGCAGAGCAGGGCGGTCGCGGCGCGAGCCGGTGAGAGGCCGAGGCCCTGCGTGACCGCGAGGGAGAGCAGAAGGATCGCGGCCCCCAGAGCGCCCGCTCGGAAGAAGCGACGGTTCGGCGACACGGCTTTGTGGTTCGGCAAAAGGGATCCCCTGATCGGATGCGTGATCGCTCCGGCTGGTGAGTCCGGAGTGCCCTCGACTGGCGAAGCCGAGAGACCCGTCGCTGGTGAGACGGACGGGTGTAAGTCGATTCTGCGGAACCGCCAGGACTTCCGCACCCCGTATTCCGGAGGACACGATCCGTACCCCGGACCTCAGCGCAGCGCGAGAGCCATCGCCTGCGAGCGCGTGCTCACTCCGAGTTTCGCGAAGATCGTGTTCACGTAGGTCTTGACGGTGGCCACGCTGACGAAGAGCCGGAGAGCGATCTCCGGATTGGCCAGACCGTCGGCGATGAGGGAGAGGACCTCCGCCTCGCGCGGGGTGAGGTCGGGGTGCCGGAGACGGAGGGCCTCGGGGGCGTGGCCGGGCGCGGGCGGGGCGGGGCGTGCATCCCCCGTTTCTGCCCTCGGGGTGTCGACGCCTGCCGGAGCGGAGACGCCTGCCCCTCCGGTCAGGCTCGAGACCAGCAGGGCACCGACCGAGGCGTCGAACGTCGACTGCCCGGCGGCCACGGCCCTGATGGCGCTGGTGAGTTCGACGCGGCCGGCGTCCTTCGTGAGGTAGCCGCGAGCCCCCGCACGGAGGGCGCCGACGATCGACTCGTCGTCGGCGTAGGTCGTGAGCACCAACACAGCCACGGCGGGATGCGCCGCCAGCACGCGGGCGGCCGCCTCGGCCCCGTTCAGCTCGGGCATCCGGAGGTCCATGAGCACCACGTCGGGCACCGTCTCGTCGGCCAGGCGCACGGCCTCGGCCCCGTCGGAAGCCTCGCCCACGACCTCGAAGTCGTCGACCAGCGAGAGAAGCGTGACCAGGCCGTCGCGCACGATGGCCTGGTCGTCGGCGACGAGGATCCGGATGGTCATGCGGCGTCCTCGGTCGTCTGCATCGCTCCTGGCGGGATCGGCACCGTCGCGGTCACGACCCAGCGCCCGCCCCGTTCGCCCGCGTCGAGGGTCGACTCGTCGTGCAGCTCGGCGAATCGCTCGCGCATGCCGAGGAGGCCGTGTCCGGCGACCTCCGGCGAGGGGGATGCACCGCCCGCCGGGGATTCGGCCAGGGCATTCGAGACGGTGAGACGGAGGATGCCCGGCGAGACCTCCGAGACGGCGAGCGCCACCGTCTCCCCCGGCGCGTGGCGACGGGCATTGCTCAACGCCTCGCGGAGCACGGCCGCGACGGCACGCCGGTGGGCCGCGTCCGGGCGGGCGAGGGCGCCCGTGCCCTCGGCCACCACCGCGCCGCCCAGGGATTCATGCGCTGACAGCAGGCGGTCGATCGCGTCCGCACCCGAGAGCACGTCGTTCCGCTCCTCGACTCCGGGCTCGTGCCGCCCGGGGTCGCGGAGGGTCGCCACCGCCCGCCGCGCCTCGCCGAGCCCCTCCGCCGCCAGGGTGCGCGCCGCCGCCACTCGGGAGGCGGCGTCGTCGATCCGCCCCGCCTCGAGCAGCGCCTCGACCGCGTCGAGCTGGATCACGAGCCCGCCGAGGCTGTGCGCGAGGACGTCGTGGATGTCGCGGGCGACGGACGCCCGGTCGGCGAGGAGCGCGCTGCGCTGCTGCTCGCGCTCGATCTCCAGGGTGCGGGTGAGGAGCTCGCGCTCGCGGACCTCGGCCGCGGCGACCTGCCGCCGGGTGATGCCCACCACCACACCGAGGGCGAGGCCGGCCATGGTGCCGAGGAGGAGGGACGAGTCGTGGCCTTGGAGCAGAGCCGTGACCACCACGATCGCGGCCGCGACCAGTGCGGCGACGATGCCCACGCCGATCCGATGGCGGAGCTCGGCGGTCAGGCCGGCGACGGCGATGATGACGGGGGTGATCATCAGGGCGATGGTCGGGACGACCAGGAACGCGCCGCCGAGGATCATGACGGCGGCGGCGACGTCGCGGACGATCCCGTTCCGGAGGTAGGCCCGGACCACCCAGCCGGCGAGAGCGAGGCCCGCGACCGTCGCCAGCAGGACGGGGCTGCTCGTGGCCCCGATCACGTACTCGGTGGCGACCCAGTAGCCGACGACGACGGCCCCGGCCAGGTTCAGCACGGGGCTGAGACCGGGGCGGGGCGAAGCGGGAGGCGTGGTCGTCACATCCGCCATCATGCCGTGCGTCGTGTCGTACGCGTCGTGCGGGCGGGCGGCGCCGTCGTGCGGGCGGGCGGCGCCGTCGTGCGGGCGGGCGGCGCCGTCGTGCGGGCGGCTCACGCCATCGAGTGGATGGTCTTGGGCAGGCGGCCGTCGATCATCAGCGCGGAGGCGGCGCGGTTGATGCCGATCGACAGGATGATGAGGCCGGTGGCGGTGATGAGCTGCGAGCCGAGCATCGAGCCGGCGACGTCCGTGCCGACGCGGAGGGCGATCATGACGATCCAGAGCGCCGCGCCCTGACCGCCGGTACGGGACTCGATGGTGCGGCCCTTCTCGTCCGGGGCGGACGCGACGCGGAAGTGCGTGATGCGCCCCATGATCAGGCCGATGACGATCGAGCTCACGAGGCTGAAGGCGACGAGCGCGATGTCGACGGCGGTGATGCTGAGCTTGGACGCCTCCGAGCCCAGCATCGCGATGCCGACGATGCCGAGGATCGCGGGGGTCTTCCAGACGGAGGTGCGGTCGGTGCGGGTCCAGCGCATCTGCCGGTACGCGAGGTAGCCGACGACGACGAGACCGAGGACGACGTTGGTGAAGAGCTGGGCGGACATGGGGTGCCTTTCGTCGAAGTGGAGGGGCCTCGGGCCCCGGCGGCGGTGGGCGCCGGACGGGTTTCGAGGTGCTTCCAGCCTCGCCGCGGGGCAGCGGGCGGCCCACCACCCCAGGGTGGAGACCGAGGGGGATCCGGGTGGAGATCGGGGCGGGCATCCCCCGCTCTCGGTTTCGGGGTTCGGGCTCGGTCGGGGCGCTCGGCTCGGGGCGCTCGGTCGGAGCGCCCGGTCGGAGCGCCCGGCTCGGTCGGGGCACTCGGCTCGGTCGGGGCGCCCGGCTCGGTCGGGGCGGGGCGTGGGAGGCTTGTCGCATGGCAGACAACGGTTCGGGCGACTCGTCGATCACGATCGGGGCGGGGCAGGCTCGGATCGAGCCCGACCGCTACAACCCCGGCTCGTTCGCGCTGATCGTCGACGGCACGCCCCAGTCGCACGTCGACCTCGACGACCCGACGCACCTCGCGTTCGAGTACGTGCGCCGGATCGGGCACGCGATCGACCTGCTGCCCGACGGTCCCGTGACCGCTCTGCACCTCGGGGCCGGTGCGCTGACGCTCCCCCGCTACGTCGAGGCGACCCGCCCCGGATCTCGCCAGCAGGTCATCGAGCTGGAGAAGGACCTCGTCGACCTGGTGCGCTCCGAGCTGCCGCTGCCTCGCGGAGCGTCGCTGCGCATCCGCTACGGCGACGCCCGCGAGGTGATGAACAAGCTGCCGGCCGGGCTGCACGCGACCGTCGACCTGCTGGTGGTGGACGTGTTCGGCGGGTCGCGGATCCCCGCTCACGTGACCTCGCTGGAGTTCTACACGGAGGCGTCGCGCTTCCTGGCGCCGGGCGGGTTCCTGATCGTCAACTCGGCCGATGGCGCAGGGCTCGCGTTCGCGCGGGGGCAGGCGTCGACCCTCTCGACGGTGTTCGACCACGTCGCCGCGGTGGCCGACCCCGCAACGATGAAGGGCCGGCGATTCGGCAACGTGGTGCTGATCGCGTCATCGTCGCCGCTGCCGACGGACGTCATGCCGCGGATCTACTCGTCCGACCCGCTGCCGGCGAAGGTCGTCGCCGGGCGCGAGCTGCGCGACTTCATCGCCGGGGCGCCCGTCGTCACCGATGCCACCGCCGTGCCGTCGCCGGAGCCGTCGCGGAGCGTGTTCGGGGCGCGGTAGTGCGTCTGCTGCCGCGCCGGTTCGGTGGGTGCGGTGCCGGCTGTTCCCGCGTCGGTGCGTGCGCAAATGTCGAGCGATCCGCGCCCCGACGCCCGAGAACTCGGGGCCGTCCGGCGGACGCGCGGCGAATCGCTCGCGATTTGCGACGGAGCAGCGGGTTCCAGCCCTGCGACGCCGAAAAAGGCGGATTCGGTGCGAGCGGAGTGTCCACGCCGGGCGCGGGCGGCCGCCGCTGGACGGATCTCCGTCGAACTCGTCGGCGGGCGGCAGGCGGGACGCAAATGTCGAGCGATCCGCGGCGGCGGGCCGGAAAGTCGGGGCCGCGGCGCCGAGATGCGGCGGATCGCTCGCGATTTGCGACACGAAGGGCTGCGGGGAGGCGGGGAGGCCTAGGCCTGGGAGGGAGGGGACTTCGGCCTGGGGGCAGGAGCAGGGGCAGGAGCGGGGGATGCGGGCTCCTCGGCGGAAGCGTCAGCGGCAGGAGCCGCCGCATCGGCATCGGCACCAGCAACAGCGTCGGCACCGGCAAGGGCACCAGAGGCAGCATCGGCAGGGGCAGCAGCCGCGCCAGCAGCAGCAGCAGCAGCAGCAGCAGCACCAGAAACCACAGCACCAGCACCACCAGAAGCCGCACCACCACCGGCCAGCAGATCGCGGATGCGCGCCTCGGCACCGGGGTCGGCGGCAGCGGCCTCCACGTTGGCCTCGGTCACGGCACGCACGACCTCTTCGCGCTGCACCTTGATGCCGCGCGGAGCGTCGATGCCGACCCGGATGCCATCGCCCCGGGAATCGAGGATGGTGAGGACGATGTCGTCACCGATGAGGATCCTCTCCCCGACCTTGCGTGTCAGCACCAGCATCCCTGAAGACTACCGGGAACGGCGGCGGAGATTCGCGAAGACGGGCGTCAGGCTCCCGACCAGCCGATGGGCAGTCCGAGCTGCTCGACGGTCTCGGGGGTGGACGTGTCGTCGAGGCCGATCACGGCGAGGCCGTCCGCCGCGACGAGGGCGGTGACCCGGGCGACCCAGCGTTCGGAGTCGGCGTGCTTGCGGCCGGCGTCGACGGCGATCCAGATCTGGTCGGGCGCGATGGCGGCAGCGAGGGATGCACCGCTCGCGTCCCAGCCGACGGCGACGATGGTCGCGCGGTCCAGTTCGACTCCCGATGCCCGCGCTTCGAGGGCGCTGCGGCGATCCCCCACCGCCACGAACCGACCGGTCGCGGCGGTGCCGGCCACTCGGACCGCGGCCCGCGGACCGGTACCGCTGTCGGCCATGGCCTGCGCGATGGCGACGACGTCCTCGCGGCGGCCGAGCACGCAGATCAGGTCGCCGGGGCCGTCGAGGAGGGCCGGGGCGAGCGAGGAGGGCGACACGGACGACGGGGTGGCGGTGGCCACGGCGGGAGACCCCGGGCGGCGCACCAGCGGGGCGGCACGCGACGGCGCGTCCGGCTCGGTGGCGGCGGCGCGGCGGCCCGTGGGCACGGCGGCGGCGGCGGCACCCGGGACGCCGAGGACGGCAGCGTCGACGGGCAAGGCATCGGAGGCCGCAGCATCGGCGGCCACGGCGTCGGCGGGAGCAGCGTCGGCCGTGTACGGCGCGGCAGCGAACTCGACCGGGGCGGCGGAGGGGGTGGCGGGTGCATCCCCCGGGGCCACGCCGTTGAAGGCCAGGTCGTCCATGAGTTCGGCGAACGCGGGGGAACGGGTCGACACCGCCGGTTCGGGCGGGGTCTCGTCGATCTCGGCGAAGGCGTCCTCGGCCTCTTCGGCATCGGCGAGCAGCGCCGCCAGACCGACGCGCTGGGCGGGCGACGGCGCGAAGACCTGCTGAGCGGCGGCCGAGTCGGGGTCGAGGGATGCACCCGAGACGTCACCGCGGGAGGAGCGGCGCCCCCGCGGCGGCAGCTCGACGGTGGCCTCGACGTACTTCTTGGCGAACAGGCCGCCGATGCCGCCGGACGTGACGCGGGAGGCCTCGACGATGCGGGCCCTCGGGCCGTGCTCGAGGCGCACCTGCTCGGCGACGTCGTCGAGCGTCTTGCCGGTGACGACGACGCGCTCGGGGAGGGCGCGCTCGGGACTCATGCTCGCCTCCTCTGCGCTGGCTGGCCGCTGCCGTGATACGTGTGGTGGACACTACTACGCGCCGCGGCACGTCTCGTTGTCCGTGATACGTCGCGCGGCAGCCGGGTGTCAGGCAGCGAGCGCGCTCTCACCGCGCACCACCCCGACGGTCTCGATGGTGGAGCCGGCCGCGGTGGCCTCCTGGTAGCTGAGCACGGGCAGGCCGTTGTTCTGGGTGGAGACGAGGCGGTGGATCGCGGGACGCAGCTGCGGGGCGCAGACCAGGACGGCCGACTTGCCGGCCTCTTCGACCATGGCCACCGAGGACTTGAGCGACGACAGGATCGCCTCGAGCCGGGCGCCGTCGAGCATGATCTGCGTGCCCTGCTCGGACGGGCGGAGCCCCTCGAGCATCGACTGCTCGAGCAGGGGGTCGATCATGATGACGCGGAGGACGGTGCCGTCGAGGTACTGGGCGGCGAGCGCGGGGCCGAGGGCGGCACGGGCGGCTTCGATGAGTCCCTCGGGGTCGGTGGAGACCTTGGCCCGGAGGGTGAGGCCCTCGCAGATGCGCCCGAGGTCGTTGATCGGGATCTGCTCCTGCAGCAGACCCTGGAGCACCCGCTGCAGTTCGGCGAGGCTGAGCATCCCCGGCACCAGGTCGTCGACGGCGGACGGGTTGATCGTCTTGACCCCGTCGACGAGGACGCGGACGTCCTCCCGGCTGAGCAGTCGGTCGGCGTTGTTGGAGATGATCGACGACAGGTGCGTGACGAGCACGGAGACGCGGTCGATCACGGTGGCGCCGGTCATCTCGGCGGAGTGGCGCATCTCGGCGGGCACCCACTTGCCGGAGAGGCCGAAGACGGGCTCGACGGTGGAGGTGCCGGGGAGCGCGTCGAGCAGGTCGCCGAGCGCGAGCACCTTGCCCGCGGGGGCGATGCCCCGTCCGGCCTCGACGCCGGCGATGCGGATCGAGTAGGTCGACGGCGGGAGTTCGACGTTGTCGCGGGTGCGGACCGGCGGCACGACGACGCCGAGTTCCATGGCGACCTTGCGGCGCAGGGCGCGGACGCGGCCGAGCAGGTCGTCGGAGGCGCCGGAGACCATGTCGACGAGGTCGGGGGCGAGCAGGATCTCGAGGGCGTGGACGCGCATCTGCTCGAGCAGGTCGTCGGTGGTCTCGGTCGGGGCGACGACGGCGTTCACCGCGGCGAGCTCGGCGGCCACGGCCTCGGCCTTCTTCTTCGTCTTGATGCGCTGGCCGATGAAGAGCAGGAGGCCGCCGATGACGATGAACGGGACGATGGGCATGCCGGGGATGAACGCCATGCCGATGGCCGCGACTCCCGCGATCGTGATGGCGGTGCGCGACTGCGTGAGCTGGTTGGACGCGGTGGATCCGAGGTCGGACTCGGCGTTCGAGCGGGTCACGATCATGCCGGTGGAGACGGCCATGAGCAGGGCGGGGATCTGGGTGACGAGACCATCGCCGATGGTGAGGATGCCGTACTTGCTGAGGGCGTCGGTGATGGACAGACCGCCCGACATCATGCCCGTGGCGATCCCGCCGATCAGGTTGATGATGATGATCAGGATTCCCGCGATCGCGTCGCCCTTGACGAACTTCGACGCACCGTCCATGGCGCCGTAGAAGTCGGCCTCGCCGGCGACCTCGGCCCGGCGCTGCTTGGCGATGACGTCGGTGATGAGGCCGGCGTTGAGGTCGGCGTCGATGGCCATCTGCTTGCCGGGCATGGCGTCGAGGGTGAAGCGGGCGCCCACCTCGGCCACGCGCTCGGCACCCTTCGTGACGACGACGAACTGGATGACCACGAGGATCAGGAAGATCACGGCGCCGATGATGACGCTGCCTGCGACGGCCACGTGCCCGAAGGCCTGGATCACGTCGCCGGCGAAGCCCTGGCTGAGCACGAGACGCGTCGAGGCGACGTTGAGGCCGAGGCGGAAGAGCGTCGCGACGAGCAGCAGCGACGGGAAGACCGAGAAGTCCATCGGCTTCCGCACGAACATCGTCGTCAGCAGGATCACCAGCGCCAGCATGATGTTGCAGATGATGAGGCTGTCGAGGAGGAACGACGGCACGGGCACGACCAGCAGCAGCACGATGCCGACGACACCGATCGGGACTACCAGCTTGGGCAGATTCTTCATGCGAGGCCTCCGGCGACGACGGGGTGGGACGAGACGGGCGATGAGTCGGGGGATGCGGGTTCCGGCTGGGCGGGGATGGTGCCGCCGGGCATCGTATGCACGCCCTGGGCGCTGCGACTGCCGCGCGCCTTCAGGGCCATGACGAAGGTGAGCACTCGCGCCACGGGCGAGTAGTACTCGACGGGGATCTCGTCGCCGAGTTCGCAGGCGGCGTGGAGGGCGCGGGTCAGGGGGATGTCCTTGACCATCGGGACGCCGAGCTCCTCGGCCTTCTCGCGGATGCCGCGAGCGACCTCGCCGGCGCCCTTGGCGACGACGCGGGGGGCGGAGCGGCCGGGCTCGTACTTGAGGGCGACGGCGACGTGGGTGGGGTTGACCATGACGACGTCCGCATCGGCGATGTTCGACATCATCCGGTTGCGGCTCATGGCCAGGGCGCGCTGGCGGCGCTGGTGGCGGATCAGGGGGTCGCCGTCGGACGACTTGTGCTCGTCCTTGACCTCCTTCTTCGTCATGCGGGTCTTCTTGCGGTTGCGGCGCATGACGACCATGACGTCGAGGCCGGCGAGCACGAGGCCCGCGGCGACCGCGGCGGCGACGAGCGACGAGACGCCGCCCTTCGCGGCCTGCAGCAGCACGTCGAGGGGAAGGGACGTGCCGCTCTCGAAGACCGGCAGCACGTTGCGGATCGCGACCCAGAGCACGAGTCCGACGACGGCGGTCTTGAGCAGCGTCTTCACGCCGTTCCAGAGGGCCTGCGTGCCGAAGGTGTGCTTGATGCCGTTCAGCAGGTTGAACTGGTCGAACTTGCCGCTGAACTTCTTGATGTGCACGCCGCCCTGCACGATCGCGGTCACGAGCACCGCGACGCCGACGACGATCAGCATGGGCAGGACGATGCCGCCGATCGCGCCGAGGTCGGAGTACAGCGCCTGCTTGGCGCGGTCGACGGTGGGGTCGGCGATGACGTCCTTGACGGTGGCCATCTGGGCCAAGCCGGCGGCGGCACCGCGGGAGATGGCGGCGGGCATCGCGACGATGGCCGCGCCGACGCCGATCCACGCGCTGAGGTCCTGGGATTTGGAGAGCTGGCCCTTGGAGTGGACCTCCTTCATCCGCTTCTCGGTGGCCTGTTCGGTCTTCTCGCCGCTGTCGGACATCTAGCTCACCCCCACGAGGGCCTGGAACGCCTGGCCGGAGAGGTTGGAGACGAGCGACGGCAGGCCGATGAAGACCATTCCGCCGAGGCCGAGCGAGATCATGACCTTGAGCGGGAAGCCCATCTGGAAGGCGTTGAGCGCGGGGGCGACCCGTGTGAGCAGGCCGAGGCCGACGTCGGCGAGGAACAGCACGACGATGAGGGGTCCGGCGATCTGGAGGGTCGCGAGGAACATCTGCACGGTGACGTTCGTGAGCATCTCGATCGGGTGGGCGAGCGAGATGGCGCCGCCGATCGGGATCGCATCGAAGGTGCGGAGGAGACCGCCGATGACCAGGAGGTATCCCCCGGTGGTGAACATCAGAACGAGCGACGTCATCTGGAACAGGCGGGTGAACTGGGCGCCGTTGACGTTCTGCTGCGGATCGTAGGCCTGAGCGAGCTGGAAGCCTCCGAAGAGGTCGATGGCACTGCCGGCGGACTGGATCGCGGCGAAGATCACCCAGACGAGGAAACCGAGGATCCCCCCGGTCACCAGCTCCAGGACCAGCGCGACGAGGAAGTGTCCGGTGTCGAGCGAGTGGTAACCGGGCACCACGTGCGCGGAGACGGCGAGCGCGAGACCGAGACCGATCAGCGCCTTCACCTGCGCGGGGATGCCCTTGAAGTTGAACGGCGGCGCGATGACCATGAAGACCACGATGCGGACCCCGGCGAGCATGACGGCCTCGATGGAGTCCATCGAGAAGCTCGCACCGAGACCTCCCATCACGAACCGCCGAGGAGCGAGGGGATGCGGTCGAAGAGCGTGGTCGTGAACTGCACCATCGTCGAGATCATCCAGCTGCCGCACACCACGAGGGCGATGGCGACCGCGATGGCCTTGGGCACGAACGCGAGCGTCGGCTCCTGGATCTGCGTGATCGACTGCAGCAGCGAGATCGCGAACCCGACCACGAGGGACGTGATCAGGACGGGCGCTGCCAGCTTGCCGGCGACCAGGAGGGCCTGGATACCGATGTCGAGGACTCCAGCACTGTTCATCAGTTGTAACTCTCGATCAGGCTCTTGATGATGAGACCCCAGCCGTCCACGAGCACGAACAGCAGGATCTTGAAGGGGAGGGAGATCATGACCGGCGGCAGCATCATCATGCCCATCGACATCAGCGCGGCCGAGACGACCAGGTCGATGACGAGGAACGGCACGAAGATGACGAAGCCGATGATGAAGGCGCTGCGGAGTTCGGAGATCATGAACGCCGGGATCAGCGTGAGCATCGGGGTCTTGTCGATGCTGGCGGGGTTGGCTTTGTGCGCCGCGCGGGTCATCAGGGCGATGTCCTGCTCGCGGGTGTGCGGGGCCATGAAGCCCCGGATCGGCCCTTCGGCGAGCGAGATGGCGTGCTGGAAGTCGATCTTCCCGGCGAGGTAGGGCTGGAGCGAGAGGTCGTTCACGTGCATCAGGACGGGACCCATGATGAACAGCGACAGGAACAGCGCGAGTCCGGCGAGCACCTGGTTCGGCGGGATCGACTGGAGGCTGAGGGCGTTCCGGGTCATGGCCAGCACGACGAAGATCTTCGTGAAGCTGGTCATCATCAGGAGCAGGGCCGGCGCGACGCTGAGCAGCGTGATGCCGAGCAGCGTGACGATCGCGGTCGACGGGGTGCCGTCGGGTCCGTTGATGTTCACCGAGACGCCGTTGCTGCCCGCGGTCGGGACCGGGGTCGGAGTCGCGGGAGCCGTGGGGTCGACGGGTGCGACCGGTGCGGCGTGAGCCCCGGTGGAGGCGAGCAGCACGAAGCCGGCGACGAGGGCCAGCACGGCCACCACGATCAGGGTGAGGCGGAGGATGCGCGCCGTGCGCTCCTGGCGGGACACCGGCAGCTTCACCGAGGTCGTCAGCTTCGCGGGCCGAGGGGCGCCGTAGCCGAGGAGGCGGAACGCGAACGAGTACTGCGCGGCCGAGCGGAACAGGTGGGATGCACGGCCGACGAGGCTGGGCGACTGCGACCCGAAGAGGACCACCGTGGGCGCGGCGAACGGTGCCGCCGACCAGGTGGTGCGACGGGTGGGCGTGCGGGTCATGCGCGCTTCTGCGATCTCATGGCGGCGGCGGCCTGCTTCCAGGTGCTCGCCGAGAGGATGGAGCCGGCGAGGGGAGCGGCCGGAGTCGCACGCGGCGCGGCGGTGGAGGCCGCGGCGACGCCCCGGCGGTAGGGCGGCGTCGGGACGCGGGTGGCTCGGGCCGCCCGGCGGGAGCCGAGGGCCGGGACAGCGACGTGGGAGGCGGGGCCGACGTGGGCGCGGCCGGCGAGCGGGAGGTCGAAGGCGGGGGCGTCCGCGACGACGACGGCGGGGGCATCCTGCCGTCTCTGCTCGAGGTCGAGCGCCTCTTCGAAGGAGGGGGCCGCCGGAGCGACGACGGTCTCGAGGGGTGCGGCGACCGGGGCCAGGGCGGTGACCCGGGCGTCGGCAGGAGCCTGACCGGTGCTCAGGACGTTGACGGCGTGCTCGGTGACTCCGAGCACGTAGCGGACACCCTCGACGTCGACGACCGCGACGCTCGCCTTGCCCGAGATGCCCTGACGGGCCACCACGGTGACGTGCTTCGCGGACTTCGAGACGCGCCCCGACTTCGACACCTTGCGGTGGATCACCCAGAGGAGACCCAGCACGGCGCCGAGGGAGACGACGACCCGGAGGCCGGTGAAGAGGGTGTCCATCGTCAGTTCTGTCCCTCGGCGAGGTCGAGGATCTGCGTGATGCGGACGGCGTAGTCCTGGTCGACGACGACGACCTCGCCGTGGGCGATGAGTCGGCCGTTGAGGAGCACGTCGGCGGGGGCGCCGGCCGAGCGATCGAGCTCGATGACGGCGCCCGGCTCGAGGCCGAGGACGTCGCGGACCGACATGCGGGTGCGACCGATCTCGACGGTCAGGGCCATCTCGACGTTGTTGATGCGGCCGAGGCGGCCGCCGACCGAGGCGGTGGGGGCGATGGTCGACGCGGGGGCCATGACGGTGCCGTTCTCGCGGACGCGGATGACGAACCAGCCGACCGGGCGACCGGCGTCGACGAGCTCGAAGGTGATGCTGTCGACGTCGCCGGCGAGCTCGGTGGCACTCGCGGTGCGCACCTCGCCGAGCACGCCCACGCCGAGCGCGGCGGCCGCGGCGTCGAGGGCCGGACGGAGGAGGTCGGTCTGCTCGATGCGGGGGGCGTCGGGCGTCGCGTCGACGGAGCCGAGGTCGGTGACCACGAGGGCGAAGTCGGCCGAGACGGTGCCGACGAAGGACGCGGTGACCGCGCTGCCGAGGCGCTCGAACGGCACGGAGGCGGCGAGCTGGGTGACCAGCGGGACGCTCGAGGGGAGCAGCCCGGCCAGGGCCTTGGCGGCCGCCGTGTGCTGGGCGGTGACGGTCGTGGTCATGCGAGTCTCTCTTCGGTGGTGACGATGATGCCGGCGAGGCGCGAGCCGTTGGCGCCGACCGCGGCACGGCCGATGGCGATGCCGTCGATCGTGACGTCGAGGGGGCGGTGAGCCGGGTGCGGAAGGGGGAGGACGTCGCCGACGGCGAGGTCCAGGATCTCGTTCGGGAGGATCGGGGCCGAGACGAAGCGGAGGGAGACGTCGACCGGGACGGCGGCGAGCTGCGCGTCGACGAGCTCGCGGGCGTTGGCGGTGGTCGAGGTGGGGTTGGCGTCGCCGAGCTGCGGGAGGAGCACCTCGGCGGGGATCGCCAGCGTGGCCGGGGCCGCGGCGTCGCCGACGCGGATCTCGAACGAGGCGACGATCATCAGGTCGCTCTTGGCCGCGGCCTGGGCGAACTGCGAGTTGTACTGGAAGCCGCCGACGGAGATCGGGGCGACGAGCAGCGAGCCGAGCGAGTAGCGGAGATCCTCGAGGGCGTCGTCCATCAGGCGGCGCACGAGGGCCTGCTCGATGGGCGTGAACTTGCGCTCGGGGAGGTTCTGCGCGTGGTTGCCGCCCAGCATGTGGGTGACCCAGCCGAGCGCGGCGGCCGACGGGAACTGGATGACGGCCTTGGCGCTCGAGCCTTCGAGGGGGCAGAGGACCATGGCGGTCGTGGCGGGCAGGCCGGCGGCGAACTCGTCGTAGGTGGTCATGACGACCTGCTCGCAGGTGACCTGCGAGAGCACGCGCACCTTGGCGGTGAGCTGCGTTCCCCACTGGCGGGCGAACGTCTCGAAGCCGAGCTCGAGGACACGCGAGTGCTCTCGGGCCAGCGTCGTCGGACGCAGGAAGTCGTACACCTCGACCGAGCGCGCGGGCTTGCCCGGGATGCTCGTGGTGGTGTTGTCGAGGAGGGTCACGTGAAGAGTTATCGGCCGGACCCCGGACCCCGTTAGGAAAATGCCTCGATGAGTTGACTACTCGGTGGACGAGGGCTCTCTCCCGCGTGTGTTCTCCTGCTTCCTCGCTGCTACTTCGTGGCGCTGGCCTCCGCTGCGGCGAGTTGGGGGATGAGCGCGTTGACGTCGTCCTTCTGGTTGGAGAGGACCACGATGTCGACGCGGCGGTTCTTCGCCAGGTCGGCGTCGGACGTCCCCGTCGTCAGGGGGCGACTCGAGCCGTAGCCCACCGACTGGATCTGGTCGGCCGGCATCCCCCCGCGTTCGACGAGGTCGCGGAGCACGCCGGTCGCCCGCGCCGCGCTGAGCTCCCAGTTGGTGGCGTAGGGGGCGGTCGACTGCCGGGAATCGGCGTGGCCTTCGACCGAGACGCTGTGGCCGGAGGTCTTGAGGACCGGGGCGATGGCGTTCATCACCGACTTCGCGATCGTCGACAGGGTGGCCGAGTTCGAATCGAAGAAGGTCTCGGATCCCACGAGTCGAACGGTCAGCCCGCGCGAGTCGATCGTGAACTGGACGTCCTGGGTCATGCCCTCGGCGGCCAGGTTCTGGCTGATCTGCTTCTCGATCGCCGTGAGGTTGTCAACCTCGGATTGCGCGAGCTTCATGTTGGCCGCGGTCTGCTTGGCGGTCGGAGCCGAGGCGGCCTGCGCGGCGGCGACCGCGGAAGCGGCGACCTGAGCGGCGCTCGGTGCGGCCGTGGAAGCGGCCGTCGCCGAGCTGCCGTCCTGGGCGGCGGTCTTGTTCGTCTTGGAGTCGCCGTCCGTCGCGGAGGTCGTCGTCGCGTCCGTCTTGCTGACCGAGTAGCCCTTGCCGTCCTTCGTGGCGTCGGCGGCCTTCACGACCGTGCCGGACGCGGTGTCGATCTTGTTCGTCTTCGTCTCGCCGAAGCCGGTGGCCAGCGACTCCTTGAGCGCCATGAACTTGTGCTGGTCGACGCTCGACATGGCGAACAGGACGATGAAGAGGCACATGAGGACCGTGATCATGTCCATGTAGGACGCCATCCAGCGCTCGTCGGGATGCTCGTCCCCGTGCTCCTCGGCGTGACCCTTCTTGCGGCGGCTGCTCACGCCGCCACGTCCTCGTTCTCGGTGACCTTCTTCGACTTGACGACCTTGCCCTCGGCGGGCATGTCCACCTTCGGCACCATGGCGCGCAGACGCGAGCCGAGGAGGCGAGGCTGCGTGCCCTCCTGGATGGCGAGCACGCCCTCCATGAGCAGCGTCATGCGGGTGACCTCGAGCTCCATGACGCGCTTGACGCGGCCGGCCAGCGGCAGCCACATGAGGTTGGCGCTGATGAGACCCCAGAGCGTGGCGATGAAGGCGCTGGCGATCAGCGGGCCGAGCTTGTCGGGCGAAGAGAGGTTCTCGAGCACGTGGGTCAGCGACACGACGGTGCCGATGATGCCGACGGTGGGGGCGTAGCCGCCCATGCTCATGAAGAACTTCGCGCCCTGACGGGCCTGGGCCGTCCGGCCCTGGATCTCGTCCTCGAGCAGCTCGCGGAGCTCGTCGCCGTCGGTCCCGTCGGCCACGCTCTGCAGCGCGCCCTTGAGGAACGGGTCGTCAACGCCTTCGGCCTCCTGCTCGAGGGCGAGGAGTCCGTTGGCGCGCGCCTTCTCGGCGATCGAGACGAGGTCGTCGATGGCCTTCGAGGCATCGTGCTTCTTCGCCAGGATCGACGGGAGGATCACCTTGAACGAGTTGATCGTGTCCTTGAGCGCACCGGAGGCGATGCCGACGCCGAGAGTCGTGCCGAACACGAGGATCAGCGGACCGGGTAGGAAGATCGACATGATCGAGACGTGCTCGATCGTCATCATGCCGATGAGGGCGCCGAAGGCGAGGACGGCGCCGATGAGGGTGGCCGGATCCATGTCAGATCCCCTTCCGGGTGAAGGGGGCGGGATCGTTCGGCACGAGGGCGAGCGCCGGCTGCGGCTGCTCGTGGTCCTCCCGCACGTAGGCGAGCGACACGATGCGGGAGCGGTATCGGGCCACGAGGTCGATGACCTGGGCCATCGACTCCCGGACGATGTACTTCGCTCCGTCCACCATCACGAGGGTGGTGTCGGGGTTCTCTGTGATTCGCTCGATCAAGTCGGGGTTGATCGCGAACTGACTGTCATTGAGTCGTGTGACAACGATCATCGGCCCGTCCTAGGTCTGTGTTCTCGCGGTCCATCCGTGTCCCGCGAAGAGCGCTTCCTGCGCTGCTACATCTCTCTATCGGCCGGGGGTGCGGGGGCGTTAGGCGCGGGGGCCTGCATCCTTCGTCCGGACTTTCGTATGTAGTATTTCGAGTCGTGAAAAAAACTCTCTCCCTCTCCCTCGTCGCCGGGCTCTGCCTGGCGCCGCTCGCTGCGACCCCGGCGCTCGCGGCCACGACTCCCCCGACCTCGACGACCACGACCGCCGCAGTCGCAGTCCCTGTCCCTGTCCTCGAGGAGGTCCGCATCGCCGACGATGGGATCAAGACGGTCAAGGCCTTCGTCACGTTCTCCGGTTCGACCGAGGACGGCTTCTACGTCCTGTTCAACCCGGACAACGGCGACAACGACAACGCGACCGTCGGCGCCGACGGGAAGATCCGCGGCAGCGTCCAGCTGAGTCCGGGGGCTTTGAACGCCCTCGAGTTGCACGTGTACCACGGGTCCGACGAACCCGTGATCGTGCCGTTCGAGGCCGACGACCGCCGGAGCTTCGGCGCCCCGGAGGTCGACATCGTCGAGCACGCGGATACCGGTCGTGCCGATGTAACCGTCACCGGCGAGGTCGGTGCCCGAGTGCGGCTGTACGACGCCCGAGGGAACGGCGTCGCGACGGCCGATCTCGAGGCCTCGTCGCATACCTTCGACATCCCGTTGCCGAGGGTCGCCGCTACCTACACGGCCACGCAGAAGAAGGACGCCTACGAGACACCGGGCACCCCGTTCGACCTCGGCGCGATCGATCCTGCTCTCCTCCCCGACGCGCCGAAGGCCGAGGCCGTCTACCGCGACGCATCACGCGTACTTCTCGACGTCAAGGCCGAGGCGAGGACGGTCATCAAGGTGCGAGACGAGGACGGGCGGATCATCGGCTGCCGCATGGTCCCGGCGGGCGGCACGTCGCAAGTCTTCGTGCCGCTCGGGTCCGACGAGGTCGACGTCACCGTGACGCGCGGCACGACGGAGTCCGAAGCGACGCCGGTGGATCTGACGGCGGCACCCACGCGATGACGCCGGCCCCGCGCATCCCACGCTCTCGGCGCTTCGGGTTGCGGGCGCAAAACACGTATCCCGGACAACAGGACCTGCCGCGGCGGGTCTGGTTGTCCGGGATACGTCGTGCGGCGCGAGCCGCGATGGAACGCAGGAGCTAGCGCTTGAGGTTGACGAGCTCCTCGAGCACCGAGTCGCTGGTGGTGATGATGCGGGCGTTCGCCTGGAAGCCGCGCTGGGCGACGATCAGGTTGGTGAACTCCTGCGAGAGGTCGACGTTCGACATCTCGAGCACGCCGCCGGAGAGGGCGCCGCGGCCGGCGCTGCCCGGGTCGCCGAGGGTGGCCTGGCCGGAGTTGGCGGTGACGGTGTAGCCCGAGTCGCCGACCTTCTCGAGGCCCGCGGGGTTGGTGAAGGTGGCGAGCGCGATGCGGCCGAGGCTCGCCGACTGGCCGTTCGAGAAGGAGCCGACGAGCGTGCCGTCCTTCGAGATCGTGTAGCCGTCGAGCGTGCCGGCCTGGCGGCCGTCGACGTCGGAGATGGCGACGGTCGAGAGGGTCGCGTAGCCGGTGACGCCGGAGAGGTCCGCGGTCACGCCCGCGACGCTGACCGAGCTGGCGCCGGTCTGGGTGCCGTTCGTGAAGGCGAGCGAGGTGGTGCCGGTGGCTCCGGTGCCGTCGCTGCCGGCGACGTCCCAGCCGGCCGCGGTCTTCGTGAAGTTCAGCGCGAGGGTGCGCTTGTTGCCGGCGGTGTCGTAGGCGTCGACGTCGCGGGTCAGCACGGTGCCGGTGGCGGCGTCGGAGGGCAGGTTGCCCGCGACGGTCGCCTTGGTGGTGGCCTGGGCCGGGTTGGTCAGGCCGACCGGCAGGGTCAGGTCGGTGAGCGCGCCGCCCTCGTTGACGACGCCGTCGGTGGCCGGGTAGCCCTGGACGATCTTGCCGTCGGGGGTGGTCAGGCGACCCTGGTCGTCGAAGTCGAACGACCCGGCGCGGGTGTAGACGTTCTGGTTGCCGTTGCGGGTGACGAAGAAGCCCTCGCCCGAGATCATCAGGTCGGTGGCCTTGCCTGTCGACTGCGCCGAGCCCTGCGAGAAGTTCGTCGAGATGCCGGCGACCTGCACGCCGAGGCCGATCTGGGCGGGGTTCGTGCCGCCGAGGCCCTCCTGCGGTCCGCCGGCGCCCTGCGTCA
The DNA here is from genome assembly GCF_039544345.1 of Frondihabitans cladoniiphilus. Lineage (NCBI taxonomy): Bacteria > Bacillati > Actinomycetota > Actinomycetes > Micrococcales > Microbacteriaceae > Frondihabitans > Frondihabitans cladoniiphilus. Next base: position 236,590 of record NZ_BAABLM010000003.1, read on the forward strand.
TCTGCGAGAGGGTGTCCTGGAACACGGCGGAGGACGACTTGAAGCCGACGGTGTTGACGTTGGCGATGTTGTTGCCGGTCACGTCGAGCATGGACTGGTGGGCGCGGAGGCCGGCGATGCCGGAGTAGAGCGAACGGAGCATGGTCAGTGCCTTTCGAAAGGTGTGGTGTGGGGAGAAGAGCGGGGAGGGTTCTACACGGCCGACGCGGCGGCTGCCGCGGCGATCGCTGCCGCCGAAGTGGCGGAAGTCTGGTCGATGACGCCGGAAATCGAGTCGAGGGCGATCGACTTGCCTCCGACGGTGACGGTCGGCACCGAGTTCGCGAACGACACGGCGGTGGCCGTCCCGGTCACGGAGTTGCCCGAGGCGTCGTCGTACGACACCTGCTTGCCGACGAGGTTCGCCGCCGAGATGCGCATCTGCAACGAGAAGTTCTCGTTGCCGGTGGTCGTGTTCGCGGTGATCTGCTGCATCTGAGCGAGCTGCGTCGTCTGCGTGATCATCGCGTTGGTGTCCATCGGCGACGACGGGTCCTGGTTCTGGAGCTGCTTGATCAAGAGGTCCATGAACATGTCGCTGTCCATCGTCTGCTTGGGAGCAGCCGTGGTGGCCGTGGTGGCGGGGACGGAGGTCGAGACCGTTCCGGTGATTCCGGTGAGTGCCATGGTCGTGTTCCTTTCAGGCCATCACGTCGATGGAGGGGGCGGAGAGGCCGAGAGCGCGGGATGCACTGCTCGCCGTGGTGAGGTCGGTGTCGGTGGCTGCGGGGCCGGTGCGGTCGGTGCCGTCGACTCGGTCGCCTCTCGAGAGGCGGGGGTCGTGCATCCCGCCGGCTTGGGGGTTCTGGCCCGGCTGGCCTTGCTGGCCCGTCTGCCCTGCGCCCGCTCGCGCGTCCATCAGGGCCTGCGCGTTCTGGCCGGCGTTGCTGCCGCCGTTGCCGCCGTTGCTTCCGTTGCCGGAGGGCTGGTTCTGGCTTGAGAGGTCGAGGCGGGTCGTGACGCCCTGCTGGGCGAGGTCCTTGCGGAGGTCGCCGAGGATCCCGCGCACCGCGTCGCGGCCGGCGTCCGACTGCGCGAAGAGCTCGACGTGCATGCTCGTCGCGCTGACGTGGGCCCGGACGGTGACGGGCCCGAGGGCGTCGGGCGACACCTGCACGGTCACGACGTGCTCGCCGGGGCCGGCGTGCGCGAGGGTGAAGATCGGGCGGGCGAGCTGCTGCGGGAGGGACTGCTGCGGCGCGGCGGGGGTCGGCTGGGCCGCTGCTGCTGCGGTGGTCGGGGTGGCGAGGGCGACCGGGGCCGCTGCTCCGGCCACGCCCGCGGCGTCGGCGAGCGCCGAGGAGAACGACGAAACGGGGGATGCACTGCTCGCGTCGGCACCGCGGGTCGCGTCGCTCGCGGTGCGGGCGGTGGGCCCGGCGGCGCTTGTCGCGGAGGTGCCCTGCCGGCCCGCGCTCTGCCGGCCGTCGCTCTGGCCGGTGCTCTGCTGGCCGGCGCTCTGGCCGGTGGTCTGGCCCGTGCTCTGGCCGGTGGTCTGGCCCGTGCTCTGCTGGCCTGCTCCGGTCACGACCGGAGTGGTCGGGGTGGATCCCGCCGGTGCGGATGTCGCCACCGGGGCGGCAGCGGGCGCTGCCGAGGGAGCTGCGGTCGCCGTCACGATCGGGGAGGAGTCCGCGTGCGTGGAGGTCGGGACAGGAGCGGCCGGGTCGGCGGTCGCGGCGACGGGCGACGCTGGGGCGACGGGTGCAGCTCCGAAGACGGAGGCGGCTGCGGCGGGCCCGAATGCGGCGGCGGCCACCGCGGCGGCTCCGGCTGTGACACCGGCAGCACCCGTGGCACCCGGAGCGGTGTTCGCGACGAGGGGGGACGTCCCAGCGGCCGTCGCAGCAGCCTGGGCTGCAGCACCCTCGGCGGGCGATTCTCCGGTGCCCGCCAGGCCCAGCGCCTGAGCTGCCGCGCCGCCGGTCTGCGCGGCTGCAGCCAGTGCCGTCTGCGCAAATGGCGAGCGATTCGCGGCTGCCGGCGCGGTCGAGGCCTGAATCTGTGCATCCCCCGCTCCGAATTGCTCGACATGTGCGACAAGAAGGGCAGCCGGCACCGAGCCACCGAGGATCGAGGAGATCTGCGCCGCGCCAAGCGAAGAGGCCGGAGTTTCCGGTGCCGTCGCCGCGTCGTCCGCCGAATCTCCTCGCAATTGTGCGGGGGTGGCGGGGGCGGGGGCGGCGGCAGCAGGGACAGCAGCAGTCACGAGGGATGCGGCCACGGCGGCATCCGGGGTGGAACCGCCGTCGTTCTTCCCGGCGGAGTCGGCAGAGTCGGCGGAGGACGAGACCGCGGCGCGGTGCCGGAAAGCCGGGTGAGCGGCTCGGGCGTCGTCGTCGCGGCGGACGGCGGGACGGGCATCCCGCGGGCCGACCTCGGTCGAACGGTCGGCGGCCGACGAAGCCGCACGGGAACGGTCGTCGGCATCCCGAGGCGTGGTTCCCCGAGTGTCGGAGCGCACGGCCGCGAGGGTGTCGGCGAAGGCGTCGGCACCGTCCGCAGAGGCGGAGGCGGACGACGAGCCGGAAGCGGACCGCGACGAGACGGACGAGGAGCGGGCCGGCGCGGCCGAGGGGACGAGGTTCAAGGCGCTCATGCGGAGGCTCCCGAGTTCAGCAGCTGCTGCATCATGGCCGTCAGCATGTCGGTCTGGGTGGAGGAAGAGGACGAGAGGGACGACAGCGACGAGAGGGACGACAGCGACGAGGAGGAAGAAAGGGAGGAGAGCGACGCCGACGCAGAGGCGGCCGCGGCGGCCTGCACGTCCGAGGTCGCCGGCACGATGCGGCGGATGCTGCCGATCTGGTCGGAGGTCAGCCACTCCTTCCGCTCGACGACGTTCTCGCCGGGCTTCGGAGCCTCGATGATCATGCCGTTGCCGGCGTAGATCTGGATGTGGCCGCTGCCCTTCTCGACGATCAGGTCGCCGGGCTTCGCCTGAGCGAGCGACGGCACGGCGACGCCGACCTTGGCCTGGTCGGGGACGACGCGGGGCATCGTGACGCCCTTGTCCTTGAAGACGGTCTGCACGAGGCCCGAGCAGTCCATGCCCGAGGTGGTCGTGCCGCCGAAGACGTACGGGACGCCGAGGTACTTGCGGGCATCGGCCACGATGTCGTCGCCGGTGGTGCCGTTCTGCACGAGGCCGGCGGAGGTCGAGGTGATCGGCGTGGCGGTCGAGGCGGCGGACGTCGCATCCGTGGAGGTTCCCGCCGCGGCGAGCGCGGCGGCGAACGACGTGGACGAGTCGGCGGAGTCCGTCGAGTCGGTCGACGAGGTCGACAGCGAGCCGGTCTGGATCTGCTGGATGTGGGACTGGATCTCGCTGATGCGCGAGAGGGCGTCGGTGACGCTCATGCGGGGCTCCCTGAGGGCGAGACGGCGGGCGAGCCGGAGGGCGGGACGGCGGGCGAACCCGAAGACGACGCAGCGGGCGCGACCGCGGGCGGGGAGGCGGAACCCCGCGTGTGCGCAATCGAGGCGATCTCGTCGAGGGCGATCTGCTCGACCCGGAGGTCTTCGGCGGCGGCGGCCTCGGCGTGCCGGGTCTCGAGCTTCTCGAGGGCGATCGACCGGGCGCGGGCCGCGTTGAACTCGGCCTGGGCGAGATCGGCGGATGCACGGTGCTGGGCCGCGATGGCGTCCAGTTCGGTGAGCATCCCCCGCGTCGAGGCCCGGGCGGCGGCGATCGCGTTCAGAGTCGCGGCGTCGGTGACGACCGACTTGTTGCCGACCGCCCCTTCGAGCGTGTGCTCGACCGAGGCGCGGCGCTCGGCGATCTCGCCGACGCGGTTGTTCGCGGCGGCGAGCTCGGCCATGGCCTGCTTCTGCTGGGCGTGGCGGACACGAAGGAGTCCGGAGAGCGAGAACGGGGAGGCCATCAGTGGGTCCCTCCGAGCATGCGCACCAGGGCGGCGAGCTGGGCCCAGGCCGCATCGGTCGGGGTCTGGTCGTCCATCCGCTGCTGCAGGAAGGCGTCGATGTCGCGCTGGTGGTCGACGGCAGCGTCCACGAGCGGGTTGGTGCCGCGCACGTACGCGCCGACGTCGATCAGGTCCTGGGCCTGCTTGCGGGCGGCCATGACGGTCCGCAGCATCCGTGCATCCCCCGACTGGCCCGGGGTGATGACCTTGGAGGCGACGCGCGAGATCGAGCCGAGCACGTCGATCGACGGGAAGTGGCCCGTGACGGCCAGCTTGCGGTCGAGCACGATGTGGCCGTCGAGGATGCTGCGGGCGGCGTCGGCGATGGGCTCGTTGTGGTCGTCGCCGTCGACGAGGACCGTGTAGAGACCGGTGACGGAGCCGACCGTGTCGGTGCCGGCGCGCTCGAGCAGCGTCGCGAGGGTGGAGAACGTCGACGGCGGGTAGCCGCGGGTCGCCGGGGGCTCGCCGACCGAGAGGCCGATCTCGCGCTGGGCCATTGCGACGCGGGTGAGCGAGTCCATCATCAGCACGACGTCGGCGCCCTGGTCGCGGAACGACTCGGCGATGCGGGTGGCGACGAAGGCGGCGCGGAGGCGCATGAGCGCGGGCTCGTCCGACGTGGAGACCACGACGATCGAGCGGGCGAGACCCTCGGGGCCCAAGTCGTCCTCGAGGAACTCGCGCACCTCGCGGCCGCGCTCGCCGACCAGCGCGACGACGGAGACCTGCGCGTCGGTGCCGCGGGCGATCATCGACAGGAGCGACGACTTGCCGACGCCGGAACCGGCGAAGAGGCCGAGTCGCTGGCCGCGACCGACGGCGGTCATCGTGTCGAGGGCGCGGACGCCGAGCTGCAGCGGGGACGCGATGCGGGCGCGCTGCATCGAGTTGGGGGCGGCGTGGTCGAGAGGCACCATCGCGTCGAAGCGCAGCGGCCCTTTGCCGTCGATCGGACGGCCGAGGCCGTCGAGCACGCGGCCGAAGAGACCGCGACCGGTGGGGACGAGGAGCGGGCGACCGGTGGGACGCACGGGCATGCCGGCGTGGATGCCAGTCATCGGCGCGAGGGGCATGCAGCGGATTCCCTCGGTCGTGGCGGCGACGACCTCGGCGAGGCGCGGCTCGTCGTGGGGGCCGCCGATCGAGACGATCTCGCCGATCGCCGAGTCGAGGCCGGAGACGGTCAGGCCGAGGCCGACGACGCTCGACACGATGCCGACGCGCTGGGGGCGGGCGGCGTGCGCGGCGTCCGCGATGCGGTCTTCGAGGAGGAGGCTCATGCGACACCGCCCGGGGCGGAAGCCGGGGCGCCGGCGCCGAGCAGTGCCGTGCGGGCGCGGTCGAGGGCCGTGCCGAGGGCGGCGTCGATGAACCCGTCGCGGAGGTCGGCCACGGCGTCGCCGCGCTGCAGGGAGGCGTCGGCGACGAGGGTCACGCCGAGCTGGTCGGACGTGTCGGCGTCGAGCACCGAGAGGTCGGTGGGGTTGAGGCGCACGGCGACGACGTCGGCCGGGTCGACCACGGTCAGGGCGCGAGTGAGCGCCGCGACCACGGACGAGCCGGGGTTCTCCCGCACCTCGTAGCCGAGGATCGCCTCGGCCAGGGTCAGGGCGGTGGCGACGAGGGTCTCCTGGGTCTCGGTCCGCAGGGCGATCTGACGGGCGTCGAGGGATGCGGCTGCCGCACTGAGCACGGAGACCGCGAGCTGGGTCCGGGCGGCGGCGTGCGAGACGGCGGCGTCGCGTTCCGCCTGCAGGGAGGCGCGCAGGGCGGCGGTCTCGGCGGCGGCGGCACGGAGGCCCGCAGCGTATCCGGCGGCATAGCCGCGGGCGTTCGCGTCGGACTCGAGCTGCACGGTGCCGGGATCGCGGAAGACCGGGTAGGCGACCGGCGAGAAGGCGAGGTCACTCAACGAGGGCCTCCTCGTCGCCGCGCTGCAGCGTGATGACGCCGTCGGCCTCGAGCTCGCGGATGGCGCGGACGACCGAGGCGCGGGCCTCTTCGACCTGCGACAGGCGCACGGCGCCGGCGGCGCGGATCTCGTCGTCCAGGAGCTCGCGGTTCCGCTCGGAGACGTTGGTCCGGATGATCTCGGTGATCGCCTCGGCGGCGCCCTTCATGGCGAGCGCGAGCACGGCCGCGTCGATGCCGCGCAGCACCTGCTGGATGTCGCGGGCCTCGAGCTTGACGATGTCGTCGAAGGTGAGCATGCGCGAGCGGACCTCGTCGGCGAGCGCGGGGTCGCGCTCCTGGAGGGCCTCGAGCAGCAGCTTCTCGGTAGCGGCGTCGGACCGGTTGATGATGTCGACCAGCGGCTGGATCCCGCCGACGACCGTGGTCTGCTCGCGCGGGGCCACGACGGCGCCGGCGCGGACCTTGAGGGTCTGCGCGACGATGCCGACGGCCTCGGGCGTGGCGGAGCCCATCGTGGCGATGGCCTGCGCGACGTCGGTGCGGACCGAGGAGTCGAGCCCGGTGAGCACGGCGGAGGCCTGGTCGGCCTTGAGGTGGGCGAGGACGAGCGCGATCGTCTGCGGCAGTTCGCCGTCGAGGAGGGTGAGCAGCTGGCCGGAGTCGGCGCCGTCGAGGAACTCGAACGACTTCCCCGCCATCGACGAGGCGAGGCGCTCCATGACGCCGGCGGCCTTCTCGGTGCCGAACGAGGCCTCGAGGAGTCCGACCGCGAAGTCGCGACCGCCGCGGGCCGAGACCCGGCCGCGGGTGGTGAGGGTGTGGAACTCGGCCACGGTGTCGTCGGCGACCGCGCCGTCGACCCGGCGCATGCGCACCAGCTCGGCGGTGATCTCCTCGGCCTCGGCCTCGCTGAACTTCTGCATGACCGTGGCGGCCTGCGTCTGATCCATCTGCATCAGGATGACGGCGACCTTCTGGACACCGGTCAGCTGGGCCTGGGCGGCGACGGGGCTCATACGCTCTGCCGGTCGTCGAGGAGACCGCGGAGGAGCTCGGCCGTCTTGTCGGGGTCGGCGGCGGCGAGCGCGTCGATCTCGGCGCGCTGGCGCTCGGCGGAAGCGTTCTCGGGGGCGACGGGAGGCAGGGCTGCCGGCGCGGCCGAGGCGGCGGCGGAGGACTCGAGGAGTCGGCGGGCCGCCTGGTCGTCGAGGGCCAGGGGCTGGGTGGGGGCATCCCCCGGCCAGGTCGTCGCGACCGACGAGATCTCGCCGAGGTCGATGTCCTCGCGGCTCTGCTTGCGACCGCGGCGGGCCAGCAGGACCATCGCGACGATGATCGGCAGTGCGATGCCGCCGACGACGAGGCCGGTGTGGATCATCGACGCGGTGGCGGCGCTGGCGGCTGCGGCGTCGGCCGACTTGAGGGCGGCGGCGGCCTGCTTGGCTCCGGCGTTGTTGAAGTCGACGGCCTGCACGGTGAGCGAGTCGCCGCGGCTGAGGTCGATGCCGGCGGCCTTCGACACGAGGTCGTTGATGTTCGACATGCTCAGGTTGCCCGCGACCGACTTGTTGATCGCGACCGAGACGGTCTGCTTCTTCAGTACGCCGGAGGGGATCGTGGTGGTCTCGGTGGTCTTGTCGATGGAGTTGTTGACCGTCGAGGACTCGTTGACGTAGCCGTTGCCGGTGCCGCCCGCCGCCGAGGTGGAGGAGTCGGACGGGACCGCGATGTTGTCGGGGCCGAGCACGCCGGTGGCGCCCGTGCCGCTCGAGCCGCCGGAGCCGGCGTAGGACTCCTTGGTGCTGGACTCGCTCAGCGGGGCCGGCGTGCCGGTCGGCGTCGAGTAGGACTCGGAGACCTTGGTGCCCGAGGACTGGTCCATGTCGGCCGCGACGACGACGGTGGAGTTGCCGGCGCCCACGACCTTGTCGAGCATCGCCTGGATGCTGGTCTGCACCTGCGTGTCGTAGTCGCCCGCCTGCTGCGACGACGACCCGGTGGTGCCGCCGCCGACGGTCGACAGCACGTCGCCCTTCGAGTCGACGACGTTGACGTCGGTGGCCTTCATGCCCTCGACGGAGGCCGAGGTGAGGTGCACGATCGCCTGGACCTGGGTGTCGGTGAGGGTGACGCCCGGCATGGTCTCGACGAACACGGAGGCCGTGGGGTCGGTGGTCTTGTCGGCGAAGACGGTCTGCTGCGGGATCGCGAGCTGGACGCTGGCGGCCTTGACGCCGTCGAGCGACTCGATCGTCTTGGCGAGCTCGCCCTCGATCGCGCGCTTGTAGGTCGTGTTCTGCGTGAACTCGGAGGCCGTCACGCCCATCTTGTCGAGGAGCGAGTAGCCGCCGGTGTTGTCGGCGGGGAGCCCGGCCGAGGCGGCCTTGAGGCGCTCGGCGTAGACGTCGGACTGCGGCACGAGGATCGTGTTGCCGCCGTCGGTGAGCTGGTACGGCACGTTGTCGGTCTGCAGCTGCGTGACGACGCTCGACGCGTCGGCGGCGGCGAGGCCCGTGAACAGCGGCGTGTACGACGGCTTCGACAGGAACGACGAGAGGGCGACGGAGCCGAGGATGAGCACGGCGATGCCGATGACGGCGAGCGTGCGCTGGGCGATGGTGAAGGCCTGGATGCGGGCGCCGAGCCCTTGGAGCATCTGGCGGAGTGCGGGGGGCATCAGGCCTGCATGTTCATGATCGAGTTGAACGCGTCGACGCCCTTGTTACGGACGGCGGAGACGAGCTCGAGGGTGACCTGCGCGCGGGTCGCGGCGATCGTGGCGGTGTGGATGTCGTCGGCCGTGCCGGTGACGGCCTTGACCGCGAGGTCGGCCGACTGGCCCTGCAGCGACTGCAGGCCGTCGATGACGCTGCCGAAGCCCGAGGCGCCGGCGGTGGGGGTGGCGTCGAGACCGTTGACGGAGGACGCGTCCTGGACCTCGCCGACCGTCGTCGTCGTGCTCGAGGGAGCGACGGTCGAGGAGACCGGGAAGGCTCCGTTGATGGGCGAAAGAGGCATCAGTTGCGTCCGATCTCGAGGGCGGCCTCGTAGGCGGTCTTGGCGCGGTCGACGACGGCGGCGTTGGCCTGGTAGCCGCGCTGGGCCATGATCAGGTCCGACATCTGCGTGCCGAGGTCGATGTCGGGGAGACGGACGTAGCCGTCCTTGTCCGCGATGGGGTTGCTGGGGTCGTAAGTCAGACGGCCGGCGGCCGAGCCGAGGGTCGTGCTCTTGACGTAGGCGCCGGAGACGCCCGCACCCTCCTGCACCTCGACGTAGCGCGCCTGGAAGGCGGCGCCGGAGGTGGGCTTGGCGGTGTTGACGTTGGCGATGTTGTCGGAGATGGCGTCGAGCCAGTGGCGGTGGACCGTGAGACCGGTGCTCGCGATCCCGATCGCGTCGAACATCCCCATGACTAGCCGTCCTTCAGGACAGCGCGGACGGCCGTGAGCTGCTGGCTCTCGGCCTGCGTGGCGAACTGGTACTGCAGCACGGTGGTCGTGTTCGACAGCGTCTCGGTGTCGAGATTGACGTTGTTGCCGTTGGTGTTCGTCGGCTCGAGCGAGCGCGAGATGGTGGCCTCGACGGAGCCGTTGCCGTTCTTGACCGAGGCGGCCAGGGCGTCTTCGAACGACACCCGCTCGGCCGTGTAGCCGGGGGTGTTGATGTTCGCGATGTTGTTGGCGATGGCCTTCTGGCGCATCGACAGCCCGTCGAGGGCGCTCTCCAGGGCTTTGGAGGTCACGGATTCCAGCACGATTGCTCGCTTCGCGTTCACTGCGGAGGGGCGGCCGATCCGTGGCCTGAGGAGTGAGCGATCCGTGCTCACAACCCTCTATCGGCCGGTGAGGCTTCGACGTTAGAGAAGAGCTGAGAGAAAGTGCGGGGGATGTTCGGGGCTGGCGTTCAGCCGGTGACGTCGAGGTACACCGAGCGCTCCGCGGCACGGGGCGACGGGACCGTCTTCAGGGCGGCGAGGTGCGCGAGGACGCCGCGCTGCGCATCCTTGATCCGCTGGAAGGCGCCCTTCTGGGCGGCCTCGACGGCGCGGGCCCGCGGCACCAGATCGTCCGGCAGCGGGCCGAGATCGCGGGGGGTCGACGCGGTGGGGACGAACGACGCGTCGCCGGCTCCGTCGACCAGGGCCTCCATCTCGGCGAGCGCGTCGAGCCAGGCGGCTCGCGTCTCGTCCGACCTAGCCAATTCCGAGGCTCCCGCCGAGTGAACCGCTGCCCAGGAAGGTCGGGCTGTCCATCGTCGCGGCGCCCGAGGCCGGCGTGAGGTTCGCCGCTTCGTGCCAGGCCTCGCGGAGCGGCTCGAGCAGGGTGATGCACTCGCGCGTGAGGCTCGAGTCGCGGTGGATGTTCGCGTTGATCAGCGCCGTGCGCACGTAGGAGTAGAGCGCCTGGAGGCCTTCGGCACCGTCCCAGAGGTCGACGCGGAGCGAGGAGGTGAGCTCGGCGACGATCGCCTGCGCGTGCAGGAGGTTGTCGGAGGCGATCTGCCAGCTCGAGCCGAGCTGGGCGGCTTCGGCGCGGCCCAGGTCGAGGAGGAGGCGGTCGTACAGCATCGTGAGGAGGCGGACGGGCGTGGCCGAGAGGACTGCTTCGCGTCCGTAGGCGTCGCGCTGGGCGGTGGTGCCGCCGTAGGTGAGGGTCATGACGGCTCCTAACCGGTGTAGGTGGTGGGCAGGCCCGCGAGCGAGCTGGTGAGCGAGGAGGACTGCGACTGCAACGAGGCGAGCTGCGTCTCGAGCGTGGAGTACTGGCTCTCGAGGGCGGCCCGGCGGGCGGTGAGACGGAGGTCCCACTGGCTGACTTGGCTGTTGAGGTCGGTGACGATCGACTGCTGGCCGGTGATCTCGCCCGTGAGCGTGCCCTGGTACTTGTCCGAGGAGCTGTTGGCGGCGTCGGCGACGCGCGAGGCGATCGTCGAGAGCATCTTCTGGGTGCCGGCCGGGTCGTTGGCGAGGGCGGTGGCGAACTTCGTCTGGTCGAAGTCGAACGAACCGTCCTTGTTGATGCTGATGCCGTACTCGGACGGCGAGTGGCCGTCGACGGGCATCGACGCCGCCGAGACGATGGCGTCGTTGGCGTCGCGCACGGTGCTGTCGCCGGTGAACGGGCCGCCCGAGACGACCTTGTTGCCGGCGGAGTCGGTGCTGTTGACTACGGCGCTCTTCGTGGCGATGGACGCGAGGACGCCGTTGATCCCGGTCACGAGCGCCGATGCCGTGGCGCCGGCGGTCGTGGTGTCCTGCGCGACGGTGACGGTCACGGGGTCCGACGAGGCCTTGCTGACGGTGACGCTGACGCCCGGCAGCAGGTCGGAGAACGTGTTGGTCGCCGAGGTGATCGTCTGCTCGGCCGCGGTTCCGGCGAACAGGGTGACCTGCGCATCCTGCGCCGTCTTGATCACGGCGGAGCCGCTCTGGGCGAGGATGTTCGTGGCGGTTCCCGCGGTGACGTCGCTCGAGGTCCCGGAATAGACCTGGAAGTCGCTCGCCGCGCCGGTGGCCGAGGCCGAGAACTGGATGCGGTACTGAGCGACGCCGTTCGCGTCGGTTCCGGACGCGACCTTGAGGGCCTTGACGCCGGCCGTCGACGAGTTGACCGCCGACACGATGTCGTCGATGGACGACGAGGCCGGGGTGATGTCGGTCGCCTTGCCCGTCGAGTCGACGAGGGTGAGCGCCGGGGTGGAGCCCGATCCGCCGGCGGGCCAGGAGGTCATGGCGGCGCTGACGCCGACCTTGGCCTGGGCGACGGCGCCCACGACGAGGTCGAACGAACCGGCCGACGCCGAGGTGCCGGTAGTGGCCGTGACGTTGGTCGACGAGCTGCTCGCGGTGAAGGCCGCCAACGACGTCGGGGCCTTGGTCGTGGTGGCCAGGGTCGCGAGCGAGGCGATCTGGGTGTTCAAGGTCTGCAGAGCCGTGATGGTCGTCTGCGTCGAGGTGACCTTGGCCTTCAGGTCGGTCTGGGGCTGCGACTCCGCAGTCATCAGGGAGTTGATCAGCGAGGTCGTGTCGAGGCCGGAGACGAGGCCGTCGATGCCGAGGCCGGAGACGGAGGACATGCGCTGCTCCCTTCGAGAAGAGCGTCGGGAGAGGCGGGGCCGTGGGATGCACGGCGGGGGTTGGTCCGTGGAGGGGACGAAAGGGGACCCGAACTTCCTCTTTCGTCCCGCATCCACGGAAGGGTGACGCTGGTGGTGCTGGTGTTACCGAGTTACTGCGGTGATGCCCTGTCGTCTACCCGGACGACTAGCCGCGGAGCAGCGAGAGAACGCCCGAGGTGGACTGGTTCGCCTGCGCGAGCATGGCGGTACCGGCCTGCGACAGGATGTTCGCACGGGTGTACTTGACCATTTCCGACGCCATGTCGGTGTCGGTGATGCGCGACTCGGCGGCGGTCAGGTTCTCCGAAGCGACGTTGGTCACGTTGATGGCGTGGTCGAAACGGTTCTGGACCGCACCGATGCCGGCACGAGCGGTCGAGACTGCGGTGATCTGCAGGTCGATGGCCGTGATGGCGGCCTGCGCGTGAGCAGCCGTGTCGAACTTGATGCCCGTGGTGGCCGCAGCCGTCGAGCCGGTGCCGAGGCCGGCGGCCGCAGGCGCCGTCGTGTCGACCACGCCGCCGTCCTTCGCCGTGACCGTGATGCCGGTCGAAGCGCCGTTGGCGTCCTTGTCGACGCTCACGGTGTACTTCGAGTTGAACGACGAGTCGCTCGTCAGCTTGGCGGCGTACTCGTCGACGCTGGCGAACTTGCCGCCGGCCGCCGAACCCGTGAGGGTGCCGGTGGTGACGCTGGTGGTGACGCCGCCGGAGACCGACGAGAAGGTCGACTTGCCGGCGGCGAGCGTGGCGGTGTCGACGGTGAAGGTGGTTCCACCGGTGGCCGTGGTGCCGGAGGCCAGGGTGTTCGCGATGTTCTTGACGTTGGCGCCGGAGAGGTCGACCGTGATCTGGCTCGCGGCGTCGCCGTTCGCACCGACCTGGAAGTTGAGCTTGCCGGAGCCGCCGCCGGCGGAGCCGTCGAGCAGGTTGATGCCGTTGAAGTTGGTGGAGCTGGAGATGCGGGTGAGTTCGTCCGAGAGGGACGAGACCTCGGTGGTGATCGCTGCGCGCGAGGCGTCGTTGTTCGAGTCGTTACCGGCCTGAACGGCGAGGTCACGCATGCGCTGGAGGATGGACTGCGTTTCGGTCAGGCCACCTTCCGCGGTCTGGACGACGGAGACGCCGTCCTGGGCGTTGCGAGCGGCGACCGTGAGGCCACCGACCTGCGACTTGAGTCCCTCGGAGATGGCGAGGCCTGCAGCGTCGTCAGCAGCGCGGTTGATGCGGAGACCCGAGGACAGCTTCTCGAGCGAGGAGCCGAGGGCGTTCTGCGTGCTGTTGAGGTTGCGGTAGGTGTTGTTCGCCGCGAGGTTGGTGTTGATCTGGAAACCCATGGTGATGCTCTCTTCCGTGAATGGTGTGGGGTGTTCTGCCGCCCATCCGTGGGCTGACACTTGTGACTATCGGCGGCTGCTCTGCCGGCGTTAGTGGATCTTCGAAAAACTTTTCCGGGGGATGCCCGGGCTACGACGCGACGGCCTGGCGCTGCACGCCGGCCTCGTCGTGGAGGGCCATCCCGATCCCGACGACCGCATTGCTGGCGACACGGGCCAGGTAGGCGGCGCGACGGGCGGGGGCCGTCTTCGCCTCGAGGACGACGGGCGCCTCGGGGTTCTCGGCGTAGTGCGTGTTCATCGCGTCGCGGAGGAGGCGGACGGCCTCGGTGCGCTGCTGCGAGACGGCCGAGTGCGTGATGCCGAGCTCGTCGGCGATCTCGGTGACGGTGCGGTCGCCGAAGTAGACGTTCTCGACGATGAAGCGCATCTTCTCCGGCAGGGCCTCGACGGCGGCGCGGAGGAAGCGGGTGCGCTCCTGCTCGAGGAGGGTCTCCTCGGGAAGGATGATGTCGGCGGAGAGCTGGTCGGCGACGGTCTCGTCGATGGTGGTCACGGTCCGTGCGGCGTCGGTCAGGGCATCCGTGGCCGTCTGCCGGTCGACACCGAGGGAGGAGGCGATCTCGTCGACCGAAGGCGTGCGACCCAGGGCCGCGGTGAGCGTCTCCTGCGTGGCGAGGGTCTCCTTGATGCGCTTGCGGGTGCCGCGGCTGGCCCAGTCGCTCGAACGCATGTCGTCCGCGAACGAACCCTGGATGCGGGTGCGGGCGTAGGCGCCGAAGGGGACGCCCTGCGTGGGGTCGAATGCGTCGGCCGCCTGGACGAGGGCGAGCGCGCCGACACTGGAGAGGTCGTCGCGGCTGAGGTGAGTGGCCCGGGCGCACAGCTCGGAGACGAGGTAGCCGACCAGGGGCAGGTGGGTGACCACGAGCTCGTTGCGTTCGGTGCGGTTCATCGTTCCCCCAAGGGCGTGAGTGGGCAGGACGAATCGACTCGGCGTCAAGGCGCGCCGAAGAGATTCGGGAAGTGGTGTGTTCCGAGCGATGGCCCGCCAGATGGTGGTCCGCGTCGCTGCCGGGGTGATCTCCCGGTACCTCAACGCTAGGAGACGGAGGGGGACGAAAACTAGGGAGAAATGGCCCCACTCCGGGGGTTCGGGGTGTCGTCATTTTGGAGGACACGGGCCGGAAATCAGGCTTAATCACCCCCGGAAGGGGTGTTGTTTCGGGGTACACGGATCCGAACTTTCCCGAAGTCGCACCAATCCGTTCCGAGGACCGCTCCGGGGGATGCCGCCTCCCCTTCTCAGGAGGACTTGTGGCGACCGCCTTACGGTGTGCGGGCCCCGGCCGATAGTTCCCCCTGAGAGCGGTACTGCTCTCTGCGGGAGCGAAGCTGGGAAAGCGACCGACCGCAGCCGAACCTTGGAGGGATCGTGGGCGTGAACGAATTGTCCGCCGTGCTCTGGCGTGAAAGGGAGCTCCTGGAGCTCCTCACGTTCAAGCTCGAGGAGGAGCAGTTGCTCCTGACCGCCGGCAAGTCACGCTGGATCGAACACGCGACCCGAGAGGTCGAGCAGGTTCTCGACCGGCTCCGCTCGGCGGGCCTCGAGCGCACCGTCGAGGTGGCCGTCGTCGCCGAAGAGTGGGGCACCGACTCCGAGACCCCTCTTCGCGAACTCGTCACGCACGCTCCCGACGGCCCCTGGGCCGACATCTTCACGTCGCACCTGCGCGCCATGACCGAGCTCACCAGCCAGATCAAGCAGCTCCGCGACGAGAACGAGCAGTTCCTCCGCGCCGCCGCCCGCTCGACGCAGGAGACGCTCGCCAGCGTCCACAACGACGCCGCGACCTACGACTCCACCGGCTCGGGTCGCTCCTCGTTCGGCGGCGACAGCCACTTCTTCGACGGGCGCCTCTAGACATGACGAGCACTTTCGGCACTCTCAACACCGCCTACCGCGGACTCTCCGCCGCGAGCACCGGGCTCGGCGTCGTCGGCGAGAACATCAGCAACGCCTCGGTCGACGGCTACACCCGCCAGCGCGTCACCACCTCGTCCATCGAGGCCGTGCAGAACGGCCTCTTCACGAAGGGCACCACGATCGGCCAGGGCGTCTCGGTCGACGGCGTCGCCCGCCTCGCCGACGCGACCGCCGACGCCCAGGTGCGCAGCACCGCGTCCGCCGCCGGCTACTCGTCCGTCCGTTCCGACGCCCTGTCCACTCTCGAGACCGGACTGAACGAGCCCGGCACCAGCGGCCTCTCCACCCAGCTGTCGAACTTCTGGTCGGCCTGGAGCGACGTCTCGAACGCCCCCGGCAAGACGGCCCCGGCGACGGCGCTCCTCGGCCAGGCGAACTCGATCGTGCAGACCATCGCCGCCGGCTACCAGTCGGTGAGCGACCAGTGGTCGAGCGCCCGCTCGTCGGTGGACACCCTCGCCACGCAGCTCAACCAGGACGGCGCCCAGATCGCCGACCTCAACACGCAGATCCGCACCGGCCTCCAGACCGGCAGCAACGTCAACGAGCTGCTCGACAAGCGCTCCCTGCTCACCGAGGACGTCGCCAAGCTCGCGGGAGGCACGGTGCACCAGAACACGGACGGCACCGTCGACGTGCTCGTCGGCGGTAACGCGCTGGTGAGCGGCGACACCGCCCGCACCGTGCAGGTCACCGGAGCGAAGACCCTGGACGGCTCCGCCGCCTCCCCCGTGCAGCTCGAGTGGACCCACCGCCCCGGCGCCTCCGTCGGCCTCGACGGCGGCTCCATTGCCGGGACTCTCTCCGTGCTCGCACCGGCCAGCACCGACGGCTCGGGCACCGGAGGGGTCCTCGCCGAGGCCGCGTCGAGCTACAACGCCCTCGCCACTCAGCTCGCGACGACCGTCAACGCGGTCCACGAGACCGGCGCCACCGCCTCGGGCGCGACCGGCACCGACTTCTTCACCCTCTCGACCTCCGCTCCGGCCGCCCTCGGCCTCTCCGTCCTGCCGACGGACGCGTCGCAGATCGCCTCCGCGGCGCCTGGCAGCGGCGCGCTCGACGGGAGCGTGGCCGACAAGATCCACCAGATCGGCATCTCGGCCACGGCGCCGGACAAGACCTGGGCGTCGTTCGTCACCTCGACGGGCTCGCTGGCCAAGGCCGCTATCACCGGGTCCGACCGCGCCACCACGGCCGCCACCAACGCCAAGACGCAGCAGGCGTCGGGCGCCAGCGTCGACCTCGACGAGGAGAACGTCAACCTCCTCACGTTCCAGCACGCCTACCAGGGCGCAGCCCGCATGATGACGGCCGTCGACTCCATGCTCGACACGCTGATCAACCACATGGGTCTCGTGGGGATGAGCTGATGCTCGGACGTGTCACGAACCAGACCGCCGCCATGGCCGCCTCGCGCGGCCTGCAGGCCAATGCCGCGCGCCTCGCCCAGCTCCAGTCCCAGGCGTCGTCGCAGAAGGCGATCACCGTGCCGTCGGACGACCCGACGGCGACCGGCCAGTCCCTCCAGGTCCGCGCCGAGCAGACGCAGAACGCGCAGTACACGCGCAACGCGACCGACGCCGAGGGCTGGCTCTCGACGACCGACTCCGCCCTGTCGAACACGACCAACATCCTCAACCGGATCCGCGACCTCACCGTCCAGGGGGCGAACGACGGCACGATGTCGGCGACCTCCCGCGAGGCGATCGCCACCGAGCTCACCGGCTTGAAGAGCGATCTCTTGGCCGCGGCCAACACGCAGTTCCAGGGCCGCTCGATCTTCGCCGGCACCTCGGACGCCGGGGTCGCGTTCAGCCCCGAGACGACCACGACCGACCCGTCGACCGGCGTCGTCACCACGGTGCCGCCGGCCTTCACCGGCACGACCGGCTCGACCGTCCAGCGCCGGGTCGGCGACAGCACCACCGTCGCCGTCGACACCGACGGCTCGAAGGTCTTCGGCACGGGCAGCGACTCGGTGTTCTCGATGATCGACGGCATCGTTTCGGATCTGCGCTCCGGCGTCAACGTCAACCCGCAGATCGCGAAGATCGACAGCCGTCTCGACACCGTCCGCGGCGCCTGGGCCGGCGTCGGAACCCGCCAGGCGCAGGTCGAGCGCACTCAAGACACACTCGCCTCCGCCTCGACCTCTCTCGAGAACCAGCGCTCCAGCGTCGAGGACATCGACCTCGGCCAGGTCATCCTCAAGCTGCAGACCCAGAACGTCTCCTACCAAGCCGCCCTCGCTGTGACCGCCAAGGTGATCCAGCCGACCCTGATGGACTTCCTCAAATGACTGCTCAGCTCTCGTTCGTCACCCCTCCTCCCGGCCTCGACCCGGTCGTCGACTTCACCCTCGACGCGATCGACGGCGCGCCCGGCCTCTACTCGCTGCACGCGTCCGAGGCCCCGACCACGCGCCTGTTCGTGGTCGACGCCGCCGTGCACCTCCCCCACTACTCCCCCTTCGTGACCGATGAGCAAGCGGGGATGCTCGGGCTCACGTCCGCCGAACAGGCCCTCCTGCTCGTCATCGCGAACCCTGCCGAGACCGGCACGACGGTGAACCTGATGGCCCCCATCGTCGTGAACCTCGCCACGGGAATCAGCGCGCAGCTGATCCTCGAGGACCAGGAGTGGCCGCTCCGGGCCGCGCTGGTGCCGGGCGGAGCCGTCGCCTCGGGCGCGTCCGCCGCCGCCGCCGTCTCCGCTTCCGCCTCCGTCAGGACCCGCGAAGCCGTAGCGGTCTAGCGCCTAATGCGCGCCGGACGGGTCTTTTCCGCCGGGCGCGACTAGCCTGAGACACGATGACCGAGCACGACCGTACCGATACCGACGCAGGGGCGACGGAACACCGCGTTCCCGCGAGCCTGGGCGCGCCCGTCGTGCCCACCGGCGCCCAAGCCCCGGCCCACTTCGACCCCGTGAGCCTCCGACCCGCCGTCGACGCCGACGCGATCGAGGCCCGCCTCGCCGAACTGGGTGCCAGCCGCAGCACCTCGGCCCTGGGCGAGCGCGCCGATCTCCTCCGAATGCTGGGGCGCCTCGACGAGGCTCTCGCGATCTCCGAAGAGGCGTTCCGACTCGCCCACTTCACGGGCGACCGGGCCGACTCCACGGCCGCGCGCATCCGCCGGGCCTATGTCTTCAAGGAGCAGGGCCGCCTCGAGCGGGCGCTCAACGACCTGCACACCAGCCGCATCAGCGCCGCCACCGAAGAGTGGCACGAGCTCGAGGCGGCAGCCGCCGAGCTCGAGGGCTACACGCTGTTCGACCTGCACCGCTACGAAGAGGCGCAGGCGGCCCTCACCGTCGCACTGAACGCGTACGAGAAGGCCGGCGCACCCGCCGAGCGGACCAATGGCCTGCGCGTCGCGATCGAGGGCGTCGCCCGGGCGGTCCTCGTCGGCCACAACCCGGCTGCGGCCGCTTCGGCCGCCTCCGATTCGGGCGTCTCCGCGTCGGGCGTCTCCGCGTCGGGCGTCTCCGCGTCGGGTACCGGGACCGCCGCCGTCGAGACCTCGCCGCTGCCGCCCGAACCTGTCTCCGAGCCGATGGTCTCGCCGGTCGTCGTCGACGCGCCGATCACGCTGGCCGACGTGCCGCGCGGGGTGCTCTCCTCCGATGGCGCCGCGTCGTCCGATGACTCGTCGACCGACGACTCCGACGACCAGGCCGCTCCGCAGTTCCGTACCGCCGGCCCCGTCGCCTTCCTCGGTTCGCCCGATCAGACCGAGGCCCCCGCCCGACTCTCCCCCGACGCCGCCGCCCGCCTCGACCCCGACTCGGTCACCGACGGCGCCGTGCCCGACGCCGCGTCGATCGGCGTCGAGACGCAGGCGATCGCGGTCCCGCACGCCACCGCTCCCGGTACCGCTCGGCGCATCATCGACGACGAAGACCGCAACGAAGACGACGAGCCCGGCGCGACCGGTTTCGACGCCGAGGTGGCCCGGGCCCGCAAGGCCGCCCGAGGCATCTGGGGTGCGTTCGACGCGTCCAACGCGAAGACGCCGCCCTCCCGCTCGTAAGCGGTGGCCGATCTCGCCCGAGTGCGGCACTGGGCCGATGCCCTGATCGCGCTGCACCTGCCCGACAGCGCCTGGACGTTCGGCTTCGACAACGCCAAGACCCGCGCCGGCCTCTGCAACTACACGAAGCACCGCATCACCGTGTCGAAGTACCTGGCCGGCCGCTACGACGACGACGAGATCCACCAGGTGCTGCTCCACGAGGTGGCGCACGCCATCGCCGGCTCGAGGGCCGGCCACGGCCCGACCTGGAAGTCGACGGCCCGCGACCTCGGCTACGTCGGCGATCGGCTGCACGACGGGGCGATCGCGTCCGAGCTGGCTCCCTGGGTCGGCGTCTGCCCCGCCGGACACACGCACTACCGCTACCGGAAGCCGGCCAAGCCGCTCGCCTGCGGCAAGTGCGCCAGGCGGTACGACCCGGCCCACCTGATCACCTGGACCAAGCGCGCCGTCTGACCCCGTGCATCCCGCGCTCTTGCTCTTGCTCTTGCTCTTGCTCTCGCTCTCGCTCTCGCAGGAACCGACCCGCACCCCCGAAACCGCACCGAACCCAGGTCGACCAGGGTGCAGCGCGTGCCGGCGGGGTGCGGCCCCGCGGGAGCAAGGTGCGACTGCGCGGGAGCGGGGTGCGGCCCCGCGGGATTGGGGTGCAGCAGCACGGGAGCAGGGAACAGGGAGGCGGATCCGCGGTGCCGCTGCCCGCAGGAACCGACCCGCACCCCCGAAACCGCACCGAACCCACGTCGACCAGGGTGCAGCGCGTGCCGGCCGGGTGCGGCCCCGCGGGAGCAGGGTGCGGCCCCTCGGGATTGGGGTGCGACCCCGCGGGATTGGGGTGCGGCCCCGCGGGATTGGGGTGCGGCTACACGCCACTCGCTACGACTCCAGAACACGCTGCTCACTTTCGAAGGTGAGCGGCGTGTTCTGGAGTCCGCACGAATTGGCGGAGCAGGCGACTCCAGAAGCTGCGGTCAGCCGAAGAACTGAGCGGCGTGTCCTGGAGTCGACGCCACCACGACGGCCCGCACAGACGCCCCACGAGCGAAGGCGCCCCACGAGCAAAGACTCCCCACGAGCCAAGAAGCAGCCCGGCTAGGGTGGTTACATGCCCGCAGAGACGAAGACCGGCCAGTGGTTCACCTCCGACGCGGGGGTCCGCTGGTTCTTCGACGCCGGATCCGTGGGCCTCGACTTCGCCTACCTCGGCGGCTTCACGGCAGCGCCTACCAGTACGCCTTCGACCGACGTGCCCGGGCCCGGGCCCGGCCCGGCATCGACCGCCGCACCGTTCGGCCCCGCCTCCGGGCTCCCCGCCTCCGGGCTCCCCGGCTCCGGCTGGGACGGCCTGCTGCTCCCGGCCGACCTCGACGGCTGGCTTCGCGAGCGCTTCGACGGACTCGCCGCCGAGACGAGCGAGCGAGAGCTGGTGGATGCGCGGTCCCTCCGCGATGCGATCGCCCGCCTCGCTCTGGCCGCCGCCGACGGCCACGTCCCCGCGACCGAGGGCGTGGGGGCCGACGACATCGACACGCTCAACCTGTTCGCGGCGCTCCCGGACGTCCCGCCGAGTCTCGCCGGCGGACGCCGCCAGGCCGGAGCCGGGCGGCTGCGCATTACGCAGGCCCTCTCCTCGATCGCCCGCGACGCCGTGGCGCTGTTCGCCGAGACGGGATTCGCGGGAGCCGCCGATTCGCGCCTGCGCCGCTGCGCCGCCGACGACTGCCGTCTCGTCTTCGTCGACGAGTCGAGGGCCGGCACGCGGCGGTGGTGCTCGATGCAGAAGTGCG
Source organism: Frondihabitans cladoniiphilus (assembly GCF_039544345.1). Lineage (NCBI taxonomy): Bacteria > Bacillati > Actinomycetota > Actinomycetes > Micrococcales > Microbacteriaceae > Frondihabitans > Frondihabitans cladoniiphilus. The sequence goes on from NZ_BAABLM010000003.1 coordinate 257,742, forward strand.
GCAACCGGGCGAAGGTGCGGGCGCATCGGGCACGCGCGGCCGCGGCTGCGTCAGCGAGTGCCTAGCGAGCCGCACCCGGCAGCGTCGGACGGAGGCGGTTCGAGCCCTACTCGACGACGCTGACCTCTTTCCAGAAGGCGACGTAGTTCGAGAAGTCCTTGCCCACGCGGTCGAACGCGGTCGGGTAGGGGGTGGGGTAGCTCCACGCGCGGTCCTGGAGGCCGTCGACGCTGAAGTACTGGCACTCGCCCTTCCAGGGGCAGGTGTACGGAGTGGGCGTCTTCTCGAGGTGCCCCTCCTTGACGCTCGCCGGCGGGAAGTACCAGTTGCCCTCGATCTTGATGAGCTCGCTCTCGGGAGCTTCGGCGATGACGGTGCCGTCGGCCAGTTGTGCCTTCATGTTTCCTCCTGCGGAATCCCGGGCCACGCGTCGGGCCCGTGAGGGAAACGCTACGCGCGGGGAATGAATTCCGGCTGCTCGTGGCAGCGCGGCCACCCGCAGCCCACCAGTCAGCGCACGCAGTCAGCGCAACGCGAATTTCGAGGAGATCCACCGCCTGCCGACCATGTCCCGCCGCCTCGCACGGCTTCCGCGCCGAATCTCCTCACAATTCCGCGGACGACCGCTCAGCCGAGCAGACCGCCCGCGTACTCGCGCAGGACCGAGACGACCGCCGGATGCGCGTCCCGCTGGGCCCGTGCATCCCCGTTTCCGCCCGCCGGCCAGGCGTGGGCAGCCGACACGGTCGATGTCGAGAGGTGCGCGGTCGCCCGACGGAGGCCGACGAAGGCCGCGCAGGCCGCTGCCGCCTCGGGAGACGCGAAGTCGATCCCCTGCGTCGCGAGCGCGTCGACCACGGCGCCGGCGGCGAGCAGGTCTTCGACGGGGGCGCGGAATCCGTCGTCGTCCAGCGACCCGGCCGCGACGATCGCCACCACGGCCCGATCACCGAGAGAAGCTTGGAGGGCGAGGATGCGCGCGGCCGCGTCGTCCGCACACGCTTCCGTCACCGAGAACACGGCTGCGGCGGGGCCCGACGCCTCGGCGACGGCGGCGGCCAGTTGCGCGGCGCTCGCCTGCCCGTGCCCGTCGAGTTCGTCGGCGACCACGACGACGTGCGCTCCCGACGCGATGCGGCGAGCGCCGGTCTCGCCCCAGTCGAAGCGGACCTGGTAGCGGCGCTGCTGCGCCTCGCCGTCGGGAGAACTCACTTCTCCAGGGTAGGTGAGCGCACACTGGAGCAATGCATGTGCAGCTGAAGCTCACTCTCGAGTGTTCCCCCGAGGTGGCGGTGGATGCCCTCGCCAACCCCCAGGTGATGGTCGCTGTCACCCGCCCCCTCCTGGTGTACCGCTCGGAGGAGCCGGAGGGGTTCCCCCGCCGCTGGGACACCACTCCTCGCGAGGTGAGCGCGCGCATCCTCGGGCTGTTCTCGCTTGGCCGCACGCACGTGCACCTGCGCTTCTACGAGGTGGCCGCCGCCCGCATCCAGGAAGACACCGGCGAGGGCATCGACGGCGCCTTCGCGAAGATGACGATCCGGCACCGCATGGCGATCTCCGTGGCTCCCACCGCCCCCGGCGCCCTCGGCGAGGAGTCGCTTCTGCGCGACCGCATCGAGTTCCACGCCGGCGCCCTCACCCCGCTGCTCTGGCCGGGGCTGTGGCTGGTATGGCAGTGGCGTGGTCGGCGGATGCGGCAGCTCGCCCCGTCGTGGCAGCGCGATTCGGCGCGCGCTCGCTAGAACTCGCGGCTCGCTGGGACCCGTGGCCCGCTGTCCGGTTAGGGCCTGCTGTCGTCGGCCCCACCCCCGCCGAACCGGCGCGCGCCCCTCGAACCGGCACGCCACCCCCGCCGAATCGGCACGCACCCCCCGTTCCGCAGACGGGGTTGCGCCGATTCGACGGGGCAACCACTGCCGCACCCTCACCCGCACCCGCCCGAACGCGCAGGCTCGCGAGAACCCCCGAGAGCGTGGGATGCCCGGAGTAGCGTGAGCGCGTGACCGACACCCCGAGCATCCCACCCGCCGCCCGCAGCGCCCTCGACGTCGCGTCGTGGCGGCGCACCATCCACGACACGTACCGCGCGGTGCGCGAGGCGTCCGACGTCGTGGCCGCTCACGACCTCTGGCGCCGCCGCCGCGACGACCTGTTCGCGCACCACCCGTCGACGCCGCTGTTGCCGGAGGACCGCCCCGGCTTCACCGGTCTTCCGACGACCCCGTACGACCCGGCCTGGCGGTTCGAGCTCGAGGTGGAAGAGGCCGAGGCCTACCGGATGACGGTGCCCACCGGCACGGACGGCGACGTCCCGTTCGACCGCATCGGCCTCGTCGACGTGCCGGGTGTCGGCAAGCTCGACGTGTGGCGGCTGGCTTCGTACGGGGGCGGCCTGTTCGTCCCCGTGAAGGATGCCCTCGCCGGGCGTCCCGGCGGCACCTACGGCGGCGGGCGCTACCTGCTCGACACGGTGAAGGGAGCCGACCTCGGGCAGGGCGACAAGCCCGGTTCCCTCCTCCTCGACTTCAACTTCGCGTACAACCCGAGCTGTGCGTACGACCCCGCCTGGGCCTGCCCCCTGGCTCAGCCCGGCAACACGGTCGCGGTCGAGATCCCCGTCGGCGAGCGCTACTCCGGCCAGCACTGAGCGCTGCTGGCCCCGTCTCCGACCCCCACTGGCGCGAAACGCCCCGTGCTGTAGGCTGGGGGTACTTGCGAGTCGACCCGATCGGCTCCCTGCGTCGTAGTACGCCCCTCACCTCCCCTCGGTGCCACCGTCAAAAAGTGTGTGACAGACCGAGGGAACGCGAAGCACACTCTGCGGCGAAACGATCGAGCACCACTGCTCCGTCGCCACATCTCGAGTCCAGCTGCGTCGCTGATCGTCCTGCACACAGGGCGGCCACCCAGGCGTAGACCCATGGGGCTCGAAACCCGATGCCGGAAAGGCACCACCCCATGACAGACACCCTCACCCCCACCGTTTCGGACGACACGGTCGACGCCACCGAGACCGACGCCCCCACCTTCGCGTCGCTCGGCGTCCCGGCCCCCATCGTCAAGGCGCTCGCCGCCGACGGCAAGACCACTGCGTTCCCGATCCAGATCGACACGCTCCCCGACACCCTCGGCGGGCGCGACGTCCTCGGCCGCGGCAAGACCGGCTCGGGCAAGACCCTGGCCTTCTCCATCCCGATGGCCGCCCGCCTCGGTGGCAAGCTCGCCGGCGGCAAGCGTCGCCCGGGCCGTCCCCTCGGCCTGGTGCTCGCCCCGACCCGTGAGCTCGCCACGCAGATCGACGCCGTCCTCGCGCCGATGGCCGCGGCCTACGGCATGAACACCACCACCATCTTCGGCGGCGTCTCGCAGAACCGTCAGGTCCAGGCCCTCAAGTCCGGCGTCGACATCGTCATCGCCTGCCCCGGCCGCCTCGAGGACCTCATGAAGCAGGGCTTCATCAAGCTCGACGCGATCGAGATCACCGTGCTCGACGAGGCCGACCACATGGCCGACCTGGGCTTCCTGCCCGGTGTGACGCGCATCCTCACCGCCACCCCCGAGAACGGGCAGCGTCTGCTCTTCAGCGCCACGCTCGACAACGGTGTGGACAAGCTGGTCAAGCGCTTCCTCCACAACGAGGTGCTGCACTCGGTCGACGAGGCCAACTCGCCCGTCGCCAAGATGACCCACCACGTGTTCGAGACCGAGTCGGTCGAGACCAAGAAGGCCCTGATCGAGAAGCTCGCTTCGGGCAAGGGCCGCCGCATCCTCTTCATGCGCACCAAGCACCACGCCAAGAAGCTCGCGAAGCAGCTCACCGAGAACGGCATCCCCGCCGTCGACCTGCACGGCAACCTGTCGCAGCCGCAGCGCGACCGCAACCTCGCCGCGTTCCAGGACGGAACCGCTCGCGTCCTCGTCGCCACCGACGTCGCCGCCCGTGGTGTGCACGTCGACGACATCGAGCTCGTCATCCACGTCGACCCGCCGACCGAGCACAAGGCGTACCTGCACCGCTCCGGACGTACGGCTCGCGCCGGGGCCGAGGGCGACGTGGTCACCCTCGTGATCCCGAGCCAGCGTCGCGACGTCGCCGCAATGATGAAGAAGGCCGCGATCACCGCGACCGTCACCGCCGTCAAGCCCGACTCCCCCGAGGTCAACAAGCTCGTCGGCGAGGTCGCCGCGTACGTGAAGCCCGCCCCGAAGTCGGAGCGCGCCGAGCAGCACCAGGGCGGCAACGGCCGTTCGCAGGGAGCCAACGCCCAGCGCAAGCGCGCCGCCCGTCAGACCTCCGACGGCACCCCGATCGCTCGCGGCGACCGTCGTCGTCCGGCAGCGGCCGGCGCTTCGGCCGAGGGCCGTGGCCAGAACGGGGGATCCACGTCCCGCCCCTCGCGTGACGGCGCCGGCAACGGCCGCGGTCGTGGCGGCAACGGCGGCGGTTCGCGCGACGGAGCCCGTGCTCCTCGTGCCGGCGGCAGCGCTCCCTTCTACTCGACCGAGTCCGGCCGCGGCGCTGCTGCGCCTGCTCGTGACGACCGTGGTGCGCGCGACGACTCCCCTCGTGGCGGCGAGCGCACCCCCAACCGCCGCGCCCAGAGCGACGGTGGCTCGAGCCGTACCAACGCCACCCGCAACGACCAGGCCGACTTCGCCGCGTCGCAGGGCCAGGGCGACGACCGTCGCTCCGGCGGCCCCCGTCGTGCCTCCTCCGGTGGCGGCCGTCCCGGTTCGCTGAAGGTCGGTTCGCTCGTCGGTGGCGCTCCCAAGCGCGGCGGCGGTGCCGGCGGGCGCGGCCGCTAGGTCTCGCGCTTCGCCTCTCTACGACGGAACCCCCTGCCTTGCGGCAGGGGGTTCTTCGGTTTGTGTTGGGATGGACGGACTCGTCGATTTCTGACGGAGTCTCGCGTGTGACAAAATTCGAGCAGCCCGATGTCACATCACACGTTTTGACGTGCCGAACCCGCCCTGGAAGGACTGCCGCCCATGGCGACATCGTCTGGAACCCCGGCTCCTCCCACTCTGGCCTCCTCTGCCGCTCGGGGCGCCGGCGTCACACTTGCCGGCCAGCTGGCCAAGATCCTCGTGCAGTTCGGTGGGCTGCTGGTGCTGTCACGGCTGTTGACACCACTCCAATTCGGCCTCCTGGCATCGATCCTGGCCGTCGTGGGTGTGGGCGACGTGATCCGCGACTTCGGCCTGTCGTCGGCCGCGATCCAAGCCAAGAACCTGAGCCGCGGGCAGACCAACAACCTCTTCTGGATCAACACGGGCTTCGGCACACTCATCGGTGCCGTCGTCTTCTTCCTCGCCGGCCCGATCTCGGACCTGTTTCACAGCGACCAGTTGACTCCCCTGACTCAGGTTCTGTCGCTCCTGTTCGTCATCAACGGCGTGAGCACGCAATACCGGGCGCAGTTCAACCGAGATCTCAAGTTCACCCTTCTGGCCGGCGGAGACGTCGCCGGCCAACTCGTGGGGCTCATCGCTGCGATCGTCCTGGCGTTGCTTTCGTTCGGCGTCTGGGCGCTGGTAGCACAGCAGCTGATCATGGCTCTGACGACACTGGGGATCTACATCGTTCGGTCTTCTTGGCAGCCTGGGCTGCCTGACCGTCGTGCGTCCGTCCGATCGTTCCTCCACTTCGGATTCAGCCTCATGGGGTCGCAGATCCTCAACTACTTCAGCCAGAACGTCGATTCCATAGTCATCGGAAGCCGGATGGGACCGACCGACGTGGGGCTCTACAACAGAGCGTTCCAACTCCTGACCTTGCCGCTCAATCAGATCAACGCTCCAGCGACTCGGGTGGCCCTCCCTGTTCTGTCCCGCCTGAACGACGAACCGAAGAAGTATCAGAATTATCTTCTGGCCGGCCAGTCCGTCCTGGTGCACGTCGTCATAGCGGCCTTCGCATTCGGCGGCGCACAGGCGTACCCGTTGATCGCTCTGGCTCTCGGCCCCCAGTGGTCGGGCGTGAGCCCAATCTTCCAGATCCTCGCTCTGGCCGGCGTCTTCCATGTCAGTGGGTACGCGACGTACTGGGTATTCCTCAGCAAGGGGCTCACCGCCTCCAACCTCAGGTTTTCCCTCATCAACCGCCCGATCGCCATCGTCATGATCATCATCGGCGGACTCGTCGACGGCGTTTTCGGGGTCGCTTGGGCTTACACGATCGCCCAGCTCTTCTCCTGGCTCTTCGGCCTGTGGTGGTTCCGCGACGTGCCCGAAGCCGCCCCTCGAAAGATGCTGGCCAATCCTCTCCGGGCCATTCTCGGATATGCGGTCGCGGCCGGTCTCTCCGTGGTGGCGACGATGTGGCTGCCGGAGCAGGCGCACTTGCTCCGGATCGTCATCGGCTTCCTGGCCATGGCCATCGCCGTCGGTCTGATCGCGATCGTGTGGCGTCGGTTCCGACAGGACCTGCAGCAGGTCCTGCGCGTCGCCGTGCTTCTCCGACGACGCTGAGGCTCGCCGGGCAAGTCCTTTTGAGGTGCGGACTCGTCCCGTCGCTCAGACGTACCACACACGGTGGGCCCAAGAGCCGGCGATCCTGCCGGTCATCTGCCCGAGCTGACGCAGACCGTGCTGCCGCAACTCGTGCCCGCGACCAGCCGCGACCGTCCCCAGTACGATACGGGCCGTTCCGCTGGCTACTCCCCGCACGGACGACATCCGTCGGGGACGTGGCATGCCTGCGTCTCGGAACAGGGAATAGAGCTTGGCGTGGGAGCGGCCGTACAGGTGCTGTTGGCGGAACAGGGATTTGGTCTCGGCTCGCTGCACGTAGTCGACTTCAGCGTCTGACACGTAGGTCAGGGGGAAACCCGCCAATTGAGCTCGCCAGAAGAACTCGGTCTCGTCCCCTCCTCCCCGGAAGCTCTCGTCGAACGGACCACACTCGGCTACGACCTCGCGTGCCACGCCGCAGTTGGCACCGGTGGCCCAGGGCAGGAACAGAAGGTCGTTGTTGAGGCCGGTCTCGAGAGCCAACGCGGGCGAGCCGTCGGCAAATACGCGGCTTACGGATCCGCCGACCAGTCGGGCTCCTGCCTTGTAGGCGAGCCAGAACCCTTGGATCCACCCCGGGTGGACTCGGTCGTCGACATCGCAGAACAGAAGCAGTTCGGATTCGCTCCCTGCGATGCCGACGTTCCTCGAATGGTTGATGCCTTTGACGGACGACGCGTCGACCACCCGAACGATGAAGGTCCCGTCCGCCCACTTCCGAGCCAGGTCAGCCGAGCCGTCGGTGGACCCGTTGTCGGACACCACGACCTCGAACGTGGCGTCGGTCGTCTGCGCCCGAAGGGCAGCCAGCTGACGGTCCAATGTGGCGGCACCGTTGAGGCACGGAATGATGACTGAGACGTCCATAGAGGAATCTTCTCCTACTCGGAGTCCCCCGGCCATTCCGATGAGCGTCTGCACCCCAAATCGAATGGTCCGCTGAAATCGAACCATCCCTGTGGCCAGCTCCGAACGTGTGTAAAGATCAGCTATGACGCTTCCACAGGCCGCTGCCAGCGTGAAGATGCCGCAGCCGACCGCGGTCCCCACCGACCTTCCTCGTCGCCGGACCGGAGCGGTTGCGGTCGCTATCGGGATCGTTGCTGCTGTGGTGACCTTCTTTTTCTCGTGGGTGCCGTCGCTCTGGTTCGACGAAGCGGCGACCATCGTTTCCGCCACTCGGTCCTGGGGCAGTTTCTTCCACGAGATCCGCAGCGTCGACGCTGTGAGTGCCGTCTACTACGCCATCATGCACCTTTGGTTCCTCGTCGTCCCGGTCTCGCCGCTCAGCTTGAGACTCCCGAGCTCGATCGCGACCGGGGTGGCCACGATGCTCGTCGTCCTCTTGGCCGATCGCCTGCTCGGTCGCACCCACGGCGCAGACCGTCCGCTGGCTCGCTTCGCCGGACCGATCGCCGGAATCGTCTTCCTCGCGCTGCCCCGAGTCACGTGGATGGGCACTGAGGGCCGCTCCTATGCGTTCACGGCAGCGCTCGCCGCCGGGTCGACACTTGTTCTCGTCGTCGCTCTGGATCGCGCGCGGCGAGGAGTACGGACTATGCCCGTATGGGCGCTCTTCGCGATCGTCACGGTCGTCTCGGGTTACGTCTTCGTCTACTCGATCCTCCTCCTGGCCTCCCAGGTCGTGACCGTTCTTTTGATCCTCTGGATGGACCGCCGCGCAGCCGCCCCGTCATTGCCCGCGCGAGATCTTCGCCGGTTCGCGGGAGCCTCCCTCCTGTCGATCCTTCTCGTCGCGCCGCTCGTGCTGCTGGCCTCCAAGCAGACGGGCCAGATCTCATGGATCGCGCGACCCGGGGCTTCGACCGTCTACAACTTCTTCGAGGGGCAGTGGTTCACCGAGAACGGCGAGGCGGCTGTCGTCGGCTGGCTTCTCCTGCTGGCAGGAGCCGTCGTTCTCGTCCGCAGGCGCAGGGGAGAGGGAGGGACGATCTTGGCACTCCTCATCCCCGCCATCTTCTTGCCGGCCATCGCTCTTCTGGTCGTCTCCTTGGTTCACACCCCGCTTTACGTGTCGCGATACGTCACCTTCTCGGCCCCCGCAGTGGCGATCCTCACCTCGGCCGCCTTAGCGGCCGTCCCCATCCGATTCCGATTCCTCACGCCCATCGCCCTGGTCGTGGTGCTGGGCCTGTCGGTCCCGACCTATCTCGCGCAGCGCACGGAGGGCGCCAAGGACGCTTCGAATTGGCAGGCCGTCGCCGCAACTCTCTCTCGGCAGCGACAGTCCGAATCCTCGACGGCTGCAGAAGTCATCCTCTACGGCCCATCGATCGAGGGGGAGACTGCGTCACTCCGGATGATCGCCGACGGCTACCCCAGCGCATTCGCAGGCATGGACGACATCACCGCCATTCCTGGCAGCGGCGCCCTCTGGACCGAGCAGGCGTCCCTCACCGCGTCGCTTCCAAAGGTCTCCGGGGCGGGAAGCGTCTGGTTGGTGACTCTGACCAACCCGAAATTCGATGTGGAGGCGAGCACGACACGACTCGTCGCGACGAAGGGATTCATCGAGAGCGGTGTCTGGCACTTCACCGGAATGGACCTCGTCCGATACGAGCCGACCCCCTCCTGAGTGAGGTCTAGTCGTCCGTCGGCTCCGACGAGTGGAACGCCGGCACGCCCCGCAGCGGCCGCCGCAAGACGAGACTGAGGCCCGCCAGCCCGAAGAGCACCGTGCGTCGGCGGTTCGGGGCCTGCACGAGCGCCGTGAGCATGTGCTTCCGCGCGTCGCCGAAGTGCCGCTGGGCGAAGTGCTGACGGCCGGTCTCGAAGCGATGGATCGCCAGCACCTCGTTCTTCATCCGCTTCCACTCGCGCGGGGTGAACCGGTCGCGGAGCTCGGGGTTGGAGAAGACGACGTCGATGGCCGGCACGTGGTTGGCGAAATCGAGGCTGAGGCGAGGAGCCGTACTGCCCGGACGGACCCGATGGCGGAGGATCTCCTCCTGCGGGCCGATGAAGACACAGGGCCCGAGCGCCGACAGCCGGCAGAAGAACTCCCAGTCCTCACTGAGAGTCATCCCCTCCCGGTAACCGCCCGAACGACGGAGCACCGCCCTGCGAGCAAGGATCTGCCCGCCGTTCCAGAACACCCGGTCGTGCGTGAGCATCTGCGGAAGCACATCGCCCGAGACGAAGGAGTGCTGTGACGGAGGGCTCTGCCCGGGCTGGACCGCGCCGTCGGGGTCCACTCGCATGGTCGTCCCGAACACGAGTACGGCCTCGGGGGCGGCGATCAGTGCCGCGTGCAGGCGCCCGAGCGCGGTCGGGTGCAGCATGTCGTCTCCGTCGAGGAGAAGCAGTGCATCCGCCCGGCTCTCGTCGATGCCCGTGTTCCGGGCCGCGGACACGCCGGCGTTGTCCTGGCGGATCAGGCGGATACGGGGGTCGGTGAACGCCGCGACGATGTTCGCGGTGGCGTCGGTGGAGCCGTCGTCGACGACGATGCACTCCCAGTCCTGGAAGTCCTGAGCGAGGACGCTCTCCAACGCGTCCCCGATGTAGGACTCGACGTTGTAGGCCGGAATGACGACTCCGGCTGCGGGGTTCATGCCGTTCTTCTCAGCAGTCGGCTGAACGCGTTGCGGTAGAGCCAGGCATAGGCGGCGTAGCCGACCAGATACATGACGAGAAGGGTGCCCGGTCCGAGGTGGAGCAGGAAGCCGGCCAGGGCGATGATGACGGCGAGTGCCAGGGCCGCGAAACCGACCCGGACGAGAGTGGAGTACTGGCCGACTCCGACGAGGAATCCGCCCGTCGTGGCCTGGACCAGAATCAGGCCCATCATGGCGACCATGCCCCACACCAGCCCGCTGCCCGCGATGGGGAAGTCGTGCAGGAGGAGATGGAAGAACGGCTTGCCGAAGAAGAGGAGCAGCACGGCCGCGAACAGGAAGATCGGGAGGCAGAGGAGCATCATTTGCCGCCGGATCTTCTTCACCTGGCCCTTGTCGCCTTCGTGCCAGGCCCGGGTCATTCCGGGGAGGAGGGTCTCGATGGGCACGTTGAAGGCGACCCCGGCGAAGCGCGTGACCTTGTAGAAGAGGTCGTAGAAGACGAGCGTGTGCCCGCCCAGCGCAAGCGCCGGGATCAGCAGGTACGGGAAGTTGTAGAGCACGAACTCCATGCCCGCGAAGGAGGCGGTCCGCGCCACCTTGCCGCGGTTGTCGCGAGCGAAGCGGCCGACGACGGGGAGCGCGACCGGGTGGAGGTCGATCCCCCGACGGCGCAGGGCGATGAACGCAGCCGTGAACGCCACGACCCAGACGGCGACGCAGGCGATGGCGAAGCCGACGAAGGGCAGGCCGACCAGCATCGCGAAGACCAGGAGGACGAGGACGAGGCGTCGGAAGAACTCGAGGGTCTCCATCAGCATGAACCCGTCGATCGCCATCATGATCGAGCGCACCATCTGCCACGGCAGCGAGAAGATGATCGACGCGAAGTAGATCACCAGGCCCGCCAGGAGCACCGTCGAGAACTGCAGGGTCAGGGGGATGACGAACGCGGCGACGAGCAGGGCGGCCGCGGGGATGAGGAGGTACAGGTTGATCGACGAGTTGACGAAGCCGTCGGTGTCCGCGACGCCCTTGCGGATGAAGCGTTCGCGGACGTGCGCGTAGACGAAGCCGGAGAACCCGAGGTCCGTGCCGATGATGTAGTTGCCGATCGACGACAGGAGCACGACGACCGGGTAGATGTCGGCACCGACCGTGCGAGTCAGCACGAAGATCAGCAGAAACTGGTAGAGGGTGATCAGGCCGAGGTTGGACGACTTGATGCCGAACAGGACCTTCTTCTGGTGCGTGGCCAGGAACGACTCACGCTCGGCCACGAGCGCGGCCGCCGGCACCTCCGACTCGACGAACGACACAGGCCTCAGTACGCCCCGTCGGAACCGACCACGGCCCGGAACGTGCGCCACATGATGATGACGTCGACCAGAAGGGTCCAGTTCTCGATGTAGTACAGGTCGAGGCGGAGCGCCTCTTCCCAGGTGAGTCGCGAGCGGCCGCTGACCTGCCAGAGACCGGTCATGCCAGGGCGCACCTTGAGGCGGCGCTGAGCGGCGCTGTCGTACAGAGCGACCTCGGCGGGTCGTTGGGGACGCGGGCCGACCAGGCTCATGTCGCCCTTGAGGACGTTGATGAGCTGCGGCAGCTCGTCAAGGGAGAAACGACGGAGGACGGCGCCGACGGGCGTGAGACGCGGGTCCGACTGGATCTTGAAGAGGGGCTTGCCGTCGGTGCCCTGCTTGCTCAGCAGTTCGGCCAGACGGGAGTCGGCGTCCACCTGCATCGAACGGAACTTCAGGATGTGGAACGGACGGTCGTCCTGACCGATGCGCTCCTGCAGGTAGAAGATCGGGCCGACGCTCGTGACCCGGACCAGAAGGGCGACGACCAGCAGGATCGGCGACGTGAGCAGCAGGATGACGCCCGAGCCGACGATGTCGGAGAAGCGCTTCACGACCCGCTGCGGGCCCGAGTAGTTCGGCGACAGGATGTGGATCAGGGGCAGGCCGGCGACGGGCTGCGTCTGGATGCGCGACTCGGCGACGTCGGTGAGGCTCGGCGTGATGACGAGCCGGTAGTCGTGGCGTTCGAGATCCCAGGCCAGACCGCGGATCCGCTCCGGCGTGAGAGCGTCGGAGCTCGTCAGCATGACGGTGTCGCCGTCGTTGACGACGAGTGACTTAACCAGCCGTTCGAAGAACTCGGGGTGCTCGTCACCGTCGTGCGTCGGGATCAGGGCGTCCACGACCTTGTAGCCCGAGTCGGGGTGGCGGTCGAGCTGCGACCGCGTGTGGGCGACAGTGGTCGCGGATCCCACCAGGACGGCCTTGTTCAGGTAGTGACCGGAAGCGCGCTTCTTGCGCAGCCACTGGCGCCAGCCCCACCGGCCGAGGAGCAGGAGGACGAGCCCGAGGGGCACGGAGGGGAGGATGTCGACGCGGCGGATGGTCGTGCCGAAGAGGAAGGCGACGACGGCCGCGGCGCCCAGACCGACGAGCGTCGCGTCGATGACCATCTTGTACTCGGTGGTGCCGGTTCCGAGGGCACGGCTGCTGCGGCTGTCGAAGACGGCCAGCGCGATCACCCAGAGGAGGGACGCCACGGCGAGGAACGGGACGCGGGCGTGCTGGGCGTCCCAGAGCTTGAGGAGGATCAGGGGGGCGCCGACCGCGACACCGATCAGGACCACGTCGGTGATGATGACCCGCAGTCGGTAGCTGGCGACCCAGCTTCGGGGGTTGTGCGCGACCGGCAGTTCGATCGGCGCGTTGACGCTTGATCCGGGGCTCTCCGAAACGGAATTCGAAGACACTTTGTACAGGGCATTTGACATGGGTCCGCCATTGCTCGGGAAACGATGGACACACACGTATGGAAGGCGACGGACGGCCGGCACGTCGGGAGAACTGCCCAGCGATCGGTTTCGGGTCGATCGGGACGCAAGACGAACAGACAGTGAGCATCGTCGCTCGCCTCGTGCAACGCGACGGTTATCGCGTCCTCGAAAATTATCTGGCGAGGGATGCTGGGTCAAGCCGATTCTGAGAGAATCCCAGAAAAGGCGGGAAACCACCCGTTCGGGGGCCATCAGTAGCCCGTTTCGAAAAAGATCACCCTGTCCGATTTCGACGGACGACGCGGCGATCGTAACCTCCGATCGCGAACTGTGCCTTCGGCGAATCGTCCCAGACATGGGAATGTGTCACACTTCGACCTTCCCGAAACTGTAATAAGGAGTCCCCGCACGTGCGAGAAGGTAACCGCTTTCGTGTCCTGCTCATCGTCCTGGTGGTCGTTCTGACCGGCCTCGGCACGACCATCGGCTTCCTCGGCGCCCGATCCGCCACGACGAAGTACACGAGCACCTCGGTCCTGCTGTGGGACCCGTCGAGCCTCCGCTACGGCGACGCCTCTGCGTACGTCCCCGACTCCGCCTCGCTTGTGATCCAGGTCGCCGCTCAGATGACGCTGGTCCAGTCCGACTCCGTCATCGACCCCGCCGCGAAGAAGGTGGGCCTCACGGCCACACGCCTTCGGAGCGACATCGAGGTACTGCCCGGTTCCAGCGCCAGCGAGTTCCTTGTCTCGTCGACGGCGAAGACGGCGCGGGATGCACAGGACCTCACCAAGGCCGTCGTCGACTCCTATGCGGCCCAGACCCGAGCCACCATCTCCGGACAGCTCACCGCTCAGGCCTCGGCCCTCCAGGGCCCGATCAACACGTTGACGGCCCAGTTGGCGAACCTCCCGTCGACGAGCCCCCTCGCCGACGCCGTCGCCACCCAGCTCAGCCAGGACATCGCCCAGCAACAGTCGCTTCAGTCCGGATCCTCCGGTGTCACGACGCCGCTGTCCGTGACCCAGGCCGCCTCGCTGCCGACGAGCCCGTCGTCGAAGTCCCCGAAGACCATGGCGGTCATCGGCGGCGCAGTCGGCTTCGTGATCGGCATCGGCATCGCCGTCCTCGTCTCGCTCCGTCGCGACTCGCGACGTGATCTCCGCCGGGTCCAGTCGAGCTCTCCCGCGGCGACCCGGAGGACCCCCGAGACCGTCTGATCCGCGGTTCTCGAGAGCCCGACCCTCTTACTCCACTCGTCCCTCACTCACTTCCCGTCTCCCGAAGGATGGAAATGCGCAGCGTACTGATGTCGAAATTCGTTCCCTGGCCGGCCAACAGCGGGGAGAAGCGGCGGACCCTCGCGATCGCACGAGCGCTGAAGACGCTCGGCGACGTCACGATCTGCGGTTTCCTCGGCACGAACGAGGAAGTCGAAGGCCTCGTGCAGGAGGGCTTCGACGTCCGTGCCGTGCCCCTGGCACGCAGCTGGGGCAAGACGATCCCGGGCCTGGCGAAGGGGAAGTCGCTGTCGGCGGCCCGATTCTGGGACCCCGCGTTCGCCCAGCAGGTGACCGAGGCCACGGCAGAGCCCTACGACGTGCTGGTGGTCGAGCACGTGCAGTTCCAGATGTACGCCCCGGCCGATTCGAAGGCCTACACCGTCGTCGACATGCACAACATCGAGTCCTCCCTCGCCGAACGGGTCAGCTCGACGAAGACGGGACCCCTGAAGGCCGTTTACGCCGTCGACGCGGCAGCCCTGACCCGTCTCGAGAAGCAGGCCCTCACGGCCGACACGGTCCTCGTCGTCAGCGACGCCGACAAGGCGGTCCTCGAGACCGAGAGCCGTCGGCCCAACGTCCGCGTCGTGCCGAACGGCTGGGATCCCACCGAGGCCCTCCCGACCACCGACACGCCCGTCGTCAGCTTCGTCGCCCTGCTGTCCTGGGGGCCCAACGTCGACGCCGCCGTCTGGTTCACCACGAAGGTCTGGCCGCTCGTCACGGCGGCCCTGCCCGAGGCGCACCTGCAACTCGTCGGCCGCGAGCCGGCGCCGGAGGTCCGAGCCCTGGCCTCGGCCAGCGTCGAGGTGACCGGAACCGTCGCCGAACTGGACCCCTGGTACGAGAAGACCCTCGTCGCGGTCGCTCCGCTGCTCGCCGGCGGCGGTTCGCGCCTCAAGATCCTCGAAGGCCTCGCCGCCGGGCGACCCATCGTCGCCACCACGATCGGGGCCGAGGGCCTGGAGGATCTCGTGGGCGACGGTGTCGTCGTCGCGGACGAGCCCGCCCGGATGGCGGACGAGATCGTCGCCCTCCTCCGCGATCCGGCCACGACCCACGCTCTCGGCGCCCAGGGCGCCCGGGCCGTCGCCGAGAGGCACTCCTGGGAGGCGGCCGTCGAGCCGCTCCTCTCGGCGATCACCAAGAGCGGGATCGCGGTGACGAGCGCATGAGGACTCGATCCGCACTCGGCCTCGCTGCGCTCGGAGTCTCGGTCGCGGCCGGACACGTCGTCTACCCGATGGCCCTCGCCGCCCTGACAAAGTTCAAGTCGGCTCAGCCCGTCCGCCCGGCCCCCGCCGTATGGCCGCCGGTGACCGTCATCGTGCCCGCGTACCTCGAGCGGAACGTCATCGCCGACAAGGTGCGCGACGTGAAGGCCAACGGCTACCCCGGAGAGGTGACCGTCCTGGTCGTCGCCGACGGCGACGAGGCCACCGCCTCCATCGCCGCAGCCGCAGGAGCCGAAGTCCTCCTCCTGACCGAACGGGGAGGGAAGTCGCAGGCGCTCAACGCCGGCGTCGCCGTCGCAGAGACCGAGTGGATCGTTCTGACCGACGCGAACGCCGTCCTCACTCCCGGCTCCCTGCAGAGACTCGTGGCCTGGCTGGACGACGAGACCGTCGGCGCCGTCGCCGGCGAGAAGCTCGAAGGGGACGGGGGCGAACTCGCCTACTGGAAGTTCACCTCCTGGATCAAGCGCGCCGAGTGGAAGCTCGGAAGCACCCTGGCCATGGACGGCGGCCTCTGCGCCGTACGGAAGTCGGCCTGGGACCCGATCCCGAAGGACATCTCCTGCGACGACTTCTGGATCTCGTTGGACATGAACGACCGCGGTTACCGCGTGGCCTACGAGCCGGAGGCCCGCGTCATCGAGGACACGATCGGCAGCTTCGGCCAGTCGTGGGAACGCCGGACGCGCGTCCTCGGCAGCAGTCTCTTCGTCCTGTGGAAGAAGCGGCACATGCTCTCGCCGACGCGACCCGTCGTGAGTTCGAAGATCTGGGGGCACAAGCTGTGGCGCTCGACGGCCGGGCCGCTCAGCCACGTCGCCCTCCTCGGGATCGCCACCGGCACCGTCCGCACCAGCCGCCTGTCGCAGGTGTTCCTGGTGGGCAACGCCGCCGCAGCCCTGTTCGTCGTCGCCCAGAGCCGTGAGGTCGACCTGCCGAAGCCGGCGAGCCTGGTCGCGCAGGTGGCCTACCTCCAGGCCGTCGCGCTCGGCGGCATGGTCCGCTTCGTGCAGGGCGACCGTGCTCTCAAATGGAAGAAGCCGGAACGGTGACGACGGTCGAGGCCGTTCTCGGGGCGCCCTCTTCCACCCTCCGGGTGCGCCGTCGCCGCGCCCCCGAGGGGCGGTTCCTGGCTGTCGCGCTCGTCCTCGTCGTCCTGCTCCAGCGATTCGCGATCTCGCCGGGTGGCAACGAGGTCCCCGTGATCGTCCCGATCCTGCTCGTCCTGGTCGCCGTCGGCCTCTACCGCGGACGGCTCCGGGTCCATCGGCTCAACGCGAGCCTGATCGTCCTCCTCGTCCTGACCGCCCTGATCGCGACGCTGGCCCAGATGTCGCAGGGCGACCTGCCGTCGGTCCTGTCCGTCGCCTCGATGACCCTGATCTACATCCCGGCCATGGTGCGGTCCACCGGCGGTGCCGCCACCCTGCGTGTGGTGGCCGACGTCTTCGTCGTGCTGATGACGATCGCCGCCCTGGTGAGCCTCGTCCAGTTCGTCGGCCAGTACGCCGGCATCGCCAACGTCGACTGGTTCACCAGGCTCGTCCCGGCGCAGTTCCTCGTCCAGGGCTACTCGCCGAACGCCCCCGTCCACTACGGCCAGTCGTTGCTGCGCTCGAACGCGTTCGTCTTCCTGGAGCCCTCGTTCCTGTCCCTCTCCCTCGGGATGGCGGTCCTCGTCGCCGTGAGAACGGGTCGCGGCTGGTTCCAGTTGACGATCCTCCTGGCCGGCATGGTCCCGACCCTGGCGGGCAACGGCATCGCCGTCCTGATCCCGGGCCTCGTCATCACCCTGTTCTCCCCCGTGCGTCGCAACCTCCTGGCGCTCCTCCCCGGGTTGATCGCCGCGATCGTGGTGGCGACGGTCAGTCCCCTGGGGCGCCTGTACCTCGGCCGGTCGACCGAGGCGAACTCCTCGGGAAGCAGCTCGAGCCTCCGCTTCGTCCAGCCCTACACGACGCTGCTGCCGGCGTCTCTCGACAGCCCGTTCCACACGCTCTTCGGTCATGGGGCGAGCACCTCGGATCCGTTCCTCGACAACCAGGGGCTCATCGCGGTCACCCGGCCGATCGTGCCCAAGGTGCTCTTCGAGTACGGCATGCTCGGCGCCGTGGGAATCGTGCTGGTGCTGCTCGTGCTCTTCGTCGGCGGTCTCCGGCACAACGTCTGGATGCTGGGTCTGCTCCCCACGTACTTCGTCATCAACGCCTCGTTCCTGCAGGCCGAGATAGCCGCCTTCACCATCTTCTGGCTCTGCCTGATCCCGCGTGGCGCCGACCTCGACACCTTCTCGACGCCCCGATGGCGTCGGAAGCAGCTCGTCTCCGAGAAGAGACGGCTCTCCACCGAGCGACGGATCCTCGGCCGAGAAGCATCCGTATGACCCGCGACGCGAAGGACCCTCGATGACCACTGGCAGCCGGATCCTCCTCCTGTCCCACGCGGCGGACAACCCCAACGGCGGAGCGTCGCGAGTGTTCCATCTGCTCGCGCAGGGCCTCGAAGACCTCGGACACGAGGTCACGCTCCTCCACCTCGAAGACATGGAGCTGCCGAGCAATCGGGTCGCACGCCTGGTCGCCGCACGGACGCTGATGCCCGTTCTCCTGGACCGCGCCGGCCGCAAGCAGGACCCGTCCGCGTTCGACGTCGTCCTCTCGCCGTCCGGCCTCGGCTACCGGCTGTACGACGCCTTGAAGACGAGCGATCACCGACCCCTGCTCGTCAATCTGATCCACGGCCTGGCCAAATACGACCACGCTGCGTACATGACGGAGTCGCAGCTCGGACACTGGCTGGTCACCGTGCCCTACCGGCTGGTCACCGGCCCCGCCCAGGTCCGCTGGGACGACCTCGGCATCAAGGCTTCGGACGTGACGGTGGTGCAGAACCTCCGCGACCTCAGCGACGTGCGGGACACGCTGGGAGGCGAGGACCGCGTGCGTCTCATCCCTCCCGCCGTGCATCCCGAACTGTTGGATTCGAGCTCGGACATCGTGCCTCCGGAGGACCGCGCGGCAGCCGGGATCCTCTGGTTCGGCACCTGGGAGGCCCGCAAGGGCGCGCACCACGTGCCGGGCGCCTTCCGCGAGATCCGGCGGTCGCACCCCGAGGCGACCCTGACCCTGGGCGGCACGGGGAAGCCCGAGCACGAGATGCGGGAGTTCTTCTCGCCGGAGGACCGCTCGTCGGTCCGCGTGCTGCCTCGCATCAGCAACGCCGAGCAGGCCGCGATCTTCAACGAGTCCTCGATCTTCCTGTTCCCGTCGCTCTCGGAAGGCTTCGGCCTGGCCCTGGCCGAGGCCATGTGCTTCGGGCTGGCGGCCGTGACCACGTCGACGGCCTTCGGCGGCGACTACCTGACGGACCAGGTGGATGCACGGGTCGTCCCCCCGACGTCGGCCCACCTCTCGCGAGCCGTCGTCGACCTCGTCGAGGACCCCGCCAAGCGCTCGGCACTCGCGGCGCGCGGCCGGGCCATCGCCCGAACGTTCACGCTCGAGCGGAGTGCTGCTGCATACTCGAAGATGTTCGAAGACGAACGAGCCCTATCCAGCCGGGCCACGACCCCTTCGAGAAAGACCTTCTGATGCCTACCGAGACCCGTCGTAGCCATGGTCGAGTGCTCGTGCTCCTCGCCGTCCTCGGAATCGTCGTGGGTGCAGCGGCCGGCTACGGCGGCTCCAAGGTGACGACCCCCGAGTACTCCAGTACGGCACAGCTGTCGTGGGATCCCGCGTCGCTCCGGTACAGCGACTCGTCGGCCTACGTGCCCGACTCGGTCTCGCTCGGGATCCAGACGAAGACCCAGTCCCTCAAGGTGCTCTCCGACGCGGTCGTCGACCCCGCGAGCGATGCGCTGGGCATCTCGCCCGCCGCCCTGCGACGCGCGGTGACGACCACCACGTCGACGACGAGCAACCAGCTCACCGTGAGCGCGACGGCGGGTACGGCTCAGGCCGCGCACGACATCGTCGATCGCGTCGTCACGACGTATCAGACGTCCGTCGTGTCGACGCTGCAGGCACAGTACACGCAGCAGGCGGATGCCCTGTCCGCCCCGATCGCCGGCCTCCAGCAGCAGATCGCCTCCGTTCCGGACTCCGCGTATACCGATAACCTCGCCAGCCAGTTGGCGACACTCACCACGCAGCAGCTCGTTCTGCGGTCCGAGGCGACGGCTCCGGCCACTCCGCTCAGCGTCCTCAGCGCCGCCAGCGTGGCCAAGGCTCCGACGGGCGCCTCGGCGAAGACCCTCTCCGTCGTGGGCGGGGGCCTGGGACTCCTGGTCGGCATCGTCGTCTTCGCACTCCTCCGCACGACTCGCTGGAGTCGGGCCGAGCGCGAGGAGCCCACCGTCTCACGCCGTCGCCGCCTGGAAGCCGACACGATCTGAACCGAGCTGCGGCCCTGCGGCCTCTCGACCGGGCTCTGGGCTAGTCGAAGAACTTCTTGTACGCCGCGCTCGACTTGGGCATCTTCACGGTGCCGGTCGAGTACAGGACGAAGCGCCCGTCGTTCTGCGGGACGTCGAACAGGATCTCGTAGAGGATCTGGCCGGGCGCCGTTCCGGAGTGGGCCTTCACGTAGTCGAGCAGGCCGGTGACGAACGCCGGCGAGTCTCCTGCGCTGGAATCTCCCGACCACTCGGAGATCGCCAGCGGCAGGCCCTCCCTCTGAGCGAACGCCGCGTGCTGAGCGAGCCCTTTCGGGCCTCCCCACTGGTCGACGCCCTGGAGGGAGCGGTTCCAGTCGTTGGCCGTGAACACCCCGGGAGGGCCGTTGTAGTAGTCGACGCTCAAGACGTCCACGTACTCCTTGCCCGGAAAGTACTTGGTCCAATCCATCCCCGTGCCGACGGACTCGCGGTTCACGCTGAAGACGAGCTTCGACTCGGGGAAGACGGCCTGCTGGATCGCCCGGTAGCGCTTCCACGCGGTCATGAAGTCGCGGTAGTTGCCCGCGTTCACCTGCCACGGGTACCAGTTGCCGTTCATCTCGTGGGCGAAGCGGATGTAGGTCGTCGCCGTGGTCCCCGAGCGAAGGGACTTGAGGGTCGTCAGCGACTGGGTCCAGCGGGCGTCGTAATCGCCCTCGGCCGCGTCCGCCCACGACTCGCCCTTGTCGATGGCGCCCACGGCGATGTCCAGCGGTTTGTCCCACGAGGCGTAGTCGCCGCCCTTCTGGAGCTGCCAGAAGTGCAGGGAGTTGGTGTCGTCGTCCGACCAGGTGCCCGCGATGTCCACAGGGCGTCCGCGCCACTCGGCGAACTGACCGCCCGTGACGCCGTTGCCTGAGGCTCCGGAGAGCCATTTGCCCGTCGGGGCGGGCTCGGCCGGGGCGGACGTCTTCGGGGTGATCTGCACCGGGGGCTCGGAGCTGGTGCACGCCGCGGTCGAGAAGACGGCAGCGGCGACCAGGGCTGCGAGGGCGCAGCGAAAGAGGGTCCTCATGGGAGCGGGTCGACTTCCTCATCGGGTGGGCAGTGCGAGTCGAACGAGGCGCGGGAGGGGACTTCATCGCCCAGTCAACGACGTCGTGCCCCGAACTCTTTCGAGTCGTGTCATGCTACTTGAAAGATTCTCGGGCCGAGAAATCCGGCCGAAGTCACGACCTCGCTCCCATCACCCGAAGGATGGCAATGCGTAGTACCCCGCTGTCGTTCGCGCCGGCAGCCCTCCCGCCAGGGGCGGGCCCCCTCCCGGGTTCCCTGCGTCGCCTCCGACCGGCCGAGCGCAAGAGCTCCTATCTCGCGGTGCTGCTGCTCCTCATCGTCCTCCTCGAACGTTTCGCGATCTCGTTCGGTAGTCAGCAGATCCCGGTCGTCGTCCCGGTCGTGCTCGTCGCCCTCGGCATCGGGGTCGTTCGCGGACACATCGTCCTCGACCGGCGCCGAGCCCCACTGGTCCTCGCCCTCTGGCTCGTGAGCCTGGTCTGCACGCTCGCTCAGCTGATGACGGGCCAACTGCCCTCGGTACTGTCGCTGGCGCTTCTCGTCCTGCTGTACCTGCCCCTGCTCGGGACGTCGACGCAGTCGGCGAATTCCACCGGAGTCGCTGCCCGGGCCTTCCTGACCATGATGACCATCGCCGCCGGCGTGTCCCTCGTGCAGTTCCTGATCCAGTACGCCGGGATCGAGAACATCGACTGGCTGGCCGCGATCGTCCCGAACCAGTTCCTGCTCCAGGGCTACTTCCCCAACGCCGTCGTCCGGTACGGCGAAACGCTGCGACGATCGAACGGCGTCCTCTTCCTGGAGCCGTCGTTCCTCTCGTTCTTCCTCGGCCTGGCGGCCTTGATCGGCGTCCGGGTCCGGGTCCCGTGGTGGCAGTTGTTGCTCCTTCTCGCTGGAATGGTGCCGACGCTTGCAGGTAATGGCCTCGTTGTCCTGATCCCCGGTCTCGTCGTGACGTTCTTCTCCCCCCTCCGGCGGAACCTGCTGCGACTCCTCCCCGGACTCGTCGTCACAGTGGGCGTGGCCGCCGCCACTCCTTTGGGTGCGTTGTATCTCGGGCGCTCCCAGGAGACATCCAGCACCAAGAGCAGTTCGAGCCTCCGGTTCGTCCTGCCCTATTCCGATCTCCTGCCGGCTTCGCTGGACTCGCCTTTTCACGCGCTGCTCGGGCACGGTGCGGGAACGTCGGATGATTTCTTGAACAGCATCGGCGCGGGCGACGTCACCCGGGCCGTCTTCCCGAAGATCCTCTTCGAATACGGAATGCTCGGGTTCCTGGGCATCGGCATCGTCCTCCTGGTCGTGATGATCGCGGCCCTCCGGTCTCGCCCCTGGCTCGTCGGCCTCGTCCTCGCCTTCTTCTTCTTGAACGCGTCGCTCCTGCAGGCCGAGCTCGTCTTCGTCACCCTGTTCTGGCTGACGATCATCCCGGGCCGGAAGCCGACCACGTCGGATCCCCCGGCTCGATCCTCGCCTCTCCTCGTGAAAGAGCCCGTTTCTCCATGACCAGTCGTCGCCCGCGTCCGCGCGTCCTCTACTCCTTCGGCCCACCCGAGCCCGCGGCGAACCCGTACACGACACTCCTGGCCGAGAGAGTGGCTGCCGACGCCGACGTGACCTTCTTCTCCTGGCCGGCGGCTCTCCGGGGCCGCTACGACACCTTCCACGTGCAGTGGCCCGAGTCGCTCGTGCGCCTCTACTCCACCGCCACCCCGTCGCGGGCGAGCCGGCTCGTCAAGTTCGTGCTCGCCTCGACGGTCCTCCTCCTGAATCGAGTGCGGGGGAAGAAGCTCGTCTGGACCGTCCACAACCGGACCCCGCATGAGCAGGGGCCTCTCCTGGAACGCTCCTTCATCCGACTCTTCCTGCGGCTCGTCGACCACACGGTCTTCCTCAATGCCGGCGAGACCGACGAGTCGGGGCGCCCGTCGACGGTCATCCTGCATCCCGACTACAAGCCGGTGGCCTCTCCAGCGGCTTCACCGGGCAACCCGACGGAACTCCTCCTCTTCGGCCACCTCCGCCCCTACAAGGGCATCGAGCAGCTCATGCAGCTCGTCGAGGACGACCCCGACCTCGGCGAGCTCCGCGTGGCCGGTCACTCCGCCGATCCCGCCTACGGCCGCGCCCTCACGGCGCGAGCCGACGCGAGCGACCGCATCACGGTGCAGACAGGCCATCTCGGGCAGGATGCACTGAACCGGCTGATCTCGGACGCGGGGCTGGTCGTGCTCCCCTACAAGTACGTCTACAACAGCGGCGCGCTCCTCCTGGCGCTCACGGTGAACACCCCGGTCCTGATCCGCTCCTCGCCGACCACCCGCGCCGTCAGGGACGAAGTCGGGAACGGCTGGGTCTCGCTCTTCGACGACACCCTCGAGCCCGACGACGTCGCGTCGGCCCTGGAGGCGGCTCGCGAGGTGGATCGCGCCGTCGGGCCGGATCTGTCGCACCGCAGCTGGGACGAGTGCGCCTCGCGGCATCTCGAGCTGTATCGCGGCCTTCACGAGGCCTAGGAACGCGCCGCCGCTGCGGGCACCATCGCAGTCGACGCGGGAGGCCGGTCAGACCTTGACGGCGGGCTTCCGGGCCCGGGCCACCTTGGCCACCGTCGACAGGAGTCGACCTCGCTGCCGCGCCGATCTCTTGGCGAGGACCAGCTCGGTCGCCTTCTTCTTCGGAACGACGACCAAGGCGAGCCCCCAGCCCGAGAAGGCGATCTTCTGAGGCAGGCTCCGGCCCGATCGGAGGATGCTCGAGGCGTGCCGGAGGGCGGGTGCGAGCCCGGGGCGCCGGCCGGTGAGGACTGCGGCCATCAGGGTGCGTTCGCTGACGAAGGCGGACCGGGAGGGGTCGGGAGCGGGGATCCCCTCGGTCTCGAGGATCCGGAGCACCTGTGACCAGCGGTTTCGGTACCGCGTCAACTCGCGGTCGACGAGCTCGGGTGTCGGACGGCTCCACGACGACAGGCTCGTCTCGTGGACGCGGTAGTGGGCCAACGCGCGATTCACGGAGAGGATGTCACCGAAGTACGGAGCCAGTTGGGCCGGAACGCCGTCGTAGGCCTCCCGCTCGTCGAGGCCTTTGCCCCGGAGAGCCTCGAGATAGCTCGTGCGGAACAGGTTGCCCGAGGTGGGGGCGCAGACGTAGAAGCCGAGGATCTCGTTGTCTCGGATCATCTGAACGCTCGAATAGCCCTCGGCATAGGTGGGAAACGTGCTGTCGATGCTCCGACCGTCGACGTCCATCGAGGTCAATTGGAATTGGATCTTGACCGGGTCGGTCGCGAGCAGAGGGGTGACGGCCGAGACCAGGTCCTGAGCGGCGCGATCGTCCGCGTCGAGGAGGTAGAAGTAGTCGCAGTCCGTCGCGTCGACGGCTGCCCAGGCTGCGCTGAGAGGCCCGCCGTTGGCCTTGGCGATCACTCGGATCCGGTCTCCGAACGCCTCCAGCACACGGAGCGAATCATCGGTGGATCCGTCGTCGACGACGATGATCTCGTCGAACGGCACCGTCTGATCGAGAACGCTCCGAACCGCGTCGGCCAGGAACCGTTCGTAGTTGTAGTTGACGACCACTGCGACGATTCGCGTGGTCCGGACAGTCGGTTCAGATGAGATGGGGGGACCCTTGCTGATCGTCGGTAAACCGAGGGTAAGACAAGATCACGACACCGTCCGGGTGGAGCGCGCCAGGCGCACTATCCGTTGGACGAATCGACTTCGGCCGGCTGAGGACCGCCGTGAGAGTACGAGGCTCGCGGCACGCCGTCGAGGTGGAACGAGGAGCAGTGCAGCCCAACCCGAGAACGCCAGCCGCTGAGAGCGGCTGAGCCCGGAACGGGCGACGAGTCGAATATACTGCAGCACCGTCGACACCGGGACTCGCCGCCCCTCCAACGCGTCGATCATCAACTGGTGCTCGAGCTGGAAGACCGACCGACCGGACGGCACCCGCGGGTACCCGCGGGAGGCGAGGACGGCGTTGGACTCCTCCCATCGGCTCGTGAAGCGGGCCATCTCGCTCCTGAGGAGAGCAGGCGTCGGGCGCCCCCATTGGGAGTCGCTCTGGGAGTGCACGCGATAGCGGACGAGCGGCGTATTGAGCGACACGATGGGCCCGAAGTACGGAGCCACCTGGGCCGGGACGCCGTCGTAGGCCTCGCGTTCGTTCAGCGACTCCGAGGCCAGCCCTCGCAGGTAGTCGGTCCGGAACACGTTGCCCGAGGTCGGCGGGCAGACATAGAAGCCGAGCACGGTGTTGTCCTCGATCATCTCGGCCTGGCTATAGCCGGGAGCGAAGGTCGGGAAGATGCTGTCGATGGCGGTGCCGTGCTCGTCCATGGAATGGAGCTGGAACTGCACCTTGACCGGCCGGGTCGCGAGGTGCGGGGCCACCGTCTCGAGCAGACGGGGGGATGCCACGTCGTCCGAGTCGAGGACGTAGAGGTAGTCGCAGTCGGTGCTGGCCAGAGCGGTCCAGGCGGCGCTGAGCTGGCCGCCGTTCTCCTTCTCGATCAGCTGGATCCGAGACCCGAACGAGCGGAGGACCTCGACGGATCCGTCGGTCGAGCCGTCGTCGACGACGAGGATCTCGTCGAACGACGTGGACTGCGCGAGAAGACTGTCGACCGCCTCGGCCACGTACTTCTCGTAGTTGTAGTTCACGACGACCGCGGCGATCCGCGGCCGGATTTCGGGCTGGGGCATATGCGGGCTGCTGTCCTGGAAGAGTGCGCGATTCGGGTGGGCATTTCAGGTGGCATGAGCGGCTCGGGTAGGCCGCCTCTGCATCCTAGCGATGCGTGCCCCGCGACAGCGAGACGCCGTCTCCGAGCACGGCTGTGGCAGCGCTCGGAGACGGCGGGGTCGGATCAGCGCGCCGAACTCCAGAGGGCCGTTCCTGCGGCGTTGGAGACGACGAGGTCGCCGTCGTTCTCCACGGTCACGGACGCTCCGGCACCCTTGCCCCACGTCACCGTGTTCCAGAGGGCCTTGCCGGTTCGGGGGTAGAGGACGAAGTTGGCGTCGTCCTGCATCCGGAGTACCGTGGCCGGCTTCTTGAAAGTCTTCGAGCTCCAGATCGCCTTGCCGGCCGCCGTGTAGACAACGAGATTGCCGTCGGCCTGGAATTCGAAGTGGTACTTGCCGTTCTGCGACGTCAGCGAGTCGCCAGGCAGCATCGTGTCGCCCGCGTGAAGGGTGTCGGCGACAGCCGACGGAGGCGTGGGCGTGGGCGTCGAGACGGGGGGCGGCGCTGCCGCCGGCTTCGCAGCGGCCGCGAAGAAGGCCTTGTAGGCCGCCGCGGACAAAGGCAGCTTCGTGGACGATCCGAAGAGCTGGTAGTCGCCGTTGTAGCCCCCCACGTTGAAGAGGTTGTCGTAGGCGATGTGGCCGACCGAGTTGCCGGCGTGGGATTTGAAGTACGCGAGCATGTTCGAGACGAAGAGCGGCGAGTCGCCGAAGCTGGCCTTGCCCGACCACTCCGACACCGCCAGGGGCAGGCCCTGGGTCTGCGCATAGGCCAGGTACGTGTCGAGGCCCTTGGGCGCGCCGAAGGCGTCCGTCTGGCTCAACGACGACTGCCATGCCGCTTGGGTCGCCACGTACGGGTACTGGTTGTAGTAGTCGACACTGAGGACGTCGACGTACTGGCTGCCGGGGAAGTACTTCGTCCAGGCGATGCCGCTGCTCGCGGCCGATTCGCGGTTGAGGTTGAAGACCAGCTTCGAGGCGGGGAAGATCTGCTTCTGGAGGGCGCGGTAGCGCTTCCACGCCGCGTCGAAGTACGTGTAGTTCGAGGCCGTGACGCTCCAGGGGTACCAGTTGCCGTTCATCTCGTGCGCGAACCGGATGTACGTGGTGGCGGTCGTGTTCGACCTCAACGACTTGAGCTTGGTCAGCGAGGCCGCCCAGCGGGTGTCGTAGGCGCCCGACGCCGCGGCCTGCCAGGTCTCGCCGGAGTCGAGTGCGCCCACGGCGACGTCGATCGGCTTGTTCCAGTTGGCCAGGGCGCCGCCCTTCTGGAGCGGCCAGAAGTTGAGCGAGTCCGCGTTGTTGTCCGACCACACGTCGGTGATGGGGACGGGGTTGCCGCTCCAGGTGGCGAACGTTCCGTCGGCCGTCCCGGTGCCCGCGGCACCCGAGAGCTCCGTCGTGGCCGACGAGACGGCGGCTGACGCGGCGGCGGCCGAGGAGGCCGCCGAGTCCGCCGAGGCGGTGACGGTGTCGGCCTTGGCCGACGCGTGTCCGGTCCACACAATGGGGGACACGATGGTGGCGAGAGCAAGTGCGGCGATACCGAGTTGAGAGGTTTTCTTCACGATCTTCTTTCGTCTTCCGTAGGAGTGCGGGGGACAAGATCGTCGTTGAACCAGGACGACGTTCCCATATTTCTGAGAATTAGTCGAGTGCAAATGGGACTTATGTACCCCTTTGGCACCCGAACTGGGTTCAGTTGCTCTTCGAGTACCAGAGCGGTCGATTCGCGGCGCTGTAGAGCACGAGGTTGCCGTCGGACTGCATCGCGAGACGAGATCCGGAGCCCTGCCCGCTGGTGGAGGAGAACCAGGGAGCGCCGCGCGAGGCGTTGTAGAGGACGAGGTTCGAGTCGGTCTGGAGATCCAGCTCGGTGCCACCCCGCCCGGCGGTGCCGGAGTTCCACAGGGGGCGGTGGGAGGCGTCGTAGACGACCAGGTTGCCGTCCGTCTGGAACGCGAAGGTGTACTGGCCGCCGGCTGAGACGAGCGAGGCGCCCGGAGTCAGGCCGTGGCCGGCCGTGAGAGTGTCGACGCCCGAGGCGCCGGCGCTCGAGGACGACGGTGCCGCGACCGGGAAGCCCTTGGAGTTCCAGAGGGCTGAACTACCGGCGCTGTAGAGGACGAGGTTGCCGTCGCTCTGCATGACCAGCTTCGATCCCGCTCCGGCTCCGCTCGTCGCCGTGTTCCACAGAGCCTTGCCGTACTTGTTGTAGAAGACGAGATTCCCGTCGCCCTGGACGTCCAGGTGGGTTCCTCCCTGGAGATACGTCGAGGAGTTCCAGATGGCCGGACCGCCCGTCTTGTAGACGACGAGGTTGCCGTCGGTCTGAACCGCGAAGGTGTACTGGCCGTCGGCGGACACCAGGGACGAACCGGGCGTGAGAGACGTTCCGGCGGGGAGGGTGTCGGTGGATCCGACGGGTGCCGTCGTCACGGGCGCCGTCGTCACGGGCGGCACGGTCACGGGCGGCACGGTCACGGGCGGCGCCGTCACGGTCGACGATCCGCTTCCGGAGGACCCGGCACCGGCCTGGAAGAAGGAGGCGTAGGCGGCCGACGACAACGGCATCTTCGCGTCCGGCCCGAAGAGCTGGTAGTCGCCGCTGTACCCGCCGACGTTGAACAGTACGTCGTAGGCGATGTGGCCGGCCGAGTTGCCCGCATGCGTCTTGAAGTACTGCAACATGTCCTGGACGAAGACGGGCGAGTCGCCGAAGCTGGCCTTGCCCGACCACTCGGACACCGCGAGGGGCAGGCCCTGGGTCTGCGCGTAGGCCAAGTACTTGTCGAGGCCCTTCGGTGCGCCGAAGGCGTCCGTCTGGCTCAACGAGGCCTTCCAGTCGGCATCGGTGGCCACGTACGGGTACTGGTTGTAGTAGTCGACGCTGATCAGGTCGACGTTCGCCGCCCCCGGAAAATACTTCGTCCAGGCGATCCCGCTGCTGCCCGACGATTCGCGATTGAGGCTGAAGACGAGCTTCGCCTGCGGGAAGATCTGCTGCTGGAGGGCACGGTAACGATTCCACGCCGCGTCGAAGTACGTGTAGTTCGAGGCCGTGACGCTCCAGGGGTACCAGTTGCCGTTCATCTCGTGCGCGAACCGGATGTAGGTGGTGGCCGTCGTGTTGGAGCGGAGCGCCTTGAGCTTCGTCAGCGACGTGGTCCAGCGGGCGTCGTAAGCGCCCGACGCCGCGGCCTGCCACGTCTCGCCGGCGTCGATGGCGCCCACCGCGATGTCGAGCGGCTTGTTCCAGTTGGCGTAGTCGCCGCCGCTCTGGAGCTGCCAGAAGTTCACGGAAGCGCTGTCGTTGTCGGACCACGTGCCGGCGATGCCGACCTGGTTGCCGCTCGCGGCAGCGAATTGGCCGTTCACGACACCGGTCCCCGAGGCTCCGGAGAGTTCCGTGGTGGCGGACGAGGCCGCGGACGACGTGACGGTGTCCGCCGTGGCGGAAGAGTGTCCGGTCCACACAATGGGGGACACGATGGTGGCGAGAGCAAGAGCCGCGATGCTGATCCGAGCGGTTTTCTTCACGAGGTGTTTGAGTCTTCCGATGGTTGACGGGGGACAAGGACAGGTTCGAAGTTACGTATCCGGATCACCCCTTACAGGCCCCACAAGAGGGGACTGACTCCCCCGAAAACCCATGCGTCCCCCGCTTTCGAGGGGCAATTCCAGGGGTGAGTCGCCCGGACTGGGGGTAGGTCGAAACGGGTTAGCCCGTGCCTTCGGCGTTCAGACCGCTACCAGGGAGCGGAAGGTCTCACGGCGTCCGGTGGTTCCATCGCACAGAGCGCCGATGCGCGACGTCATTCCGAGGAGGAGACCCCATGAAAGCAATTCAGTTCTCGCAGTACGGCGGACCCGAGGTCCTCGAGGTCGTGGAGGTCACCGAACCGCACGCCGGGCCCGGCCAGGTGCGGATCCGCGTCGAGGCGTCCGGGGTCAACGGCATGGACTGGAAGATCCGTCAGGGGTTTCTGAAGGAGATGATCCCGCTCGAGTTCCCGGCCGGCTCCGGTCTGGACGCCGCCGGCACCGTCGACGAGGTCGGCGAGGGGGTGACCGGTGTCGACGTGGGTGACGAGGTCTTCGGGCAGGGCTCGTCCACGCTGGCCGAGTTCGCCGTGCTGCAGCACTGGGCGAAGAGTCCGGCGCTCCTCACGCCGGAGGAGGCGGCCGGCTACCCGATCCCCGTCGAGACGGCGATCCGCATCCTCGGCCAGGTCGACCTGCGTCGCGGCCAGCGGATCCTCGTCAGCGGCGCGGCCGGCGGCGTCGGATCAGCGCTCGTGCAGATCGCGAAGGACCGCGGCTTCGAAGTGATCGGCACGGCGAGCGCCGCCAATCAGGACTACCTCGTCGAGCTCGGCGCGATCCCCACCACCTACGGCGACGGTCTCGTCGAGCGGGTGCGCGCCCTCAGCCCCGAGGGCGTCGACGCCGCCTTCGACATCTCCGGCTCAGGCGTCATCCCCGAGCTGATCGAGCTCACCGGCGACGCGTCGAAGGTGGTCTCCATCGCCGACTTCAGCGCTCCCGAGCAGGGTGCGCAGGTCTCGAGCGATGCCGGCGACATGACGGCCGCGCTCGAGGAGGCCGCTCGCCTGTACGCGGCCGGCCACTTCACGATCCCGGTTGAGCGGGCGTTCCACCTCGAGCAGGCCGGCGAGGCACAGGCTGCGAGCGCCGGAGGTCACGTGCGCGGGCGCCTGGTCGTGGTGCCCGTCGGCTAGCGGTGGGGGTGCATCCCCCGTTTCGTGTGATCGGGGGATGCGGCTGCCGCCGTGTGCGGGTTTGCACTCGCCTTTCGTGGATCTGCGCCCCGTCGCGCAGCCGCACCCCCGTCGCGCGGAGCCGCACCTCGGCCGCCGCGAGGCACCCCCGTCGACCGAGGGTCCCCCGCGGTTTTGCGGGTGCGGGTCACCCGGCCAGGCGAGCCGCACCCCGGTCCCGCGGGCACGTACCCCGGCTTCGTGGGCCCGCACCCCGGCTGCGCCGCAGGGCCGAGACGGGGGATGCCCGGGCCTACGTCGCGATCCAGAGACAGAACGGGTGCCCTGCCGGATCGAGGCACACGCGCACGTCGTCCTGCGGTTGGTAGTCGGCGAGCCGGGCACCGCACTGCAGCGCCCAGGCCGCCGCCCGCTCGAGATCGTCCACCTGGATCTCGAGGTGCACCTGCATCTGCTGTTCGCCACGGCCCGCGGGCCACACCGGCGGCACGTAGTGCTGCTCGAGCTGGAAGGCGAGCCCCGTCGCTCCCCCAGGCAGCCGCACCGTCGCCCACTGGGCGTCGTCGGTGGTGACCTCGCCGCCGAGCAGGGTGGCGTAGAAGCGCGCCAGTTCGCCCGGCACCGGGGCGCCGATGTTGATCGTGCTCAGCCGAGGGCCGCCGTGGTCGCTCATGCGCCCGGTCTACTCCCCTGCCGTCTGCAGGGTGTCGCCCGCGCATGTGGGAACGTCCCGCCGAGTGTCCAGGTCGTGTCGTCGAGAGAGCCGTAGACGACACGAACTGGACACTCGCGGGGGTGCGAGGGGCAGCAGCTACCGCGTCACCACCGCGAAGCCACCGGGGCGCAGCGTGATCGACGTGGGCGCAGCGAGAGTGCGGGTCTCGACCAGGCGACCGGAGTCGTCGTAGGAGTGCAGCAGGCCGGCCGTGGCAGTGGCCCGCTGCGGCGAGAGCGACGTCGACTGCAGCAGCTGGGTCGACGCGCCGGAGGCACCGGAGCCGCCGGCACCCGCGCCAGAAGCACCCGAGCCGGAAGCACCAGAGCCGGACGCGCCAGAGCCGCCGGCACCCGTCAGCGTCACCTGCGCCACCAGCGGCCGCAGCAGCAGGGCGTCGACGTCGGTCGTTCCGCCGAGGGCACGCACCGATAGCGAAGTCGACGATCCGGCGGGCGCGAGCGGCAGCGCCTGAGGCAGCAGAGCACCCGGTGCCGGAGTCACGCCCTGAGCACCGACCGACGACCGCAGCACGCCGAGCGAACCCGCACCAGCACCAGCACCAGCACCAGCACCAGCACCAGAACCAGAACCAGCACCCCACACCGACGTCGCCTGCGCCCGCGTCGGCTCCGCGATCACGGGGTCGACGTGCCGCGCCCCCGAGGAGACGGGCACCGAGAACGTCGCCGTAGCCCCCTGCGGCAGCGACAGGTACGCCCCACCGCTGAGGGTCGACTCGCCGTTCGACGCCGACGCCGGAGTCACGACGGAGCCCCCGACGGTCGACCCCTTCTCCGCCTCGACAACGGTCAGCCCGTCACGCGACGACAGATGTGCGGCGGACTGCGCAAGAGCAGAGACGGCGGGATGCGCATCCAACGCCAGCATCGACAGCAGCCCGTGAATGGTGCTCTCCGCCCCGCTGCCCGTGTTGACGGAACCGTCGGGCTGAACGCCGTCGAACGTGACGCCGGTGGCCGGGTCGTAGGTCGGCTTGCCCGAGGTGTTGTTGCCGAAGTACCAGCTGCCGAGGACGCCGGCGAGCTGCTCGATACCCGCACTGTGCGACGCATCTGCGACCGCCAGGAGCGACTGCAGCCGCGAATCCGCCCCGTACGCGATCTGCGTGGTGTCGGTCGGCACGGGGTTCAGGCCGTTGATCGGACCGGTCGAGGTGAGCAGCGTCGTCGTGTACGCCACCGAGTCGGTGACCGCGGGCCGCAACAGGGCAGGGCGACCCAGGACGACGGATGCTCGGGCCAACGCCTCGGGCATCTGCGACGCCCACGAGTGCAACTGCGACCGCGACGTCGTGCCCGGCAGGATCGCGCCGTACGGCCAGCTCTGCACGGCCACCGCCGCCGACTGGGTCGAACCGAGGTCGGCGATGCCTTCGCTCAGTTCGGAGAGGGCGGCACGGGCATCCCCGTCTCCGGGTTCGACCGCCGAGTAGGCGGCCAGGCCGAGGACGGCCTCGGCGGAGGCGTCGGCTCCCCCGGTGATGAGCCAGCTCGGCACGCGAGCGCCGTCGGCCACGTCGAACTTCCCGTACGACGACAGGGTGGCGGCGTCGAGCGCCTTCACCCCGAGCTGGAGCCGCTGCTGCAGGAACGCGGCGAACGCCGGATCGCTCGACTTGAACGCGGCGTAGCCCTCGCCGAACGCCCAGAGGCTGCGGGCCAGCCAGTAGCTGTTGCCGCTGTCGGACGGGTTCGGCAGCTCGACCGGCACGGGGCTCGGGTTGAGGGTGCCGTCGGGCTGCATCCACAGCACGACGTTGCCGGCGTTCGGGCCGGTCACGGTCTGGAAGTACGCGGTGGATCGCAGCAGTTCGTAGGCCTTCTGCTTGCTCGAGACGGAACCGGTCTGCTGCCAGTCGCGGAGGTACACGACGGCGGCGCGCGACACGTCGTCGGCGTCGTAGGAGCCCTGGCCCCAGTGGCCGGTCGCGGGGTCGAGCGGCCCGCCGCCGACCCGGGCGAACGTGCCGCCGGGGCGAGCGTCGGCGTAGACCCACGGCATCGTCAGCGTCGGCTGCGAGTCGAGCGCGTACGTCGTGTGGCCGGCGACTCCGGCGGGCGGCGTGGTCTGGTCGAGCAGGAAGTCGAGGTGCGCGAGGTTGGTGAGGGGAGCGGGTGCCGCGGCGGAGGCGGCGTGGCCGGCAGCGGGCCCGGCGAACGCGAGCGGAGCCGACACCACCCCCAGCCCTGTGGCGAGAGCGGTCGCGGCGAGGCCGGCGACCAGGCGGACGCGAGTGGTGTTCTTCATCGAACGACTCCTGTCAGGTGGTGGCGGCCGGGCCGTGATCGGGTCCGGCCGCCGAAGGGGGTGGTGCGGGGTCAGACGTGCTCGAGCAGCGCGACGCCGATCTGCGAGTCGCCCATGCCGTAGAACACGAAGGTGCGCCCCTCGATCTCCTCGATCGCGGTCGGGAAGACGACGTTCGGCACGATGCCCCCGATCTCCTCCTCCGTCTCGGGAGCGAGCAGGGGCTCGGGGGTGCGTGCGATCACGCGCGACGGGTCGTCGCCGTCGAGGAGCATCGCTCCGGCGGCGTAGTTAACGTTCTTCTGCTGGGCGAAGGCGCTGTCGATCACGCCGGTGACGCCGTGGTGCAGCACGAGCCAGCCCTCGGGAACGCGGCGCGGGGCGGGTCCGCCGCCGATCTTGACCTCTTCGAACGGGAACTCCGGGCCGGCCACGAAGCGGTGCTGACCCCAGCGGGTCAGGGCCGAGACGTCGCGTTCGACGGCCTCGACCGACACGTAACTGATCCAGATGCTCTGGCGGGTGTCGGTGATGCCGGCCGGCACGCGGATGCCCTCGCCGGGTGCGGTCTCGCCGATGTCCCACATCGGACGGTGCAGCACCGCGAAGCTGCGCACGCCGTCGGGCGCCGTGACAGGGCTCGGAAAGAAGGTGGTGTCTTTGTTGTGGAACAGCCCGAGGTCCATGTCGAGAGCGTCCACGTAGTCGAAGGTGACGGGTCCGAGCCGGCGCCAGTCGCGGAGGTCGTCGGAGATCGCGACGGCGGTGCGTGGGCCGAGGGGTCCGTAGGCCACGTAGGTCATCACATGGAGGCCGAGCTCGTCGATGCGGGTGACCCGCGGATCCTCCACCCCGCTGTGGTCGGCACCCCGCTCCCAGCCGCGATCGGGCTCGAGCACGACGCCCTCGCGTTCCACCGAGACCGGCACGCCGTCTTCGACCACGACGCGGGCGAGACCGACGCGCGAGACGTTGCCCGCGGCGACGATGCGGGGCAGGAGGTAGAGCTCGCCATTGGGGCCGCGGCCGGAGCCCGGGTTGAGCACGCCTTCGACCTCGAGGGGGTTGCCGGGCTCGGGCGTCATCACGACGCCGACTCGGGTCAGGCGGTAGGGAAAGGTGTCGGACACAGGGGTCTCCAGATTCGAGAGAAGAGAGAGAAGAGAGCGGGCGGGATGCACGGGGTCGGCGACAGGGGGTCAGCCCTTGACGCTCGACCCCACGTCGGTCGAGACGAAGTAGCGCTGGAACACGATGAACAGCACGACCACCGGGGCGGCCAGCACGACCGCGCCGGCCAGGCTCGCACCGAACGGGTTGGAGGCCGTGGCGGCGACGTTCGAGATGTAGTTCGCCAGCGAGACCGC
Source organism: Frondihabitans cladoniiphilus (assembly GCF_039544345.1). Classification (NCBI taxonomy): domain Bacteria; kingdom Bacillati; phylum Actinomycetota; class Actinomycetes; order Micrococcales; family Microbacteriaceae; genus Frondihabitans; species Frondihabitans cladoniiphilus. The sequence goes on from NZ_BAABLM010000003.1 coordinate 292,455, forward strand.
CAGCGGCTGCATGTCGGCCTGCTTCGTGATGAGGAACGGCCAGAGGAACTCGTTCCACGGGCCGATGAAGGTCAGCAGTGCCGCGGTGACCAGGGCCGGACGCACCAGCGGCAGAGCGATCCGCCACAGGAGCTTGAATTCGCCGGCACCGTCGATCCGGGCGGCCTCGAACAGCTCCTTGGGGAGTTGCAGGAAGTACTGCCGGAAGATGATCACCGCCGTGGAGTTGATGGCGAACGGCAGGATCATGCCGAGGTAGCTGTCGCTCAGGCCGTAGTTGCGCGCGATGAGCACGTACAGCGGGATGATCAGCAGCTGGAACGGCACCACCTGCACCAGTAGGACGAGCGCGAAGGTGACCCCGCGGCCGCGCCACTGCAGCACGGCGAGCGCGTAGCCGACGAGGACTCCGAACACGAGCGTGCAGATGAGCACGCCGGCCGTGAAGATCCCCGAGTTCAAGAGGCCGGAGAAGAGGTTGATCCGGTCGTTGATCGCCGCGAAGTTGGCCCCGGTGATGTTCGCCGGGTTGGGGAACGCCCCGCCGATCGACTCGTCGGGCTTCGTCTGCAGCGACCCGATGATCATGTAATAGAAGGGGAAGAGGAACACGAGCGCGCCGAGGGCGAGCACGATTCCGCGGATGGCTGTCTGGAGCTTGGACATCAGTCGCGACCTCCGGCGAATCGGTTCTGGAAGAAGGCGATGATGAGCACGAGGATCACCAGGACGATGCCGATGGCCGACGCCTCGTCGGGGTGCCCCTGCTCGATGCCCTTCTGGTACATGAGCAGAACGGGTGAGGCCGAGGCTCCGTTCGGGCCACCGCCGTTGGTGAGCAGGTAGGGCTCGGTGAAGAGGTTCGCGCCGGTGACGGTCGAGACCAGCAGCACGAGCACGGTCGCCGGGCGGACACCCGGCACGGTGACGCTGAAGAAGCGACGGATCGCTCCGGCCCCGTCGGTGGACGCCGCCTCGTAGAGCTCGTTCGGCACGTTCTGCAACGCCGCCAGGTACAGCAGGATGTAGAAGCCCATCTGCTTCCACGTGACGAACAGCGCGATGGACGGCATGGCCCAACCCGAGTTGATCAGCCAGGACGGGTTCGGCGCCAGCGGTCCGAGGATCTGGTTGACGAGGCCCGGTCCGCTGAACAGGAACAGCCAGACCGCGACGACCGCGACACTCGCCGTCAGGTAGGGCACGTAGTAGGCCACCCGCAGGAAGCCGCGGAAATGCGAGACCTTGTTGAGCCCGGCCGCCAGCACCATGCTGAAGACCACCGTGAGCGGCACGTTGATGATAAGGAAGATGCCGACGTTGCCGAACGACCGGATCACGTCGGGGTCGGTGAAGGCGTCGGTGAAGTTCTGGAGCCCGACGAACGGCCGACTGACCGTGGCACCGGGGGCCGCGAAGAAGTAGTCGTGGAACGCGATGTAGACGGCGTAGATCAGCGGGTAGGCGAAGATCAGCAGCACGAAGATCAGGTACGGGGCGCTGAACAGCAGACCCAGAGGGTGACGGCCGAGGATGCTCGGACCGCGCTTGCGGCCCTTGACGCTCCCGGGCTTTCCACCCCCTTCGGCTTTCCGGGGGGCCGGGACCTCGGGGGTCCCGGCCACCGTGCTGGAGGCGGTCATGCTACTTCTGCGCCGCCAGCTGGTCGATCTTCTTGGCCGAGTCGTCGATCGACGACTTCACGTCGCCCTTGCCGAAGATCACCGCGTTCGACCAGTTGTCACGGAACGCCTGCAGCTCGGCGACCGTGTTCGATCCGCTGGGCACCTCGACGGTCCGCGCGGCCTGGTCGCCGAAGAGCTTGTACGACGGGTTGGCCGAGAAGTACGACGCGTAGGTCGTCGCGAGGTTCGTGCGGATCGGCATCTGGCCGGTCACGTCGAGGAGCTTGGAGTCCTGCGCCGAGCTGGTCGAGTACTTCAAGAAGTCCCACGCCGTGCCCTGGTTCTTGCAGGCCGTGTACATGCCGACGTTCTTCGCGTCGCTGAAGGTGTGGATGTCACTGGCCGGCATGCCGTCCTTCGTCGGCACCGGCACGGCACCCCAGTTGACGTCCTTGTAGACCGAGACGGCCCACGGCCCGACGATCGACATCGCGGCCTTGCCGTCGGCGAACGAGTCGCCGTTGTACTTCTCCTGACCGGAGAGCTTGTCGGCGTACATCGTGCGCCAGAAGTCGGCCACGTCGTAGCCGGCCTGGTCGGCGAACGTCGACTTGCCGTCGGCGGAGACGAGCTGCTTGCCGCCCGACTCGGCCGCGTAGAGCGGGTAGAAGTCGAAGGTCGACTGGAAGAACTCGCTCGTGGGAGCGGGCCAGATGGCCGCCGTCGCGGCGCCCGACGACACGAGGGCCTTCGAGGTGGCGATGAAGTCGGCGTAGGTCGAGAGCTTCGGGGCGTTCGGGTCGAGGCCGGCCTTGGCGAAGAGGTCCTTGTTGTAGAAGATCATCACCGGGTTCGACTTCCAGGGCAGCTGGTAGTAGTCGCCGTCGGCGCTCTTGTACTGGTCGGCGGTGGCGCCGCTGCGGGCCTCGATGTACTTGTCGCCGTCACTGAACTTCGACAGGTCGACGAGGCCGCCCATCTTCTCGAACTGGCCGACGGCCGACGGGGCGGTGTTGTAGATCAGGCAGGGCGAGTTGCCGGCCGTGATCGAGGCGCCGATGACCTCTTCGCTGGTCTTACCCGCGGGGATCTCCTGGCCGGTCACCTTCTCGTCGGGGTGCGAGGAGTTCCACGAGGCGACCATCTGCTTGCCCCAGGTCACCTCCTGGGCGTTGTTCGAGTACCAGATCGTGATGGGGCCCTTGGCCGTGAGGGCGCTGGCGCCGCTCCCGCCACCGCTCGAACAGGCGGTGAGTCCGATCGCGCCGACCGCGAGAACGGCGGCGGCGAGCATCTTTGTGCGTCTTTGCACGGTGTCTCCTTCGACAAGTACCGAAACGTTTCGGTACCGGGAAAGCTAACACATCGCCGCGCCGATGGCACGGGTTTCTTCGTCAGTCCTGCAGCGGCGCGGGCCCGGTCGAGGAGCGGACGAGCAGGTGGGCGGGATCGACGTCGACGTCGGGGATCCGCCGCGTTCCCTCGGGGCAAGCGTCGATCGCGTCGAGCAGCATCCTGGCCGCCTCCCGCCCGATCAGCCGCGGGTTCGTGCGGATCGTCGTCAGCGCCGGCCGCACGTACGTGCCCAGCTCGATGCCGTCGTAGCCGGCCACCGAGACGTCCTCCGGCACCCGGAACCCGAGCTCCGACGCCCGGGCCATGAAGCCGATAGCCGAAAGGTCGTTGGAGCAGAACACGGCCGTGGGATGCACGGGCCTCGCCTCTCGGGACCCGCCTCCGAACACACGGTCCGCCGCCGAGACACCGCCCTCGTAGGTGAAGTCCCCCTCGACGACGACGCCGGGCTCCATGCCGGCCGCTGCCAGGGCATCCCCCCACGCTCGGCGCCTCTGGTGCCCGTGGATGAACTCGTGCGGCCCCGAGACGTGGGCGAACCGACGGTGGCCGAGCGTGACGAAGTGGTCGACGAGCTCGGCGATCCCCCGACCGTGGTCCTGGCGGACGGCGGGCAGCGGGAACGCCGGGCCCGCGTTCACTCCGACGGCCGGCAGGCCGAGCTCCTGGACCAGGGGGATGCGGGGGTCGTCGACACCGAGCTCGTTGAGGAACACCCCGTCGACGCGGCGGTTCGCGGCCAGGCTGCGGTAGCGGTCGAGGGTCTCGACGCGCTCGGACCCCATCTGCAGGATCAGCGCGTAGCCGCGGGGGTCGAGCACGGTCTCGATGCCGCCGATGAAGCTGCCGAAGAACGGGTCGGACTCGAGCACGTAGGGGTCGCGGTGCACGACGAGTCCGACCGCGAACGCCCGTTTGGCCGAAAGGCTGCGGCCCCGCAGCGACGGGACGAAGCCGAGGTCCTCTGCTGCTTCGAGGATCCGCTTGCGGGTGTCGTCCGAGACGCCGGGTCGGTTGTTCAGGGCGCTCGAGACGGAGCTGATGGCGACGCCGGCCCTCGCGGCGACGTCGACGATGGTCACTCGAGGGGGCACCAGGGTCGTCCTTCCGGCGCCCGCGACGACCGCGAGTGCTTGCGAAAACTGTAGTCGCGCTGCCCGCTGCTCCGTGCGGCCCCCCGACCCTTCTCACGGCGGCGAGTGGTCGGTTTCGGGGCTCCGCGGACGATGCCGGGGCCCGAAAGCGACCGCTCGAGGGCGGCTCTAGGCTGCAGACGTGAGCGCGATCCCTTCCCCCGACCTGCTGCACTCGCTGGCGCCGGTCCGGTTGGGGGATGCCACGGTCTACGTCGACGAGGCCCGGCCTGTCGCTGCGATCGTGGGATCCGAGGGCACCGTCGTCTTCGCGACGTGGCCGGATGCGCCGCTGCCGCCGCAGGTCGCGGGCGTCGAGACGTTCGCCTCGCCGAACGCGGTGTGGGTGGTGTACTCGCACTCGTGGTCGTCCGACCCCGCTGCCGAGCCTCGGTCGTCGACCGGGGTGCGGATCCTGCGCGACGGGAGCAGTGCATCCTTCACCCTCGGGCCTTTCCTGCCGATCGGCGCCGACGACGAGGGGATCTGGCTGACGCCGAAGCCGTGGCCGAGTTCGGAACGACCGACGGCCGACGACGCTTCGGGCGGTGGCGGGGTCGACTGGCCGGACGGGAAGGACCCGGAGGATCTCCCGCTCGAAGAGCGCGATGCGCTGCGGGTGCCGCCACCGACGCACCTGACCGAGGAGGACCTCGAGCGCCTCCCGCACTTCCGAACGGCCGACGGCGGCTGGGTGGTCGCGTACGACTCCGGCCCGGACCTTCTGCCTGAGACTGCTGAAGAGCCTGCCGATGGAGAGCCCAGCGATCCCCTCCAGCCCACGCCACCGGAGCGCGTCACCCTGCGGCGACGGGGCCCGGGCGGTACCGAACTGCTCGTCGAGTCGGATCACCGCGTGAGCGAGATCGCGGTGGTCGGTAGACGCCTGCGGGCGACATTCGACGTCTCCGGTCCGATCAGAACCCCTGGCGAGGACGGATCGATGAGCTACGCGTATCCGAAGGCGACGGTCGATCTGGACGTGAGGGACGGCGTCCCCCTGGTCTGGCACCTCGATGACGGCAGCCACCCGCTCCCCCTCGAACGCTGGGACGACGAGTCGGTGCTCGCGAGGATGGCGGCAACTCCCGCGCAAGCGGTGGTCCCCCTCATCGATCTGACCGATACGCCGGACAGCGACTGGGTGCTCCCTGCCGTGGACCGGGCGGAGACGGATGCGGCGACCGAAGCCATCCGGCAGACGCTCCTCTCGCGCGGCGAGCCGAGTCTGGCTCATGTGACACGCGACAAGTCGTGGCATCGAGTTCGGAGCGACTATCGCGATCTGGCCGTCGACGTCACCGGTGAGTGGCCCCACACGGTGGTGACGGCCACCTTCGGGTACGTCCCACAGGGTGAGCGTCGGTTCCGGTTCCGGGTGCCGGTCTTCGACGCCTCGGGTCGGCCCAACGACATCGGCTACATGACGGTGTGGCTCGAGGAGGATCTCGACACCGGCGACTTCGACGCCACCGTGTCCGACGACGGCTTCATCGAGATCGAGCCGAAATTCGACGGGTAGCCCGGTCTCCGGGGGCCCCGACGAGCGGCGAGTGTCCAGCCCGTGTCATCGAAAGCCCTCGGGAGGACACCGAGTGGACACTCGCCGGGCGGGCGTAGCGTCGAGGGCATGCGTGTAATCGGAGTGGACGAATTCGGCGGACCGGAACAACTGAAGATCTTCGAGAAGGCGGAGCCCCACGCGGGGCCGGGAGAGGTCCGCATCCGGGTGGAGGCGATCGCGGTCAGCCCCACCGACACGCTCATTCGCCAAGGGCAGGGCCGACCGAACGCCGAGCCTCCCTACGTGCCCGGGATGGACGCCGCGGGAGTAGTGGACGAGGTCGGGCCCGAGGTCGAGGGCACGAGCATCCCCGATTCCGGCCGCTTCTCGGTGGGCGACGAGGTCATGGCGTTCGCGATCCCCGCGGGCGAGCACGGCGGCGCGTACGTCGAGTACCTCGTCGGCCCGTGGCAGTCGATGGCCCGGACCCCCGCCGGCCACAGCGTGCAGGAAGCATCGACGCTTCCCATGAACGGTCTCACGGCGGTGCAGGCCCTCGAGAAGCTCGACCTCGCCCCCGGTTCCACCATCGCGGTGACGGGCGCGGCCGGAACCCTCGGCTCCTACGTCGTGCAAGTGGCGAAGGATGCGCAGCTCACCGTCGTCGCCGACGCCTCCCCCTCGGACCGCGCGTGGCTCGAGAGCATCGGCGCCGACACAGTGGTCGAGCGCGGCGACGACTTCGCCTCGGCCGTTCTCGCGGCGGTGCCGGGCGGAGTGGACGCCGTCGTCGACACCGCGCTGCTGAAGTCACTCGCCAGCGGTGCCGTGAAGCCGGGCGGGGCGTTCGTGTCGTTCCGTGGCTGGCAGGGCGACGGCTCCCCCGACGTGCGATTCGTGGTCGTCTCGGTGGGTGACGAGTACCTCTCGCACGCCAAGCTCGATCGGCTGCGCGCCTTGGCCTCGTCGGGCGCGATCACGCTGCGGGTGGCCGGGGTGCTGCCTGCCGCTTCAGCGCCAGAGGCGCATCGTCGCCTCGAGGCGGGCGGGACGCGGGGGCGGTTCGTGCTGACGTTCTAGCCGCTCCCCGCGATTCGCCGAGTGTCCACGAATGGCTGATGTTTCCCCGGTGGCATCAGCCATTCGTGGACAGTCGGCGCGCCGAAGGAGCCCCGGCGCGGCTAGCTCAGGGCACCGACGGAGGCGAGCGCGGTGCGGAGCAGGGCCCCGCGGCCGCCCTCCATCTCGGCGGCGACCTCGGGCGAGGCGGCGGTGAGCGGGCTCATCCACGTGATCTCGAGGGCGTCCTGGCGGGGGTCGCAGGTGCCGGTGACCGGCACGACGTAGGCGAGCGAGACGGCGTGCTGCCGCTCGTCGGTGTAGACGGAGGCCCCGGGGAACGGGAAGTACTCGGCGACGGAGAACGGCACGGGGGATGCGGGCAGCTGCGGGAACGCCATCGGGCCGAGGTCTTTCTCGAGGTGGCGGAAGAGGGCGGTACGCAGGGACTCGCCGTACATCACCCGACCGGACACGAGCATCCTCGTCATCGCGCCCTCGCTGTCGGCCCGCAACAGCACGCCGACCTCGGTGACGACGCCCTGGCCGTCGGTGCGGACGGGCACGGCCTCGACGTAGAGGATAGGGAGGCGCTGCCGGATCTGGTAGAGCTCCTCTTCAGAGAGCCAGCCGGAATTGGGGTCGGGGGTCTGGACGGAAGCCATGGCCCCATTCTTACCCGGCCCACGTGTCGAACGTGTTGCACGACCCGATCCGGCCTGGTTCTGTGGAGAGGCGACGCTCTGTGGAGAAGTCGTTCCACGACCTTCCGAACCTAGAATGGTGACATGTCAACGATCGATGCATCCGTAGCCCGCTGGTCCCTCGACGAGACGGAGCGCGCCGGCAAGCCGCTGATCGTCCTGCTGCACGGCGTCGGCTCGCACGAGGGCGACCTCATCGGCCTCACCCCCTACCTCTCGCCCGAGTACGCCTACGTCTCGCTCCGGGCGCCGCAGACCTACGGCGGCGGGTGGTCGTGGTACCCGCTGGCCCTCCCCGGCGCGCCGGCGTACGAGGGGGTCGACGAAGCGGGGGATGCAGTGCTCGCGTTCCTCGACGGGCTCGGCGGTGCGCATCCCACCGTCTCGCTTCTCGGCTTCTCTCAGGGCGGGTCGCTGTCGTTGCAGCTGCTCCGCAAGGCTCCGACGCGATTCGAGGCGGCGATCGTGCTGGCCGGATTCGTGGTGCCGGGTGGGACCCCTGCCGTCGACGACGCCGTGACCGCTGCGAACGTGCCGGTGTTCTACGGGCGGGGCGACGTGGACCAGGTGATCCCGGCGGACGCGGTGGCGCGCACGGAGGAGTGGCTGGCGGCGCACACGGATGCCGAGATCACCGTGTATCCCGGGCTCGCGCACGGCATCGCGCAGGAGGAGCTGGACGACGTGAACGCGTTCTTGGGGCGAGTACGCGGGGCCTGAGGCCTGCGACGCCTTCTCCCCAGCCGCGTCTTCCCGGCGAGTTCTCCACAGTCGCTCGACCGCCGGGTGGGCGCCCGGACCGCGTCGATAAGCTCGCGGTATGACGACATTCGTGGTCGCGGGCGACGCGACGATCAGCCATCCCGCCGAGCGTGCCATCGTGCGCATCCAGGTCGCCTTGACCAGCACCGATCGCGGTGCCGCGTCTCGAGCGGCGGTCGAGGCGCACAACGTGGTCGCCTCCGAAGCCGCGGCGCACCACGCGTCAGGCGTGGCCACCTGGTGGCAGGCCGACCAGGTGGCCACGTGGTCGTACGAAGACCACGCTGCCGGCGCCGAGTCCCCGATCACGCGCTACCGGGCGCAGTCGCAGCTGTCGGTCACCTTCCAGGACTTCGCCGTGCTGGCCACCTGGGTCGGCCGGCTGCTGGAGTGGCCGAGCGTCCAGGTGCAGGGCATCGACTGGCTGCTCACCGTGTCGAAGCAGGCCGAACTGCTCCGCGCGGCGCGCATCCAGGCGGTCGAAGACGCCGTCACCAAGGCCGCCGACTACGCCGCGGCCCTCGAGCTCGGCACCCCGGCGCTCGACGCCGTCTTCGAAGAAGGGCTGCGGCCGGGCCTCGGCGGCGGAGGCGGCAGCTTCGGGCGCGCCGCCATGAAGATGAGCGCCGCACCGCTCGAGGGCGGCTCGCTCGACCTCAAGCCGGGCGACATCGAGGTGACCGCGCGCATCACGGCCGACTTCACAGCGTGAGCGACGGCGCGAGGCGCGACGATTACGACCGCTGAAGGAGCGACAGGAGCGTCACCCGCTCCCCTTCGTCGAGACCACCGAACAGCTCCTCCAGCAGCTCGTCGACGACTGCTTGAGCGACCGTCAGCAGGGCGACGCCCGACTCGGTGAGACGGTACTCGACGCGACGCCCCTGCCCGGGGCTGCGAGCGATGAGCCCCTGGAGGAGCAATCGGGACGCCAGGGTGCCGAAAGCCTGGTCGCTCATGAAGGTGATCTGCGCGAGGTCGTGACCCGAGCATCCCGCGTTCTGGTCGATCGCCCGGAGGGCGTCCCACTGGGCGAGGGTCGTGCCGAGCGGAGCCAGACGCTTCTCGAGCGCCCGATGATGACGCCACTGCGCCTGCTTGACGGCGCGGCCGAGTTCGCGGAGGTCTACCGGGGGCGTGGTCATGATCCAAGCTTATCAACTTGTTTATCTCAACATGTTGATTTAGCCTGAGGGCATGACTTCTTCGATTACTCCTTCCTCGCTCGTCTCCTTCGACGACCTGGGCTCCGGGCCCGCCGTCCTCGTGCTGCACGGCGGCGGCGGCCCGCGCACCGTCGCCGGTCTCGCTGCGCACCTCTCCGCATCCCACCGCGTGATCGTCCCGACCCACCCGGGGTGGGAGGGCACGCCGCGCGACGCCTCGCTGGCCCGCGTCGCCGACCTCGCGACGCTCTACCGATCGCTCCTCGCCGAGCTCGGCCTGAGCGACGTGACCGTGATCGGCTCGTCGCTCGGCGGCTGGATCACGGCAGAGATGGCGGCGCAGGACGCGGGCGTCGCCGGTGCTGCGGCTGGTGCGCCTGCCGGTGTCGTCGGCCGGATCGTCGTCGTCGACGGTGCGGGCATCCTCATCGACGGCGTCGAGCTCCCCGACTTCTTCGCCCTCGACCCGCGGGGCATCGCCGCGCTCTCCTGGCACGACCCCGAGAAGTTCTTCTTCGACCCGACCGCCCTGCCCGAGGCGGCGCGCGCCGTCCAGAAGGCGAACATGGCCACGATGGCCGACTACCAGGGCGACGACTACATGCACGACCCGTCGCTCGCGGCCCGCCTCGGCGACATCACCGTGCCGACCCTGTTCGTCTGGGGCGAGAGCGACGGCGTCTTCCCCGTCGACTACGGCCGGGCCTATGCCGCGTCGATCCCGGGTGCACGGTTCGAGCTCGTCTCCGAGGCCGGCCACCTTCCGCAGCTCGAGCAGCCCGAGGCGACGTTCGCGCTGGTGGACGCGTTCGTCGGCTGATTCCTCGCGCGCGTGGTTGGCGGGCTGGCTGGTTGGCTGCCTGGCTGGTTGGCTGCCTGCCCACCCGGCTGGCTGCCCACCCGGCTGGCTGCCCACCCGCCTGGCTGCCCACCCGCCTGGCTGCCCACCCGCCTGGCTGGCTGCCTGCCCACCCGCCCTCGCGGCGCAAATCGCGAGTGATCCGCGCGGGTGGCCGCGCATCTCCGGGCCTCCATCGCATTCGCGCGCCGAATCGCTCGACATTTGCGACAGGACCGAGCCAGAGCAGGCCGGGCGCGCCCCGAAGAGAGCCGCAGCTACCAGCGCCCGTGCACCGCGTTCCGGAAGTACCGGTCGTACAGCCGCTCGGTGCGGTCGTGGAACTCCTCGCCCAGGTCGAACGCCGACCCGGCCTCGGCGTTGGCCCGCGCCTGCTCCGGGTTCCGCGCGCCCGGGATCACCGTCGACACCCCCGGCTGCTCGACGATCCACTTGAGCGCGGCCTGCGAGGTCGACATCCCCTCCGGCGTGAAGGCGGCGAACGCCCGCGCGGCCTCCACCCCGGTCTCGAAGTCCACCCCGCTGAAGGTCTCGCCCTGGTCGAACGCCTCGCCGTGCCGATTGAACGAACGGTGGTCGTTGGGAGCGAACTGCGTCTCCTCCGTGTACTTCCCCGACAGCAGTCCGCTGGCGAGCGGCACCCGGGCGATGATCCCGACGCCGGCCTCGACGGCGGCGGGAAGCACCTCGTCGAGCGGCTTCATCCGGAACGCGTTCAGGATGATCTGCACCGTCGCCACCCCGTCGTGCTCCATCGCCTCGAGGGCCTGCCCGGCGGTCTCGACGCTGACCCCGTAGGCGGCGATCATCTGCCGTTCGACCAGTTCGTCGAGGGCGTCGTAGACGGTGGCGTCCTTGAACACGGCGGTCGGCGGGCAGTGCAGCTGCACCAGGTCGAGGGTGTCCATGCCGAGGTTGCGGCGCGAGCGGTCGACCCAGTCGATGAAGTTCCGGCGTGTGTAGTTGCTCGGCATCTGCTCCTCGCGACGGCCCATCTTCGTGGCGATGGTGAGCGGGGCATCCTCGTTGCTCCTGCGGAACCGCCCGATCGTCGTCTCGCTGCGCCCGTCGCCGTAGACGTCCGCGGTGTCGAAGAACGTGACACCCGCCTGGATGCTCGCGTCGAGCACCCCGAACGCCTCCTTCTCGCTGACATCGCCCCAGTCGCCGCCGAGCTGCCAGGTGCCGAGGCCGATGACGGAGACGGGGGTGCTCGCGAGGGCCGGCGAGCGTGTTCCGAGGGTGCGCTGTTCCATGCCCGTCACCCTAGGCGGTGCGAAGGGCCGTGGGATGCACGATCCCGCCCTGCTCGAACACCCCTCGGCGGCACGACCCCCCCGCCTAGGAGGGGTGTTCGCGCCGTTCGGGGGTGTTCATCGGCAGGGGGCGGGTGTTCAGCGGCAGGGGGCGGGTGCCTGGCGGAGACTCAGCCCAGGCGGCGGGCGGCCTCGGCGGCGGCGGCGTGCGCGGCCTCGAGCTCGGCGTGCTGCTTCGCGACCTCGTCGGCCGGGCCACCGAAGCGCTCGGTGAGGGTGCGGGTGTCGACGATCGTCTCCACGTGCATCCCCAGTGCTCCGTTCAGGATCAACGTCAGCGCGGGCAGCGCGTGGTCGTCGAACTCGGTCGGGGTGCCCTTGTCGTACGTCGCCCCGCGGGCCGACACGAGCACGGCCGTCTTGCCGGCCATCGGCTGCGTGGGGTCGTCTCCGAACGGCGCCGTCACCGACGGCACGTGGATGTAGTCCACCCAGGCCTTGAGGGTCGACGGCATCGAATAGTTGTAGAGGGGGACACCGATCACGACGACGTCGGCCGCGATCAGCTCGTCGATGAGTTCGGTCTGAAGGGCCTCCTGCTCGGGTGCGACGGTCGAACCCGCGGGGCGGAGCGCCGGCGGGAAGTGCAGGTCGGCGTTCGAGAGGTGAGGAAGCTGATCGCGATGGAGGTCGCGATGGACGACGGTGTGGTCGTCGCCGAGCGAGCGCCAGGTGTCGGCGAACGTGGCGGTGACGGCACGCGAACGCGAGGTCTCGAGGTCGGCGGAGGAGTCGAGGAGCAGAAGGCTGGGCATGCCCTCACGCTATACCGAGCTTCGAGCCCGACACGTGATGCCGAACCCGCCGGGCACTCCCCCGCGCGACCCGCGCGAGCCTCAGACCTCGACGGTCTCGCCGAGCGCCAGCGTGGTCAGCGGGACGCCGCTGAGGTTGCCGGTGAAGTCGGCGAACGAGCCACGACCGGCGTCGCTCAGCATGAGGTCGTGGATCTGGATGGACCGCGTCGGCTTGACGGCGCGCACGAAGTCGACGCCCTCGCCCAGCTTGGTCCAAGGGCCGCTGGTCGGCACGAGCAGGGTCTCGACGGCGACGCCGGGAACGAAGTACGAGTCGCCCGGGTGGTAGACGTTGCCGTCGACGAGGTACGCGACGTTCTCCATCAGGGGCAGGTCGGGGTGGATGGGGGCGTGCTGCTCGCCGTAGACGGTGACCTCGAAGCCGGCCGCCTCGAAGGTGTCGCCGGCCGAGGCCGTCGTGACCTGCGAGTCGTGCCCCGCGAGCGCGGCGACGACGGAGGCCGGGGCCCACACGTGCAGCGACGGCTGCGCGTCGAGAGCGGCGGTGAGGACGCCCGCGTCGAAGTGGTCGGGGTGGTCGTGCGTGATGAGGACGGCGGTCGTGCCCGCCACGAGCTCGGCCGCGTTGGGGGTGTAGGCGCCCGGATCGATGACGAGGGTTGTGCCGTCTTTCGCGAGGACGACGGTGGCGTGGGTGTGCTTCGTGAGTTCCATGCCGCAACTATACAGTCAAGCTGTATTCTTTTTCCATGACCGATCAGCGCGGATCCACCCTCACCATCGAGCAGGCCAACGAATTCCGCCGTGCGGTGGGCGAGGCCGTGCGCATCATCCGGCTCGGCGAGAACACGCCCGACGGGCAGATCGAGACGCTCGGGTTCCTGGCTCGCGAGGGCTCCCTGAGCATCGCCGACCTGGCCCGCCGCCGCCGCGTCCGCCACCAGAGCATGAGCGCGATGGTCGCCGAACTCGAGCGGCGGGGGCTGGCCGCCCGTGAGGCCGACCCCGACGACGCGCGCGGCGTGCTCGTCTCCCTCACGACCGCCGGGCACGAGATGATCCGCGAGTCGCGCATCCGCCGCTCGACGCGCATCCTGACCGCCGCCGAGACAGTTCTGACCCCCCGAGAGCGCGGGATGCTCGGGCTCATGACCGACGTGCTCGACAAGTTGACCGAGGCCCTCCGTGACGGCTGAGGCCGTGCATCCCCCGTCTCGGCCCGCCCCCTGCCGCCGACCCTGACCCCGATGTCGGTGGGTGGGGGCATCATGGCGTGACCATGACCGATGTGCTCGACCGCTTCTCCCCCGCGACCCGCGAGTGGTTCCGGGGCGCCTTCGCGCGGCCGACGCACGCGCAGGAGGGGGCGTGGGAGGCGATCTCGAAGGGCGCGAACGCGCTCGTCATCGCGCCGACCGGGTCGGGCAAGACCCTCGCGTCGTTTCTCTGGTCGATCGACAAGCTGGCGTCGTCGCCGCCCCCCGACGAGAAGCTGCACCGCACCCGGGTCCTCTACATCTCGCCGTTGAAGGCGCTCGGCGTCGACGTCGAGCGCAACCTCCGCTCGCCTCTCGTCGGCGTGACGCAGACGGCGCGCCGACTCGGCACCGAGGCGCCCGACATCACGGTGGGCGTGCGGTCGGGCGACACCACCTCGAGCGATCGGCGCCTGCTCGCCCGCCTGCCCCCCGACATCCTGATCACGACGCCGGAGTCGCTCTATCTGATGCTCACGTCGGCGGCCCGCGAGACGCTCAAGGGCGTCGATACGGTCATCGTCGACGAGGTGCACGCGGTGGCGTCGACCAAGCGCGGCGCCCACCTCGCCCTGTCGCTCGAGCGGCTCGACGCGATCCTCGACAAGCCCGCCCAGCGCATCGGGCTCTCCGCCACTGTCCGCCCGCCCGAAGAGGTGGCCCGGTTCCTCGGGGGCTCCGCGCCGGTCACGATCGTCGCCCCGGCCTCCGAGAAGAAGTTCGACCTGCGGGTCGTCGTGCCGGTCGACGACATGACCGAGCTCGGCACGGCCGGTCCGCTGGAGGGGTCCGCTGCCGGAGCCGCGCCCCAGGGCTCGATCTGGCCGCACGTGGAGGAGGGCATCGTCGACCTGATCCTCCAGCACCGATCGACCATCGTCTTCGCCAACTCGCGGCGACTGGCCGAGCGCCTGACGGCCCGGCTCAACGACATCTACATCGAGCGCACCTTCGGTCCCGAAGCCGAAGCGGCGGTCGACACCGCGGCCGATCTCGACGCTGCCGAAGCGCTCGTCGCGGCAGGCGCGCACGGTGTCGGCGGTTTCGCGGGGGCCGCCGACGCGGACCGCGGCGAGCTCCGACCCTTCTCGAACCACACGGTCGGTCAGCCACCCGCGCAGGTGCTCGGCGGTTCGGGAGTGACTCAGGGCTCCGAGCCCCTGCTCGCCCGCGCCCACCACGGCTCGGTCAGCAAAGACCAGCGCGCCATCATCGAAGACGACCTGAAGAGCGGTCGGCTCCGCTGCGTCGTCGCCACGAGTTCGCTCGAGCTCGGCATCGACATGGGTGCCGTCGACCTCGTGATCCAGGTCGAGTCGCCCCCGTCGGTCGCGAGCGGGCTGCAACGGGTCGGCCGCGCCGGGCACCAGGTCGGCGAGACGTCGCGCGGTGTCCTATTTCCGAAGCACCGCGCCGACCTGATCCACTCCGCCGTCGCCGCCGAACGCATGGTCGCCGGTCTGATCGAAGAGCTGACGGTGCCCGCCAACCCGCTCGACGTCCTCGCCCAGCAGACGGTCGCAGCCACAGCCCTCGACGAGATCGACGCCGACGAGTGGTTCGACCTCGTCAAGCGCAGTGCTCCGTTCGTCAACCTGCCCCGCTCGGCCTACGACGCGACCCTCGACCTCCTCAGCGGCAAGTACCCGTCCGACGAGTTCGCGGAGCTCCGGCCCCGCATCGTGTGGGATCGCGTGCACGGCACCCTCACCGGCCGGCCCGGATCGCAGCGCCTCGCCGTGACGAGCGGAGGCACGATCCCCGACCGTGGCCTGTTCGGCGTGTTCATGGTGGGCGAGAAGGCCGCTCGCGTCGGCGAGCTCGACGAGGAGATGGTCTACGAGTCGCGGGTCGGCGACGTCTTCGCGCTCGGCGCCACGAGTTGGCGCATCGAAGACATCACGCACGACCGGGTGCTGGTCTCGCCCGCCTACGGCCAGCCGGGCCGGGTGCCGTTCTGGAAGGGCGACGGCATCGGCCGCCCCGCCGAACTCGGTCGCGCCATCGGCGCCTACACGCGCGAGCTCGCCAACTCCAGCGAGGCCGACGCGACGGCCCGCGTGGTGGCCGGCGGCCTCGACGAGCGTGCCGCCCGCAACCTGCTCGCCTTCATCTCCGAGCAGAAGCAGGTCGCCGGGCACGTCCCGACCGACACGACCCTCGTCGTCGAGCGGTTCCGCGACGAGCTGGGCGACTGGCGACTCATCCTGCACTCGCCGTACGGCATGCGCGTCCACGCCCCCTGGGCCCTCGCAGTCAGCGCCCGGATCCGCGACCAGCTCGGCATCGACGGGTCGGCGATGGCGGCCGACGACGGCATCGTGGTGCGCATCCCCGACACCGACGCCGAGCCCCCGGGCGCCGACCTCTTCACCTTCGAGCGCGACGACCTCAACGACATCGTCACCGAAGAGGTCGGCGGCTCCGCCCTGTTCTCCTCGCGCTTCCGCGAATGCGCGGCCCGTGCGCTGCTGCTGCCCCGCTACAACCCGGGCAAGCGGTCGCCGCTGTGGCAGCAGAGGCAGCGCGCCTCGCAACTCCTCGACGTCGCCCGCAAGTACCCGCAGTTCCCGATCGTCCTCGAAGCCGTCCGTGAGGTGCTCCAAGACGTCTACGACCTCCCGGCCCTCATGCAGCTCACCGACGAGCTGGCGAGGCGGCAGGTCCGTGTCGTCGAGACCGAGACCGAGGTGCCGTCGCCCTTCGCCCGGTCGCTGCTGTTCGGCTATGTGGCGGCCTTCATGTACGAGGGCGACTCCCCTCTCGCCGAGCGACGCGCGGCCGCCCTCTCCCTCGACTCGACCCTGCTCTCCGAACTCCTCGGCCGAGCCGAACTCCGCGAGCTGCTCGACGCTGACGTCATCGAGCAGCACGAGCTCGAGTTGCAACGCCTCGCGCCCGACCGCCGCGTGCGCGATCTCGAGGGCGTCGTCGACCTGCTGCGCCTGCTCGGGCCGCTGTCGACGAGCGAGATCGTGGAGCGGAGCTGGCTGGCTGCGGCCGCCGCATCCACCGACGCGACCGAGGCCCGTCCCGAGGTGTCGGCCGATCTCGAAGCGGCCCTCGCCGATCTCGCGCGCGCCAACCGCGTCCTCCGCTTCACCCACGCCGGGGTCGAGCGCTGGGCGGGCATCGAAGACGCGAGTCGCCTCCGGGACGCGCTCGGCGTCAACCTCCCCATCGGCGTGCCCTCGGCGTTCGTCGAACCCGTCGACGATCCGCTCGGCGACCTCGTGGGTCGCTACGCCCGCACCCACGCGCCCTTCGCTCCGATCGAAGTGGCGCAGCGACTCGGGCTCGGAACCGCCGTCGTCCTCGAGACGCTCCGGCGCCTCGGCGTCCAGAGGCGAGTCGTCGAGGGCGAGTTCCGTCCCGATCGCCAGGGCAGCGAATGGTGCGACGCCGAGGTGCTCCGCCGCCTCCGCAGCCGCTCCCTCGCAGCCCTGCGCCACGAGGTCGAGCCCGTCTCGCACGACACCCTCGGGCGCTTCCTCCCCGCCTGGCAGCACGTCGCCACCGGGCTCAAGGGCTCCGGGCTCCGCGGCCTGGACGGCGTCCTCCAGGTCGTCGACCAGCTCAGCGGCGTCGCGCTGCCCGCATCGGCGTGGGAGTCCCTGATCCTGCCGGCGCGCATCCCCGATTACTCCACGGGCATGCTCGACGAGCTGACGGCCACCGGCGAGGTCATCTGGTCGGGCGCGGGCGCGCTCCCCGGCAACGACGGCTGGGTGAGCCTGCACCTCGTCGACGGCGCTCAGGTCACGCTGGCCGAGCCCTCGGGGGCCGAGACCAGCGAACTGCAGCGGTCGGTGCTGTCAGCTTTGGCCGGGGGCGGGGCGTACTTCTTCCGCCAGCTCTCCGACGCCGTCGGATCGACCGACGACACCGGCCTCGCCACCGCGATCTGGGATCTCGTCTGGGCCGGCCAGATCACGAACGACACCTTCGCGCCTCTCCGCACCCAGGTCGGTGGACGCCCGCCTCGACCGCGAACACCGACCCGGTCTCGGGCGTCCTACCGCGGCCGAGCTCGGGCTGCGCTGCCCCGACAGGCCGGGCCGCCGACGGTGGGCGGGCGCTGGTCGCTCCTTCCGCTCGCGGAGCCCGACGCGACGGTGCGCGCGGCCGCGCAGGCCGAGCTGCTCCTCGAGCGGCACGGCATCGTCACCCGGGGCGCCGTCATGAACGAAGGCGTGCGGGGCGGCTTCTCGACCGTGTACAAGGTGCTGTCGTCGTTCGAAGAGACCGGTCGGGCGCGGCGCGGCTACTTCGTGGAGAGCCTCGGCGCGGCACAGTTCGCGACGGGGCCGACCGTCGACCGGCTGCGGTCGTTCGCGCGCGACGACGACCGCGAGGGCGACGAGGCGCTCACCGTCGCCGGGCGAGGCCGCGACATTCCCGTCGTGACTCTGGCCGCGACCGACCCCGCCAATCCGTACGGCGCGGCACTGCCGTGGCCCGGTCTGCCCGCCGAGGGCGAGGCGGGTGCGGAACCGGCGCTGGCGGATTCGGCCTCCGGGGCGGCTTCGGCTTCGACGTCGACCTCCGAGGTGGCTTCGACTTCGCGGGCGGTCTCGGGCGGGAGCACACCGCAAAAGTCGGGCCCGCGGGGCCACCGGCCCGGCCGAAAGGCAGGCGCGCTCGTCGTGCTCGTCGACGGGCGCCTCACCGTCTACGTCGAGCGGGGTGGAAAGACCACGCTCACGTTCGGCGACCCGTCGGAGCGCGAGCTGGCACTGGCCGCCGGCTCACTCGCATCCGTGGTCCGCTCCCGCCTCGGAAAACTGGCGGTCGAACGCGTCGACGGGCAGTTCGTGCTCGGCACCCCGCTCGGCGACGCTCTTCGCGTCGCCGGATTCGCGCCCACCCCCAGCGGCGTGCGGCTCCGCTCGTGAGCGTCGGGCCCGCTCGCAATTCGCGAGCAATCCGACCTCACGCGGTACGCGAGCCGCGACTTTTCGAGGTGCCGCGCGCAGATCACTCGACATGTGCGAGAGACACGCTGACGCCGCCGCCATCCGTCGCCGGAGCCCCCCATGCCTGAGGGCGACACCGTCTACCGCGCCGCGAAGAACCTCGACGCGGCACTGCACGGCCAGACTCTGACGAAGAGCGATTTCCGCGTGCCCGCCTTTGCGACCGTCGATCTCAGCGGCCAGGTCGTCGACGACGTCGTCAGCCGAGGCAAGCACCTGCTCCATCACATCGGCGACGTCACGCTCCACACCCACCTCAAGATGGAGGGCTCCTGGCACCTCTACAAGCACGGCACGAAATGGAAGCGCCCCGCCTACCAGGCGCGCGTGGTGCTCGAGACGGCGGAGTGGGTCGCGGTCGGCTTCGACCTGGGCATCGTCGAGCTCGTTCCGCGCGACGACGACGATTCCGTCGTCGACTACCTCGGACCCGACCTCCTCGGGCCCGATTGGAACGCCGCCCGTGCTCTCGAGAACCTCACCGCCGATCCTGAGCGCGAGGTCGGCCTCGCCCTGCTGGACCAGCGGGTGCTCGCCGGGGTGGGCAACGTCTACCGCAACGAACTCTGCTACCTCCGCGGGGTCCTGCCGACGCGGCCCGTCGGCGAGGTCGACCACCCCGAGAAGATGATCGACCTCGCCCACCGTCTGATCGTGGCCAACAAAGACCGCGTCGACCGCACCACCACCGGCACCCTCCGTGGCACCACCGACTGGGTCTACGGTCGCGCCGGCAAGCCCTGCCTGCGGTGTGGCACGAAGATCAAGCGGGGGATGCTCGGCGAGAGCGATCTGGAACTCCGCGACACCTACTGGTGCCCCGTCTGCCAGACCTGAGGCCTTTGTTGTCGATGCCCCGGTGGATGACGCGTGTGACGTACCGTGACGAGCCGGCGGTCGATTCTTGGGCACCGCGCCTACGCTCGACCAACCCCCCGGAAGGACACCGCTCATGCCCGAGACATCGACGCCCGCACCGACGCCCGCACCCTCCATCGCCGCCCAGGTCGACGAGTTCAACACCGGTTTCACCGCCCAGATCGGCCCGCGACTCACCGCAGTGTTCGACGAGGAGCAGAGCGACCTGAACGCCGCGGGCGTGCCGGAAGGAGCCGTGAAGGCCGGCGACTCGCTACCGGAGGCCGCTCTCGTCGACGCGAGCGGTGCATCCTCGTCTCTTGGCGAAGCCATCGGGCCGAACGGTGCAGTGATCGTCTTCTACCGCGGCTCGTGGTGCCCGTACTGCAATCTGACGCTCAAGCACTACCAGGAGCAGCTCCTGCCGGTCCTGCGCGAGCGCGGCGTGGACCTGATCGCGATCAGCCCCCAGACCCCGGAGGCGTCCGAGCTCGCCGTCGTGAACGGTGGACTGGAATTCACCGTGCTCACCGACCCGGGCAACGTCCTCGTGCGCCGACTGGGGATCCTCACTGAGCCCGTCGCGGCCGCCCGGGCCGCGCACACCGACCTCGGCTTCGACGTCGCCGACAGCAATGCCGACCACACCGGAGACATCCCGTTCCCGACCGTGCTCGTGGTGACCGCCGACGGCCTCGTCACGTTCGCGGACGTCCACGTCGACTACACGACACGGACCGAGGTCGACACGATCGTGGCGGCGCTGCCGGCCTGACCGCCGGCCGCCCGGATCACGCGCGAAATCGCGAGTGATCCGGCCGGTGCATGAGGCCGCAGCAGGGCCGAGTCGGGTTGGGAGCCGAAATCGCTCGCCAATTCCGCACGGCCCGGCACGGCACGGCACGGCACCGCACGGCACCGCACCGCACGGCACGGTCAGCGAGCAGCGCGGTATCGGCGCACCAGGAGCAGCAGCCCTCCGCCGGCCAGGAGGGCCACGGCCACGCCGCCGAGGAGGGGGAGCCCGACCGATCCGGTGAACGCCAGGACCGGCCAGAGCGGCGTCGGAGCCGAGATCGCATCGGGCACGAAGCGGAGCGTGAACGTCGAACTCGACACCGGCACCCTCCGGTCCACGAGGGAGGTGGCGACAGAGGCGTTGCCACCGCCGGCACCAGCACCACCACCAGCCCCCCGCGACACGAACCCAGTACCCCGCGACGCGTCGACGATCTCGCCCCGCTCGATGTCCCCCCGCGACACGACATGCCGCACGCCGCCCCCGCACGCCGTCTTCTCGCCCGGCAGCAGTTCGGCCACGCCGCAGGCGAGCGTGCCGTTGAGGCTGGACTCCACGCCGCCCAGCTGCACGACGAGATTGCCGGTGTTCATCGCCGTGTAGCCGAACGAGATCGCCTCGTCGAGGTCGAGCCCGCCGTCGTGGTCGTCGTCCCCGTGGCTGGAGGTGGCCGAGAGGTCGAGCCCCGGGCGAGCGGCGGTGACCGGCACCACGACACGCGAGGGCCCGGCGACGATCGCGGAACCCTGGGCCGAGGTGCCCGCGACGGACGCCTCGTCCATCACGCCCGCTCCGGAGTCGACGTCGTCCTGCGTCACGACGATCGGAGCTCCGCCCGAGCATCCCACCGAGTCGTTCGGGGCGAGCACCGTGACCTCGCAGGAGAGCCCGCCGACCGAGCCGCTCGTGACGACCATGTCGGTGATCGTGACGTTGCCCGTGTTGGCGACGACCGCCTGCACATCGATCCTGTCGCCCGTGTCGGCGTCCGCAGCCGGAGCCACTCCGTCGATTGAGGCGGATTCCACGATGCTCAAGGAGGCGTCCTCGGCCACGGTGGCGACTTCGACGCTCGCCGTCCCCGTCACGACCTGCCGGCCAGCCCCGACCCCGGTCCGCGAATCAGCACCCGACAGTCTCTGCGACTCCGGTGCGGAGGCCGTGACGGTGACCGCGTCCGCCACCCGCCCCGCATCGACGTCGGCCTGCTCGACGACGTGCGGCTCTCCCGTGGCCGTGGTGGACGCCCCGACCTCGAGCGTGCGAGAGACGGGCCGCAGGACACCGCCGACCGCACTCGTCGCGCTCACGTCGAACAGAGCGACGTTGCCGGTGTTCTCGATGGAGGCCTCGAAGACGATCCGATCGCCGACCTCGGGAGGCCGACCCGCCCGCGTCAGGTTCGTGACCGTCGCGGTCTCGCTCACCGAGAGCGAGGGGGCTGCGGCATCGAAGGACACCGTCGCGCTCCGCGGCGCGTCGAGGCCCGTGAGGTCGGTCGCAGCAGCGGCGTCGACCCGGAAGGAGCCGGCACGCTCGGCGGTCACCCCGACCGTGACGGTGCATGATGCCTCGCCCGTCCCCAGATCGCCCGTCCCGTGGATCGAGCGGTCGGCGGCGAAAACGGACCCGGCCGAGCACGTCGTCGTCCCGGCGGTGGCGACCCGGAGCCCGGACGGGAGGCTCTCGTCGAACGCCCACCCTGGCTTCGCGCCTTTCTCGGTCGTGTTCGTCACCGTGAATGTCATCGGCACCACGTCGCCGACCACGTGGCGGCCGGTCGCGAAGGACACGTCGAGTCGGGGGGTCGCGTCCAGCACGGTGACGTTGTCGTACGAGTGATCGTTGCCCTGCCCCTCGGCCGTGCGGTTCCGCATCCGGATTCCCAGCTCGTCGCCGCTGAACAGCACGGCGCCGCTGCTGGCGTACGACCCCGCTCGGAAGGCGAGGTCCGACCCGGAAACCACGTAGTCGGAGGCGGCCTCGTCGACGCACGGATTGACGGGGTCGACGGCGGTCGGAATCTCCGACGAGCCGTCCACGAGGAAGAAGTCGAGCTCGGGCTGGGCTCGATGACAGGCCGACGCGACGGCATCGACCGAGAAGGTGACGAACCGTTTCGCCGCGCTCAGGCGGATGGGCGCGCTCGTCTCGAACTCGACGAGGTCCCGGCCGCTGACCGAGTACCGCGTGTAGGCCGACACGCTGTGGTTCGCATCCGGCCCGGCCTGCGCCACCTGGCCGAGCACGTGCGCGTAGTCGCGGATGGCGGACCCGTGCGCCCCCGGGCACGACGCATGGTCAGAACCCGAGAAGCTCGTGATGATCCCGTCGCAGTTCGCCGGGTCGAGCCACGCCGGATCGGCCGTGTAGCGCTCGCCCGACGCACCGGCGTAGTCGCCGAGAACGGTTGCCGACGCACCCGTGCCGCTCTCGAAGTCCTCCCGGAACAGGGTACGCGGCGCTGCAGCCTTCGCCACGGCGCCAGCGGTGCCCGAGACGACGGGCGAGACGTGGGATGCACGGGCCGGCGTCGCTGCCGCCTCCACCGCCTCGACGCCCGGGCCCTCGATCGCGGCAGTGGCCGCGACGACCCCCAGACCGAGCGCGACCCCCACCTGCGAGAGCCGACGACGGCGGGGTGCGAGCAGGGAACGATGGCGCTGTGGCATGGAAGGGGTCCTCGCGTACGACGGACGACGGTGGCGACCGTCGCTACAACCCCGTCATTTTTGTATAAAGTATTTCAGACTGCAAATCGAGACAGGACGGCGAGGCGGGAGGGCGAGACGGGACCCGGCGCCGGACGAGCGGGGCCGCCGCTACGCCGTCTCGGCCAGGCACGCCGCCAGGAACTCCGCCCCGGCCTCGTCGTGGATGGCGCCCGACGGCGACTCCAGCACGAGATACGGCTTCTCGGGCACCCCGTCGGCCGGGCGCACGTCGACGTGCGCCACCTCGTACCCCTGGGCATACAGCCAGTCGGCCATCGCGTAGTCGCTGCGGGAGTCGCCGACGGTCCGCCAGGCGAGGGGCAGCGGGCCGTCGACGGCGAGGAGCTCGAGGGCCCGGCGCGCACCGAGGTCCTTGCCCAGGACGACGGACTCGATGTCGGTGGAGATGATGGTCGGGTCGATGCGCCACTGGACCTCGCCCCGGGCATCCCTCCTGACGTCGTCGAGCCGACTCACGCCGAAACCGCGTCGCTGGAGAGAGTCCAGAGCGCGCTCGTCGAAGCGCGCCTGGATGGGCAGGTAGGTCGCGGTGTCGATCGAGGTGAGCTGCTCGACGGAGACCATCGCGCGCTTGGTGCGATCGAAGAAGACGGAGTCGGCGAACTCGGCCTCGACGAGCTGCCGCATCTCGGTGGCGAAGTCGGCCGGCATCGCAAGGGTCTCGTCGACCTGGATCTCGGAGACGCCCGCGGCGCCGAACTGAGGCCCGATCGAGAACCAGACCGCCCCCTTCTCGCAGATGCCGTGCACGCGGGCGCCGGCGGGGAGCCCGGCGGCGATCAGCGGGGCGACGACCTCGCGCCGGATGAAGTCGTCGGACCGGCCGGTGTTGAAGATCAGGGGGATGCCTCGGACGGCCAGTTCGACGAGGTCGCGCGTGATCGCGGGAAGGTCGATCGTGCGAGTGATCGGGCTGGCGATCGGCCCGTCCACGTCGAGGAGGAGGCCGAGGGCGGGAGCGGACGAAGTCATCCGCCCATCATCCCAGGCCACACGTGTCGACCGAGCGGAGGCACCCGTCGGACGCACCCGTCGGCCGCACCTCTCGACGGGTCAGGCGACTCCGGCGTACTGGAGCTCGGCGTGTGCGGGTTCGGGCTCGACGTCGGCCTCGAGCTCGGACTCGGCGACGACGGAGTGCGAGAAGATCAGCTCTTGGTACGCGATCTCCTCGGCCTGCTTGAGGGCGCGGCGGAGGCGTCGGGCGCGGCATCGCGGGGTCTCGCCGGGAGGGGTCTCACCGGCGAAGACGACGACGAGTTCGTCGACCCGCCGAGCGACGTCGGAGCCCAACTCGGTGAAGAACACGTCGCGGTCGGGGAGCGCCAGGAACCGCCGTTCGTCGGCCGCCCGCCACAGATCGCGTGCGAGCTCCCCGTAACCGTTCACCGTTCTCCACCCTCCACCGAAACGTTCCCCGAACCGTGTGACACCACTTCACACCACATCCCCGCGGCGGGCATCCGTCGTGAGGTTGATCCTCGCCCTCGAGGCTCAGCCCCCTGGTACCACGGAGACGAGAACGAGAGCCAGGGCAGCCGGCACGAACTGGATCGCGGCCGAACGCCGATAGGCCCGACCGGTCGTCGCGAGCACGATTCCGGCGACGCACATGCAGGCCGTCGCGAAGACGACGAGGGCCTTACCTGCGACGAAGACGCCGCCGCCGTGACCTGGTCCGGGCCCGTGCCCGATGCCGAGCAGGACGATCCCGACGACCGTTCCGACGGCGAGCGCCAGGTTGTAGAAGCCCTGGTTGTAGGCCATCGGCTTGATCGTGTCGGCGTCCGCCTGGTTCGCGATGCCGAAGCGGCCGAACACGCGCGGCCTCGTCCACAGCACGCTCTCGAACATGAAGAAGACGACGTGCAAGGCCGCGGCGAGCGCTGCCACGATCTGGGCGGCGATCAGCATGCGGCTCCTCCTCGAACGCGGCGTCCGAGCCACCGCGTGCACACAGCATGGGGCACCGGGATGCCCGGGTCGACGAGGCGCGCCCGTCACGACCGCGTCGGGTCAGGCGGCGTCCGGGTGGTTGTCCATCACGGCGCGTGCGGCCATCCGCAGCACCACGTGCACGTCGCGCCCCTGCGTCGTTGCGAGAGCCCCGCTGAGCCCGGCGGTGAGGGCCGCGCTGGCTGCGCCGAGGGTCTCGACGACGCTCGCCTGCCGCTCGGTCAGGGGCACGTCGCACATGTCCTGCACGAGCTCGACCAGCCCCGCGTCGCTCTCGCTTCGCGCATCGGCTCCCCCGTCGACGGACGCCGTGGCGACCGCGACGAGCGCGAGAGCCAGGTGTGCCGCCTCTGCTTCCGTCAGCTGATCCATGCGGGAGACGGTACGCCGACCGCGTACCCCGAGACGCAGCCAACCATCAGTCTTCACCCCTGGTTAGGCTGGAAGCCGACCTGGGAGGAACCATGGCCGCACGACTTCGCGCACTCGCGCCCATCGCCGTGCCGGTGATCGCACTCATCGCGCTCGTCGCCACGTACCACCGCACCCTGTCCGTCGGCGTCGCGATCATCGTCGGGGTGGTGCTCATCGCCGCGGTGCTCGCGGCCGTGCACCATGCCGAAGTCGTCGCTCACAAGGTCGGCGAACCCCTCGGTTCGATCGTCCTGGCGGTGGCCGTCACGATCATCGAGGTGGGGCTGATCATCACCCTCATGCTCGGCGGCGACGGGCACGACACCGAGACGCTCGCCCGCGACACGGCCTTCGCCGCCGTGATGATCACCTGCAACGGCATCGTCGGCCTCTCCCTCGTGCTCGGCTCGATCCGGCACGGGCTCCCCCGCTTCAACCGCGAGGGCACCGGCGCCGCGCTCGGGGTCGTCGCGACCCTCGCCGGCCTGACCCTTGTGCTTCCCGCGTTCACCGTCGGCGCCTCCGGAGGCCGCTTCACCGGAGCACAGCTCGCGTTCATCGCGATCGCCGCCATCGCCCTCTACATCGCGTTCATCGCGACGCAGACCGGCCGCCACCGCGACTTCTTCCTGCCGGTCAACAAGGCGGGCAAGACCATCCAGAGCGACGACGAGCACGCCACTCCCCCCACCAACCGGCAGACCGCGATCAGCGGCGTCCTGCTCGCCGTGTCCCTGCTTGCGGTGGTCGCCCTGGGTCACGCCGTGTCGCCGACCATCGAGCACGGGCTCGAGTCGGCGGGCATCCCGTCGACGTTCGTCGGAGTGGTGATCGCCTTCATCGTGCTCCTGCCCGAGGGGCTCGCGGCATCCCGCGCGGCGATGAAGAACCGTCTTCAGACGAGCCTCAACCTGGCCTTCGGGTCGTCGATCGCGAGCATCGGCCTCACGATCCCGGTCATCGCCGTCGCCAGCATCTGGATCGAGGGGCCTCTCGTGCTCGGCCTCGGTCCGGTGCAGATCGTCCTGCTCGTACTGACGCTGCTCGTGGCGACGCTGACCGTCGTGCCGGGTCGCTCGACACGGCTCCAGGGAGTGATCCACCTCATCATCCTGGCGGCGTTCGTCTTCTTGTCGATCAGCCCCTGACGGGTGCCGTCGCGGGGTCGGGGCGTGCATCCCGCGTGCGTGTGTCGGGGTCGTGCATCCTGCCTGCACCCAGCCGAGCAAATCCTCACCCCGACTGAGGAGACCGGGCCCGATGAAGCGCCTTCGCAAGGAGCTCCGGGGCCATTCGGCACGCCCGCGAGGAAATCCTCCGCCGAGTTCCTCGCGGAGCGACTGTCATGCGGGCACGCACCTCCGGCACCGCGCTCGGCAGGGCGAAGACGGTGGGATGCACGGCGGGATGCACGGCGGCGGCCGGACGCGGCCGGCTCCAGGACACGCCGCTCAGGTTCCGCCGGACCCGCACGAAGTGGAGTCGCCGCGCAAGGCGGACGCGGCCGACTCCAGGACACGCCGCTCGGGTCCGAAAGTGAGCGGCGTGTTCTGGAGTCGGGCGGGACGGGATGCAGCGGAGGCGGGGATGCCCGAGCTTCCGCCGAGCCGACGAGCAGTCCGATTAGCGGGCCGACGCGCAAGCCGCCGGCGACGCGAAACCGCCCGGACGAGGTCCGGGCGGTCAGGCGAACCGGCCGAGCGGTGCGGTCGCAGGGGCCGGCCGGTCGACGCGCGGCGGTCGACGCGCGGCAGCTACATGCCGCTGAGCGCCGAGAGGGCGGCGACCACGTAGATCATGACCGTGATGAAGGCGACGACGTTGGCGGCGATCCAGATCCAGAGCGGGAGCCAGACCAGCGCGCCCTTCGCACCGTGGCGGCGGAGCTGAATCGGCCGGCCGATCATGTACACGCCGGCCGTCAGGACGGGGATGAACGCGAATGCCCAGTGGAAAGGCCGCTCGACGCCGGATGCACGGAGCCGCCGGTAGTCGAGGAACGCGAGCAGCACCGCCAGCAGGTAGACGAGGAAGTCGACGCCCTGGAGGACGGCGTAACCGGCCGGAAGCGAGGGGAGGGTGGTCGCGGTCGAGCCCGACTGCATGTCCGTCGACAGCTGGGTCAGGAAGGGCTTGAAGTTGACGAAGAGGATGCCTAGCCCTGAGACGATGGGCAGGACCGACGCGATCCAGATGAAGACCGTCGTGAGGCGGGCCCCCTCCGGGACGGGCTTCAGCGGCTGGCGCGTGTAGGCACCGTAGGGGTAGGGCTGCTGGCCCTGCGCACCATAGGGCTGCTGCTGGCCATAGGGCTGCTGCCCGTAAGGCTGCTGGCCCTGCGCACCGTACGGCTGCTGCTGGCCATACGGCTGCTGCTGGCCGTAAGGCTGCTGCGTACCGTACGGCTGCTGCTGCCCCTGCGCACCGTACGGCTGCTGCGTCTCGCCGTACTGACCCTGTTGGCCGGTGGGCTGCTGCTGGCCATACGGCTGCTGCGCCCCGTACGGCTGCTGCGTCTCGCCGTACCGGGGCTGCTGCGTCTCGCCGTACCGCGGCTGCTGCTGCGCGGCACCGGCACCCGCACCAGCGCCCGCACCCGCACCCGCACCGGGCACCTGGTAGCCCGGGATGCGCTCGCCGTACGCCGGGCGGTCGTCAGAACCCGAGCCAGCAGCCGAGCCGGAGCCCGCACCCGAACCCGATCCAGCGGCCTCAGCCGCGGTCGGCACCGTGGTCTCGGGCTCGGTCACGGAGGCCGGAGCCGGAACGGCCGCGGGGGCCGCCTGGGTCGGCGGGGCGACGGCCTGCGCGGGGGCGGGCGCGTGCTGGTGGAGCGGAGCCGCGGGCTCGGGAGCCCTGACGTGCTCGGTCCAGCCGCGACCGTCCCACCAGCGGTAGCCGGGGTCTCCGGAGGGGTTGGGATACCAGCCTGGCTGAGGCGAGGACGTGCCGGTCGAGTCGCTCACGCGCGCTCCTTCGTTGTCGGTTCGCCCCCAGGATAGAGGCGACTCCCTAGCAACGCGCAGGGAACGCCGAGCAAGGCGACCCCGTGCATCCCCCGGCCTCGCGGCGGAGCCGAGCCGTGCATCCCCCGGCTCGCTAGCCCCAGATGCGCTTCGAGACGATGTCGGCGCCCTCGCGGAGGGCCCGCAGCTTCGCCCAGCCCACGTCGGTCGCGATGAACTCGTACGACGCGAAGGTGCCGAGACCGCAGTCGATGCCGGCGATGACGCGCGTGGGGTCGCCGACGGCGTCGACGGCCGCCTGGATGCGATTCGCGACGACTTCGGGGTGCTCGAGGTAGTTGGTCGTGACGTCGATGACTCCGGGGATCAGGAGCATGCCGTCGGGCAGCGGCTGGTCGCGGAACGCCGGGTTCTCGTGCTCGTGCCGCGGGTTGCCCAGCGGGATCGAGAGAGCGCCGACCTTGGCCTCGTATAGCAGCGGCAGCAGCGTCGCGACCGGCACGTCGTCCTGGTGCGGCCCCTGCCAATTGCCCCAGCAGACGTGCAGCCGGACCTTCTCGGCCGGGATGTTCTCGAGCGCGAGGTTCATCGCCTCGATGTGCAGCCGCACGCGGTCGAGGAACACGTCGAGGTCGTCGTCTCCGAACATGATGACCCGCTCCATCGCGAGGTCGGGGGCGTCGAGCTGCAGGATGTGGCCGCGGGAGACGATGTACTCGTACTCCTTCTGCAGCTCGCGGGCGACGCCGAAGACGTAATCGCGATCGGTAGCGTAGGCCGGGTTGTCGAGGCTTCGCAGCATGGTCGTGGTGACGATGCCGGGGGATGCGGCGCTGACGAACGTTTCAGTCGCTCGGCCGCCGACGCTCGGAGCCCGAAGCCCTTGGTCGAAGAGGTCGAGGTCGTAGGTCACGCCTTTCAGGTCGTCTTCGTAGTGGACGGCGTCTTGAGCCTCGGCGGTGTCCCAGACCCGGGCGAGGTCCTCGGCGACGCCGATCTGGGTCTCGCCGAACCTCGCCCACTCGGGGAACTTCTGCAGATCGAGCGACTGCTTGCGCCGGCTGACCCCGCCGAAGCCGCTCATGCGCTCGGTGACGTAGGTCGAGAAGCCGACGCGGGGCACCTCGCCGTCGTTGATCACGTCGATGCCGGCGTCGAGCTGGCCCTCGAGCACGAGGTCGAGGGCTCTGCGCGCTTCGCGGTCGAAGTCGGCCCGGTCGTAGTCGCGGCCCCGTTCGCGCGCGACGAGGAGCTTGGTCAACGCGGGCGTCCGCGGAAGGCTGCCGGTGTGGGTCGTCAGGATGCGGTCGGTGCTCTGCTTCACGTTTCGAGGCTAGCGGCGGGCACGTCAGCCGGCGAACGTCTGCTGCCCGATCACTCCGAGCAGCTCGAGCTGCGCGACCGCGGGCGTGCCGGGCGTCGCCGTGAACACGAGCAGCTTCTGCGAGTCGTCGTCCACGTGCAGGATCTGGCAGTCCACCGCGATCACGCCGAGCTCGGGGTGCACGATCCGCTTCGACTCGCCGAGCCGCACCGCCACGTCGTGCCTCTCCCACAGCCCGCGGAACTCGGCGCTGCCAGCCAGGAGGGAGTCGACCAGAGCGCGAGCCCGTGCATCCTCGCCCCCTCGTCGCCCCAGCGAGGCGCGCAGCTCGGCGACCTGCACCCGACTCTGGTACTCGTGGTCTTCGGGCGGGTACACGTCGCGGCCGCGCGGGTGCAGGAACCACCGGTGCACGAGGCTGCGGTCGAGCCCCGCGAACGCCTCGCCGTCGGGGAACAGCGCCTTGGCGAGCCGATTCTGCGCCAGCCCGTAGCCGAGGTCGTCGACGACCTGCGCAGGCGTGTCGCCCAGGCGGTCGAGAATGCGCAACAGCGTGGGATGCACGTGCTCGCCCGATCCGCGATGTGCGGGTGGATTGTGCCCGGCCAGGCGCCAGGGGTGGTCGCGTTCGTCGAGCGTGAGCCGCAGCGCCCTCGCGATCGCACCGAGCATCTGCTCGGACGGTTGGGAGGCGCGCTGCTGTTCGAGCCGGCCGACGTAGTCGACGGACATGCCGGCCAGCTGCGCGACCTCTTCGCGACGGAGACCCGGAGTGCGGCGGCGGGCGCCGTCGCCGAGACCGACGTCGCTCGGCCGGAGGGCCTCTCGGCGGCGGCGGAGGAAGTCGGCGAGCTGCTCGCGGTCCATGTCCATGAGTCGATCCTGCCCCGCGGGACGCCGACGGGCCAGGGAGCGCCGCTCCCTGGCCCGTCGGTTGAACCCGAACCGGTTCTGAGGTGAGTTACCTCGACGCCCGCGTCCCGGGGGACGCGAATCGCTGCCGTCCTAAGACGGGTGCGGCGGTGCCGCTCCCGTGTCAGGCGGCGCGTCGCGCAGCTGCCCGAGCTGCCGCGTGACGCGTGGCAGGGTCGATGAGACCCGTGCCGTCCCAGCGCTGCCGAAGGTAGCGCCAGGGGCCTTTGGTGACGCTCCAGAGTTCGATCCAGCCGACCTTCGACACGGCCTTGGCCCAGTCGACGTCGCCGGAGAGTTCCGAAGCGGAGACGGTGGCGACGGGAAGCGCCGGCACCGACGACATGGCGTCACCGGATTCGAGGCTTCCGCCGCCCTTGGAGACGAGTCGCTTGACCGCGAGCGGGGCTCGGGAGATCGCGACCTTCATCATCGTCGGGTTGAGGGCGACCTTCGTCAGCCACGCGCCGAGGCCCGTGCCGTAGCCGATGGCCTGATGGCGCAGAGCGCCGAGGTCGGCGCGGTGACGGTGCCAGACGAGGGCCGAGGGCTCGACGACCAGGGCTCCGCCGGCGAACAGGACCCGGGTGAAGATGTCGAGGTCCTCTCCGCCGCCGGTCCGGGTTCCGACGCCGAAGGCGGTGTCGAAGCCGCCGAGCTCGATGGCGGTGTCGCGACGCAGGGCGAAGTTCGCACCCGTGCCGTACTCGCCGACCGAGAACGGGAACATGGGCAGGTCGGCCGGCGGGGTCGCGAGACGGAATTCCCGCGCCACGAGGTTGGCGGACCAGCTCACGCGGTCGTCGAAGAAGCGCTGCACCGCGGTGCGGAGCTCGCCGCTCGGCACGAGGCCGGTGACGCAGGTCACGTCCTCGTTCCGGGCGAAGCCGGTCACGAGGCTGCGGAGCCAGTGACGGTCCACGACGACGTCGTCGTCCGTGTAGGCCACGATGTCGCCCGTCGCCTCGAGGAGCCCCGTGTTCCGGGCCCGGGACAGACCGGCGAGAGGCTCGGAGACCAACCGGACCCGGGGATCCCCGAATTCGGTCTCGACCAGGTCGCGCGTCTCGGTCGTCGCGCCGGCGTTGTCGACGACCACCACGTCGAACGAGGGGTAGTCGATCGCCAGCACCGAGGTGAGGGCGCCGCGGAGCTGCTCGGCCCGGTCACGGGTGCAGATGATGACCGTGACGGTCGGCAGGATCAGCGGTTCGACGGCGGCCGGGACGTCGGGGAGCTTCGCGAGGGCGACGAGCAGGTCGTCGAGGGAGACGCTGCCGCCGATCTCGGGGAGGTCGGTGACGTCGAGTTCGACGAAGCCGAGGACGGCGCGGGAACGGCGCACCAGGAGGCGGGCCCGGGAGTAGCCGACGCTGTCGGACAGGGCGACGGTGTCACCCGCGGACGGATCCGGGAGTTCGGCGACGTCGATCTGACCGATCCAGACGGCTCCGGACCATTCGGGGGCCTCCGGGCTCGTCATGGGACGCTCGAGCCGGAGCGCGATCATCGGAGGACTGCCGTGCGCTGGAGCTCTTTGACGACCGCGTCGGAGTCGGACGCCTTCGAGCCGGAGACGGTTCCGAGGGCGTAGCCGGCGACCGTGGCGAGCACCGTGAGGACGATCGCCGCAGCACGCTTGCCGCCGCCGTGACGCAGCTGGCCGAGCTCGCGGATCACCGCGCCGGGAAGGACCCGGGTCAGGTACGAGGACTCGCTCGAGAGCGAGTCGCCGCGGCCGAGATGACGGCTGAGGACGGCCTTCGAGACGCCCTCGTAGAACGAGCGGCGCGCCAGGTACTTCCAGGTGCCTCGGTCGGCCGAGACGCGGTGGTTGACCAGGGACATGGGCTCGTACACGATGCGGGCGGCCGGGTCGGCCTGTCCGATGCGGATGCACAGCTCGGTCTCCTCGCCGCCGAGGGGGATGTTGCCCACTCGGCCGACGGTGGAGGAGAACCCGCCGGCGGCGAGGATCGTCGCACGACGGAACGCCATGCTGCAGCCGATCACGTTGCGGACGTCGGAGGTCTCGGTCGGGAGGCCTCGGTAGCTGCAGCCGACGATCCAGAGGAGCTCGTCCGCGTAGAGCGCCGGGCCCTTGCCGTCGGGCCAGACGGGCTCGGCGTGGCCGCCGACGCCGGCGACGTGGACGTCCTCGAAGGCGTCGAGCATCCAGGTCAGCCAGTCGGGGTCGGCCGTGGCGTCGTCGTCG
The DNA here is from genome assembly GCF_039544345.1 of Frondihabitans cladoniiphilus. NCBI lineage: Bacteria > Bacillati > Actinomycetota > Actinomycetes > Micrococcales > Microbacteriaceae > Frondihabitans > Frondihabitans cladoniiphilus. Next base: position 325,108 of record NZ_BAABLM010000003.1, read on the forward strand.
AGGAACGCGACGACTTCGCTCGACGCCTCGAGCACGCCGGTGTTACGGGCGCCGGAGAGGCCCTGGGCCTCGGCGTTCTCGATGACGAGGAGGGTGGGCCAGCGGTCCTGGGCCATGCGGAAGAGTTCGGGCTCGTGGTCGATGACCACGATGACCTCGGTGGTCGCGGGCTGGGCCCTCGCCGACTCGACGGAGTCCTGGAGGTCCTGCCAGCGACGCTGCGTGTAGGCGCAGATGATCACCGAGACCGTGGGGAGGACGGTCTTCTGGAAGGAGGAGGTCACGCGACTTCCTGCTCCGCTTCGATACGGATGGGGGCCGTGACGGTCGTCGGAGCCGAGGGCGCGACGACGGTCTGACGCGACGCCTTCGAGACGGCGACGCTGTCGCGGCGCTTCTCGTCGAGGATCGTCTTCAGCACGCGGATGCCGTCGCTGATGGCGTTGAGGTTGGACTCGCCGTGGATGCGGTTCTTCTCGAAGCTCGGCACCTCGGTCACGCGCAGCTTGGCGGCAGCCATGCGGCAGGTGAGGATGGTCTCGATCTCGAAGCCGTCGCCCCAGAGCATCGCGCCGTTCTTGGCGGGTGCGAGGGTCGAGGGCAGCAGGTCGAGGGCCGGCAGGATGTCGCGCCAGAAGGCGTTGTAGCCGTAGCAGAGGTCGGAGTACTTCGTGCCGAGCAGCACGTTGCAGATCATGTTCAGGCCGAGGTTGCCGGTCGAGCGGAAGAACGTGAGGTCTTCCGAGCCGCCGCCCTTGCGGAAGCGGCTGCCCTTGGCGACGTCGGCACCGTCGGTGAGCGTCTTGACGAAGCGCGGGATCTCGTCGCTGTCGGCGGAACCGTCGGCGTCGAACATCACGATGATGTCGCCGGTGGCCGCCTCGAAGCCGCAGGCCAGAGCGTTGCCCTTGCCCTTGCGGGTCTGGTGGACGATCTTGATGTCCGGGAGGAGGCGGAGCGCGGTCTCGACGGTGCCGTCGACCGAGTTGCCGTCGACGAGGATGACTTCGTGGACCTGGGGGAGCTTGGGGAGGATGACCTCGAGGTTCTTGGCCTCGTTGCGGGTCGGGATGATGATCGAGACGGTCGGGTTGCTAGGACGCAGGGATGTGCGGAAAGTCATTGTGGTACTGCCTTCGGGTAGGCGAATGGGTGGGCGTTTGGTAACTCGGGTGGTGCGGTTCGGATGATGCGACGTGCTCGGGTAAGCACGGTGCTCGGGTGAGCACTCCGTGCCGGCTTCGGGGCCGGCCCGGATCCCTCCGCATCGATTTCGGGACCGATGCGGCCGGTGGTTCGGTTCGGGTGGAGCGTGTCGTTCGGGTGACGCTTTTCGGGTGAAGCGGGTGTTCGGGTGATGCGGTGGCCCCGACTGTTCGGCGACTCCCGGTTCGGGTGGGAGTCGATGACCTGTCGAGGCGTGGCCTAGCTAACCCGTCATTTACGAGGGGGAATACCCCCGCGAATGGGGGGCCTTCGTTGGCCACCCCCATCTTGCCCCCCTCACCCCCCTCGATGTAAAGGGGACATTCCGAACGAATCTGATCGGTTCTCGGTTCGGACTCAGAAAAGCCGCGACGTACCCCGCCTCCTGGGACTGTCCGGGGGACGTTCGGAGGGTTATGTTTTGAGCACCCCTCCGACTCTGGGGGACGCCTCCCCTCTCGTGACGAAACGATCCTTCGATGCCTGCCGCCACCCCCCAGCCCGATCAGCTCTGCCTCTGCGGGCACCCGTTCGCCGCTCATGAGCACTATCGGCGCGGAACCGACTGCAGTCTCTGCGCGTGCAAGCGCTTTCGACCCCGCGAATAACCGTTCAGATCACCCTGAACCCCGACCTGTCCGCACAAGTGCCGACAGAGACCTTTCGGGGGGTATCCGAGGGTTCGAGCCGTGTCCTCCTTTTTGCCGACAAAGTGGTCGTCTGTACCCCCTTTTTCGAGGGGTCTCATCCGACTCATAGGGTTCCGGGTGGGCCTTTTGGGGGACCGGAGTGCCGACTAGGGTCCTCCTTTCTGCCGACCCGGGCATCCCGCCGTCTCGGGTCACCACCCCCGTTCTGGGGGTACCCGCAGGTCCCAGCAAGGTCGTGACGCGGCACCATTACCCTCGGCTCATGACACGACACCCCTTCCCGAGGCGCGGACGACGACGAGTCGCGACGGTCGCGCTGGCCCTCGGCGTGGGTCTTCTGAGCGTGGGATGCACCTCCCAGGCCTCCGCGCCGGCGAACACCGCCGTCATCCCCTCGTCCGTGGCCGTCGAAGGGTACGGCGTCGCCGGCGACGCGACCCTCACCGCCCTCGCGAAGGACAAAGGGGCGATCGACACCGTCGGGATCTCCGGTGTGAGCCTGACCGCCCAGGGCGCCGGCGTGGCGGCGTCGACCGACGAGGCGCTCTCCATCGCCGCGTCGGCGAAGCAGCAGGGCGTGAAGTCGGAGCTGCTGGTCAACAACGTCGACGCGAACGGCGGCGACTTCAGCGCGGAGCTCGCGTCCGACATGCTCTCGAGCGAGGACAACCGCCAGTTCGTCGTCGCCGGCCTGGCGGGGGAGGTCGACCACGGTGGCTACGACGGGATCCAGATCGACTTCGAGAACCTGCAGGAGTCGGATGCGGCGGATCTCGTCGCCTTCGCCAAGGAGTTGAGCGAGACCCTGCCGACTTCGGCGGCGATCTCGATGGCGCTGCCCGCGTCGACGACGGCCGACGGGTACCTCGCCGCCGGCTACGACGTCCGGGCCTTGAAATCGAGCGTCGCGCGCTTCGTCCTGATGGCCTACGACGAGCACGGTTCAGGGTTCAGTGCCGCAGGGCCGGTGGGGGGACTCCCCTGGGCCGAGCAGTCGCTCTCGGCACTGACGTCGTTCGTGAGCGCCTCGAAAGTCGACCTCGGGGTCGCCGGCTACGGCTACACCTGGAAGTCGAGCGGGTCCGGCGGCGTCGTGACGCCCGCTCAGGCCCGGGCGATGGCCGGCGACCGCGCCAACTGGGTCGCTGCGCAAGGGGAGTGGACCGCGAAGCTCGCCGACGGCACCGTCCTCTGGTGGTCCGACGCGCGGTCGCTGACCGTGCGGGCGAACATCGCCGCGACGAAGAAGTTGCACGGGGTGGCCCTCTGGCAGATGGCCTCGGGCGACGGGGTGACGAAGGCGAAGTAGTCGCCGACGAATGGGACGTCGGCTCTTGGCGCGTCGGGGCCCGTCGACGTAAGGTCTCCACTATCGAACATACGTTCGAATGAGAGGAGCGAGGTGGAGACCATGACCCGCGTCGACGAGAGGGTCACCGTGTGGGTGTCCGAGCAGGGCGTGCCGCAGAGACTCGTCTGGCGAGCCGAACGCTTCCGCGTCACCGACACCCCCACCCGGCTCAGCCCGACCTTCCCGGGCTGGCAGGTCGAGGCCGCCTTCGACGTCGCCATCACGCATCCCCCGACGCCGACCGAGGCCTGGCGATTCCAGGGCACCTCCGAGACCGGCGACACCCTCGTGTTCGACGTGAGCCGCGACCCGTGGGGGCAGCAGTGGCGACTCCTCCGCACCTACGCCTGATCCCACCCTGGTTCGGGCACCCGCCCACGCCCTAGTTTGAGGGCATGAGCATGGCCGAGAACCCCACCCTGACCGGAACGCGAGTCGAGCTCGCACCTCTGTCTCCGGAGCACGCGCCCGACCTGGCCGAGGCGGTCGCCGTCGACGACCTCTGGGCCACCTGGTACACGAGCATCCCGGCACCGGATCAGATGGAAGCCGAGATCGAAACCCGCCTCGACAAGCAGGCGGCGGGGCTCGTGGCCCCGTGGGCAGTGGTCGACCGGGCGTCGGGCAAAGCGGTCGGCATGACCACCTACCTCAACCTCGTCCCGGAGCACCGACGTCTCGAGATCGGCTCGACCTGGATCGGCCGGGCGAGCCAGCGCACCGGGCTGAACACCGAGGCCAAGCTCTTGCTGCTGACACGCGCCTTCGACGTGCTCGACTGCCAGGCCGTCGAGTTCCGCACGCATTGGCACAATCGTCAATCGCGCGCGGCGATCGCCGGCCTCGGCGCCAAACAGGACGGCGTGCTGCGCAACCACATGGTCTGGCGCGACGGGACCCTTCGCGACACGGTCGTCTTCTCGATCGTCCGCAGCGAGTGGCCCACCGTGCGGCTCGACCTGTCGTCCCGCGTCGCGCGGCGCTGAGTCGCTGGGCGCCGAGTCGCTGGCCGCTGAGTCGCTGGCCGCAGGTCGCAGGGGTGCCGACCTCTGGCAGAAGAAGGGCCGGGCGGGCCCCTGGTTCCGCGCCCGGCCTCTTGCCCCGGTGTTGCACTCGGCCCCTCCGTGCCGACCATTCGATGGAACCATACCCTCGGGTACTTTTCCACCCCTCGAACGAGGCTGTTCGGTCGACTGCCGGTGGGGCGAGCTGCGGTCGGTCAGTCGTCGAGGAGCTCGAGCAGCGAACCGGCCGAGCCTCGGCGGTCGTCGGCAAGGATCCCCGGCAGGAGCATGGCGTAGACGTCTCGGAGGCGGTCGACGAGCGACGCTCGCCCGTCGAGTCCGGCGGAGACGACCTGCACGCCCGTGAACACCGACACGAAAGCCCGCGAGAGCCGCGTGGCTTCGAGGCCCGCGCGGACGTCGCCCTCGAGGATCGCCTGCTCGAACAGGCGGGTGTAGACCCCTTCGAGGAAGGCGTACGCCTGCTCGATGTCGAGGTGCGCGACCAGTTCTTCGGTGGTCAACTTCACGCCGGCCTGGACGACGACGTCCGAGCTGAGCATGCGCGCGATCGTCGACGAGAGGGAGACCAGCGTGCGGAGACCGGTGTCGCCGGCGGCGACCACGGTGGCGATGCCCGCCTCGATCACGCCCACCTCGGTGGAGATGACGGCGTTGGCGAGATCGTGCTTCGACGCGAAGTGGAAGTAGAGAGCGCCCTTCGTGACGCCGGCTTCGACGGCCACGACGTCGAGCGTGGTTCGGGCGTAGCCGCGTTCCGCGAAGACCGAGGCGGCAGCCCGGATGATCGCGGCCTGAGTGGCCTGGGCCCGCTCCTGCCGCGGGCGGGCGACCCGGGGCTCGCGGGGTTCTGGCTGGCGCTCCTGGTTCGGGCGCTCGTCGTTCGGCACGGATTCTCCGCCGTCAAAGGTGTTGAAGAGCCCCCGCCCACGGCGTCTACCCGTGCCGCACAAGCCTAGTCGCCCCCAGACCGGTGGCGCTGCTACGGGAGTTGCGGCACAGACCCTCGCCTGCGGCCCAGGATCCGCGCCGCGGACCAGAGTTTTCGCCGCATGCCAGGTTCCGGCAGCAGACCGGTGGCGCTGCTATGGGAGTTCCGGCACAGACCCTCGCCTGCGGCCCAGGATCCGCGCCGCGGACACCGACTCACCCCGGCTACCGTCGCTCGACGCCTACTGCGGCTCGACGCCTACCGTCGCTCGACGCCTACTGCGGTTCGACGCCCACCATCGGCAGCGTGAGGCCGATGGATGCCCGGAACGTCGACCGGGCGAGCGCGCGCAGCTCGGCGACCGACCCCCGGAACACGTCCTCGTCCGACGCGGCCGTGTCGCCCGGCGAACCGTCGGTGACCAGGGCGTACCGCGACCCGACGTTCGTGTACTGCCAGATCGTGTAGTGCTTCCAGGCCGCGGGCAGCGCACCCGGCCCGCTCCGGGCATCCGTCACGTATCGGGCGAGGTAGAGCGGATTGGAGCTGAAGGCGGTGCTGTCGGCCGTGCAGCGCATCCACCAGTTCGTCGTCGTGTAGAGGACGGGTAGACGGCCCGTGAAGGCGACGATCGTGTCGGAGAAGGACGCGATCCAGGTCACCATCTGGTCGGGTGTGAGCCCCCAGCACTTGTCGGTGCCGTCGGAGGCCGTGTAGGGGTCGTACTCCAGGTCGAGCAGGGCCGGGAGAGTCGTCGCCCCGTCGACGCGGGCTCCCCCGAGCGAGGCCATGGCCGCGACGAAGAACTCCGCCTGCGCCTGGCCGGTGGACACGTTCGGCTTCGCGAAGTGGAAAGCGCCTCGGACAAGGCCGGCGCGCGCCGCCCCGGTGTACTGCTCGACGAGGCGCGCGTTGGTGTACGTCACGCCCTCGGTCGCCTTGATGTAGGCGAACCGTGCGCCGGCGGCACGCACCTTCGTCCAGTCGACCCCGTGCTGGTAGGCGCTGACGTCGATGCCGGGAACGCCGACCGTCGGGGCCACGATCGTGGGGGATGCGCCGCCCGGCTCCGACTTGATCTGCGCGGTCGCGAGCGCGGCGGCCCGGGCGGCGGGGCCCCCGTGGGCACCGAGCGTCGTGCTCGAGACTCCGCCGAGTGCAAAGGCCGCGGCCGCGACGAGGGCGCCGAGGGAGGCCACCGCCCGCCGCGGCCGGAACTGCGTCATCGCGAGGCGACGGCTATGCGTCGGCTCCGACCGACAGGGTCGGGTAGTCGGTGTAGCCGTGGGCGCCGTCGGAGTAGAAGGTCGACGGGTCGGGCGCGTTCTCGTCCGCCTCGGCCTTCCAGCGCTCGGCGAGGTCGGGGTTCGCGATCACGAGGCGGCCGACCGCCACGGCGTCGGCGTGCGCACCGTCGACGAGGGCGATCGCCTCGTCGCGCGTGGTCACCTGACCGAAGCCGGAGTTGACGATGAAGCCGCCGTCGAACCGCGAGCGGATGTGCTGCACGAACTCGCCCGCCGGGTCGTGGTGGAGGATGCTGAGGTAGGCGAGCCCGATCCCGCCGATGCCGTCGAGCAGCGCGTCGTAGGTGGCCTTCGTCTCGGCGGCATCCTCTTCGAGGACCCCCTGGATGTTGTGCGACGGCGAGAGGCGGATGCCGGTCCGGCCCGCGCCGATCGCCTCGCGGATCGCCTTGACGACCTCGACGACGTAGCGAGCGCGGTTCTCCGGGCTGCCGCCGTACTGGTCGTCGCGGACGTTCGACGCGGGCGAGAGGAACTCGTGCAGGAGGTAGCCGTTGGCGCCGTGGACCTCGATGCCGTCGAAGCCGGCTCGGATCGCGTTGCGGGCGCCGAAGACGAGCGCCTCCTTGGTGGACTCGAGCTCGTCGGGGGTGAGGGCGTGCGGCACCGGGAACGGCAGCTTGCCCTTGCCGGTGTGCACCTCGCCGTCGATGGCGAGTGCACTCGGGGCGACGATCCGATCGGTGCCGGTGAGCTCGGTGTGCGAGACGCGACCGCCGTGCATCAGCTGCATCACGATCAGGCCGCCGCGCGCATGGACTGCGTCGGTGACGACCCGCCAGGCCTCGACCTGCTCTTCGGTCTCGATGCCGGGCTGTCCGGCGAAGGCCTTGCCCTCGAGGATCGGCCAGACGCCCTCGGTCACGATCAGGCCGAGCGAGGCGCGCTGCGCGTAGTACTCGGCGACGAGTTCTCCGGGCACTCCCGTCTCACTCGACCTCATGCGGGTCAGCGGAGCCATGGTGATGCGGTTGGCGAGGTTCAGATCACCGAGGGAGAGCGGGGAGAACAGATCCATTGAGCGGAAGCCTTTCGTGGTCGTCGAGGTCCACGAATCGAACCGGGACGACCACGAGGCTATTCCATCGGCCTGAACGGCCGGGGCCGGCCTCAGCGGCGGCCGAGGCGCCGTTCGCCCGACGTACCGGCCGAATAGGTCAGGCCGTAGTGCTGGTAGATCTCGGGCTCCTTCGACGCCTCGAGCTCGCCGTCGGTGTCGATCGACGGGGCGTCTTTGATGACCTTCTTGCCGTAGGCGACCTTCAAGTACTTCGGCGAAGTGAGCACACCTTCCAGCGGCACGAAAGTGAGGCGCTTGCCGCCGAGGAGGCCCATCTGCACGGTGGCGAAGGCCGGCTTCTCGGTGGCGGTATCGAAGTAGTAGCTCTCGAGGGTGCCGACCTTGTCGCCGTCCTGGTCGACGACGTTGAGGCCGAGCCACTCTCGGATGTTTTCGGGTTCGAACATGGCGTGCGCCTCTCGTGCGCGGGGAACGGATCCGCGTCTGATGTCGAAGCTAGTCCGACCGGCTGAAGGAAGGAAAGAGACGAGCGCCCCACCCGGTGAGGTCACGATCCGCCCTGCCCGTGAAGACGATCGGATCGCGACCCGGTCGAGGCCGGTGTGACGCTTCCGAGTGTCCGCCCATCTCGCCCGGGGTTCAATCCCGGCCGTCTAGCTAGTTGCGCTAGCGAAAATCGGCAAGGCGGACGGCGGGATACACGGGGCTCAGTCCCAGTCGTCGTCCCAGTCGCTGTCGGCCAGCGACAGGTCGTAGAACGGCCGGTGGTCGACCACGTCGCGCACCGTGCTGACGAGCGCCTCGTGCGAGAGGCCTGCGAGGGCGGCGTTCGCGACTCCCGACGCGGGGCGCATCAGAGCGCGTCCGCATCGAGCAGCTCGCGGATGTCGATCGGCTGCGTGGCGGCGAGCTCGTAATCGACCGGGGCGACGGCGTCGACGGGGTTCATGCGAGCACCCCCAGCGCGACGAGGCACGCGGCGATCAGAGAGCCGGTGGCCGCGACGGTCGAGACCGCGATGACCGCGAGGGTGCGGTTGCGGTCGATCTCGCGGATCTCGGAGAAGGGGCTGAGAGCGTCGGCACGGCGCTCGATCTTGTGGAGGGTCATCTTCGAACTCGCTTCTGGCGGCCTGCAACCGCCCGAGAACCAATGGGGTGATGTCACTCCGCCGTGAACCGGGGTGACTCCCTCATTGTGCACTCGGTTAGCTAGTCGAACTAGCTATTCGACCTCACAGTGCGTTAATTGACCTTTCCGCAGCCCGCCCGCGCGACGCCGGCGTCCCGTCACCACGTGCCGTCACTCGTCGGCGTCGACGTCGGCGACGGCCTCGGTCATCGCCTCGAGGAACTGCGCGACGTAGGCGGCCCCTTCGGGCGGCAGGGATTCGGCGATCGTGATCATCCGGGCATGCATCCCCGAGAGCGTCGCCCGCACCTCCTCGTTGCTGTCCTCCGTCGCCGTGAGGAGGACGGCGCGACCGTCGGTCGGGTGGCTGTGCCGCTGCAGGTGCCCGCTCTCGACGAGACGGTTGATCAGCACCGACGTCGACGCGGTGGTGATCCCGAGGTGGTTGGCCAGCTGTTTCGGCGTCACCGTCTTCGCGTGACGCTCCGACTGGAGGAGGAAACGGATCGCTTTGAGGTCGGTCTCGCCCATCTTCATCGAGGTGCGGGTCCGGCGGCGCATCTCGGACTCGGCGGCCCGATAGCGGCGCAGGGCGTTGAGCACGTCGACGCCGCGCTGCTCGCTGGAGGCGGCGTACCAGTACCCGGAGGCGTCGAAGGTGACCGTGTCGGACATAGGCCCAGAGTAGGCGATTCCCCTAGAACGTCTAGCCGGATTCAGAGCGTCTCGCCGATTCCGATTCCGGCCGGCGAAATCGGCCGTAGCGCTGTCCGAAGAAGAGAGCCCCCGCGCTCAGAGGCTGCAGGGGCTCCCAGCCGGCTCGATCGACGGTTTCGGCTTCACGGGCAGGGCCGTCGATCGAGGTCACTCCGGTGACCGCACTAGGTGCTTTCCAGCTGGACCCAGCCAAACACATCGAGCGCGGATCGTCCAGACGCCTTCGTCGGAAACACAGGAAGGGGATCATGGGCGGATGACACCGCGCACCCCCGATGCCGTGACCGTGTTCGGCCCCGACTTCCCCTTCGCCTACGACGACTGGCTGACGGCTCCCGAAGGCGTCGGCAGCATCCCGCCCGAGCACCACGGAGCCGAGGTCGCGATCGTCGGCGGCGGCCTCTCCGGCCTCGTCGCCGCCCACGAGCTGCTGCGGCTCGGCCTCAAGCCGGTCGTCTACGAGGGTGCGCGCCTCGGTGGACGCCTCCGCTCCGAGCACTTCGGCGGCCCCGACGGGCCGGTGGCCGAGATGGGCGGGATGCGCTTCCCGATCTCCTCGTCGACCTTCTTCCACTACGTCCGCACGCTCGGCCTCGCCACCGCCCCTTTTCCGAACCCCCTGACCCCCGCCTCCCGCAGCACCGTGGTGGATCTCGAGGGCGAGACCTTCTACGCGACCTCCCTCGACGACCTGCCGGACCTGTTCCGCGAGGTGGCGGACGCCTGGGACGGCGCTCTCGACCGGATCCTCCACCTCGGGGGGCTGCAGGCCGCGATCCGCCGCCGCGACACCGGTGCCCTCAAGGCGATCTGGGACGCCCTCGTGCCGCTCTGGGACGACCGCAGCTTCTACGACTTCGTCGCCACGAGCGAGGAGTTCCAGGCCCTGTCGTTCCGGCACCGCGAGGTCTTCGGACAGGTCGGCTTCGGCACCGGCGGCTGGGACTCCGACTTCGCCAACTCGATGCTCGAGATCCTCCGGGTGGTCGTCACGAACTGCGACAGCGACCAGCACCTGATCCGGGGCGGGGCCGACCAGGTGCCGCGGGGGCTGTGGAGTCGCCGGGTGGACGACGCGGCGCACTGGCCGGAGGGGACGAGCGTGGAGTCGCTCAACGGGGGCTCTCCGCGGGGCAGTGTGACGGGCATCCACCGGGTCCGGGATTCGGCGGGCACCGCGACCGATCGGATCGCCGTGACGGACGAGTCCGGCGAGACCCGCGAGTACCCGGCCGTGCTCGCCACCTGCCAGAGCTGGCTGCTCACGACGCAGATCGCCTGCGACGAGGAGCTCTTCTCGCAGAAGATGTGGATGGCGCTCGACCGGACGCGCTACATGCAGTCGTCGAAGACGTTCGTGATGGTCGACCGTCCGTTCTGGAACGACGTCGACCCGGCGACCGGCCGGCACGTGATGAGCATGACGCTGACGGATCGGCTGACCCGGGGCACGTACCTCTTCGAGGAGGGGCCCGAGGATCCCGCCGTCATCTGCCTGACCTACTCGTGGATGAGCGACGCCCTGAAGATGCTGCCGCACCCGGCCGAGCGGCGCATGGAGCTGGCGCTCGAAGCGCTCTCGCACATCTACCCCGGGCTCGACATCCGCAGCCACATCGTGGGCGACCCGATCACGGTGTCGTGGGAGGACGACGTGCACTTCCTCGGGGCGTTCAAGGGGGCGCTGCCCGGGCACTACCGGTACAACCACCGGATGTACTCGCACTTCGTGCAGCAGGCGATGCCGCCCGAGGAGCGCGGGCTGTTCATCGCGGGCGACGACGTGTCGTTCACGCCGGCCTGGGCCGAGGGCGCCGTGCAGACGTCGCTGAACTCGGTCTGGGGCATCATGGCGCACTTCGGCGGGTCCTCCCCCGCCACGAATCCGGGCCCGGGCGATCTGTTCGACGAGCTCGGGCCGATCCGGCTGCCCGACTGAGAGAGCGACGACATGACCGAAGAACCCGAGGGCGAGCGTGGGATGCTCGTCGCCCTCCTGCAATGCGAATCCCGTCCCCTCGACCTTCCCCGGAACCTCCGGCGGCTCGCCTCGGCCGCGGCGTCCGCCTCGGCGGCCGGAGCCGCGCTGCTCGTGTGCCCCGAGATGTTCTTGACCGGTTACGCGATCGGGCCGTCGGGCGTGCAGGGGCTCGCCATGGAGCTGTCGTCCGACCTCGCATCCGAGCCGATCCTGGCCGTCGCCGCCATCGCCCGGGAGTCGGGCGTCGCGATCGTGTGCGGGTTCCCGGAGCTGTCGGGGGCCGAGGTCTACAACGCCGTGGTCTTCGTGGACGGCTCCGGTCGGGTCGTCTCGACCTATCGGAAGACGCACCTGTTCGGCGAGCTCGACCGGTCGCAGTTCACCGCGTCTCGTGCTCCGTCCGTCGTCTTCGACTGGGAAGGGTGGAAGGTCGCGCTGCTGGTCTGCTACGACGTGGAGTTCCCCGAGACGGTCCGGCGGGCATCCCTCGACGGAGCCGACCTCGTGCTCGTGCCGACGGCGAACATGGTCGAGTACGACGTGGTGCCCGACCTGCTCGTGCCGGCGCGCGCCGTCGAGAACCAGGTGTTCGTGGCGTACGCGAACTACTGCGGCGCGGAGGGCTCGCTGACGTACGGCGGGCGGTCGCTGGTGGCCGGGCCGACCGGGGCGGTGCTCGCGTCGGCGGGTCGCGGCGAGGAACTGCTGTTCGCGCGGCTGTCGCGGGGAGCCCTTGCTACGTCGCGCGCCGCCTCCCCCTACCTCGCGGACCGCAACCCGGCTGCCTACTGACCTGCGTTCGTCCCTCCCTCCGTCCTTTCGTCGCAAATGTCGAGCGATCTGCATCCGTCCGCCGACGGAGGCCCGGAACGGCGGCCCCGGCAGCCCGGATCACTCGCGATTTGCGACGTGGCCGGCGGGCGGGCGGGCGGAAGGGGGGAGGACGGGCACCACGTCCAGGCCGTGAAGAAGCGGGCCCTCACCGACCGTTAGGCGCGGGTCGAGACGAGGAGGAACGTCGCCGGCCCGTCGTTCGACTCCGGCGCACCCCACCAGTGCGGCACGCCCGGGTCGAGCGTCAGCGAGTCGCCGGCGGCGAGCGAGAGCGCGGGATGCCCGTCCCGATGCGCCACGACGGTGCCGGTCAGCACGTGCACGAACTCCTCCCCCGCGTGCTCGAACGGCGCCGCGTCGGAGGACCCCGGCTCCGCCGTGAAGAGGTAGACCTCGAGCTTCGACCCCGGACCGCCGGAGAGGAGCTGCGCGGTGGGCGTGCCGGCCTCCTCGCCCGAGTGCAGGAGCAGCGGGGACCCGGACGTGACGCGCGCGCCCGCGGGAGCAGCGGCGAAAGCCGGCGGCAGCAGCTCGCCCGGCGCGACGTCGAGTGCCGTCGCCAGCGCGTACAGCGTGGCGATGCTCGGCTGCAGGAGACCGTTCTCGAGCTTGGACAGGAACGGCTGCGAGACCCCGGCCGAGGAGGCCAGCGCCCTCATCGACAGCCCGCGCGCCGAGCGGAGCGCGTGCACCGACCGGCCGATCGCCGGCCCCGGGGAGTCATCCACGCGCATCCCTCGCTCTCTCGCTTGCCGTTTCGATAACCACAGGTTATCGTCAGTGTGATTACTCGAGGTTATCAACATTCATCGGAACGAGACCCATGACCAAGCAGATCGTCCTCGGCGCGTTCGAGGAGTTCACGCCGAACTTCATCAGCAACGCCTGGCACCACCCTCGCGGCGACACGTCGGGCTTCGCCAGCCTCGAGTACTGGCAGGAGATGGCGCGGAAGCTCGATGCGGCGGGCTTCGACTTCCTGTTCCTGGCGGAGGCCCTCGGCTACCCGATGACCCACGACGGCGACGTGCCCGAGGTCGTGATCCGAGAGGCCGTGCAGGTGCCGGTGCACGACCCGATGGCGCTCGTGAGCGGGTTGGCCGCGACGGTGGAACGGCTCGGCTTCGTGGTCACCGCTTCGACGACGGCTCAGCATCCCTATCTCAATGCCCGCACCTTCACGACCCTCGACCACCTCACGAAGGGCCGGATCGCCTGGAACGTCGTGACGAGCGACAACCAGGTCGCGCTGACGAAGCTGCTCGGGCAGACGCTCACCCCGCACGACGAGCGCTACAAGCGGGCCACCGAGTTCGTCGAGCTGTCGCTCGAACTGTGGGAGGGCGGCTGGGACGACGACGCGGTGGTCTACGACAAGGCCACCCGCACGTTCGCCAACCCGGCGAAGGTGCATCGGATCACGCACGACGGCGACTACTTCCAGCTCGACGGGTACTTCCCGGCCGTGCCCAGCGTGCAGCGCACGCCGCTGCTGCTGCAGGCGGGTTCGTCGCCTGCGGGCAAGGCGTTCGCCGGGCGGTTCGCCGAGTGCGTGTTCATCCAGGACCGCGACCTCGACGCCGCCGCCGCCAACGTCGCTTCGCTGCGGGCCCTCGCGGCCTCGAACGGCCGCGACCCGCACGACATCAAGGTGATCGACGCGGTGTCGATCATCGTCGGCGCGACGGAAGACGAGGCCGCCCGCCTGAGGGCCGAGCTCGACGCCACCCCCTCGCGCGAGGCGGCAGCAGCGCTGTTCATGGGGTGGAGCGGCGTCGACCTGATGTCGTTCCCGCTCGAGGCGACACTCGCCGAGGTCACCACCGAGGTCGGCCAGACGATGCTGTCGATGTTCCAGCAGGGCGACGAGAGCCCGACCGTGGCCGAGATCCTCGACCGGATCACGACGGCGATCGGCGGGATGCGCGTCACCGGCACGGCCGCATCGGTCGCCGACCAGCTGCAGGAGATCGTCGACCACACCGACATCGACGGCTTCCTGATCGAATACACCTACGGCGGCATCGAGAGCTATCGCGACTTCATCGACGAGGTCATGCCGTTGCTGAAAGAGCGGGGGATGCTCCCGCCCACGCCCCGCGGAGGCACCATGCGCCAGCGGATCCTCGGTCGCACCGAGTCGCACTTGCCGGCGTCGCACCCCGGTGCGGCGTTCCGCCCCTCCCGCCCCTAGCTGCCCGTCCGTCCCGTCTCGACGCGTCCTATGTCGCAAATCGCGAGCGATCCGGGCCGCCGGGGCCGCCGTTGCGGGCCTCCGGCGGCGGAACGACGCAGATCGCTCGACATTTGCGACGAAAGAGGATGAGGCAGCAGCAGCAGCAGCGGAACGGAGGGGAGGAGAAGGAGGCCGCGCGTCAGACCGACGTCAGCCGCAAGAACACGTAGCGATCCGTCTCGGAGCCGCTCTGCACTCCGGTCGCGCTGAGCAGGACGTCGCGAACGGAGCCGTCCGAAGGCCGCACCCGCGTGCGCAGCGGGTCGACGGCGACGGTCGTGCGAGTCGCGGCATCGTGCAAGTACGCCTCCACCTCGGCCCGATCACCGGGTGCGAAGAGGTCGAGGAAGGAGCCGTCGGTCAGCGGCGGCAACCCCGCCAGCGACCACCCCTCGGTGACGAGATAGACGTCCCAGGTGCGGGTGTCAACCGCGCACATGGCGCTGTCGGTGTTCAGTTCGAGCACGGCCCGCAGGAAGTCGTCCGACTTCACGGTGGCGATGCCCGGGTGGTAGTCGGCCTGGACGTCCTCGGCCTCGTGCACGACGCCGCGCAGGTAGAACACCTCGTCGCCCTTCTGACCGGCGGCCCGCCCGGCGACGCGCAGGGTCTTCGTGCCGCGACGGCCCGTACCCTGCCCCGTCACCACGTCGTACGTGATCGAGTGCAGCTCGGGTGCGACGGCCGTGATGACTTCGTCGACGATCACGCGGAACCGGGCTCGGTCCTTCGGCGCGACGAGGTCGTTGTACCAGAGGGGCGCGACGAACGACCGCACCGAGTCGTCGTACTCCGTCTTCGCGAACTCGTACAGCTCGAACATCGCGCGATCCCAATACAGGCGGATGCCCGACCCGGGGCCCTCTCCGACGACGATCTTCCACTCCAGCGACCCGACGACCGGACGCTCGGGCCGCTCCTCGTCGGCCCGGTGCACGATGCCGTGCGCCGCGAAGACCTCGTCGGTCAGCGGAGAGGTGATCACGTGGACCACGACGGACCACTCGACCCCGTCGACGACGGCGACCTCGTCGCGGTCGACCCGGTCGAGCATCGAGCGCTTCAGCGCGGGGATGAGGAGGTCGCGGGCGACGCGGCTCGAGAGCGCGCGGCGAAGGCTCGTGCCGGTGTAGATGTTCGTGCCGAGCGTCAGCAGCAGGCTGTCCTGGTCGACGAGGATCCACTCGCCGATGCCCGTGCGGACATCGGTCGGTGCTGGTGTGACGGGATCGGTTTCGGGTCGATCGTCGGGCATGGGTCCCCTCGTGATGCGCGTGCTGCCTCGATACTAGAGGTGGCGGTCTACCCCCGCCTCCCCGTACTATCAGAGCGCAGGATTCAGCCCTGCGAGGCTCGTACCCGACTGCCGGACGGCAGGAGTGGTGGTCGTCATGAGAGCGCCCCGAACGCTCTCCCATCACCCTGGAATCACGCCGTGCCCGAAACACACGTGTCCGACCTCCCTTCGCCCGATCGGCGAGGCGATGTCCGCACCCGAATGACCGAGGTCGCCGACGACCTCTTCTTCGTGCGCGGAATGTCGTCCAACTGGGTGATCATCGGCGGCTCCGACACGGCGACGTTGATCGACACCGGCTACCCGGGCGACGCCGAACTGCTCGACGCATCGGTCGAGGCGGCCGGCTTCAAGACCTGCGACGTGAGCTCGATCCTGGTCACTCACGCGCACGCCGACCACATCGGCAGTGCGGAGAGGTACCGGCGGGAGTTCGGCACGCGCATCCTCGCCCTCGACACCGAGGTGGGTCACCTCAAGCGCGAATTCCTCGAGCAGGTCAGCCCCAAGACGGCGCTGCCGCACCTGATCAAGCCCCGCTTCGCCCGGTGGATGCACATGGCCGTCCGCAAGGGACACGGACTCGACGACGTCACGGTCGCGCAGGCCGCCGCGGTTCCCGCCGAGCAGCCGCTGCCCTTCCCGGGAGCGCCGATCGCGATCCCGACGCCGGGGCACACCCGGGGACACGCGGCCTACTGGTTCGCCGAGGCGCGCATCCTCGTCAGCGGTGACGCTCTGATCACCGGGCACGAGACGTCCAAGCGCACGGGGCCGCAGATGCTGCACACGGTTTTCCACCACGACGAGCCCGGAGCCCTCCGGTCGCTCGCGCGGTTCGCCGGGCTCGACGCCCGCCTCGTCCTCCCCGGACACGGCGACGTCTGGTCGGGCGATCTGACGGTCGCGGTGAACAGGATGTCGGAAGGGGTGGCGGCGTGAACACGACGAAGTGGACACGTCTCACGGCCGAAGAGGCGGCTCAACGAAGGGGAACCGCTTCCGACCGGGCGATCCTCGCCCCGGGGAGGTCGACCGCGGGGGGCGGTCGGCCGGTCACCCGGGGCGAGGAGGAGTCTGTTCTCTAGGCACGCGGCGCCCGGCCCGTGGGATGCACGGGGCTAGTTGATCCCGCCGGCCACCGGCACGGTCGCGCCCGTCATGAACGTCGACTGCGACACCCAGTAGACGACCTCGGCGATCTCGTGCGGCTCGCCGGCCCGGCCCATGGGCACGCCGGCGACCATCGTGGCCTTGGCCTCGTCGGGCGTCTCGTCGAACATGTCCGTGGCGACGGGACCGGGAGCGACGATGTTCATGCGGATGCCGCGCGACGCCCACTCGCGGGCGAACGACCGGGCGAACCCGCCGAGGCCCGCCTTGGAGGCGACGTAGTTGGTCTGGCCGGGGACGCCGATGCCGGCGCTGACCGACGAGATCAGCACGATCGAGCCGGACTTCTGCTTCAGCATCGGCTTGAGGGCGGCCTTCGAAGCGAGCATCGGGCCGATCAGATTCGTGTCGACGACGGCGCGGATGTCGTCCTCGCTCATACGGAGGAACAGGTTGTCGCGCGTGATGCCGGACGACACGACGAGGACGTCGAGGCGTCCGTTCGCCTCGACGGCCTGCTTCACGACGGCCTCGAGCTGCTCGAGGCTGGTGACGTCGGCGACGGCGCCGGTCACGCCCTCGGGCACGCCGGAACCGCGGTGGGTCCCGATCACGTGGTGGCCCTTCTGGGCGTATTCGGTGGCGACGGCGGCGCCGATGCCCCGGGAGGCACCGACGACGACGACGGACAGGGGATCGGTGGAGGGTACGGAACTCATCCGATCACCGTACCGGGGCGCACCTAAGATCGGCCTCATGGCCCCTGCACCCGCGAAGCGCACCCCTGTCTGGCTCTGGTTCCTGTTCGGCGGCGGACTGGTCCTCGCTCTGATCGGCGGACTGCTCCGGTCGTCCGACACCGCGCTGGCCGGGCCGGTCGGGCTCCCGCTGTTCGTCGTCGGCATCCTCGCGGTCGTCGCGTTCTCCGTGCTGCGCGGGCGGGGCGGGCGCTAGCGCTCGCCCCTTTACCCCACAGCCGGGGGATGCACGGCCGCCGTCAGGCCAACGAGCCGTTCCACAGATGCGCCTGCACGCCCTGCGCCAGGCTGCGGAGCACGGCGGCGTCCTCGAGTGTGAACTGGCGCGGCTCCGGATCCATGATGCAGAGGGCCCCGACCCGCTGCCCGTCGGGGGACTCGATCGGATAGCCGGCGTAGAAGCGGACGGCCGGCTCGTCGCGCACCATCGAGTAGTCGGCGAACCGGGAGTCGAGCCGTGCATCCTCGATCACGAAGTGCGAAGCCTTCCGGATCGTCATGTCGCAGAACGCCTCGCTGCGGGGCAGGACGATCGGCTCGATGCCACTGGTCGACTTCATGATCTGCACGTCGCTGCGGACGAGCGTCACGGCGGCGATCATGGTGCCGAACGCCTGCCGAGCGGTCTCGGTGAGGCGGTCGAGGACGTGGTCGCGGTCCTGCTGCAGGTCGAGACGGTCGAGCGAGGACTGCCGGCCGAGCTCGTCGCGCGTGTCCGTCCCTCCGGCCGACGGTCGCCCGGGATCGAGGGTGCTGCTGATCCGATCGGCGATCGCCTCGGCCCAGACCTGGTAGATGTGCGGCCCTCGGGGTTCGTAGACCTCCTCGAGTGCCATCGGGATCAGATCGGCCCGGGGCCGGAGTGCGAGGACACCGCGCGTGACGGCGTTCATCTCGTCCACCTCCCGGTCGATCACCCGCGCGAGGAACCGCGGGAAATGCGGGTTGATCCCGAACCGTGGGATGGGCAGCAGGAAGATCTCGGTCGCGCGCGGAGCCTTTGCCTCGAGGTCGGCGAGGACTTCGTCGAGCGCGAGACGCCATTCGCGGAGGCCTGCCAGGGCCAGCGCCTCGTTCGCGCCGAGGGCGAGGAGCACGATGTCGAAGCGTCCGAGGTCCAGCCGCCCGAGCCCGTCGAGGCAGGAGACGGCCGTCATGTCGGGCGCGACCATGATGTCGACGTCGGTCGCACGGCCGGTGCGCGCCGACAGGCTCCGCGCGAGGTGACCGGAGAGCCCCAGGTCGTGGGTCACGACTCCGCGCCCGGTCGCGGCGCCGTCGCCTGCGATCAGCACCCGGTCCGGATTGGTGCCGGCGGCGTGGACGTGCGGGGAGTCCTTCGCCCGGACGCGTCTCCGCCACGAGTGCCGGCTCGTCTCCAGCCACAGCTCCACCAGGAGTCGGACGACGGAACGCTTGACTGCCTCGAGCATCTTCGGCCTCGCTCTTCGCGCGGTGCTCGGCTGCTCGGCGACCAGGCCGGTCGAACAGCTCGCCGCGACATCGTGACGAAAGCCCGGCGTGGTCGGCGTCGGGCGTTTTCGTCAGCGAGGTCTGGGCGGACGACCGGAGCGTCGAGGCCTGCTCGACGTGTTCCGGCCCGTTCACTGTAGCCCGGCATCCCCCGATCCGACCGCCTTTCAGCGCCGCCCTGCTGCGGTAGCCGAAAGGCGGCGCGCCAGGAACTCCTCGAGCACCTCGGCGAACTCCGAGGGCCGCTCGATCTGGGGCATGTGCCCGGTCTTCGTGAACACATGCGTCTCGGCCTCCGGCAGCGCCGCTCGAGCCGCCTCCAGGTGCGAGAACGGCAGCACGTGGTCGTCGTCGCCCCACACGACCAGCATCGGGATCCGGAGCTTCGTCACCCGAGCGAGGAGTGCCTGCCGCCAGGCCTCGCTCACCCCGCGGATCGTACCCAGGTCGCGCGCCAGGTCGAGGGTGGTCTGCTGGTGGGTCGGCCGCTGCGACAACGCGAACGAGTGATCGACTCGCGCCCCGGTCGCGAGACGCCGATCGTGGAAGACCGACAGGACCGTGCGAACGGAGTTGGCGCGGGCGGGCCGCATCAGGAGGCTTCCGAGAGGCTTGATGGCGAGCATCCGCAGCACCACGGCCACCTCGGATCCGAAGCCGGCGCTGTCGGCCAGGACGAGGGCCGAGACCCGCTCCGGGTGGGCGGCGGCGAAGGTCATCGCGACCGCCCCGCCGAGGGAGTTGCCGACGACGGGCAGGGGGTCGCTCACGCCGACGGCGTCGAGGAAGGACGGCAGGATGCTCGCCAGCTTCTCGAGGGTCGCGGCGCCCTGGAGCCGCTCCGAGTACGCGAACCCCGGAAGGTCCAGGCTGTAGACCGTGTGGCGTTCCGCCAGGAGCTCGTGCTGCTCGGTCCAGTCGTCGAGGCTCTGGCCGATGCCGTGCAGCAGGAGGATCGGCGCGCCCGAGCCGGTGACCCGGTAGCGGAGTCGGACGCCGTCGACGACCACGTTCGCGGTGCCGGGAAGGGCGAGCGGGTCTTCGGCCTCCCCGTTCGGCACCGGGATGCCGGCCTTCGCGAACACGACGTCGTCGGTGATCCGCCCGGTTCGCAGCAGCCCGAAGTCGCGGAGGTAGTTCTGGTGCAGCCGCCACGGCGAGCTCTCGCCCTGCTTCGGCAGCTTGCCGACGTCGCGCAGTACGTACCCGGCTTCGAGGTCGATCAACGGGCCGAGCTCGCCGCCGCGCGCCTCGTTCGTCGCGAGCGGAGTCACCGACGCCAGCCCGTGCCGATCGAGGTGCTTGAGCAGCCGCGTGACGTACGTCGCCACCAGGTCGGCCTTGAGTGTCCACGAGGCGTTGGTGTACCCGATGGTCAACGAGAAGTTGGGGACGCCGGCGAGCATCATGCCCTTGTAGGTCAGCGTCTGCGAGACGTCGATCGGCCGCCCGTCGACCGTGAGGGTCATCCCGCCCATGACCAGCAGGTTGAGGCCGGTGGCCGTCACGACGATGTCGGCGTCGAGGTGGCGACCGGAGACGAGGTCGACGCCAGTCGGGGTGATGCGATCGATCACGTCGGTGACGATGTCGGCATTGCCCTTGCCGATCGCGCGGTACAGGTCGCCGTTCGGGATTGCGCACAGCCGCTGATCCCAGGGCTCGTATCGCGGCGTGAGGTGCTTCTCGACGTCGAATCCGGCCGGCAGCTTCTCGGTTGCCGAATTCTTCAGCATGGCCTTCATCGTCTCGGGACGCCGACGACTGAGCTGGTACGTGAACATCGAGAAGCCGATGTTCTTGACCCGCACCACGTCGTAGGCGAGCTTCGCCGGGAGCTTGCCGCGCAGTCGGTCGGCCAGGTGGTCTCGGGCCGGGACCGGAGCGATGTAGGTCGGCGAGCGCTGCAGCATCGTCACCTGCGCGGCCGTCTTCGCCATCGACGGCACGAGCGTGACCGCCGTCGCCCCGCTGCCGATGATCACGACGCGCTTGTCTTGCCAGTCGAGGTCGGAGGGCCAGGCCTGAGGATGCACGAGGCGGCCTTCGAAACTCTCGGCCCCCGCGATCGTCGGCGTGAACCCCTCGTCGTACCGGTAGTAGCCGGAGCACACGGAGAGGAAGCGGCAGGTGAAGGTGAGGGTCTCGGCATCCCCGCTCGCGGTGTCGGTGTCGGTGTCGCTGTCGTTGTCGGTCTCGGGCTGCGGTTGGGCCTGCGAGTACTCGTGGTCGGTCGTGCGGACGGCGGTGACCGTCCACAGGGCGGTCTCGCTCGACCACTCGGCCGAGAGCACGCGCGTGTTCAGACGGATGTGCGACTCGAGGCCCTCGTCGCGGATGGTGCTGCGGATGTAGTCGCGGATCGAGTCGCCGTCGGCGATGGCCTTGGCGTCGGTCCAGGGGCGGAACGAGTACCCGAGCGTGTACATGTCGCTGTCGGAGCGGACGCCGGGGTAGCGGAAGAGGTCCCAGGTGCCACCGGTCGCGCTGCGGGATTCGAGGATCGCGAAGGTCTTCGTCGGCAGCTCGCGCTTGAGGCGGCTGGCGGCGCCGACCCCGCTGAGTCCGGCGCCGACGATCAACACGTCGATGTGTTCAGTCATGGCGGCAGGCTACTCCTCCAGTCGACACCGTGTCGATCCACTCGACACGGTGTCGACGAATGTGATTGGGTGGGACGCATGGCCCAGCGCGGACGCAGGACGACCCGGATCTCGGGCGACGAACGCCAAGAGGCGATCCTCGTCACCGCCGAGACTCTGCTCGGCGAGAAATCCTTCGACGACATCTCCATCGACGACCTAGCCCGCGGCGCCGGCATCTCGCGCCCCACGTTCTACTTCTACTTCGGCTCGAAAGACGACGTGCTGCTCGCCCTCCTCGACCGGGTCATCGGCGAGGTCGAGCGCCGGGTCGGTGCGCTCCCCCGCGACTTCGAGGCAGCCCCCGCCTCGACCTGGCGACAATCGATCGGTGCCTTCGTCGAGGTCTTCGCGGCCCACCGGGCCGTGTCGGCCGCCGCGATCGCCGGCCGCGCCCGCAACCCCGAGGTGCACGCCCTCTGGTCGAGGTCGATGGAGTCGTGGGTCGCCTACACGACCGAGGTCGTCGTCGCGGAGCGCGCCCGCGGGGCCGCACCGGGCGGCCTCGACGCCCGCGAACTGGCCGTGGCCCTCAACCTCATGAACGAACGGGTGCTCACCGCCGTCTTCAGCGGCGAGAGCCCCTCACTGCCCGAGACGGACACACTCGACGTCCTGGCCGGCATCTGGATCCGCAGCATCTACGGGCGCGACCTCGCGCCCTGACCCTCGGGGGTGCCTCGGCGCCCCGACCGCGGCGCACCGTCGCGCCGCCTTACGAAAGGAACACCGCCATGTCTCCCATCAGCACCATCGCCGTCCTCGGAGCCGGGGTCCTCGGATCCCAGATCGCCTACCAGGCGGCGTGGAACGGCTTCACCGTCGTCTCGTACGACGTCGACGACGCGGCCCTGGCGGCTGCGCGCACGCGGTTCGACCGCCTCGGGCACACCTACGAGGGGGCTCACGTCGCGAGCCGCGCCTCGGACTCGCCCGACGCGGCGGCCGCGTCCTCCCGCCTGACCCTGACCTCCGATCTGGCTGCCGCCGTCGCGGACGCCGACCTCGTCATCGAGGCCGTGCCGGAGAACCTCGAGGTGAAGCGGGAGTTGTACGGGCGTCTCGCGGCAGTGGCGGGTGCATCCACCATTTTCGCGACGAATTCGTCGACGCTGCTGCCGAGCGACTTGAAAGACGCGACCGGCCGGCCCGACCGTTTTCTCGCCCTGCACTACGCCAACAACGTCTGGGCGCAGAACACCGCCGAGGTCATGGGCACGGTCGACACCTCGCCCGAGTCCTTCGAGGCCGTCGTCGACTTCGCGACACGCAGCGGACTGGTGCCGATCGAACTCAAGAAGGAGAAGGCCGGCTACGTGCTGAACTCGCTGCTCGTGCCGTTCTTGAACGCGGCCTCGGAGCTTTTGATGCTCGGCATCGCCGACCCGGAGACCGTCGACAAGACCTGGCGTCTCGCGACCGGTGCGCCCGCCGGCCCGTTCCAGATCTACGACGTCATCGGCCTGATCACGCCCTACAACATCGCGTCGTCTCGCCCGGATGCGGGCTCGCAGGCCTTCGCGGCGTACCTCAAGGAGAACTTCATCGACAAGGGCAAGCTCGGCGTCGCGACCGGCGAGGGGTTCTACACGTACTGAGTCGCGCAGACCGAGCGGGGCTGCCGGGACCGAGCCCGGCGACGTCACCGCTCCTTGAAATACCGGAAGAAGTGACGCTCGCGAACGGTTGCCACTCCCGCGGCCGTTCCGAGCTGCGCCCCGATCATGGCGATGAGGAGCACGACGAGGGCATTCCACACGGTGGGATCACGATTCTGCTCAGACACCCTTGTCACGCAGATGACCGCGACAAACGAGAGAGCACTCCCCGAGAGGGACCAGATGCCTGCTTGGACGCCGAGCGAGAGGATTTGAGCGCGGCGGCCCATGCCGGCATGCCTGTCCGCCGACACGACGAGCCGACGAAACCAGACGAAGCCGAATCCACTGAGGGTGGCCGCCGCCCAAGCCAAGCCTCCGACGAGCGGACGTGATGTCGTCCGGTGATCGACGAATCGATCACCCTTCGTGGAATTGAGCTGTCGGAGGGTCGGCCGCTCAGCCGATGCCTCGTCGGCGGAAATCACTGTCCTACTGAGGGCCGCGACGGCGGTCTCGTCCTCTGGCCAGACAGTCATCCAGCAGGCGTCATAGCGCTCCTCGATCGATGACGCGGCCTCGACGGCTGCGTACGCGAGCCCGGCCTCCCGCCCGTCGTCGGGATAGTCATAGACACCGGCGACCGTCGTCGGGCCGTTCATCGTCGCGACCGTCGCCCCCGGTGTGGCCCCGAGAATGGAGGCGACTTCAGTCGATACGACGACACCGAGACTGAGTGGTGCGGAGAATCCGATCACGTCGGAGAAACCCTGCGTCGCGGTGAAGAGGGGGATGCGCGTTCGAGGGAGCGCTTCCGCGACGAGCCCGTCGGGGGACTCGCGCACCGCACCGGCCGCCCTCACCGATGCCAGGTCGACGAGGGAGTCGCAGGCCCGGCCGTCGATTCGTCCTGGACTCGTTTCGACGAACGTGGCTGCGCCTGCCTCGACGTAAGCATCGGCGGCCAGGACTGCCGAGGTCGTGTCGACCGCACCCCACGTGGCCGCCCCGCCCGCAGTCACAGCGAAGAGGATTGCGAACAGGAGGGGACGCGATGCACCGCTCGCTATGTCGCGGAGTCCCTCGCCGATGGCGGCCCGCCACGACATGCGCTTGCGACTCATTGCGGCTGCCCGAGGTCGAGAATTCGGGAACAACACCTCCGCGTGGTTTCGTCATGCGTGGCGACGATGACGGCGGTGCCTCTCCCGGCCAATCTGCCCAGAACACCATTGACTTCGCTTGAGGTCGCTCGATCGAGTTGAGCCGTGGGCTCGTCGATCAGAAGGACCGTGGGATGCGAGGCGATCCCCCTGGCCAACATGAGACGCTGAGCCTCTCCGCCCGAGAGCTCTCCGAATTCGGCGCGGCGGCGCCCGGCCAGTCCGAACGCCTCCAGCAGCTCGTCGGCCTCCCGCTCGGCCTCGCGACGTGTCCAGCCTCGAGCGAGCAACGGTAGAGCTACATGGTCGATGGCAGAGCGACGGGCGACTCCGATGGGGTTCTGGAAAACCCATGCGATCGTCGACGCGGACGGGCGGACGACTCGACCGCTAGTGGGAGCGAGCATCCCCGCAACGATCGCCAGAAGAGTGGATTTGCCGCAGCCCGAGGGACCGACGACGCCGTGAATACGGCCTTCTTCGAAGACCCAGGAGACATCTCGAAAGAGTTGTCGACCTCCGCGAAAGGTGTGACTCACCGACTCCAGCCTCAGGGGCATGTACGGACTCTCGGGCTGGCGACCACCTTCTCGAGCCGGACATCATCGAGCACGTCGACGAACGTCTGACCGAGATCGGAACCGACTACGCGGACGGCGACGGCCGTTGACAGAGTCGAATCGGAAAAGACACAAGCAAGCCCGTCCTCCACCCCGACGAGTGCCGTCGGCGGTATGACGGAGACCTCCACCGGTTCAGCAAGCCGCCACCGCGCGGATGCTCGTGGATCGGATCCAGCGTCCGACAATGCCGTCGAGAATTCGGTCGTGGCCGCGATGGACACGAGGTCTTCTCCATTCTGAACGACTCCATCCGGGCTGATGGGGACAGTCGCCGTGCCGATGTCCAGGACACGCTGACCGGCTGCCGCTGCAGTCGGCAATTCACTCAACCGAGCCCCCTTCAACTCCACGGGAAGAGTCAGCAACGGGGTACCCGAATCGACCTCGGCTCCGATACTCGCCTCGCACGATCGGATGACGATCTCCCGGGCCGGTATCCAGGCGAATGAATCGCGCGACACGACCATCGGTCGATCGGGCTGGAATCCGGCTGCTCGGAGTATTCGAGCAGCAGCATCGAGCGTGCTTCGGCCGGCGATTCCGTCCGCCCGCACCATCTGGCCCAGGTTCGCCAACTCGGATTGGAGCGCACGGACATCTTTGCCCCGGTCGCCGAATGCGATGTCCCGCCAGAGCGGCTGCGCTGTGGCGAGGGCAGTGATCGGCACCCCGTCGATGGATGCCAGCGCTCGACCGCTCCGAAGCACCCCGCCTGTGGAACAGGCAAGCTCCGTCAGAACCCCGGCTCTTGTTGCGGCCACCGGACGAGGCCCGCCTGTTTCGAAGTCGATCTGGACCTCCCGTTCGTCGTCATCCGTCCTCTGACTCACGGGGACGAGCGATGACTCAACGGCTTTCCGCAAGGCCTCTGGTTCGTTCTCCGGCGTGCGCAGGAGCGATAGGGCGGCTGCAGAACCGGCGAGGAGGAGGCAAGCCAGACAGAGCGCTTGGAGAGGGAGACGCCTCCTAGTCACTGCAATCCCTGGAGCCCGAGAGGGTCGAGCTGACACGACTCTGCTTCTCTGGACCGCTCGTCGTAGGGCAGCCTGCCGGCTTCGTTGTCTCGAGCCCACGACTTGGAGTCGTATGTCTTGGTCACGAGCCCCGCCTTTTGCAGACATGCCACCACGATGGAGGCTTCGTCTTGACGATCTGGATTGCGTCTCACCTGTTCGTAAAGAAAGCGGATTGATCCTTCCCACCGCTTCTCACATCGACGCAGTACGGCGTCGGACTTCTCGAAGAAATCGTCGGGGTACCGATCCGACTTGGAACCGAGCTCGAAGCCCCCCGCGTCGTCCCAGGTGATGACGTATCCGGAGTCTCCAACACACTGCTGCAATCGCTCCTTGGTCTGTTCGTATTCAGCCAGGGTCACTTCACCATCTCGAAGAACCTGACGTTCGTAATCGCTGTCGGCCTCGGCATAGGCCCCCTCGAATTGCTGAGCCCAAGGCCCGGCGAGCCCGAGAAGAGGTGTTGCGATCCTCTCCTCGGCAGGGGATTGACAGGCCGTAAGCATCAGGGCCATCCCCGTTGTCAGGATGACCCTGATGCCCTGCTGCAGAAGCGGCATTTTCAGCTCTGGAGCGTGTACCCGTAGGACACGACATTCGCCCAGCAGACGCCCTGTTTCGACCATTGGCCAGCGCTGGCCCAGTTTCCGTACTTGGAGGCCGAGTTCCGAATCGCGTCCCAGTGGTGGGCTGGACGGGCCGCGCACTTGTTGAACGCCTGCCACGTCGAAACGTTCTGAACGCAAGGCAATGCAGAAGCCTCAGGCGCCGTGGCGGTGTCGACGGCGATGCCGCCAACGGCCGCGACCGATGCCAAGGTGACGCCGAGGACGGCATGACGAATGGACATTGTTTCTCCGATCTGTGAAGTCGTTCTCCTCTTCGACCGAAGTTATACAATATGAATGCGATATGCGAGTTGACTATTGCGCGTTTTTCTTCGGCCTGGGAGATCGAACGAGAGAATGTGCTCTCTCTTTCGGCGTGACGGGAAGACCGATGTTGTTGACACTTACAGCGTTTAACTGTCATTGTCTGGGGAGGTAATGACGTAGAGGAGGTCCCGTGTCGGCCTGGCCATCGCACACTTCCCGAACCGTGCCGTGGGTGAGCGTCGGGCGGCGCGGCACCAAGGACGATCGGATGCTCACAGAAATCACGGTGTCCTTGCCGCCGAAGATCGCCGCACTGACCCCATCGAGCGAGTCAGGACGCGACCTCTCTCGGGCGCGCCGCGAGGCGGGCGACCTGGAGAAGGTGGCGGCAGGCGTGCTGAGCCCGCTGGCCGGTTTCCTCATTCGGATGGAATCGGTGGCATCCAGCCGAATCGAGCACGTCGAGGCGACCCCACTCGCGTTCGCGCGTGCGATCGGCGGCTTGAAGGAGAACAGCTCGGCGATGTCGATGGTGGCGGCTGGGGCGGCGATCACGGGGCTCATCGACGCCTCCCACGACACGATCCGCATCGATGAGATCCTGACCGCGCACCAGTCGCTGATGCGGAACGACCCCGATCCAGAAGAACGGCGCTACGCCGGCCGGATGCGCGACGTGCAGAATTGGATCGGCGGCTCCAAGCATTCTCCGCGGAACGCGCTGTACGTGCCGCCACCGCCGGAAACCGTGACCGACTCCCTGAAAGACCTGATCGCATTCGCGAACCGGGACGACGTCGAGCCCATCACGCAGGCGGCGATCGCACACGCGCAGTTCGAGAGCATCCACCCGTTCACCGACGGCAACGGCCGCATCGGTCGAGCACTCATCGGCGCGATCCTCCGTCGCCGTGGCGTCACTCCGCACACGGTGCTCCCCGTGGCCAGCGCCCTCGCCGCAGACACTCCCCACTACTTCTCCCTGCTCACGGCGTACCGCTCAGGTGATGTGCTGCCGATCGTGACCGACCTCGCGCTCAGCATCGAGGCCGCCGCCCGTGAGTCACAAGGCACCGCTCGGTCCTTCCGGGCGTTCGAGGGCGCATGGCGCGAACAGCTCCAACCCCGCGCGAGGAGTGCAGCCGATCGGATCCTTCCGGCGCTGCTCGCAGTGCCCGTCTTCACTGTCGAGCAGCTCGCTACGACGACGGGCCTTCCGGAGCGGAGCGTCTACCGTGGCATCGAGACGCTCGAGGAGCACCACATCCTCGAGGCCGTTACCGAGCGGGTCCGAGGCCGCACCTACGCGGCGATGGACGTCCTGGACGAATTCGAGGACCTCGATGCCCGGATCCGCGAACGCATCTCGTTGCTCCGCGCCGGCTGAGCCACGCCGGCCCGGTCCACTCCGCACTCCGCTCGGGCTCGGGCCGGGCATCCCCCGGCAACCCCTACCTGCACGGCATCATCGGGCCGAAGCAGCCGGCTACGACGGTGCGGATCCTGCGGCGCTGAGAAGCCCCCGGGGCTGCGGCGCGGAGGGAACCCGAGCCGGATACGAACTGATCCGCACGCCCGTCATGCTCTCGAGGACACGGACGACCTGCCGACTGTAGCCGTACTCGTTGTCGTACCAGACGTAGACGACGACCGACGGGGTGCCGTCGGCGATCGTCGCTCGACCGTCGACCACCCCGGCCTTCCGCGCCCCGAGCTGATCGCTCGACACGATCTCGGGCGAATCGACGTAGTCGACCTGCCGGTGCAGCCCCGACCGCAGCGAGACGCCACGGAGGAACGAGTTGAGCTCGTCGCGGGTCACCGGGCGCTCGAGGCGGAGGGTCAGGACCGCGATCGACACGTCGGGGGTCGGAACCCGGATCGCATTGCCCGTCAGCTTGCCGGCGAGCGCG
The DNA here is from genome assembly GCF_039544345.1 of Frondihabitans cladoniiphilus. Classification (NCBI taxonomy): domain Bacteria; kingdom Bacillati; phylum Actinomycetota; class Actinomycetes; order Micrococcales; family Microbacteriaceae; genus Frondihabitans; species Frondihabitans cladoniiphilus. Next base: position 353,969 of record NZ_BAABLM010000003.1, read on the forward strand.
GGGTACGCCTTCGCCACGGCCTTCGCCGCGCCCGTCTCGGCGAGAACGAGGTTGAGCACCGCCGAGCGCCCTCGTCTCCCCTCCGGATGGAAGTTGTCGGTGAGGTTCTGGTCGTTCGTGAACGAGTGGACCGTCTCGATGTGGCCGTGCTCGACGCCGAACTCCTCGTCGATGGCAGCCAGCACGGGCGTGACGGCGTTCGTCGTGCAGGAGGCAGCCGCGACGATGGCCTCGTCGCCGATGTCGTTCGTGTTGACCCCGTGGACCACGTTGGGGATGTCGCCTTTGCCGGGCGCGGTCAACAGCACCCGCCGGATCCCCCGGTTCAGCAAATGGCGTTCGAGACCCACCCGATCGCGCCACTTGCCGGTGTTGTCGACGAGGATCGCGTCGGAGATGCCCAAGGAGGCGTAGTCGACCTGGCCGGGATCGTCGGCGTGGACGAGCGCGATGACGGTTCCGTTGGCCGTGATCGTCTGGGCCGCCTCGTCGACGACGATGGTGCCGTCGAACGGCCCGTGGACGCTGTCCCTGCGCAGCAGACTGGCCCGCTTCACGATGTCGTCGGAGCCCGAGCCCCGCACGACGATCGCGCGGAGCCGGAGCCCACTCGCGCCGCCGGCCCGCGACACGAGGATGCGCGCGAGCAGGCGCCCGATCCGGCCGAAGCCGAAGAGGACGACGTCGGTGGGCGGTACGGCGAACGCGCCGACGCCCACGACCTCGGCGAGCTCGCGCCGCAGGAAGTCGTCCAGACCCTGCTCCTCCTGAGCACGAAACCTCTCGTTGAGGTCCGCCAGGTCGATGACCGCAGGACCGAGATCCAGCCGCGTGAGCCCCTCGAGGACGGGCGCGATCTCGCTCGGATCGAGTTCGACGCCGTCGAGATGGCGAGCGAACCGATGCAGCTTCAGCAGGTCGTTCGCGCTCCGCCCCGGCAAGCGCCGTCCGTGGATCGTCGTGACCACGTTGCGTCGCCGGTAGAGCGCCCCGACGAGCGGGATCATCTGCTCGGCGAGCGACTCGCGATCGGTCCACGCCGTGAAAGGGCCCACGATGTCGACGGGTTCGCTCACGCGGTCCGCGGGTTCGCTCACGCGGCATCCACCTCTTCGACTCGAGCGTCCCGTGGCGGTGCGGTCACGACGCGCCTCCTCGCCGATACCGTCAACCGCTCGGTCAGCTCCGACAGCTCGTCCCAGAGCGCTTGCGGTGTCGCAGCCCCGAACCGACCGAAGAACTCCTCGGTCTGGGCGCACTCGTCGAGCCACGGCTCCTCGTGCACGGTCAGCAGTTCCTCGAGCGCCCCGTCGGCGAGGCCGAGCGCTCGAGCTCCCAGGGCCGCCGGCTCGGGTACGAAGCCGATCGGAGTGCGGACGGTCGTCTCGTTGCCGGCGGTGCGACGGGCGATCCAGGCGAGAACGCGGCTGTTCTCCCCGAAGCCGGGCCACAGGAACGACCCGTCGGCCCCCTTGCGGAACCAGTTCACCTGGAAGATCTTCGGCGCCTTGTCGCCGAGGGTCTCGCCGATGTCCAGCCAGTGCTGCCAGTAGTCGCCCATGTTGTAGCCGACGAACGGGAGCATGCCGAACGGGTCGCGGCGGAGCTCGCCGACGGTTCCCTCCTGGGCCGCCGTCTTCTCGCTGGAGATCGTGGACCCGACGAACACCCCGTGCTGCCAGCTGAACGCCTCCGACACGAGAGGCACGTTGGTGGCACGGCGTCCGCCGAAGACGATCGCGTCGAGGGGCACCCCGTCCGAGGCGAACCAGTCGTCCGACAGGGTCGGGCACTGTTCCACGGGCACGGTGAAACGGGCGTTGGGATGCGCGGCGGGGGTCGTGCTCGACGGCGTCCAGTCGTTCCCGCGCCAGTCGACGAGGTGCGCCGGGGCGACGCTCGTCTTCCCCTCCCACCAGACGTCTCCGTCGTCGGTCAGAGCGACGTTCGTGAAGATCGTGTGCTCGCGGATCGTCGCCATCGCCACCGGGTTGGTCGCCTCGGACGTTCCCGGGGCGACGCCGAAGAATCCCGCCTCGGGGTTGATCGCATAGAGCCGGCCGTCCGGGCCGGGACGCAGCCACGCGATGTCGTCGCCGATCGTCTCCACCCGCCATCTGGGCAGTGTGGGCTCGAGCATCGCCAGGTTGGTCTTGCCGCACGCGCTCGGGAACGCGGCGGCGACGTGGCGTGCTTCGCCGGAGGGGCCGGTGAGCTTGATCAGCAGCATGTGCTCGGCCAGCCAGCCCTGGTCGCGGGCCATGGTCGAGGCGATGCGCAGCGCGAAGCACTTCTTCGACAGCAGGGCGTTCCCGCCGTAGCCCGAGCCGAACGACCAGATGGAGTTCTCGTCGGGGAAGTGGGTCACGAACTTGACCGGGTTGCACGGCCAGGCGACGTCGTCGCGGCGCGTGCCGTCCGCGTTCCGCAGGGGGAAGCCGACGCTGTGGACGCCGGCGACCCAGGGCGTGTCCGGCCCGATCAACGCCAGGGCCTCGTCTCCGGCGCGGGTCATGATCGACAGGGAGACGACCGCGTAGGGAGAGTCGGTGATCTGGACTCCCAGCTGTGAAATCGGGCCGCCGATCGGGCCCATCGAATACGGAACGACGTAGAGGGTCCGGCCACGCATGCATCCTGCGAACAATCCGTCGAGTTCCGCATGCATCTCGAGGGGGTCGCGCCAGTTGTTGGTCGGGCCGGCGTCTTCTTCGCGAGAGGAGCAGACGAAGGTGCGATCCTCGACGCGGGCGACGTCGTCGGGGTCGGATCGGGCCAGGAAGCTCGACGGGCGGAGGGTGGGATCGAGACGGACGAGCGTTCCGTCGTCGACCATGCGGGCCGTCATCCTCGCCCACTCCTCCTCCGACCCATCACACCAGACGACCTCATCGGGCCTGGTCAGCAGCGCGATTCGGGCCACCCACCCCGCGAGGTCGCGATTGGCGACGTCGTGGCGCCAGGCTCCGGACGGCACCTCCGGCAGCGGCGGGACGGGCAGCGGGGCAAAGGTGTGGTTGTGAGTCGTGGTCGAGCTCGGCACGGGATCTCCTCGTCGAGATGGGGGATGCGGAGTTCCAGGTTGCGGTGTCGGATCAACCGGCGGGATACTCATGCCGTGCAAACTCTGCGAGAACTTCACACATGGTGAAAGATCCCGATTCGGCGACGACACCCGTCGCGCGAGCCCCGTTCGACGCGGCTCTCCTCGGCCGACGGATCCGGCATCACCGCCTGGAGAAGGGGCTGACCCTCCGACGACTGGGTGAGATCGTCGGCGTACCGACGAGTCAGCTCTCGATGATGGAGAACGCGAAACGCCCGATCCGGGTCACGACGCTCGCCCGGATCGCCGAGGCCCTGGCCGTCGAGGTCGAGACCCTGACCCGGCCCGAGCCGCCGTCGGAACGCGCACGACTGGAACTCGAGCTCGGCCGCCTGCAGGCGGCTCCCCTGGCGCGCTCGCTGAGCATCCCACCGGTCGAAGTCCGTCGGGGTCTCTCGGACGAGACCCTGCGCACCCTCATCGCCCTGCACGCCAGCCTCGCGCAGCGCGACGCCGAGTCGAAGGTGACCCCCGAAGCCGCCCGGAGGGCCATGATCGCGCTGCGCCAGGAGGGGCAGAAGGTCGACAACTACTACGAACGGATCGAAGACCAGGCGGCCGACCTCATGGAGACGGTGCCGCACGGCGCCGGCCCGATCACGCACCACACCGTGGCCCGGCTGGCCGAACACCTGGGCTTCCGTCTCGTCCACGCCGACGACCTGCCGTCGTCCACACGCAGCATCACCGACGTCGAGCACGGGGTGATCTTCCTGCCGCCCGCGACGACACCGGGTGGCCACGGACTGCGGAGCCTGGCCCTGCAAGCACTCGCACACCAGGTGCTGGAGCACGACGAACCGCGCGACTACGCCGACTTTCTGCGCCAGCGCATCGAGATCACGGCGTTCGCCGCGGCCTGCCTCGTGCCGCGGGATGCCGCCGTCCCCTTCCTCCGGGCCGCCAAAGCCGACCGCGACATCGCCCTGGAGGACTTCCGCGACACGTTCGGCGTCACGCACGAGACGGCTGCGCACCGCTTCACCGCTCTCGCCACACGGTTCCTCGACCTGCCCGTCCACTTCCTCCGCGTGCGGCGCTCGGGTGCGATCGTCAAGGGCTACGAGAACGATGGGATCCACTTCCCGACCGACGCCGACGGGGGCATCATCGGTCAGGTGGTCTGCGCCAACTGGGCGGCCCGAACGGCCTTCAACAACTCCGCCCGGGCCCGCGAGCACTTCCAGTACACCGACACGCCGACCGGCACGTACTGGTGCAGCGTGCAGACCGGCACGGCCGACGCCGAGTTCTCGATCACGCTCGGGGTGCCCTTCGCGCATTCGCAGTGGTTCCGCGGCCGCGAGACGACCGAGCGGCAGTCGTCGTCCTGCCCGGATCCCTCGTGCTGCCGTAGACCCACCCCCGATGTCGAGCAGCGGTGGCGGGACTCGGCCCGTCCCAGCGCGAAGCTCGGCGAGCACGTCCTCGCTCCGCTGCCGACCGGCCGCTACCCGGGCGTCGACGACGGGCAGGTGTACGCGTTCCTGGAGAGGCATCTCGAGCGGACGTGATGGCGTGGATGGGTGGCCGGGGGCCGGGGGCTCGGTCGGGTCCTCGGGGGATGCGCGCCCCGACGACAAGAGCCCTGCCGTTCCGTAGGGAATCAGGCAGGGCTCGAGCGATGGTGCTGGCGGTACCGGTGGGATTTGAACCCACGGTGGAGTTAACCCCCACACATGTTTTCGAGACATGATCCTTCGGCCGCTCGGACACGGTACCGGGAAAGAGTTTAGTACATCTCGGAGGCTCTCAGGGCACTCTCCCCCATCGGGGTCTCGATTTCCCGGCGTATCGTCGATCGGATGAGCACCACGACGACCAGCGACCGGACGACGACATGAGCGGCAAGACGACCATCGGCATCCTCGCCGGCCTCGGGGGCGCCGCAGCAGCGGCCGCAGGCGGCCTCAACTTCTACAAGCGCTTCATGGCCCGCCGCGACGCAGCCGCCGACGTCCTCACCAGCCTTCTCCCGGTGCACTCCAAGTGGTGGCGCGACCGCTTCAGCGAAGACGGCACCCTCACCTATGTGGCGCTGGGCGATTCCGCCGCTCAGGGGATCGGCGCGTCGAGCCCGTCCCGCGGCTACGTCGGGCGCATCGCCTCCGAGATCCGTAAGGCGACCCACGGCTCGCTCGGCGTCGTCAACCTGAGCATCAGCGGCGCGACGACGCACCTCTGCCGCATCGACCAGGTGCCCCGCCTGGCCGACTACCCGGGCGACATCGTGACCTGCGCGATCGGCGCGAACGACATCGGCGGCTTCACGCCGAAGAAGTTCGAGAAGAACCTCCGCGTCATCTACGGCGCCCTCCCGAAGCACGCGATCGTCGCCGATCTGCCGTTCATGGTCCTGCCCGAGAACGAGCGCAAGGTCGCGGTCGCCAACGAGATCGTCCGCCGGGTCGCCGGCGAGCTCGGCCTGACCGTGGCACCCCTGTACGCGGCCACGCGCCGCCGCGGCTACCTCGGCACCTACCGCAACACCGCCAAAGACCTCTTCCACCCGAACGACTCGGGCTACGAGGTCTGGGCCTCCGCCTTCCGCGCCCCGATCGAGGCCCGTCTCGCACGGATCGCCGCCGACCGCGCTGCCGCCGACGTGCGCGCCACTCAGCGGGTCACCTCGGTCGCGCAGTCCGTGGCGGATCGAGCGCAGGATGCAGCCGTCCGCGCCTCGAACCAAGACACCGAGTCGATCCCGCTCCCGTCCTAGCGGCTCCTCTCCTCCCCAGGTCGGTCGCCGCGAACCGTTCTCCCGTTCCGGGGCCGACCTGCGGAGCGTTGTCGGTGGCCCGGCCTAGTCTCTTCCCATGGCTCGCGTCTCCACCCCTTTCCGCTGCACCGAGTGCGGCTGGACCTCCCTCAAGTGGGTCGGTCGCTGCGCCGAGTGCCAGCAGTGGGGCACGGTCGTCGATGCATCGGCAGCCGTCGCCAGTTCTCGCGGGGTCGCTCCCATCGCCGTGAGCGCCGACCGGGCGGCCCGTCCGATCACCGAGGTCGAGACCGACAGCGTCTCGCACTGGCCGAGCGGCATCGCCGAGTTCGACCGGGTTCTCGGCGGCGGCATCGTGCCCGGGGCAGCGATCCTCCTCTCGGGCGAACCGGGCGTCGGCAAGTCCACCCTGCTGCTCGAGGTGGCCTCCCGTGCCGCCGCGCAAGGGGCTCGCGTGCTCTACGTCACCGCCGAAGAGTCCGCCTCCCAGGTCCGCCTTCGCGCGCAACGGACGGGCGCCATGCATCCCAACCTCTATCTCGCGGCCGAGGTCGATCTCGCCGTCATCCTCGGGCAGATCGAGCAGACGAACCCGCAGCTCGTCATCGTCGACTCGGTGCAGACCGTCTCCTCCTCCCTCAGCGATGGCATGGCCGGCGGCCCGTCGCAGGTGCGCGAGGTGGCCTCGACCCTGGTGCGCGTCTCCAAAGACCGCAACCTGCCGATCCTGCTGGTCGGGCACGTCACGAAAGACGGCAGCATCGCGGGCCCGCGCCTGCTCGAGCACCTCGTCGACGTCGTCTGCCAGTTCGAGGGCGACCGCCAGACCGCCCTTCGCTTCGTCCGGGCGCAGAAGAACCGCTTCGGCCCGACCGACGAGGTCGGCTGCTTCGAGATGACCGGGGACGGCATCGCCGAGGTCGCCGACCCGTCCGGCCTGTTCATGTCGCGCACCGGAGCTCCCGTCAGCGGCACCTGCATCACCGTCGCCATGGAGGGCCGGCGGGCCCTGCCGGTCGAGATCCAGGCGCTCATCGTGGCGAGCACGGCGCCGCAGCCCCGACGCGTGGTCAACGGCGTCGACGCCTCACGGGTCGCGATGCTGCTCGCCGTCCTCGAGCGGCGGGCGGGCATCCGCCTCGGCGACGCCGACGTGTACGTCTCCACGGTGGGCGGCATCAAGATCACCGAGCCCGGCGCCGACCTCGCCATCGCTCTGGCCCTGGCGTCCGCGTCGCGCGAGAAGTCGTTCCCGCACACCCTGGCGGCCGTCGGCGAGATCAGCCTCGCGGGCGAGATCCGTCCCGTGGCCTCCGCCAAGCAGCGCGTCTCCGAGGCACGACGCCTCGGCTTCACCCAGTTGGTCGACGCCGAGGCCGGGCACCTGCGCGAGGCCCTGCGCCTGGCGTTCGCCGCCTCGTCGAGCGACCGCGACCGCGAGCTCGACCGCGCGTTCTAGGCGGGGCGCCGAGGGGCGGGGCGCCGAAGGGCGGGGCGCCGAGGGGCGTCGCTCGCCGCCGTGCCCCCGCCGTCGTGCCCGCCGCCGCCGCACCCCCGCCGCCACCGCCGCTGGCACCGCCGCCGCTACGGCATCGCGTTTGACGTAAGGCATCGCGGCACGGCGCGCTACCTCGCGTAAAACGCGATGCCTTCCGGTTGACCGCGCGGACCGGTGGTCGGCGGGCGGGGGCCGGCGGGCGCGGGCGACCTCTGACAGCGGTCCGTGCATCCCCCGGCCTCGTGTCGGATGCGGCGAGGCCCCTTCGTTTCGGCGCAGGCCCCGGTTATCGGCCAGTTCCGCCCGTCGTTCCGGCACGAACCCGCCTGCGTGTCGGCGGGGGCTCGCCGAATCGAAGGGGGACGGCGCTCGTCCCAGGTGTGGGCAGCGCCAGCCGCACCCGCACCCGCACGCGCACCCCCGAGCGCAACAGCACCCGCACCTCCACGTGCAGCACCCGCACGCGCGCCCGAAACAGCACACGCTCACGCACCCGCAAGCGCAGCAGCACCCGCACCGGCAACCGCACCCCCACGTGCAGCACCAGCACCCGCACGCACACCCGAAGCAGCACCCGAAGCCGCAGCCGCTACCGCAGCACCTGAAGCAGCACCCGCCACCGAAGCAGCACCGTCTACCGCACCAGCACCGCCTACCGCAGCGCCTTGAGCAGGTCCTCGGGGTTGGCCGCCATCGTGTGCGGGCCGGCGATGTCGAAGAAGACCTGCTCGAGCACGTCGAGGTGCGCCTCGATGAACTCGCGCAGCTTCGGGGCGTCGTACAGCATCACGAGCCGGGTCTTCTCGTCCGGCACCATCGCGGCGTAGGCGTCGGCCGAGGAGAACAGCAGCAGGATCCGCTTGTCGGTGTTCTCGCGACCGAAGACGCGCACCTGCTCTTGCTCTTTGCGGCCGGTGGCGAGGCGCGGCACCACGACGACGTCGTGTCGGAGCGCGAACGCGACGGCGGCCACGTCCTGGGCGGCGAGGGCGTCCTCGAGCTGAGGGGACCGGAAGACCGGCGGAGTGCCGGCCATCAGTTGAGCACCAACGTGGCCGAGGTCGTCGATTGGATCGAGCCGACGGCGACGGAGAGGTGGTACGTCGCACCGTCGGCGGGCACCGAGCTGCGAGTGGAGGAGCAGGTCGACTTGGAGGAACGGGTGCGGTCCCAGGCGATGGCGGGGGTGGTCAGGGTCTGACCGGCGGCGAGTTTCACGATCTGGTTGGATCCGTTCACCTGGCAGTCCTTCGACGACCAGTAGGTGTCCGACCCGCTCGTGATCGTCAGCACCTGCTGACTCGAGCCGAGGTCGATGCTGCAGGCCGACGTCGACGAGTTGGTGATCGTCATGTTGATCTGCGGCTGTTGGAGGGAGGTGTACGAGGACTTGTCGGTGAGCGGCTTCAACGTGATGTCGGAAGCGGTGCAGGTACCCGCGGCGGCGGAACCGGACGCGGAGGCACCCGCCGTCGCCGATGCGGTGGGCGAAGCCGAGGCCGTCGCAGCAGCCGTGGGTGCGGCCGAGGCCGCCGACGAGGGGGCGGCCACGGTGGGCACGGCGGCCGGAGCTGCTGCGGCCGTCGAGGTGCTCGGACTGGGCGTCGCGGTCGCGCCGGCACCTGCTCCGGGCCGGGTGGCGATGAGCGTGATGACGACGATGACGAGCAGGAGCACGGCCACGACCCCGGCGCGTCGACGCCAGTACACCTTGGGCGACTGCGGCCCGATGGGGTTGCGGAACGACGACATGCGCGTAGGTTAACCGCCGCCGGAAGCGAACCGGCTGACGCGCCCCGGCGAGTCAGCGGACGCGCAGCCGATTGACGGCCGACGCCCGAGAACGGTCGGTCAGACGACGGGGAGCACCTTGAGCATCCTCGTGTTGCCCAGGGTGTTGGGTTTGACCCGGGCGAGTTCGAGAAACTCCGCCACGCCCTCGTCGCTGGATCGCACCAGCTCGGCGTAGACGTCGGGAGAGACGACGGATTCGCCGATCTCGAGGTAGCCGTGCTTGGTGAAGAACCCGACCTCGAAGGTGAGGCAGAAGATGCGCCCGATGCCGAGGTCGCGGGCCGCCCCCTCGAGCCCGTCGAGCAGGGCGTGGCCGACACCGTGGTGGATCCAGTCGGCGTCGAGGGCGAGCGTGCGGACCTCGGCGATGTCGTCCCAGAAGACGTTGAGCGCGCCGCAGCCGATCGGCACCCCGTCGGGGCCGACGGCGATCTGGAACTGCTGGATGCTGCCGTAGAGCGTGACGTTGTCTTTGCCCAGCAGGATCCGCTGCGCCACGTACGGCGAGATCAGGCGTTGGATGTGCGGCACATCGCTTGCGAGCGCCCGGCGAACCGAGATGGGCCCGCGCGCGGTCGTGCCCTTCGATTCGGATGCCATGCGTTCAGCCTATCGAGCCACGGCCCGCCCGCCGTCCGGCAACGCCGACCAGGCCGCTGCCCGGCAACGCCGAAGGGCGGCCCTCCCGAGTGGGAGAACCGCCCTTGCGGGGGATGCTCGGGCCTACGCCTCGACTTCACCCTTGTCGAGCACCAGGACCTCTTCGCGGCCCGGCTGGCGACCGGTCTCGAAGGTGAACTTGCCGTCGACGAAGTCGACCTTCACGTGGTCGCCCGCGTTGAGCTCACCCTGGAGGATGTGCTCGGACAGGCTGTCCTCCACCTCGTGCTGGATCGCACGACGGAGCGGACGAGCACCCAGTGTCGGGTCGAACCCGATCTGGATGAGGCGCTCCTTGGCCGCGAGCGAGAGCTCGGCGGTCATGTCGCGGTCGAGCAGACGGTCGCTCAGGCGCTTGATGAACAGGTCGACGATCTGCAGCAGCTCTTCCTGCGTGAGCTGCGGGAACACGATCGTCTCGTCGACGCGGTTCAGGAACTCGGGCTTGAAGTGCTTCTTCAGCTCCTCGCTGACCTTGGCGCGCATCCGCTCGTACGAGGTGGCCGTGTCGCCCTCGATCTGGAAGCCGACGGGGCCGCCGGTGATGTCCTTCGTGCCGAGGTTGGTCGTCATGATGATGACCGTGTTCTTGAAGTCGACGACGCGACCCTGACCGTCGGTCAACCGACCCTCTTCGAGCACCTGGAGGAGCGAGTTGAAGATGTCGGGGTGGGCCTTCTCGATCTCGTCGAACAGCACCACGGAGAACGGCTTGCGACGGACCTTCTCGGTCAGCTGGCCGCCCTCTTCGAAGCCGACGAACCCGGGAGGGGCACCGAACAGACGCGAGACGGTGTGCTTCTCGCCGTACTCCGACATGTCGAGGCTGATCAGAGCATCTTCGTCGTCGAACAGGAACTCGGCGAGCGCCTTGGCGAGCTCCGTCTTGCCGACACCCGTGGGGCCGGCGAAGATGAACGAGCCCGAAGGGCGCTTGGGGTCCTTCAGACCGGCGCGGGTGCGGCGGATCGTCTTGGAGAGGGCCGCGATGGCCTGCTCCTGTCCGATGACGCGCTCGTGCAGGGCCTTCTCCATGAAGACGAGACGCGAGGTCTCCTCTTCGGTGAGCTTGAAGACGGGGATGCCCGTGGCCTGAGCCAGGACCTCGGCGATGACGCCCTCGTCGACGGTGCCGGAGGCTCCGACGTCGCCCGAGCGCCACTGCTTCTCGAGGCGGAGACGCTCGCCGAGGAGCTTCTTCTCCTCGTCGCGGAGCGAAGCGGCCTTCTCGAAGTCCTGATCTTCGATCGCGGCCTCCTTCTGGCCGCGGACCACGGCGATCTGCTCGTCGAACTCGCGCAGCTCCGGCGGGGCCGACAGGATCGAGAGGCGCAGGCGGGCGCCGGCCTCGTCGATCAGGTCGATGGCCTTGTCGGGGAGGAAGCGGTCGGCCACGTAACGGTCGGCCAGGTTCGCCGCCGCCACGATGGCGCCGTCGGTGATGGACACCTTGTGGAAGGCCTCGTACTTGTCGCGGAGACCCTTGAGGATGTTGATCGCGTGAGGCAGCGAGGGCTCGTGCACCTGGACGGGCTGGAAGCGACGCTCGAGAGCGGCATCCTTCTCGAAGTGCTTGCGGTACTCGTCGAGCGTGGTCGCGCCGATGGTCTGGAGCTCGCCACGGGCGAGGAGGGGCTTGAGGATGCTCGCGGCATCGATCGCGCCCTCGGCCGCACCGGCACCGACGAGGGTGTGGATCTCGTCGATGAAGACGATGATGTCGCCGCGGGTGCGGATCTCCTTGGTGACCTTCTTCAGGCGCTCTTCGAAGTCACCGCGGTAGCGGCTTCCGGCGATGAGCGAGCCGAGGTCGAGCGAGTAGAGCTGCTTGTCTTTCAAGGTCTCGGGCACGTCGCCCTTGACGATCGCCTGGGCGAGGCCCTCGACGACGGCGGTCTTGCCGACGCCCGGCTCACCGATCAGGACGGGGTTGTTCTTGGAGCGACGGGAGAGGATCTGCATGACGCGCTCCATCTCCTTCTCGCGCCCGATGACCGGGTCGAGCTTGTTGTCGCGCGCAGCCTGGGTGAGGTTGCGACCGAACTGGTCGAGCACCTGCGACCCACCCTGCGGGCCGGCCTGCGTTTCTCCGCCCACTGCCACCGCCTCCTTGCCCTGGTAACCGGACAGCAGCTGGATGACCTGCTGACGAACCCGGTTGAGGTCTGCGCCGAGCTTGACGAGGACCTGGGCGGCCACACCTTCGCCTTCGCGAATGAGGCCGAGCAGGATGTGCTCGGTACCGATGTAGTTGTGCCCGAGCTGGAGCGCTTCGCGCAGGGACAGCTCGAGGACCTTCTTCGCCCGCGGAGTGAAGGGGATGTGACCGGTGGGCTGCTGCTGGCCCTGACCGATGATGTCCTGGACCTGCTCGCGGACGGCGTCGAGCGAGATACCCAACGATTCGAGCGCCTTGGCGGCGACGCCTTCGCCCTCGTGGATGAGACCGAGCAGGATGTGCTCGGTACCGATGTAGTTGTGGTTGAGCATCTTCGCCTCTTCTTGGGCGAGGACGACAACGCGACGGGCACGGTCGGTGAATCTCTCGAACATCTCTAACTCCCTAGGCGGCGGGCTGGGGACGCCACCGGTATGACAACGGCGCCCGAGGGGGGAGCGCCGGATACAGAGAGACTAACCACGGGTGACTGCGATATCAGCCCCTGTTCGCCGTGGGCGTGACAGCGGGCGCGCACGTGCTTCGGGTGCCTCCGGCGACCGTTCCTCCGAGGCGCCTTCGGTAGCCTCGCCCCATGGCGAACTTCACGGTCGGTCTTGTCCCGCATCCCACCAAATCGGTGCAGCCGTCGATCGACGTGCTCAGGGCGTGGCAGAAGACGCCGGCGCACGACTCGCAGACCGTGCTGGTAGCGCTCGTCGACGACGGCCCCCGGGTGGGCGAGGGCATCGAGCTCGTCGAGGAGGAGGAGTTCGTCTCCCGGGTCGACGCCGTGATCTCCCTGGGCGGCGACGGCACGATGCTTGGCGCGATGCGGCTCATGGCGCCGCGACCGGTGCCGGTGCTGGGCGTCAACTACGGCAACGTCGGCTTCCTGGTCGAGATCGAGCCGTCGGAATTGAAGGATGCCCTGCTCGGCCTGGCGACGGGCGACTACTCGCTCGAGCCCCACCACGCCATCGAGGTCTCGGTGTCGTCGACCGGTTTCGAGAGCTCGTTCCTGGCCTTCAACGACCTCTCGATCACGCGGCGCCCGGGCTCGGGCGTCGTGACGGCCGACCTGGCCGTCGACGGCACGCCCTACGGCTTCTTCAAGGCCGACGCGGTGGTTGCCTCGACCCCCGCCGGGTCGACGGCCTACAACTACGCCGCGGGCGGGCCCATCCTCAGCCCCGCCGTGGCCGCCGTCGTGGTGACGCCGGTCGCCCCGATGAACGGCATCGACCGCTCGGTCGTGCTCGGCCCCGACGAGCGCCTGAAGTTCACGATCGGCGCGGGCACCCGCTCGGCCGCTCTCGAGCTCGACGGCCGGGTCGTGTTCGACGTGAGCGAGGGCACGGTCGTGAAGGTCAAGCTGCGGCGCGACGCCGGCGTGGTCGTGCGACTCGACGCCGGCCGCCACGGTCGCAAGGGGCGCCTCAAACTGAGCCTCATGGACCTGCCCCTGCGCGAGGACCAACTGCTCGAGCTGGTGCCGCCGGAGGTCCGCGCCCGTTTCGTGCGCGGGCACTGACGGGGTTCGCCCCGGCATCGTGCCGGCGGGGGGCGCGCCGGCGGGGCACTGACGAGGTTCGCCCGCGTCGTTGTGCCGGCGTAGGCGCGGCGGTCAGTCGAGCCCGAGCTCTTTCCGCTCGGCGGGTGTGAGCTCGTCGATACTCTTCGCCTTGGTACTGTCCCGCCCCTCGAACTGCTTCTCGAACTCCTCCTGGGTGGCCTGGTCGTTGCGGATCGGTGCTCCGCCGGACTCGGATGCGGAGCCCGAGCCCGAGCCGGAGCCGGAGCCGGAGCCCGAGTCCGAGCGCGAGCCGGAACCGGGCGTCTCCTCGGCGAGCCGTGAGTCGCCGAGCCGGCTCGAGCCGCCCGCGCCGCTGCCACCCGCTGCGCCCTCGCTCGGGCTGCCTTCGCTCAGGCCGTCGCCGCTCGGGCTGCTCCCGCTCGGGCTGCCCTGAGCCACGCCGATGATCGCACCCGCCCCGAAGCCGATGCCTCCGACCGCCGCCACCCCCAGCGCGGCGACGGCGAGGTTCTTGCGGAGGAGGGTCGTGAGCGACAGCATGTCGGTTCCTTTCGTCGGGTGGCTCATGCCACCTGACAAGGGGACCATTCCGGCTGTTGCGACGCCGTAAGCCCGCCTCCTTACGTCGACCTGCCCCCGGGCGCCCGCGACCTCAGCAGAGCCTCGAGGCGAGACAGGAGGATGCACGGCTCGGCCAGGTCGTCGTCCGTCACCCTGATCACACGCCAGCCCGCGTCCGCGAACCGCTCGTACTTCGCCAGGTCGCGTCTCCACTGCCGCCGGTCGGTGCGGTGCCCGTCGCCTTCGTACTCGATCGCGACGAGAGCCTCGGGGTAGGCGAGGTCGGGTGTGCCCAAGAGGGTGCCCCGGGCATCCCCCGCCTGTCGATTCAGCCAGGGCGGTTCGGGCAGGCCGCCCCGCACGATGACGAGCCGGAGCTCGGTCTCTTTCGGCGACCACACGTTCGCGCGCACGAGGCCGAGTGCTTCGCGCAGTCGCCCCGCCCCGCGTCGACTGCCCCAGCCCTGCACGACGTGAGCCAGCTCGTCGACCGGCTGCTCGCGGGCGGCGGGCCAGGGCGACCAGCGCCCGGCGAGGGCGTCGCCCACGGCCACGAGCTCGTCGAGCCCGAGGAGCGCACCGCACTGCACCCATGCCGCGAGCGGCCCGACGACCGGCAGCCCGTGCACGAACGCAACGTCCGCGACAGCAGCACGGTGGCCGATCACGCCCGGCCGCCGTGGGCGACCGCTGCCCGAACCGTTCACGTGAAGGGGCGAAGTGGCGTGCCCTGGAGGCAGGGGCAGGCCCCACAGTGCGGCGGCCGTCGTGTGGCTGAACACCTGCTGGTCGCGGAGCAGGGGAGCGTACGCTTCGCACCGCTCGATGAGTGACGACGGAGGTGCAGGCGCCCGAAGCCCATGGTGGACGGGATCGAGATCGCGAGCTCGGATACGCCGCTGGGTAACACCCATGGTCAGTGCGTCGCAAACGAGGAAAGGGCCGAGGCAGAGGGGTTCAGGAAGAGGACGAGGACTCATGCCACGAGCCTCGCCGAGATGCGGTGCGTGCGCATGCGATCAATGGCATCCGTGGACGATTCCCCTGGTCTCGCGTCCTGTGGAGAACTCATCGCGCGCGGCACTGCGCAGCCGAAAGGGCGAATTCGGCCGGCTGAACTGCCACGCGCGGCCGATTCCGCCCACTCGGTGCTCAGACACCGGCCGGAGGAGCCGGGCTCGCGGAGAAGAGGCCGGGGCATGAGAAAGACACGCGAGGCGCCCGAGCAAAGGGGAAGGCCCCGCCGCATGAAGTGCGACGGGGCCCGAGGGAGAGGACGTGCACGTCCGCGCAGAGCGCGACGTGCGGCAAGCAGAGAAGGACCTACTGCAGGTACAGCTGCAGGTCCTGCGAGACGGCCTTGGCGAACATGCGCAGACGCGCACGCGACTCGACGCGCGAGACGGCCTGGCGCGAGGAGTGGACGCGCTTGGAGATCTCGTCGAGGGTCATCGGCTGGTCGTCGTCGAGGCCGAAGCGCATGCGGATCACGCGGGCCTCGTCTTCGGGCAGCGCCTCGACGAGCGAGTGGATGTCGCGGTTGAGCATCGAGCTCTCGGTGGCCTCGGTCGGCGACGGGGTCTCCTCGTCTTCGATGAAGTCGCCCAGCTCGCTGTCCTCCGCGTCGCCGACGACGGTGTGGATCGACACCGGCTCGTGGGAGCGCGACTTGAGGTCGACCAGGTCGGCGACCTCCATCGCGACCTCGGCGGCCACCTCGTCGACGGTCGGGGCGCGGCCCAGGTCGACCGTGAGGTCGCGCTCGGCGCGGGAGATGCGGTTGATGCGCTCGACGGTGTGCACCGGGATGCGGATGGCGCGCGCCTTGTCGGCGAGGCCGCGGGCGATGGCCTGGCGGATCCACCAGGTGGCGTAGGTCGAGAACTTGTAGCCCTGCGTGTAGTCGAACTTCTCGACCGCGCGGACGAGGCCCAGGTTGCCCTCCTGGATGACGTCCATGAAGGGGAGCCCGCGCTGGGTGTAGCGCTTGGCGATCGACACGACGAGGCGGAGGTTCGCGGTGATCATGCGGTCCTTCGCGCGCTCGCCGTCGTGGATGAGCCACTTGTAGTCGCGGGTGTCGGCGGCCGAGACCTTGCCGGCCTGCTGCATGAGGCGCAGCTTCTCGTCGGCGAACAGTCCGACCTCGATGCGGCGGGCGATCTCGGTCTCCTCGGCGGCGTCGAGGAGGGGCATGCGGCCGATGTGACGCAGGTAGTCGCCGACCTGGTCGGTGGAGGCCCCGCGGACCTGTCCGAGAACCTCGACCTCGACCTCGTCGTCGGCGGTGTTCGTGGTGACGGGGGCGCTCGTGGCGCTCGTGCTCGTCTTGCTGACCTTCGCGGCTTCGGCCTTGGCGGTCGGGGCCTTCTTGTCCAGTGCGATCGACATGCTCTTCTTCTCCCTATCCCGTTACGAGACGTTGTGGCGACGTCTGCTGCCGGTTGTGACCGGTCGGGCTTTCGTCGCATTACGAGTCAAGCGGTGTCCGACCCCCTCCCCAAAACCATTCAGGGTCTTCTCAAGGTATCTCAGGGTCCGTTCTCAGATCCGACCAGTGAATGGGGTACGCGGGGTACGGAACTTTGACACCGAGTCTCGATCGGGTGTATGCGCTCGTATGGGCTCTTCGGGGTACGCACTCCCAGCCCGTTGCCTGTGTTCTAAGCGAAGTCGGCGGGGTACGGCACACACAGGGGGACGCCCAGGGTTACGGGCGCGTGAACGGAAGCCATCCGCCAGCCGTGCTCGGGGCACAAAACGGGGTACACGAGGCTGACATCACGAGGGCACGAAAAACAGAACACCCCGTGGGATGCACGGGGCGTTCTCTTCACAGGGCGCGGGTCGAACCCGCCGCCGTCACGACGCGCGAAGTCGCTCTTCCGCTTCGGCTTTGGCGCGCTCTTCGATCTCGATCTCGTTGTAGACCTTGCGCTCGGTGCGGTCGGATCGGATGATCGCCCGCATGGCGTACCAGAAGAGCAGGCCGACGAGGATGGTCGGGGTGACGGCGAAGACGATGCCGCCGAGGACGGAATGAGGCACGAGCCCAATCGTAAGTCAGAAAGCTGGGTGGAGCGAAGTCACTTCACCAGCGGGAAGAGGATCGTCTCGCGGATGCCGAGCCCCGTGATGACCATGAGCAGGCGATCGACGCCCATTCCCATGCCGCCGGTCGGCGGCATGCCGAACTCGAGGGCCCGGAGGAAGTCCTCGTCGAGACGCATGGCCTCGACGTCGCCGCGCGCGCCGAGGAGCGCCTGCTCGACGAACCGTTCGCGCTGCACGACCGGGTCGACGAGCTCGGAGTAGCCGGTGGCCGTCTCGAAGCCGCGGATGTAGAGGTCCCACTTCTCGACGAGGCCGGGCTTCGACCGGTGGGCGCGGACCAGCGGACTCGTGTCGACCGGGAAGTCCATGACGAACGTCGGCTGGACGAGCGTGTGCTGTACGTAGTGCTCCCAGAGCTCTTCGACCAGTTTGCCGTGTGTGTCTTGAGGCACGACGAGGTCGACGGCCTCGGCCATCGCCCGCAGGTCGTCGATCGACGTCTCGGGCGTGACGACGGTGCCGGAGGCCTCGGAGAGCGACTCGTACATCGTGATGCGGTTCCAGTCGCCACCGAGGTCGAACTCGGTGCCGTCGGCCCAGGTGACCGTGTGCGATCCGGCGACGGCCAGGGCGGCGTTCTGGATCATCTCCTGCGTCAGAGCGGCGATCTGGTTGTAGTCGCCGTACGCCTGGTACGCCTCGACCATGGCGAACTCCGGCGAGTGCGTCGAGTCGGCGCCCTCGTTGCGGAAGTTGCGGTTGATCTCGAAGACGCGCTCGATGCCGCCGACCGCTGCGCGCTTGAGGTACAGCTCGGGGGCGATGCGGAGGAACAGCTCGGTGTCGAACGCGTTCGAGTGCGTGACGAATGGACGGGCGGAAGCGCCGCCGTGGATCGTCTGCAGCATCGGCGTCTCGACCTCGAGGAAGTCGTGCGAGTCGAAGGTCGAGCGGAGCGACTTCATGACGGTCGCGCGGGCCTTGACCGTCTGACGGGCCTGCTCGCGCACGATCAGGTCGAGGTAGCGGTTGCGGACCCGGGTCTCTTCGCTGAGCTCGGTGTGGAGGTTCGGCAGCGGGAGGATCGCCTTGGACGCGATGGTCCACTCCTTGACCAGCACGGAGAGCTCGCCACGGCGCGACGAGATGACCTCGCCGGAGACGAAGACGTGGTCGCCGAGGTCGACCAGCTCCTTCCAGAGGGCGAGGGACTCGTCGCCGACCTCGGCCAGCGACACCATGGCCTGAATCCGCTCGCCGTCGCCGGCCTGGAGGGAGGCGAAGCAGAGCTTGCCCGTGTTGCGAGCGTGCACCACGCGACCGGCGAGACCGACCACGTCGCCGGAGGCGGTGTCGATCTCGAGACCCTCGTACTTCGCGCGGACGGCCGGGATCGTCGTGGTGATCGGAACCGCGACCGGGTAGGCGCCGGCGCCCGACTCGATCAGCCGCTCGCGCTTGGCCAGCCGGACCGCCTTCTGCTCGCTGACCTCGTCGGCGGTCGGTTCGCCGCCGGCGGGCTCGTGCTGAGGGGCGGTGGTGTCGGTCACGGGGTCTCCAGACGGGAGGGTGGATCGGAAGGGGGCGCGGGTCGTCGACAGGAGACGATCAGAGCGGGGGGACGTCGTCGTCGAACGAGGCCACCTCGATGGTACCGGGGCCGACGGACGTGTCGGCGACGCCCAACGCCCGGTCCATCGCGCTCCGCACGAGCGGGGCGATGACGCGTCCTGGGTCGGGGACGCCCAGTTCACGCAGGATCCCGACCGACTGGCTCACGATGGCGGACGAGAAGGTGGTGGCCGTCTCGACGGCCTCGGCGTAGCGCACCCGGTCGGCGTCGTCGACGACGATCGGCTCGGCCCCCATCTCGACGACGAGCGCCTGGCCGATCGGCAGCACCGGGCCGGGCGCGGTGACTGCGCAGTACGAGTCGCGGAGTCGCACGAGGTCGATGGTCGTCCCGGTGAACGTGAGCGCCGGGTGGATGGCCAGGGGGATGCCGCCCGCGGCCCGCGCCGGGTCGAGTACCCCGAGGCCGTGCACGGGCGAGGTGTGCACCACGAGCTGCCCGGGCTGCCACGCCTTCGTCGCCGCCAGACCCGCGACGAGGTCTTCGAGCTGGTCGTCGGGCACGGCCAGGAGCACGAGCTCGCTGCGTTCGACGATCTCCTGGACGGTCAGGATCGGCGCACCCGGCAGGATCGCGTCGGCGCGGTCGCGGGAGCGGTCGGAGACGGCGGAGATGCCGACGATGGCGTGGCCGGCGGCAGCGAGGGCCGCACCGAGGATCGGACCGACGTGGCCGGCGCCGACGATGCCGACGCCGAGACGGCCGCTGGGTCGGGAGCCGGTGGGCCGAGAACCGGTGGTCATGGGTGCTCCTCTCGGGAGGGGTCGGGGAGGCGCTGATCGGACGTCGGGGGCGCCCACGGAAGGCCGGCCGCCTGCTGGTCGAACCACCGGTGCGTGCGATCCGCTCGAGCCGCCACGACGGCGTCGTGGGAGGCGGACTCGAAGAAGACCCGGGCATCCCCCGCGTCGAGGGCCCCGATCTGGGCCGTGATCGGCCCCTGCACCGTGTGGAGGTCGATCGCGGCGAGGCGCAGACGACGAAGCAGAGGGCCCTGGCGGATGCTCACGCTCTGAACCCGCGGCAGGGGCACGACGACCAGCTGCCGCCAGATGGCGCCCTTGCGCAGGAGGATCGAGCCGGGGGCGGTGCGAAAGCCGTTGCGCCGCCACGAGAACCAGCGGATCCACTGCGCACGCCGGGGTGACGTGGTGAAGCCGCCGTCGCCTCCACTCGAGGTCATCCCCGCCTCGATCAGCGAGAGCGCGGTGCGGGACTCGGCAACGGCCCGTTCGGGTTTCTCGGCGGCGAGGGCCCGGGCATCCCCCGTCTCGCCCTTCTCGAGAGAGACCGGAACGGGGGATGCACGCCGCGGCGAGGTCGCGAGTGCGGCGTCGACCGCCGGCAGCCCCACGAGTTCGGGCAGGATCAGCCCGAGGACCCGGCTCACGTCGAGGGCGCTGCCGACCGGGAGGATCGTCGTGTTCGCCTGGCCGTCGGCGCCCTTGGTGGAGGAGTGCGAGGCGCGGTTGATCTTGACCTCCCACCAGCCGAATGGACGCCAGAGCAGCGGCTGGCTGAGGCGGATCGAGTGGATGCGGCCCGGGGGCAGCGTCTCGTTGCTGGTGGCGAGGAGGCCCCAGCCGACGCGGATGCCGTCGGGAGTGGCGGCGATGCTGTAGCGGAGCGATTTGACGACGCGGCGCGAGTAGAAGCTGAACGAGCCGAGCAGCGTGGGGAAGAAGACGATGAGCAGGAAGTACTGCCCGGTCGTCGCGATGCTGATGACGACGGCGGCCACGACCGCGGCGAGGAAGAGGGTGAAGCCGGAGAGCAGCGCCGACCCGATCAGACGCCCGAGCCGCATGGTCACGACCGAGTGCGGCGCGACCTGCCCCTCCCCCAACGGCGCGGCGAGGAACTCGTGCAGGCGCTGCTCGACGAGGCCGACGCCGCCCGCTCCTCCGGGCCGCTCGGGGGCCGACTCGCGCGCCCCGCTCGCCCGGCGCAGGATCTCGCGGCGCACGTCTTCGGCGGCGGCGGAGCCCAGGTAGGCCAGCGGCACGTTGGCATCGTGACCGGCCTGGTTGATCTCGAGCTTGGCGGCGCCGAAGACCCGGGCGAAGAGGGAGCGCTGGATGTTGATGCCCTGGATCCGGTCGAGCCGAGCCCGGCGGTTGCTGCGGAACACGATGCCGCTGCGCACCTCGACCGTCTCGTCGGTGACGCGGAAGGTGTTCATGCGCCAGGACGCGTAGAAGATCGCGAGCAGGATCAGGATCAGGAGCGCGATGCCGGCCAGGGCGAGACCGATGAAGCCGTGGCCGACGACGTAGGCGACGGGATCCCCCGCGTCGGAGTCGCCTCGTCCGCCGCCGTCGCCTCGCCCGCCGCCGGGTGCCGGCAGGAAGAGCTGCAGCAGGTTGTCCTTCTCCGTGTTGAGCACGAAGAAGAGGATCGCGACGAGCACGATGCCGCCGCGGAGCAGGGGGGTGGCGGGGTGGAGGCGGTGCCACTCGCCGTCGGTCAGGACGACCGCCGGACCCCGGGCGAGCGAGGGGTGGCTCACAGCCCCGCCCGCCTCGACTCGGCCAGCTCGACCAGGCGGTCGCGGAGGCGCTCGGCGTCGTCGACGGGGACCCCGGGGATCGTGACCGCCGAGCTCGCGGCCGCCGTGACGAACTTGAGGTCGCTCAAGCCGAGCGCCCGGACGATCGGCCCCCGGTTGACGTCGATGAGCTGCATGCGGCCGTACGGCACGGCCACGAAGCGGAGGAAGAGGATGCCGCGCCGGACGAGCAGGTCGTCCTCGCGCAGTTGGTAGCCGATCGCGCGGACGCGGCGCGGCGTGAAGCCGACCACGAATCCGGTGATCACGAGGATCGCCGCGGTGATCGCGAAGCCCCACCACTGGCCGCTGAACCAGGTGAAGGCCGAGAGTGCGGCGACGACGAGGCCGCTCAGCAGGTACGAGCCCATCTCGGGCCACTTGTACTTCGGCGACACGCGGGTCCACGAGGCGTCCGGCAGGTCGAGTCGGTCGGTCACGGGGAACTCCAGTCGGATGCGCAGTGGTCGTGGGCGCGGTGGTCGGCTGCGGCCCGGTGGTTCAGATGCGCTGCGTGTCACCGTTGCGACGGTCGTCGTCGCTCGGAGGAACTGTACACATGTACTCCGCGACGAGACCCGCCGCGAGCAGCACCGCCCCGCCGATCGTCCCGACGAGGGTCGGCACGAGCGAGGTGACGGGGACGCCCACCCCTCGGCTCGCCATGTAGGCGATGAGGCCGCCGAAGACTCCGCCGAAGAGCACCCCGGCGATGCTGCAGGCCTTGGCCATCAGGACCACTCGGGTGGCGTAGTAGGCGTCGATCGGCTCGTGGGTGCGCCCGTGTGCGACGCGGTAGACCGGCACCGCCAGCGAGAGCACGATGGCCGCGATGGCGAAGAGCACGAGGCCCAGGGCGAGCGGGGGGATGGCCGTGGGGCGTTGGTGCGACGCCAGCACCGCGTCGAAGGCGAAGCCGGCCACGAGCGCGACGACGGCGATGCTGACGATGGTCGACGGGCGGGTCCGCTTCATCGCCGCGCCTCGGAGGACCGGAGCGCCGCCAGCAGATCGGCCACGCGGGCGCCGGCGAGGGTCGCCTCCGGGTCGACTTCGAGCCAGGGCTCCAGCACGAACGTGCGCTCGGCAGCCCGGGGGTGCGGCAGGATCAGGCGCTCGGTGTCGCTCACGGTGTCGCCGTGCACGATCAGGTCGAGGTCGAGGGTGCGGTCGCCCCAGCGCTCCTCGCGGACGCGGCCGTGGGCGTCCTCGATGCGGTTCAACTCGTCGAGCAGCGCTTCGGCGCCCAGGGTCGTCTCGAGCAGCGCCACGCCGTTCAGGTATTCGGGCTTGGACTCGTCGAGGCCGTCGAGGGTGACGGCGACCGACGCGATCGGAACCGAGGCGGCGAGGATGCTGACCCCGGCGACCCCGGCGAGGTCGCCGATCGCCGCGCGCAGGGTCGCCTCGCGGTCGCCGAGGTTGGCGCCGAGGGCGACGACGGCGCGCACGGGTGCGCCGTCCTCGTCGCGCACTGGTCCGCTCACGAACGGTCTCGCTCGATGGTGATCGACACGTCGCCGAACGGCACGGCGATCGGCGCCTCGGGCTTGTGCACGGTGACACTGGTGCGGATGGCGGCGGGATGCGAGAGGACGGAGGCCGCGATGCGCTCGGCCAGGGTCTCGATCAGGTCGACCGGATCGTGCTCGATGTCGTGCACGATCTCCTCGGCCAGCACCCCGTAGTGGACGGTCGCGTCGAGATCGCTCGAGGCCGCCGAGGCCCGGGCGTCGATCTCGACCACGACGTCGACGACGAAGAGCTGCCCCTGGGCGCGCTCGTAGTCGAAGACGCCGTGGTAGCCCTTCGCCCTCACACCGGTGAGACGGAGACGATCGACCACTAGCGGGATCCCTTCTGCCAGGCCTGTTGCACGTCGAGCGCGGCACGTGTGCCGGCGACGTCGTGGACTCGGACGCCCCAGGCGCCGGCCTGGGCGCTCAGAGCACTGATGACGGCGGTGGCCGGGTCGCGTTCGAGGACTCCGGCGTCGTCGGGGAGCAGCGCGCCGAGGAAGCGTTTGCGCGAGGCGGCCACGAGGATCGGCAGGCCCAGCTCGGCGAAGGCGTCGAGATGCCCGAGCAGCTCCCAGTTGTGCTCGGCCCTCTTCGCGAAGCCGAGACCCGGGTCGATCACCAGACGGTCGGGGTTGACGCCGTGCACGACGAGTTCGGCGACGCGCTGGAACAGCTCGGACCGCACTTCGCCCACGACGTCGGCGTAGTTCGCATTGCGCTCCATCACCGTCGAGTGCCCGCGCCAGTGCATGGCGATGAACGTCTTGTCGGTGTCGCGGGCGACGATCTTCATGTTCTCGTCGGCCAGACCGCCGGAGACGTCGTTGATGATGTCCGCCCCGGCCTCGACGGCGGCGTAGGCGGTGGCGGCGTTCATCGTGTCGATGCTGACGCGGATGCCCATCGAGACCAGCTCGCGGATCACCGGGACCACCCGACGCTGCTCCTCGTGCACCTCGACTCGAGGGGCGCCGGGGCGCGTGGACTCGCCGCCGATGTCGATGATGTCGGCGCCGTCGGCCACCATCGAGCGGGCGTGGGCCAGCGCGTCGTCGAAGCGCGAGTAGCGACCGCCGTCGCTGAACGAGTCGAGCGTGACGTTGAGGATGCCCATGACGAGCGTGCGCTCGGGGCGGTACGGGTGCGCCTGGGGGTTCTCGATCTCGGCCGCGGTCGGACCGGGGCCCGCTTCGCGCACCACCTGGATCGCGCGCGTCGCGAGTTCGTCGGGTGCCTGGCCCGGAGGGTCCGTGGGATGCCCGGGCTCGGCGCCCGACGGCCCCGCCTCGGTCAGCGGCCGCTCGTAAACCCCGCCCGCGATGAGCCGACGCCGCGAGGGGAGCCCGTCGGTCGGGGCTCCTTCCGGCGCCGCAGGCGGCGTGACGTGCTGCGTGGGCCCCGACAGTGCGGCCCGCGGACGGACCGCCTCGGACTCGCGGCGGTGCTCTGCGGCGCGGCGAATCGCCTCGCCCTGCGCGGCGACGGCCGCTCGGTCGGCGGCCAGGCGCTCGGCGGCCAGGCGCTCGGCAGCCAGGCGCTCGGCAGCCCGCCGCTCGGCCGCCTCCGCCTCGGGATCGACGACCGGGCTGGCCCGGCGCCCGGTGAGGCGCGGTGCTCCCGAATCGCCGGCGTGCGAGACCGCGGTCGAGGCGGCGCGGGGCGCTGTCATCGCCTCGCCCCACACGGCGGTGTCCGTCGAGTCGGCGTCGTCGTGTTCGACGGAGGACGCGTCGTCGGACTCCGCCACGGTAGCCGCCGGCGACGGCTCACGGCGCGGCACGGGCGCGTATTCGACCGGCGTCACGTCGGGCTGCCGACGGCGCCCCGCGCGCGGGCGAACCCACGTCTGCTCGACCTCGGGTTCGAGGTCGTGCGACGTGGGTTCGGCGGCGGCGCGGTGCGCGCTCCGGGAAGGGGCTCCCAGGGACTCGTCGGTCACGGCCTAGGCGGGAGCGATGCCGGGGGTGGTGCGCGGCGGGCGCTTCCGGATCGGCAGCTTGGCGCTGGGCTCGGAGTCGACGCCTCCGTCGACGGACCCGGCGTCGACCGGGATGCGGCTCGGGATCTTCACGGCCGGGAGGTCGGACGACGGACGCTTCGAGCTCGAGAGCCACTCGGGGCGCTCGGGGAGCTTCTTGACGTCCTTGAAGATCTCGGCGAGCTCGTCGTGGTCGAGCGTCTCCTTCTCGAGGAGGAGCGTCGCGAGGTGGTCGAGGATGTCGCGGTTGTCGTTGATGACCTGCCACGCCTCGTCGTGAGCCTGCTCGAGCAGCAGACGCGTCTCGGCGTCGACGGTCTCGGCGATCGTCTCCGAGTAGTCGCGCTGGCCGGAGTCGCGGCCCATGAAGGCCTCGCCCGACTGGCCGAGCTTGACCGAGCCGACCTTGGTGCTCATGCCGTACTCGGTGACCATCTTGCGGGCCGTGGAGGTGGCCTTCTCGATGTCGTTCGAGGCACCGGTGGTCGGATCGTGGAAGACGATCTCCTCCGCGACGCGGCCGCCCATGGCATAGGTCAGCTGGTCGAGCAGCTCGTTGCGGGTGACGGAGTACTTGTCTTCGAGCGGGAGCACCATCGTGTAACCGAGGGCGCGACCGCGGGGAAGGATCGTGATCTTCGTGACCGGGTCGGTGTGACGCATCGCCGCCGCGGCCAGAGCGTGACCGCCCTCGTGGTACGCGGTGATGAGCTTCTCGCTGTCCTTCATCACGCGGCTGCGGCGCTGCGGGCCGGCCATGACGCGGTCGACCGCCTCGTCGAGGGCGCGGTTGTCGATCAGCTGCGCGTTGGAGCGAGCGGTCAGCAGCGCGGCCTCGTTGAGGACGTTGGCCAGGTCGGCACCGGTGAAGCCGGGCGTCTTGCGGGCCAGGACCTCGAGGTTGACGCTGGCGGAGAGCGGTTTGCCCTTGCCGTGGACCTCGAGGATCTGCTTGCGACCCTGGAGGCCGGGAGCGTCGACGCCGATCTGGCGGTCGAAGCGACCCGGGCGGAGAAGAGCGGGGTCGAGGACGTCGGGACGGTTCGTCGCGGCGATGAGGATGACGTTGGTCTTGACGTCGAAGCCGTCCATCTCGACCAGGAGCTGGTTGAGGGTCTGCTCGCGCTCGTCGTTACCGCCGCCGATGCCGGCACCGCGGTGGCGGCCGACGGCGTCGATCTCGTCGATGAAGATGATGGCCGGGGAGTTCTGCTTGGCCTGCTCGAACAGGTCGCGGACGCGGCTCGCACCGACGCCGACGAACATCTCGACGAAATCCGAACCGGAGATCGAGAAGAACGGGACTCCGGCCTCGCCGGCGACAGCGCGGGCGAGAAGGGTCTTACCGGTGCCGGGAGGGCCGTAGAGCAGGACGCCCTTCGGGATCCGGGCGCCGACGGCCTGGAACTTCGCGGGCTCTTTCAGGAAGTCCTTGATCTCTTCGAGCTCTTCGATCGCCTCGTCGGCGCCGGCCACGTCGGTGAACGAGACCTGCGGGGTCTCCTTGTTGTTCAGCTTCGCGCGGGACTTGCCGAACTGCATGACCTTGCTGCCGCCGCCCTGCATGCTCGACAGCAGGAACCAGAACAGGGCGCCGATGATGATGAAGGGCACGAGGACGCCGAGGAGCGACAAGAACCAGTTCGACTGGGTGACCTTGTCGTCGTAGCCCTTGGTGAGGTTCGCGTCGCTGACGGCCTTGACGATGTCGGGGCCGCGGTCGGTCGCGTAGGAGAACTGCTCGGTCGTGCCCGACTTGAGCACGAGGTCGACCCGCTGCTCGTTCGAGTAGATGGTGGCCGAGGCGACCTTGTCGCTGGAGAGCGCCTTGAGGCCGTTCTCGGTGGTGACGGTCTGGGTGCCACCGGACGAGATGAGGCTCCAGCCCACGGCGATGGCGATGAGCGCGATGATCACGTAGAGGATCGGGCCGCGGAGGATGCGCTTGAAGTCCATAGAGATCCGGGAGTAGCCCGATACCTTTCTGCAGGAAGAACGTGATGGGTAGGTTACCTCGCCCTGCCTAGCAGTCCGGTGGGTGTTCGCCGTGGGCCGAACCGACGCGACCTATGAGCCGCCCCGGCCCGTCTCCGCCGCCCCTCCGGGCCTCGGCCTACGCGTAGACGTGCGGAGCGAGGATGCCGATCGCGCGGAGGTTCCGGTACCGCTCGTCGAAGTCGAGACCGTAGCCGACGACGAACTCGTTGGGGATCTCGAAACCGGCGTACTTGACGTCGACGTGGACCGTCGCGGCCTCGGGTTTACGCAGCAGGGCGAAGATCTCGACGGAGGAGGCCCCGCGGCCCTTCAAGTTGTCGAGCAGCCAGGAGAGCGTGAGACCGGAGTCGATGATGTCCTCGACGATGATGACGTCGCGACCGTGGAGGTCGGCGTCCAGGTCTTTGAGGATGCGCACCACGCCCGAGGTCTTCGTGCCCGACCCGTACGACGAGACCGCCATCCAGTCCATCGTCGCGGGGATCCGCAGCTCGCGGGCGAAGTCGGCCATCACCATGACGGCGCCCTTCAGCACTCCGACCAGCAGGGGATCCTTCCCGGCGTAGTCGATCTCGACCTGGCGGGCCACGGACGCGATCTTCGCGAGGATCTCGTCTTCCGTGTAGAGAACGGAACTGAGGTCGCCCTCGATGTCGCTGGTTTCCATGACTGGTGGCTCCTCGGGGGTGGCGGGATCAGTGAGTGGGGGTGGCTTCGAAGTGGATGACCCCGGCGCGCCTGACCACTGTAATGCCCGGCAGCGACACGGCCCCCTGCCCGTGCCAGTCGGTCACGAGCCGCGCGACCTCGAGCGTCTGCGAGCGCGTGAGGGTGACGGCGAACTCGCTCTCGACCGCCAAGCGGATGAGGCGCTGACGCAGTGCCGCAGGGTTCGCCGCGAGCCCTCCGACGTCGAGCGAGATGCCGGCTTCGGCGTGGTCGGCGAGCTCCTCGGCCTGCTCGTCGGCAAAAAGATCGAGCGCCGCGTCGTCCTCCCGGAGTTGGTCGGCGGTCCGGACCAGGGCCTCGACGATCCCGGGCCCGAGCTCCCGCTCGAGCATCGGCAGCACGGTCTCGCGGACCCGCACCCGGGCGAACGCGGGGTCGGAGTTCTGCGGGTCGGCCCACGGGGTCAGCCCGGCGTCGGCGCAGAAGGCGTGGGTCGTGGAGCGGCGGATGCCCAGCAGGGGCCTTCGGTAGACCCCGCTCCGGGCATCCATCCCCTTGAGGCTCGTCGGTCCGCTCCCTCGGGCGAGCCCCAGCAGCACGGTCTCCGCCTGGTCGTCGGCGGTGTGGCCGAGAAGCACCGCTCGCGCTCCCGTCTCGTCGGCCGCCGCACCCAGGGCCGCGTACCGGGCCTCGCGGGCCGCCGCCTCCGGGCCGCCGTCCGTGCCGACCTCCACGCGTCGCACCAGCACGGGCGCCAGCCCGAGCTCGGTCGCGACCGCGGCGGTGCGGGCCGCGACCTCGTCCGAGCCGGGCTGGAGGGCGTGGTCGACGATCACGGCGCCCGCGCGGAGACCGCCGCCGGCGCGGGGAGCCTCGAACGCCAGCGCCGCGGCGAGGGCGAGCGAGTCGGGGCCGCCGCTGAGAGCGACCAGGACGTCCGCGGTCGAGCCGGGACGGGCATCCCCCGCTTCGAGGTCGTCGAGGGCGGTGCGGACCGCGCGCCGGATGTCGGCGATGGACGGAGGGAGTCGGGGGCGGTGCGGCATCTTGCTAACGTTAATCGAGCTGTGCGCCAGACGAGCGCACCCATCCGCGCCACACACCAAGGAGCACACCTATGACTGCGTACGACGTCGTCGTCGAGATCCCCAAGGGGAGCCGCAACAAGTACGAGGTCGACCACGAGACGGGGCGCGTCTACCTCGACCGCGTGCTCTTCACCTCGTTCGTCTACCCCACCGACTACGGCTACTTCGAGAACACGCTCGGCCTCGACGGCGACCCCGTCGATGCGCTCGTGCTGCTCGAGTACCCGGTGTTCCCGGGCGTCGGCGTCTCGGTCCGCCCCGTCGGCGTCTTCAAGATGGAAGACGAGGCCGGCTCCGACGCCAAGGTGCTCGTCGTCCCCGCGAAAGACCCTCGTTGGGCCCACATCCAAGACATCGGCGACGTCTCGGAGCAGACCAAGTCCGAGATCGCGCACTTCTTCGAGCGCTACAAAGACCTCGAGCCCAACAAGTGGGTCAAGGCCGAGGGCTGGGGTGACGCGGCCGAGGCCGAGGCCATCGTCCAGGCCGGCTTCACCAAGCTGGAGGAGGAGGGCCACTAGGCCTCTCCGTCACCTCGTCACGCAGGCGGGCACCTTCGGGTGCCCGCCTTCGTGCGTCCGGGGCCGTGCGTCGGGCCTCGCGGGTCCGGAGCCGCGAGAGCGCGGGATGCACGACCTCGCG
Source organism: Frondihabitans cladoniiphilus (assembly GCF_039544345.1). Classification (NCBI taxonomy): domain Bacteria; kingdom Bacillati; phylum Actinomycetota; class Actinomycetes; order Micrococcales; family Microbacteriaceae; genus Frondihabitans; species Frondihabitans cladoniiphilus. The sequence goes on from NZ_BAABLM010000003.1 coordinate 383,132, forward strand.
TTCAGCCGATCAGCCGACCGGTCGCCCCGCCGCGTAGAGCTGCGTGTAGCGGATCGCCGTGATTCGGACGTTCACGCCCGGCTTCGGCGCCTCGACCATCAGGCCGCCGCCGAGGTACATGGCGTCGTGGTACATGCTGTTGGCCGCGGAATCGTAGTAGAAGAGGATGTCGCCGGCCTTGATCGAGGACAGCGAGACGATCTTGCCGCGAGCGTTCAGGTAGTTGTACTGAGCCCGGACGTCGTGCGAGCCGATGGCCACGCCGGCCGCCGAGTACGACGCCATCATCAGCCCGGAGCAGTCGTAGGCGGACGGCCCCGCCGCCCCGAGCGAGTAGGGCTTGCCGACCTGGGCCTTGGCGTACGCGATCGCGGTGTTCACCGCAGCCGACGACGCGGGCGGCGTGACGACCGGCGGGGTCGTGACGGGCGGCGTCGTGACCGGAGGCTTCGTGACGGGCGGGGCGACCACCGGCGGGGCGACCGGGGTGGTCGTCTTCGTGGGTGCCGGGGCCGGGGCGGACGACGTGGTGGGCGTCGCGGCGCCGCCGCTGCTCGCCGTGCCGCCCGTCGATCCCGCCCCCGCGACGGGAGTGGTGCGCCCGCCCGCCGTGCTGACGGTCGGAGCCTTCGCGGCGTCTTTCGCTGCAGCCACACCGGCGTAGTACTGGGCCTCGACGTCGGCCGAGGTGCCCTTCAGATAGGCGATCTGGGAGTAGAGCTGCGTGGCGTTCGCCTGCTGGGCGGCGACGGCGTTCTCGGAAGCGGAAGCGAGGGTGTTCGCCTGCTTGAGCGCTGCGGACGCCGCCTGCGTCTTCTGGGTGAGCGCGCCCTGCGCCGCGGCCGCCTGATCGTGCAGCGACGAGACCGCGTTCGCGTCCTGGCGCGCCTGGCGGAGGAGACTCGTGGTCCGGCCGGTGAGGTGGCTCATCGCGCCGAGCTGGTAGAGCAGGTCGTCGGCCTTCTTCGAGCCGGAGAGCATCGAGACGGTGAGGTCGCCGCCGCCCGTCCGCGACAGTTGGGCGACGAGCTGGCCGACCTCCTGCTGCGACTGCCTGGCCTTCAGGTTCGCGGCGGTCGTGGCGTCGGCCAGCTCGTCGACGGAGGCCTTCGCCGCCTGCTCGGCCGTGACCGCCTCGGAGTACTTCTCACCGGCGATCAGCGCGGCCGTGCCGGTCTTCGTCGCCTGGTCTTGAAGCCCGGTGATCGACGCGTTGAGCTGGTCGACCGTCTTCTGGGTCGCAGCCTCGGACGACTTGGCCGCCTGCACGTCGGCCCACGAGGGGAAGGAGGCCGCCTGCGCGGGAGCGGCGGTGGCCACCGTGCCGGTGGTCACGCCGGCGGCGACGGCGAGGACGAGGAGCACACCCAGGGTGCGACGCCGGGGCGTCACAGGAGGATCGTTTCGGGTGTGCGGTTCGTCACTACAGAGTCACTCCTCGGGCGGCCATGAAGGGGACGGCGTTCTGCGCGACGCCGCCGACGCGCGTCTCGAAGTGGAGGTGGCACCCGGTCGACCATCCGGTCGAGCCGACCTGAGCGATGACCTGGCCGGCCGAGACGGTCTGGCCGACGGAGACGTGGATTCCGCCGTTGACGATGTGGCCGTACCCGGTGTTGATGTTGTCGCCGTTGTCGAGCAGCACGAAGTTGCCGTAGCCGCCGTAGGGGCCCGCGTAGATGACGGTGCCGGAGTGCGCCGCGTAGATGTTCGAGCCGCAGGAGGCGCCGAGGTCGGTACCGGCGTGCAGCGCCGCGATGTGCGTGTACGGGTCGATGCGCTGACCGAACCCGCTGGTGATGGAGCCGCCCGCCGGACGGGTCCATCCCTGCGCGTTGGCCACGCCCGTGGCGCCGGTGGCGCGAGCCTGCGCGGCGGCGGCGGCCTGGGCGGCGGCGGCCGCTGCGGCAGCCGCGGCGGCTCGGGCCACGACGCCGTCGTTCCACTGCTGCTCGGTGAGCACCGTCTGCGTCTGCAGGGAGACCAGCTGCGCGTTGAGGCGATCGGCGTTGGCGCTCTGCGCGTCGACGGCGGCCTGGGCTGCCGTCGTGGCCTGCTCGGCTGCGACGAGGGCCGCCTGCGCCTTGGCGGCGAGATCGGCCAGAGCCCTGGCCGCGACCTTGGCCTGGTCGGTGAGCGACTGGGCGACCCCGCGCTTCTGAACGGCCTCGGCGTAGATGCCGTTCGCCTGCTGGGTCAGCTTCTGCGCCGCTCCGAGCTTGTAAAGGAGGTTGCTGGCCTTGCCCGGGTCGGCGAGGAGGTCGGTGCTGATCGTGGACGTGCCCGACCGGCTCAACTGCGCGGCGAGGAGGCCCGCCCGGTTCTCGCTGGCGTTCGCCACCTTGTCGGCGTCGTCGGCCTGAGCCTGGAGCTTCGCCATGACGGCCTGCTGCGTGTCGTAGGCGGTCTGCGCCTTCTGGAGGTCGTCGCCGCGGGCGTCCGCCTCCTGCTGCTTTGCAGTGACGTCGGCCTGCAGCTGCGTGATCAGGGTCTGGATGTTCGAGACCTCGGCAGCCTTCGCGTTCTCGTTCGCGACGGCGTTCTGCACGTCGGACCAGCTCGGGTACGTGGGATCGGCCTGGGCAGCGGGAGCCCCGACCAGGACGCTGCTTGCCGCGACGGCGCCTGCGACGAGGAGGGAGAGCCCGACCCGGCGACGTGCCGAGACCCGCGCCGGGCGCGGCGAACGCTCCGAGCGTCGCGAGACACCGGAGGCGATCGCCGTGGCGGGCGCAGTCCGGTCGGTGCGGAGGAAGAAGGTCATCGAATCCCGAATCGTCGTCACGGCATGACCGGATGGCTGGTCACACTGTTAACACGAGCAACAGTAGCAACGCACCTCGACCAGCCCAAGGGTCGTGGACACTGGGCTGAGGCGATGGTTCCGGTCGGAGACCCTCGGTTGAAAGTCTCAAGAACAGGTTGAAACTAACTTCTACCGGGGATTCCTCCGGTGCATGAGCTCGGAGTGGCGACCTTGTGAAGAACTCTCGTGTCACCCCAACTGGGGAGAACAGGACGCCCGGCCAGAGGCGCGAACGGCCCGATTTTGATTTTCACGTCCTGGGTCCGTATGCTTATCCCTCGGTTGCTGTGACGCCCTCAAAGCTCTCACGGCCCCATCGTTTAGTGGCCTAGGACACCGCCCTTTCACGGCGGCAGCACGGGTTCGAATCCCGTTGGGGTCACAAGCGTTTGTGGTGCAGATTCTGGGTCACGAAGGTTTTACAGCAACAAAGTTTGGCCCTGTAGCGCAGTTGGTTAGCGCGCCGCCCTGTCACGGCGGAGGTCGCCGGTTCAAGTCCGGTCAGGGTCGCCATGGCTGGGTAGCTCAGTTGGTAGAGCGTTCGACTGAAAATCGAAAGGTCCGCGGATCGATGCCGCGTCCAGCCACCCTTACACGCTTCCCCCGAAGGGCCCGCCGAGTCGGCGGGCCCTTCGTCGTTCGGGCGAGCGACACCCGGGCGCCCTGAGGAGCCGGCGGGATGCATCCCCCGCTCTCGCTCGTGCCCCCTGGTCGGACCGCTCTCGAATTCGACAAGCACGGCGGGATGCACGGGCCGCAGCGCGAACGCAGAAGCGGGTGGCCGACCGTACTCGACCACCCGCCGCCCGGCGAACCCTCACGCCAGGAGTGCACCCTGCGTGCACCTCCAATGCTACAGGCATGAGGCATATAACACCTAATACGCGAGGAGCTCAGACCTCGAGCGCCCCCGACGACAGCTCGACGAGAGACGCCCGCAATTGCTCGACCAGGGCGTCGAGTTCGGCCTCGGTGATCACGATCGGCGGTGCGAGCCGGATGGTGGAGCCGTGGGTGTCCTTCGCGAGCACCCCTCGGCGCATCAGCGCCTCGCAGACCTCGCGGCCGGTGCCGATGGCGGGGTCGATGTCGATCCCCATCCAGAGGCCGGCGCCTCGGACGGCCACGATGCCGGCGCCCGAAGCCTGCAGGTCGTCGAGAGCCAGGCGGAGGCGAGCCCCGAGCAGCGAGGCGCGTTTCTGGAAGTCGCCGGTCGCGAGCATCCTCACGACCTCGAGCCCGACTGCGGCGGCGAGCGGATTCCCCCCGAACGTGGAGCCGTGTTCACCCGGGCGCAGGACGCCCAGCACCGCACGGTCGCCGACGACCGCGCTGACCGGCACGATGCCGCCGCCGAGCGCCTTGCCGAGCAGGTAGAGGTCGGGCACGACGCCGACGAGGTCGCAACTGACCGTGGCGCCGGTGCGGCCGAGACCGGACTGGATCTCGTCCGCGATCATCAGGACGTTCCGGTCGAGGGTCAGCCGCCGCACGAACGGGAGGTAGGACGCGGGCGGCACGACGACGCCGGCCTCGCCCTGGATGGGCTCGAGCAGCACGGCGACGGTGTCGTCGTCGATGGCCGCAGCGAGTGCCTCCTCGTCGCCGTAGGGCACCGAGACGAAGCCGGGCGTGTACGGACCGAAGTCGGCTCGAGCCTCGGGGTCGTTCGAGAAGCTGATGATCGTCGTCGTACGACCGTGGAAGTTGCCGTCCATCACGACGATCTTGGCTCGGTCGCTCGGCACGCCCTTCACCCGGTAGCCCCAGGCGCGGGCGACCTTGATCGCCGACTCGACCGCCTCGGCCCCGGTGTTCATCGGCAGCACCATCTCTTTGCCGAGCAGGCCGGCGAGCTCGCGCGCGAACGGCCCCAGGACGTCGTTGTGGAACGCCCGGCTGGTGAGGGTGACGCGGTCGAGCTGGTCGCGAGCCGCCTGGACGAGACGGGGATGCCCGTGCCCGAAGTTGACGGCCGAGTACGCCGCCAGGCAGTCCAGGTAGCGGGTGCCCTCGACGTCGGTCACCCAGGCGCCGTCCGCGGTCGCCACGACGACGGGCAGCGGGTGGTAGTTGTGCGCGAGCGCCTCGTCTTCGACCGCGATGGCCGCGTCGGTGGCGTCGTGGGTCGAGAGCGCCATCGTCAGCGCCGCAGCTCGAGGGTGCAGCACTTGACGCCGCCGCCGCCGAGCAGCAGCTCGGAGAGGTCGACGCCGATGGGGTTGTAGCCGCGCTCGCGCAGCTGCGCCTCGAAGCCCTTCGCCTTGGCGGCTATGACGACGTTGTAGCCGTCCGAATAGGAGTTGAGGCCGAGGATGGCTGCGTCCTCTTCGCTGACGAGGATGGCATCCGGGTAGCGCTGACGCAGGATCGCCAGCGACGGCTCGTCGAAGGCGCTCTCGAGGTAGGCGATGTTGTTGCTGCCGTCGGTGGTCTCCGGGTCGAGCACGGCGATCGCGGTGTCGAGGTGGTAGAAGCTCGGGTTGATCAGGTTCAGCGTGATCACCTCGCGGCCGAAGATCGACGAAAGCTCGGCGTGCGACGTGGTGTCGGTGCGGAAGCCCGTGCCGGCGAGGATCACGTCGCCGACGAGGAGGAAGTCCCCCTCGCCCTCGTTGACCTCGACGGGCACGGACACGTCGTAGCCGTTGGCGGCGAACCAGTCCATGTACGCCGGGCCCTCGGGCTGGCGCTCGGGGTAGGTGAAGTTGGCGCCGTAGGCCTTGCCGTCGAGGACGAAGCCGCCGTTGGCGGAGTACACCATGTCGGGCAGTCCGGCGATGGGGTCGATCAGGTGCACGTCGAAGCCGAGACCCACATAGGTGTCGTAGAGGGTCTGCCACTGCTGGACGGCGACGGAGGTGTCGGTGGGATTCTCCGGATTCATCCACGGGTTGATGCGGTAGCTCACCGTGAAGAAGTCGGGCTTGCACATCAGGATCGTGCGGTGGGAGGCCTGACGAGTCGGCGCGGGCGTGGTCGAGGGGTCGGTTGCGATGCTCACACGACCAAGCCTGACACGGAATCCGCGCATCTCGACGGCTTGATGCGCACTTTTCCTGCACAGGAATTGCTTCAGCGCAAAGATATGTCAAAACGGTCTCGATGCCATAAAGTCGGCGAGTGGACAATCTGGACTTCAGCATCATCGACCTCCTCCGCCAGAACGCTCGGGCGGGCTACGGCGACATCGGCGCCGTGGTGGGGCTCAGCGCCTCGGCCGTCAAGCGGCGCGTCGACCGGATGGTCGGCGACGGAGTGATCCGCGGGTTCACGGTGCAGGTGGATCCCGCCGTCGACGGCCTGGCCACGGAGGCGTACGTCGAGCTGTTCTGCCGCGGCACCGTCTCGCCGGCCGAACTGCAGCGCATCCTGTCGACCGTGCCCGAGGTCGTCGACGCCGGCACCGTGACGGGCAGCGCCGACGCGATCGTGCACATGCGGTCGCGCGACATCCCGTCGCTCGAGGGTGCCCTGGAGCGGGTGCGCAACGCTCCGAACGTGGACCACACCCGCAGTGCGATCGTCCTGTCGAAGCTGATCAACCGGCAGCCGGCGTAGGGGTCGGGGCCGCGCATCCCCCGTCTCTCGGGTTTCTCGGGGGCGGGGTTTCGGGGGCGGGTTCTCGGGGCGGCGGCGGCGGCGTCGCGGCGACTCCAGAACACGCCGCTCATGTTCGGCGGAACGGGTCGCTTCTGGAGTCGACCGCGGGCCTCGGGGTGGGCGACTCCAGAACACGCCGCTCACGTTCAGAGCTGAGCGGCGTGTTCTGGAGTCGAGCGGAGCACCCGACCGCCAGCCGGCAGCCGGCGTAGGGGTCGGGGTCGCGCATCCCCCGTCTCTCGGGGTCGGAGCATGGCGGGCCATACGTCGCGCGGACTACGAGACGCGCCGCGGCGGGTTGCGGCGTCCGTCCTACGTTGCGCGGCGGCGCGCACAACCTCGACACCCGCACCCGCACCCGCACCCGCACCCGCAGCCACGGGAGCAGCAGCAGCTACACCCGCAGCGCGCTCAACTCCGCCACGCGGTTGCCGAAGCGGTGCGCCGTCATCGACACCGACTGCTCGTGGAGGAACGGCAGCAGTTCGAGGTACCCCGACTCGGTGACCTGGCCAGCGTGGATCGCGACGTCCGGGCTGCCCCCGACGGCCTCGGCCAGCGCGACGGCGGCCCGTGAACCGGTGCCGGCATCGCTGAGCAGGCGGATGCGCAGGCCCCGGTAGACGGACGGCCCGGGCCCGTCGAGCCGGGTCAGCGGGTCGGCGGCGAGCAGCGCCTGCCTGTCGAGAGCGACGGTGTTGTCGAGGCCGAGCTGGATCAGGCCGCTGTCGAGCGTGGCCCGTTCGATGAGCGCGAGGTCGTCGACCGGCGTCGGCGTGATCTCGCCCTGCAGCACTCCGGCTGCGGCACGGGCCAGCCAGAGCCCCTCGTTCTCGACGGTGATGTCGTCGACCCGCACGGGGCTGCCCGATGCCCGGACCAGTTCGAGGAGAGCGGCCGGCAGGGGAACGGCGGTGCTGATGGCGATCGGCGCTCCGGCTCGAGAGGCCGCGCAGACGACGCGCACGAGGTCGGCCATGCTGCCGCTCGTCGCCAGCCGGATGAACACGGGATGCGGCAGATAGCGGAACACGTTGCGCTCGACGCCGAGGTCGGAGACGTCGGTCGAGGAGGAGAAGAGCTGTTCCCAGGCGCGCTGGTCGCTCACGCCGGAGGCCCGGACGAAGTCGAACTCGGCGAAGGAGAGGACGGACCGCGTGGCCTCGATGATGCGGACGGTCGACTCGGCCACGCCGTCGAGCTTGAGCGACGCCACGGGCTCGCGCACCGGGCGCTTCCACTCGCCGAGCGACGCGACGTAGTTCGGGCCGCCGGCCTTGGTGCCGGTGCCGACCGTGGACCGCTTCCAGCCGCCGAAGGGCTGCCGACGGACGACGGCCCCTGTCGTGGTCCGGTTGACGTAGAGGTTGCCCGCCTGGACGGAGCCCAGCCACTGCGAGACCTCGCGGACGTCGAGCGCATGCAGCCCGGCGGTCAGACCGTAGTCGACTGCGTTCTGCCACTCGATCGCCTGCTCGAGCGTCTCGGCGTGCATGACGCCGAGCACCGGCCCGAAGTACTCGGTCAGGTGGAACTCGCTGCCCGGCCTCACGCCGTCGCGGATGCCCGGCGACCACAGCACATCGGTCTCGTCGAGCGGGGCCGGCTTGAGCCACCAGCTCTCGCCGTCACCCAGCGAGCGGAGGCCGCGCTCCAGTTTGCCGGTCGGTGGGTCGATCAGCGGGCCCATGCGGGTGGTCGCCACGTCGGGATACCCGACCCGGATGCTCGAGGTCGCGTCGATCAGTTGGCGCCGGAACCGCTCGCTGCGCCCGACCGAGCCGACGACGATCACGAGGCTCGCGGCCGAGCACTTCTGACCGGCGTGCCCGAACGCGCTGGCGACGATGTCGGCGACCGCGAGGTCGAGGTCGGCGGAGGGCGTGACGACGATCGCGTTCTTGCCGCTGGTCTCGGCGTTGAGCGGGAGATCGGTGCGCCAGGAGCGGAACAGGGCGGCGGTGTCGTAGGAGCCGGTGAGGACGACCCGGTCGACGGCGGGATGCGCGATGAGGTCGCGCCCGAGCGCCTCTTCGTCGAGGTCGACGAGGGCCAGCAGGGAGCGGGGAACCCCGGCCTTCCACAGGATCTCGGCGACGACGGCCGCGGATCGGTGGGCCTGCGGCGCCGGTTTGAGGATCACGCCGCTGCCCACGGCCAGCGCGCCGAGGATTCCGCCGACGGGGATCGAGACCGGGAAGTTCCACGGCGGGGCGACGACCGTCAGCCGGGGCGACTCGAGCACGGCCCCCTCGACGTGGTCGAGGGCCCGCGCCTGCTCGGCGTAGTAGTGGGCGAAGTCGATGGCCTCGCTGACCTCCGGGTCGCCTTCGGCCAGGGTCTTGCCGGTCTCGCTGGCCATGACCTCGATCAGGTCGGCGCGGTTCGCGGCGAGCGCCTGCCCGACGAGGTCGAGGAGCTCGGCCCGGGTGGCGCCGTCCTCGCGCCCCCACGTGACGCCGGCCGCGGTGACGCCTGCCACGATCTCCTCCAGGCGGCCGCGGTCGTCGACCCAGGCCTCGTCGATCGTGTCGACTCCGAGCCGCGAGGTGGCGGTGCGTCGGAGGACCTGCCGCGCCCAGGCCCGGTTCGCCTCGAGCGACGGGTCGGTGTCGGGGGCGTTCCGGAACTCGAACGAGGTGTCGAGGTCGAACCCTCGCGAGCGGTCCTGCGTGCGACGGGGCCGCGGGGTGTCCAGCCCGGACGCGTCGGCGGACTCGAGCGCTTCGAGACTGGCCAGGAAGCGGTCGCGCTCGCGCTCGAAGACGACCGGGTCGGTGCCGAGGTCGAAGGCGCCCGACAGGAAGTTCTCCGGGCTCGCATTCTCTTCGAGGCGCCGCACCAGATAGCTGATGGCCGAATCGAACTCCCGGGGATGCACGACCGGCGTGTAGAGGAGCAGCCCGCCGACCTCCTTGCTCACCGCTCGGGCCTGTGCCGTCGCCATTCCGAGCAGCATCTCGAAGTCGACCCGCGTCGTGATCTTGTACTTCTTGGCCAGGTTCCAGGCGTAGGCGATGTCGAAGAGGTTGTGCCCCGCGACGCCGATCTTGACGACGGCGATGTTGTCGGGCGTGAGCGCGAAGCGGACCATGCGCTTGTAGTTGGTGTCGGTCTCGACCTTCGACGACCAGGTCGCCAGCGGCCAGCCGTGGACCGTGGCATCCACCCGTTCCATCGCGAGGTTGGCGCCCTTGACGATGCGGATCTTGATCGGCGCGCCACCGCGGTTGACTCGCGCGCGCGACCACTCGCTGAGCAGCTGCAGTGCGCCGAAGGCGTCGGGCAGGTAGGCCTGCAGCACGATCCCGGCCTCGAGGGTCAGGAACTCGGGGCGATCGAGGATGCGCGTGAAGACGTCGATCGTCAGGTCGAGATCGTGGTACTCCTCCATGTCGAGGTTGATGAACTTCGTCGACGTGGCGGACTTCGCCAGGCGGTACAGCGGCAGCAGTCGCTCGACGAGGCGGTCGCTCGTCTCCTCGAACGCCCAGAGCGCGATCTGGCTGGCGACGGCGCTGGCCTTGACCGACACGTAGTCGACGTCGTCGCGAGCGAGCAGCTCGCGCGTCAGTTCGAGACGACGGTCGGACTCGGCCTCGCCCAGCACGGCCTCGCCGAGCAGGTTGATGTTGAGCCGGGCGCCGCCCTCGCGCAGCTTGGCCAGGCTCGCGCCGAGCTTCTTCGGGGTGGCGTCGACGATGAGGTGCTCGACCATGTGCCGGAGGGCGCGTCGGGCCAGCGGGACGATCGCGGCCGGGGCCCCCGAGGCGAGTCCGCCACCGGTCGTGACGGCGGCGCGGAGGTACCAGGGCAGGAACTTGGGAACGTCGTGGCTCAGCTCTTCGAGGCTGCGTGCGGCGACGTGCAGGTCTTCGGGGCGGACCACCCGGTCGACGAAGCCGAGGGTGAAGTCGAGCCCCTCGGGATCGCGCAGAACACCGGCCAGACGCTGGGCGGCGGGGTCGACGCGGGTGTCGGCGGAAGCCGCCAACCACCGCTTCACGGTCTCGACGGTCTCCTGGGCGAGATCAGCGGGGCGCACGTCGGACATGCATCGAGGATAAGCCGCGCGACCCTCCGTACACTGGGCGAATGGCCGAGCAGCTCACGGAAGACGACTGGGTCGTCTGGGATGCCTTCTACGCGATGCGCCGGCGCCTCGACCGGGCTCTCGAGGTCCGTCTGCAGAGCGACAGCGGCGTCTCCGCGCCCGAATACGAGATCCTCGCCGGCCTCGGGCGATCGAGCGACCGCCGTCTCCGGGTCCGCGACATCGCCGAGCAGATCGGCTGGGAGAAGAGCCGCGTCAGCCACCAGGTCACCCGCATGGAGAAGCGCGGTCTCGTCCGCCGCAGCGACTGCGACTCCGACGGCCGCGGCACCTGGGTCGAGCTGAGCGTCGAGGGTCGCCGAGCGATGCTCGAGGCGAGCCGAGGCCACAACGCCGCGATCAAGAGGTACTTCGTCGACGTGCTCGGCGAGGACGCCCCCGAGCTGCACGAGTTCGCCCTCCGCGTGGTGGCCGCGATCCGCGAGGACGCGTCGGCCGACTGAACGTCCGCTTCGCAGCGAGACGGTGGGATGCGCCTCCCGCCCTCTAATGGAAGCGGTGGTCTTGGATCGTCATCCGCGGCCCGAACCGGGGCTTCGAGAAGCCGCTGCCCGTGATGAGGCGCATGACCCTCTCGCGATTGCCGCGCCAGGGCTCGAGGAGTTCGAGCATGCCGTCGTCGTCGACCGGCTTGCCGATCAGAGCCCAGCCGACCAGCGCCGGGAGGTGGTAGTCGCCGACGCTCGGGGAGTCGGCGTCGCCGTGGGCTCGCTGGCTGGTCTCGGCGGCCGTCCAGACCCCGACGCCGACGATCGAGCGCAGGCGCCTCTGGATCTCGTCTCCGCCCCGGCCGAGTTCGAGCGTGCGCTCGAGGCCGGCTGCCACGGCGCACACCCGCATGATGGTCGCCGACCGCTGCGGGCCGACGCCCGCGCGGTGCCACTCCCAGCTCGGGATCCGCTTCCAGGTGGCGGCGTCGGGCGGCACGACGAGCCCCTCGGGCGCCGGCCCGGGAGCCGGCTCGCCGTGAGCACGCACGAGCTGACGCCAGGCCCGCCAGGCCTCCGTGCTCGTGACCTTCTGCTCGAGGATCGCGGGGACGAGCATCTGCACGACCTGGTTGGTGCGGGTCAGCCGCAGGCCGGGCAGACGCCGCAGGGCGTTGGCGAGGAACGCGTTGCGGGAGACGTCGAGGGTGGACCAGTCGTCGCCATGCCCGAGGAGCTCGGGGACGCCCGCGACGATCCACTCGGCGCCGGGGCCCCAGGCCGTGGCCTCGACGCGCGACCCGCCGGGGACGAGGCGGAGGGTCGCGGCACCGTGCGGGGTGCGGACCGCGCGCCAGACGGTCTCGCCGACGATGCGGTAGGTCGGGTCGCCGCTGCCCCGGCTCAGCACGCGGAGGGTCTGCCGAACGTTCACCGGCACGGCCGGGGCGTAGATGGTCGTGACGACCGGGACCGGCACCGAGGCGGCAGCAGCAGCGAGGCGATCGGTCACGGACATGCCACCAGGCTAAGCGGGACCCCCGACGACGACGATTCGACGCGTGAGGAACTCGGTGATCTCGCGGGCCGCCGATTCTCCGTCGCGGTCGCTCGCCGCGTCGAGCAGAGCCGTGGCGAAGGAGGCGACGGCCCCCGCCTCGACCGGGACCGGCAGCGCTCGGAGGAAGAAGACGAGACGCATCTCGACCTCGCGGAGCACGGAGACCAGGATCGGGTTGCCCGAGCGCTCCGCGAAGAATCCGACGACCGAGTCGATCGCCCGCAGGTCGTCGTCGCCCCACCAGCCGCCGGCGTTCGGCCCGCTGCTGTCGGCGTTCGGCCCGCTGCCGTGGGCCTGTGGGGAGGCGGTCGTCGACGCGGGACGGGTCAGACGGGCGACGCGACGGGAGAGTTCGAGGAGGTCGCTCTCGGTCCGCTCGGGAGCGCGCGTCCGAGCCGCCGTCGCCGTGAGTGTCGCGTAGACGGCCAGGGCGTCGGCGAGGCACGCGTGGGTCGGTAGGGCCACTCGGGTGAAGCGGTTCGGCTCCATCTCGACGAGGCCGACTTCGGACAGACGCTCGAGGGCCGTGCGGATCGGCGTTCGCGAGACCCCGAGCCAGACGATCAGCTCCTCGTCGTGGAGACGCTCGCCGGCCGCGAGAGTGCCGTCGAGGATCGCCGTCAGGATCCGTCGCCGGACACCGTCGCTCAGCAGTTCGCGCCCCGCCTTGGCGCGCCCGCTCTCCGGCACGGGGTTCACCGTGCACCCCGGCCTGCAGGGAGGAAGAAGGCGCCGTTCTCCATCCGCGAGAACACGGCTGCCGCCCGAGCCTCGTCGCGATCGGCGACGGCCGCCGCGAGGTCGTCGAAGACGCACGCCAGGAGGCCACCGTCGAGCAGGAGCCCCTGCTTGGAGGCCTGGAATCGGAGCGACACCCCGAGCTTGACCACCATCTCGGCGAGAAGTCGGTTGCCGGAGTGCTCGCTGAAGAAGAACAGGGCGTGCCGGATCTCTTCGACGAGCCCCGTCGCGTCGGCACCCTCGTGTGATCGACAGATGGCGGACGCCTTCGCCAGACGAGCCCTGCTGTCGGCGACCTGGTCGTCGGTGAGCCGGGTCACCGAGAGCTGGACGGCCAGGCGCCAGAGAGCGCACATGACGTCGGTGGCCTGGGGGATGCGCCTCGGAGTCACCTCCGCCACCCGGGTGTAGCGGTTGGGACGGCTCTCGACGAGGCGCAGCTCTTCGAGGCGGTCGATGGCGAGGCGGATCGGAGTGCGGGAGACCCCGAACCACTCTTGCAGGTCGACGTCGCGGATGCGTTCGCCGGGGAGGAGGGTGCCGTCGAGAATGGCGTCGAGGAGGCGGTCGAAGACCTCGTCTTTGCGCAGCCGACGACGGATGCCGCTCGGGGTGCTGATCGGTACGGGCATCGGTCCTCCGTGATCGGTGTATCCGATTTACAACGTTACATATGAAACACTAGACCACTCTGTCGACCTGTGGGGGATCCCGACACTCCGTCGTCGACCGAGGCGCCGACGACCTAGAATTCCGAAAATGGCCACCCCGAAGATCCTTCTGTTCTATGTCTTCACGCCCCTGGCCGATCCCGAGGCGATCCGGCTGTGGCAGCGCGACCTGTGCGAGTCCCTCGGGCTGCGGGGGCGCATCCTCCTGTCCCGTGACGGTCTCAACGGAACGGTCGGCGGCGACCTGCCGGACGTGAAGCGCTACCTGCGCAAGACGCGCGAGTACTCGCCGTTCCGGGGGATGGACGTGAAGTGGAGCGAGGGGCACGGCGACGACTTCCCCCGCCTCAGCGTCAAGGTGCGCGACGAGATCGTGAGCTTCGGCGCCCCCGGCGAGCTGCGCGTCGACGAGAGCGGCGTCGTGGGCGGCGGCACCCGCCTGACGCCCGACGAGCTGCACGCCCTGGTCGCGGAGAAGGAGGTCACGTTCTTCGACGGCCGCAACGAGTTCGAGTCGCGGATCGGACGCTTCGACGGGGCGGTCGTGCCCGCCGTGTCGAACACGCGCGAGTTCGTGGCCGAGCTCGACTCCGGCCGCTACGACCATCTGAAAGATCAGCCCGTCGTCACCTACTGCACCGGCGGGGTCCGCTGCGAGGTCCTGTCGTCCCTGATGGTCGATCGGGGGTTCCGCGAGGTGTACCAGCTCGACGGCGGGATCGTGCGCTACGGCGAGCGCTTCGGCGACGACGGACTCTGGAGCGGGTCGCTGGCGGTCTTCGACGGGCGCGAGCACGTCGAGTTCAGCGACCACGCGGCGGTGATCGGCACCTGCGTCGTCTGCCAGGGCCCGACCTCCGACCTGCAGAACTGCGCCGACGCCTCCTGCCGCGAGCGCCTGGTCGTCTGCCAGGACTGCGCCTCCGCGTCTCCCCTGTGCGACGCGCACGGGGCGGGCGTAGCGTCCCGGGCATGACTGCAACCACGGAAGAGATCAAGACCGTCGCCGACGTGCTCGACAAGGCGCGCATCGGCCTGCTGACCACCCTCGACGAGCAGGGCCACCTCGTGAGCCGCCCGCTCGCGCTGGTCGACCGAGACTTCGACGGGTCCGTGTGGTTCTTCGTCCGGAAGGACAGCCACAAGGTGCACGACATCGAGAACGAGCCGCAGGTGAACGTCGGCGTCGAGACCTCGAAGGGCTGGCTGTCGATCTCCGGCACGGCCTCGCTGACCACCGACTCGGCGAAGATCGACGAACTCTGGAACACCGGAGCCGAGGCCTGGTTCGACCAGGGTCGTGACGACCCGGCCGTCGCCCTCCTCGAGGTGGACGCCCACTCGGTGGAGTCGTGGACCAGCACGGAGCCGAAGGCGGTCACCCTGCTCAAGTACGCGAAGGCCGCTGCCACCGGCGGTCACCCGACCAACGTCGGCGACAACGCCACGATCTCCCTCTGACCACGGAGCGCACGCTCGCGAGTCGCCGCGCCTTGCGCCGCGCGAGCGTGCGGCTCAGCGGCAGGTGACCTGCGTGCCCGACTGGGTGAGATAGCTGCCGGGCCCGACGACCGAGCACTGGTTCGCCAGCGAGATCTCGTAGCGAGCGTAGGAGACGGAGACTCCGGCGACGACGGCCATGCTCGCGAGGGACACGACGATGGCCGCGATGCCCCAGCCGCCGACTCGGCCGTCCCGGCGCGACGAACGGACCGACAGGATGCCCACGACGAGCCCCACGACGCCGATGAAGATGCCGATCACGAAGCCCACGATCCCGCTCGTGCGACCGGGGTCGGGCTCGTCGGGGGCCCAGTCGTAGTCGGGTTCGTCGTACAGCGGTACACCCGAGGGCTGCCCCGCGCCCGAGCCGAGCACGTCGGCGAAGAGCGGCTGGATGCTCGGCGGAGCGGGCAGGACGACGGGCGGTGCAGGCGGGACGACGGGCGATGCCAGCGGGACGACGGGCGGTGGCGCAGACCGGTCGCCCTGCAGGGGAGGCGGCGGCCCGACCGGCCCGGCCGGGGTCGAGGCGCCCCGACGGAACCGCGCGAGGGCGGGATCGTTCTCGGAGGGCGTCGACATGTCCCTCGATCCTAAAGCGCCGGTGGGCCATGATGGACCCGTGCGGTGAGGCTCGGAGAAGCCGACCTCGACGACCGCGGACGTGCAACGGAGTACCTGCCATGCGAATCGGCCTTCTCACGAGTGGCGGGGACTGCCCCGGTCTGAACGCGGTCATCCGCGGAGCCGTCCTGAAGGGCTCCACCATCCACGGCCAGGACTTCGTCGGCTTCCGCGACGGGTGGCGCGGAGTGGTCGAGGACGACGTGGTCCCGCTCACGCGCAAGGAGATCCAGGGCATCGCCAAGCAGGGCGGCACGATCCTCGGCACGAGCCGCACCAACCCCTTCGAGGGCAACGGCGGGGTCGACCGCATCCGCTCGAACATGGAACGGCGCGGCATCGACGCCCTGATCGCCATCGGCGGCGAGGGCACGTTGGCCGCGGCGAAGCGACTGACCGACGCGGGCATCAAGATCGTCGGGGTTCCCAAGACCGTCGACAACGACCTCGGCGCGACCGACTACACCTTCGGCTTCGACACGGCCGTGCAGATCGCCACCGACGCCATGGACCGCCTGCGCACCACCGGCGACTCGCACAGCCGCTGCATGGTGGCCGAGGTCATGGGCCGCCACGTCGGCTGGATCGCCCTGCAGTCGGGCATGGCCGCCGGCGCCCACGCCATCCTCATCCCCGAGCAGGCCACGAGCCTCGAGCAGCTCGCCGCCTGGGTGCGCGGCGCCTACGACCGAGGCCGGGCCCCCCTCGTCGTCGTCGCCGAGGGCTTCGTTCTCGACCACGAGAACGACCCGCACTCCGAGCGCGGCCTCGACGCGTTCGGCCGCCCCCGCCTCGGCGGCATCGGCGAACGCCTCGCTCCCCTGATCGAAGAGCTCACCGGCATCGAGACCCGGGCCACCACCCTCGGCCACATCCAGCGCGGCGGCACGCCCACCTCGTACGACCGCGTCCTCGCCACCCGCTTCGGCATGGCGGCGAGCGACTCGGTCGTCGAGGGCAACTGGGGGCGCATGGTCGCCCTCCGCGGCACGGACATCGTGCACGTGTCGTTCGAGGAGGCTCTGTCGTCGCTCAAGACCGTGCCGCAGAACCGGTACGACGAGGCGGCGATCCTGTTCGGCTGAGCCGGGCGTCGGCTGGGGCATCCCCCGCTCTCGGCCTTTCGCCTTTCGCCTTTCGTGCGGGGCGACGGGCGTACGGTGTCGGCATGAGCCGTGCCGTCGTCGTGTCTGAGAATTCCCCCGCCGCCCTGCAGGAGGTCGACGACGACCTGCTGAGGATGCACGGCTCGCCCTCCGACGTCGCCGTCGACGTGGAGTGGTCGAGCGTCAACTACAAGGACGGCATGGCGCTGACCGGCAACCGGGGCGTCGCGCGGGTCAGCCCGCTGATCCCCGGGATCGACATCGTCGGCAGCCTCGAGTCGGGCGAATCGGTCGTGCTCAACGGCGCGGGTTCGGGCGAGACCCGTCAGGGCGGCTACTCGGATCGGGCGTTCGTCGATCCGCGCTCGCTGGTCACCCTGCCCGAGCAGATCTCGCCCCGGAGAGCCGCGGCCATCGGCACCGCGGGCTTCACGGCCATGCTCAGCGTGCTGCGCCTCGAACGCGACGTGCCGGTGGATGCGGGGCCCGTCCTGGTCACCGGCTCCGCCGGGGGTGTGGGCTCGGTCGCCATCGCCATCCTCTCCCGTCTCGGCTACGAGGTCACGGCCTCCACCGGCCGTCTCGAGCAGGAGGGCTACCTTCGCTCGCTCGGAGCCGCGCAGGTCATCGACCGCGCCGAGCTGAGCGAGCCCGGCAAGCCGATGCAGCGTCCGCGCTGGGCCGGCGCGATCGACTCGGTCGGCAGCGCCACGCTCGCGAACGTCCTCGCTCAGACGAACTGGGGCGGCACGGTGACGGCCTGCGGCCTCGCCCAGGGAGCCGATCTGCCCACGTCGGTCATGCCCTTCATCCTGCGCGGCGTGACCCTCGCCGGCGTGAATTCGGTGGATGCACCGCTCCCCCTCCGCGAAGAAGCCTGGGCCCGGCTGGCCACCGACCTCGACCTCGACCTGCTCGACTCCCTGACGGAAGAGGTGGCTCTCGCCGACGTGATCGACCTGGCGCAGCCGATCCTCGACGGGAAGGTGCGCGGACGCGTGGTCGTCGACGTGCGCGACTGAGGAGTGCCGCCGAGAGTGGCACGACACCCGTCGGCCAGGCCGTGGCCGAGCGTCTCTCGACACGGAACTCGCAGGACGACTCGACAACCAAGCGCAGCGTATTCTAAAGTCTGAGATACCCGATACATTCCTGTGCATAGAAGGTTAGGCATGCCCGTACCCACCGGCCCCGACAACCCGGCGCCCCGGCGCCTGCTTCGCGACGTCGTCTTCGAGAAGATGATCGCGGCCATCCAGGACGGCACCCTGCAGGCCGGCGAGCGCCTGAACGACGACGAGCTGGTGGCCTGGCTCGGGGTCTCGCGCACGCCCATCCGCGAGGCGATCGCCAAGCTCGTCGACTACGGCTTGGTCGAGATGGAGGCGAACCGCTACACGCGCATCGTGCAGCCCACCTTCGAGCGGTACCAGCACGCGGTCCAGATGCTCGGCGGGTTCCACGAGCTCAGCGCCCGCTGGGCCTTCCCCCGCTTCACCGACAAAGACGTCAAGGAGTACGGCAAGCTCGCCGACGCGGCGCTCAAGCTGCTCCGTGCCGAAGACCCCAAGGCCGTCGCCGCCATCAGCGCCATCACGACGTTCACGCTCGAGCGCACCGGCAACCCCCTGCTGCCGCAGCTCGAGGCCACGCTGAACGCGCGCGTCGTCTTCATGCTGCACGCGGCCCTCGGCCAGCTCCAGTGGGCCGACACGATCGAGTACGTCACCGGCCTCAAGGCCGCCGCCGAGAGCCGCGACCCGGCCGCCGTGATCCCCGCCTTCGAGGCGTTCCAGCGGGCGACCGAGCACCACCTCGCCCAGGTGCACGCGGCCGGCAGCATCCCCGACTGACCCTCTCCTCTCCGAATACCCGTACGGCCCGAAAGCAGGAAGCCATGCCCGTCCCCCGCATAGCGAAAGAAGACCAGACTCCGCGCCGTCTTCTCCGCGACGTCGTCTTCGACAAGATGCTCGCCGCCATCGGCGACGGGACTCTCGAACTCGGGGAGCGACTGAACGACGACGAACTCGTCACCTGGCTCGGCGTCTCCCGCACCCCGGTCCGAGAGGCCATGGCCAAGCTCGCCGACTACGGCCTGGTCGACATCGAAGCCAACCGGTACACGCGAGTCATCAAGCCGACTCTCGCCGAAGCGGCCGACACGCTCCTGACGGCAGCGGAATTCCTCGGCCTCGTCGCCGAGCGGGCCATCCAGGTGATGAGCGACGACCAGGCGGACGCCTTCGTCGCGCAGGCCGACGAGGTGCTGGCCGCATTCGACCGCCACGACGCCGACTTCGGGATCCGTCTCGGGGCCCTTCTCGACGCGTTGACCACGGCCACCGACAGCCCGGCGTTGCAGCGCATGTCCGAGACGCTCACCGCTCGAGCCGCCCTCATCACCCGCATCACGCAGGAGGCGAACGAGTGGGCAGAAGGGCGCCTCGTGCCCGAGAAGCTCCGCGACGCCGTCGCGTCCCGCGACCCCCAGGCCGCTTGGGCGGTCGTGCCCGGCCCCGAGTTCCTGACACGCTGGAGCGAGCGCGTCAGCGGGCTCGATCTGTTCTCGGCCTGATCAGACCCCGCCCCCCACCCCCGTCCTCGTTCTCGTTCTCGATCCGGAAGGCCCGCATCCCGCATGCCCGTTCCCGTTCCCGCCGCCACCCCCGCACCCCGTCGCCTCCTCCGCGACGTCGTCTTCGACAAGATGCTCGCCGCCATCGGCGACGGCACCCTCGAACTCGGCGAACGCCTCAACGACGACGAACTCGTCACCTGGCTCGGCGTCTCCCGCACCCCGGTCCGCGAAGCCATCGCGAAGCTGGCCGACTACGGCCTCGTCGACATCGAAGCCAACCGGTATACCCGCGTCATCAATCCGACGATCGACGAGTTCGCCGACACGACCCGGACCGCATTCGGCGTCTGGGGCCTGGTCGCCGCGCGCGGCATCCCCCTGCTCACGGATGCCCAGGCGAAGACCTTCGCGACGACGCTCGCCAAAGTCGGCCGGGCCGCCGATGGCACGCTGAAGCAGGGTTCGATCGCGGGATTCGCGGCCGCGCTCGACATCCTCGTCGAAGCCTCGGGCAGCACGAGCCTCGCCCGTCTGGTCCAGACCGTCAGCGACCGCGCCGTGCTCCTGTTCGGTCTCGCCAGCGAGAAGGTGACGTTCTCCGTGGCCGCAGCCCTCGTGCCCGCACTCACCGACGCGGGGGCGGCCCGGGACGGCGAAGCGGGCTTCCGCGCCTTCCGCGAGGCCATCGCCGGCATGGGCGACTACGTCGGCAAGGTCGGCGAGGCCGGGATCTTCCTCCCCTCCGCGCAGTGACCACGGAGTCGGGGGCGACGACGTCCCCGGTGCTCGAGCTCGACGACGTCCGCGTCACTCGGCAGGGCCGCGACCTCCTGGCGCACATCGACCTGACGGTGCGGGCCGGAGAGCACTGGGCGCTCATCGGGCCGAACGGCGCCGGCAAGACGACCATGCTGACGATGTGCGGCGCGCTCGGGCACCCGACCGCCGGCACGGTCACGGTGCTCGGCAAGCGGCTCGGGCGAGTGGATCTCCGGGACCTCCGCACCCACATCGGGCACGTGGATCCCCGTCACCGCATGCTCGGCGACAACACCGTGCTCGAGGTGGTGCTGACCGGCCTCACCGGGACGAGCGACACCGTGCCCCGCTGGGAAGCGACGTCCGACGAGGTGGCCGAGGCGACGACTCTGGCCGGCTCGGTCGGACTGGCGGCGCGGCTGGACGGACGCTGGAGCACCCTCAGCCAGGGCGAGCGCGGACGGGCCCTGATCGCGCGGGCGCTCATCGCCTCCCCCGCGCTGCTGCTACTCGACGAGCCGGCGACGGGGCTCGACGTGGCCGCGCGCGAGAACCTGCTCGAGACCGTCGACGCGCTGAGGATCGCGCATCCCACGATCGCCTCGGTGACGGTCACGCACCACCTCGAAGACCTGCCGGCCTCGACCACGCACGCCATGCTGCTGCGCGACGGCGGCATCGTGGCGGCGGGCCGTGCCGACGACGTGCTGACGAGCGAGCTGGTGTCGGGGGCATTCGACTTCCCTCTGGCGATCACACGCGACGACGGTCGCTGGCAGGCGCGGCGGGCGCACTGACGCGCTGACGCGCTGACGCGCTGACGCGCTCGGCACTGACCTCCGGGCGCTCGGGTAGGGGCTCGGTGCGCTCGACTCCAGAACACGCCGCTCACGTTCCGCCACGGCCGCACCTTCTGGACTCGCACCGCACCGCACTCAGCTCGACTCCAGAACACGCCGCTCACGTTCCGACACGGCCGCACCTTCTGGAGTCGCACCCGGCCCCGCCCGGCCTGCGACACGGCACCCCCGCCGTGACTCCAGAACACGCCGCTCACCTTCGAAAGTGAGCAGCGTGTTCTGGAGTCGGCGAGGAGGGCCGATGGCGAGCGGGGGATGCACGGCCCCGGGCCACCCGGACGCGGCGGGCCCGCCCCCGCTCGGGCACACCTCAGCGGCACCAACCCACTTCCTAGGCATGGTGTTCGTGCCGCTACGAGGTGTTCGAACGCGGCAGAGGCAGCTACACCGGCGCGACAGCCGCCGCCGCGGCGCGCGCAGCACCCGGCAGGGCCTCGAGGATGCGCCCCACGGCCCGATCGTCGTGCGCCGCGGTCAGGAACCACGCCTCGAACACCGACGGCGGAAGGTTCACCCCGGCGTCGAGCATCGCGTGGAAGAACGGCGGGTAGCGGAACGCCTCCTGGGCGCGCACGTCGTCGTAGTCGCGCGGGGCACCGTGCGTGAAGGAGAACGAGAACAGGCTGCCCGCGTTCTGAACCGAGTGCGCCACGCCCTCGCGCGACAGGGCAGCCGACGTCTCGCGAGCCACGAGAGCGGCGACCTCGTCGATGCGGGCGTAGACGGAGGCGTCGGCGAGCTGGAGGGTGGCGATGCCGGCGGCGACGGCGACCGGGTTCCCGCTCAGGGTGCCGGCCTGGTAGACGGGGCCGAGGGGGGCGAGGTAGTCCATGATCTCGGCACGACCGCCGAGTGCCGCGAGGGGCATCCCGCCGCCGATGACCTTGCCGAAGGTGACCAGGTCGGGCTTCCACCCGATGCCGCCCGGAACCGCGCCCGAGGCCTCGAGGCCCCACCAGCCGGCCGGGCCGACGCGGAAGCCGGTGAGCACCTCGTCGACGATGAGGAGCGCGCCCTGCTGCGTCGTGATCTCCGAGAGGGCCTTGTTGAAGCCGGGGTCGGGCGCGAGCACGCCCATGTTGGCGGCGGCGGCCTCGACGATGACGGCGGCGATCCGCTCGGAGTTCTCGTCGAAGGCCTTTCGGACGGCGTCGAGGTCGTTGTACGGCAGCACGATCGTCTGGGCCGCGGTCTCGGCGGTGATGCCGGCCGAACCGGGCAGCGCGAGCGTCGCCAGCCCCGAACCGGCTTCGGCCAGGAGCGAGTCGGAGTGGCCGTGATAGTGCCCGGCGAACTTCACCAGCAGGTCACGACCGGTGTAGCCGCGGGCCAACCGGATCGCGGTCATCGTCGCCTCGGTGCCGGTCGACACCATGCGGATCTTCTCGATCGGAGCCTGATCGCCGACGCTGACGCGCGAACGGACCAGCTCGGCCAGCTCGGTCTCGCCGGGCGTCGACGCTCCGAACGAGAGCCCCCGAGCGGCGGCCTCCTGAACGGCCGAGACGACGGTGGGATGCGCGTGGCCGAGAATCGCCGGACCCCACGAGGCCACCAGGTCGACGTACTCTCGCCCCTCGGCGTCGGTGACGTACGGGCCGTTGGCCGACACCAGGAAGCGCGGCGTGCCGCCGACCGACCCGTAGGCGCGGACCGGCGAGTTCACGCCGCCGGGGATCGACGCCTTGGCGCGGACGAAGTACTGGTCGTTGGTCGTCGACGCGTTCGTCGTCGACGTCTCGGACGTGGTCATCGGATGGCTCGTTTCGGGTCGCTCGTGCCGTTCAATCGCTGCGCGAGGTCGACGGCGAAGTAGGTGAGGATCGCGTCCGCCCCGGCGCGCTTGATGCCGAGCACGCTCTCGTAGGCGGCGGCGTCGAGGTCGATCCAGCCGTTGGCGGCGGCGGCCTGCATCATCGAGTACTCGCCGGAGATCTGGTACGCCCAGACCGGGACCGGACTGGTCGCCGCGGTGTCGGCGAGCACGTCGAGATAGCTCATGGCCGGCTTGACCATGACGATGTCGGCGCCCTCCTCGATGTCGAGACCGACCTCGCGGCCCCCTTCGCGGCGGTTGCCGTTGTCCATCTGGTAGGTGCGGCGGTCGCCCGTGAGTGACGACTGGACAGCCTCGCGGAAGGGTCCGTAGAAGGCGCTGGCGAACTTCGCGGCGTACGCCAGGATCGGGGTGTTGCCGAAGCCGTTCGTGTCGAGGGCGTCGCGGATGGCGGCGATCTGGCCGTCCATCATTCCGCTCGGCGCGACGAGCTGCGAGCCGGACTCGGCCTGGACGACGCCCATGTCGCGGTAGCGCTCGAGGGTGGCGTCGTTGTCGACGTAGCCGCTCACATCGAGCACTCCGCAGTGGCCGTGGTCGGTGAACTCGTCGAGGCAGAGGTCGGTCTGCACGACGAGCGCGTCGCCCACCTCGGCCTGGGCGATGCGGGTCGCGACGTTGAGGATGCCCTCGGGGTCGGTCGCGCCCGAGCCGACGGCGTCCTTCTTCTCGTCGAGGGGTACGCCGAAGAGCATCACGCCGCCGATACCCGCCTCGGCCGCCTCGTTCAGGGCCTGCTTGAAACCGTCGAGGGAGTGGTGTGAGACGCCAGGCATGGAGTCGATCGGCACCGACTCGGTGATGCCCTCGCGGATGAACATCGGGAGGACGAGGTCGGCCGGGTGCAGTCGGGTCTCGGCGACCAGGCGGCGGAAGGCGGGGGTGGAACGGAGCCGGCGCGGGCGCACGGCGGGGAACTGGGGGGACATCAGTGACTTTCGGGGGAGGCCGGGTCGGCGGGCTGGATCGTGATGGGCGCGGTGGCGGGCGTCTCGCCCCGGGCCACGGCCTGGGCGTGCTCGACGACGGCCTCGACCAACGCGGCAGCGGAGCGCGTCTCGGCGATGAGGTGGACCGGGAGGCCGGCGGCGCGGGCGTCGAATGCGGTGCGCGGCCCTATGCAGGCCACGAGGGTGCTCGCGGGGAGCGGGGCGAGCTGGCTCGCGATCTGCCGGGCGACGCTGCCGGAGGTGATGAGGACGACGGAGATGGAGCCGTCGGCGACCGCGGCGCGCACGGCCTCGTCGACGGGGACGCCGACGGTGCGGTAGGCCGCGACGAACTCGGCGTCGAGGCCCTTCTCCGCCAACCCGGCGACCAGGGTCGGCTCGGCGATGTCGGACTGCGGCACGAGCACGTGCCCGGTGATGTCCGCCGCGGGCCACTCTTTCAGCAGGCCGCGGGCGGAGTTGTCTTTCTCGGGGACGAAGTCGACCCGGATGCCGGCCAGGTTGAGTGCCTGCGCCGTCGTCTCGCCGACGGCGGCGACGCGGGTCGTCGGCGCCGGTCGGATGCTGTTGCCGATGAGCACGTCGACCGTGGTCGCACTCGTCACGACCAGCCAGTCGAAGTCGCCCGCCTCGAGCTTCAGCAGCGCGACCATGAGATCGTGCGGGTTCTCGGCCGGAGCGAAGTTGATGAGCGGCGCGATGACCGGCTGGGCCCCGAAGGCGCGGAGGGAGGCGGCGACGCTGTCGCCCCACTTGCCTCCGCGCGGCACGAGGACGCGGACGCCCTTCAGCGGCTTCTCCGGCGTGGCGGTCACGAGATGCTGCCCTTCGGCACCAGATCGGCTGCGCCGCCCGCGAGGAGTTCGTCGACGACCCGCGACGCCACGTCGTGTACCTCGGCGAGCTGGGCCGCCAGCGACCCGGGCTCGAGGGTGACGCCGTGCGAGGCGGTGAGCCGGGCCGTGCCGTCGGGGGCGTAGACCGTTGCGCTGAGCAGCAGGAGCCCGGCGTCGACGACGGCCGTGGCTCCGATCGGCGCCGCGCATCCCGCCTCGAGCCCGGCGAGCACCTCGCGCTCGGCGGTGACGATCAGACGCGTCTCGCGGTGGTCGAGCTTCGACAGCCCCCGGGTGAGATCGGGGCCGGAGTCGCCCTCGCGCACCTCGAGCGCCAGGGCGCCCTGACCGGGAGCGCTGGGCCAGAAGCCGAGCCCGAGCAGCTCGGTCGCCTCGGCCAGGCGACCGATGCGGTCGAGGCCGGCGGCCGACAGCAGCACGGCGTCGAGGTCGTCGCCGACCCGACCCAGTCGGCTGTCGATGTTGCCGCGGATGTCGACGATCTCGAGGTCGCCGCGACGGGAGCGCAGCTGGGCCACGCGTCGCGGCGAGCCCGTGCCGACCCGGGCGCCCTCCGGCAGCTGGTCGAGCGTCAGGCCGTCGCGGGCGCAGAGCGCGTCGCGGGCATCGGCCCGGGCCGGGATCGCGCCGAGGGTCAGGCCGGGGTGCTTGGCCGTGGGGAGGTCTTTGAGCGAGTGGACGAGCAGGTCGCACTCGTCGGCCAGGAGCGCCTCGCGCAGGGCGCTGGCGAAGACGCCGGTGCCGCCGAGCGAGGCGAGGGAGGCCCGGTTCGTGTCGCCCTCGCTGGTGACCGTGACGAGTTCGACATCGAGGCCGGTCGCCCGGGCGAGCCGGTCTTTCACCAGCGTCGACTGGGCGATGGCGAGGGTGGAGGCGCGCGTTCCGATTCGGAGAGTGGTCACGAGCGCCCTACGGGACCAGACCGGAGACGGCCGGCTTGAAGCCGAGACGCACGTTCTCGCAGCAGCCGGGACGGCACACGTCGTACCAGGGGCCGAGGTCGGTGAGGTGCGGGCGGTCTTCGGCCGGCACGCCGTCGCGGCGCTCGAGCACGAGGTCGACGAGGCCGGTCACGTAGGTGGGGTCGATGCCCGGGGTCGGGGTGCGGACGGCCCAGAAGCCCTCTTCGCCCGCGCTCTCGAGGGCCTCGTTGTCGAGGTCCCACATGACCTCCATGTGGTCGCTCACGAAGCCGAGGGGAACGATGACGACGGCCTTCGTCGGGCCGCCCTTCAGCGCGTGGATCGCGTCGTTGATGTCAGGTTCGAGCCACGGCATCGACGGCGGACCGGAGCGTGACTGGAAGACGAGCTGCCACGGCACCGAGACCGACGAGTCGAGCTCGAGGGCCGCCTCGGCCGCGGCCATGACGACCTCGGCCACCGCTCGATGCTGAGCGGCGTAGGCGCCGTCGCCGTCGAAGCCGCGCGACTTGGGGCCGGACTTGGCGGCGTCGGTCGAGGGGATCGAGTGCGTCGAGAACAGCACCTGGATCTCGGTCGCGAGGTCGAGACCGTCGATCTCGGCACGCGCCTTGAGAAGGGCGTCGCGCACGCCGTCGATGAACGGCTGCACGAAGCCCGGGTGGTCGAAGAACTGGCGCACCTTGTCGATCTGGATGCGGTCGGCCAGCTCGGTGTCGTCGAGGGCCATCGCGAAGTCCTCGCGGTACTGGCGGCACGACGAGTACGAGCTGTACGCGCTGGTGGCGATCGCGATGAGCTTCGTGAAGCCCTTCGCGTCGGCCTCGCGCACCGCGTCGGTCAAATACGGGTCCCAGTTGCGGTTGCCCCAGAGCACGGGCAGGTCGATCTCGCGGCGGGCGAGCTCGGCCTCGAGGGCCGCCTTGAGCTCGCGGTTGTGCTCGTTGATCGGGCTGACGCCGCCGAAGTGCCGGTAGTGGTGGGCGACCTCCTCGAGGCGCTCCTCGGGGATCCCGCGGCCGCGGGTGACGTTGCGCAGGAACGGGATCACGTCGTCCTGCCCCTCGGGCCCGCCGAAGCCGGCCAGCAGGATGGCGTCGTACGCGGTCGGCTCGGCGACCCATTCGGGGCCGGCGGCCGCGGCGGGGGTCGCGTTGCGGACCGGCTGGCCGTCGATACTCTGCCCGTTGTTGGTAATCGTCGTCATGAGAGGACCTCGCCGATCTCGGTTGTCTGGATACGACGCCCGGTGAAGAAGGGGACCTCCTCGCGGACGTGGCGTCGGGCCTCGGTGTAACGGAGGTCGCGCATGAGGTCGACGAGCTGCACGAGCTCGGGGGCCTCCAGTGCCAGGATCCATTCGTAGTCGCCCAGGCTGAAACTGGCCACCGTGTTCGTCAGGACGGAGCGGTGCGGCGCCCCCTTCATGCCGTGGTCGCGGAGCATCGTGCGCCGCTCGTCGTCGGGCAGGAGGTACCACTCGTAGCTGCGGACGAACGGGTACACCGTGAGCCAGGTCTCGGGCGCCTTGCCGCGCATGAAGGCCGGGCTGTGGTCTTTCGCGAACTCGGCCTCGCGGTGCATGCCCATCGCGTTCCACGTGGGCAGCAGCGTCGCGAGCAGCGAGGTGCGCAGCAGGGCGCGGTAGCCGGACTGCAGGTCTTCGGGGACCTCGCCGTGCAGCCAGATCATGATGTCGCTGTCGGCCTTCAAGGCGCTGACGTCGTAGAACCCGCGGACCGTGACGCCCGAGGCCGCGAGCTCGGCCACGACGGCGTCGAGCTCGGCCGCGTGCGACGGGTCGGGAGCGTAGGCGGTCGCCTGGTCGCGACGGAGGACGGCCCACAGCGTGTAGCCGAGGGTCTCGCGACCGGCTTCGGCCGCATCGGGTGCGGGGGTCGTTTCGGGTGAGTCGTTTCGGGGGGCGTGCGCGTGCGCGTCGGCGCTGGAATCCATGGGGTCTATCATCCCCCGACTTGCCGGGTACGGCGAACCGGGAGGCTCACTGCCGAGAGACCGAAACGCGAGAGCGCGGGATGCACGAAGCCCCGTCTACTCGAGCTGCCTCGTCAACTCCGCCAACGCCGGCGCGGCCGCGGCCAGAGCGGCCCGATCGTTCGCCGGCAGCGACTCGAGCGCCCGCTCCACGACCTGCGCACCGAGGACGTCGTAGCGGCGCATCCGGTCGAGCGCCACCGGGGACGCCGAGAGCGTGACGGATCGGAGGTCGCTCGGCTCGGCGGCCCGCTCGACCAGGCCGGCCGCCACGAGGGTCGTCACGAGGTTGCTCACCGTCGATCGGGCGAGGCGCAGGCGGGCGGCGAGGTCGCCGGGGCTCTGCGGCCCGGAGGCGGCCAGCTCGCGGATCACCTCGATCTGGGCGTCCGGCAGATCGGGGAGGTCGGCTGCGGCTCGAGCCGCTTTCGCCAGCGCCCGCCGCAGGGGGCCGACGTCGCGGACGAGCAGCGCTGCGGTCGCGGCGTCGTCGGGTGTCGGCATGCACCGATTCTGTCAGGCCGCCCCGACGTGGGGATGCAGGTCGGTCACGGAGGCCGACGGAGCGGAGGCGTCCTGCATCTCGACCCCGGGCATCCACGTGGTCGTCGACAGCGCCGCGCGCGACGCGATGTAGTACGAGTGGCTGAGTTCTCGGGCCTGGCCGGTGGCGTCCCAGAGCAGGCGCTCCTTCAGCAGCAGGGCACTCCCGGCGGGGACCTCGAGCAGGCGGGCGGTCCGCTCGTCGCTCGACACGGCCTGGATGCTGCAGTCCACTCGCGCGAGCGCCGACCCGTAGGCCGTCTCGAAGAGCTGCTCGAACGACTCGGTCGGCTCCTCGCCGGTGAAGACGCGGCGCGGGGCGTCGCCGGGGAGGTAGCGGATGTGGAGCATGAACGGTACGCCGTCGCGATAGTCGATGAGCTGGTTGACGCGCACGGTGGCGCACTCGGTCGCCAGCAGGTCGGCGATCATCGGCGGGGTCGGCACGATCGACGAGCCCAGGGAGGTCGAGACGTGGCGCCCGCCGTCGTCCATGTTCCAGCCCACGCCGTTCCCGATCGGGATGTCCTCGATCTGCTCGATGACCACGGTGCCCCGGCGAGGGCTGCGGCTGACGATGCCCTCGCTGGCGAGCAGGGCCAGGGCGGCCCGCACCGAGTTGCGGCTGATCGAGTACTTCTTCACCAGCTCGTCCTCGTCGAGGCGCTCGTTCGCCGCCACGGCTCCGGAGCGGATGCCGGTGCGGATCTGAGCGTGCAGGCGCAGCGGAGACCGCTCTCGGATGTTGTGCTCGAGTTGGGCTCGCTCGCGGCTCGCTCGTCGGAATTCCTGTTCACGGTCCATGATTCGCTCGCGCTCTTCTCGTCGACGGTGCGTGGTCGGTGCCGGGGAGGTGCACCTCCGATCCTGGTCGACCCCCGGTGCTCCCGTGCGACCACTGCGTTAAGAAGTTGTTTCCGATTGCGCACCGAACCCGACATTCGTCGTCCTTCTGGACGGAACGCAGGCCGAATCCGCTGATCAGCCGTCGAATCGGCCGAGAGGGGGATGCGCGATTTTCGGCGTAATGGTCTTGTCACCCCGAAGCGCCCGAAGTGGAAACACTGCCTCTCTAGCGTTGCCGAACGTCCCCCGAACCAATCGGAAGGTCCACCTGTGATCATCACCACACGCCTCGAGGCGGGGTCGTACCCCGACCTCGACGAATGGGCAGCGGCTGTCGCGCAACTCGACGCGGCCCCGATCGACGCCCTCGTCGTCACGTCGACCTCCACCGGCGCGCGCCCCGCCCGCTTCGAGCCCACCACCCTCGCCGCCTACCTCGGGCAGCGCGTCTCCTCCCTCGGCATCGTGGCCGAGGACACCGCGCTGCTCGGCCAGCCGTTCCACGTCGCCCGCCGCCTCGCCACCCTCGACCATCTCACCGGCGGCCGTGCCGGCTGGCTCCTGGGCACCACCTCGACCGCCGCCGAGAAGGACGGCTATGAGTTCAAGTCGCCCTCCGCCGAGGTCGACCGGGTCCGTGCCACCGAGTTCACCGAGATCGTCCTCGAGCTCTGGGACAGCTGGGAGTCGGGTGCCGAGCGCCCCGACAAGCGCGCCGGCGACTTCCACGACGACGCCCGGGTGCACGCCATCGACTACCGCTCGACGGCCTACCTCGTCCGCGGCCCCCTCGACGTGCCGCGCACCCCGCAGGGTCGACCGGTCCTCTTCGCCGACCTCGCGGCCTCCGCCGACGGCGCCGATGCCGCCGACCTCGAGTACGCCGCCCTCTTCGCCGACGTGGTCGTCGTCCGCGCCGGGACCCCCGACGCCGCGGTCTCCGCGATCGGCGCGCTCCGTGCATCCACCGTTCGACGAGGCCGAGAAGGCGAGGTGAGGATGCTCGTGGCCGTCTCCGATCTGGAACGCCCCGGTTGCGTGACGATCTCCGCCGAGACCGCCGAGGCCGTGTCCGCCGCCCGATCGCTGGTCGAGGAGAGCGGCGCCGATGGCATCGAGGTCGTGGCGGACGGCTCGCCGGAGGGTCTCGACTGGCTGGCCGAGGGGCTCGCCCCCGCTCTCGGCGAGGCCCGAGCATCCACCACTCTGATGGCCCGTCTCGGTCTCGACGACGTCGCCCGATTCGGCAGGAGAGCCGCCTGATGCCCATGCACCTCAGCCTCAACCTCAGCGAGTTCGGACGACACTCGGGCGCCTGGCGGCACGACGAGAGCGACGTGTCGCAGATGCCGAACATCCCCGCCTACGTCCACGCCTCGGTCACGGCCGAGCGCGGCGTCTTCGACCAGGTCTTCATCGCCGACACCCCGGTGCACAGCCGCGGCCGCACGAGTGTCACCGGCACCCGCCTCGACCCGTTCGAGATGGCGTCGGCCATCGCCGCGCACACCTCGTCGATCGGCATCATCGCCACCATCTCGACCAGCTACAACGAGCCCCTCGACGTCGCGCGTCGCGCGGCCTCGGCCGACAACGTGCTCGGCGGCCGACTCGGCGTCAACTACGTGGCGTCCACCGGCGACGACACCGCACGGAACTTCGGCCGCGAGCAGCAGCTCCCCCACGACCAGCGGTACGAGCGCTCGAACGAGTTCATCGACGTGGTCACGAAGCTCTGGGCCGCCTCGCCGCAAGGGGGGCTCGCCGGGCACGAAGTCGACCACCACGGGCGTTTCATCGACGTGACCGCGAGCCTCGAGATCGAGCAGCCCGTCAACGGGCGCCCCATCATCGTCCAGGCCGGTTCCAGCCCCGAGGGCCGCGACCTCGCCGCCCGGTGGGCCGACGCCATCTACGCGGGCGGCTCGACCCTCGATCGCGCCCAGGAGTACTACGCCGATATCAAGGCCCGGGCGGCCGCCTACGGTCGCGACCCCGACAGCGTGAAGGTGATCCTCGGCATCATGCCGTTCATCGGCCGCACCGACGCCGAGGCCTACGACCTGCACACGACGCTCGACCGGAACCACGTCGAGGGCGCCGACACGATCGGCCACCTGTCGAAGCTGTTGGAGTTCGACCTGACGCCGTTCGACCCCGAGGGGCCGCTGCCGTTCGACCTCCTGCCCGAGGTGAAGTCGGCCAGCGTCAGCCAGGCCACCCTGTTCACCCGCATGGCCCGCGAGGAGTCGCTGACCCTCGCCGAGACGGCCTACCGCTCGTACGTCGGCGGCCTCGCGAACATGCAGTTCGTCGTGACCGGCACCGCCTCCACCGTGGCCGACGTCATGCAGGAGTGGTACGAGGCCGGCACCTGCGACGGCTTCGCCATCGTCGCGCCGATCCTGCCCAAGACCATCGACGACTTCGTCGACCTCGTCGTGCCCGAGCTGCAGCGCCGAGGCCTGACCCGCGACCACTACGAGGGCTCGACCCTCTTCGACCACTTCGGCGCCCAGGCGGCGACCGAGATCACACCTGCAAGGAGCACCGCCGATGTCCGCTAGCCCCTTCCACCTCGGGTGGTTCTACTCGAAGGGCTTCGGCCCCAAGGCCTGGAAGCACCCGTGGGCGGGATCCGCCGTCCACCGCTTCGCGAAGCCCGACATGGCCGTCGACCTGGCCCGTGCCATGGAGCGCGCGAGCTTCGACTACCTCATGATCGAGGACTCCTCGAACGTGCCGTACACCTACCAGGGCTCGCACGACGCGTACCTGCGCCACTCGGTCGACACCCCCAAGCTCGACCCGACCGTGCTCGCGCCGTTCCTGACGATGGCGACCGACCACCTCGGCGTCGTCGTCACCTGCTCGGTCACCGAGTACCACCCGTTCATGCTGGCCCGGAAGTTCAACGCCCTCGACCACGTCTCGGACGGTCGCATCGGCTGGAACGTCGTCACCGGGTCGAACGACGGCGGCGCGCAGAACTACGGCCGCGACAAGCAGTTCCCGCACGACGAGCGCTACGTGATCGCCGACGAGTTCATGGAGGTGACGAAGAAGCTCTGGAACGGCTGGGACGAGGACGCCGTCGTGCTCGACCTGGAGAACGGCATCTTCGCCGACGGGTCGAAGGTGCATCCCGCCTTCCACGAGGGGCAGTACTTCCGCTCCCGCGGCCCTCTCTCCTCTCCCCGCAGCCCCCAGGGCTCGCCCGTCATCTGCCAGGCGGGCGGCTCGTCGAGCGGCAAGGCCTTCGCGTCGAAGTGGGCCGAGACGATCATCGCGAGCGCCGGCAGCGTCGAGAAGATGAAGCAGTTCCGCACCGAGATCCGCGCCGAGGCCATCGGCGCCGGGCGGAACCCCGACGACATCAAGATCCTGTTCCTCGTCACCCCGGTGATCGACGAGAGCCGCTCCATGGCTCGGGAGCGCGTCGCGGCCGCCAAGGTCTTCGACGACAACGAGGTTCAGTACCAGCTCGCTTCGCTCTCGCGTCTGAGCGGCATCGACTTCGCGCAGTTCGAGCTCGACGCCCCGCTGCCCGAGCTCGTGAGCAACGGCCACCAGTCGATGGTCGCCGGGCTCACCGGCAAGGTGCTCAACGACGTCATCCACACCTCGACCCTCTCGGGAGGCAACGACGCCTACGTCGGCACCCCCGACGAGGTGGCCGCGATCATGGACGAGCACATGCAGGAGGTCGGCGGCGACGGGTTCCTCATCGCCAACAGCTACTTCTCGAGGCGCTACGCGACCGAGATCTGCGACGGCCTCGTCCCCGCCCTGCAGAAGCGCGGCCTGACCCGCACGGCCTACGAGCACCAGAACTTCCGCGACAACCTGCTCGCCTTCTGACCCTCGATCCTCTGGAGTACCCCCTACATGTCAGCGAAACCCTTCCACCTCGCCTGGTTCGGCGCCGGCGGCTTCGGCGTCAAGTCGTGGAACAAGACCTGGTCCGGCAACGGCGGCGAGGACTGGACTGATCCGCAGCTCTGGATCGACACCGCCCGCGCCCTCGAACGCGCCTGCTTCGACTACATCATCATCGAGGACTCCTCCTACGTGCCCGACGCGTACGGCGGGAACTCGAAGGCCTACCTCGCGAGCGCGACGGCCACCCCGAAGCTCGACCCGACCGTGCTCGCCCCGGTCATGGCGCACCTCACCGACCGCATCGGCATCGTCCCGACCCTCTCGATCACCGAGTACCACCCCTACATGCTGGCCCGCAAGATCAACACCCTCGACCACATGTCGAAGGGCCGGACCGGCTGGAACGTCGTCACCTCGTCGAGCCACCGCGCCGCCCAGAACTACGGCAAGGACCTGCTCGAAGAGCACGACCTCCGCTACGACATGGCCGACGAGTTCTTCGACCTGGCCTGCCGGCTCTGGGATTCGTGGGATGCGGACGCCGTCGTCAACGACCGCGAGCTCGGCATGTGGGCCGACTTCGAGAAGGTCCACCTCGTGAACTTCGAGGGGAAGTTCTACAAGTCGCGCGGCCCGCTCAACGGCTCCCGCTCGCCGCAGGGCCACCCCGTCTTCACCCAGGCCGGCGGATCGCCCCGCGGCACGGCCTTCGCCTCGCGCACGGCCAACTCGATCATCTCCGGCGTCGAAGGCGGCGTGGAGGGCATGAAGAAGTTCCGTGACGACATTCGCGCGCAGGCGACCGGGTGGGGTCGGGACCCCGACGACTGCAAGGTGCTGTTCATGGCATCCCCCGTACTCGGCGAGACCGACGCCGAGGCCCAGGAGAAGCGCGCCCGCCAGAAGGCGTTCTCCGAGTCGCACCCCGAGCTCGGACTCCTGCACCTGTCGCGCCACTCCGGCATCGACTTCTCGCAGTTCCCGATCGACGAGCCCATCCCCGACACCGCGAAGACGAATGGCCACCAGCAGATGCTGGCCCAGGCCATCGGCAAGACGCCGCGCGAGTTCCTGCAGAAGACGCAGGGAGCCGTCGAGTTCGTCGGCACGCCCGACACCGTCGCGGCCCAGATGGACGAGGTCATGCAGGAGGTCGGCGGAGACGGGTTCCTCATCTCGAACTTCGACCTCAACCGCCGCTACATCAGCGAGGTCACGGACGGCCTCGTCCCGGCCCTGCAGCACCGGGGCCTCGTGCGCACCGAGTACGCCCACGAGACCTTCCGCGACAACCTGCTCGAGTTCTGAGCCCGGGGGCGGGGCCCGACGATCTCGGCCCGCCCGCGCATCCCCCGTTCCGCCCCTCTTGCACCCATCTCAAGGAGACCCGTGAGAACCATCGGTACCGAACTGCTGCGGGTGGACGGGCTGACCGTCGCCTACGGCGACGGCGAGTCCCGCTCCATCGCCGTCGCGTCCGCCTCGTTCGCCCTCAGCGAGGGCGAACGCATCGCCATCGTGGGCGAGTCCGGCTCCGGGAAGACCACCCTGGCGCTGGCCATCGCGGGCCTCCTCGTCACGCCCTCGGCCCGGATCCACTCGGAGGGTCTCCACTTCGACGGCCGCGAGCTGGTCCGCGGCCGCACGAAGACCCTCCCGATGCGGACCCCGGGCATGTCGATGGTGTTCCAGGACGCCATGACGTCGCTCGACCCGGTGGAGACCATCGGCACCCAGTTCGGCGCCGTGCTGCGCGGAGTGGGCAAGCTGAAGCGGCGCGAGACCCGCGAGCGGGCGGCCGAGTGGCTGCGGGCCGTCGGCCTCCACGACGTCGAGCGGATCCTCGGCCTGCGTCCGTACGAACTCTCCGGCGGGATGCGGCAGCGCGTCATGGTGGCCCTCGCCATCTGCAGCCGCCCGCGCCTGCTGATCGCCGACGAGCCGACCAGCGCCCTCGACGCCTCGGTCAGCCGCGACGTGATGGACCTGCTGGCCGACATGACCGAGCGGGAGAACGCCAGCCTGCTCGTGGTCAGCCACGACATCGAGCTGTGCCGGATGTACGCCGACCGCATCATCGTGATGTACCACGGCGAGATCGTCGACATCTGCCGCGCCTCGAGCATCGAGGAGGACGCCACCAGCGAGTACACGCAGGCACTCCTCGCCTGCGTCCCCACCCTCGAGTCCTCGTCGCTGCCGCTCCTGCCGACGCTCGATGACGACTTCGCCCTCGTCCGACAGGAGGCCAGCGCATGAGCGTCCCCGCCGTCGTCACCCTCGAGGTCTCCGGCGTCTCGAAGACGTTCGGTCGCGGCGACACCGCGCACACCGCCGTCCAGACCCTCGACCTCGTCGTCGACTCGCACTCGGCCATCGGCATCGTCGGCGAGTCCGGCTCCGGCAAGTCGACCCTGTCGCGGATGCTCGTCGCCCTCGAGCACCCCTCGGCCGGCACGATCACACTCGACGGCGTCGACATCGTCGAGATGGACAAGAAGGCCGAGTCCGGTCGCGAACTGCGTCGCGTCGTGCAGTACGTCGCCCAGGACACCTTCTCGTCGTTCGACCCGCGCCGCTCGCTCCGCGACGCCCTGGCCACGCCGCTGCGCGTCCTGCGCGGCATCACGGGGGCCGAGGCCGACGAGCGCATCGCCGAGATCGCCCGCCTGCTCCGCCTCAAGCCGGAGATGATCGACAAGTACCCGCACCAGGTCTCCGGCGGACAGCGCCAACGCTTCGCCCTCGCCCGCGCGCTCGTCGTCCGACCGCGCATCCTCCTCTGCGACGAGGTCGTCTCCGCCCTCGACGTCTCGGTGCAGGGGGCCGTGCTCAACACGATCAAGACGTACTGCGACGAGCACTCGGTCGGCCTGGTCTTCGTCTCGCACGGTCTTCCGGCCACGGCGTTCATCGCCGACGAGCTGATCGTCATGCAGAACGGCCACGTCGTCGAGCACCGTCCGACCCAGGACGTTCTCGCCCACCCCGAGCACCCCTACACGGCGACCCTCCTCGACGCCTACCGCCGGGCTCCCCGTCACATCGTCTCCCTCGTCGAACCGCTCCCGGAGGTCGAACTCGCATGAAGAAGTACCTAGGCCGCAACCGCTGGTGGCTCGTGCGCACCGGCTGGCTGCCCATCCACATCGCCTTCTTCGCCACCGTCGCGTTCTTCCTGGTGCGCCTCGTCCCCGGCGACCCCGTGCTCGCCCGCCTGGACACCTCGGGCGGCTACACGAAGGCCGAGTACAACGCCGCGGCCAAGTCGATCGGACTCGACGGCAGCATCTGGCACCAGCTCGGCCTGTTCTGGTCGAAGCTGATCCAGGGCAACCTCGGCGTCTCGCCCGTCACCGGCCGACCGGTCTGGACCGAGCTCATCTCGCGCCTGCCCTCCACGGTCGAACTCGTCACCCTGGGCCTCGTCGGCAGCATCGTCCTGTCGCTCGCCCTGGCGATGCTGCAGCTGCGCTCCTCCTCCCCCACGGTCCATAAGGTCCTCCGGGGCTACGGGCGAATCGCCGGCGCGGTCCCGGACTTCGCCGTCGCGATCCTCGGGCTCGTGGTGCTCTACACGGTGCTGCGCGTGATCCCGGCGCCGATCGGACGCGTCACCCCGGGCATCCCCACTCGGACCCTCACGGGGTTCCCGCTGCTCGACGACGTGCTCACCGCCTCGTGGCCCGCCCTCGGCTCGACCCTGGCGCACTACGCCCTGCCGGTGCTCGTGATCATCGTCGTGCACACGCCGAACGTCTGGAAGCAGCTCACGCTCGGGCTGCAGGAGCAGGCCCCGGCCCCGTCGACCCTGTTCAAGATCGCCTCGGGCGCCACCCGGCCCGCCATCTACCGCAGTGTGCTGCGCCGTGCCTCGGCCTCGGCGGTCGTCATGCTCGGCGCCCTGTTCGGCGGTCTCATCGGCGGCGTCGTGGTGCTCGAGCAGATCTTCGGCTTCGGCGGCCTCGGCCAGTTCGCCATCAACTCGGTCGACAACCTCGACTTCCTCGGACTCCAGGGCTTCCTCATCGTCATTGCCGGAATCGCCCTGATCGTCTACTTCCTCGTCGACATCGTCAACATGCTCCTCGACCCGCGTCGCCGCCCCGGCGTCCGCGTCGACGCCTGATCGGATCGGGACACCCCATGAAGAAGACCATCTACGCCGCGGCGATCCCCTTCGCGGTCCTCCTGCTGATCGCGATCTTCGCGCCGCTGATC
Source organism: Frondihabitans cladoniiphilus (assembly GCF_039544345.1). Classification (NCBI taxonomy): domain Bacteria; kingdom Bacillati; phylum Actinomycetota; class Actinomycetes; order Micrococcales; family Microbacteriaceae; genus Frondihabitans; species Frondihabitans cladoniiphilus. Next base: position 420,042 of record NZ_BAABLM010000003.1, read on the forward strand.
GAGCCCTACAACCCCGAGAAGGTCGTCGGCCTCTCCACCCAGGCCCCCAGCGCCGCCCACCTCTTCGGCACCGACTCGACCGGGATGGACGTCTTCTCACGCGTCGTCGCCGGCTTCCGGATCGACCTCGTCATGGGCTTGATCGTCACCCTCCTCTCGACGGTCATCGGGCTCGTCATCGGTCTGATCATCGGCATGGGCGAGTCCTCCCCCAGCGTCGCCGGGGCGGCCGGGCGCGGCGCCAACCGTCTGATCGACCTCGCGGACGCCATCCCGCCGCTGATCGTCGGCATCGTCGTGGTCGGCCTCTTCGGCGCCAACATCGTGAGCTTGAGCATCGCCCTCGCGTTCATCCTCACCCCGACCCAGGTACGCCTGACCCGCGCCGAGGTCCTCCGGGTCCGCAGCGACGCCTACCTCGAGGCCGCCCGCATGGCCGGCCTCCGGCCCTGGCAGATCACCCTCCGCCACGTCCTGCCGAACGCCTGCCGCCCCGCGATCGAGAACTCCTCGCTCGTCTTCGGCGTCTCGGTGGTCGTGGCCGCCGCCCTCGGCTTCCTCGGCGTCGGCCTCGTGCCGCCCACTCCCGAGTGGGGCGCCATGATCTCGAAGGGCGTGTCCGACGCGATGCTCGGCACCTGGTGGACCGCCCTCTTCCCCGCCGTCGCGCTCTGCGTCGCCGTCGCCTGCGCCTCCGGCGTCTCCGGCGTCCTCACCCGGGTCACCCGCGGCCACTCGCTGGCCTGACCCCTCCCCCCACAGCCCCCACCGCACCACTCACCTTCCCTGATTCGGAGAACACACGTGTCCCCTCGATCCTCCCTCCCCGACGTCGGGAGGCGGCTGCCCCGCCCGACCCGTCGTCGCGTCGTCGGCATCATCGCCGTCGCCCTCGCCGGAGCCCTGGCCCTCAGCGCCTGCAGCTCCGCCGGCACCTCCACCTCGAGCGCCAGCTCGTCCAGCTCCTCGAGCTCCGGCTCGTCCAAGGCCGACATCACGGTCGCCGTCCCCGCTCTCGCCCCGTCGCTCGACGGCGTCGTCGGCGGTGGCTGCCTCACCCTCGAATGCTTCGAGATGAACGCCAACCTGCAGGCCGGCCTCGTGCGGAACCCCTACGTCGCCGGAACCACCAAGGGCACCGTGGTGCAGGACTTCAACAAGTACGTCCCCTACGTCGCCAAGTCGTGGGACGTCTCGTCGGACGGCCTCACCTACACGTTCCACCTCCGCCCCGGTCTCAAGAGCCAGGTCGGCAACGTGATCACCGCGGACGACGTCAAGTGGTCGTTCGAGCGCAAGTGGAACAGCCCCCTCTACGCCAAGTCCTCCTGGGCGAGCTTCGCCGGCCCCGACGCCATCACGGTGATCGACAAGGACACGGCGGCGTTCAAGCTCACCAGCGCCGGCTTCGGGCAGACCTTCCTCGGCCTCCTCGCCAACCTGCAGGGTCACATCTACGACTCGACGCTGCTCAAGCAGCACGCCACCGCCGACGACCCCTACGCCCTGAACTGGGCCAAGAGCAACTCGGGCTGGGGCCTCGGACCGTACGAGGTCTCCTCGCAGACGCCGGACCAGCAGATGGTCCTCACGGCCAACAAGAACTGGGCCCTCGGCACGCCGAAGACCAAGCAGATCACCCTTCGAGTCGTCGCCGACGCGGGCACCCGCGCCAGCCTCGTCAACACCGGCGCCGTCGACATGGCCGAGGGCATCACCCCGAACGACCAGGCCAAGCTCGCCAACTCGGCAGCGGTCACCGTGCCGAGCGTCGCCAACCCGATCGAGTACGCCGACCTGACGCTCGTGACCAACAAGGCGCCGTTCGACAACGAGAAGGTCCGTCAGGCCATGGCGTACGCCACCCCGTACGGCCAGATCATCAGCCAGATCTACCAGAAGCGCGCGGTCAAGATGGTCGGCAACATCAACCCCTCGACCAAGAACTACTCGACCAAGGGCCTGCCGACGTACTCGTACGACCCGAAGAAGGCCAAGGCGCTCCTCGCCGCCGCCGGATTCCCGAACGGCGTCTCGTTCACGCTGTCCGTCTCCACCGCGACCAGCGACCTCATCGACGCCGCCGTGCTCGTCAAGTCGTACGCGGCCGACGCCGGCTTCAACATCACGATCGACCAGGAGACCGCCACGGCGTTCAGCCAGACCCGGTCGGTCGCGAGCGGCCAGGCGATCATCTACCGCAACCGGGCCCAGGTGCAGACCCCGACCTACGCCACGACGACGTTCTTCAAGCCGAACAACGACCCGTCGAACCCCTCGCGCTGGCAGGACGCCGACAACACCACCTTCCAGTCGACGATCGCGGCGGCCCAGGCCCAGAAGGACCCCCTGAGCGTCGAGGCCGGCAAGGAGTGGGAGAAGGCGGAGAGCACGCTTCTGACCTCCACTCCCGAGATCTTCATCGCGAGCATCCAACCGTCTCAGGTCTATGCCAAGGACGTGACCGGGTACACCTACCGGTCGGAGAACGCGATCGACTTCTCGAACATCAGCGTCGGAGGCTGATCCACCCCGGGCCCCGGTTCCGCACCTCGCGGAGCCGGGGCCTTCCCCTCGCTCCCGTCCCGACCCGCAGCGTCACGACCCCAGCCCCGGAAGACCCCATGACCGCAGCTCCGTCCGTCACCCGCACCCCCGCATCCCTCACCGGCGCCGTCCCGAAGCCCGGGCGCGTGCTCGCCGTCACGACCCTCGGCCTGGCCCTGGTCCTGCTCAACCAGAGCTCGGTCAACGTCGCCCTGCCGTCGATGTCGGGGTACTTCCACGCCGGGGCCGGCACCGCGGACTGGTTCCTGCTCTCGTTCATGATCGCGACGACGGCCTCGATCCTCGTCTTCGGCCGCATCTCCGACCTGATCGGCCGCAAGCCCCTCTACCTGACCGGCCTCTCCGTGTTCGCGCTGGCCAGTGCGGCGTGCGTCTTCGCCCCGAACTCCCTCACCTTCATCGTGATCCGCGTGCTGCAGGGCATCGCCGGCGCCGTCGTCATCACGAACTCCACCGCCCTGATCGCCGACGCCTTCCCGGCCGACAAGCTCGCCGGAGCGCTCGGCATCAACCTGAGCGCGGCCGCGGTCGCCAACACGGTCGGCCCGGCCATCGGAGGCGTGCTGGTCACGGCCTTCGACTGGCAGGCGGTGTTCCTGGTCAACCTGCCGTTCGGCATCGCCGCCGTCGTGCTCGGGATCCGCATCCTGCCCAATCCCCGACGAGCGGTCTCCGACGGGCCCCGCGACCGGTTCGACTACTTCGGCGCGGCGCTGTCGGCCCTCGGTCTGACCGCCCTGCTCTTCGGCGTCGACCGTCTGTCGGTCGCCGACTCGAGCCCGGTGGTCGTCGTCGTGCCGCTGATCGCGGGAGTGCTGTTGCTCGCCGGCTTCGTCGTGGTCGAGACGCGGGTGCGGCATCCCCTGGTCGACGTGGCCCTGGTCAAGGACTGGGCCCGGGGATGCGCGTACGGCGCCGCGTTCTTCAACTCGTTCAGCCGCGCGGGGGTCACTCTGCTGGTCGTTCTCCACGCCCAGATCGTGGGCGGATCGTCGCCCGCCGAGGCCGGACTGGTCGTGATGGTGATGGCCTTCGCGATGAGCGTGGCCTCGCCGCTCGCCGGCCGGCTCGCCTCCCGGGTCCCCGCCCGCACGGTGTCGAGCGTCGGCGGCGTGCTCCTCGTGATCGGACTCGTCGGCCTCGCCCTGCTGCTCGACGGGCCGACCTGGGTGACGACCGTCCTGCTCGCCGTCGTCGGTGTCGGCATCGGTCTGTTCACCACGCCCAACACCACGTCGATCATGTCCGGGGTCGCCCCCGACCGCCGAGCCGTCGCGAACGCCGTCCGGTCGGTGCTCTACAACAGCGCGCAGGCCCTCGGCACCACGGTGTCGCTGCTCATCGTGACCGTGGCGGGGGTGGCGTCGTATGCGGAGAACACCGGGAGCGGGGCGGTCCAGACCGGCTTCGCCGTCGCGCTCGGGGCCACGGCGGTCTCCGCCGCTCTCGCCGTCGTGCTGTCGATCGCCCGCGGGGGTTCGTGGCGGACCCTCGACTGACTGCTTTGCTCGCCAAATCGCGAGCATCCTCCGGCCAACAGTTGCTTTTCCACCCTTTGGACGGCGTGTGGGGCAGAATCACTCGCCATTTGCGACACCAACCGGGGGCGGACGCACGAAAGCCCCCGCCGAGGCAGGGGCTTTCGAAAGAGCGTGAGGCTCAGCGGCGACGGATCGCCAGCAGCACGATGCCGCCGACGGCGAGCGCCCCGGTGCCGGCCGCCGCGAGCCACGGCTTGGGGTCGCGCGAGAACGACTGACGCGCCTCGTGCGCCTTGATCCCGAGCTGCTTGGGGATGTTGAGCTTGTCTTCGAGCTCGTTCAGCGTCGCGGCGAGGTCGGCGCGATTGCGGTCGACCCCGGCACGGATCTCTTCGATGCTTGCCATCAGAAACGTCCTCCTACGTCGGAGCGCGGGATCCGGCCCACGCCGCGAACTGCTTTGATGTCGGCCTTCACGCTGTCGATGGTGTTCTTCGGCAGCGGCGGCAGACCCTTCTTGATCTGCGTGTAACCGAGGAACCCGAGGGCCGCCGCGATCACCAGGAACAGGGCGCCCACCAGCAGCGCGGCGAGCCAGCCGGGCATGACGAGGGAGAGCGCGAAGATGCCGGCGCCGATGAAGCAGAGCAGCATCAGGAACAGGAACAGCAGCGCCCCGACGATCAGGCCCGCGCCGATGCCGAAGACCTTCGCCTTGGCGATGAGCTCCTTCTTCAGCAGCTCGATCTCGCCTTTGACGAGGTCGGTGACCAGGCCGGGCAGGTCGCTCAGCAGGCCGAACAGAGAACGCGACTTCTTCGCGTGATGGATGCTGTCGGCTCGTGTCGACTCGGTCATGGGCTCCCTTTCAGGGCGTACTTCGGGTGGGACCCGCGGAGAGGTTCCTTGCTCCGTCAATCTTGGCACGCGCTGGGCGCGCGAAGACCACGACGGTGGGATGCGCGGGTCAGCGATCGTAGGTGGCGGTCACCTGGCCGCGGGGCTTGGTCTGGATGCCGAGCAGCTTCTTGACGGCCCAGAGGACGGCGCGGAAGAGGACGCCGACCGCGGTCGGCAGGATCTCGGCTGCGGCGTCGCCCACCTTGTCGCGCTGCTTGACGGCGGCGCGGCTGTTCCAGACCTTGGAGGCTCCCGAGGCGATCTGCTCGTAGCGGTGGTGCCCGGCACGGGATCCGAGGACGTACCCGACGGCGGCACCTGCGACGAAGATCAGCTTGCCTCGCATGAGGCCTCCAGTTCTGCTCGAAGAGCGTTTCGTTGCGGTGCGACTCGCACCACCGTCAACGTTAGTCGCCCGACTCCTCGGTTTTCCGCCCGGGTTCGAGAGTGCCGGGGTCGAGGACTGCCGAGGCGGCCGCCCGGGCGTTCGCCACGACTCCTACGAGGCCGCGACCGGCGGCGGCGCCGCCGATCCGGATCACCCCGTCGGACGGTAGGGACGCCGGATCGACCCGGACCGGTGCATGCCATTCGACCCGTCCGACACCGTCGATGGTGGATGGGTCCAGATCGACTCCCAGAATGCTGGACGCGTCGGCCACGGCCACCCGCTGCACCTCCGCATCCGGCGTCGCGTGCTCGAGAGCGGGCGAGTTGTAGCTCAGCCGCAGCACGTGCCGCCCCTCGGCGCGCTCGGCCAGCCAGCCCCACTTCACGCTGGCGTGCGTGAGCGCCTTCGCCCGCACCCCCGGTGCTCCGGGCGCCACCAGCACGCCCGTCCCGCGGGGCGCGGCGTCGAGAGCGGGCTCGCGCACGACGAGCGTCACGAGCGTGATCAGAGGCGAGACGGGGGATGCCCCGGCCAACGCCTGCGCATCCCGCCCGCCGAGCGCCACGATCACCGTGTCGGCCGTCAGACGCGTTCCGCTGCCGAGAGTGACGGAGTGCTCGTCGAAACGCTCGACGCGGCTCTTCAAGCGGACGTCCACCCCGTAGGTCGCGAGGTCCGCGACCAGTTCGTCGACGATCCGGGCGACACCGCCCCGGATCCCGCCGACCGCCGACCCGGCCGGGGCCAGCGAGCGCAGCTCGCGGACGGCGCGCGCGAGCGAGTTCTGCGTCAGGAGCTGCGAGCGCAGGCCCGGCGCCACGCGATCCACGTCGAGGTCGTCGGGATGCGCAGAGTGGACTCCCATGACGACCGGTGTCACGAGGCGGTCCAGCACGGCCTGCCCCATCCGACGTCGCACGAGGGGGCCCAGCTTCTCTTCTTTCGACCCGACCGTTCCGGGGAGCAGGGAGTCCATCTCGGCCCGCAAGGCCGCCCTCGTGCCGATGACGTCGATGACGTCCTGGGCCATGGCCGTGCCGGGGATGCCCAGCAGCCCGGTGTTCGGCAGCGGGAAGGCCCCGCCGTCGGCTTCGAGCACCCATGCGCCGCGGGCGTCCGGCACCACGATCTCGTTGCCCAGTCCGAGCTGGATCGCGAGCGTCTCGATGGTGCCGCCGCGGGTCGCGAAGCTCTCGGCGCCGGCGTCGAGGTCGATGCCGGCCACGGTGTGCCGGGCGACCTCGCCCCCGAGGCGGCCGCTCGCCTCGAACAGCACCACGCGCTTGCCGGCCTTGGCCAGGTCACGGGCGACGACGAGACCCGCGACGCCACCGCCGATCACGGCGACGTTCGTGTCGCGGTGCTCGCCGAACCCGGCGGGCGCAGACGCTCCGGAGGGAGCCGGCTGATCGGTCACGCCCGCCTCACAGCCCGTGCGCGAGCTCGACGATTCGGCTCAGCACGTCGGGATCGGTGTCGGGGTTCACGCCGTGGCCGAGGTTCAGCACGTGGGCGGGGGCCGCCTTGCCCCGCTCGACGACGTCGCGAACGTGCGCCTCGAGCACCGGCCACGGCGCTTGCAGCAGCGCGGGGTCGATGTTGCCCTGCACGGGCGTGTTCCCTCCGAGACGCCTCGAGGCTTCGTCGAGCGGGATCCTCCAGTCGACGCCGACCGCGTCCGTGCCGACGTCGCGCATGGCCGCGAGCACCTCGCCGCTGCCGACGCCGAAGTGGATGCGCGGCACGCCGAGGTCGGCCACGGACGACAGCGCCCGGGCCGACCAGGGCGCCACGTGCGCGGTGTAGTCGGCGAGCGACAGCGACCCGACCCAGGAGTCGAAGAGCTGCGCCGCACTCGCCCCGGCAAGCACCTGGGCCCGCAGGAAGGCCCCGGTCGTGTCGGCGGCCCAGGTCATCAGCGCCTCCCACGTCTCGGGGTCGGAGTGCATCAACGTGCGGGCTCGGATGTGGTCCTTCGACGGGCCGCCCTCCACGAGGTAGGCCGCGAGCGTGAAGGGGGCACCGGCGAAACCGATCAGGGGGGTTTCTCCGAGCTCGGCGACGGTGCGGGCCACGCCCTCGGAGATCGGAGCGAGAGCGGCGGGATCCAAGGCCCCGAGTCGAGCCACGTCGGCTGCCGTGCGGATCGGCGACTCGAGGACGGGACCGCGCCCGGGGACGATGTCGACGCCGACCCCGGCCAGCTTGACCGGCACGACGATGTCGCTGAAGAAGATGCCGGCGTCGACGTGGTGGCGACGGACGGGCTGGAGGGTGATCTCGCTGGAGAGCTCGGGGTCGAGGCAGGCGTCGAGCATCTTGGTGCTGACCCGCAGGGCGCGGTACTCGGGCAGCGAGCGACCCGCCTGCCGCATGAACCAGACCGGCAGCCGCTCGGGGCGATCGCCTCGGAGGGCGCGGACGAGGGGCGACGACGAGGTCAGGCCGGAAGCGAGGGGATGCGCGGCGGGGAGCGCAGAGATGGCGGGGGTGGTCACGTGCTCGATTCTCGCATCCCATCCCGGGGAGCCGCCCGCCGTCCCAGTCGTCACCCAAGATGAAATATTACACTGGGTATTTCCTGGATTTCCACCTTCGCGTGAAGGACGACCGCGAGTGAGGGCAATCATCAGTGTGACTACAGACAGCGAGATCATCAGACGATCGAGAGACAGACCCGCCGACTTCGGCGAGCTGTTCGATCGCCATGCCACGGCGCTGCACCGCTACGCAGCCCGTCGAACGAACCCCTCGGTCGCCGACGACATCCTCAGCGAGACGTTCCTCGTCGCGTTCGAGCGTCGCACCGGGTTCGACCACGATCGCGACGACGCCCGACCCTGGCTCTTCGGCATCGCGACCAACCTCCTCCGCCACCACTACCGGGCCGAGGCCCGCATGCTGGCAGCCCTTCCCCGCGCGGTCGAGCACGACCGCCACGACGGCGACCTCGCGCGCTCGACCGAGAGGCTCGACGCCGAACGGGCGGTGAGCCACCTCGCCGCGACGCTCAAGGGCCTGTCGCCGCACGACCGTGACGCCCTCCTGCTCTATGCGTGGGCGAACCTCACCTACGACGAGATCGCGGAGGCCACGGGTGTCCCGCCGGGCACGGTGGCGTCCCGCCTCAACCGCACCAGGCGTCTGCTGCGGGAGACCGCCGCGACCGACCCTTCCTCCACCACGACATCGAACGGAACCAGCCATGGACGACCTGACCCTGCTCCGCACCCTGCGTGACGACGTCGCCTCCCCCGAGGCCGACGCTCTGACGCGCGCCCGCGTGCTCCTGACCACCCGCATCCACGAAGAGGAGGCCCTCATGGCCCGCACCCCCGCCACGTCCACGACCGCCACCCGCCGCTTGCGCCCGAAGGGCTCCGGCCTCGGTAGGCGGCGCCTCGGAGGGCGGCGCCTCGGCGGCCTCGCTTTCGGTGCGGCCGCCGTGGCGGCGGCCATCGTCGTCGGCGCCACGGTGCTGCCCGGCACAGGCGGTGCCGCCCAGGCGTCCGACGTCCTCGACGCCGCCGCCGCCGCGACGATTCGACAGGCCGATCCGGTGGTCGCACCGGGCCAGTACCTGAAGATCGAGACGACCGGCATCTCGGCGGCCACGCTCGGCCTCGAGGGCGACCGGTACCTGCAGTGGCTCGACGAGACCACGTCGACGTTGTACGTCCCGAAGGACGCAAACGACTTGTGGGTGTTGAAGAACGGTCTCGCGAAGCCGGTGACCTTCTTCTCCGGTGCTGCAAAGAAGTGGGCACTCGCCGACTTCGAGAAGAAGAGCGCGTCGGGCAGTGGCAGCGAGACCCTCCGCGGCCGCGGCGGCGACTTCGGCGGTGACACCCCGGCAGTTCAGTCCCCCTCTGAGACCGCTGCGATCGCCGAACTCCCCCGCGACCCCGAGGCCCTGCTGGCGCACTTCCGCGCCGAGGCCGGCACGACCGATGTCCACGGCGACGCCGAGACGTTCACCCTGATGGCCGATCTGCTGCGGAGCGGCCAGGCCCCGGCCGACCTCCGCGCCGGCCTCTACCGAGCTCTGGCGATGATCCCCGGCGTCACCGTGAGCGACGAGAAGGCGACGCTCGACGGCCGCTCCGGGGTCGCCCTCGGACTCGACGACGGCGACGTCCGCCGGGAGATCGTCGTCGACCGTGACTCGGGCCTGCTAATCGGCGAGCGCGCCGTGCTCACCAAGGCCCGCGGTGACATGCCTACGGGCACCGTGGTGGGGTCGACGTCCGTGAAGACGTCGGTGGTCAGCTCGGCTCCGTGACGCGGACGACCATCTTGCCGACGTTCTCGCCGCGCATCATCCGCGTGAAGGCGTCGAAGGCGTTGTCGACGCCGTCGAGGATCGTCTCGTCGAACACGACGTCGCCGTTCTCGAGCCACGGGCGCATCTCGGCCTGGAAGTCGGCGCCGAGGTCCCAGTGGTCGCCCATCGTGAAGCCCTCGATGCGCAGGCTGTTCCGCACCACGTTGGTCATGCCGGTGATGCCTTCCGGCTCCCCGGTCGAGTTGTAGGCGCTGATCGCCCCGCAGACGGCGATGCGTCCGAACCGCTTGAGCCGGTGCAGCGCCGCCGAGAGGTGCTCGCCCCCGACGTTGTCGAAGTAGACGTCGATGCCGTCGGGGGCGGCGGCCTTCAGCTGCCCCCGGATGTCGCCGTCGTGGTAGTCGAACGCGGCGTCGAAGCCGTAGCGGTCGGTCAGCAGGGCGATCTTCTCGGCGGATCCGGCGCTGCCGATCACTCGCGACGCCCCGCGCAGGCGCGCGATCTGGCCGACCATGCTGCCGACGGCCCCGGCTGCGCCGGAGACGAAGACCGCGTCGCCCTCCTTCATCTCCGCGATCCGGACCAGACCGGTGTACGCGGTCAGGCCGGTGAGGCCGAGGACCCCGAGATAGGCCGACAGGGAGACCCCATCCAGCTCCTCGACGGCGGTGAAGCGGGCGGCGGGCCCCTGGGCGACGTCGCGCCAGCCGTACTGGTGGGTGACCATGGTGCCGACCGGGAGGGCGTCCGAGGTCGACTCGACCACGTGCCCGACGGCGGCGCCGGTCATGGCCTCGTCGAGACGGAAGGGTGGCACGTAGGAGGGCTTGTCGTCCATCCGCCCGCGCATGTACGGGTCGACGGACAGGAAGGCGTTGGCGACCCGGACCTCGTCGGGGCCCAGCTCGTCGAGCGTCGCCTCGACGCGGGCGACGTCGTCGGGGGTGGGCTCCCCGACGGGACGACGGACGAGGTGCCATTGGGTGCTGGTTGCGGTACTCATGACTTGCACCCTACGCACGCCCGGGCTCGGGCATCCCACGCTCTCGGCCCCCGCCCTTCGCGAAGCGCCGCCGTGCAATGAGCCCCCGATCGCCGGGATTCCGGGTCTGGAAACGGCGTAACCACGGTTTCACCGGGAGGCACCGGCACGGAAACACGGCCTCAATAGCGTGGGCGCATGACCGCGGACCCCTTCCACCTCGCCTGGTTCACCTCGTTCAACTCGCCGGCCTGGCGGAGCGCCTGGGGCGGCGAGACGGGCACCGAGTGGATGACGGGCGAGTACTTCGTCGACATGGCCCGGTCGCTCGAACGGGCCGGCTTCGACTTCATGATGTTCGAGGACTCGACGATGGTCTCGGAGGCCCTCGGCGGCACGAGCGAGATGGACCTCAAGCACGGCCTGCACTCGCCGAAGATGGACCCGCTGCCGCTGCTGCCCCTGCTCGCCGCCGCCACCAAGCACATGGGCTTCATCGCCACGGCGTCGACCTCGTTCTATCCGCCGTTCATCCTCGCCCGCACCATGGCGACCCTCGACCACCTCACCCGCGGCCGGATCGGGTGGAACGTCGTGACGAGCTCGGAGGACATCGCCGGCAAGAACTACGGCATGGACTCGCTGCCCGAGCACGACGAGCGCTACGACCGCGCCGACGAGTTCGTCGACGTCGTCGAGCAGCTCTGGGACTCGTGGGAGCCGGGCGCCATCGTGATGAACCAGGAGACCGGCCACTACGCCGACCACACGAAGGTGCATCCGATCAACTTCGAGGGGAAGTACCACAAGGTCCGCGGCCCCCTCAACATGCCTGCCGGCCCGCAGGGTCACCCGGTGCTCTGCCAGGCGGGCGGGTCGCCTCGGGGACGCGAGTTCTCGTCGGCCCACGCCAACGCCATCGTCACGGCTCTCCCCACGGTCGACAAGATGAAGGCGTACCGGGCGGACATCCGCGAGCGCGCAGCCCGCCAGGGGCGCAACCCCGACGACATCAAGGTGATGTACCTCGTGCAGCCGATCATCGGCGAGACCGAGGCCGAGGCGAGGGCGAAGTTCCACCAGATCTACGGCATGGACGACCCGATGCAGATCGAGCAGACCCTCGGTGTCATCTCGGCCGTCACCGAGATCGACTTCTTCCAGTTCCCGCTCGACGAGGAGATGCCCGAGGGCGTCACGACCAACGGCCACCAGTCGATCCTCGACGACTTCATCCAGCGCAACCGCGGCAAGACCCTCCGCGAGTCGCTCAGCGAGCGTGCCCGCCTCGGGCCGGAGCTCGTCGGGACGGCCGAGTCGGTCGCCGATCAGATGGATTCGATGATGGAGGAGGTGGGCGGTGACGGCTTCCTGATCCGCGCCGAGACCGGCCTCTCGCACAACCGCCGCTACATCGACGAGATCTCGTCCGGCCTGGCGCCCGTGCTCCGTCGCCGAGGCCTGATCCGGTCCTCCTACGACCACGCCCTGTTCAAAGACAACCTGCTCGCGTTCTGACGCCCTCCCCTCTTCTCGAAAGGTTCCACCGTGTCCGCAGACCCCTTCCACCTCGGCTGGTTCTACTCGAAGGGCTTCGGGCCCAAGGCCTGGAAGCACCCCTGGGCCGGCTCCGACGTCGATCGCTTCACCAAGCCCGACGTACCCGTCGAGCTCGCCCGCGCCATGGAGCGCTCGGGGTTCGACTACCTGATGATCGAGGACTCGTCGAACGTGCCGTACACCTACCAGGGCTCGCACGACGCCTACCTGAAGCACTCGGTCGACACCCCGAAGCTCGACCCGTCGATCCTCGCGCCGTTCCTCACCGCCGCGACGAAGCACCTCGGCATCGTGGTCACCTGCTCGACCACGGAGTACCACCCGTTCATGCTGGCGCGCATGATGAACGCCCTCGACCACGTGTCGGACGGCCGCATCGGCTGGAACGTCGTCACCGGGTCGAACGACGGCGGCGCCCAGAACTACGGCCGCGACAAGCAGTTCCCGCACGACCAGCGCTACGACATGGCGGACGAGTTCATCGACGTCGCGAACAAGCTCTGGAAATCGTGGGACGAGGATGCTCTGGTCCTCGACCTCGAGGAGGGCGTCTTCGCCGACGGGTCCAAGGTCCGCCCCATCAACCACGAGGGCGACTTCTTCCGGTCGCGCGGGCCGTTGAGCGCTCCCCGGTCGCCCCAGGGATCCCCCGTCATCTGCCAGGCGGGCGGCTCGCCCCGCGGCCGCAAGTGGGCGTCAGAGCACGCCGAGACGATCATCGCGTCGGCATCCAGCCCCCAGAAGATGAAGGAGTACCGCGACGACGTGCGCGCCCGGGCCGCCGCCGCGGGCCGCGACCCCGACAGCATCAAGATGCTGTTCCTGGTGTCGCCGGTCGTCGACGAGGACCGCGAGACCGCCGTGATGCGGGCCAAGCGGCAGGGCGCCGAGATGAGCGCGAACGCCGACTTCCAGCTCGCCGCGCTCTCCCGATCGAGCGGCATCGACTTCTCGAAGTTCGACATGGACGAGGTGCTCGGCGAGCTCGTCAGCAACGGCCACCAGTCGTCGGTCGCGGGCTACACCGGCAAGACCGTGCGTCAGCTCGTCGAGTCGAACCCATTGACCGGCGACGGCGACCTCTTCGTCGGCACCGCCGACGACGTCGCGGGCGCCATGGACGAGACGATGCAGGAGGTCGGCGGCGACGGCTTCCTGATCGTGAACAGCTACTTCCCGCGCCGCTACGTCACCGAGATCTGCGACGGCCTGGTGCCCGAGCTGCAGAAGCGCGGCCTGACCCGCAAGAAGTACGAGTTCGACACGTTCCGCGAGAACTTGATGGCGTACTGACACTAGGGTGACGGCGTGCTCACGTTCCGCCCCGCCACCGCCGCCGACACGTCCGTCATCGTCGACCTCGTCACCTCCGCCTACCGCGGCGAGGCGTCGACGGCCGGCTGGACCACCGAGGCCCACCTCATCGACGGCGTCCGCATCACGCCCGAGCTGCTGCAGCACGACCTCGACAACCCCGCGGGCCTCGTCCTCCTCGGCGTCGAAGGCGACGGCACGGTCGTGACCTGCTGCAACCTCGTCGCGCGGGATGCCCGGGTCGGCTACTTCGGGATGTTCGCCGTCTCGCCCGCCCGCCAGGGCGAAGGCCTCGGCAAGGTGGTGCTCGCGGAGGCCGAACGACTCCTCCGCGACGAGTGGTCCTGCACGACGATGGAGATGACCGTGCTCGATCAGCGGCCCGAACTCGTCGCGTTCTACGAGCGCCGCGGCTTCGTGCGGACGGGGACGTTCGAGGAGTTCCCCTACGGCGACGAGCGGTTCGGCACCCCGCGGGTGGCGGGATTGCGTCTGGCCGTCCTGCGAAAGCCCTTGGAGCATCCCGCGCTCTGAGGCTCTTTTCGGCACCCCGTCCGCGCAGGCGGGCGGAAGCCCCGCCGAGTCGCGGGGGCCGGTGTCTCGGCGTCGAGCGACCGCGGCCACAGCCGATGCACAGGTGTGCGAGCGGAGTTACCATTGCTGTCGTGCTCATCTGCCTCACGGCGTCCCACCGGAACGCCAGCTTCGACCTCCTCGAGAAGTTGAGCATCGGCGCACCCTCCGCAGCGGGCACCCTGGTCGACGGCAGTGATTTCGTCTCGGGTGCGGTCGTGCTCGCGACCTGCAACCGCTTCGAGGCCTACCTCGACGTCGACGAGCCTCTCACCGCGGCCAGCACGCTCGCCGTCGAGACCACCATCGCCACGATGAGCGAGGCCAGCGGCGTCGAGGCCTCCGATCTGCGCGACAGCCTCGAGGTGATCACCGGCGACGGCGTCGTCGAGCACCTCTTCGCCGTCAGCTCCGGCCTCGAGTCGGTCGTCGTGGGCGAGGACGAGATCTCCGGGCAGGTCCGCCGATCGCTCGAGCGCGCCCGCACCGACGGCACCACGTCGCGCGACCTGGAGCGCCTCTTCCAGCAGGCCTCGCACACCTCCCGCGGCGTCAAGAACCGCACCAACGTCGGGGGCGCCGGTCGCTCCCTCGTCCGCCTCGCGCTCGAGCTCGCGCAGAGCCGGGTCACCGACTGGGCCGAGGCGCGCATCCTCCTCGTCGGCACCGGCATGTACGCCGCCACGACCGTCGTCGCCCTGCGCGACCGCGGCGCCACCGACATCGGCGTGTTCTCGGCGTCCGGCCGCCAGGAGAAGTTCGCGCTCAAGCACGAGCTCACCCCGTGGGCCGACCTGGCCGACGCGATCGCGGCCAGCGACGTGGTCATCACCTGCACGACCACCACCGAGCCCCTCGTCACCGTGGCCACGGTCGCCCCCAACCGTCGCCGCCTGATCATCGACCTGGGTCTGCCCCGCAACGTCGACCCCCTGGTGGCCACCGTCGAGGGCGTCGAGATGCTCGACCTCGAGACCATCAGCCTGCACGCCCCCCTGGCCCAGCTCACCGCCGCCGACGACGCCCGTGCCCTCGTGTCGACCGCCGCCGCCGAGTTCCAGGCCGTCGCCGCCGAGCAGTCGCTCTCGCCCGCCGTCGTGGCCCTCCGCAAGCACGTCTTCGACATCCTCGACGCCGAGATCGAACGGGCGCGAGGCCGGGGAGACTCGACCGAGCGCACCGAGCAGGCGCTGCGCCACCTCGCCGGCGTTCTGCTGCACACCCCGTCGGTTCGCGCGCGTGAGCTAGCCCGCGAGGGGCGCGGCGAAGACTTCCGCGACGGGCTCGAGGCGCTCTTCGGGCTGACCGACACGCGGGCTGCGGCACCGGCGACTCCGCTGCGTCCGGCCGGGTCCGGCGCCGGCCCCGTGGTCGACGGCAGCCTCGACGGCCCGGGTCACGCCGCAGCCGTCTGACGCGCGCCGCGATTCTGCCGGCCGTGCGGGCTGCCGTACCGGCCCTGCCGCACCCTCGCAAGCGGCGAGGGATCTAGTCCGCGGCGCGATCCTGTGCCGCACCCGAGGGTCTGGGCCGCACGCGCGCACCAGCGCCACCAAACCCCTGCTGTGCGGGGCGTGCCGCACCTCGCAAGCGGCGAGGGATCTAGTCCGCGGCACGGTCCTGTGCCGCACCCGAGGGTCTACGCCGCACGCGAGGGCGGCCGCCGCACGCACGCACCAACGCCACCGCACCTCTGCCGCACCTCGCAAGCGGCGACGGATCTAGTCCGCGGCGCGGTCCTGTGCCGCACCCGAGGGTCTGGGCCGCACGCGTCCGATCAGTGGATCCCGAGCGCCACCACATAGTCGGCGACGAGATCCACGAAGGCCTCGGGCTCGCGCTCGATGAGGCTGCGGACCATGTCGCGGACGATCTCCTCGCGGACCTCGAGCGGCGCGGCCGGCTCGAAGTCGTGCACCCGCTGGGCGGCCTCCGAGAAGAGCACCGCGATCGGGGCGGCGAGCTCGTCCAGGAGCTGCGGTGCGGCCCGGCCGAGGAGGGCGCGGGCGACGTCGAGGAAGAGCAGCAGATCCTCGGGCACGGACAGGCCGAACTGCTCCACGACGGTCAGGCGGCCCGGCTCGCCGTCGATGAGGTCGACGGGGCGGCCGATCCCCCGGGGTGCGTCGGGCCGCGTCGAACGGGCGACGACGACGAGGTGCCGGGCCAGACGGTGCAGGTGCAGCTGCGACGCCTCGGGGGTCCAGACGACGCGGGCGCTCGAGGCGGCTCCGTCCTTCGCGAGGAGGCCGAGCTCCCACCCGGTGTCGACGGCGGACTGGGCATCCCCCTCGGTCAGGCCGTGCTCGTGCACGAGCTGCTGGACGTGGAGGACGTCCCCGGGCAGGTGGCGGCCGGTCGCGAGATCGACGAGCAGGTGGTCGACGGGGTCGGGCTGAGCGGTGGGACGGGCGGTCAGGAGGTTCCCTGCGAGCATGGCGGTGCATCCTTCGTTATCGATGTCTGTGACGATGTCTGTCGTTCGGGTGAGGCGGATTCGGTTTCCGCACAACTGAAACTCAATATTTCATAGACGTATTCGCTTGTCAACGCCGGAGTCGAAACCGGAGCGTGGGATGCACGACCATGGACTCATGGACACCCTCGTCGTCAGCGCTCTCGCCCTCGTCCGCGACCGCCGTCTGCTCATGGTCACCGCTCGCGACCGCGACGTCCTCTACCTGCCGGGCGGCAAGGTCGACCCGGGCGAGACGGCCGTCGACGCGCTGATCCGGGAGTCGTTCGAGGAGGTCTCTGTTCGGCTCGATCCCTCGTCGATCGACGAGCTCTTCACCGTGACCGAGCAGGCCCACGGCGAGCCCGTCGGGCGTCTGGTCGCGATGACGATGTTCCGGGCCGACACGCCCGACGAGCCCCGACCCAGCAACGAGGTGGGCTCACTCACCTGGACCACCACCGCCGACGCCCACCGCTGCCCGCCTGCGGGTGTCGAGACCCTCCGTCGCATGGCTGATCTCGGGCTGATCGACTAGGCCTTTCGGCGCATTTTCCAAACAGGGCGGTGGCCGCGTGCCAAGGTGGAGCCATGAGCACTCCCAAGAAGATCACCCTCCTGGCAACCGCCCTCGTGGTCGCCGCGGGGCTCGCAGGATGCTCGTCCGGAGGGTCCACGACCCCGACCGAGACGACCACCGTGACCACGTCCCCCCAGCCCACCGTGACCACGACCGTCACACCATCGCCCTCCGACGCCGCCGGCACGGGAGCCGGAGACACCGGTACCGGGTCGACGACCGCACCGTCCGGGGCCTGCGCGACCAGTGTGCTGACGGGCGCCGTCGTCGAAGGTTCAGGCGGGGCCGCCGGCAGCACCTACGTCGACCTGAAACTCACCAACACGGGCTCCGCCTCGTGCACCCTGCAGGGCTGGCCCGGCGTCTCGTTCGTCGCCGGATCCGCGGGCACGCAGGTGGGAGCCGCGGCGAAGTTCGACCGCACGACGACGCATGCGACCGTCACCGTCCCCGCCGGCGGTTCCACCCGGGCCGTGCTGCAGATCGTCCAGGCCGGTAACTACTCGTCCGAGGACTGCTCGCCTGTTCAAGCCGCGGGCTTCCGCGTCTACCCGCCCGGTCAGAAGGCGTCGCTCTTCGTCGCCTACCCCGTGCCGGCCTGCAACTCTGCCTCGGTGTCGCTATTGACCGTGGGGGCCTTCCAGTAGTTCGCTCCTCTCCGCCGATTTGCTAGCATTGCTTGCATCGAAGGAGGAGTCATGGCTGTCATCACCGTCCGCAATCTCGACGACGAAGTACAGCGCCGAATCAAGGTTCGCGCTGCCGCTCATCACCACTCGATGGAGGCCGAAGCGCGTGCGATCCTGAGCGCGGCGGTGTCGGGCGGAGACTTCGGTCGAGCCTGGGTCCGGGAGTTCCGCGAGTCACCCGACGTCGACCTCGTCCTTCCCGAACGGTCCACTCCCCGGAGGCTCGACTTCGAATGATCGTCCTCGACACGAACGTGTTGTCCGAGCCCATGCGCCGCGATCCCGAGAAACGGGTCGTGGCGTGGCTGGACAGCCAAGTGGACGACCTCCGGGTGACCGCGGTCTCCGTGGGCGAGCTGCTCGTGGGGGTGCGCGCCCTGCCTCCCGGGAAGCGACGAGACCAGCTCATGGCTTCCGTCGAGCGGATACTCCTCGCCTACCGTGACCAGGTGCTCGACTACGACGCGGACGCAGCCCATGCCTATGCCGAATTCCAGGAGACGTCTCGATCGTCGGGTCGGGCGCTGAGTGTGGAGGACGGCATGATCGCGGCCATCTGCCACACGCGAAAGGCGCGCTTGGCCACCCGCAACACCAAGGACTTCGAGGGTCTCGGCATCGACGTCGTCAACCCGTGGGAGGGCTGACGATCAGCCGACGTACTCGAGCAGGTCGAAGCCGACGGTGCGAAGCGCCTCGAGCACGCGCAGCCGCGTGACGAGGTCGGTGTCGTCGAAGGCGACCGTCGCCGCATAGGAGACGCCGCGTGATGCGCCGCGGAGGGCGCCCGCCTCGCTGCGCACCCCGCGTGCCGAGCCGGTCACGTTGACGAGCTGGAGCCCGTGGTCCGCGGCCCGATGCGCCACCGGGTCGAGACCGAAAGCAGAGGCGACCACCGAGAGGTCGACGCCGCCCGAAAGCCAGCCGAGCACCCGGTTGCCGACCTCGATGCCGACACGGTCGCCGTGCACCAGGTCGCGGACGAGGTGCTCGAGCTCGACGGCCGAGGCCACCGAGAGCTGAGGGGCGTCGTCGGGCCCCCGCTCGGCTCGAATAAGGTCGAGCAGCGCCGTCCGGGAGAGGCCGAGCGCCTCGCCGCGCGCCCGCACCGACTCGAGGCCGACCCGGCGGATCAGCGCGTTGGTCGCCCCGGGATCGCGCACCGCGCCCACGAGAGCCGCCGCGTCGACCACCGTAAGGACGGGGGCGACCAACGACGACCAGAGGCCGCCGGCCGCTCGACGCCCCTCGACGGCACCGTCGCCGCGCTCCAGCAGTTCGAGGGCCGGCAGCGAGTCGTCCTCGATGCGGGCCGCCACGTCGACGAGGAGGAGCAGGACCCCGATCTCGCCGCCGGGGAGCGACACGGTCTCGTCGATGGCCAGGAGCACCTCGCCCGAGTCGAGGTCGCTCGCCGAGGCCGAGACGCGCGCCTCGGCGTAGGCGAGCCGACCGAGCGCCTCGAAGCTGCGCTCGAACGGCTCGAAGCTGCGCTCAGACGGCTCGCTCGAGTCGTCGCCGCGATGCCGCCCGGGGTCGCGGACGGGGCCGCCGCGGCGACGTCCGGACCCTGCGGCGGCCATGTGGGCGTCACCAGATGGTGACGCGCTCCTCTTCGGGAAGCCAGAGCGCGTCGGTCGACGCCACGTCGAAGGCGGCGTAGAACTCGTCGATGTTGCGCACGATCTGGTTGCAGCGGAACTCGTTCGGCGAGTGCGGGTCGATCGACAGGAGACGGATGGCCTCTTCGTCGCGAAGCTTCATCTGCCAGGCCTGCGCCCAGCTGAGGAAGAAGCGCTGAGCGCCGGTGAGCCCGTCGATCACGGGCGGCTCGGCTCCGTCGAGGGAGATGCGGTAGGCCTTCCAGGCGATCGAGAGCCCGCCCAGGTCGCCGATGTTCTCGCCGATCGTGAGCGCGCCGTTGACGTGGTGCCCGGGCGTCTGCGCCGGCTCGAGGGCGTCGTACTGCGCGATGAGCGACCCGGTCAGCTTCTCGAAGGCTTCGCGGTCGGCAGCGGTCCACCAATCGGTGAGCTTGCCGTCGCCGTCGTACTTCGAGCCCTGGTCGTCGAACCCGTGACCGATCTCGTGGCCGATGACCGCGCCGATCGCGCCGTAGTTGGCGGCGGCGTCGCGCCCCTCCACGAAGAACGGGTACTGCAGGATCGCGGCCGGGAACACGATCTCGTTGAATCCGGGGTTGTAGTACGCGTTGATGGTCTGAGGGGTCATGAACCACTCCTCGCGGTCGATCGGCTTGCCGATCTTGCCCAGCTCGCGGTCGAACCCGAAGACGGCGGTCGCCCGGATGTTGCCCACGAGATCGCCCGCGTCGATCGCAAGCGCCGAGTAGTCGCGCCACTTCGTCGGATAGCCGATCTTCGGCGTGAACTTGTCGAGCTTCTCGAACGCCTTCTGGCGAGTGACGTCGGTCATCCAGCCGAGGCTCGAGATGCTCTCGCGGTAGGCCTCCACGAGATTGGCGACGAGGACGTCCATGGTCTGTTTCGCGGCCGGAGCGAAGTGCCGCTCGACGTAGATGCGGCCGACCGCCTCGCCCATCGCGCCCTCGACCAGAGAGACGCCGCGCTTCCAGCGGGCACGCTGCACGGGAGTGCCGGTGAGGGTCTTGCCGTAGAACTCGAAGTTGGCCTCGACGAAGCCCTTCGACAGGTACGCCGCGAACGAGCGGACGATCTGCCAGCGCAGCCAGTCGCGCCACGCCTCGAGGTGGTCGGGGTCGAGGAGGCCCGCCAGGCCCGTGACGAACGACGGCTGCCGCACGACGACCTCGTCGAACACGTGCTCGGGGGCTCCGACGGCGTCGCGCCAGACGGACAGGTCGACGCCCGAAGCGCCGTCGGCGGTCGCGAGCGCGGCGGTGTCGGCCCACGACAACAGGTTGTAGGTCTTCTCGCTCTCGCGGGTGGCGACGTTGTCCCAGTGCTGGGCGGCGATCTCGCGCTCGAGCCAGGTGACGCGGCCGGCGCGGCCCTCGGCGTCGTCGAAGCCGGCCAGACCGAACATGGTCTCGACGAAGCCGGCGTAGGCGCTGCGGACGCTCTCGAACTTCTCCTCGCGGTAGTACGACTCGTCGGGGAGACCGAGGCCGGCCTGCTCGACGAACACGATGTAGCGCTCGGGGTCGCCCGGGTCGTTGTCGACGAAGAGCTGCACGAAGCCGGACACGCCCTGGAGTTCGAACCGGCCCACCGTGGCGAGGAGGGCGTCGATGCTCGTGACGTCGTCGACGGTGGCGAGCAGGGGCTGGATGGGTGTCGCGCCCAAGGCTTCGATCTTCTCCTCGTCGAGGAAGCTCGTGAACAGGTCGCCGACCTTGCGGGCCTCAGTGCCGGCCTCGGCCGCCTGCGACTCGT
The DNA here is from genome assembly GCF_039544345.1 of Frondihabitans cladoniiphilus. Classification (NCBI taxonomy): domain Bacteria; kingdom Bacillati; phylum Actinomycetota; class Actinomycetes; order Micrococcales; family Microbacteriaceae; genus Frondihabitans; species Frondihabitans cladoniiphilus. The sequence continues at coordinate 441,197 of NZ_BAABLM010000003.1, forward strand.
CGATGATCTCGCGCACGGCGGTCTCGGCCGCCTCGGCCAGGACGTAGAACGAGCCCCAGCGCGCCTTGTCGTCGGGGATCTCCGTGCGGGCGATCCACTTGCCGTTCACGTGACGGAACAGGTCGTCTTGCGGGCGGGTGGCAGGGTCGAGTTCGGCGCTCAGGATTCCGGAATCGGCGGCAACGTCAGTCATGGCCCAAGCCTAGGCTCGGCCGGCGACACTGCGGTGGGAGATGACTCCGCGCGGCCTCCGTGGCCGAGGCTCGCCCCGCCGCTACAGTCGCCCCATGGCCCTCCCTTGGAAGCTTCACGGCGACGGACGATCGGTCGATGCGAGCACCATCGTGGTGCCGGAGGAGCGCCTCTCCTGGCCGCGCACCATCGGCTTCGGCGCTCAGCACGTCGTGGCCATGTTCGGCGCGACGTTCCTCGTGCCGCTCATCACCGGCTTCCCGCCGTCCACCACGCTGCTCTTCTCGGGCATCGGCACGCTCTTGTTCCTCCTGATCACGAAGAACAGGCTGCCGAGCTACCTGGGATCGTCGTTCGCGTTCCTGGCGCCGATCGCCGGGGCGACCAAGATCGGCGGGATCCCCCTGGCTCTCAGCGGGATCATCGTGGTCGGCGCCCTGCTGGCCCTGATCGGCCTGCTCGTCACCGTCGTCGGCACCCGCTGGATCGACGTGCTCCTGCCCCCGGTGGTCAGCGGCTCGATCGTCGCGCTGATCGGCTTCAACCTGGCACCGACCGCCGAGGCGAACTTCACCAAGTCGCCGCTGATCGCCGTCATCACCCTGCTCTCGGTGATCCTCAGCGCGGTGCTGTTCCGCGGCATCCTGGGGCGACTCTCGATCGTCATCGGCGTCGTGGTCGGCTACGTCTGCGCCGTGATCGGCGGGCTCATCGACTTCAGCGCCGTCGGCAAAGCGGCCTGGGTGGGGCTGCCGACCTTCACGGCGCCCTCCTTCCAGGCCTCGCACCTCGCCGTGTACGTCGGCTTCCTGCCGGTCGTCCTCGCGCTCGTCGCCGAGAACGTCGGGCACGTGAAGGGCGTCGGCCAGCTCACGAACCGCAACCTCGACCACCTGACCGGCCGAGCCCTGTTCGCCGACGGCCTCAGCTCGGTGATCGCCGGCCTCGGCGGCGGATCGGCCACGACGACCTACGGCGAGAACATCGGCGTGATGAGCGCGACCCGCGTGTTCTCCACCGCCGCCTACTGGGTCGCCGGCATCATCGCCATCCTGCTCGGCCTCTCGCCCAAGATCGGCGCCGTCATCAACACCGTCCCGCCGGGGGTCCTCGGTGGCGTGACCACCGCGCTCTACGGCCTGATCGGCATCATCGGCATCCGCATCTGGGTGGAGAACAAGGTCGACTTCTCCCAGCCGAAGAACCAGCTCACGGCCGGGATCGCCCTCATCATGGGCATCGCGAACTTCACGTTCTCGTTCGGCGGAGCGAGCTTCGGCGGGATCATCGTCGGCACCGTCGCCGCGGTGGTCGTGTACCACCTGATGAGCCTGGTTGGGCGGGCCCGCGGCACCGACTAGGCCCGCGCATCCCGCGCTCTCGCTCTGGGTTCTGCGTCGTGCCCCTCGGGCGCAAATGGCGAGCGATCCGTCAGGCGAGCCCCGTCGATTCGGGCACGAGTCGCAGCAGTTCGGCGAATCGCTCGCGAAATGCGCGGACCGGGGGATGCACGGGCCGAGCACGCGGGCAGCGCTCAGCGGCGCGGCGGCGCAGTCGTCGACCCTCGGCGGAACTCGCTCGTGAACGACACCGACTCCGGCGCCCCACCCGCCAGCAGGTCGAGCACTCCCCGACCGGCGGCCCGCCCCTTCTCGAACGCGGGCTGCACCATGGTGGTCAGGTCGGAGGCGAGCGGATCGTCGACCCGCACCCCGTCGAACCCCACGACGCTGAGGTCGTCCGGCACCCGGAGGCCGAGTTCCGCCGCCGCTCGGACGACCCCGGCCGCCAGCAGGTCGCTCTGAGCGATGATCGCCGTCGGCCGCGTGGCCGGGTCGTCGAGCAGCGCGTGGCCGGCCCGGATCCCCTCGTCGATCGTGCTGCCCAGCGTGGCGTAACCTCCGATGCCCGGGTACACCTCCTGCACCCCGCGGACCCGCTCCACGGCCGTGAACGAGGTACCGGCGTCGATGCGTGACGGCGTCAAGGCGCCCGGCAGACGCCCCTGATCGAGTTCGAGCGTCACGAGGGCGACGTCGCGGTGACCGAGGTCGAAGAGGTGCTGAGCGAGGATGCGGCTGCCGACCCGGTTGTCGAGCCCCACGTCGAGCACTCCCGCCATCGGCCGCCCCTCGATCGCGACCACCGGGATCCCGCGGCGCCGCACGATCGCGACCGCCTCGTCGACGCGGGTCGAGCAGCCGAAGAGCACCACGGCGTCCACCGGAGCGTCGATCAGACTGGAGGGGGAGGCGGCGGCCGGGGCCCCTGTCGCGTGCGGGCCGGCCTTCTGCGGCCCAGGCACGTGCACCCCGGCCGCCGCCGTCTCGGTGAGCAGGAGCAGCGAGTTGCCGGCGGGCCCGGTGACGTCGGCGATCCCGTCGAGCATGAGGAGGTTCATCGGGTCGCGGAACGCGTTGCTCAGCGTCTCCTCCAGCACGGCGCCGATGATGCCCGAGCGACCGCGCCGGAGCGACCGCGCCCGCGGGTCGGGGCCGGCGTAGCCGAGCTCGGCCGCCGCAGCCAACACGCGTTCGCGCGTCGCAGCCGAGACGGGGCCGGAGTTGTTGAAGGCGAGCGAAGCGGTGGATGCCGAAACCCCCGCGTGCCGCGCCACGGCGGCGAGCGTGGGCCTCTCGCGCTGCTGATCGACCGTCATGGTGCCGATGCTAGTCGAATCGATTCGAGAAAGGACTTGTGAGGCGCTGTCGGCGGTTGCTAGCGTGGGCGTCGAAGCCGGGTCGAATCGATTCGACCGGGCCCGTGCATCCCGCCGGCTCGCCTCTTCGGCCGGCCGCGCAGACCGCGCTCCACCCCCGCTCACCCCGACCAGAAGTGAACCGATGGCGACCACCTCTCTCGACACCCGCACCTACGACGGCGGTCTGACCCGCCGCGACGTCGTCCGCTGGCGCAACGCGCTGTTCGTCGTCTTCGCCCTCTCGGGGCTGGCCATCGCGACCTGGCTCGGCCGGGTGCCGACTGTGCGCGACATCCTGCACGCGTCGACGCTCGAGATGGGCTTCCTGGCCGGTGGCATCAGCGTCGGGTCGATCGTCGGCGTCACCCTCTCCAGCCACGTCATCGCGGCGGTCGGGGCCAAGCGCGCGGTGCTGGGCACCCTGTTGCTCGTCGCGGCGGGCATGACGGCCGCGGGGGTCTGCGCGGCGACCGGCGGCGGGTTCTGGGCGATCCTCGTCTGCATGGCGTTCTTCGGCTACGGCCAAGGCACGATGGACGTCTCGATGAACGTCTCCGCGGCCGCCTGCGAGCGCGTGCTCGGCCGTACGGTCATGCCGCTGTTCCACGCGTCGTTCAGCCTCGGCACGATGTTCGGCGCGATCCTCGGCGCCGGTGCCGAAGCGATCTCGATGCCGATCTGGCTGCACATGCTGATCCTCGCGATCGTGCTCGCGGTCGCGGCGATCATCTTCGTGCCGCGGCTGCAGTCCGAAGACCTCGGGCACGCCGCCCGCGACGAGTCGGCACCCGCTGCCGTCGGAGGCTGGCGCGGGCGCCTGGCCGTCTGGGCGACACCCGGCACGATCTTCATCGGCCTGATCGTCCTCGGCATGGCCACGGCGGAGGGATCCGCCAACGACTGGCTGGCCCTGGCGATGGTCGACGGTCACGGGGTCGACAACGCGGCAGGCACCTCGATCTTCTTCGTCTTCGTCACCGCCATGACGATCGCACGCGTCGCGGGCACGCCGCTGATCGACCGCTTCGGCCGGGTGCTCATGCTGCGTCTGTCCGCGGTCTCCGCGATCCTCGGTCTGCTGCTGGTGATCCTCGCGCCGACCGTGCCCCTCGCCATCGTCGGTGTCGTGTTCTGGGGCTTCGGGGCCGCGCTCGGGTTCCCCGTGGGGCTCTCCGCAGCGGCGGACGACTCGCGCAACGCCGCCGCCCGGGTCAGCGCGGTGGCGACGATCGGCTACGTGGCGTTCCTCGCCGTCCCGCCGCTGATCGGGTTCCTCGGGCAGCACTTCGGGCTGCTGCACGCGCTCTTCATGGTGCTGGTGCTGATCGTGATCGCCGGCTTCGCGTCGGGGGCGGCGCGCGAGCCGGGGCGGCGGGTGCCGACGGAGTAGGGCTCCCGTTCCGGTATTTCTCGCGGGGCACCGGGGCGGGCGCCGGGGCGGGGTCGGGGCGGGCGTCGGGGCTGCCGCAGGGACGGGCGCCAGTGCGGGGTCGGGGAGAGCGTCGGGGAAGCGTCGGCGGGCTAGGCTTCCGGGGTGCGCCTCGTCATTGCCCGCTGTTCCGTCGACTACGCCGGACGCCTGTCCGCCCATCTTCCGCTCGCCACCCGCCTGCTCATGGTGAAGAACGACGGCAGCCTGCTGGTCCACTCCGACGGCGGTAGCTACAAGCCCCTCAACTGGATGAGCCCGCCCTGCACCCTCGCGCAGGTCGACCCCGACGACGATCAGCGGGATGCGGGCATCACCGAGATCTGGAAGGTCACCCAGACCAAGACCTCCGACGTCCTCGTCGTGTCGATCCACGAGATCCTGCATGATTCCGCCCACGAGCTCGGCGTCGACCCGGGCCTCGTGAAAGACGGAGTGGAGGCCGACCTCCAGAAGCTCATGGCCGAGCAGATCGACGTGCTCGGCGAGGGCCACACCCTGGTCCGCCGCGAGTACATGACCGCCATCGGCCCGGTCGACATCCTCGCCCGCGACTCGGCCGGCGGCGCCGTCGCCATCGAGATCAAGCGCAAGGCGAACATCGACGCGGTCGAGCAGCTGACCCGCTACCTCGAGCTGATGAATCGCGACCCCGGGCTCCGCCCTGTGGCAGGAGTCCTGGCCGCGCAGACGATCGTGCCGCAGGCTCGCACGCTCGCCGAAGATCGGGGGATGCGCGTCCTCCTCCTCGACTACGACGCGATGCGCGGGCTCGACGACAGTCACTCGCGCCTTTTCTGACGCCACGCCGAGTGGGCCGAAATATTTATTGACATCGTCATGAATCACTTTAGGATGTGAAATACCGCATTCGAAAGGATCAACCCATGTCGTCGTCCCTCTCCTCCGTCTCGCCCCTCGGCTCCGCCGTCTCATCGACCACGCCCGTGTCCGGCGTCTCGTCTGCCGCCTCGGTGTCGGGGAGCCCGCTCTTCGACGCGCTCGTCGCCGAGCAGTTCGGAACGCCGCGCCGCCGAACGCGCGTGCGCCCCCGCGCCCGGCGCCGCGCCCTCACCCCGCTCGAGCAGCAGATCGCCGCCGAGAAGGGCGGGCGGATCGCGCAGCTCATCCACGGCCTGGGCGACGAGGCACCTCGCGAGTCGAATCGGTGGCCTTTCCACCCGGTCTCCCGCTGACGGACCCGTTCTCCCCTGACCATCTCTCCACAGGCCTAGGAGCTCTCCACAGGTCGCGGGCTCTCCTCCGTCCGAGACTGACGGCACCCTAGGCTGGACCCGATGACTCCCGCCAGCCCCACATTCCCCTTCTCGGCCGTTCTGTTCGACCTCGACGGCACGATCGCCGACTCCGCGCCCGGCATCACCGCCACGCTCGCACACGCCCTCGCCGAGCTCGGGTACCCGGTGCCGTCTCCCGCCGAACTGCTGACCTGGGTCGGGCCCCCGCTGCCCGACAACTTCACCAAGCACTACGGCCTCACCGGCGACGCCCTCGTTCACGCCATGCACGTCTACCGCTCCCGCTACCTCGCGCAGGGCGCTCTCGACAGCCGCCCCTTCCCGGGCATGCCCGATCTGCTGAAGCGGGTGCACGAGGCAGGCATTCCGACATCGACCGCCACGTCGAAGCCCGAGGGCCCGGCCACCCTGATGCTCGACCACTACGGCCTCACGCAGTACCTCGACATCATCACCGGGGCGAGTGAAGACGAGGTGCGCAGCGCCAAGGCCGACGTCGTCGAAGAAGCGCTCCGTCGCCTTCGCGAACGCGGCGTCGACCTGTCGCGCGTCGTGCTGGTCGGCGATCGTCACCACGACGTCGAGGGCGCGGCCGTCCACGGCGTCCCCACCATCTTCGCCCAGTGGGGCTACGGCAGCGTCGACGAGCAGGCCGGGGCCATTGCGGTCGTCGCCTCCCCCGAAGAGCTCGCCGACGTCCTCGGCCTCCCTCCCGTGACGACACCGAGTCCGGCCACCGCCTCTTCCCCGTCGTGAGTCGCGCCGCCGTCCTCCGATCCCCGGTCGCGTGGCTGCTGACGATCGCCATCGTCCTGGTCGCTCTCAACCTGCGCGGGCCGATCGTGGCGACAGCACCCGTGCTCGGGTCCATCAAGAGCGACCTCGGGCTGGGTGCGGTCGTCGCCGGGCTGCTGACGAGCATCCCCGTCCTCTGTTTCGCCCTCGCCAGTCCGCTTGCATCGGGCATCATCGGGCGCCTCGGCCCCGAGCGCGCCGTGTCGATCAGCCTGCTCGGCGTGCTGCTGGGCACGCTGCTCCGAGCCGCCGGCGGGCAGGGCTCGCTCGTCGCCGGCACGATCCTGCTCGGTGTCGCCATCACGATCGGCAACGTGGTGCTGCCGGTGGTCATCCGACGCGACTTCTCCCCCGAGCGCGCCGGCATGATCACCGGCATCTACACGTCCGCTCTCAACGTCGGGTCGATGATCACCTCGCTCGGCACCGCGCCGCTCGCCGCGAGCGTCGGCTGGCCGCTGGCGCTCGTCATCTGGGGCGGGTTCGCGGTCGTCGCGGCCGTGGTGTGGAGCATCGCGGTCGGCCCCCGCGCAACCGTGTTCGGCACCGGGCATCCCCCGACCCCGCGCAGCGAGCTCGTCACGGGGCCCGTCGAGGTCATTACGGCGTCGGTGCCGGTGGTGCGCGGGGCGGCGGCGAGCGACGGGTCGGGGTCCGACGACAAGGTGCGCGGCCGTTCGCTGCTGCGCCGGGCATCCACCTGGGGTCTCACTCTGGCGTTCGCGGGGCAGGCGTTCGGCTATTACGGCATCACGGCATGGATGCCCACGCTCCTCCACGACGAAGTCGGCCTCTCCCGTGCCGGGGCCGGGGCGAGCTCGTCCGTCTTCCAGATCCTCGCCGTCGTCGGTGCGCTCGGGGTGCCGCTGCTCGCGCTGCGCGTCCGCCCGGTGTTCATCGTCGGGCTCGTGGGCCTGCTCTGGATCGTCATGCCCCTAGGCCTGCTCGTGGCGCCGCACCTGTGGCTCGTCTGGTCGATCTTCGGCGGGGCGGCGCAGGGCGGCGGCATCACGATCATCTTCATCATCATCGTGCGCATGGTCACGACCGACCTCGACGCGCGCCGCCTCTCGGCGCTCGTGCAAGGCGGCGGGTATGCGCTCGCGTCGCTCGGCCCCCTGGTGATCGGTGCCGTGCACGACGCCTCGGGCGGGTGGTCGGCGCCGATGGTGGTGGTCTTCGTCTCCGTGCTGACGCTCGGCGTGAGCGGCGTGCTGTCGGCGCGGCGCCTGGCCTGACGCGGCGGCCCCGTTCACGCACGTCGCCCCCGTTCGCGCACGTCGCCCCGTTCGTGCACGTCGCCCCGTTCGCGCAAGTCGCCCCGGTTCACGCAAGTCGCCCCGATTCACGTAAGTCGCCCTGCCGTGCCGGGGTGACCTACGTAAAGCGGGGCGACTCAGCGGAGCGATGCCCACGACCATGCCCCTCGGCAGGCGCACCTCGCACGCCCGCTCCGCAAGGCATCGCGTTTTCCGTAAGGCATCGCCCCACGGCGCGATGCCGTGCGTAAAACGCGATGCCTTGCAATGCTGCACCGCGGAGTACGCCCGCAAGCCCGGCACGCGGACGGCACCCGCAAGCCCGACACGCGAACGCCCGGCACGCGAACGCACCGCACCCGAGCTACACCCCGAGCAGCCCCTCGAGCGACTGCGGCGCGCGCCCCGTGATCGCCTCGACGTCGCCCGACACCAGCGCGAGCTCGCCCGCCGCGATCGCGGTGTACGTCGACACCCACGCGTCGGCCTGCCACGGTTCGGGCTGCCACTTCTGCCGCGATTCGTAGGCCTCCTCGAGCGTCTCGTCGTGGAACCGCACCGTCGAACCCGTCGACTTCGAGAGCACTTTCGCGGCCTCCTTCAAGCTGAACGCACGCGGACCGGTCAGGTCGTAGGTGCGCCCGGCGTGTGACGCGGGGTCGGCCAGCACGCGCGAGGCGACGGCAGCGACGTCCGCACGAGCGACGGCGGCCATGCGCCCGTCACCCGCCGGACCGCGGATGACCCCGTCCTCGCCGACGAGCGAGGGGATGAAATCGAGGTAGAAGCTGTCGCGCAGGATCGTCCACGCGCATCCCGTGCTCTTGATCCGCTCTTCGGTCAAGTAGTGGTCGCGAGCGAGCGTGAACGTCGAGTCGGGTCCTGCTCCGACGAACGACGTGTAGACGAGGTGCCGCACCCCCGCCTCGGCCGCTGCGTCGACGAAGTCGTAGTGCTGGTCGAGCCGGTTCGGGTCTTCGGCCGCCGAGACCATGAACAGCGTCTCGACTCCCGACAGCGCCTTCATCGAGGCCTCGCGATCGCCGTACGTCGCGACCGACACGGCGGAGTGCGGCAGGTCGGGAGCCTTGAGCGCATTCCGCACGATCAATCGCAGCGGGGTGCCCGACGCGGCCAGAGTCGCCGCGACAGCGCCCCCGATGTTGCCGGACGCTCCGGTGATCGCGATCTCGGTCGGGTCGCCCGGCTCGGACGGGTTCACATCGTTCATGCCCCGAGCCAACCACCCGCGGCCGGGAAGAGGCCCGCCGCCCGCTGCGAAAGGCCGAGAGCGGGGGATGCCCACGCCCACGAGCCGGGGATGCCCACGAGCGGGGGATGCCCACGAGCTTGGGATGCCCACGCCCACCGAGCGCCGAGTGTCGGAGGCCTGGAGCACAATGGCCGCATGTGCGGTCGCTTCGTCGTTGCTCGTGCCACGTCCGATCTCCTCCCGAGCCTTCTCGAGAACTTCCCGGCTCTGGCGGAGAACTACAACACCGCGCCCACGAACCCCGTCGCAACGGTTCGCGAGCGCCATGGCGAACGCGAACTCGCGACACCGCGCTGGGGCTTCGTCCCGTCGTGGTACCCCGACCTGAAGAAGCGTCCGCAGCCGATCAACGCGCGCATCGAGACCGTGCCGACGAGCGGCATGTTCCGCAAGGCATTCGCCGGCGCCCGATGCATCGTGCCGGCGCAGGGCTATTACGAGTGGCAGGAGACCGAGCACGGCAAGCAGCCCCACTACATCTTCGAAGAGGGGGCCGCTCTGGCGATGGCGGGTGTCATGACGGCCTGGCCCGACCCGACGAAGGCGGCGGATGCACCCGACCGCTGGGTCCTGAGCGTCGCGATCATCACGAGAGACGCCCACGTCGCGCCCGGAGAAGTGCACGACCGCATGCCCGCATGCCTCACCCCCGACGGCTACGACGGGTGGCTCGACCCCGCGCTCGAGCCCGAGTCCGCCCTGGCCCTCCTCGACGCCGAGAGCCTCGAGGTCGCGCACGCGCTGCAGCACTACGAGGTCTCGAAGGACGCCAACAGCGTTCGCAACAACGGGCCCCAGCTGATCGAGCCGCTGCGCTGACCCTCGTCGGCTCGCTCGGCTGCTGGGCTGGGCTCGACTTGGCATGGCATGGCATGGCACGGCACGGCACTTCGGGGCTCGGCTCGGCTCGGCTCCCCTGGGCGCGGCGCGGCACCGCGGTGAGCGTGTCACGGACGTGCTGAGTCATCGAATGGGCGCAAACGGCCCCGTCGAGCGAGCAACTCAGCCATTTGCGCCCTTTCGGTCCGGGCGAATCACCGGCGCCCGCCGGGCCCGCCGCTCGCCGTACCTCGAGACCCGTCCCGACACGACAAACGGCTCGAGACACCAGTAGTTACAGGTGTTGTGAGCCGTTTGTGGTGTCGGGAGGCGCATTCCGCGGGGTAACGTGAATGAGACGTAGGGCGGTCAACTCCACGTGCCGCGGCGCGTGGAGTTGACCGCCCTACGTTGCGCGGCGGGTCGAGACGCACGCGTCAGCGCGTCAGCGCGTCACGCAGCGCAGCGCCGCGCAGCGCCGCGTCACGCAGCGCCGCGTCACGCAGCGCCGCGCCGCGGCAGCGCGCTACAGCGAAGCCAGCGCCTCGTTCAGCGTCGCGGACGGACGCATCACGGCCTCGACCTTGGCCTCGTCGGGGCGGTAGTAGCCCCCGATGTCGACCGGGTGGCCCTGCACGGCGATGAGCTCGCCGGTGATGGTCTCTTCGGCAGCGGCCAGTTTGCCGGCGAGGTCGCTGAAGAGGGCCGCGAGGTCGGCGTCTTCGGTCTGGGCAGCCAGCTCTTGCGCCCAGTAGAGCCCGAGGTAGAAGTGGCTGCCGCGGTTGTCGATCGAGCCGACCGCGCGAGCCGGCGACTTGTTCTCGTCGAGGAACGTCGCCGTGGCCCGGTCGAGCGTGTCGGCGAGGATCTGAGCGCGGGCGTTGCCGGTCGACGTCGCGAGGTGCTCGAAGCTGGCCGCAAGCGCGAGGAACTCGCCGAGGCTGTCCCACCGGAGGTAGTCCTCCTGGACGAGCTGCTGCACGTGCTTCGGAGCGGAGCCGCCGGCGCCGGTCTCGAACAGGCCACCGCCGTTCAGCAGCGGAACGATCGAGAGCATCTTGGCGCTGGTGCCCAACTCCATGATCGGGAACAGGTCGGTCAGGTAGTCGCGCAGCACGTTGCCGGTGACGGAGATGGTGTCTTCGCCCCGACGGATGCGGTCGAGCGAGTAGACCATGGCGTCGACCGGCGACTTGATCTCGATCGTGAGACCCGACGTGTCGTGGTCTTTCAGGTACGTGTCGACGAGCCCGATCAGCACCGAGTCGTGGGCGCGCGTCGGGTCGAGCCAGAAGACCGCGGGGGTCGAGGATGCACGGGCCCGGGTGACCGCGAGGCCCACCCAGTCGCGGATCGCCTCGTCTTTGGTCTGGCACATGCGCCAGATGTCACCGGTCTCGACGTCGTGCTCGAGGAGCGTGGTGCCGGACTGGTCGACGACACGGACGATGCCCTCGCCGGAGATCTGGAAGGTCTTGTCGTGCGAGCCGTACTCTTCGGCAGCCTGCGCCATGAGCCCGACGTTGGGGACGGTGCCGAGCGTCTTCGGGTCGAAGGCGCCGTTGGCGCGGCAGTCGTCGAGGACCGTCTGGTAGATGCCGGCGTAGCTGGAGTCGGGAATGACGGCCAGGGTGTCGTGCTCGCCGCCGTCTTTGCCCCACATGTGACCGGAGGAGCGGATCATCGCCGGCATCGACGCGTCGACGATGACGTCGCTCGGCACGTGCAGGTTGGTGATGCCCTTGTCGGAGTCGACCATCGCGAGGTCGGTGCCCGTGGCGAGACCCTCGGCGAACGCCGACGCGATCTCGGCGCCGTTCGGCAGGTCGCCGAGGCCGGCGAGGATGGCGCCCAGACCGTCGTTCGGGTTGAGGCCGGCGGCGACGAGGTCGGGGCCGTACTTCTCGAACACCTCGGGGAAGTAGGCGCGGATGACGTGCCCGAAGATGATCGGGTCGGAGACCTTCATCATCGTGGCCTTGAGGTGGACGGAGAACAGCACCCCGGCCTCCTTCGCGGCGGCGATCTGCTCCACGAGGAAGGACCGCAGCGCGGCGACGTGCAGAACGGTGGCGTCGATGACCTCGTCGGCCTTGACCGGCACGGACTCGCGCAGCACGGTGGTGCTGCCGTCGGCGGCGACGAACTCGATCTTCACCGAACCGGCGGCGGCGATGACGACGGACTTCTCGCTCGAGCGGAAGTCGTCGTGGCCCATCGTCGCGACGTTCGTCTTGCTGTCGGACGACCAGGCGCCCATGCGGTGCGGGTGCTTGCGCGCGTACTGCTTGACCGAGGCGGGGGCGCGGCGGTCGGAGTTGCCCTCGCGGAGGACGGGGTTGACCGCCGAGCCCTTGACGCGGTCGTAGCGGGCGCGGACGTCTTTGTCTTCGTCGCTGGTCGGCTCGTCGGGGAAGTCGGGCAGGTCGTAGCCCTGCGACTGCAGCTCGGCGATGGCCGCCTTGAGCTGCGGCACCGAGGCCGAGATGTTGGGCAGCTTGATGATGTTGGCCTCGGGCGTCTTCGCCAGGTCGCCCAGCTCGGCCAGGGCGTCAGCCTGCTTCTGCTCGTCGGTGAGCCGGTCGGGGAACTGGGCGATGATGCGGCCGGCCAGGGAGATGTCGCGGGTCTCGACGTCGACGCCCGCCTTGGCCGCGTACGCGGCGACGATGGGGAGGAACGAGTAGGTGGCGAGCCGGGGCGCCTCGTCGGTCAAGGTGTAGATGATCTTGCTCATGCGAGTGGCGACTCCTTCAAATCAGAGGACAGAAATGTGTCTCGACATCAAGATACCTTGCCTGCTCTGGCAGGTGCCCCGAATCGACGTCCTCAGCGTAGCGAGCGCGCCCCGAAGCCCGGGGAAGTTGTCCACAGGCCGCACGGTCCCGTCCACAGGCCGCACGGTCCCGTCCACAGGCCGCACGGTCCCGACCGCGAGCCGCACCGCCCACAGGCCGCACGCCCGTCAGAAGTGCCTCGACGCCAGCGCCGCCGTGCTCCCCGACACCGTGATCGACACCTCGCGGATCGACGAGGCCGGGATCGCCGTCGCCGCCGAGAGGTCGGTCGCCTTGCCGCCGATCGCCTCCCAGGTCGCCACGACCGTCTTCTCCCCCGTGTCACTCGTCACCACGAGGTCGTACGACCCGGACCCCTCCGTCCACGCTTCCTTGTACGAGCAGCGCCACTCCACCTTCGTGCCCCAGGCCTTCGACTCCAGTCCGACGTCGGCCGTGAGCGAACTCCCCGCCGTGGGGGTCATGGCCGCGAGCGCGATCCGGGAGTCGGACCCCGAGCCGGATCCCGCCACGAAGCCGCCCAGGCCGAACCCGCCGAGGATGAGGACGACAGCGGACGCGGCCGCGACCAGCACACCGCCGAGCCGCCGACGCCGTCGCCGGGCGTTCACCGCGGCGGCGAGCGACGCGACGTTCCCCCGAGACGCGGGTGCGGAAGACGACGAAGCAGCAGCCGACGCAGCCCCTGCCCCGAAGGCAGCAGCCCCAACACCAGCCCCAGACGCAGCCCCGACCCCACCCGCCGGCTCCGCCCCGTCCAGCAACTCCAGCGCCTCCTCCGTCGACAGCGTCCCGAGCAGCCCGGGCAGTCCCGACAGGTCCGCCACGTCGGCTCGTGCCGCCGGGTGCTCCTCGAGATACTCCTCGTAGCGCAGCCGCTCGGCCGGCGTGAGCGAGCCGAGCACGTAGGCGGCGTCCCAGAGCCGGAGGTCGTCCTCGGGAGACCCCGACTCGTGATCGTGCGTCATCGCGTGACTCCTCTTTCTTGCAGGGCGAGCCTCAGTGCCCGGAGGGCGTAGTGGAGGCGCGACTTGATCGTTCCCTCGGGCACACCCGCCTGCACCGCCAACTCGGAGACGGACAGACCCAGGTGGTAGGCGCCGACCACGACGGTGCGGTGCTCGACGGTCAACGAGTGCAGGGCATCCTGCAGCAGCCATTTGGACAGGGTCGCATCGGCCTCGTCGTCGCCCAGGCGTTCGGGAAGCAGGTCGGTGGAGAACTCGTGCCGGGCGTGAGCGCTCCGGGCGTCGTCGATCGCCAGATTGCGGGCGACGGTGAAGAGCCATCGGCGGGCGGCGAGGTCGTCCTCCTCGAGCAGCGTCGTGTTCTTCCACAGGCGCAGCAGCGACTCCTGCACGATGTCCTCGGCGAGCGCCGAGTCGCGCGTCAGCCGTGCCACGTAGCGCTGGAGGGCGGGAGCGTGCGTCTCCTGCACCGCCTGCAGGAGGGCGTCCCGGGCATTCCCCGTGCCTCGTCTCCGGTCTCGCGCCATGATCCCCTCAGTATCCGTTGAACGCGTCGGTCGTGACACGGCGGAGTCCGGCCGATCTCATCGCTCGACGGACGCCGGCGACGAAACCGGGCGATCCGGCGACGAACCCGCGACGTCGGGCGGCGTCGGGAACGGCCTCGCCGAGCATCGCAGCGGTCAGCGGCCCCGAGCCGAGGTACTCCCACCCGAGGGGCAGCAGGTCGGGCCGCGAGGGCGCGACGAGCAGCCCGCGACGCGAGCCCCTGGCTGAATCGGCACCGGCAGCACCGAGCGCCAGCTCCGGCAGGTACGACAGCTCGTCGAGCGACGACACCGCGTGCACGAGCACGAAATCGGGGGATGCCCCCGCCCCCGCCAGCGCTCGCACCTGACTCACGAACGGAGTGATCCCGATGCCGCCGGCCACCAGCAGCAGCGGCTGCCCGGCGTCCCGCGGCAGGACGAAGTCCCCCCCGATCGCCGTGCCCGTGACGACCTCGCCCGGGGTCAATTCGAGCAGCCGCGTCTTGAAGCTGCTCGACGGCTCGGCGACCTTCACGCCGATGCGGAGGGTCTCGTCGGACGGCGCCGACACGATGCTGAACACCCGCCGCTGTCCGCGGAGGTCGGCGTGGGCGTGCGGCAGTCCGAGCTCGAGGTACTGCCCGGCACGGAACCGCACCCGGCGCCGTGGCCGGAACAGGAGCTCCCAGCTGGTGCGGTCGAGCTGTCGCCGACCCACGAAGTCCAGGCGGACGCCCCGCCGCTGGCCGACGGCGAAAGCGAGCACGTTCCCGATCACGAGCGCCAGCTCGTAGGTGCCGAACACCGGCCCGACGTGGAACGGCACCGCGAACAGCACGCCGACGACGACGGCCAGCACGAGTTGCTGCCAGCGCCGCGGCGGCAGGGTCAACGGCTCGCTCAGCATGAAACCGGCGAAGAAGACGACCGGCGACGACAGGACGGCGGCCGAGAGGGCGACGGGGAGGGTGCTGCCGAACGAGAGCCCGGCCAGGGTCACGCCGACGGTCGCGACGACGGCGAACAGGGTCCCCATCAGCAGTTTCCGGGTGCGGCGGAGGATGACGAAGGACGCCACCAGCACGAACGGCAGCAGCACCGGCGCGCCGATCCACCAGCCCGGGAAGGCACTCGGGACGGCGATGCTCATCACGACGACGGCGATCGCGGCAGGATTCGCCACGTGCCTTCCGCGGATCGCGAGCAGGTACTTCGACGCCGACGCGATCACCCCCGCGAGCGCCACCGCCCCGACGCCCGACGCCGTCAGCGACGGCTGGAACAGGAAGAGCAGGATCAGGGCCGTGACGACGGCCGACTCCGAGTGCGGCGTGACGCGGAACGCCAGGGCGATCAGCCGGTTGCCGACGACGGTTGCGACGACCACGGCGGCTCCGTCGACGACGATCGCGAGCGGGTCATAGGCGATGGCGCCGAGTCCGGCCGCGACGACCGCCACGATCACGAGGGCCACCAGCGACACGAGGACCACGCGGTACATCGTGACCTTGCCGGTGAAAGCGTCGAACCACGAGGAGGCGCGGCTCGGGAGGGCGGGAAGGGCTGCGGTGGTCATCGGGCCGAGCTCCCGTCGAGGCTGCGGTCGCGAACGGCTGCGGTCGCGAAGAAGAGGGCGGGTTCGAAGAACGGGGTGGTCTCGACGGAGCCCGAGGCGAGCATCCTCACCGCTTCGAAGGGCGAAGCCGGCAGGGCGGAGACCAGCTCGTCCGGCCCGGCGAAGAACAGCGCGGTCGCGAGGCCGTCCGCCTCGAGGCCCGTCGGCGCGAGCGCCCAGGTGGCCGCGACCGTGCGGGTGGGCATCCCCGTCACCCCGTCGATCACGTGGTGCAGGCCGTCGCCCCAGACGCGACGGTTGGGGGCCGAGGCGGCGAGCGCCGCGTTCTCCAGTTCGATCACGCCGATGGCGAGAGACGGGTCCGTGGGATGCTCGAGCCCCACTCGCACGGGAGTGCCTCCCCGATGCCGCAGGTCCCCGCCGGCGTCCACCACGTACTCGTCGACGCCGAAGTCGTCGAGCACCCCGCAGACGAGGTCGACGAGGTAGCCCTTGCCCGCCGCGCCGACGTCGACGAGGACGGGTTCGGTGGTGGTGAGGGCGGTGCCGTCCCAGCGGGCGACGGCGTCCCAGGCCGGGACTCCGACCGGATCGGCGGAGGCGACGAGGGAGTACCCGGCGTCGTAGCCGAGGTTCTCGAGCCGGTGGCCGACGAGCGGGTTCACCCGGCCGTGGGTGGCGAGACCCAGGCGACGGTAGAGGTCGAAGAGCGGGCCGGCCTCGTCCGGGAAGGCGTGGCGCCCCGGCACTCGGGCGATCCGACTGACGAGCGAGTCGGGGCGGAAGCGGGACCAGACGGCGTCGAACGTCTCGATCCGTTCGGAGATCGCGTGCTGCGCATCCCCCGCCAGAGGCCGGTCGGTGGTGATGCTCCAGACCGTGCCGATCGCGCTGAAACGGAGGCGCTCAGTCGTCGGCGGCATCGGACTTGATCTTCGTGAGGGCGTCGTCGAAGCCCTGGCTGGTCAGCGACGAGCCGGCGACGTTCGTGACGTGGAGGTCGTCGATCTTCTTGCCGACGATCGCCGACGAGATGCCGCCGATGAACTTCGCCTCGTAGGAGGTCGCCGTCGGGTCCGCCTTGACCGTCTTGACGGTGACGGCCTGGACGGCGTCGTCGTGGATGGCGAGCTGAACGCTGATCAGCTCCTGGCCGCCGGGCGACGAGTAGGTGCCCTGCTCGGTGTAGGTGCCGTTCTTGTAGGTTCCGGAGCCACTGCCGGCGGCCGCGCTGCTGGAGGCGCCGTTGTCGTCGCTCGCGCTCGTGGCGCCGGACGAGGCGTCGCTCGTCGGGCTGCTGCTGGCCGAGCTGCTGCTCGCCCTGCTCGTCGAGCCGGAGTCGGACGACCCCTGCGCCGGCGTCGAGGCGGCCGTCGAGCATCCGCTGAGGACCCCGACGGCGGACAGGCCCGCGGCCGCGAGCAAGGTGGTACGGATGACGGTTCGGTTGCGGGTGATGGGCATCGCTGTCTCTTCTCGTCCGGTGGCCGGGCCATCGCGGCCCACCCTTACGACGAGGCGGATGCCCGATCGGTTCACCGCAGCTCGAAAGTCGCGGATCCGTCGAGAGGCGGCGGGTCAGCTGCGCGGCACCGTGAGCCCGACCGTCGTGCCCTGCCCGGGCGCGGCCGACAGGACGAACGCGCTGCCGATGCTGTCCGAGCGCTCCCGCATCACGGCGAGGCCGAGGGCTCCGACGCGGATGCGCGAGGGGTCGAAGCCGCTCCCGTCGTCGGTGACCTCGATCCGCACCGAGCGCTCGCCCCACACGAAGTCGATGCCGATCAGGGTGGCGTTCGCGGCGTGCCGTCGAGCGTTGTGCAGCGCCTCCTGGATCACGTACAGCGACTCCTCCTTCTGCACCGACGTCAGCGCGAATTCGCGACCGTTGGTCGTCAGCCGGACCGGGGGATGCCCGTCCCGACTCTCGTCCAGATACGCCCGCACGGCGTCGAAGAGGCTTCGCTCGCCGACCCTCGTCCGCAGATCGACGGCGATGTTCCGCACCTCGGTGAGCGCCGTGCGGAAGAACTCCGCGACCAGCGCGAGCTGCTCGGCCGTCGCCGTCTGCCCATCGGCAAGCACGTCGGCCCCGATCGACTCGAGCCGCTGCACCCCCGCCGCGATGCCGTGCGACGCCCGATCGTGCAGCACTCGCGACACCTGGAGGCGACTGTCGAGGTGCGCGGTCGAGAGCCGCTGCCGGAGTGCCTCGGTGTAGGCGATGGCACCCGGCGGGAACCGTCGCCAGATCGCGCGGTGCAGGCTCCGGACCACGTGCACGACCTCGTCGGCGTGGGATGCACCTGCCCACCCGATCACGAGCGGCAGCGCTTCGTCGAACAGCACCTCCGCCGCCATAAGCGCCTCGGCCGGGTGCTGGTTCTGCCGCGCCCGCAACTCTCCCTGGTTCGCCAGTTCGGCGGCGTCCCCGTACTCCACCGACACGGCCGACGAGGGCACCGAGCCCGAGCGGACGAGCTGCCGAGCCTCGGCCAGGATCGACCGCACCTGCAGCACGAACTCGCCCTCGAGGGCCTCGGCCGACGCGAACTCGCTCGACCGCTCGCGCAGACGCCGAGCCAGGCCCTCGAGGACCGCCCGGTCGAGGTCGGCGTCCCCCGCCGAGTCGATTTTGCGCATGATTCTGTACCCCCAGTGATCTCGAAAGATACAAGCACGATGTGGCATCCGACACAAACGGGCTGACCGGCTTGTTTCTGAGCAAGTCCTGATCTACTCTCGGATTCGCGCGTCGTCGCCCTAGGGGACGCCGCGCGAGAGAGGGCACGCACGAGGGGGCCGGATCAGGCTCGCGCCTCCGCCGGATCGGGGGATCCGCGGAGGCGCCGGGCCGGGCGGGCGCTCGTCGCCACCCCTCCGGCGCGCCCCTCTCGTGCACTCGTGCATCCCACACTCTCGGCTCCCCTACCCTGTCCAAGAGGGCTGCGCCTGGCCGATTTCCGCGTCTCGACGAAAACCCCTTTTGCCGCGCCCGATTTCTCAGTAGTCTCGGGTTATCAATTTGTTTGTTAACCACCCTTACAAATTACGTTGCAGGGGATCATCAGGCGGTACCGGGCCTCGGCTCGGCGAACGGGAGGATCACACGTGAACATCAGCAGGGGAATGAAGGGGCTCGGCTTCGCCGCCATCATCGGCGGGGTCGTGGCAGGCGGGCTCGTCGGGGCGGCGGGGGCCAGCGCGGCGACACCATCGTGTTCGACGGCGTGGAGTGCCGCGACGGCCTACTCGGGCGGCGCGTCGGTCAGCGAGAACGGCACGAACTACTCGGCCAACTGGTGGACCCAGGGCGACGATCCGGCGACCCACTCCGGCGCGACCGGCAGCGGCCAGCCGTGGACCTCGGCCGGGGCCTGCGCGGCGAGCACCGGTGGCGGCACAGGAACCGGCGGCGGCACCGGCACGGGTGGCGGCACCGGAACCGGCACGGGGACGGGCTCGGCGTCGAGCGTGTTCTTTAGCCCGTACAAAGACGTCACCGCGAACCTCAACTGGAACACCGACGTCATGCAGACCGCCGTCACCGGCACGGTCATCCCCGTCGTCGGCTCGAGCAACAGCCTCGTCTCGACGGCCGAGCCGAAGCTCGGCGGCATCTCGCTGGCGTTCGCGACCGGCACCTGCGGCTCCGAGAACTGGGGCGGCGTGGCCGGAGACGCATTCGCCAAGGCCAACGTCCCCGCGCTCGACGCCGCCGGCGTGAACTACATCGTCTCCACGGGTGGTGCGGCCGGGTCGTTCACCTGCGGTTCGGGGGCGGCACTCGACACCTTCATCGCCCGCTACGCGTCGCCGCACCTCGTCGGCATCGACTTCGACATCGAGACCGGCCAGACGGCCGCCGACATCTCCAGCCTTGTCAACGCCGCGGCTTCGGCCCAGACCCAGTACCCGAAGCTCCGCTTCTCGTTCACCCTCGCGACGCTCGCCGCGTCCGACGGCTCGTACGGCGGGGTCAACGGCACCGGCGACACGGTCGTGAAGGCGATCAAGGCGTCCAGCCTCACCAACTACTCGATCGACCTCATGACGATGGACTACGGCGCCGGCGCCGCCAACGTCTGCGTCGTGTCGGGCGGGGTCTGCGACATGGGCGCCTCGGCGGTCCAGGCGGCGAAGAACCTCAACCACACCTACGGCACGCCGCTCAGCAAGATCGAGCTCACCCCGATGATCGGCGTGAACGACTCGTCGAGCAACGTCGTCTCGCTGAACGACGTCGACACGATCAGCGCCTACGCCAAGGCCAACGCCCTGGCCGGTGTGCACTTCTGGTCGCTCGACCGCGACACCCCGTGCCCCAGTGCGCAGTCCACCGCCTCCGCGACCTGCAACTCGATCTCGGGCTCGACCGCGCTGCAGTACACGAACCGGTTCTTGACCGACCTCGGCAAGTAGACCGTCGCACCGACCGAGGGCCCGTCACGGAAAGGTGGCGGGCCCTCCGTGCATCCCCCGCTCTCGGTCGTCGGGGTGTCGGCGGGGTCAGGCGTGCACGAGCGCGAGCAGCTTCTCGTTCGCCGCCATGCGCTCGGGCACTATCAGTGCGGGCAGAAGCAGCACCCAGAGGTCGCGCACCCGATCGAAGAGGTCGGTGCGATCATGCAGCGAGTCCGAGACCAGCTGCAGACCGGTGTAGGCGGAGACCACGAACCGGGCGACCTGGTCCGCGTCGACGGTGGGCCGGACATCCCCCTGCTCGATGGCCTCGCCGAGCATCTGCCGGAACGCCTGCGTCCAGTCGACGTAGGGGTCGCGTGCCGAGAGTTCGCGCGCCGTGCCGTCGGTGGTGAGGCGGATGCCCGCGCTGACGATCACCTCGGTCGTGAGCTGCCGCGCCAGGCCCACGCTCATGCGCACGAGCCCTTCGAAGGCGGTCGAGGCGGCGGCGACGGCCTCTTCGCCGGCGACCCGGGCGATCCGGTGCTGTTCGGCGATCACGGCGTTGGCCAGGTCGGTCTTCGACTTGAAGTGGAAGTAGAGGGCGCCGCGCGTGACGCCCGCCTCGGCGGCGATGAGATCGAGGGATGCCCGGGCGTACCCCTTCTCGTCGAACACCGCCGCTGCGCCCTCGACGATCGAGGCGCGGGTGGCACGGGCTCGTTCCTGTGTCGGCACGCGACCACCCTAATGGTGTGCCTCTTTTTCGCCGGCGGTGACTGTCCCCGATCGGCTGATGCAAGCCGCGTCGCATCAGCCATTTCGGGACACTCACGGCCAGATCGCGACACCGGGCCCGATCACGACACCGGGAGAGCGTGGGATGCACGCCGCCGAGCCTGGCCCACCTACTCGGCCGCCCCGCCCCCGAGCCTGTTCCTCCGCCGCGCCCACAGCACAACGAGCAGCACCACGACCGCACTGACCAGGATCGCCGAGCCGGCGATCACCCCTTCGACGGCGGTCGGCACCCGCCCGTCGCCATCCGTGTTGATGTACGACACGAGCACGACGAGGGCGCCGCAGAAGAGGACGAGTGCCGCGGTCAGAGCGATCTCTGCGGCATTCGTCGAGGGGCGCCGCGCCGGTCGGGGATCCCCCTCGGCGATCCGCTTCCTCTCGAGCTTCTTCGACTCGACGAATCCCGCCGAGATGACCGATCCCCAGAGAACGAGGACGGCCCCGCCGTAGGTGCCGTAGTACGAAGCCACCACTCCGGTCAGGACGCCCGATACGACCAGGCCGGCGACGAAGACCCACGGCACGTGCCGCCAGAACCCCACCGGGACCTTGCCGGTCGCTTCGTCGCTCACTCCCGCACTGTATCCGTCACGGTCTCGACTGTCCCCGGGTGGCTGATGCAAGCCGTGTCGCATCAGCCATCTCGGGACGCTCACGCGCTTCGACCACGACCGCAAGTGGATACATCCGTCCTGTGACTTGTGCCTCCGGCGTACCGACCAGTACGTTCACCACAAATGACAATTCGCTCCTGGTCGGCTGGGGCTTCTTCCTCATCGTCGAGAAACCCGCGCAATGGGTGCGCCGGCGACTCACGCGTGAGACGCCTGCCCCGGCCCCGGAGACGATCAGCGCCGCCTGAACCGGGCCGCACCCAGCCCCGCCCCAGAACACTGGCTTCTCGAAATCGAAGGATGCGCATCCGGTGAGCAACTCGCCCCAGAACATCGGTCCGGGTTGGTTCCCCGACCCCTCCGGCACCCCGGGCCTGCGATGGTGGGACGGCACCACGTGGACGGGCCTCACCGCCCCACCCGGACCACCCCCCGGGGCGGTTCCGTACTCCGACCGGCCACCCCTAACCCCCGGCACGCCCGTCTACGGCCTCTTCATCTGGCTCATCACGCTGCTCCCCCTCCTCGCCCTCCCTTTGAGCCTGACCTACACCCCCACCATCAAGGTCGAGAGGCTCGGCCCCGGCACCGCGCCGACCCTCGATCCGATGTCGATCTACACCCCCCAGTACCTCGCCATCCTCGGAACCGGGTTCCTGCTGTACGGGATCACCGTCGTCCTCGCGTTCGCCGACCGACGACGCCTCACCCACGTCGGCGTCACCCGACCCTTCCACTGGGCCTGGGCGTTCCTCACCTACCCCGTCTACCTCATCGGCAGGTCCGTCATCGTCCACAAGGTGGCACGGCCACGCGGCCTCTGGCCGGTCTGGGTCTTCTTCGCCACCGAAGTCATCAGCATCGTCCTCGGCGGCATCCACGAGACCCAGATCCTCCAGCAGCTCACCACACAGCTCCAGGGCCACTGACCCCCGACACGAGGCGGGCACGACTGCACCAGCCCGACCGCCCCGGGCGCACGGACCGAGACCCTACGACGACTGGAGGAGACGACGATGCCGCCCCTGATGCCCGGCGATTCACCACCCGTTCGCAGTCGCCTCAGCCTGTGGGCGCATCCGTGGCTCCAACCAATCGGCCTCGCCGGCGTGCTCGTCGTGGCGTGGTTGGGCACCAACCGTGCCCTGTTTCCCCACCTGTCTTTCGCAGCCGTCGTCATCGGCGCAGCAGTCTCCGCGGCCCTCGGCGTGGCACTGATTCTGTGGACATGGCTCCGGGTCGGCGGCTACACGGCCTACCGGTCGCTCCAGCGCTGGGTCCGCGACGGCCCAGCGCCGGCAAGCGTGCCGCTCATGGCTCGCCGACGCTTTCTCTCACCCATGGCCGACTTCGGATCGGCGACCGGATGGGGATGGGTCGCGTTAGGGGCCCTGTGGACGCTCATAGGAGTCACGGACGCAATTCGATCCCGCCCAGCCGCTCTCGCGCCGTTCCTAGCCGCGGCCATCTGGGGCGGTCAGGGCCTGTACCGGGTCGCGTTCGCTCGCCGGTGGGGACGCCGCGTCACTGCGCTGTACAACGCGACCGTGTCCGAGATAGCCAGTGGAACACCGGAAGACTTGGACGACCCGGAGGATCGCCGGCAACGGACGTGAGCCTCGAAGGCGGCTCGCGCGGCGGCGCGGTTCGGAGAGCCTCGCAACTGGCAGCAAAACCATCAGCAGCCGCACCCGGGCGACTGCCCTCCGGCCGATAATCTCACTGTGGCAAAACAAGAAACGGTCGCCTGGGCTATTACGCAAGCGCGCAGCACAAACGACCCCGACGTTCTCAGTCGGCTGGCCACACACCGCTCCCCCAGGGTCCGTGACGCAGTGGCTGCGAACGTCGCCTCCACAGACGAACTCATCCTCGCCTTGTCGCGTGATCAGCACCCCATCGTTCTACTGACCGCGACACTGAACGCAGCCACCCGCCCGAACGTCGACCGTGAATTGGCACAGTCCGAAAACGGGAACATCCGCATGGTTCTAGCGAACAAGTACCGTTTCTCGCGCGATTCCCTGCCCTGGGATGTCCAATGGAAGTTGGCGCAGGACGAGAAACGTGTCGTGAGAGAGCGCACGGCAGAGTCTACGAACTTCGCCGATGTCTTCGAACACTGCATGTCGGATCCGGACGCGCTGGTCCGGGCGTCTTGTGCTCGTAACCCGCGGGCGGACTCGAACTACCTCGAACGGCTGCTGCGCGACACACGCGCCGAAGTGCGAGCCAGCGTGGCTGGAGGCTGGCACGGCCGCCTGGGTTCCGCTCCCACCCCCGACCAGCTGACACGGCTGGCGAAAGACAAATCAGCGCTCGTCCGGTACAACGTCGCCTGCCGCCATATGGCACCGCGCGCAGTCTGGGAAGAGCTCGCCAACGACTCCGATGAGATGATCCGGAACGAGGCGGACAGGAAGCTCCGCGGGGAGGGCCTGCCATCGGAGGCGGATGTGGCCTTACTCCAACCCATCAGTCCCCTTGGCTTCGACTCTCTCGGGCGAGATCTCGTCTTCCAGCTATTCGAAGGTGAACCGTTCGACGAGCCACCCGCCGGCTCAGCCAGTCTCATCTCCACCGTGGAGCCGCGTTCGCGATGGTGGTCACGCACGAGACTCCCGAATCTGCTGATCAGCCCCACCGAGCATCAGCAGATCGAGGACACTCATCCCCGCCCCTCCCCGCCTCTCCCGCGCGCGCGCCAAAGGCGGCTCGCGCAGCGAGCCCGCCGGCCGTCCGCAGGACCCCCGCGGAGCGACGCGGCCCGGAGGGCCGCAGACGACGCCCAGGAAAGGGAAGAGCCCCGCCTCCCGAAGGGAGACGGGGCACTGATTACCCATTTGCTGGTGCGCGAGGGGGGACTTGAACCCCCACGCCCTCACGAGCACACGGACCTGAACCGTGCGCGTCTGCCAATTCCGCCACTCGCGCCAACCAGGAAACGATAGCATGCAGCGGCTGCCTGATTTGCACGGGCTAGCATCGGGGGACCTCTGACCACTCGATCTGGAGATCCATGGGACTGCTCGACGACTTCGAACGACGCTTGGAGCGCACCGTCAACGGTGCTTTCTCCAAGACGTTCCGGGCGAAGCTGCAGCCTCTCGAGATCACGGCCGCTCTCCGCCACGAGCTCGACATCAAGGCGGCGGTCGTCTCCCGCGAGCGCATCCTGGTGCCGAACGAGCTCCAGGTGCGGCTCTCGCCGAACGACTACACGCGTCTCGCCACGATGGGGTCGTCGCTGCCGGCGGAACTGACCCAGCTCGTCAAGCAGCATGCGGCAGCGCAGAACTACGCGTTCTCGGGGCCGGTCGTCGTGCAGTTGAGTCAAGACGATTCGTTGAGCACGGGCATCCTGCGCGTCGACTCGTCCAATGTGCGGGAAGAAGAGGTGCAGTGGACCCCGATCGTGGAGGTCGAGGGCAAGCAGCACGTCTTGAAAAAGGGACGCACGGTGATCGGGCGCGGCAGCGACGCCGACATCACAATCACCGACACGGGCACCTCCCGAAGGCACGTCGAGATCCTCTGGGACGGCACCCGGGCGCAGGCCACCGACCTCGGCTCGACCAACGGCTCGAAGCTCGACGGAGTGCCGCTCACCAAGGCCGTGTTGCCGCCGGATTCGGTCGTCGACATCGGTAGAACACGTATTGTGTTCCGAGTGCTCCCTGTCACCGCGTCCCCGAATCCATTCGGCGACGCCTCTCACGGCGGCTCGAGCGGTCGACGCGACGCCTCCCCGCGAAGAGACGGAGGCTCGATCCGATGACCAGTGAACTCACGCTCCTCGTCCTCCGCCTCGCCTTCATCATCGTGCTGTGGCTCTTCGTCTTCTTCATCGTCTACGCCCTGCGCAGCGACCTCTTCGGTCAGCGGGCGAAGCGGCTTCCGGCCGACCAGCAGCAGTCCGCAGCCGCCCCACCGGCTCCCGCAGCCGCTCCGCCGGCCCCGCAGACGCCACGGGAGCAGACGCCGCGCACCCCCGTCCCCCCGTCGAACCCCGACGCCCCGGCCACCCGCCTCGTCATCACCAACGGAGCGAAGTCGGGCCTCGAGATGCCTCTGGGCGACGGCCCGCTGACCATCGGCCGGTCGAACGAGAGCAACCTGATCATCCGCGACGACTACACGTCGACGCACCACGCCCGTCTGATGCTCTGGAACGGCAAGTGGGTCGTCCAAGACCTCGACTCGACCAACGGCACCTTCGTCGACGGCAGCCGCGTGACGGTTCCCACGCCCGTCCCGGTCGGGACCACGGTCACGATCGGCACGACGAGCTTCGAACTCAAGCGGTAACCGGATGGCGTCGTCGATCAAGAGCGCTGCGCTTTCCAACGTCGGAAAGATCCGAGCGAACAACCAGGACAGCGGGTACGCGGGCAACAATCTGTTCGTCGTGGCCGACGGCATGGGTGGTCACGCGGGCGGCGACGTCGCCTCGGCGATCGCGATCCGGCGGATCCGAGAGACCGACAAGCCGTATTCGTCGCCGGGCGATGCCGAGTTCGCCTTGCAGTCGTCACTGATAGCGGCCAACCAGCTCCTGGCCGAGACCGTGTTCGAGCACCAGGAGCTCACCGGCATGGGCACCACCGTCAGCGCGATGATGCGCGTCGGCGACTCGATGGCCATCGCCCACATCGGCGACTCCCGCATCTACCTCTACCGGCACGGCGAGCTCAGCCAGATCACCGCCGACCACACGTTCGTGCAGCGTCTGGTCGATTCGGGCCGCATCACTCCCGAGGAGGCGGCCGTGCATCCCCGGCGCTCGGTCTTGATGCGGGTGCTGGGCGACGTCGACGCCGCCCCGGAGATCGACACGGCGATCCTCGGCACCCAACCGGGCGACCGCTGGCTGATCTGCTCGGACGGCCTCTCGAGCTACCTCGCCGAAGACCGGATCAAGAAGGCGCTCGCCTCCGGCCTCGACGCCGACGCGGTCAGCCACCGTCTGGTGAAGGAGACCCTCGACCACGGCGCGCCCGACAACGTGACCGTGGTGGTCGTCGACGTCGACGAGTCCGAGACGAGCGCGGCCGAGATCCCGACGACGGTCGGGTCCGCCTCCGCGCCCCTCACCTTCGAAGGCGAGACCGGACGCCGCCCGCTGCGCCTGCCGACGATCCTGCTGCACCCGCTCAAGGTGGCGACCACCCCCGAAGACAGCCACTTCGAGCCCGAATCGGACGAGTACCTCGCCGAGCTCATCGCCGAAGACCGCCGCCGAGCGATCCGGCGCCGTGCCACCTGGCTGATCGCCCTGGGCGTGGCCGTGGTGATCATCGTCGGCGGCCTGTTCCTCTCCTACCGATGGACCCAGACGCACTACTTCGTGGGCGACCGCAACGGCACCGTGACCATCTACAAGGGGGTCCAGCAGAGCCTCGGTCCGATCAGCCTGTCGAGCGTGTACGAGACGACGCCGATCAAGGTGTCGCAGCTCTCCTCTTATACGAAGCAGACCGTCGAAGACACGATCAGTGCGAACGACCTGGCCGCCGCGCGCGCCATCGTGGAGAGGCTCTCCGATGACGCCGCCCAGTAGCGCGCCCGGGGCCGTGCAGGGCGACGACGCCACGCAGGCCATCGGCAAGCCGACCAACGCCGCGTTCTCGGCGGGAAACCTCACGCAGACCATCTCGATCCGGCTGCGCCAGCCGGCCCGGCTCCGCAACATCGAGCTCGGACTCCTCCTGCTCGCGTGCGCTCTCTGCGCCGGGGCCGTCATCCTCGTGCAGCTCGGTGCGCTCGGGAAGATCGACCCGAGCGTCCTGTGGGCCGGGTCGAGCATCCTCGGCATCGCTCTGATCTTCCACGTCGTGCTCCGCGTGGTCGCCCGCGAAGCCGACCCGTTCATCCTGCCGATCTGCCTGACGTTGAACGGCATCGGCGTCGCGGAGATCTACCGCATCGACATCGGAATGGGCACGCCGGCCTTCTCGGGTGCCGGGGTCCGCCAGATCCTCTGGACCGTCGCCGCGATGGTCATCGCCCTCGTGGTGCTGATCGCGATCCGCAACTACCGGGTGTTCGCCCGCTACCGCTACATCGCGATGTTCGTCTCGATCGTGCTTCTGCTGCTGCCGCTCGTGCCGGGCCTGGGGCGCGAGGGCCTGAACGCCCGCGTCTGGGTCGACCTCGGCCCGCTGTCGTTCCAGCCCGGTGAGATCGCCAAGATCACGCTGGCGATCTTCTTCGCGGGCTACCTGGTGCAGGCGCGCGACAGCCTGTCGCTGATGGGGCCCAAAATTCTGGGGATGCGCTTCCCGCGCCCTCGCGACCTGGGGCCGATCCTCGTCATCTGGGCCGTGGCCATGCTCGTGCTCATCTTCGAGCGCGACCTCGGCACCTCGCTGCTCTACTTCGGCCTGTTCCTCGTGATGATCTACGTCGCCACGGGCAAGGCCGCCTGGGTCTTCATCGGCCTGGTGCTCTTCGTCGGGGGCGCCGCCGTCGCGGCCACCACGCTGTCGTACGTGCACGGACGCTTCGAGGCCTGGCTGCACCCGCTCAACCAGCAGGTCTACGACGCTGTAGGCGGTAGCTACCAGCTTGTAACCGGTCTATTCGGTTTCGCCAACGGCGGCCTGATCGGCACCGGACTCGGCCAGGGCCGACCGCAGACGACCCCGCTGGCGCAGAGCGACTACATCATCTCGTCGCTCGGCGAAGAGCTCGGGCTCGTCGGCCTGTTCGCGATCCTCGCGCTCTACCTGCTTCTCGTCGCCCGTGGTTTCCGCATCGGCTTCGTGGGTCAGGACGACTTCGGCAGGATGCTCGCCGTGGGTCTCGCGTTCGCCATCGCCCTTCAAGTCTTCGTGGTCATGGGCGGTGTGACGCGGGTCATTCCGCTGACCGGTCTCACCATGCCGTTCCTGGCCGCCGGAGGGTCGTCGCTGGTCTCGAACTGGATCATCGCCGCCCTCCTGCTCCGGATCTCGGACGCGACCCGCCACCAACCGAGGCTGGTGGTCGGCTGATGAACAAAGAGCTCAAGCGGATCACGATCGTCGTGCTCGCCATGTTCGTGGCGCTGTTCGTCTCCTCGACCTACATCACCGGCATCCAGGCCGACTCGCTCCGCAACGACCCGCGCAACACCCGGGCGATCCTGCAGAGCTACTCGGCCCAGCGCGGCGCGATCCTCGTCGACAACCAGGCCGTCGCCCAGTCGGTGGCCTCCAACGACCAGTACAAGTTCCTGCGCACCTACGCCAACGGGCCGCTGTACGCGCCCATCACGGGGTACTTCACGCTCGGCGAGGGCTCGACCGGGCTCGAGAGCGCCCTCAACAAGGAGCTCACGGGCAAGGCGAACAACCAGTTCCTCGACCAGTTGAACGACACGCTCACCGGCAAGGTGCCCGAAGGCGCCTCGGTGTCGACGACGATCGACGCCAAGGCCCAGCAGGTCGCCTACGACGCCCTCGGCAACAACACCGGAGCGGTCGTCGCGATCGAACCGTCGACGGGCAAGATCCTGGCGATGGTCTCGAAGGGGTCCTACGACCCGAACACGCTGGCCACGCACGACCGCGCCTCGGTGCTCAAGGCCTACGACGCCCTCATCGCCGACTCGACGCAGCCGCTGATCAACCGGACGATCCAGGGCAACCTGTACTTCCCCGGATCCACCTTCAAGCTTGTCGTCGCCGCCGCCGCGTTCGCCAGCGGCAAGTACACCAAGGACAGCCAGTTGCCGAACCCGGCCACGCTGACCCTGCCCCAGTCGTCGACGCAGATCAACAACGCCGAAGGCGGCTCGTGCGGAGGCGGCGACACCGTCACGATCGAGACCGCCCTCATCGACTCCTGCAACATCCCCTTCGCCGAACTCGGCCAGCAACTCGGCTACAAGGCGATCAACGACATGGCCAAGTCGTTCGGCTGGGAGTCGGCGCTGGCCATTCCCCAGACCGTGCAGAAGAGCGTCTTCCCCGCAGTCGACGGCGACGCCACGCTCATGCTGCAGTCCTTCGGCCAGGGCAGCGTCCGCGAGACGCCGCTGCAGATCGCCATGACGACGGCCGCCATCGCCAACGGAGGCAAAGAGATGACCCCGACGCTCGTGCAGAGCATCCTGAACCCCGACCTGTCGACCCTGCAGGCCTTCAAGGCCAAGACGCTCGGCACCCCGATCTCAAAGAGCGTCGCGTCGCAGCTGACCGCGCTCATGGTCGAGGTGGTGAACCAGGGCACCGGAACCAATGCGAGAATCAGTGGTGTCGACGTCGCCGGCAAGACGGGCACCGCCGAGAACGGCACGGGGCAGCCGTACACGCTCGTCTTCACGGGGTTCGCTCCGGCGAACGACCCGAAGGTGGCCGTGGCGGTCGTCGTCGGAAACGGCGCAGGTCAGGGGCAATCGGCTACCGGCAACAGCGCAGCAGCGCCGATAGCGAAGCAAGTAATGGAGGCGGTGCTCAACAAATGAGACCTTATAACGGGCTCACTTTCGGTGGACGATACGAACTCTCCACCCGGGTCGCCATCGGCGGCATGGGTGAGGTGTGGCAGGCCACCGACCTCGTCATCGGGCGCACCGTCGCCATCAAGATCCTGAAGGACGAGTACCTGGGCGACCCCGGGTTCCTCGAGCGCTTCCGCGCCGAGGCTCGTCACGCCGCTCTCGTCAACCACGAGGGCATCGCCAACGTCTTCGACTACGGCGAAGAGGAGGGCTCGGCCTACCTGGTCATGGAGCTCGTCCCCGGCGAAGCCCTGTCGACGATCCTCGAGCGCGACCGGGTGCTTCCGACCGACAAGGTGCTCGACATCGTCGCGCAGACGGCGTCCGCCCTCCAGGCCGCCCACGCCGCCGGACTCGTGCACCGCGACATCAAGCCGGGCAACCTGCTGATCACGCCCGACGGCCGCGTCAAGATCACCGACTTCGGCATTGCGCGCATCGCCGACCAGGTGCCGCTGACCGCGACGGGCCAGGTGATGGGCACGGTGCAGTACCTGTCGCCCGAGCAGGCGTCCGGGCATCCCGCGTCGCCGTCGACCGACATCTACTCGCTCGGCATCGTCGCCTACGAAGCCCTCGCCGGTCGCCGTCCGTTCACGGGCGAGTCGCAGGTCGCGATCGCCATGGCGCAGATCAACGAGACCCCGCCCGACCTCCCGGCCACCGTGCCCGAGGCCGTACGCAAGCTGGTCTACTCGTCCATCGCCAAGAAGCCGGCCGAGCGCCCCGCTTCCGCGGCCGCCCTGGCGCAGGCCGCTCGGGCTCTGCGTCGCGGCGACGTGGCCGCTGCCACCGCTGCCGT
This sequence comes from Frondihabitans cladoniiphilus, assembly GCF_039544345.1. NCBI lineage: Bacteria > Bacillati > Actinomycetota > Actinomycetes > Micrococcales > Microbacteriaceae > Frondihabitans > Frondihabitans cladoniiphilus. Next base: position 471,902 of record NZ_BAABLM010000003.1, read on the forward strand.
GCCCGCACTGGGTGTCGGGGGCAACGGCGACGCCGCAACTCAGGTCTTCGCCGCGCAGGACTCCACCACGCGACTCATGCCGGCGCCCGACCCGTTCCCGACCGCCATGACCTCGGCCGTCGGCGGTTCGGCCACCAGCCAACTGCCCACGACGCCGGGCGAGGACGAGCCGAAGAAGCGGAGCCCCTGGTTCTGGCCGCTCATCGTGCTCGGGGCGATCGTCGTGATCGCCATCATCGTCGCGATCGTGGCGTTCGCCGGCAACAGCAAGGGCTCCAACACCGGCTCCAGTTCGTCTCCCGCCAGCAGTTCGTCGACTCCCGCCACCTCGTCGTCGCCACCGCCGACCTCGGCCGCGCCGACCCAGAACGTGATCAACTCCAGCGACTACGTTGGCAAGACCGAGGCGCAGGCCCGTTCGATCCTCGAGAGCCTCGGCTACGTCGTCAACGACGCGCAGAACCCGAAGACGTCGCAGAACGCGAACCAGGTCCCCGGCACCGTCTACATGGTCGACCCCACCGGTCCGACCGACAGCGGTTCGACGGTGACCCTCTACGTGTACGCGAACGCCCCGACGCCGTCGGCCCCGAGCTCGGCTTCCAGCAGCGACACCTCGATCACCGGCGACGGAACCGACACGGCGACGCTCACCATCCCGGCGTACACGAGCTGCCCGGTCGGCTACACGCTGAGCGGCATCAACTACACGATCACGGGCGGCACCGACTCGAGCGGGCAGACGTCCGCCTCCGTCGGGGCGAACGTGACGAGCATCCCCGTCAAGTCGACGACGCCCGGCACGTTGACCTTCGGCTACACGGTCTCGTGCGGGTCGCTGACCTCGGCCGCCTCGCCGAAGTACTCGATCACGGTCACCCCGGCGGCCACGTCCACCTCGACGCCGTCCCCGACCACGACCCCCTGAGTCACAGGGGGTTCTCGGCACGAGTGCCGAGGCCCCCGACTCGGGGTCCCGGTACACTGTCGCAAGGACAGCAACAATCTGGGAGAACATTCGTGGCCGAAGGCGTGACCGAGGGGATCAGCCTCCTCGCCAACCGATACCAGATCGGCCCCCTCATCGGCCGCGGCGGTATGGCGAACGTCTACTCGGGCACCGACAGCCGGCTCGGTCGCAAGATCGCCATCAAGCTGATGAAGTCGCAGCTCGCGTCCGATCCCGCCTTCCGCACCCGCTTCCGTCAAGAGGCGCAGGCCGCCGCGCGCATGGCGCACCCGACCATCGTCCGCGTGTTCGACGCCGGCGAAGAGACGGTCCGCGACGCCATGGGCAACACCGTGCTGGTGCCCTACATCGTCATGGAGCACGTCGAGGGGCGCCTCCTCAAAGACATCGTCGCCGAGGGGCCGGTCGAGCCGCGCGAGGCCGTCCGCATCGTCGAGGGCATCCTCACGGCGCTCGAATACAGCCACCGCGCCGGGGTCGTCCACCGCGACATCAAGCCCGGCAACGTCATGCTCACGCACACCGGCCAGGTCAAGGTGATGGACTTCGGCATCGCCCGCGCCATCTCCGACTCCGCCGCGACCGTCGCGCAGACCACGGCGATCCTCGGCACCGCCCAATACTTCAGCCCCGAACAGGCGAGGGGCGAGACGGTGGATGCCCGGTCCGACCTCTACTCGACCGGCGTCCTGCTCTTCGAGCTCCTCACCGGCCGGCCGCCCTTCCGCGGCGACTCCCCCGTGGCGGTGGCCTACCAGCACGTGAGCGAGCCGCCCGTGCCGCCGAGCATCCTCAACCCCCGCATCTCGCCCGCGCTCGACGCGGTGACGCTGCACGCGCTGGCGAAGAACCGCCTCGACCGCTTCCAGAGCGCCGCCGAGTTCCGCTCCGACGTCGTCGACGCCGGTGCGGGTCATCTGCCGGCCCGTCGTCAGGTCGTGCCCGAGTCGGCGACGACCACCATGTTCGACGTCGACCCCCGCTCTCCAATCGGTCCGACGGCGGCCCTGAAAGAGCTCGACAGCACCGACACCAACCGGCCCGCGCGCACCCAGACCCGGCCACCCGTCGCCTGGATCTGGGTCGGCATCGTCTTCATCGCCATCATCATCGGCGCCGTCGTCTTCTGGGTCGGGCACCTCAACCCGCTCGTGCTGCCCTCGACGTCGATCACCGTGCCCACGCTCACCAGCCAGACCTACGACGCCGGTGCCGCGAAGCTGAAGAAGGAGAAGCTCGTCCCCGAGCGCTTCGACACCACAGATTCCACGGTGCCCTCCGGGCAGATCATCCGCACCAACCCGGCCGCCGGCACCTCGGTAGCGGCGCAGCAGACGATCAGCGTCTACGTCTCCACCGGGCCGGCCACGGTGCTCATGCCCGACGTCACCGGCAAGACCACCGCGGAGGCCTGGTCGACGCTGGAGGGGCTCGGGCTGACCCAGGGCTCGACGAGCCAGCAAGACAGCGCCACGGTGCCCTCCGGCCAGATCATCTCGTCCAATCCGTCCACGGGCGACTCGGTGGCGCCGGGCACCAACGTCGACGTCGTGGTGTCGAACGGCATGGTGCTCGTACCCGACGTCACGGGCCAGACGGCGACGGCGGCGACCCAGACCCTGAGCAACTTGAGCCTCGAGGTCAACCCGACCTACGACGCCACCTGCGCCGGCGGCCTCGTCGAGTTCCAGAACGTCCCGCCGGGCGAGGCGGCCCAGAACACGCCCATCACCATCACCATCTGCTCGGGCTGAGTTCTGCGCGGTTGGTGCTCGCGCTCGGGCACACCCGCCCGGCGCGAGCACACGTCCTAGGCGGCATGTTCCTGCCGGTGCGGTGTGCTCTTCGCCCGCTTGCCTGCCTGCCTGCCTCGTCGCCGCGCACCGGGCCCCGTCGTTTCGGCGCGATCCCCCCGTTTCGGCCCGTCCCCACCCCGTCGGCGCGCCCCCTTCATTTCGGCAGCACCCCGCACGATCGGCGGCATTGCCCCTTCGTTTCGGCGGACACCCTGCGCCGCGCAGGCGGGCCTGCGCCGATTCGAAGGGGGCTCAGCCGCCGGCGCGACGCCCGGTCGGCGCCCTCGCGAGCGTCAGTGCAGGGAGGGGCGGAAGCGGGACCGCCAGCAGGAGCAGGAGCCGGAGCACCGGCACCACAATGCCCTCAGCACCAGCACCAGCAAAGGCCTCAGCACCAGCAGAGACGCCAGCACCAACGCCAACGCGTGGGATGCTCAGCCCAGGTTGACCAGAGGGCTCAGCCCCTTCGCCGCCTCCGCCGCGCTCGGCAGCCCTGCCACCGCGAGCCAGTTGCCCACCATCCGGTACCCGCCCTCGGTCAGCACCGACTCGGGATGGAACTGCACCCCGTACAGCGGTGCCGACCGGTGCTTGAGGCCCATGATGACGCCGCCCGTGGTTCGCGACGTGACTTCGAGGTCGGCGGGAACGGTGTCGTTCACGACGGCCAGGGAGTGGTACCGCGTGGCCACGAAGGGCTGCGGCACTCCGTCGTAGAAAGAGGAGTCGTCGTGCTCCACCTTCGACGTCTTGCCGTGCATGAGCTCTTCGGCGTGCGTGACCGTGGCACCCAGGGCCTCGGCGATCGCCTGGTGCCCGAGGCACACTCCGAACAGCGGCTTGTCGACCGCGAGGGCCGCGTGCACGACGTCGATCGAGACGCCGGCCGCCGCCGGAGTGCCGGGGCCGGGCGAGAGCAGGACTCCGTCGTACTCGTCGATCCTTTTGGCTGCCGCGGCACCGGAGAAGGAGTCGTTGCGGACGACCTCGGTCTCGGCGCCGAGCTGCTGGAGGTAGCCGTTCAGCGTGTAGACGAAGCTGTCGTAGTTGTCGATGACCAGAATGCGAGTCAATGGGAACCTACCGTGACGTTGGGGGGCTGGATGAAGGAGTCGACGAGGGGGAAGACCCAGGTGACCAGGCAGAACAGCACCGCTGCCGCAAGGACCAGGAGGATCACGACGCGGAGCCACCACGGGCCGGGCAGGACGTGCCAGAGGGCGGAATACATGGGATCAGCCCGCCTTCACGGTCGCGGCGATCTCGGTGGGCACCTGCGAGACCGGTTGCCAGGAGTCGAAGACGCCGAACGCGATGATGCGCTCGGCCGCACTGTACTTCGGGTTGCAGCTCGTCATCGTGATGAGACGGTCGGTGCTCGAAGCGGCGACGTCGGGGGCGTCCGGCACCTGCTGGAGCACCTGGACCTGCGTGGGCTTGACGTATTCGAGGTTGCGGAACGTATAGGTGTACCAGCCCTGGGCGGTCTGCACGTAGATGTGGTCGCCGACGTGGAGCTGCGCGATGTTCGCGAACGGGGCGCCGTGCGTCGTGCGATGCCCGGCCACCGCGAAGTTGCCGAGGGCGCCCGGCATCTGCGTCGAGTCGTAGTGCCCGACCTCGCCTTTGTTGAGGGTGCCGACTGTGTCGGTGCCGCCCGCGAGCGGCACCTTGTAGTCGGCGCCGAAACGGGGGATGTAGAGGACGCCGAACTGCTGCGTGTCGGCGGCTGCCGGCGTGACGACCGGCTGACCCGCAGGGGCGGGAGCCTTCGCGGGTGTCTTGGCGAACTGCTGACTGAGCTTGGTCGCGTCGTCGCGGGTTCCGCTCTGGACCTGCAGGTCGTTGAACCACTGCTGCCAGGCGATGAAGAGGAGCACCAGCACCCCTGCGGTGATCAGAACCTCGCCGAGGACGCCGAACACCGACGTACGACGTCGGGGACGCTTGGGAGACCCGGCCCGGCGACGCGCGCGGTCACGCCGCAGCGGCAGCGCCTGATCGGTCATGGATCGATTGTACGGGGAGGGTCGGAAGGCCGGGCCGTGCATCCCCCGGTCCGAAGGGCCTCGAATCCCGGGCCGAACGGTCAGAACCCTCAGGGCACGGGTGATGTGACACCCGCTACACTTCTGCGCATGGCCAAAGAGAAGAAGACCACAGCGAGGGCGTCCGACATCACCTCGGTGGATCGCGCCTCTTCCGAGAACCAGGCGAATCCCGTCTGGTTCAAGCCCGTCATGTTCGGCTTCATGCTGCTCGGGCTCGCCTGGATCATCGTCTTCTACGTGAGCCAGAGCGTCTACCCGGTTCCGTCCCTCGGTTCGTGGAACATCCTGGTCGGATTCGGCATCATGTTCATCGGGTTCCTGATGACCACACGGTGGCGCTGACCTGGCCTTCCGATGAACATAACGGGGCGACTTACACGCGTGTAACTATCCCCAGTGTGGACAGGCCTGTGGATAACTCGGTCTCGCATGCAGCCTCCGATCAGGGAGGCGGGCACGAGAGCCCCCTGTGAACGGTGAAACGACGAAACCCCCCGAGAGTCTCGGGGGGTTTCGTCGTCGTGGGGGCCGCGAGAGCCTCAGCCGACGACGCTGCCGAAGGTCGCTGCCCGGACGAGCGTGATCAGTACCAACACGACCGCCAGCGCGATCAGGTAGATGCGCTGCCGGGATTGGGAGCGGATGTCTCTCGTCTGCATCATGATCGAGGCCGTCGCCGCCCCGATGACGATGCCGCCGAGGTACGCCTGCCACGCGCCACCGAGCACGAGCGCGATGACGATGTTCAGCCCTAGGATCACCAGGAGCTGCACGGCCTGGTTGCCGAGGTGCCGCTGAATGACGAAGAACGCCGCGAAGATGCCGAAGATGGCCGGGTTGCTGCCTGCGTAGCCGGTCAGCGGCGCGAACAACGACAGCGCGACCTCGCCGCCCAGCCCGCTGAGCAGGAACAGCGCGGCGAAGCGGGCCCAGCCGAGTTGCGCCTCGAGCATGCGCCCGAAGATGAAGATCGAGAACATGTTGAAGGCGACCTGCAGCAGGTTCGCGTGCAAGAAGATGCCCGTCACCAGACGCCACGGCTCGTGGAGCGTGTAGACGCCGGCGTACAGGCCGCCGCTCGTGACGGCGGGGATGAAGTGCAGCAGGTAGCCGAGCAGCGACAGACCCATCAGCGTGTAGGTCGCGATCGGACCGCCGGACGCGACCAGTGACTGGACGCGCCCGACGGACCTGGTGACCGAGACCGGCTTCACGCGGGGCATGTTGCCCTGCGCTTCACGCACGCATTCGGGGCAGTGCACCCCGACGGCCGCCTGGGTCTGGCACTGGGCGCAGATCGTCCGGCCGCAGCGCTGGCACAGCACGAAGCTCTGCCGGTCGGGATGCCGGTAGCAGTAGTTGTCGGGGTTGTGGCCGAGGTTGGTCACGAGAGGGTCAGGCGACCTCGTCGATGGCGACACTCTCGATGACGACGTCGTCGAGGGGCTTGTCGCGGCCGTCGGTGGGGACGGCCTGGATCGCGTCGACGACCTTCTTCGACTCGGGGTCGCTGACGACGCCGAAGATGGTGTGCTTGCCCTGCAGCCACGGGGTCGGAACCGTCGTGATGAAGAACTGCGAACCGTTCGTGCCCTTGCCGCCGCGGGTGCCCGCGTTGGCCATGGCCAGGATGTAGGGCTCCTGGAAGGTGAGCTCGGGCGAGATCTCGTCGTCGAAGTTGTAGCCGGGGCCGCCGGTGCCCTGACCGAGCGGGTCGCCGCCCTGGATCATGAAGTCGGGGATGATGCGGTGGAAGACGACACCGTCGTACAGGTTGTCTTTGGAGACCTTGCCGGTGGCCGGGTGGGTCCACTCGATGGTGCCGGTCGCGAGACCGGTGAAGTTGGCGACGGTCTTGGGGGCGTGGTTGCCGTAGAGGTCGACCTTGATCGGGCCCAGGTTCGTGGTGATCGTGGCGACAGCAGTGTGCTTTGACATGGTCTCGATTGTTTCACAGTGCGTCGTCTCTCCAGGCATCCCCCAGGCATCATGCTGTGACCTGCCAGGGGGCACCGTGCCAGGATGGGTCGAACGCGTCAGAATCTAAGGAGACCACATGGCTACCTCACGCAAGCGCACTGCAGAGTTCGAGAAGCTGAAGAAGGACGCCGCCGAGGTCTGGGGCGAGCAGCGCGAGGCCCTCGTCCACGCCAGCAAGTTCTGGCAGGAGGCCGGCACCGAGGCTGCTGCCGTCGCCGTGAACGACGTCGCCCCCCGCGTGAAGGCCGCGTTCGAGCACCAGGTCAAGCCGGCCCTCGCCACCGGCGTCGCGAACGCGTCCATCGCCGCGACCCACGGCAAGGAGACCCTCGTCAAAGACGTTCTCCCCGCCGCGAAGGCCGCGTTCGAGTCCAGCTCGCTGAGCGACCTGGCCGACGATCCCCGCGTGAAGGACCTCGTCAAGAGCGGCAAGAAGCTGAGCAAGAAGGCGACGCGCAACCTCGCCAAGAAGGCGGCCAAGCAGGCCGCGAAGCACCCCGGCAAGACCGCGAAGCTCGCGAAGAACGTCGCCAAGGCGTCCAAGACCGTGAAGAAGGCCAAGAAGGCGCACGACAAGTCCGGCATCGGCGGTGGCGGGGTCTTCCTCATCATCCTCGGTGTGATCGGCCTGGGCGCCCTCGCCTACGCCGCGTTCCAGACGCTCCGCGCCGACGACGAGCTCTGGGTGGCCGACGACGCCGACAAGGCCTGATCGCCGCTGCTCTCCTGCGAGGCCCGTACCCCCCCCCGGGGTGCGGGCCTTCGTCGTCCCCGGTCGGTTTCCGGTGCCTGCCCCAGGCGAGGAAATCCTGATCTAAGTCGAGGAGATCTGCCCTCAGGCCGCACCTCGGAGAGGAGATCGGCTCGTGGAGTGCCTGTACTTGAGGAATTCCTTCGCCAGGTTCCTCCATCGCCGACGCACCGGCGATCCCGAACGAGTCGGAGAGCGTGGGATGCACGTGCCGACCCCTCGGCGGGATGATCGTCGCGGGCGCCCGCGCCCGTCGACACGCGACCGGAGGGAGCCCCAACAAGCACAGAAGCCGGCGGGAAGATGGCGGCTCCGCCGCCATCGAACACAGCTGATGTGGAGACGAGGGGAATCGAACCCCTAACCCCCGCCTTGCAAAGGCGGTGCTCTGCCAATTGAGCTACGTCCCCGTGCGACCGTCAGTGGGCGGTGGCGAGGCGCTCTCTCTGGGACGAGAGAAGCGGTGAAGAAAGAAGCGATGAAGCGGCGGTCTGAGTGGGGCTAACGGGATTTGAACCTGTGACCTCTTCGTTATCAGCGAAGCGCTCTAACCAACTGAGCTATAGCCCCCGGACCGAATAAGACAGTACCGTATTCGGCGCGATCTACCCAATCGAGCGACCCCGGTCCGAAGACCGGAGCCGCATGGGTCGATCTAGTTGTTCGTGAACCCGACGAGCAGGCCGCCGGTGATCTTCGTACTGAGGTTGTACAGCACTGCCGCGATGGCGCCCAGGACGGTGCCGACGACCACGTTGAGGATCGCCACGACGATCGCGAACAGCATGACCTGCCCGATGGACAGCGTGTTCTGGAGCGTGAACTTCGCGTCGCCGAGGATCTCTTGAAGGAGTTTGTCGACGGTCGTGAAGATGCCGAGGCGGGTGAGGATCACGTAGACGAAGAAGGTGGCGACGACCGTAATGATCCCGATGGCGACGGAGATGAGGAACGACAGCTTGACCACCGACCAGAAGTCGACGTAGACGAGCTTCAGCCGCACCTGTTTGGTGCCGACGGGCCGTTTGGCCTTGCTCTGGAGTTTCTCGGCGACGCTAGTCATGCTTCGGTCGTGTCCTCTCCCGCGGAGTCGTCCGTCGGGTCGTCGGTCGTCGTGTTCTCGACGACGATACCGGCCTCGTCTTCGGACGCGCCTCCGTCGGAAGACCCATCTTCGACCGAATCGATCCCGACGTCCACCGCGGCGCCCTCGACGGTGGCGTCTTCGACGGCCTCGTCCAGGTTGCGCTCGGTGTTGCGGGCGACCGCGATGATCTTGTCGTCGGCGGCGAATCGGGCGAAGACGACGCCCATCGTGTCGCGACCCTTGGCCGGGACCTCGGACACCGCCGATCGGACGACCTTGCCACCGGAGAGGACGACGAGGACCTCGTCGTCTTCCGTGACGATGAGGGCGCCGGCCAGGTCGCCCCGTGCCTCCGCCAGCTTGGCGACCTTGATGCCCAGACCGCCGCGGTTCTGCACGCGGTACTGGTCGGCCGCGGTGCGCTTGGCGTAGCCGCCCTCGGTCACGACGAAGACGTAGCCCTCTTCGCCCACCACGGAGGCGGACAGGAGGGTGTCGTCGTCACGGAAGTTCATGCCCTTCACGCCCGAGGTGGAGCGGCCCATGGGGCGCAAGGAGTCGTTGCCCGCCGTGAAGCGGAGCGACATGCCGTGGCGCGAGACGAGGAGCAGGTCGTCGTCCTCGTTCACGAGGAGGGCCGAGACGAGTTCGTCGCCCTCGCGGAGGTTGATGGCGATGATCCCGCCGGTCCGGTTCGTGTCGTACTCGGTGAGGGCCGTCTTCTTGATCAGGCCGTCGCGAGTCGCGAGCACGAGGTACTGCGCGACCTCGTAGTCGCGGATGTCGAGCACCTGCGAGATCTCCTCGTCGGGCTGCATGGCGAGCAGGTTGGCCACGTGCTGGCCCTTGGCGTCGCGCCCGGCCTCCTGCAGCTCGTACGCCTTGGCCCGGTAGACCCGGCCCTTGTCGGTGAGGAAGAGGAGCCAGTGGTGCGTCGTCGTGACGAAGAAGTGCTCGACGACGTCGTCCGCCCGGAGCTGGGCGCCCTTGACGCCCTTGCCGCCCCGGTGCTGCGACCGGTAGTTGTCGCTGCGCGTGCGCTTGATGTAGCCGCCGCGCGTGAGGGTGACGACCATCTCCTCTTCGGGGATGAGGTCTTCGACGCTCATGTCGCCGTCGAAACCGAACATGATCTCGGTACGCCGATCGTCGCCGAACTTGTCGGTGATCTCCTGGAGCTCTTCGCCGATGATGGTGCGCTGACGACCCGGCTTGGCGAGGATGTCCTGGAAGTCGAGGATCCTGCGCTCGAGCTCGTCGTGGTCGTCCTGGATCTTCTGGCGCTCGAGGGCGGCCAGACGACGGAGCTGCATGGCGAGGACGGCGTTGGCCTGGAGCTCGTCGATGTCGAGCAGCTCGATCAGGCCGGTACGCGCCTCGTCGACGGTGGGCGACCGGCGGATGAGCGCGATGACCTCGTCGAGCGCGTCGAGGGCCTTGATGTAGCCGCGCAGGATGTGCGCGTCGGCCTCGGCCTTGCGCAGACGGAACTGGGTGCGCCGGACGATGACCTCGACCTGATGGTCGACCCAGGCGGAGATGAAGCCGTCGAGCGGCAGGGTGCGGGGCACGCCGTCGACGATGGCGAGCATGTTCGCGCCGAAGTTCTCTTGAAGCGAGGTGTGCTTGTAGAGGTTGTTCAGCACGACCTTCGCGACGGCGTCGCGCTTCAACACGATGACGAGGCGCTGACCGGTGCGGCCGGAGGTCTCGTCGCGGATGTCGGCGATGCCGGCGACGCGCCCCTCCTTGACCAGGTCGGCGATCTTGATCGCGAGGTTGTCGGGGTTGACCTGGTACGGCAGCTCGGTGACGACGAGGCAGGTGCGGCCCTGGATCTCTTCGACGTTGACGACGGCGCGCATCGTGATGGAGCCGCGCCCGGTGCGATAGGCGTCGTGGATGCCGCGCACGCCGAGGATCTGGGCGCCGGTCGGGAAGTCCGGGCCCTTGATGCGCTGGATCAGGGCTTCGAGCAGCTCTTCGCGCGTCGCGTCGGGGTGCTCGAGGTACCACTGGGCGCCCGAGGCCACCTCGCGCAGGTTGTGCGGGGGGATGTTCGTGGCCATTCCGACCGCGATGCCCACCGACCCGTTGACGAGGAGGTTGGGGAACCGCGCGGGCAGGATCGCCGGCTCTTGGGTGCGGCCGTCGTAGTTGGGGATGAAGTCGACGGTGTCTTCGTCGATGTCGCGGACCATCTCGAGCGCCAGCGGCGCCATACGGGTCTCGGTGTAGCGGGGGGCGGCCGCACCGTCGTTGCCGGGCGAACCGAAGTTGCCCTGGCCGTGGGCGAGCGGGTAGCGGAGACTCCACGGCTGGACGAGACGCACGAGCGCGTCGTAGATAGCCGAGTCGCCGTGCGGGTGGAAGTTGCCCATCACGTCGCCGACGACACGGGCGCACTTCGAGAAGGCGCGGTCGGGCCGGTAGCCGCCGTCGAACATCGCGTAGATCACGCGACGGTGCACCGGCTTGAGGCCGTCACGGACCTCCGGCAGGGCACGGCCCACGATGACGCTCATCGCGTAGTCGAGGTAAGAGCGCTGCATCTCGAGCTGGAGGTCGACCGGCTCGATGCTGTCGCGCTTGACCGCGGCGGCGAACGCCTGGGGAACCTCGGGCTCCACGCCCTCGTCGTCGGGACCGGCGGTGCCGTCTGTCACGTCTGCCATCGTTTTTCGTCTTTCGGTTGCCGGCCCCGCGCATCCCGCGCTCGGCCATCACCCTGCTGCAGCAGGGCAGGGATCAGATGTCGAGGAAGCGAACGTCTTTGGCGTTCTGCTGGATGAAGTTGCGGCGCAGTTCGACGTCTTCGCCCATGAGGGTGTTGAAGATCGCGTCGGCCGCCACCGCGTCGTCGAGGGTGACCTGTCGGAGCGTGCGGGTGTCGGGGTCCATCGTGGTCTCCCACAGCTCTTTGTAGTCCATCTCGCCGAGGCCCTTGTAGCGCTGGATGCCGTTCTCTTTCGGGATGCGCTTTCCGGCCGCCTTGCCGGCGACGAGGAGCGCGTCGCGCTCGATGTCGCTGTAGACGTACTCGTGAGGGGCGTTGGTCCACTTGATCTTGAACAGCGGCGGCATCGAGAGGTAGACGTAGCCGAGGTCGATGAGCGGACGCATGTAGCGGAACAGCAGGGTCAGCAGCAGCGTGGTGATGTGCTGGCCGTCGACGTCGGCATCGGCCATGAGCACGATCTTGTGATAGCGCGCCTTGTCGGGGTCGAAGTCGTCGCCGATGTCGGCACCGAACGCCTTGATCATGGCCTGGACCTCGTTGTTGCCGAGGGCACGGTCGAGACGGGCCTTCTCGACGTTGAGGATTTTGCCCCGCAGCGGGAGGATGGCCTGGGTCTCGGGGTTGCGACCCTGCACGGCTGAACCGCCGGCCGAGTCGCCCTCGACCAGGAAGATCTCGCTCAGCGCGGGGTCTTTGCTCTGGCAGTCTTTCAACTTGCCGGGCATGCCGTTCGACTCGAGCACGCCCTTGCGGCGGGTCTGGTCGCGGGCCTTGCGGGCGGCGAGGCGAGCGGCCTGCGCCGACAGCCCCTTCTTGATGACGGCCTGGGCCTGCTTCGGGTTGCGGTCGAACCAGTCGTTGAGCTGGTCGAAGGCGATCTTCTGCGTGAACGACTTGGCGTCGGTGTTGCCGAGCTTGGTCTTGGTCTGGCCCTCGAACTGCGGCTCGCCGAGCTTGATCGAGATGACAGCGGTGAGGCCCTCGCGGACGTCTTCGCCCGACAGGTTGTCGTCTTTCTCCTTGATGAGCGCCTTGTCGCGGCCGTACTTGTTGACGACCGTGGTCAGAGCGGCGCGGAAGCCCTCTTCGTGCGTGCCGCCCTCGTGGGTGTTGATCGTGTTCGCGTAGGTGTGGACGCTCTCGCTGTACGAGGTGTTCCACTGCATCGCGACCTCGAGGGCCATGCGGCGCTCGGTGTCTTCGGCCTCGAAGCTGATGATGTCTTCGTGGACGACTTCGACCTTCTTGGTCTTGTTGAGGTACTCGACGTAGTCTTCGAGGCCCTTCTCGTAGAGGAAGTCGTCGGCCTGAGCCGTGACGCCCTCTTCTTGGACCCGCTCGTCGGTCAGCGTGATGCGCAGGCCCTTGTTAAGGAAGGCCATCTGCTGGAAGCGGGCGCGGAGGGTCTCGTAGTCGAAGTCGACGGTCTCGAAGATCTCGGCGTTGGGCCAGAAGGTGATCGTGGTGCCGGTGTCGTCGGCGTCTTCGCCCTGGGCGAGCGGCGCGACGGGCACGCCGTCGGTGAAGCTCTGACGCCAGACAGAGCCCTGACGGCGGACCTCGACGTCGAGCTCGGTCGACAGCGCGTTCACGACGGACGAGCCGACGCCGTGCAGACCGCCGGACACCGCGTAGCCGCCGCCGCCGAATTTGCCGCCGGCGTGCAGCACGGTCAGCACGACCTCGACGGTCGACTTCTTCTCGATGGGGTGGATGTCGACCGGGATACCGCGGCCGTTGTCGACGACGCGGATGCCGCCGTCTTCGCGCATGGTGACGAGGATGGTGTCGCAGTAGCCGGCGAGAGCCTCGTCGACGGCGTTGTCGACGATCTCGTAGACCAGGTGGTGCAGCCCGCGGGGGCCGGTGGAGCCGATGTACATGCCGGGTCGCTTGCGGACCGCTTCGAGCCCCTCGAGGACCTGGATGTCGCTTGCTTCGTAGGAGTGGTCGGTACCGTCTGGCGAATTCGGTGACATCTGTGTGGGGGCTCCTGCCGGTTTGACTTTCTTGCGTGGTCTCTTGCCTCGCGCGGCACGGTGTGAACCGGTTCGCGCGGGCGCTGGACGACCTTGCAAGTCTACCGCAGGACCCCCTGAGTAGGGACGAAATACGCCCTCAGAGGCATTTTTATCTGCCGGGTGACCGATTCACCCTCGTCAACCGTAAGTATCGCGAGGGCCACGCCCTGGAACCGATCTGGGACCCCGTTTCCAGGTCGGGGCGTTGGGGGCCAGAAAACGCATCGACTGGATGCCCGCGTCCGGGTAGGTCGTGAGGATGGCGGTGGTGACCTGCGCGCGCATCAGACGGAGCTGCGTCGCCCACGCGGTCGAGTCGCACTGGACGGTCAGCGTGCCGTCGTCGATCCCGACCGGAACGGAGTGCTCGGCGAGCTCGGAGCCCACCATCTCCGGCCAGGCGTTCATGAGGTCCGACTGCGCGAGGGTGCTGTTCCAGCCGAGCTCCGTCGTCACACCGAGGATCACGTCGGCGATGCCCTTGGGGTCGCGGCCAGAGCCGAACGGTTGGCTCGGCGCACCCGCCCGGGCCACGCGTCGCTTGCCGTCACGGGAGCGCTGGGTCGGGTCGCCGAACACCTTGCGGAATCGCAGGTAGACGCGCTGCGCCTCGTTGTCGTCCTCTTTCGGCTTGGGCTTCATGCCGGCTCCTCGCCGTCGGCCACGCGTGCCGGCTCCTCGTCCGTCACGATCGTGCCCTTCGAGATCCGCACCGTGTGAGCAGCCAGCCTCTCGGGCACGTCCTCCTCCACCGCTGCGGTGATGAGCACCTGCTCGTAGTCGGCCACCGCATCGGCCAGACGTTCGCGGCGCGACCGGTCGAGTTCCGCGAAGACGTCGTCGAGCACGATCACGGGGTCGCCGGTCACCGAGTCCGTCCGGAGTACCGCCGCGCTGGCGAGTTTCAGCGCGAGGGCGAACGACCACGACTCGCCGTGGCTGGCGTAGCCGCGCGCGGGAAGACCGTTGAGTGACAGGAAGAGATCGTCGCGATGAGGCCCGACGAGGGTGACCCCGCGGTCGAGCTCCGACGGCCGCACGCGCCGCAGGGCATCCCGGAACAGCGGTTCGATCTGCAGGGCGGTGAGCCGCTCGGGGTCGGCCCCCGACGACGTCGCCACCGGGGCGCCGTCGTCGTCGACCGGGGTGTCGCGGACACTGGTCACGAGGGCGAGTGCGGCGGCGTGGTCGTCACCGGCGACCGACGAGTACGACGCGGCGACTCGCGGGCGGAGAAGGGTGACGAGCTCGTCGCGCCCGGCGATGATCTCGGTTCCGAGCGAGACGAGCCGGTCGTCCCAGATGTCGAGCGTGGAGAGCTTGTCAGCAGGAACGCGGGATGCCCGGGCCGACTTCAGAAGCGTGTTGCGTTGGCGGAGCACCCGCTCGTAGTCGGACAGCACTCCGGTGAAGCGCGGCGACCTCGCCACCAGCAGCTCGTCGAGGAACCGACGCCGGCCGCTGGGCTCGCCCCGCACCAGGGCGAGATCTTCGGGGGCGAACAGGATGCTCGAGAAATACCTCGGGAGTTCGCGAGGCTTGATCGCACCCCGGTTGATCTGCGCGCGATTGGGCGAGGACCGGTTGATCTGCACCTCGGCGAGGAGTTCGCGGTCGGCGCTCTCGAGGCGGGCCCGGACGATCGCGGCGTCTCGGCCCTGACGGATCAGGGCCGAGTCGCTGGAGACCCGGTGGGACGACAGCGTGGCGAGGTAGCCGAGCGACTCGACGAGGTTCGTCTTGCCCTGACCGTTGCGGCCCACGAAGAGGTTGGGCCCGCGTGCGAAGGAGACTTCGGCCGACTCGTAGTTGCGGAAGTCGGTGAGACTCAGATGGAGTACTCGCACGCGGGCCCCGGGGGGAACTACGCCTTCTTGACGGCGTGGCCACCGAACTGGTTGCGCAGAGCGGCGACGGCCTTCATCGTCGGCGACTCCTCACCCTGACGGGAGACGAAGCGGGCGAAGATGGAAGCGCTGAGAGCCGGCATCGGAACGCCGTACTCGATGGCCTCTTCGAGGGTCCAACGACCCTCGCCGGAGTCGTTCACGTAGCCCGAGATGTCCTTCAGCTCGGGGTCGGCCTCGAGGGCGAGGACCATGAGCTCGAGGAGCCAGGAGCGGATGACGGTGCCGCGCTGCCAGGCCTTGAACGACCCGGGGACGTCCTTCACCAGCTCGCTCTTGGCCTCGAGGAGCTCGAAGCCCTCACCGTAGGCCTGCATGATGGCGTACTCGATGCCGTTGTGGACCATCTTGACGTAGTGGCCGGCGCCGACCTCGCCCGCGTGGACGAAGCCCTCTTCGCGGGGGCCCTCGGGGCGCAGCGCGTCGAAGATCGGCATCGCGAGGGCGACGTTCTCTTCCGAACCGCCGACCATGAGGCCGTAGCCGTTCTTGAGGCCCCAGACGCCACCGGAGACACCGGCGTCGACGTACTTGATGCCCTTGCCGTTGAGGAGCGTGGCGTTCTCGAAGTCGCTGGTCCACTTGGAGTTGCCGCCGTCGATGACGAGGTCGCCGGCTTCGAGCTCGTTCGAGAGCTCCTTCACGACACCGGCGGTGATCTCACCGGCCGGAACCATGACCCACACGACGCGGGGAGCCGGCAGCGCCTTCACGAGGTCGGCGAGGGTCGCGACGTCGGAGACGGCGGGGTTGTTGTCGTACCCGGTCACCTCGATGTCGTGCTCACGGAGACGCGAACGCATGTTGTTGCCCATTTTGCCGAGACCGACGAGGCCGATGTGCATGAGATTCCTTTGTTCTTTTGAACGCGCGTCGTCTGATTCAGGCGCCCGCTCGGCGATGTGCGCGATCAGCGCAGGAGGAGATTGGGCTGGAGGAGGTACTTGTAGCTGTCCGCACCGGGCTGATCTTTCGAGGATTGGCTCGTGATCAGCACGGGACCCGGCTTGTTGGGGTTCTCGGTCTTGGTGAACGAGATGCGGACGAACTCCGAGTGCACGGCTCCCAGTCCGTCCAGGAGGAACTGCGGCTTCAACGAAACCACGGTGTCTTCTCCGGTCAGGAGCGCGTCGATCGACTCTGACGCCTGCGCTTGTTCGCTTCCGATGGCCTCGAGGGTGAGGCCGTCGATCGTGAACGTAAATCTCAATGCCGCTTCTCGTTCGAGGACGAGCGACACCCGTCGGGTGGCCTCGACGAGATCGGCGGTGTTCATCACAGCGTAGTTCTCCACCGTTTCGGGGAACAACCGCTTGACGGGAGGGAAATTGCCCTTGATGAGCAACGAGGTGACGATCTTGTTGTCCGCCTGGAACGCGATGAGCTCGCGATCTTCGGAACCGGTGATCGCCACGCTGAGGGTGGTCGCGCTGCCGAAGGTCTTGCCGACCTCCTGCAGGGTGCGGGCCGGGACGAGTGCCGTGAGCGTCTCGGTCGACGCGGCCGTGCCCGGATCCCACTCGATGCCGCGGACGGCGACGCGATAGCGGTCGGTCGCGACGAGCGAGAGGGCGTTCTCGGTCACTTCGAGCTGGACGCCCGTGATGACAGGGGTGACGTCGTCGCGCGAGGCGGCGACGGCGACCTGCGAGACGGCCAGCGAGAAGGCGTCGCCGGGGACGACGCCCGACTGCTCGCCGACGGTGGGCAGGGTCGGGTACTCCTCAACGGGCATGCTCAGCAGGGAGAAGTTCGCCGAACCGCAGGTGACGCTGATGCGGGTGTCTTCGGTCGTGAACGTGACCGGAGCGTTCGGCAGACGGTTGGCGATGTCGGCCAGGAGCCGGCCGGAGACGAGCACGGTGCCGGCTTCGTCGACGTCGGCCGCGATGCTCGTCTGGGAGGAGACCTCGTAGTCGAACGACGACAGCGTCAGTCCGCCTTCGTGAGCCTCGATGAGCACACCGCTCAGGATCGGAAGGGTGGTCCGTTGCGGCAGGAGCTTGACAGCGAAAGAGACGGCATCGCTGAAGACGTCGCGGTTGACCTGGAACTTCACGCTGTGACCCCTATCGGAATGCTCGGGTGCGCAGCCGGGATGCGGCTGGCCGGTCAATTCTGGCACAGCCGTTCTCCAGGTGGTTCCGGGGGTCCTCCCCAGGCTCCGCCGTCCACAAGGTTGTCTCACCCCCAATCAATTTCTAAGAAGGAGTAACAGTCTTAACCGTTGTGCACAGTGTGGATAACTTGTTAATAACCGCCCAGGCAGTGGGAACTACACGCGTGTGAGTTGTTGAGAGTCTGTGGACGCGATCGGGTCGACCTGTGGGTTCGACCCCCCTCGGAATTCTTGTCATTCACAGGGGTGCTCCGAGAGTGAACAATCCATCCCCCGGTTATCCACCACTTTCCACAAGTTATCCACACTGTGGGATCTGGGCGCGGCGGAAGGGCGGCGCAGCGTCGCGAGGATGCACGGAGAGCCGACAGGGGAGGGTGCGGCACACACGGGGTCGCACCCTCGACCGGAGGCGGGAGAGGGCATCCTGCGCTCTCGACTCTGCTCTTCGGCGGGGCGCAGCGGCTACTTGTAGCGGTGGTCTTGCTTGATGCGGCTGGTGAGTTCGGTGACCTGGTTGTAGATCGAGCGCCGCTCTTTCATGAGCTCGGAGATCTTCTTGTTCGCGTACATGACCGTGGTGTGGTCGCGATTGCCGAAGAGCTGGCCGATCTTGGGGAGGGAGAGGTTCGTCAGCTCACGGCAGAGGTACATCGCGATCTGCCGAGCGGTGGCTATCGCCTGCGAACGCGACGAGCCGTAGAGGTCGTCGACGGTCAGCTTGAAGTAGTCCGCGGTGTGATTGATGATGTCGACCGGCGCGATCACGTTGTCCTCGTCGAGCGTGATCAGGTCTTTGAGGACGGTCTGCACGAGGGCCATGTCGACGGCCGTGCGGTTCAGGCTGGCGAAAGCGGTGACGCGGATGAGCGTGCCCTCGAGTTCGCGGATGTTGCTCGACACCTTCGTCGCCATGTACTCGAGGATCTCGTCGCGCACGAGCAGCTTCTCGCTCTGCGCCTTCTTGCGGAGGATCGCGATGCGCGTCTCGAGGTCGGGGGCCTGGACGTCGGTGATCAGGCCCCACTCGAAGCGCGAGCGCATGCGGTCCTCGAAGCCGGTGAGGTGCTTCGGCGGCAGGTCGCTGGTGATCACCAGCTGCTTGTCGTGGTCGTGCAGCGTGTTGAAGGTGTGGAAGAAGGCCTCCTGAGTGGAGTCCTTGCCCTGCAGGAACTGGATGTCGTCGATCAGGAGGATGTCGATCTCGCGATACCGCTGCTGGAACTGGCTCGATCGGTTGTTGGCGATCGAGTTGATGAAGTCGTTCGTGAACTCCTCGCTGGAGACGTACCGGACACGGATGCCCGGGTACATGCTCTCGGCGTAGTGGCCGATCGCGTGCAGGAGGTGGGTCTTGCCGAGGCCGGACTCGCCGTAGATGAACAGCGGGTTGTACGCCTTGGCCGGCGCTTCGGAGACGGCGACCGCTGCCGCGTGGGCGAAACGGTTGGATGCGCCGATCACGAAATTGTCGAAGCTGTACTTCGGGTTCAGGCGGGAGTCGTTCCGCCTGCCGCCCTGGGTGATCTCGATCGGAGCGGGGACGAAGGGCGCCTCGACGTACTGGTTCGTCTCGGCCGGCTCCTGTGGCTGGCTCAGGGTGTCGGGGATGATGTCGGGGTTCACCGTGATGGCGAAATTCGTGACCGTCGTGTCGCCGAGGGAGGAGATCGCCTCGAGAAGGGGCTCGCGGATGCGCTGCTCGAGCATCCCGCGGGTCAGCTCGTTCGGGACCTCGAGGTACAGCGTGCCTCCGAGGATGCCCTTCGGCTCGACCAGGCTGACGAAGCCGTGGAGCTGGGGAGTGATGCGGTCGTCGGTGGTGAGGCCGGCGAGGACGGATCGCCAGAGGCCCTGGACCGGGTCGATGGTGCTCGTCACGTGTGTCTCACTTCTTCGCCTCGAGGCGGGGATGGTTATGAACAGGGTTTTCCACATGGTTGTCCACCGATGGGAGGCCTGCGGAGGGGAGCCGGATTCGGAGCCGTTCCCTTTTGCCCACTGGGTGATCGTGCCCGGGACTCCCCCACCTTAGTTCGACACGGGCATGGGTCTGCAACCGAAGTTTTCCCCACTGTGGATAATGGTGGTTTTGCACACCGTTTGACCCCAGGGCTCCGCTCGCGTAGTTTTAACCAGTTGATTTCAGTCGATACGGCTGACCTGACTTTTCGGACTGCGGCATTTGGCTCGGTCCTTTCCCTATGGAGAAGAAACCATGAGCAAGCGCACCTTCCAGCCGAACAACCGTCGTCGTGCCAAGAAGCACGGCTTCCGTCTCCGCATGCGCACCCGTGCCGGCCGCGCCATCCTCGCCGCCCGTCGCGGCAAGGGCCGCACCGAGCTCTCGGCGTAAACCCTCTTCGACATCGGAGGGAGCCTCGTGCTCGCTCGAGCCAATCGGATCGTTCGCGCTGACGACTACCGAAACACGGTGCGCCGTGGCCGCAAGACGGCCACGGCGCATTGCGTCGTTTACGTGCGGAGTGCAGCGCCGGCGGCTTCGTCGAAGCCCGAGTCCGTGCATCCCGCGCGTTTCGGGTTCATCGTGTCGAAGGCCGTCGGCAACGCGGTCACCCGCAACACGGTTCGGCGTCGGCTGAAGGCGATCGCGCACACGTCGCTCGTCTCGGGGGGAGCATCCACCTTCCCCTCGGGGACGGACGTGGTGATCCGCGCTCTGCCAGGCGCCCTCGATGTTCCGTGGCCTATCCTGCTCGAAGAGATCTCGAAGGTCATGGACAAGGGTGTGAAAGCGTGAGGCATTCAGTGCTGTTCCTGCTTCTTCTGCCGCGCAATGTCTGCGTGGCGATCCTGCGTGCCTACCGGGCGACCATCTCCCCCCTCTACGGCGACGTCTGCCGGTACTACCCCTCCTGCTCGCGCTACACCCTCGAGGCGATCCAGCTCCACGGCGTCGTGCGCGGGGTCTGGCTCGGGGCCCGACGCATCCTCCGGTGCAACCCCTGGGCGGCGGGCGGCATCGACGACGTCCCCGACTCGCACCATCACAGGTACGTCGTCACGCCCTTCGGATTCGTGACACCCCGCCCGGCTCACGAGTCGACCGCAACGGCCCGGCCGCTGCTCTCCCCCACGCTTCACTCCCACGCAGGAATCGCCGACACGGTCGGCGCTCACACACTGCGAGCTCACGTTCACGGAAAGGGCTGACGACATGCCCCCCTTCATCATCACGCTCCTCTGGCCCATCCGTTGGGTCGTGGAAGCGATCCTGGTGGGCTGGCACACGGTCCTCACCAGCATCGGTTTCTCGAGCGGTTCGGGTCTGACCTGGGTCTTGTCGATCGTGCTGCTGACGATCATCGTCCGCATCTGCCTCATCCCGATCTTCGTCCGTCAGATCAAGAACCAGCGCCGGATGATGGAAGTCGCCCCGCAGCTCAAGAAGATCCAGGACAAGTACAAGGGCAAGAAGGACCAGTTCTCGCGCGAGGCCATGTCCCGCGAGACGATGGCGCTCTACAAGGAGACCGGTACCAACCCGCTGTCCTCCTGCCTGCCGTTGCTCATCCAGATGCCGGTGTTCTTCAGCCTCTACACCGTTCTCCACAATGCTCAGACCGGCAAGATCGGCATCGGCCTGCTGAACAAGCAGCTCTCCGACCAGTTCGCCGGGGCAAGCCTGTTCGGTGCTCCGCTGCACGAGACCTTCACCTCGTCGACCGCCTTCCAGGTCAAGATCATCGCCGGCTTCATGATCATCATCATGACCGCGTCGCAGTTCTACACCCAGCTGCAGCTCACCTCGAAGAACATGTCGCCCGAGACCAAGGCGAGCCCGATGTACAAGCAGCAGAAGATGCTCCTGTACGTGCTCCCCCTCGTCTTCCTGTTCTCCGGTCTGTCGTTCCCCCTCGGCGTCATGTTCTACTGGCTCACCTCGAACATCTGGACCATGGGTCAGCAGTACGTGGTCATCCGCAACTCGCCCACGCCCGGCAGCGATGCCGCGTTGGCTCGAGAAGCCCGCCTGGCCAAGAAGCAGCAGGAGAAGGAGGCACGTGGCAAGGGAGTCGGCGGCCTCAAGTCTCTGACCGAGATCACCGTGACAGAGATCGATGCCGCTCCGGCCCCGAAGCCCCGCGTCACCACGCAGCGCAGTCAGCCGGTCGGAAAGAACCGCTCGAAGAAGCAGAACGGACAGGCTCGATGAGTTCGGCAGAAACCCCCTCGTCGTCTCCTGTGGACGACGTCGCGACTGACTCCGTGGTGTCGGAGGACGACTTCGTGGAGTCGGCCGTGGGTGTGGGTTCGTCTTCGGCGGCGGGCTCGTCGGCGGACGCCGCAGCCGCGGGTGAAGATCTCGACGACGAGGAGGCCCTCGAGGGCGACTCTCTCGACGAGGGTGACATCGCTGCTGACTACATCGAAGAGCTGCTGGACATCCTCGACCTCGACGGCGATATCGACATCGAGACGCGGGGCGGTCGGTCGTACATCTCCGTCGATTCGGCCGGCGAAGGCGATCTGCGAATTCTTTCGAAGCCTGACACGGTGAACGCGCTGCAAGAGTTGACGCGGATCGCCGTACAAACCAAGACGGGCGAATTCTCTCGGCTCATCCTCGACGTGGGAGGCTCGCGCCAGACCCGCGAGCAGGAGCTCACGACGCTTGTCGACCGTGCCGTCGAGAAGCTCGAAGAAGGGGCGACGGCAGCGTCGCTTCCTCCCATGTCGTCCTACGAGCGGAAGCTCGTCCACGACATCGTTGCGGAGCGTGGCTACGTCTCGGAGTCCGAGGGCGAAGGTCGCGACCGCCACACGGTCGTCTCGCGGGCGTGACCGATTCGACGGCCTCGGCCGGCGACCGCAGTGTTTCACGTGAAACAGTGGCTGGAGACCCAGGTGTGTCTGGAGTCGCGGCTGTTGCTGACGCCCTTGCGGTTGCTGATGCCCTTGCAGTTGCGGAGGCAGGAGCCGCTGGGGCTGACGTTGCTGCTGTGGCCGTCACTGGCGTCGGCTCGCCCGGTGGCTCCTCGGACGCCGCTGCGGCCACGGTTGTGGCCGATGCTCTAGGAGGGTCACTCGAGCCAGAACCCGCAGCTGCGCAGACGCTCTTTGGGGAGCAGATCGAGGTCGTGCGCCAATACACGCGTGATCTCGCCCAATACGGTGAACAACTCGGACTGATCGGTCCTCTGGAACTCCCCCGGCTGTGGTCGCGTCACGTCATCAACTCCGGTCTTCTCGCTCCGCTCTTGAAGCCAGGCCGTGTGGGTGACATCGGTTCCGGAGCAGGGCTCCCCGGTCTTGTCCTGGCTGCCGCCCGTCCGGATGTCACGATGATCTTGATCGAGCCCATGGAGCGACGAACCGACTGGCTTCGCGCCGAAGCGGATCGCCTGGGTCTCACCAACGTCGAAGTGGTTCGCGCCCGCGCCGAGGAGGCTGACATCTCCCCCTGGCTCGATCAGGTCACGGCCCGAGCTGTCAGCGCCCTGTCCAAATTGATTCCACTGACCGTGCCCCTTGTTCGGACGGGCGGCGAAGTCCTGTTTCTCAAGGGCGCCAAGGTCCAGGACGAGATGGCGGCGGCACGCAAGGTCATCGCAAAGCACCACATCATCGACGTCGAGATACTGGAGCTCGGGATCGGGCTCGTCGACGAGACCACTCGGGTGTTCCGGGCTACAGTTGATTGACTCTCGGCGAGCAGCCGAGGGCGCTTCCTGCGAGTAGTCCGCCCCTCCACCTGCTCGACCGTTTCACGTGAAACATTGCGATTCGGAGAATCACCCGGTGAGTACGGCCCCCAATCCCGCTGACAAGAACGCCGTTCCCGAGGCCTCGTCTTCGGCAGCCCCGTCCTACGACGCCACCACTCCCCTGGCTCGCGAACTGTCGGACCTCACGCGGCGGCGCGAAGCTCTTCGTGTCGACAGCCTTCCTCGGCCCGAGAAGACACGAGTCATCACCGTGTCGAACCAGAAGGGCGGGGTGGGGAAGACCACCAGTACCGTCAATCTCGCGGCAGGGCTGGCGCGCAACGGAGCGCGCGTCGTCGTCATCGACCTCGACCCGCAGGGCAATGCATCCACCGCGTTGGGGGTGGAGCACCGCGCGGAGACGGCGAGCGTCTACGACGTCGTCGTGGGCGAGTCGTTGATAGCGGATGTCATTCAGAAAAGCCCGGAGTTCGACCATCTCTATTGCGTTCCCTCCACGATTCACCTCGCCGGCGCGGAGATCGAACTCGTTTCGCTCGTGGCGCGTGAGCAGCGACTCCGCACGGCGCTTGAGACGTTCCTGCGTGACTCGGAGGAGGCAGGGAACCGGTTCGACTACGTCTTCATCGACTGCCCGCCTTCGCTCGGGCTCTTGACCATCAATGCGTTCGTCGCGGCTCAAGAGGTGTTGATCCCCATCCAGTGCGAGTACTACGCGCTCGAGGGTCTGAGCCAGCTGTTGCGGAACATCCAGCTGATAGAGAAGCACCTGAATCCGGTGTTGACCGTGTCGAGCATCCTTCTGACCATGTACGACGGGCGCACGAATCTGTCGCAGCAGGTGGCGGCGGACGTTCGGGAACACTTCCCCCACGAGGTCCTCGACACGATGATCCCGCGCTCGGTCCGCATCAGCGAGGCGCCCGGATACGGGCAGACCGTGATCAGTTACGACACCAACTCCCCCGGCTCGATCTCGTATCTCGAGGCGGCCGCCGAGATCGCACACCGAGGAGCACCCCGCTGATGGCAACGAAGAGAACCGGACTCGGACGCGGCATCGGGGCGCTCATTCCCGTGCAGGACGAGACTCAGGGGCGCCCAGTGGACGTCTTCTTCCCAACGAAGCAGCAGACGGCAGAGGAGCTCGTGGCCGTGCCGGGTGCCCGCCTGGCCAACCTCAATCCTCTGGACATCGTCCCCAACGCCCAGCAGCCGCGTCTCGAGTTCCGCGAGGAGGAGCTGCAGGAGTTGGTGGCCTCGATCCGCGAGGTGGGCCTCCTGCAGCCGATCGTGGTGCGTCCGCTGGCCTCGGCGGCGCCGGGTGGGCCGCAGTACGAGCTCGTCATGGGCGAGCGGCGCCTCCGGGCCACGAAAGAGCTCGGTCTCGCGACGATTCCCGCGCTGGTCAGAGACACTGCTGACGACGCGATGCTCCGGGACGCCCTCCTCGAGAACCTGCACCGTGCTCAGCTGAACCCGTTGGAAGAAGCGTCCGCGTACCAGCAGCTCCTTGCAGACTTCGGCATCACCCAGGAGGAGCTCGCGAGCCGGATCGGCCGGAGTCGACCGCAGGTGACGAACACCATCCGGCTCCTCAGGCTCCCCTCCCCCGTGCAGCGACGCGTCGCCTCCGGCGTGCTCTCTGCAGGTCACGCGCGGGCCATCCTGTCCGTCGGTGACGCCGCGGGCATGGAGCGTCTTGCCGACAAGATCGTCAACGAGGACCTGTCGGTGCGCGCCGCAGAGGCGGCAGCGCTCGGTGTGACCGTCAAGCCGAAGCGTCCGCGGAGCACTTCGGTCGCTACTCAGGGACATCTCGACGAGGTCGCCGAACGTCTGGGCGACCGTCTAGACACCCGCGTGAAAGTCACTCTCGGCGCCAGGAAGGGCTCGATCACGATCGACTTCGCGTCGGTCGGCGACCTGAACCGGATCCTGGGCGAGATCGGCCAGGACCCGTTCGGCGTCGCGGGCGAGTGACTACCCGGGTGTCGCCTGGAGTTCGTGCGCTGAGGTGACCCGTGTGGTGGAGCATGTGTCGAAGCTTCCGTCCGCGTCCGCGCGCTTTCCGTGCCTGAGCCTGAGCCTGTGCCTGTCGTCGCTCGCGTGGCCGCCAATTCAGGACACTTGGCCCGCTTGACCTGAGATTCACACACGTACAACTCGATGTCCTGAGATGAACTCGTGGCTCGTCGGGCACTCCTGCGGAGTCGGGGCTCGGCGCAGAGGGATCCTGAACTGCGGCCGCGTCGCCGCGGCGCGAGCTCGTGCCGGCGTGACATGCGGGGTGACGGGAGGTGCGGGCGGAGCCGCGGGACCGGCGGTCACATCGACGTGACGGGGGATGCGCTGTGCCGTCGTTGTCGCAACTCGGGAGCTCGAGCGGCACCGACCTGAATCACGACGGCTCCTGGGCGATACTCCTGAGCTACGCGTGTGGGGAGACCGATCTCCTGACTAATGCTGCAGGCGTCGCGGGTGGCTCCTGAGTTGCGACAGTGCCACGCGAGCCTCTCATGGGCTCGAGCGGACGGAAAACGCGAGGTTTGCGGATTCTGGGGCTGCACCGATGACGGGGGCCCGGGCATCCCCCGTTTCGACCCTCTCTGAGTCAAAATCCGCCACTGCGAATGCACCTTGACCAGGGTATTTCGTGAGTCCGTGGCTGTACGCCGATCTCAGGCGCTCCCCGACTCTCCGGAAAGCCAGTCGACCGGGCCGACGGCTCAGTTTCGGTGGTCGGCGATGGCCTTCGCGGCCAATTCGGCGTAGACCCAGCCGAGATCGAAGCCGGCAGCCTCGAGGGCGAGCGGGACGAGCGACGTCTCGGTCAGGCCGGGGAGAACGTTGACCTCGAGGAACCACGCGGTGCCCGCAGCGTCGACGATGATGTCGACGCGAGAGAGGTGGCGGAGGCCGAGCGCCTCGTGGGCAGCCACGGCGGCCGCGGCGGCGGACTGCGCTACCGCTTCGTCGAGTCGGGCGGGGGTGAAGAAGCGGGTCTCGCCCGCGTTGTAGCGAGCCTCGAATCCGTAGAAACCGGAGCTCGGGACGATCTCGACGGCGGGCAGCGCAGTGGGGCCGTCGCCGGTGTCGATGACGCCGACGGCGATCTCGGTGCCGACGATCTTCTGCTCGACGATCACGTCGTCGCAGTACGTGTAGGCGTCGACCATGGCCCGGGGCAGGGACGCGACCTCGTCGACGACGGTGACGCCCTGAGCGGATCCGCCGCGGGCGGGCTTCACGACGAGGGGCACGGGATGCTCGTCGGTGATCGCGTCGAGGACGGCCGCGGCCCCGAGCTCGCGGAACGCATCGTGCGACAGGGTGATGCTGCGGGGGGTGTGGACGCCGGCGCGCGCGACCAGGGCCTTGGCGGTCGGCTTGTCCCACGCGAGACGGGCGGCCGTGGCCCGCGAGCCGACGAAGGGGATATCGAGGGCCTCGAGGATTCCGCGCAAGGCACCGTCTTCGCCGCTGGCGCCGTGAAGGGCGGGCCAGACGACGTCGGGCCGCGTCTCGCGGAGGTGCCCGAGAAGGGAGGCGTCGGGGTCGCGGAGCTCGACCGTCAACCCGTGCGAGAGGAGGCTGTCGGCGACCCGGCGACCCGATCGCAAGGAGACGTCACGCTCGTGACTGATGCCGCCCGCCAGCACGGTCACCGTCTGCAGACCGCGGGACTGGAAGGAGGGGGACGGCGTGCTGGCGGCGGAGGACATGCGAAGCGGAGCTTTCTCTCGAGGGTCGTGCATCGTGTTCACTCGAACCGGTGAACGACGGATAAAGCCTGATCAGAGGATGTTCGGCGGCGGAGTCGTGACGTGCGGCCTCGTCGGGATCGGCGCCGTCAGCCCCGCACCGGCGAAGGTGCGGAGCAGATCGAGCTCGCCATTGATGACCGTGGCGAGGCGGGCGACACCGGTGCGGATGAACTCCGGAGTCGGGTAGCAGAACGACAGGCGCATGTTCTGCCTGCCCTGCCCGTCGGAGTAGAAGGCGGTGCCGGGTGTGTAGGCCACGAGCTCTTTGACCGCGCGCGGAAGCATCGCCTTGGAATCGAGTTCGTCGGGCAGGGTGACCCACACGAAGAAGCCGCCGTCGGGCTTGGTCCACGACAGCTTGGGCAGGTACTCGCCGAGGGCGGACAGCATCGCATCGCGCCGCTCGGCGTACAGGTGGCGGAAGGTGTCGATCTGACCGCGCCAGTCGGTCTGGTCGAGGTACTCGGTGATGACGAACTGACCGAAGGAGTTGGGCGACAGCGTGGCCGACTCGTTGGCGAGGATGAGCTTCTCGCGAATGGCGTGCGGAGCGAGAGCCCAACCGACCCGGAAGCCGGGCGCGAGGGTCTTGGAGAAGGACCCCAGGTAGATGACGCCCTCGTCGTCGACCGATCGCATGGCCTGGGGTGCGGGCTTGTCGAAGTAGAGCAGGCCGTAGGGGTTGTCTTCGAGCACGAGGATGCCGTGGGAACGGCAGATGTCGAGGACTTCGAGGCGACGGGCCCACGACAGCGTCACGCCGGCGGGGTTGTGGAAGTTGGGGATCGTGTACAGGAACTTGATCGGACGACCGGCGGCCTCGAGCGCCGCGATCGTCTCGCGGAGGGATTCGGGGATCAGCCCCTCGTCGTCCATCGCCACATGGACGACGTCGGCTTGGTAGGCGCGGAAGACGCCGAGAGCCCCGACGTAGCTGGGCGATTCGGCGAGGACGACATCGCCGGGATTGACGAAAAGCCTGGTCACGAGGTCGAGCGCCTGCTGGGAGCCGGTCGTGACGACGACATTGTCAGCGCTGCCGCGGATGCCCTCGAGAGCCATGATCTGCATGATGTGCTCACGGATCGCCGGCGTGCCCTGACCGGATCCGTACTGCAGCGCCATGGGCCCGTTGTCGCGCAGGACCTTCTCGATGGAGCCGAGCACCCGCTCTTGGGGAAGCGCGGAGACGAAGGGCATGCCGCCGGCCAGGGAGACGACCTCAGGACGCGAGGCGACGGCGAACAGGGCTCGCACTTCGGAGGCGCTGAGGCCTGCCGTGCGGTCTGCGTAGCTGTCGTACCACGGATCGAGATTGGTGCCCTGGTTGGTCATGGTGATGCCCTGTCTGTGAGGGGTGTTTCGGTCAAGGATAGAGGGCTGCCCTCGGGGGCGGGCGCCGATCGCCCGATCTGGGGACAACTCGTATTAACAGAGAAAGCCCGCCCAGCGTGGTTGCTGGGCGGGCTTTCCGGTCGCTGCTGTTACGCCAGGAAGTCCGCCAGGTCGGCCTCGAGGGCCGGCTTGGGCTTGGCGCCGATGATGGTCTTCGCGACCTCGCCGCCCTTGAAGACCTTCATCGCGGGGATGGAGGTGATCTGGTACTTCATGGCCATCTGGGGGTTGTCGTCGACGTTGAGCTTGACGATCTTGATCTTGCCGGTGTTCTCGGCAGCGATCTGGTCGAGGATCGGCGAGACGGCGCGGCACGGGCCACACCACTCGGCCCAGAAGTCGACCAGGATCGTCTCGTCGGAGTTGAGGACGTCGGCCTCGAAGCTGGCGTCGGTGACTGCGGTTGCGTTGCTCATGATGTGACCTTTCGTGGAGTGTCGAAGTGTGTGAAGCGTGGGGGATGCGAGGCCTAGCGGGCCGAGGCGGTGACCGGCTCGGCGGGCTCGGCGCCCAGTGCCTGGTCGAGTAATTCTTTGTCGAGACCGGCGAGGTAGTGCTCGGCGTCGAGGGCGGCCACAGTGCCTGATCCGGCAGCCGTGATGGCCTGGCGGTAGGTCACGTCGATGACGTCGCCCGCGGCGAAGACACCGGGGAGGTTCGTCTTGGAGGAGCGCCCCTCGACCGCGACCGTGCCGTCGGTGGTCAGGTCGAGCTGCCCGTGGACGAGGTGGACACGAGGGTCGTTGCCGATCGCGATGAACAGGCCCTCGAGGTCGAGGTGCGACTCGGTGCCGTCGACGGTGTCGGTCAGCGTGACGCCGGCCGCCTTCTCGTCGCCGGTGATCGCGGTTACCGTCTTGTTCCAGAGGAACTCGATCTTCTCGTTAGCGAACGCGCGGTCCTGCATGATCTTCGAGGCACGGAGGCTGTCGCCGCGGTGGATGACGTAGACCTTGGTGGCGAAGCGGGTGAGGAACGTCGCCTCCTCCATAGCGGAGTCGCCGCCCCCGACGACCGCGATCTCCTTCTGCTTGAAGAAGAAGCCGTCGCAGGTCGCGCACCACGAGACGCCGCGGCCCGAGAGGCGCTCCTCGTCGTCGAGACCGAGCTTGCGGTAAGCGGAGCCCGTCGCGTAGATGACCGTGAGAGCCTCTTCGACGGCACCGGAGCCGAGGGTGACCTTCTTCACGTCGCCGTGGAGGTCGACGGAGACGACGTCGTCGAGAAGAACCTCGGCACCGAACTTCTCGGCCTGTTCCTGCATCTTGAACATGAGCTCGGGGCCCTGGAGACCCTCGGGGAAACCGGGGAAGTTCTCGATCTCGGTCGTCTTCATGAGCTCACCGCCCGCTTCGACGGAACTCGCGACGACGAGGGGCTTGAGACCCGCACGACCGGCGTAGATCGCAGCGGTGTAACCGGCAGGGCCGGAACCGATGATGATGACCTGGCGCATGTGGCACCTTTCTCGAGACGAGGCCCGGAACCGTGCGGTTCGAGACCCTGGTGACTGGGAGGTTGTCTCACTCACCAGCCGATTCAACACATCCTAACCGCGGGGTATTCCACGGGGTTCAGCGCCTGCGCAGGCGGCGGAAGACAGGTCGCGTGATGGCCGACAACTCGGGGATGCGCGCCGCGGTCAAGAGGAGGAAGTACACGCCGGCCATCACGATTCCGGCGACGAGCATCGTGACCAGTGCTCGGAAAGCCGACGATTGCCCGAAACCACCGGAGTGATAACCACCCAGTCCGGTTACGACGAAAACACCGATGACACCCGCCACGACGGAGAACACCAGGTACTGCACGTGCCGGCGCAGCACCCACCGCCCGTCCATCCCCCCGAGGCGTCGGCTGACCATTCTCAAGGCCACGACGGTCTGCGCGCTGCCGGCCACCGACGTTGACACCGCCACGCCCACGGCGATGTGCTCGGGAGAGAGGAACAGCGAGCACAGGAGCACGGCGACCACGAAGATCACCGACTGGATCAGTTGGAGGAAGAAGACGGTCCGCTGCTCGTGGAAGGCGAAGAACACCCGCTGCAGGAGGAACAGCATGCTGAAGAGGATCAGCCCCGGCATGTACGCGAGGATCACCGCAGCCATCGCCGACACGTCGCGGAAGGTGACCTCGTAGAAACGCGCGAACGGATAGGCGAGCACCGAGATGGCGACCGCGGCGAAGACGATGAACATGCCGATCGAACGGATCGACTCGGAGAGGTTGTCACGCACCGCGCGGAGATCGCCCCGCTCGGCGTGCCCGGTCATGCTGGTGAAGTAGGCCGTCGCGATCGACACCGTCACGATGCCGTGCGGCAGGAAGAAGATCAGCCAGGCAGCGCCGAGGGTGGCGTTCGAGGCACCTACGTCGGTGCCGATGGAGGCGACACGGCTCTGCACGATACCGGCGAGCTGGGTGACGAGGATGAGGCCGAACATCCACGCGGCCGCTCGCCCCGTCGCGCCGAGACCGACACCGCGCCACCGGAAGTCGGGCTTGAAGGTGAGGCCGGCGCGCTTCCAGAAGAAGAGGAGGAACACGGCCTGCGCGGCGACTCCGAGCGTCGCGGTACCCGCGAGGACGAGCGTGCGCCCGGGGGTCCAGTCGTCGACGAGCGTGTTGCGCGAGCCGAACACCACGATGAACACCACGAGGCCGAGGATGCTCACCACGTTGTTGAGCACGGGGGCCCACGTGAACGGACCGAACACCTGCCTGGCGTTCAGCACTTCGCTGAGCAGCGAGTACACCGCGTAGAAGAAGATCTGAGGGAGGCACCAGTAGGCGAAGGCCGTGGCCAGGGCGATGGCCCGAGGCGAGAATCCGGCGCCGCCGTGACTCGACGACGAGGCGTAGACGTTCACCAGGATCGGAGCGGCGAGAGTGCCGATCAGCGTCACGATCGCGAAGACCGCCAACCCCAGGGTGACGATCTTGTTGATGTATCTCTGCCCGCCGTCGGGGCCTCGCCCGGCGCGGACGATCTGGGGCACCAGCACGGCGCTGAGCAGACCGCCGGCGACTAGCGCGTAGATATTGTTCGGCAGCTGGTTCGAGAGCGCGAAGGCGTCGGCCACACCGCTGGCCGTCTGGCCGATGGCGTAGGCGAGGACGGCGGTCTTGGCGAAGCCGAGCACGCGGGAGACGACGGTGCCGAAGGCGAGCAGAGCACTGGCTCGGCCCAGGCCGCGCGCGCCGGCTGCGGCCGGGGCGGAGGCCTCGGCGGCTGCGGGGTCCTCGCCGGGCAACGACCCCTCGGCCGCCGTGGTCACGGGGAGTCCTCGGTGCTGGCGCCCGACGTGCTCGAGCCCGACGCCGTGCCGGCAGCCGCCTCGGCGCGTGCCCGCCGACGCTTGCGCAAGCTGCGGTAGATGCCGCCACCGAACAGCAGGACGACAGCGGCGGCGAAGAGCGCCGTGATGAGCGTCTCCCAGCCGGCCTGGACGTTGATGGCCACGATCGACGGGGCCGAGATCGGGACCCCGGTGCCGCTGGTGAGCGAGAAAGTCAGATCGACCTTGCCGTTGGCCACGGACTGCACCGGCACGGTGACGCGCTGCTGCGAGTTGGGCTGCAGAGTGACCGTGAGGTTGTTCTTCTCGACGCTCAAGTAGTAGTTCGACGGGACGACGCGGAGCACGACGACCGCGGTGGACGCGGTGTCGTTCGCGACCTGAACCGGCAGCGACGAGCGATCGCCCAGGATGTTGATCGACGAGCCCTCGATGATGCGGACCTGCTGCGTCGTCTTGGTGACGGAGCCGCCCAGTTTGGCGACCTCGGCCCGGAGCGCGGTCACGTCGTTCTGCCACGAGGTCGAGGCGAGGGCGAGCATCCTCACCCTCTCGGTCGCGGTGACCAGCTCGGGCTGCTTCAGCGCCGAAGAGAATTGCAGCAGGGCGGCGTCGGAGGCGACCAGCGGTTGCAGGGCGGCGATGCGCGTCGACGAGGCCTTCTTGGCGACGAGGGTGCCGGCCGTCGGAGTCGCGGCGAGCGTGTCGCCCAGGCGCGACGGAGTCGACCACGAGAGGGCGTCGAGGGCGGTGAGGGTCTCTTCGAGACGTGACCCGTCGGTGGCCCAGCCCCGACCGATCGTCGCCAGCAGAGTGCGCGCGTCGCTCGGCCGCTCGTGCGTCAGCGTCGCCATCTCGGCGGAGAGGGTGGCCATGTCGGACTGCCATTGGGCGTCCGTGCCGGCGGCGATCGTGGTGCGGAGGAGGGAGGAGATCTCGTCGTCGGTCACGAGTGCGTCGTGGCCCGCGACGGTCGCATGGGCGTTCTCGGTCGTGCTGCCGGTCGAGACGTTGTCGCTCGAGAGGATGGTCGTGCTGAAGCCGCTCGTGGTGAAGGTGTCGAGGTCGTCGGCCGCGACGGTCGATTCGAGCGGCCAGGCGATGCCGCGAGCGGTGTACGGGAACGCAAGGAGCGACTCGGTCGTCGGCACGCTGCTGGTCGGCGGGATCGCGGGATCCGTCGCGGTCGGTTCGGTGGCGGGCTCGGTGTGCTCGGGGTCGGCCGTGGTGGTCGGGGTGGCCTGCGCCGTCGCACCCGGCATGACGTACGAGTCGGGGAAGGCCTTGGCCTGGGCGGCGATCTGCGCGGTGAAGTCGATGGGCGCGGGGATGCTCGCGGCCCCGGCCTGGCGCAGGGCCGAGAGGTCGGCATCGCCGTACGCCAACGGGAACGACTCGTTCGGCGCGGTGACCAGGCTGTTCAGCCAGACGATCGCGGTCGGGGGTGCCGCGTTGCCGAGGAGTCGGATGGACGCAAGGATCATCGGATCGATGCCGATGGCCACCGGCTTGCCGCGGACCGCCTTCAGCTCTTGCGTGAGGACTCCGGTGGCCGACGTGTAGGCGGCGAGGGCGTCGCTCGAGATGACACCGCTCGTCGACGACGGGACGGTCAGGGGGACGGCCACGGTGAGCTTCGTCGCCTCGAAGCTGTCAGACGGGTTGTAGACGATGCTCGAGTGCTCTTCGGCGACGGCGGCCTTGCCGCTGCTGTAGCGGACGCCGAATGCCTTGGCGCCCCAGTCCTGGCCGGACAGGCCGAGCGTGGCCCACGGCACCGTCACGGTGACCTGCGCCGAGCTCGTGCCCGCCGGGATCGCATCGATCGAGGCGCTGGTCAGGAATCCGCCGAGAGTGTCAGTGGTCGTCGAGTCGGACCGGCCGCGCCAGGAGTCGAGCTGCGAGCGACTGGAGAAGGTGGTGCGATCGAGGTAGAGGCGGAGCGTGCCGGCGTCGAGGGCGTCGTCGGTGCCGTTGTGGACCGTGACGACGACGGTGAGGTCGCTCGAGGCGGCGACCACTCCGTCGTTCTGCGGGGACACCTGCACGGTGACGGCGTCGGCCGCGGGTGTGGACGAGGGAGTCGCCGTCGTGACGGCCACGGGCTCGGCGGTCGCGGACGTCGCGCCCGCTGCGGACGTCGCACCCGTCGCACCCGCCACGACAGCGGCCGAAGAGGCAGCAGCCGAAGAGACCGCAGCCGGAGCAGCCGTCGCCGAAGCACCCGGCAGGCCCACGGCGAGAGCCACGGCGGCCAGGACGGCGGCGGCGAAGACGGAAGGAGTTCTCATGAGTCGGTGCACCCGGGGTCGTCGGACGGCCCGGAGCATTGCGAGTCTAGGGAATGCCGCCAGGGAACCCTGAGCGCAAACGCCCTTCCCCGGTATCTGTGGACGACATCGTGACCTGTGGAGAAGAGCCGGTGTGGCAGTCTTGTCCGTCATGGACACCGCAGCCGCAGCCGTCGAGCGGCTCGACCGACTGGCCGCCACCCCCCGCGTCGCGAAGCTCGCCCTCGCCTTCCAGAAGGCCGGGCACGAGCTCGCGCTGGTCGGCGGCCCGGTGCGCGACGCTTTCCTCGGTCGACCGGTGAACGACCTCGATTTCACGACCAGCGCATCCCCCGATCAGATCCTCGAGATCGTCGTGCCGATCGCCGAGGCGCACTGGGAGGTCGGTCGGGCCTTCGGCACCATCGCCGCTCGGGTGGACGGCGAGACGGTCGAGATCACCACCTACCGCAGCGACGTCTACGACGGCGAGACCCGCAAGCCCGAGGTCGAGTTCGGGGACACCCTCGAGGGCGACCTGATCCGGCGCGATTTCACCGTCAACTCGATGGCGCTGAGGCTTCCCGAGAAGGTGCTGGTCGACCCGTCGGGCGGGGTGGAAGACCTGCTGGCGGGCATCCTCGCGACCCCCGGCTCGGCCGAGGACTCGTTCCGCGACGATCCGTTGCGGATGATGCGAGCCGCCCGGTTCACGTCGCAGCTCGGGTTCCAGGTCTCGGCAGACGTGCAGACGGCGATGACCGAGAGGGCCTCGACGCTCGAGATCGTGAGCGTCGAGCGCGTGACCGACGAGTTGTCGAAGCTGCTGAAGACGGACGACCCCGTTCCGGGCATCCGCCTGCTCGTGGCGACCGGCATCGCCGAGCTGGTGCTGCCCGAGCTGCCGGCGATGATCCTCGAGGCCGACGAGCACCACCACCACAAAGACGTCTACGAGCACAGCCTCACGGTGCTGACGCAGGCGATCGGCTATGAGAAGGAGCGTCACCCCGGCACTCCCCCCGACCTGACTCTGCGCATCGCGTCGCTGCTGCACGACATCGGCAAGCCGACGACTCGTCGCTTGGAACCGGGTGGGGTGGTTACCTTCCATCACCACGACCTGGTCGGCGCGAAGATGGCGAAGCGCCGGCTGAAAGAGCTGCGCTTCGACAACGACACGATCGCGGCGGTGTACCGGCTGATCGAGCTGCACCTCCGCTTCTTCGGCTACACGGAGGGCGGCTGGACCGACTCGGCAGTGCGCCGCTACGTCCGCGACGCCGGCGACCAGCTCGAGCGGCTGCACATGCTGACCCGCGCCGACGTCACGACCCGCAACCGCCGCAAGGCCGACCACCTCGCCTTCGCGTACGACGACCTCGAAGACCGCATCGCCGTTCTGCGCGAGCAGGAGGAGCTGGACTCGCTGCGGCCCGACCTCGACGGCGACGCGATCCAGCGCATCCTCGGCATCAAGCCCTCTCGCGAGGTCGGAGAGGCGTACCGCTATCTGCTCGAGCTGCGCACGGAGGAGGGCCCGCTCGGTGAAGACGAGGCGACCAACCGCCTGAAAGCCTGGTGGGATGCACGGCACCAGCAACCCGGCGCTGGTGGCGAGCCCGCCGACCCTGTAGCCTAGGAAGGTTGCTCGGCGTCTGCCACGATTCCTCGTGTCTGCCGGCAACGATGCCACTACCCTCCTGTCGCAGAAATACTGCGACCGTTAAGTCCGAAGGAGGTGGGTTAGACATGCATCAGTACGAATTGATGGTGATCCTTGACCCCGAGATCGACGAGCGCACTGTCGCTCCGAGCTTGGACAAGTTCCTCAACGTCATCCGCAACGACGGTGGATCGATCGACAACGTCGACATCTGGGGCCGTCGTCGCCTCGCCTACGAGATCAACAAGAAGAGCGAAGGCATCTACGCCGTCGTGAACCTGACCGCGAACTCGTCGGCCACCGACGAGCTCGACCGTCAGCTCGGTCTCTCCGAAGCCGTTCTCCGCACCAAGGTGCTGCGCGCCGAAGAGGGCATCGAGATGGTCGCCAAGGCCAAGAAGCTCGCCGACGAGAAGGCCGCCCGCAAGGCTGCCGCTCCGGCCAAGGCTCCTGCCGCCGGCACCTCGCCCGCTGCTCCGGCTGCTGCCGTCGCCGCTGCTTCGGCTCCGGCCGCTGCCGCTCCGGCTGCCCCCGCCGCGCCTGCTGCCAAGGCTCCCGCCGCTCCCTCCAAGAGCGCCGAGTAGCTCATGGCCGGCGAAACCGTCATCACCGTCGTGGGCAACCTGACCAGCGACCCCGAGCTGCGCTACACGCAGAACGGGCTCGCGGTCGCGAACTTCACGATCGCGTCGACCCCCCGCACGTTCGACCGCGCGTCGAACGAGTGGAAGGACGGCGAGGCGCTCTTCCTGCGTGCCAGTGTGTGGCGCGAGTTCGCCGAGCACGTCGCCGCCTCGCTGACGAAGGGCTCCCGCGTCATGGCGCAGGGTCGCCTGAAGCAGCGCTCGTACGAGACCAAAGAGGGCGAGAAGCGCACCTCGATGGAGCTCGAGATCGACGAGATCGGCCCTTCGCTCCGTTACGCCACTGCTCAGGTGACCCGCGCATCCTCGTCTCGCGACGGCGGAGCCGCTGGGTCGTTCGGCGGCGGTGCGCCCAGTCGTCCGCCTGTCGGCGGCGGCAATGGGGGCAACGGCGGCGGACAACCGGCCGAAGAGCCCTGGGGTCAGCCCGCCACGACCGGTGGAAACACCTCGTCGGGCGACGTCTGGAACACCCCCGGCGGCGGCACCTACAACGACGAAACCCCCTTCTGAGTTTCGCTTCACTCTTCTTAATTACTGAAAGCAGAAAACAATGGCTGGAAAGAGCAGCGGCGACCGCCGCAAGCCCCTCCGCGGAAAGGGCGGCAAGAACGCCGCTCCCGCGAAGGCGATCCGCGTCGGCGTCATCGACTACAAAGACGTCGCGACCCTTCGCAAGTTCATCTCCGAGCGTGGAAAGATCCGTGCTCGTCGCATCACCGGCGTCTCCGTCCAGGAGCAGCGCCTCATCGCCCGTGCCGTGAAGAACGCCCGTGAAATGGCGCTCCTCCCCTACGCCGGCTCCGGCCGCTGATCGGGAGTAGCAAAATGTCCAAGGTAATCCTCATCCACGAGGTCTCCGGCCTCGGTTCCGCCGGCGACGTCATCGACGTCAAGAACGGCTACGCCCGCAACTACCTCATCCCCCAGGGATTCGGCGTCGCCTGGACCCGCGGTGGCGAGAAGCAGGTCGAGCAGATCCGTGCGGCTCGTGCCACCCGCGAGCTCAAGACGATCGAAGAGGCGCGCGACATGAAGGCCCGCCTCGAGGCCGTCAAGATCACGCTGCCCGTCAAGACCGGTACGGGCGGGCGCCTCTTCGGCTCCGTCAAGCCGGCCGACGTGGCCGCTGCCGTCACCGCACAGGGCGTCGGCACGATCGACAAGCGCAAGGTCGAGATCCCGACCGCGATCAAGCTGACGGGCGAGCACGAGGCGACCGTTCGCCTTCGTGAAGACGTCATCGCGACGATCACGCTCTCGGTGGTCGCTGCCAAGTAGCACCCCCTCCAGTAGCGGCAGGCCTTCGGGTCTGCCGCTACTCGTGTTTAAGGTGTCCGCATGTCGAATTGCGAGCGTGGGATGCACGCCCCCGGGCTTCGGGCCGGGCGCGTCCCCCGGGGTCCAGCCGTGTCCCCCTCGGTGCTGGAACTACCGCCATGGGGGACACGATGTCAAGTCCACTGTGCACAGGGTGTCGCTGGCACACTCAACCTTCAACCCTCGATTTAGACAACTTTCCCCACAGAGGGTGTGGAAACGAAAAAGCCTGGTCACAAGCACCTAGACGGCCGAAAATACTTTCTTGTCCACAGGGTTGTCCACAGTCATCCCCAGTTTTCCCCGGCGTTTCTCCCAAGTTCTCCACACCTCCGTCCACAGGCCCGTTTGGTCGCATGGGGGTCAAGTCCCTAGGGTGTGACAGCGCGCTTCAGGGAGCGCGAAACGGCCCTTTTCGAGGGCGGCGTCGACGATCGGTCGGCGTGATCTGCTGTGTCCTTCGACAGGGGTGTCGGAGGGTGGCGGTAGAACGTTCTCATCACTCGAATGCTCATCCCGGAGGCCCCCTTGTCGATTGCCCATCTCGGTCTCGCGACCACCGACGGTTCGGGTGCCAAGGGCACGTACGACGGCGGGCAGGGCTACGACAACTCCGGCTACGACCGCCGCACTCCCCCGCACGACCTGCTGGCCGAGCAGAGCGCGATCGGCGGCATGCTGCTGAGCAAAGACGCCACGGCCGACGTGCTCGAGACGGTGCGTCCCACCGACTTCTACCTGCCGAAGCACGAGGTCATCTTCAACGCGATCCTCGGCCTGTACTCGCACGGCGAGCCGACCGACGTCATCGCGGTCACCGACGAGCTGACCAAGGCGGGCGAGCTCACCCGCGCCGGCGGCGCCGAGTACCTGCACACGCTGACCGGTCTCGTGCCGACCGCGGCCAACGCCGGCTACTACGCGTCCATCGTCGCCGAGAAGGCCGTCCTGCGCCGCCTCGTGGAGGCCGGCACGCGCATCGTGCAGATGGGCTACGCCAGCGAGGGCGAGGTCATTGACCTCGTCAACAACGCGCAGGCCGAGGTCTACAACGTCGCCGGCGGCGTCCAGACCGAGGACTACGTGCCGCTCACCGACGCGGTCACGGTCGCCATCGACGAGATCGAGGCCGCCAAGGGTCGCGACGGGCAGATGACGGGTGTGCCGACCGGCTTCGCCCAGCTTGACGCCCTCACCAACGGTCTCCACCCCGGTCAGCTCATCATCGTCGCGGCTCGCCCCGCGCTCGGTAAGTCGACGCTGGCCCTCGACCTGTGCCGCGCCGCCTCGATCAAGTACAACCAGCCCTCCGTCTTCTTCTCGCTCGAGATGGGCCGCTCCGAGATCGCGATGCGCCTGCTCTCGGCCGAGTCGAGCGTGCCGCTGCAGAACATGCGCAAGGGCACCGTCGACGCCCGCGACTGGACCACCATCGCGCAGACCCGTGGCCGCATCAATGACGCCCCGTTCTACATCGACGACTCCCCCAACATGACCCTGGTCGAGATCCGCGCCAAGTGCCGCCGGCTCAAGCAGCAGGTCGGCCTCAAGCTCGTCGTCATCGACTACCTGCAGCTGATGACCTCGGGCAAGAAGGTCGAGAGCCGCCAGCAGGAGGTCTCCGAGTTCTCGCGTGCCCTCAAGCTCATGGCCAAAGAGCTTCAGGTGCCGGTCATCGCCCTCTCGCAGCTCAACCGTGGCCCCGAGCAGCGCGCCGACAAGAAGCCCGCCATCTCCGACCTCCGCGAGTCCGGCTCCCTCGAGCAGGACGCCGACATGGTCATCCTCCTCCACCGCGAGTCCGCCTACGAGAAGGACAACCCCCGTCAGGGCGAGGCCGACTTCATCGTGGCCAAGCACCGCAACGGCCCCACCGACACCATCACCGTCGCTTTCCACGGCATGTTCTCGCGGTTCGTGGACATGCCTGTCTAGCCAGCGAGGTGTCGGGCCTTGCCTCTCGAGCGTTCGCTTCTTGGCGATTTGACAGACCGCATGGTCGGTTTTATTGTGGGGGAGGAGGACGACATGACCGGTAGCACATCGAAAGGCGAGGCGACTCGCGCCGAGATCGTTCGTGCCGCGGCCGGCGTGTTCGCCGCGAAGGGGTACGCCGCCACACGAATGGACGACGTGTTCCGGGCGGCCGGGCTGTCGAAAGGTGCGGTCTACTTCCACTTCACCTCGAAGGCCGACCTGGCGCGGGCCGTGGTCGCTGAGCAGAAGCAGCGCTGGCTGGCGCTCACCACCGAAGCGATCGCCGGCGGAGCGACGGCCACCGAGCAGCTGGCCTCGATGGGCGAGCTGCTGCTGAAGCTCATGTCGAGCGACTCGTCGGCCTGGAATGTCGTCAAGCTCAGCGCTCAGCTCGCGGCCGAGAACGACGAGGTCGCGCGAACCGTGGCAGCGGAGAACGATCCGCTGCGCGACTGGGTCTCGGTCGTTTCCGGCGTCATTGCTCGGGGCCAGTCCGACGGCGAGTTCACCGGATCGGCCACCGCCGACGACCTCGCGGCTCTCGTGGTCGGCTCGTTCGACGGGCTCAAGACCGTCAGCGACGCCCTCGACCCGGCCGACAGTAGAGCCTTCGCACGACGAGGGGCGCTACTGGTGGCGAGTATGCGCTCGATGCTCGTCGCCCCCTGAGCTCGCCCCGTGCATCCCCCGCTCATTTTTGCCCATAAAACAAACCATCTATGCTGTTTGGAGAAATCATGACCACCACCCTAATCACCGGAGCCTCGTCGGGAATCGGTGCAGAATTCGCTGCTCGCCTCGCCGCCCGCAAGCACGACCTCGTGCTGGTGGCGCGAAGCCGGGACAAGCTCGCCGCGCTCGCCGCACGCCTGCGGCAGTCCCACGGGGTCGTCGTCGAGGTGATCGCTCTCGACCTCGCGTCACCCACCGCTGCAGCAGAGTTGCACGCCGAGACCGACAGGCGAGGTCTTCAGATCGACTGGCTGATCAACAACGCCGGCTTCGGAATCCACGGCGTCTTCGGCGAGACCGACCTCGCGCGGCTCGCCAGCCAGGTGCAGCTCAACTGCGGAACCCTGGTCGATCTCACCGGCGCCTATCTGCCCGCGATGCGCAGGCGCGGCTCGGGTGCCGTGATCAACGTGGCCTCGACCGCGTCGTTCCAGCCGATTCCTCGCATGGCGGTCTACGGAGCGACGAAGGCGTTCGTGCTCTCGTTCACCGAGGCGCTGTGGGGGGAGAACCGCACGACGGGCGTGCGGGTGCTCGCCGTGTGCCCGGGGGCGACCGAGACGGGGTTCTTCGAAGTGGCGGGCGAGGCGGCGGCGGCAGGAGCGAAGCGGAGCCCGGCCCAGGTCGTGACGACCGCGCTGACTGCACTCGATCGCAATCGGCCGAGCGTGGTCGACGGGTTCGGCAACGCTTTCGTCTCTCGACTGCTCACGCGGCTGGTGCCGAAGCGCGCCCTGATCGGCATCGCTGGTCGCGCCGTCGCGGCCTGACGTCGGCGCGGCTCAGCCCGCGAGGGCGTTCTCGGTCTGGGCGATCGCCGCGGCGATGAAGCGGTCTCTGACGGGATCGGGGTCGCCGTCGCGCCAGAGCAGGCACACCCTGCTCGGCGAGAAGCCGGCGGACGGGACGACAGTCACGTCCGGTCGTCGGTAGGCCGCCGTCGTCGAACGCGGCAGAATGATGAATCCTCTGCCCGCCGCCACCAGTTCGAGCTTCTCCTCCACGGTGTCGGCGGCCGGCCCGCCTGCGGCGTCTCTGCGGCGCGACGCGGAGGCCTCCGCGAGCCACTCCGGCGCGACGGCGGTGTCTTGCAGAAGCAGTTCGTCGCGGAGGTCGGCCGGCGTAAGGCTGCTTCGTGTCGCGAGAGGGTGCCCGCTGGGGAGGACGATGTCACGCGGCTCTTGGACGAGCTCTCGGACGACGAGACCCGGAACGCCGGTGAGATCGCGTGCGTAGGCGACGTCGACGGCGCCGGATCGAACGGATTCCACCTGGTTGTTCCAGCCGAGTCGGATCACGTTCACCCGGCATCCGGGGACGGCGTCTTGGAAGTCGGAGATCGCACGAGTGGCGAGCAGCCCGGGCATGACTCCGACGAGCAGCTCGAGGTCCGAGTGCTGAAAACGCGCCAGACGCCTGCGGATCAGAGACGCGTCGTCGAGCACGATTCGGGCGTCGACGAGAAGCTGCGCGCCGGCGTCGGTCAGGGTCGTGCCGTGGGAGTCGCGGACCAGGAGGGCGATCTGCAGGTCGTCCTCGAGGGCTCGGATCTGTCGGGAGAGGACGGGCTGGGCGATGTGGAGGCGATCGGCGGCTCTGCCGAAGTTGAGTTCTTCGGCGACCGCGACGAAATAGCGGAGCTTGCGCAGGTCCAGGTCGGCGGGCATGTGTTCCATCCTCGCGGTCGTCGCTGGTGATGTCCATGGGGTATCGCCACGGACGGAATGAGTCTTGGACAGGCGGCGGCGCTCTGACGAGGCTTGAACTCGTCAACCGCTGAAAGGAACCCCACCCCATGTCACTCTCAGAATCGCGCGTCCTCCTCGTCGGAGGTACCTCTGGCCTCGGCCTCGCCACCGCGAAAGCGCTCGAATCCCACGGCGCGGTGCCGATCGTCGCGAGCCGCAACCCCGAAAGCGTCCGCCGTGCCCTCGAAGGGCTGACGTATGCCGAGGGCTTCACCGTCGACCCGACCGACGAGGAGAGCCTCGCGGACCTCGTCGGGCGCGTCGGCGACATCGACCACCTCGTCTACACGGCCGGCGAACCCCTCGCGCTCGTGCCGCTCACGGACCTCACTTCGGAGAGGATCGCCACGTTCCTCCAGACCCGCCTCCTGGGTGCGGTCGCGACCGTCCGCGCTTTCGCCCCGCATGTTCGTCCCGGCGGTTCCATCACGCTCGTCACCGGCACGGCGGCGGAACGGCCTGGTGCGGGCTGGGCTCTCGGGGCGATCGTCTGCGGGGCCGTCGTCTCGCTGACTCGGCAGCTCGCCATCGAGCTGGCTCCGATCCGGGTGAACGCCGTCATGCCCGGTGTGACTCGCAGCCCCCTCTGGTCGGGCTTCGGCGAGGCCGAGCAGCACGCGATGTTCGAGTCGATGAGTGGGCTCCCGCTGGGTCGGGCCGGCGAGGTCGACGATGTCGCGCGCGCGTTCGTGTACGCCATGGAGCAGGAGTACGCGACCGGCACGATCCTCACTGTCGACGGCGGGTCGCTGCTCGTATGACCGGGCGACGCATCCTCCTCGCCGCGGGTATCGCCAGACGGTGGCGACACCCGGCACCCACGCATCCCGCCGTCTCCGATCCGGAGTTCCAGGACGCCCTCCTCGACCGCTGTGCGCGATTCACCGGCGTCACCCTGCCCACCCTCACCCCGAAGGGGACCTCATGACCACCACGACACCTCCCGTCGCCACAACGGCTGCGCTGCCCCGCGGCATCGTCCTGCTCCTCTCCATCGCGACCGGCGCAATCGCGGCGAACCTCTACTACGCGCAGTCCCTCCTCGACGTGATCGGACGGAACCTGCACGCCCCGGGCAGGGCCGGCGTCCTCGTGACCGGGTCTCAGATCGGGTTCGCGCTCGGCTTGATCCTCATCCTGCCTGCCGCCGATCGCTTCGAGCGCCGCCGACTTCTGACGCTCCTGCTCGGAATCGACATCGTCGCGCTCGTCGGCGTCGCAGCATCGCCGAGCCTCGGCATCGCCCTCGCGGCTTTCGCCGTCGTCGGCGCCGCGAACGTCGCCGCGCAACTCCTGGTCCCCGCCGCAGCCAACCTGGCCTCCGACGCCGAGCGCGGAAAGGTCGTCGGGACGGTCATCTCCGGCCTGCTCGTCGGCGTCCTCGTGTCTCGGACCGTCTCGGGCGTGCTCGGGCAACTGATCGGATGGCGTGCCGTGTTCCTCATCGCAGCGGGTCTGACCCTCGTGGTCCTCCTCGTCCTGCGCCGGATCCTGCCTCCGCAGCCGGGCACGTCGACCGCGCACTACGGCTCCCTCCTCCTGTCGGGCCCGCGCCTGCTCAGGCAGTACCGCACCCTGCGGCTCCGCGCGATCTTCGGCGGCCTCGGTTTCGCGGCGTTCAGCGCCTTCTGGGCGACGGTGTCGCTGCATCTGGGCGGGGCCCCGTTCCATCTCGACTCGAGCCTGATCGGTCTCATCGCCCTGCTGGGCGCGGCCGGAGCGATCGTCGCCAACCTGACGGGGCGGATCCGGAACCCGGAGAAGTCCCGCCACACGCTCCTGGCCATCCTGGTCACGGCCGCGGCCTTCGCACTCCTGTGGGCGGGCGCGAACTCCGTCGCCGCGCTCCTGGTCGGCTTGATCGTGCTCGACATGGGAGTGCAGGGGATCCATGTCCTGAGCCAACGGCAGATCTACGAACTGGACGCGGCCGCCCGGAGTCGGATCAACAGCGTCTACATGACGTTCTACTTCGTCGGCGGCGCCGTCGGTTCCGCCGCCGCCACGACCGCCTGGAGCCTCGTCGGATGGACCGGGGTGTGCGTCGTGGGCTTGGTGATCGCCGCCGCTGCCTTCGTCCTCTGGGCGGTCTCGACACCCCGAACCAGGCGACTGCAGAGAGCCGAAACGCTGTAGCCGCCCGGGCGGAGGAGTCGGACTACCGTTCGGTCGACGGCGACGGGCTCTCTCGGATGATGTCCTCGAGTTCACGACTTCGAAGCGGGCGTGACTTCACCTCGGCCGTCAGGTTCGTGAAGCCGGCCAGCAGGAACGCCGTGTGGCGCTTCCAGGCGATGCTGTCGTCCACCCCGGCCACGTCGATCACGCCCGCGATGGACCACAGGGCGATCGCGACGTCCTCGGGAGTCAGGTCGGGACGCACGGTGCCGGCGTCGATCGCCGCCGTCACGAGACGGGTCTGCGACAGCCGCGACGCCGCCACCAGCTCCGTCGTGGCGGGAGAACTCCAGATGCGTGACAGCGTCCCGCGGTTCGCCTGGAGAACCCGGCCCACCTCGTCGAAGTAGCCGAACAGGCCGCGCCCGAC
Organism: Frondihabitans cladoniiphilus; assembly: GCF_039544345.1. Taxonomy (NCBI): domain Bacteria; kingdom Bacillati; phylum Actinomycetota; class Actinomycetes; order Micrococcales; family Microbacteriaceae; genus Frondihabitans; species Frondihabitans cladoniiphilus. The sequence goes on from NZ_BAABLM010000003.1 coordinate 516,383, forward strand.
GGGATCCCGTTCGTGGTGCTGCGCGATCGCGATGACCTCGCCGAGGAGGCGTCGGACGAGTTCGAGGACGAGCGCCTCCTTGTTCTCGAAGCGTCGGTAGATCGTTCCGAGACCGACGCCGGCGTTCTCGGCGACCACCTCGATGCTCACCTGGAGTCCGTCGCGAGCGAAGGTGGACCTGGCCGCATCGATGATGCGTTCCAGGTTCGCCTCCGCGTCCGCTCTCATCCGTCGAGGCGGCGACCCCGCCCCGGCGTCCGGCGAATCAGGCAACGAGCGCGGCCACATCGGCCAGGAACGTCGGGTTGCCGGTGGAGTGGGTCGGCCGGAGGCGCACGGACGTGATCTTCCATCCATCCGGCTGCCGGTGCAGGTGGTGGGTGCCCTTGCCGAAGATCGTCCAGGTGTTGATGTCCGGACCATCACCGAGGGCGGGATGCACGTGCAGAGCCTGCTCATAGAACGTCACCACGGCGTCGTCTCCGTCGATCGAAGCGACGACGCTGCTGATCATGTGCTGCGTCACCGCCACCGGGCCGATCGTGGCCGCCGCGGAATCGCGCAGGTCGTCGCGGCTGATGCGACCACCTGCCGGGCCGTCGTCGGACGCGGTGTCGTTGACACCGCCGAAGTCCACTTCGACCATCTCGGCGTGCAGGTCGCGGTAGGCGTCGAAGTCCTTCGCGTCGGGCGCGGTGAACGACGACAGGACGACCTGGGTCACTGCGACGACATCTTCATTCGTGGTCATGAATCTCTCCTAAACGGGAACTGATTTCCGCTTATGACTATAAGGAAATCATTTTCCGGTTGCAAGCGCGGTCGATGGTGCGGCGATCGGCCAGGCCCGAGCCGTGACCGTCGTCGGCGAGTCGCGTCAGTAGAAGAGACCATCCTGATTTGTCGTGAAGTCCACCACGGTCCAGGCGACGACGACGAAGCCTGCTCCCCCGGCGGCGAGTGCCGCGACAAGCCATCGCGTGGCGAGGTCGGTTCCCCACGGCGCGAGCGCCACGGTGAAGAGGACGACCGTCGTCGCGGCCGCAGTCGCGAATGCCACGACGATCAGGTTGGTCGGCGTCAGGGATTCGAGCACGCATCCGGTCAGGCCGCAGACGGCGAACGACGAGACGGCCCGTGCCACGTAAACCACGATGAAGCAGAGGGGAACCACCCAGGCGAGATTGAGGAACCTCACTCCCCGGCGTCGAGCGTCATTCGACATCGGACCCCCTTCGCTTGGGATTCTGCCGAGCCACGAGGTCCGGTCACCACCCCCACTTGTGGAGCTCGATGGCGGTCAGGCTCGATGGGCTCCGGGCAGTCACCCGTTCTGGGGACTGGCGGCGAGTTATCGATCATCGTTGTCTTAACGGCAATCGATAACCCGAGGAGCCCGCCATGCCGACCCGATCATCCACCCCTGCTGTCCGAGTGCTTCTGATCGCCATCGGCCTCGTCACGCTCGTCTGGGCGCTCGGCGTGGTCGTCTTCGGGACGGTCGACCTGATCACGCAGCTCGCGGCCCACACGATCCGCCCCACCATGTACTGGGCCACCGACCAGTACCGGTTCACGGACGATGGCGACGGGCGCAGCGGAGTGAAGATCTCCGGAGACGGGGGAGGCGTCACCACAGCGGTGACGGGGGTCTCGACCGGGACCATCGGCATCTACGCGGCGGCGACCATCGTGCGGCTCCTCATCGAACTGGCTCTCGGGGGCCTTGCGGTGACCCTGATCCAGCGGTTCCGATCGGGGCGCCCCTTCGTCGGTGCTGCCTGGCGCCTCGTTGCAGCGACCAGCGTTGCCGTCCTGGCACTCGGCATCGTCAGCCAACTGCTCGCCTGGTGGAGCCGCCTCGCCATCATCGCCGACGCGGGAGGGACCACGTTCTCGAAGGCGTTCGTCTTCGACCCGTTGACGGTGACGATCGGCTTGACCCTCGCCCTCGTCGCGATCGCCTTCCGCGTCGGCGAGCGGCTCCAGCACGAGACCGAAGGACTGATCTGATGGCGTCGGCGGACACCACGGACGACGGCGGCCTGATCCACTGCCGCCTCGACGAACTCCTCGAGGAACGGGGGATCACGCTCACTCGGCTGAGCGAGCTGGTCGGCCTCAGCTTGGTCAACCTCTCGGTTCTGAAGAACGATCGCGCCCGAGCGATCCGCTTCTCCACCCTCTCCGCCATCTGCGCGGCCCTCGACTGCGAGGTCGGCGACCTCCTCGTCACGGTCAGAACCTGACTGTGGACATGGACTCACGTCTAGATCCAGGTACCCGCGACTCGGATTCAGCCACCGCTGCTGAGAGCTACGCGACGGGCGCCCAACCGAGCTCGGGGCCGAGGTGCTCGGCCAGGTCGGTGAGGATCTGCGCGTAGTCGTCGGGCTCGAACGAGAAGGGCAGGGCGAAGGCGACCTCGTCGACGGCCTGGTACGCGGCGTCGGCGTGCAGGGCGTCGGCGATCTCGGCGGAGGTTCCGACGAGATCGGCTGCGAACAGCATTTTTCCCGGACCCTGGGGGATGCCGACGCGACCGACCCGCGATTCGGCGTAGGCCTCGTAGCGGGCTCGCTGCTCGGGAGTCGCCGAGTCGGTCGGCACGACGACGAGGCCCTGCGAGACGCGGGCGGACGCGCCGTCCGGGTGGGCGTCGCGGTACGCGTCGATCTGGGCGCGCTGATTCGTGGCGAAGTCGGTGCCGTCATCGGCGCGGGTCACGCTCGAGGCGAGCAGGCGGAACCCGTTCTCGCCCGCCCACACCGCCGAACGCGTGCTGCCGACACCGCACCAGAGCCGGTCGGCGAGGCCGGGGCTGTGGGGCTGGACGATGCCGCTGAACTCCTCGATGCCGCGTCGACCCGGCGACTCGCTCACGACGTCGCCCCGCACCAGGTTGCGGAGGCGGAGGAGGCGGTCGTAGCCCATGTCCTCCTGGTCCGCGGTGTCGGGGTAGATCGCGTCGCGGTAGAGGTCGAAGTTCATCGGGGTTCCCGCCGAGAAGCCGGGGTTGAGTCGGCCGCCGAGCAGCACGTCGACGGTGCCGAGGTCTTCGGCGAGACGGAACGGGTTCTCGGCGCCGATCGGAGTGACGGCGGTGCCGAGCTCGATGCGGCTCGTCCGTTGCGATGCCGCCGCCAGGATCGCGACGGGCGACGAGATGCCGGGCTGCAGGTGCCGGTGGCGCAGCCAGGCGCTGTCGAAGCCGAGCTGTTCGCCGCGCTCGATCACGCGCAGGGTGTCCTCGAGGCCGGCGGCCGGGGCCGCGGGGTCGAACGACCCGATCGTGAGGAAACCGAGGCGCTTGAGCGGGGAACCGTGGACGGGCATGCCTCAAGTCTGGCAGGGAGAGCCCGCCACGATCATGACGACACCGATGACGACGAACCCGGCCGCTACCCACGACTACGCTGCACACCGTGAACGTTCACGGCCCTCGAGCCCCCTCAGTCGTCGGCTCGGCCGGAAGCGTTTCCTCCTGGCGGAATGCGGTCATGGTGCTCTTCGCTCTGGGCGGCATCGCTCTCGCGACCTGGGGGCCGCGTTTGCTGAGCATCCGGGACTCGTTGCACATCGGGGACGGCCTCGTCGGCATCGCTCTGGCCGGCGTGACGATCGGGTCGATCACCGGCGTGGCGGTGTCGTCGCACGCTCTGACGCATCTGGGCCCGAAGGCGGCGATCGGATGCGCGGCTGTCCTCATCGCCGTAGGAATCGCCATCATAGGCACCGGCGCGGGATTGGCTGCATCGGTGCCTGCCACCGTCGTCGGATTCATCGTCGTCGGCTTCGGTGTCGGAGGCTTCGACGTCATGATCAACGTCCAAGGGGCTCAGGTCGAGAAGGCGGCCGGGAAGACCTTGATGCCCCTCCTCCACGCAGCCTGGTCCGCGGGAGCCGTCGTCGGATCCGGGATCGGCGCCGGCGCCGCGGCCCTGGGCATCGACTTCGTGTGGCAGTTCCTCGCAGAAGCCGCGCTCATCGCCGTCGTGGCCTTCGGCGCCATCCGCTTCCTGCGCGCCCCTGACGAGGTCGCTGCATCGGACGGTCCTTCGACCGAAGGCGCGTGGTGGGTGCGCCTGGGGCAGTCGGTCCGGCGACTGCTCGACCCGCGTCTCCTCCTGATCGGCCTCGTCATGCTCGGCGTGGAACTCGGCGAGGGAACCGCGAACAGTTGGCTGTCCCTCTCGGCGAGTGACGGGCACCACCAGACGGAGACGGTCGCGGCTCTGTTCTTCACCGTGTTCGCGATCTCCGAGACGGCCGCCCGCGTGGCGGGTGGTCCTGTCGTGGATCGCATCGGCCGCGTCGCGACGGTCCGAGCGACGACGGCCATCGGCGTCCTGGGCCTGGTGCTCTTCATCCTCGGCGGCCCTGTCTGGCTGGTCCTGATCGGAGTGGTGCTGTGGGCGGTGGGCGTCTCCATGGGATTCCCCCTCGGAATGTCCGCGGCAGCCGACAGCGGAGCGAACGGGGCCGCCCGAGTCAGTGCCGTCGCCTCGATCGGCTACCTCGCCAACCTGGCCGGCCCGCCCATCATCGGCAGCCTGTCGGAGGCGGTCGGCCTTCTGGGGTCGTTCTGGCTGGTCGCCGTGCTCCTGGCAGTGGCCTTCCTGGTCGCCGGCTCTCTCGGCACCCGCCCCCGGGCGACCCTTCGTCCGCCCAGCCAGGACGACCTGCGGTCGGCACGAGGCTGACCTCCTTCACGTCGACACAGGGCGGCGGGGTGTGGAACGCGGGCGTGCATCCCACGCTGCAGGGTTCGTCTCGGGGTGGGGGAGGGTCTGCTCCGCGAGGGGCTCTCGACAGACCCGTCGCGACACGGTCGCGCTCGAGGCCGCTCTCGATTCGGCGGTCGACCACTTGCGCTCGCTGTCGGCAGGAGTCGTGGTCTGAGCGGGTCCCGCGCTGACACGTGCACCCCTGGAGCCGCCGTCGACCCCTCGTCGACGGGGGGTCGCCGAGCGTAACGGGGGTGCGGCTCCGCGGGTGCGGGGTGCGGGTGCGGGGGAGGCGGGTGCGGGTGGCGCACTCGCCGATGATGAGAGAGGCCGGGCAGCGCCGCCGACCTCCGGGTCGGGCACTGATGCGAGGGGTGGCGGCAGGATCGGGGCCGACTTAGGATCGGGACGACCAAGGGGGAAGCACATGACGACATCGAACCGCCCACTGCCCATTCGAATGGCATTCGTCGTTCTGCGTGCCATCGGCCACCTGGCCGTCGTGGCCGCCCAAGTTCTGGGTGGGACGAATGGCGCCCGTTCCTTTGACCAGCCTGCCCGACCGAAGCCGCCGGAGTACCGCCCGTAGCCTGGCTGCTAGCGCAAGCCGTCCAGGAACACGTCGACCAGGTCGTGGGTGAACGCGACGTCCTCGTCGGGAACGGGGTGGCACAGGAGGGCGACGGCCGTGATCACGTGCTTGGCGCTGAGCTCGGAGCTGATGGCGCCGGCCCGGCGGGCCGCCTCCAGGAGGGTCTCGAGGGCCGGCTCGAGGTGCTCGCGCACATGGGGGCCGACCTCGAGGAGCGCGGGATCGTCGGAGTTCAGCGCGGCGGCGAAGCCCCGCTTGGTCGCGACGAGGTCGGTGTAGAGCCGGACCCAGGCCTTCAGCGCATCACCGGGAGAACTATCGGCGGCGATCGTCCGAGCGGCGTCGGCGCAGGCGTCGATCTCGCTCGCCATGACGGCTGCAACGAGGTCGGATCGCTTCGGAAAATGCCGGTACATCGTGCCGATGCCGACGCCCGCACGGTCGGCGATCTCCTGACCCGGAGCATCGACGCCGGACTCGGCGAAGACAGCCTTGGCTGCGTCGAGCACGGCGTCGAGGTTGCGCTGCGCGTCGGCTCGGAGGCGGCGGGGAGCCGCCGATGCGGTCTCGGACTCTGCGCTCATCCCGGTCCTTTGCTTGCGTAATCGGAGGATGCCTCCATATAGTTACGGAGGCACCCTCCGGTTGATGTCGAGTCTACGACGATCGACGGTGGGATGCGCATCCCACCGTCCCTCGGATCGGAGATCCCCCTCATGCAGTACCGCACCCTCGGCCGCACCGGCATCAAGGTCAGCCCCTACGCGCTCGGCGCCCTCAACTTCGCCACCCAGTTCGGCAATGCCGAGGCGGATTCCGCGCGCATCATCCACAAGGCCCTCGACGCGGGCATCAACCTCGTCGACACCGCCGACTCGTACGGCGATTCCGAGGAGGTGGTCGGTCGCGCCCTCAAGGGCCGCCGCGACGACGTCGTCCTCACCAGCAAGTTCGGCCTCGGCGCCGACGAGCACCACCGTGGTGCCTCTCGCCGCTGGATCACGACGGCGATCGAGAACTCCCTCCGCCGCCTCCAGACGGACCACATCGACGTCTTCCAGCTGCAGCGGCCCGACCCCGAGACCGACATCGAAGAGACGCTCTCCGCCCTGAGCGACCTCGTGCACGTGGGCAAGATCCGTTCGTTCGGCACCTCGATGCTGCCGGCGTCCGACATCGTGAACGCCCACTGGGTGTCCGAGCGCCGCGGCCTCGAGCGTCTCCGCACCGAGCAACCGCCGTACTCGATCCTGAACCGGAGCGTGGAGCGCGAGATCTTCCCCGTCGCCGAGCAGTTCGGCATGGGCATCCTCGTCTGGGGCCCTCTCGGACAGGGAATGCTGACCGGTCGAGTCCGCCGTGGCCAGACCACCGACCTCAACCGCGCGAAGTACTTCACGACGTTCACCGACGAGCGCCGCATCGATGCAGTCGAGGAGCTCGTCACGCTCTCGGAGGAGGCGGGGATCACGATGCCGCACCTCGCGATGGCGTTCGCCATCTCGCATCCCGCGGTCACCAGCGCTCTTCTCGGTGCGCGCACCGAAGCGCAGCTCGACGATCTGCTGGCCGGGGTCGACACGGTGCTGTCGGACGACGTGCTCGACCGGATCGATCAGATCGTGGCGCCGGGAACGGACATCGGCACGCTCGATCAGGCGTACGTGCCGGCCGCCATCGCGCAGGTCGGTCTGCGGCGTCGCCCGGTCGGGCAGCGGGGCGCGGCCTGATCGGGTGTTGGGGCGCTGCCTGATCGGCCCGCGGGGCGCGGCCTGATCGGGCGGCGCAGCGCGGCCTGATCGGCCGACCTGCTGGCGGCTGGATGCGTCGGACCCCGTCGTCGGCGAGGGGGCGTGAAGTCGTCGCGTCCGGCGCCGCTCATCAGACTCGGGCGCGCTGCGGGATCTCGCGGGCGAGGGTCAGCGCGACGAGCCCGAGGAGGGTGCCGGTGACGCGGCGCTGTGCGCGAGCCCAGCGCGGTCGTTCGGCGAGGAAGCGGGCGATGGAGCCGGCGCTGATGACGATGACGGCGTTGACGGTGAGGCTGACAGCGATCTGGACGGCCCCGAGAGTGAACCCCTGCGCGGTCGTGTGGCCTCGAGATGGGTCGATGAACTGGGGGATGAGCGCCAGGTACATGATCGCGGCCTTGGGGTTGAGCAGATTCGTGACGAGGCCCATGCGGAACAGTTTGGCTGCGGAGTCGCGGCGCAGTTCGCGCGTCTCGAAGAGGCCGTGGCCGCCGGGGCGGAGGGTCTGGAACGCCAGCCAGGCGAGGTAGACGACCCCGGCCGTCTTCAGGCCGATGTACAGCCAGGGAACCACGACGAAGACCGCGGCGAGGCCGACGTTGGCCATGGTCATGAACACGAGGAACCCGACGCCGGTGCCGATCAGCGAGACCAGTCCGGCCATCCGCCCCTGGCCGATGCTGCGGGAGACGAGGTACATCATGTTGGGGCCGGGGGTGAGGACCATGCCGAGGGCGGTCAAGGCCATCCCTCCGGCTGCGGCGGCTGAGACGTCCATGGGGCTCAGCCTGGCGAACCCGGGCGGCGGGCGCGAGGGCCAATCCGAGGGCGGTGGCTGGGGTGGGGTGTTCCGCGGTCGCGTCGTTCGTCGGGTGAACGCGCGACCGCTAGCGTTGCGGCATGACACGCCGCCGCACCTTTCTCACGTGGATCGTCGTCGCCGCGATCGTCTTCGTGGCGGCCGTCGTGGTCTGCGGGATCGCGACGGCGGCGGCCAGTCCGTACATGCCGGTCTTTCCCTCGTTCGGAGCGGAGGGGGGCTCCGTCGTCAGTACCAAAGAGCAGTACGACGCGATCGTCTTCCCCGCGCGAGTGGGCCGGGCGGCCGCCGGCGTCGCCCTCGCTTCGGTCATCACTGCCGTCGCGATCGCCGTCCGGTGGCGTTCGAAGCCGCGACGATCCGACGCCGCGGCCTGAGGGCGGCGAGTCCGGGGGAGGCACGGGGCAGGAGTGTCGGACCGTCTCGCCTCTGATGGCGCCGGGTCCTGGAGGGCGCGCGAGCATGCTCAAGTCGGGGTCCACTGCGCTGGTGTTCGCAGCGTCATCGCTGGACGGGGTGCTGCGGTGAATCGTTCTCGTTGCGCCGCGACCGGGCATGCGGCCCGCGGCCACGTGCACCCCTGGAGCCGCGGGGAACCCCGGTCAACCGAGGGTCGCGACGGGTGGCGAGGGTGCGGGTCCGCGGGAGCGGGGTGCAGTTGCGCGGGGCGGGGGTGCGGGTGCTTCCGGGGCAGGGGGAGTGGGGGCGTGCATCCCACCCTCTCTCGGCTTCGCGGGCGGGGGATCAGCGCGCTGCAGGCGCACTCGTAGGCTGGCGGAATGGAGCTTCTCGAACCGACGCGCATCCGCCACGAGCTGTCGCTGGTCACGCAGCACTGGACGCCGCGGGTCGTGGGGCGGGTCAACGACCAATACGTGAAGGTCGCCAAGCTGCTGGGCGAGCTGGTGTGGCATGCGCACGACGGCGAGGATGAGATGTTCGTCGTGGTCTACGGCAGTCTTCGGATCCAGCTCGAGGGTGAGCGCGAGGTCGAGCTCGGCGCCGGGGAGTTCTTCGTCGTGCCGAAGGGGGTGCAGCACAACCCGGTCGCGAACGAGGAGGTGGGCATCGTGCTGATCGAGACGGTGACCACCGCGCACACGGGCGACGTGATCGTCGAGGGCACCGTGCCGATCGAGGAGCAGCTCGGGTCGGCCGGGCGCGAGTAGGGGGGCTGCTGCGTCTGGCGGTTTCGCCGGCCTCCCCGGCCTCGCTGGCCTCCCCTGCCTCGCTGGCCTCGCCGGCCTCGCCTGCCTCGCCGGAGGGCAGCTGCACCCCCGAAACCGCCATTGACCCCTGGTCGACGGGGGATCGCGACGAGGCGATGGGGTGCGCGTTCGCGGGAGCGGGGTGCGGGTGCGCTCGCAGCAGCGGGCGGCGGGCAGCGGGCGGCAGGCGCCGGGCAGCGGTCAGCCGCCGTCAGCCGTCAGCCGTCAGCGGGCGGCAGTCACCGGGCCCGAGCTGCAGCGCGCCGACGACCGATCAGCAGGCCGAGCCAGAACGCGAGGAGGACGAGGCCGGCCACGAGGAAGAAGCCGCCCAGGAGGCCGAACGATGCGGCCCGGGTGGGAGCGAACGAGCTGCCGCTGTCCGCGAAATCGATGTACCAGTCCAGCGGCGCCGGGTGGAGAGCCGCCCACACGCGGGCGGCGGCACCGGCGGCGAGCAGCACGACTCCGACGATCAGCGCGGACAGCTCGACGGGGCGCAGCCGGGTGCGCAGGCGAGGCAGGTCTTCGAAGGGCACGGGACAAGAGTGGCACGCGGCTCAGGTGCACGGCGAGGGGGAGGTGGGCGTGCATCCCACCTTTTCGATCGAGGAGCGTGGGATGCACGTGCCCGCGACGTCGCGGGTGCATCGGTCGGCGCGGGGCGCGTAGCCTCCGGTCATGAGCGATTCTCGTCCGGCTAAGAGCACCTGGCGGTGGTTCGTGGGCACGCCCTACCGGTGGGTCGGAGTCGCGTGGATCGCGCTCGGGTTCTGCTGGTTCGCGCTCGCCCTGACGGAGAAGCCGGCGGCGTATCGGTGGATCCTCGGATCGTTCTGGACGGTCTTCGGCCTCGCGATGCTGCTCACGGCGCTCTTCGACCGGCGGCACGGGCGGGGTCGGTACGAGCGCCCGGGGAGTTCGGACCCGCACCCCTGAAACCGCTGCCGACCCCCGGTCGACAGGGGGTCGGAGTGGCTGGCGGGGTGCGCCTCCGCGGGACGCGGGTGCGGCTGCGCGGGGCCGGGGTGCGGCTGCGCGGGGCCGGGGTGCGGCTGCGCGGGACGGGGGTGCCCCTGCCGCACCGCACGGCGCCGCACCGCGCCGCGCGCCGCACCGATCAGCGGTTGACGGCGCCGCGCCCGACGACCCGCGTGTAGATGAACATCACGATGATGGCTCCGATGATCGAGCCGATGATGCCGGCGGGCTGGAAGAAGCCGTCCATCGGGTCGTGCTGGAAGATCAGGAAGCCGAGGAAGCCACCGACGAACGAGCCGATGATGCCCAGGATGATCGTCTTGAAGATGCCGAGGCTCTGGCGGCCGGGGATGACGGCCCGAGCGATGAATCCGGCGATGAGGCCGACGACGATGAGGCTGATGACGAGACCGAGCATGATGTTCTCTCCTTCTGATTGGCCGCCGGTTTCGGCGATCTGATGAACCGCCGGTTCCGGCGACCCGACTGGCCGCCGCTTTCGACGACGGACCGACTCAACCACCCGCAGGGGTGTGCCATCACACCCCTGGGGGTGGGATCCTCGAACCATGACGACGCTCACTCGACCCCTGCTGGTGACGCTCGTCGACGACTACGACGTGGTCCTGACCGGCCTCGCCCACATGTTCGACGACTACCGGGATCGGATCCTGGTCTCGGAGATCGACGCGAACGCGGTCCTCCACGACGCCATCGACATCGTGCTCTACGACTCGTTCGCGCAGCCCGAGTCCGACCACGAGGAGATCGCGGAGCTCGTGGCGAACCCGCAGGCTCGACACGTCGTGGTCTACACCTGGAACTTCCAGCCCGAGCTCGTCCAGGCGGCACTCGACGAGGGCGTGCACGGCTACCTGTCGAAGACGCTTCCGGCGAAGGAGCTCGTCGAAGCGCTCGAGGCGGTCGCGGCCGGGGAGGTCGTCGTGATCGAGCCCAAGCGCCGCGCTGCCAGTGCGGCTGGTCTCGACTGGCCGGGCCGCCGGGAGGGGATCACCGACCGCGAGTCCGAGATTCTGGCTCTGATCACGCAGGGCAAGAGCAATGCGGAGGTGGCGACGTTGACGTACCTCAGCCCGAACACCGTGAAGAGTTACATCCGGTCGGTGTACCGGAAGATCGGGGCGGAGAGCCGGACGCAGGCCGTGCTGTGGGGAGTCGGGCACGGCTTCACGCCCGACCACCACCGCATCGACCACTGGCTCGGGGGGCCGTGAACCGGTCTCCCCAGCGGGCGGGCGGGATGCGCATCCCACGGCCCGTCGATCGGCTCAGGCGGGCTGCGGCGATTATGGCGTACCGGCCGTGGACGACCTAGGCGGGCCCTTCGAGCACCTGGAGGAACCGGCCGGCCTCGTAGAGGAGGAACCCGATCAGGCCGTTGCGTCGATTGGAGACCGGGAAGCCCCAACAGGAGGGGCGTGCCGTCGCCGGGGCGGCCGCTCAGGACCGCGCCACCAGCTCCACGACCACGGCGCTCGCGGGCAGCAGAACCGGCATCTCGACGCCCACGACACCGAGCATCCGGCCGGTGAGCGTCATCCCGTCGGCCGAACCGTCACCGGGCACCCCGCCGGCAGGCGCCCCACCCACTGGCATCCCGCCGGCAGCCCACGCCAGCCGCGACTGGCCCGGCCCCGCGAGGTCGGCAGGCGGCAGGATCCGCACGTCGTACTCGGTCGACGAGAAGAGCCCCGGCAGCACGACGCGGCCGACGGGCAGGGTCGTGCTCGCCGTCCGCTGCGTCAGCACGAACACGGCCTCCCGCCCGTCGTCGGCGACCACCCCGCGCACGTCGACGCTGGGGTCCACCGGGTCGGCGTGCACCGAGCGCCCGGTGTGGAAGAGGGCGCGGTGCCGCTTGTGAAGAGCGACCCACCGCGCGAGGTCGGCCCGGGCGTCCTCGTCCAGGCGGGTCAGGTCGGTCTCGATCCCAAAGTGCCCGAAGAGCGCGACGGCCGCCTGGAATGCCAGGGGTGCCGTCCGCCCGGTCGAGTGCGACCGCTCGGCACCGACGTGCTGGCCCATCATCTCCGCCGGCACGAGCAGGTTCGTGTACGCCTGGTTGTCGAGCCGCTCGAGGGGGTCGATGCAGTCGCTCACCCAGATCCGCTCGGTGCGCTCGAGGATCCCCAGATCGACCCGCGCCCCACCCGACGCGCAGCTCTCGATCTCGACCCCGGGGTGCCGCCGCCGCAGCTCGTCGAGCAGGGCGTAGAGGGCGGTCGTCGTGTCGTGAACGGCGGGCCGACCGGACGCGGCGTGGGCGGCCTCGAGCAGGTCGCGGTTGTGGTCCCACTTGAGGTAGGCGATGTCGTTCTCGGTCAGCAGGGCGTCGAGCCGTTCGAGCAGGTACGCGAAGGCGTCCGGATGCGCGAGGTCGAGCACCTGCTGCTGCCGACCCGACACCGGCCAGCGCTCGCCGGGGTGGAGGATCCACTCGGGATGCGCTCGGGCGAGGTCGCTGTCGAGGTTGACCATCTCCGGCTCGACCCAGAGGCCGAACTCGAGCCCCAGCGCCGTGACCCGCTCGATCAGCGGAGTCAGCCCGTCCGGCCAGACGCCCTCGTCGACGAACCAGTCGCCGAGCCCGGCCGTGTCGTCGCGGCGGTGCCGGAACCAGCCGTCGTCGAGCACGAAGCGCTCGACTCCGATCTCGGCCGCGGCGGCGGCCAGGGCGCTCAGGCGTTCGAGGTCGTGGTCGAAGTAGACGGCCTCCCACGTGTTCAGGGTCACCGGTCTCGGCGACGACGGGTGCGTGGGCCGGGCGCGCAGGTCGTCGTGGATCCGGGCCGCAGCCTCGTCGAGCCCCTCGCCCCAGGTGCCCACGAGCCACGGCGTCGTGTAGGTCTCGCCGGCCCGCAGCAGCCCCTCGCCAGGCGCGAGCAGCTCGCCGGCCACCACGAACGCGTCGGCCGTCGACGTGCGGACCGCGCTCAGCCGGTGGTTTCCGCTCCATGCCGCGTGCACGCCGTGGACCGTGCCCGACCGGAACCCGAACCCGGTCTCGCCGGCGAACAGGAGCAGCGTGGCGTCGGCGCCGGGGCGACCGCGCCGGCTGGCACGCACGTGCTCACCGACCGTGAACGGCTGCCGCTGGGGCGAGCGCTCCTTGAGGTGGCGTCCGGTCGTGTCGAGCAGTTCGCGAGCAGTGGCCGGGAGGGGGAAGGTCGCCTGAAGTGCCGCGACGAGATACTCGGTGTCGTGATCGTTGCGGAGCGACAGCCGCTGGCGGAGCAGACCGCTGACCCCCAGAGCGACCTCGATGGTCACCGTGAGCCCGGCCTTCGCGTCTTGGGCGACCACGTGCATCCCGCGCTCGTCGTTCCGCCTGTCGAGGACCGTGAAACGCGGGCTGAAGTCGACGCCTCCCGCCCTCGAGCCCGAGAGGCCGGGTTCGTACTGCCACCCGTCCGATTCGACGGGAAGCAGGGATGCCCGGGTCGGCTCGTCGAGACCGCCCGAGACCCGCTGCGGCCGGGCGGCCCGCGCCAGCGAGCTGAGTGCGGACGGCCCCACCTCGCCGAGGTCCGCCCCCCAGTGCACGACGACGGGAAGCCGGTCGCCGCTCACGTCGAGGACGAGGCTGGTGCCTCCTGCGCGGAGGTGGACGACGTCGGTGTCGGTCATGGGACCATCCTTCCGAGGGATGTCGGGAACGGGCGGAAACTCGCCCGCAGCCGAGACTCTCGTCCCGGCTGCGGCCGTGCGGTGGATCGGTGCTGCTACTTGACGGGGATCGACTGCGCCTTGAGGGCGGCGATCGTCTTGGTCTGCCCGGACTCCAGCGCCGACGACAGGGTGCCCGAACCGGTCGTGGCCGAGCCGAACCCGTCGGAGACGTCGCTGTAGGTCTGCGTCATGGTCGGGCCCCAGGTGAACGGCTTGATGTTCTTCGCCGCGGTGGCGAACTCCTTGTAGATGGCCTGGTTGCCGTAGAACTCGACGCCCGAGGTGAGCGCCGGCAGGTCGGCACCGGTGGTCGAGGCCGGGTAGAGGTTGGCCTCCTTGTTCAGCGCGGCCAGAGCGGTCTTGTTCGTGTTCAGCCAGATCAGGAACTTCGAGGCCTCGGCGGGGTGCTTGCTGCCCTTGAAGACGACGCTCGACGAGCCGCCCCAGGCCGCGGAGGCGGTGTCACCGGCGGTCCACTGCGGCATCGGGGCGACGGCCCAGTCGCCGCTGGTGGTCGGAGCGCCGCTCGAGATGGTGTTGGCACCCCAGACGGCGGAGACCCAGGTCCAGTCCTGGCCGGTGTCGTAGGCGTTGTTCCACTCGTCGGAGAAGCTCGGGAGGGTGTTGACGAGGTTCTTCGAGATGAGGTCCTGCCAGTAGTCGGCGACCTTCGTCGACGCCGAGGAGGTCAGGTCGACGTTCCAGGTGCCGCCCTTGGTCGAGAACCACTGACCGCCGGCCTGCGACACGAGACCCGCGAACTGGTTGACGTCGCCCTTGGCGAAGTTGGTGATGTTGCCGCCCAGCGCCTTGATCTTCACCGCGTCGGCGGCGTACTCGGCCCAGGTCGTCGGGATGGGGATGCCGGCCTTCTCGAACAGGTCCTTGCGGTAGTAGAGGGCCATGGGGCCGGAGTCCTGCGGGATCGCGTAGACGGAGTTCGCCTCGCCGAAGGTGACCTGGTTCCAGAGCCCGGAGGAGAAGTCGGCCTTGGCGGCCGTGACTCCGGCGCAGGAGGCGATGTTCGCGAGGCCGTCCTGGACGCGGAACGCGGGCAGGGTGTCGTACTCGACCTGGCCGATGTCGGGGGCGTTGCCGGCCTTGAGCTGGTTGAAGAAGTTCTTGTAGGTACCGCTGTTGCCGTTGGGGACGATCGAGACCTTGACCTGGATGTTCGGGTTGGCCTTGTTCCAGGTGTCGACGACCTTGTCCATGTTCGGGACCCAGGTCGTGAAGTTCAGCGTGACCTTGCCGGTCGACGCCTTGCAGGACGAGGAGTCGGACCCGGACGCAGAACTGCTGGATCCGGATCCGGAGCTGCAACCGGCGAGGGCGATGGTCGCGGCGAGGGCGACCGCCGCGACGGTGGCGAGTTTCGATTTCTTCATGCGATTTCCAATCGGGGTGCTGCGCCGGGTCGAGGTGACCGGGCGCGAGGGAACGACGTCGTTGCCCTGCGGAAGGAGGGAACTGTGGAGGGAGGGAACTGTGGAGGGAGGGAGCGGTGGACGGTGCTGCTGTGTGGGGGTGTCGACCTACTTGAGGCCGCCGGCTCCGAGGCCGCTTCGCCAGAACCGCTGGAGGCTCAGGAACGCGACGAGGAGAGGAATGATCGACACGAACGCCCCGACGAGGACGAGCGTGCGGAGTTCGGGGTACTGGCTCACGTTGGAGTTCCAGGTGTAGAGGCCGAGCGTCACGGGGAAGAGGGTCTGCGAGCGCAGCATGACGAGAGGCAGGAAGAAGTTGTTCCAGATCGCGACGAACTGGAACAGGAACACCGTGACGAGAGCGGGCGACATCAGTCGGACGGAGACGGTGAAGAAGGTGCGCACCTCGCTCGATCCGTCGATGCGTGCCGCCTCGATGATCTCGTCGGGCACGCTCGAGGCTGCGTAGATGCGGCTCAGGTAGACGCCGAAGGGGCTGACGAGGCTCGGCAGGAAGACGGCCCAGAAGGTGTCGGTGAGCTGCACCTTGCTGAAGATGAGGAACAGGGGGAGCGCGAGCGCCGTCGCCGGCACGAGCACGCCGCCCAGGAAGATGTTGAACAGCGCCTCGCGCCCCCAGAAGCGGTACTTCGCCAGGGCGTAGCCGCACATCGCGGCCAGGACGGTGCCGAGGGCGCCCGCGACCGTCGCGTAGACGATGCTGTTGAGCATCCAGCGAGGGAAGATGCCGCCGTCGTAGGTGAACAGGCGCCCGAGGTTGGTCAGGCCGTCCTGCAGCGACGTCGGGGTGAACCAGAGCGCGGCGGTGGTGTTGAAGTTGCCGAGGGTCTTGGTCGACGAGACGAGGAGCCAGAAGATCGGGATCAGGAAGTAGAGCGTGAACACCCCCATGATCAGCATGGCGGCGGAGCGCGACAGGACGCTCTCGCGGGGGCCGCGGCCGCGCTTCGGCTGCGGTGTCGTCTTGTCGTCGAAGGTCTCGGCGGGACGAAGGGGTGTGTCGACGGTCACTGGTCGGCCTTCCGCTGGGTCAAGCGGAGGAATCCGATCGACAGGATGAACGTGGCTACTGCGAGCACGACGCTGAAGGCGGCCGCGAGGTTGAAGTTGGGCACCGACGAGGTCGAGTACACGAGCATGTTGGGCGTGAAGGTCGACGAGATCGTCGACGTGAACTGGCGGAAGACCAGGGGTTCGGTGAGGAGCTGCAGCGTTCCGATGACCGAGAAGACGGCGGTGAGGATAATCGCCGGGATGACGAGCGGGATCTTGATCGAGACCGCGATGCGCCACTGCGAGGCGCCGTCGAGGCGAGCGGCCTCGTAGATCTCGGTCGGGATCGCGAGCAGCGACGAGTAGATGATCAGCATGTTGTAGCCGACGTAGACCCAGGTGACGACGTTCGCGATCGACCAGAGGATCCCGCCGCCGCCGAGGAGGTCGACGTTGCTCGTCACGAAGGTGAAAGGCGACAGCCGCGGCGAGTAGAGGTAGCCCCACATGATCGCGGCGATGACACCGGGGACGGCGTACGGAGCGAAGAAGGCCAGGCGGAAGAATCGTTTGCCGCGCAGGAGCGGCGAGTCGAGCAGGAGCGCGAAGAGGAGTGCCAGAGCGAGCATGACGGGAACCTGCACGACGCCGAAAGCGACGACGCGGAGGATGGACGACCAGAACTCGCTGTCCTGGAAGACGAGGACGTACTGGCTGAGGCCGCCGAAGACCTGTGTCGGCGCTCCGAACGTCCCCACCCGCTGGATCTTCTGGAGCGACTGGAACACCGCGTACAGGATCGGGACGAGGTAGAACGCGGTGAAGAGGATGCCGAACGGCAGCACGAAGATCGCGATCGCGCGGCGATAGCGGAACCCGCCCTTGGGCTTGGGCGCGACGGACGAGGCCGTCGTCGCGGCCGTCGCCTTCCGGCGTGAGGGGATGACGGTCATGATGCCTTCCTGTCCTGGCGGATGACGTGGGTGCCGCCCGCAGCCAGCTCGATGCGCCCCGAGAGGGTCTTCTCGGTCACGAGGTCGTAGCCCTCGAAATCGTGGACGACGTCGTCGTCGGAGTGGTTCATGACGAACACCCATTCCTTGTCGACGCAGGCGCGGCGGACGACTTCGACGTCGTGGGCAGGGTCGGCGAGGGTCGGACGATCGACGCCGGCGGCGTCGAGGATCTGGCGGACGAGGGCCTGGAGAGGCGCCGGTTCGAGGACCGTTGAGACGTACCAGGCCGAGCCCTGTCCGTGCTGGTTCCTCGTCACCGCGGCCCGACCCGCGAGAGTGCCCGTCGCGTAGGTCGTGACGGCCTCGGCGCCCTGCAGGTCGAGGGGCTCGGACCACAGCGAACCCGTGGAACCGTCGGAGAGGGCGACGACGTCACCGCCTGCGAGAGGCGAGAACTCGTCGGCGCGCACGCCGAGCATCCCCCGGAAGGCCCCGGGGTAGCCGCCGGTGCGGACGCCGTCGGTCTCGTCGACGATGCCGCTGAAGAAGGTGACGAGCGCTGTGCCGCCGTCGGCGACGAAGGAGTCGATCACGGCCGCCTCGGAGTCGCGGACCAGGTAGAGGCTCGGCACGACGACCACGGAGTAGTCGTCGAGGGAGGCGCCGGGGGCGACCACGTCGACGGTGACCCCGAGGTCCCAGAGAGCGGTGTAGACGCCGAGGACTTGGTCGAAGTAGGAGAAGTCGGTTGTCGGGTGCGCCTCGAAGTCGGCGGCCCAGCGGTTCTCGTAGCTGAAGACGAGTGCGACGTCGGCGACGAGGCGGGATCCCTTCAGCTCCCCCAGGCGGGCGGCCAGGGCGCCGAGTCGGACCGATTCCTGCCAGACCCGCGAGTCCGTGCCGGCGTGGGGGAGGAGGGCCGAGTGGAACTTCTCGGTGCCCTTGACGGAGGCTCGCCACTGGAAGAAGCACACTCCGTCGGCCCCGCGAGCCACGTGGGCCACCGTGTTGCGGACCATCTCGCCGGGCTTCTTGGTGAGGTTGTGCGGCTGCCAGTTGACGGCGCTCGTGGAGTGCTCCATCAGGATCCAAGGGGTGCCCTGTGCGAGACCGCGAGTGGTGTCGGCGGCGAGGGCGAGTTCGACGTGCGGGCGGTCGAGACGACTGTCGAGGTAATGGTCGTTGGCGATGACGTCCATGTCGCCGGCCCAGTCCCAGTAGTCCAGGTTCTCGATGTGGGCGGCGACCATGAAGTTGGTCGTGACCGGCACGGAGCTCGAGCGGCGGACGACCTCGGCTTCGGCCCGGTAGTGGTCGAGCAGCTCGTCGGAGCTGAAGCGGTGGAAGTCGATCGACTGCATCGGATTCTTGAACGAGAGGGTCTCGCGCGGCGGCTGGATCTCGGACCAGGCCGAGTAGCGCTGGCTCCAGAACGCGGTGCCCCAGGCGGAGTTCAACGTATCGACGTCGCCGTAGCGGGCCTCGAGCCAGCGACGGAACGCCGCGGCGGACTCGTCGCAGTAGCACAGGGCGTTGTGGCAGCCGAGTTCGTTCGACACGTGCCACAGCCGGACGGCCGGGTGCTCGCCGTACCGCTCCACCGTGCGGCGGACGAGCTCGAGGGCCAGTTCGCGGAAGACGGGGGAGCTCGGGCAGTAGGCCTGGCGCCCGCCCGGCCAGCGGGTGGTGCCGTCGGCGGTCTGCGGGAGGACGTCGGGGTGGAGGGCGGTCAGCCACGGCGGCGGCGACGACGTGCCGGTGCCGAGGTTGACGCCGATGCCGTTGTCGTGGAGGAGGTCGATGATGGTGTCGAGGTCGTCGAAGCGGAACTCGCCGGGGGTGGGCTCGACCTGCGACCAGCCGAAGACGTTGATCGCGACGAGGTTCACCCCGGCCTCGCGCATCAGGGCGACGTCGTCGACCCAGGTCTCGGCGGACCACTGCTCGGGGTTGTAGTCGCACCCGAAGACGAGGCCGTCGGACCCGAGCCCGAGGGCGGTCGTCGGCGCGTGGGTGTGGGGCTGGGTGAACACGGGGTCCTCGGCTTCATCGGCGGGTGTTCCTCCGCGACGATCGACCTGTCGGCCCCTCGACTGTGAAGGTTCACACATGTGGTTCTGTGATCGTTCACAGATTCGCTCGGACGCTGACGACCGAGACTTTCTGGGAACGTTCACAGAGTAAAACCCATCTGGTCGTGAATGTCAAAGGGCATCTTCTCGAAGCGGGTCGCCGGGCACTCGGCCGCTCCGCTATGGTGACCTCATGGCCGGTCGACGATCAGGGGGCCGCCGCGCCACGATCCACGACGTCGCGGCCGAAGCGGGCATCTCGCGTGGCACGGTCTCCCGGGTGCTGAACAACGAGCCCTACGTCTCCGACACCGCCCGCCGGGCCGTCCAAGAGGCGGTCGCCAAGGTCGGATACGTGCGGAACGCCGCAGCGCGGAACCTCGTCACGCAACGCTCTCGGGCCATCGCCCTCATCATCCACGAGCCGCATTCCCTCGTGCTCGAGGACTCCAACATCGGAAACATCTTGATCGGCACGAACTCGGTGCTCTCCGGGGCGGACCATCAACTCGTCACCCTGATGATCGACTCCCAACGAGACAGCGATCGCGTCGTCGAATATCTCCGCGGCGGCTTCGTCGACGGGGCGATCATCTTGTCGGCTCGCACAGGCGACCCGATCTCGGCGGCGATCGCGGAGATGGACCTGCCCGCCTCGATGGTCGGTCACCCGTCCGACGCACCCGACATCCCCTTCATCGGCATCGACAACCGGGCTGCAGCCGAAGCCATCGTGCGCCGGCTGATGGCGACGGGCCGGCGCCGGATCGGGATGCTCGCCTCCGGCCTCGACCGCGACTCCGGTCAGGACCGCCTCCTCGGATTCACGGCGGCCCTGGGGGATGCCTACGACCCGGATCTCGTCGTCCGCCACCAGTTCTACAGCTATGCCGCCGGCATGGAGGGGATGGAGGAGCTGCTCGCTCGCGATCCTTCGATCGACGGAGTGTTCGCGGCGTCCGACGCCGTCGCCGCGGGTGCCCTGGACGTCCTGCATCGACGAGGTGTCGTGGTGCCCGACGACATCGGGGTGATCGGCTTCGACGACAGCTCTTGGGCGCTTCGGTGCACCCCTGCCCTGTCCACCGTCCGTCAGCCGGCGGAGACCCTGGGTGGCCTGGCTGCCCAACAGGTGCTCGACCAGCTCTCCGGAGTCGACTTCGAGCGAGCTCTGATCCTGCCGACGGAGATCGCCTGGCGCGAGAGCGCCTGATCGCGGGGGATGCGCGGGCCGCTCGTCTCGGGAGGTGCGCGACCGTAGTACTCACTCCGCGTACTGCGCCACGCCCCCGCCGAACGACCAGTTCTCCTTGGGCACCTCGACGAGCGAGATCATCACGTCTTCGGTGCGCAGGGCGACCGCGTCGTGGAGGCCATCGGCGATCGCGCGATACAGGGCCTTCTTGATCTCGAGCGTGCGCCCGCCGTTCAACGTGATCTGCACGATCAGCGCCCGGTCGGTGCGGTCGACGAAGTAGTGCGGATCGATCAGCAGGTTCTCGGCCGCGTGTTCGGAGACGACGACGAACCGGTCGTGCTCGGGAGCGCCGGCCACGTCGACGAGGGCCCGGTAGACCACCTCGGCGATCCGGGCGCGGTGGTCGGCGGTGGTGCCGGTCGGGACGTCGATTCGGACGAGGGGCATGGTCACTCCGGGAGGGGTCGAGGGCGGTTGATTGATTCCACTCTCCGCCGACCGGGGCTTCGGCACCAGTGCGAGTCGGCTCGGCTCGGCCTCTGCCGCCGCAGGCGCAACCGTGCCGACCTCCTGATCCCGGGTGTTGGCTGGGGCGATGCCTCAGCTCGCCGGAATCGACCACCTCGCCCTCACCGTCCGTGACCTCGCCGTGTCGGCGGCGTTCTACGAGCGCCTGTTCGGGTTCGCGCCCATCGGCGAGCTCGAGGGGGAAGGCCTGCACAGGCGGCTGTTCCGGTTGCCGTCGGGCACGAACATCGGTCTGACCCAACACGAGACCCCGGTGGACGGCGACTTCTCGCCCTTCACGCCCGGCCTCGACCACGTCGGGTTCGGCGTGGCCGACGTCGCGACGCTCAGAGAATGGGCGGCGCATCTGGACGAGCAGGGGATCCACCACAGCGGGCTGGTCGAGGCCCCGTACGGAACCGCCCTCAGCGTCAAGGACCCGGACGGGGTGGCGCTGGAGTTCTTCGTCGGCGCGTGACGCCGACGGCCCGCGCCCGCGCCTTGATCGCCAGGATCACCTCGGTCTTCGCGTCGGAGTAGTCGTTCATGTCGCTCCACCGTCGCTCGAGGAGGGTGCGTTTGGTGCTCTCGTAGAGGGCGCGGTCCGGGGCGTCGGCTCGGAGGTGGTCGCGCAGCAGCAGGTACTCGGAGACGGCGGGATCGCCGCGCTCGAACACGTGCACATGCACGTCGCGGGCCGGTGTGCGCACGAGCCGGTGCCCGGGTTCGCGCACGCGGAGCAGGTAGCCGGCCTCCAGCAGGGCGTCGAGGTAGTCCTCCTCGGCCGTGATGTCGGCGACGGCGACCACGACGTCGACGATCGGCTTGGCGGCGAGCCCGGGCACCGACGTCGAGCCGATGTGGTGGATCTCGGCGCGGGCAGGGGCGAGCGCGTCTCGGATCCGCTGCTCGTGCCCCTCGTACAGAGCGGGCCACCGGTCGTCGTACTCGTGCAGCGCGAGTTCGAGCGGCTCCGGGCCGCCCACGATGCCGACGGTCGTGACGTCGGGGCGGCGGGGCGTGCGGGGGTTTTCCACAGAAGCATCCTCGCAGGGTGGCGTGGGTGGCGGTCGGCGGGGCGCTCGCTCGGCAGCTGGTCCACGACGTGCTAGCCAGGGCCTGCCGAGCTCAGGCCATGTGCGCCGGGTGGCGGTCGGCGGCGTGGGCGGGGTGGGCGCGTACGGAGACGGCGGGCTCGGGTACAGCGGTCGGCTCGGGCGAGAGTGTGACGTGGGATGCGCGGGTCGGCTCGGGCGCGCGGGCCGGGTCGGGCGAGAGCGCGGCGTCGGTGGCCCGCGTGGCGCCGGCCTGCGTCGGCAGCTCGTCCTGCACGAGTTCCACCGTGATGCCCTGGCGGAAGTGGCCGATCAGCGCGAGAGCGATGCCGAAAGCGGACCATCCGGCGACGACGAGCCACGGGAACACCGTGCCGGCGTTCGGGAAGTACGACAGGTCGCGCAGCAGCGTGTTGCCGGCCCCCGGCGGGAACCACTGCCCGACCTGTCCCCACGGCTGGGGCAGGAACTGCAGCGGCTGCGTCGCCGACGAGATCGGGTTCGCGACCAGGAGGAAGAGCACGGGGCCGACCAGGGATCCGAGACGCCCGACGAGCGAGGTGACCCCGACGATCGTCGCACTGATGGCGAGCAGCGAGAGGGTGATGGCCCCGGCGTTCAGCAGGTAGTTCCCCTGCAACACCCCGAACCAACCCTGCAGGATGCCGGCGAGGGCGAAGCCGGCGATGACGACGTAGGCCGAGATGGCGACGACCCGGCGCCAGGCGCCGACGATCAGGAGCGAGGCGGCGAGACCGCCGAGCATGCCGCCGAGCGTGAGGGGGAAGGCCGCTGCGGCCAGGCCCGCGCCTCGGGGGTCGTTCGACGAGAGCGGGACGACATCGGTGAGCTTCACGGTCACGGTCTGCGTGGCGGGAGCCCCGGCGGCGTGCGCTGCGAGAGTGAGCTGCTGCTGGAGCTTCGGCGCGAGGCCCGTGAAGATCTGGTTGGTCACGGTGCTCGCGGCCGACGAGGTCAGGACCTCAGGGGCTGCGCCCAGCACGACCGCGCCGGAGGTGGTCCGGTCCTCGATCTGCGAAACGGCTTCGGCGCGATCGGCCGCCGCGACGAACGAGAAGGTGTCCGGTGAGGCGGCGTCGAGGGCCTTCTCCACCTGGGCGACCTGCGCCGACGAGCCGGCGATCGAGACCGGGACGTTCTGCGCCTTCGCCGTGACCGACGGCCAGGAGAAGGCCAGGACCACGAGGGCGACGACAGCCGCGAGTCCCACGCCGATGAGGATGATGCGCGTCCACGGGGTGGGAGCGGGTGGAGCGGGGGGAGCAGTGACCGTGCTCATGGGTACCTCCAAAAAGGGAATGTTCGTTCTTTTTGAGTGTGAGGCGTTGTACGCTGACTGTCAAGAACGAATGTTCTTTTTTCTGTGGAGTCGGACTGCCGAGGGCGACCCCGGCACGGATCGGAGGTGGACATGCCCAAGGTGACAGCGGAGTACCGCGAGGCCCGTCGCGACGAGATCACGGCTGCGGCCATCCGCACCTTCGCGAACAAGGGGTTCGCAGGAGCGTCGATGGCGGACATCATCGCCGAGTCCGGGCTGTCGGCGGGGGCGATCTACGGGCACTTCGCCGGCAAGCACGAGATCATGATGGCCGTCGCCCGCGAGGTGATCGGCTCGCGCGTCGACGACCTCCGGGAGTTCGCCGAGGGGCGCCCCGCTCCGTCGCCCAGCGAGGTCCTGTCGCACATGCTGCCGGGGCTCTCGAACGACCTGGCCCAGCCTCCGCTGCTCCTCCAGGTGTGGGGGCAGGCCATGGTCGAAGAGGGCATGCGGCGCCTGCTGTGGGAGGTGTTCGCCGACCTGCGCCACGTCTACGCGAGCTACTTCGAGGCGTGGGCTCGAGAGCACGAGGGGATGGACGAGACGACGGCCCGTGCGTGGGCGCAGCGTCTGCTCCCGCTGGCGATCGGTCTCGGCCAGGGTTTCATCGTCCAGTCGGCCGTGTTCGAGGACTTCGACGCCGAGGCCTACCTCGCATCGCTGCGGGAGTTCCTGCCGCACTGATCTCCCGTCCGGAGCGGGAGGGAGAGACGGGCGGGGCGGGTCAGGCGCTCTCGAGCAGCGAGTCCAGAGACGGCTCGTCGAGCACGCGGTCCGCGGTGATCAGGGCGAGGCCGGTCACGCCGGTGAACTGCCCGAACCGACTCGTGCTGATCTCGAGGGCTCGCGTGGCCAGCGGCAGCGCACGCTGATGCACTCGCTCCTGCACGCCCGTCAGGAGGAGCTCCCCGCAGGCTGCGAGCTGGCCCGAGATCACGACGATGCGCGGGTTGAGGATGCCCACGAGGTCGGCCACCGCGTCTCCGAGAACGCGCCCGGCCTGCCGCACGAGCCCGACGGCGGTGATGTCGCCCCGCGCGACGAGCGCGACGATGCCCGCGACGTCGGCGACCTCGACACCGGCCGCGCGCAGATCGCGCAGGATCGCCCAGCCACCGGCGTAGGCCTCGACGCAGCCGGTGTTGCCACAGCGGCAGGCCGCCTCGGGCTCGCCCTCACGGATGGCGGCCCGGGTGTGTCCGATGTCGCCGGCGGCACCCTCGTGCCCGCGGATGATCCGGCCGTTGAACACCAGGCCGGAGCCGATGCCGGTGCCCACCTTCAGGCTGATCAGGTCGTCGCAGTCCAACGCCCGCGACTCGGCCACGGCTCGCGCGTTGACGTCGTTCTCGACCACGACGGGCACGCGGTACCGGTCGGCGAACCAGCTCTTGATGTCGAAGCGGTCCCAGCCGGTCATGATGGGCGGGCTGACGACCTGGCCCGAGGCGAAGTCGACCGGGCCGGGCACCCCCACCCCGATGCCCCAGATCTCAGTCGCCTCGCCGTCCGTCACCTCGGCGAATGCCGACGCGACCTCGGTCAGCACGGGAAGCGGCCCCTCCCAGACGTCGATCCGCCGCGTCGTGTGCCGGACGACGACCCCGTTCAGATCGCAGAGCGCCGCGGTGAAGCCGGAGGCGCCGATGTCGGCGGTGAGAAGGCGCGCGCGGTCGGCGTTGAAGGCGAAGCGGCTCGAGGGTCGGCCGCCGTTCGACGACCCGCCCTCCAGGGGCACGAGAAGGCCGCCCCTGGTGAGTGCGGACAGGCGGTGGTTGACCGTGCTGCGCGACAGCCCGGAAAGCTGCATGACGTCGAGACGGCTGATCTCCCGACGCGAGCGGAAGAGGTCCAGGACGCGGCTCGCGTGCGAATTTATCTCGGAGACCACGGCGTTCCCTTCCCTCTCCAACCCACTTCACTATAGGACTGCACTCGAAAGGTCAGGACTTTTGAGTTGCAGAAACACAAAAGGGGGTCTAGTTTCGAGCTATCGGCACTGGATACCGCTGTTTTGAGAAGGACGATGATGTCGCACGACACCGAAAGCACCCGCGCTGCGCGCCGCAACAGGATCGGCGTCCACGCTCAGGTCTGGGTGGGCGGCTGGTCGCGCGAGGCCGCGACGTACGCCGTCACCGAGAGCGCGGCCGCCGGGTTCGACCTCATCGAGATCCCTGCCGGCGACGTGCCGCACTTCGACGTCGCTCACACGGCGAAGCTCCTCGCCGACACCGGCATCGGTGCGGTCCTCTCGCTCGCGCTTCCGGCCGACGGCGACATCGCCTCCGAAGACACCGCCCGGGTCGCGCGGGGCGAGCAGCTGCTCACCGCCGCCGTCGACCTCGCCGCCGAACTCGGACTCGACTACGTCGGCGGGGTGACCTATTCGAAGATGGGTCTCTCCGCGCATCCCGCGTCGCCTCGCGCTCGTGCCAACTCGCAGGCCGTCCTCGGCCGCGTCGCCGCCCGGGCCGCCGCCTCGAACGTCTCGATCGGCCTAGAGTACGTCAACCGGTACGAGAGCAACCTGCTCAACACCGCCGCCGACACCGTCGCGTTCATCCGCGAGATCGGCGCCGACAACCTCCGCGTGCACATCGACACGTTCCACGCCAACACCGAGGAGCGCAGCCAGGCCGCCGCCGTCCGCGACTCGGGCGATCTGCTCGCCTACGTCCACGCCGGCGAGAACCATCGGGGCCGCCTCGGAAGTGGCAGCATCGACTGGTCGTCGTTCTTCGCATCCCTCGCGACCTCGGGTTTCTCCGGCCCGATCACGTTCGAGTCGTTCTCCGATGCCGTCCTCGACGACACCATTTCCCACCCGCTGGGCCTGTGGCGAACACCGTGGCGGGATGCCCGGGCCACCGCCCGACAGGCCCGCGAGTTCATCGCGGCCCAGCTCGACGCCGCCGCGCCCTCCTCCTGACTCCGTCCCACCGCCCTGCCCCACCCGCTCCTGAAAGGCCCCCCATGACCATCAACCCCCTCGGAATCCACGCCCTCGTCTTCGCCGGCGGCACCACCGACCAGGAGATCGACCGTTCCGTCGCCGAGGCGAAGGCCGCCGGCTACGACATCCTCGAGCTGTCGCTGCACGACACCGACAACCTCGACGTCGCCCGCACCAGGAAGGCCTTCGAAGACGCCGGCCTCGACCTGGTGGGGTCGCGGGGACTCGCCTTCGACGCCGACATCTCCAGCGAGGACCCCGCGGTCGTCGCCCGCGGCGAGAAGCTCCTGCAGGACTCCGTCGAGATCGTCCACGGCCTCGGCGGCAAGCTGCTGACCGGCGCCCTCTACAGCGCGTTCGGCAACTTCGGGCACTCGCTCAGCGCGAAGGGTCGCGCCAACGTCGTCTCGGTGCTCTCGAACCTCGCGGTCGAGGCGGCGTCGAAGGACGTCACGCTGGGCCTCGAGGTCTGCAACCGCTACGAGACGAACGTCGTCAACACCGCCGAGCAGGCGCTCGCTCTCGCCGACGACATCGGCCAGGACAACGTCGTGATCCACCTCGACAGCTATCACATGAACATCGAGGAGGACGACTTCGTCCGTCCGTTCCAGCTCGTCGGCGACCGTCTCGGCTACATCCACATCGGCGAGAACCACCGCGGCTACCTCGGCTCCGGGCACATCGACTTCGCGGCGTTCTTCCACGCGATGAGCGACATCGGCTACACCGGCGGCATCACCTTCGAGTCGTTCTCGTCGGCCGTCGTCTCGCCGACCCTGTCGAACGACCTCTCCATCTGGCGCAACCTCTGGAACGACGGGCCGGCCCTGGCCCGCCACGCCCATTCCTTCATCTCCAACGCGATCGCGGCGAACAGTGACGAGCGCTGACGCGGCCTCGGGCGCCCTCGCGGCGAACGTCGACGCCCTCGCCCGCAGGGCCCTCGCGCTGCTCGACGGGAGCGAACGCATCCGCGTGGTCGTCGGCATCGCCGGGAGTCCCGGGTCCGGCAAGACGACCTTGGCCATCGGCCTCGTCGAGCGTCTGAACGAGCTTCGCGAGGGCGCGTTGGCCGTGCACCTGCCGATGGACGGCTACCACCTCGCCAACGCCACCCTCGATCGGCTCGGCCGGCACGACCGCAAGGGCGCGATCGACACCTTCGACGGCTGGGGCTACGTGGCCCTGCTGCGACGGCTGCGCGACGAGACCGAGCACACGGTGTACGCGCCGAGCTTCGATCGGACCGTCGACGAGGGCGTGGCCGGCGAGATCGCCGTGCCGCCGTCCGCACGCATCGTCGTGACCGAGGGCAACTACCTGCTGGTCGACGACGGTCCGTGGGCCCAGGTCGTGGATCTGCTCGACGAGACCTGGTTCTGCGAGACCGGGCCGGACGAGCGCCTGCGTCGCCTGGTCGACCGGCACGAACGCCACGGACGCACCCCCGAAGAGGCCGAGGCCTGGGCGACGTCGGTCGACGGCACGAACGCCCTCCTCATCGAGGCGTCGGCACCCCGCGCGGTCATCCGCGTCTCCGGCGTCGACGCGTCGATCGTCCCCTGATCCGCACCACCCCGTGGCCCGAGGGCCGCGACCACCCGCACCTCCGATCTGAAAGACCCGCACCACCGAACAGCCTGGCGAAGGAGCCATCATGACAAGTACGACCACCCGGACGACCGACGCCGCCCTGCCGCCCCTCGGCGCCCCCGGCGTGCTGAGCAGACGGCTCGGCTTCATCTCGGTCGTCGCCTGCTTCGGCGGTCTGCTCTTCGGCTACGACACCGGCGTGGTCAACGGAGCCGAGACGCCGCTGCAGGTCGACCTCGGCCTGAACCTCGTGCAGCTCGGCCTCGTCGTCGGGCTCCTGCCGTTCGGTGCCGCCCTCGGGGCGCTCCTGACCGGCAAGCTCTCCGACGCCATCGGCCGTCGCACCTCCGTCATCCTGCTGGCGGTCCTGTTCTTCCTCGGCGTGCTGCTCGTCGTCTTCTCGCCCGGTGGCAACGGCACGTTCTCGGCCCTCGGCTACGCGTCGGTGCTCGCGGGGCGCACGATCCTGGGGCTCGCCGTGGGTGGTGCGTCGGTGGTCGTGCCGGTC
This sequence comes from Frondihabitans cladoniiphilus, assembly GCF_039544345.1. Classification (NCBI taxonomy): domain Bacteria; kingdom Bacillati; phylum Actinomycetota; class Actinomycetes; order Micrococcales; family Microbacteriaceae; genus Frondihabitans; species Frondihabitans cladoniiphilus. The sequence goes on from NZ_BAABLM010000003.1 coordinate 544,786, forward strand.
TTCCTCGCCGAGCTCGCGCCCTACGAGATCCGCGGGTCGATCACCGGCCGCAACGAGCTCGCCATCGTGAGCGGTCAGCTCGCGGCCTTCGTCGTCAACGCGGTCATCGCCAGCGTTTTCGGCACCGAGGGGCACATCTGGCGCTACATGTTCGCCGTCGCCGCGATCCCCGCGATCTTCCTCTTCTTCGGCATGCTGCGGATGCCGGAGTCGCCGCGCTGGCTCGTGAAGAAGGGTCGGGTCGAGGACGCCCGCCGTGTCCTCCTGACCGTGCGTCCGCCCGAGCGCGCCGACGCCGAGATCGACCAGCTCGTCGAGGCAGTCGAGGACGAGGCCGGCACACGACTCGGCCTCGGCGGGCTCCTGCGCAGCAAGTGGCTCCTGCGGATCGTCGCGATCGGCTTCGGTCTCAGCATGGTGCAGTCGCTCACCGGCACCAGCTCGGTCATGTTCTTCGGCACGCGCGTGCTCCAGGACTCGGGCATGACCGCTGAGGAGGCCGTCCTCGCGAACATCGCCTTCGGTGTGGTCGCGGTCATCGGCGGGATCATCGCCGTCCGTTCGATGGACCGCGTCAACCGCCGCAAGACCTTCCTGACCGGGCTCACGCTCACCACGTCGTTCCTCCTGCTGACCGCCATCGCGGCGACCGTCCTGCCGGAGGGCAGCGCCGCCCGCCCGATCGTCGTGCTCGTGCTCGTCGTCGCCTTCGTGCTGTCGATGCAGACGTTCTTGAACATCGCCGTCTGGGTCTGGCTGGCGGAGATCTTCCCGCTGCACATGCGCGGCCTCGGAATGGGCATCGCCGCGACGGGCGGCTGGCTCGTGCAGGGCGTGCTCGCGATCTTCGTGCCGTCGCTGCTCTCGTCGATCGGGGTGCAGGGCGTGTTCCTGATGTTCGCCGTCTTCGGTGTGCTGTCGATCCTGTTCGTCTGGAAGCTCGTGCCCGAGACCCGCGGCCGCACGCTCGAGTCGCTCGAGCGCGACGTGAGCACCGGCGCGATCTACACGATGAAGAAGTCGAGCTAGAGCCGCGAACGCGAAAGGGCCCGACGTCGTTATGACGTCGGGCCCTTCTCGTACTGCTGTGGTGCTGTGGTGCGGGTGGTGCCGGTGGCTACTTGCCGAGCTCGTCCTTGACGTCCTCGGTCTTCTTGCGAGCCTCGCCCATGACCTGGTCCTTCTGGCCCTGGTGCTTCAGCTCGTCGTCGTCGGTCTTCTTGCCGACGAACTCTTCAGCGTGGCCGGCGGCCTTCTGGACGAAATCCTTGGCCTTGTCTCCAACGGACATGATGTTCCCTTCTCGAAACCTGCCGCCGGGGATCCCCGGCGTGAGGCAGATGGTAGGCGTGCCCGATCGTGCGACGTTCAGGGAGTGCATCCCGTGCATCCCCCGCATCTCATTCGCCCGGACGACTCGCGCGGCCCGAGCTACGGCGCAGGGGCGATTCGATCGGGGGATGCGCGTTCCTAGGCTCGGGGGATGCACGCGTCACGGTCGACCCTCCCCCGCCGCACGGCGGCAGCGCTGGTCGGACTGGCCGTCGTCCTGCTGCTCGCCGGCTGTTTCTTCGACGCGCCGCCGCCCAAGGGCTCGGAGGCGGCCCTGACGTCGCTGCTGTCGCGGATCGAGCACCTGCCCGGCGTCGCGACGGCCAGCGGTGAGGTGCGGCAGCGCGATGCGAAGGACGCGCCCAAAGACTGGCTCGCCGACATCCGCATCACGGCAGGTGGATCCGGGCTCGATACCGCGCGCGAGGTCCGGGAGGCCGCGGCGAAGGGGGTGACCGGCACGAGGCTCTTGGTGACTCTCGACGTGCCCGGGGCCCCCGGCCTGGCCGAGGTCACGGTCGACCCGATGGAAGCCGGGCTCGTTGCGCTCGTCGATCGGCTCCGGCGGGAGTCGGTCGTCGCATCGGTGTCGGGCGATGCGTACGGTTCGACGGTCGGCCTCGCGGCGCAGGCGTCGATCGCAGGAGCGGTGACGAGCATCCGACCCCTTCTCGAAGGCCGCTCGGCGACCCTCGAGCGCGGCCGGTCGTCGGTGGGGGTGACCGCGACGTATCCGGGGCCGTCGCTTCTCGGGGCTCTCGACGGCCTCGACTCCGATGCCGCCGTGAGCGAGATCGACTACACCGCGGGCACGAGCTACGCGGCCGAACCGGGCGGCTCGGCCGAGAGGCCTCGGTTGTCGGTGGAGGCGAGAGGAGCCGGTGTTCCGGCGACGCCGGCCTCGACGCCGGCCGCGGGGCAGGCCTCGACGTCGGCCGTCACGGCGCTCGCCGCAGCACTCGCGCGGACGACCGACGAGGCCGCCGACGCGCATGTCGCTCCGCGGACGGCGTTCTCGGTGGGGGCCGGCGACGACACCGACGCCAGCGGCTGGCTCGGCCTCCCGCTCGGTTCGGCGCAGCCCGACGACGACGCCCCGGTGGTGAAGACGCCCGGCCCGCTGCCGACCGATGGAAGCGCACCGGCCTACGAGACCTGGGTGCCCGCGGACGTGGCAGCTCAGACCGCCGCTCTGACGGACTTCCTCACGCGGTCGGCCGCTGCCACGACGGTCGGCTCGGCGGTGACGACCGGCGTCGAGCAGTGCTCGCCGACGGACAAGTCCGATCTCTCCGGCACTCGTGCCACCGCCTGGACCGTGGTCCCGATCTTCACGGTGTACGACGACGGGCAGAAACCGTTCGATGCGGTTGCAGCGCTGTGGTCGACCGCCGGGATGCGGCTGACGGATCACGCGATGGGGCAGGACCACTGGGCGGCGAGTGCAAAAGCGGCAGCGGGCGGCGTGGCCTCGGCGGACATGGAGGGAACGGTCGACGGGCTGAGCATGAGGGCCCAGTCGGGATGCGTGGGCTGAGCGGGGGATGAACGGGGTCGGGCGGGCGGGTCAGGCGGGCCGGCGAGACGGGCGGGTCTGGCCAGCGTCTCAGACGAGCGGGCGGGCGAGGCGGCCGGGGTGGTCGAGCTGCTCAGACGAGAGCCAGGACGAGGCCCGCGGCGACGAGGATCGCGGCGGTGGCCGCGTGGACGCTCAGGGCTTGACGGAGGGTGCCGCCGTTCGTGACGACGATGATCGCGTCGCCGATCGGAGTGGTCGCGGCGGCGACCAGGGCCCAGCCGAACGGGTGGGACCCGGCGACGGCGAGGACGACCAGCGGGACGATGCCTGAGGTGATGTCGCGGACGCCCTTGATGCTGGTCAGCGCCCGGGTCCGGTCGTCGGTCACGCCGAAGCCGGCCAGAGCGACCCGAGGGGCGAGGAGGAAGCGGGCCCCGATGAACAGGATGAAGAGGCAGCCGGCGAGGGCGACGAGGAGGGCGGCGAGAGTCATGGGTGGACCTTTCGGATTCGTAGGGTAACAACGTTCGCTAACGACGCTAGCGGCCGTTTCGCATCTCGTCTACCACCGTTAGCTAACTTTGATAGAGTCACTCTCATGTCTCCCCGAAAAGCCCCTGATCTCGACGTGCGACGCGGTCAGATCGTCGATGCAGCCAGCGAGATCGCGCAGTCGGAGGGCTGGCCGGCCGTCACGATGCGCCGTGTCGCGACCGAGATCGGCGTCACGCAGCCGGTGCTCTATTCGGCGTTCCCCGACGGTCGCCAGGCGCTCGTCGACGCCGTCGCCGTCAGTGGATTCGCTGCGCTCGCCGCAGCACTCGACGCCGTGGCACCCGAACCCCGGGCGCGCATGCAGGCCTACCTCGACTTTGCCGCCCGGCAGCCTCACCTCTACGAGGCGATGTTCTCGATGCCGTCGGACCTGGAGTTCGGAGCCGGCAACGGTCACGAGCCGCTCGGGCGGGCCTTCGCCGCGATGGCGGAGGCGTTCCCCGGTTCGGAGACGCGCGCGGAAGTCGCCTGGGCGACAGTCCATGGTCTCGCGAGCCTGCAGAACGCCGGGCGGCTGCCGGCGTCCCGGGCGCACGAGCGCCTCGAACTGGCGTACGGGATGCTCACCGACTGACGTGTCGTCGCCGCGGCTGTGCTGGTGGCAGCAGTTCGGCCGGACGATGTCGCGGGCTATTGCGGGTTCTTGCGGGCTGTTGCGGCCTGCCGCGGGATGAGCAGGCAAGGCTAAGCATGCTGGCGCGCCGACCTCCGAGTGTCGATGCTGGGGTGATGAGCACAGCCGAGAACGCTCCCACCACCCACCCCGACGAGCCCCACGCCGGAGGCCTGGCCGGTCGGTTGAACTGGCTTCGGGCCGGTGTGCTCGGCGCCAACGACGGCATCGTGTCGGTCGCGGCCATCGTCGTCGGCGTCGCGGGTGCCACGTCGTCGACGGGGGCGATCGCCACGGCCGGTGCCGCCGGGCTCGTCGGCGGTGCCGTGTCCATGGCCCTGGGCGAGTACGTCTCGGTGAGTAGTCAGCGCGACAGCCAGAACGCCCTCATCGACCTGGAGCGGACCGAGCTGGCGGACGACCCGGAGGGCGAGCTCGAGGAGCTGACCCGGCTCTACGAAGAGCGCGGCCTGACCCGGAGCACGGCCGAGCAGGTCGCCCACGAGCTGACGGCACGCAACGCCCTCCAGGCCCACCTCACGATGGAACTCAACATCGACGAAGAGGATGTCGTCAGCCCCTGGCGTGCCGCCGGCGCCTCCGCCCTCGCGTTCGTCTCCGGCGCGATCCTGCCGCTGCTCGCGATCCTTCTTCCGCCCACGGGGCTGCGGGTGCCGATCACGTTCGTCGCCGTTCTGGTCGCTCTCGCCGTCACCGGCGCGGTCGGGGCCCGGATCGGCGGCGGATCCAAGGCGCGGGCCACCGTCCGGGTCGTCATCGGAGGGGCGATCGCGCTCGCAGCGACCTTCGTCATCGGACTCCTGCTGCACACGGGCGGGGTGGCCTGACCCGCCTCACCGGTCTGAACTGCCTGCCCAGGTGGTGAGTGTCCCCGATCGGCTGATGGCGAGGGCACGACATCAGCCGATCGGGGACACTCACCGCGGCGCGTGCGAGCCAGCGGCTCGCGCTAGCGTGGAGCGATGGGGGAAGCGACGATCCGGTGGGCCGCTGTCGACGACGCACGAGGTGTGGCGGTGGTGCACGTCGAGACCTGGCGCGCGGCCTACGCCGGCCTGATCGACGACGCGGTGCTCGCCGGGCTCGACGTCGACCGACGGACGGCGGGGTGGACCCGGTGGATCACACACTCGCTCGCCGGCGAGGAGACCGACGGGCCGGGCGTGCCGCCGCAGAAGCTGGTGGTCGCCGACGTCGACGGTCGGGTCGTCGGATGGGCGGGCTTCGGTCCGGGCCGCGACGAGGGAACGGCAGGCCGGGGTGAACTGGGCGGTCTCTACGTGCATCCCGCCTTCTGGTCGCAGAAGATCGGCCATGCACTCGTCGACCGCGTCGAAGCCGAACTGACGGCGGCCGGGTTCGCGAGCGCCTACCTGTGGGTGCTCGACGGGAACGAGCGGGCGATCCGCTTCTACGAGCGGCACGGCTGGGCGGCCGACGGGGGCGAGAAGGTCGGCGCCGGCGGTGGCGCGACTGGTCTGCACGAGCTGCGGCATACGCGAGTGCTCGGCTGAGCATCCCGCCGGCTGAGCATCCCGCCTGGTGAGCATCCCGCCGGGTGAGCATCCCGCCGGGTGAGCATCCCGCCGGGTGAGTGTCCCCGAATGGCTGATGGTGAGCGCACACCATCAGCCATCCGGGGACACTCACCGCTCAGGCGGAGACGGGGTACGGCGCGCGACGGTCGAAGCGCTCGCCGGCGGGGTTCGACGGCAACAGCGTCAGCACGAGCACGACGACCAGGGTGGCCACGAACGCCAGCCCCGAGATGCCGAGCAGGACGCCGCCGGGCACGAGCGAGGCACCGTCGCCGCTCGCCACGTGCAGCGCGAACAGCCCCGAGATCGCGAGAACGGTGCCGATGACGCCGAGCGCTATCGGGGCGAAGGCCCAGAGGCCGCTGCGACCCGTGTCGTGCAGGCGGCGCCAGAGCAGGGCGAGCGTGGGGATGACGATGGCCAGACTCCAGAGGCCGGCCAGCCCCTGGAACACGCCGCCGACCGGTCCGCCGCTGCGGCCGAGGGAGTTCAGCACGCCGTTCACGATCACGGCGACGAGGTACCACCACCAGTACTCGCTCCGGCTGGCGCGCCCCGAGAACGTGGCGTACTTGCGCCAGAAGCGAGAGACCGCCTGGCCGAGGGATGCACCGAGCAGCGGTCGATCGAGGGGAACGGGTTCGGGCTGAGCGAGCGAAGACATGGCGTCCTTCCGGTTCGTCGGCCACGAGGTGACCGTCGGCCACGAGGCGTGACCGTCTGCCGAGCGACGCTAGTGGTCGGTGGGTGCCGTCGTCCCGGTGCCGTGGTGCCGACCTCCGGTGCCGTGGTGCCGACCGGGACGGGCTCGCGGTACCGGATGCGGGTACCGCCGGGTGGGTGACGGACGGCGGCCCGAGGAGCAGGATCGACGCATGACAATCTCACTCGTCACCGGAGCCACCCGGGGCATCGGGCGTGAAGTCGCCCGTCGTCTCGTCGAGGCCGGTCACACCGTCTATCTCGCCGCCCGCGATCTCGAGAAGGGTCGGGAGGTCGCCGCCGCCGTCGGTGCCACCGCCGTCCGGCTCGACGCCACCGACACCGCCTCGATCGACGAAGCCGTTGCCCGCATCGTCGACGAGCACGGCCACCTCGACGTGCTCGTCAACAACGCCGGCATCTCGGGCGCCCAGAAGAAACCCGGCGAGGCGACCCTCGACGACCTCCGCACCGTGTTCGAGACGAACGTCTTCGGCGCGGCCGCCGTCCTCGACGCGTTCACGCCGTTGCTCGAGGCGAGCGAGGCGCCCGTCGTGGTCAACGTCTCCAGTGCCGTCGGGTCGCTGACTCTCAACTCGAGCCCGGATGCGCGCTGGAACATCGTCGCCTACCCGATGTCGAAGGCGGCACTGAACATGCTCACGATCCAGTACGCGAAGGCGTTCCCTCGCTGGCGGGTGAACTCGGCGACCCCCGGCCTCACGGCGACCGAGTTCACCGGCAGCAAGCCCGACCAGGCCGCCGTCGACCGCATCAAGGAGGCCGGCGTCACGATCTACACCGTCGAGGAGGGGGCCGAGATCATCGTCGAACTGGCCTCGCTCACGCCCGACGGCCCGACCGGCACCTTCGAGGGGAACGAGGGGCCCGTCCCCTGGTAGGCGGGGACGCGCATCCCGCCTGAGGGGTTCTGCGCCTGAGGGGTTCTGGCCAGGGGTGCCCCAGTGGTACCTCGCAGGCGGCGCCACCGCGGACGTAGCGTCGGGGCAGGCCCGGAGCGGCACGTCGGCTCCGTCGGCCCGCCGCCTCCACGAAAGGAATCGCACATGGACTACCGCCTTCTCGGACGCACCGGCGTCGAAGTCAGCCCCCTCGCCCTCGGCACGATGATGTTCGGGGCGTGGGGCAACGCCGACCACGACGACTCGATCCGCATCATCCACAAGGCCCTCGACGCCGGCATCAACTTCGTCGACACCGCCGACGTCTACTCGGCCGGCGAATCCGAGGTGATCGTCGGCAAGGCGCTCAAGGGGCGCCGCGAAGACGTCGTGCTCGCGACGAAGTTCTTCATGCCGACCGGCGACGGCCCCAACAGCAGCGGAGGGTCTCGGCGCTACGTCATGAAGGCCGTGGAGAACTCGCTCCGCCGCCTCGACACCGACTACATCGATCTCTACCAGATGCACCGTCCGAGTGCGACGACCGACGTCGAGGAGACGCTCGGCGCTCTCACCGACCTGGTGCAGCAGGGCAAGGTCCGCTCGATCGGGTCGTCGTCGTACTCCGGCTCGCAGATCGTCGAAGCGCAGGTCGCCGCCGAGCGCCGCAACCTGTCCCGCTTCACGACGGAGCAGCCGCCGTACTCGATCCTGGTGCGCGGCATCGAGGAGGACGTCCTGCCGACGACCCTCCGCTACGGCATGGGCACCCTCGTCTACAGCCCGCTCTCCGGCGGGTGGCTGACCGGCCGCTGGCGCAAGGACGCCCCGGGAGCCCCCGTCTCGAAGAACCGTCCGGCCGCCCGCTTCGACATGTCGAGCCCCGCGAACCAGCGCAAGCTCGATGTCGTCGAAGAGCTCGCCCTGCTCGCGGAGGCCAACGGCATGACGCTGATCGACCTCGCGATCGCCTTCGTGCTCGACCACCCGGGCGTGACCAGCGCCATCGTCGGCCCGCGCACCATGGAGCAGCTCGAGTCGCAACTCACCGGCGCCGACGTCACGCTGTCGACCGAGGTGCTCGACCGGATCGACGAGCTCGTCGCCCCCGGCGTCACGCTGAACCCGGACGACAACAGCTACGGCGCGGTGTCGCTGACGGCGGCGGCCCGGCGGCGCTGACCCCCGGTCCGCGCGCCGTCTCCGACGAGGGGCGAGCGGGGGATGCTCAGCAGAGGAAGATGCGGCGACGCGCCTCGTCGTCGAGATCGAGTTCCGCCAGGGCGGTGTCGCCGGCCCGGGGCGCGTAGCCGTCGAGCAGCACCTCGGCGCACCGCCGCCAGGCCTGGGGATCGATCTCGCGGGTCGCATCGGCGACCGTCCCGACCATGAGCATGAAGAGGTCGACGTCGGAGGCGGAGAAGCCCTGCCGCACGGCGCCGGCCTCCTTCGCCTGCTGGACCAGCTTCGCCCAGACGTGCAGCAGCTCCGTCACCCTGCGGTGGCCCTCGGGCGAGCGGTCGCCCGACTGGAAGACGACCTTGAACAGCCCGCGGTCGTTCGCCCGGGCCTCGGCTGCGCTGAGCATCAGGCCGCGGAAGGCGTCGCCGACGGAGCAGTTCGCCAGCGTCTCCTGCATGCCGTCGCGGATGAGCTGCAGCTTGTGGTCCGCCAGAGCCGCGATCAGCGAGGGTTTGTCGGGGAACCGCCGGTAGACCGTGCCGACCCCGAGGCCGGCCTCGTGGGCGATGTCGTTGAGCGTGACCTCGATGCCCCGTTCGGCGAACAGGCGGGTCGCCGTCCGGAGGATGAGCTCGCGATTCCGCTCGGCGTCGGCGCGCAGGGCGCGGGGCGCGGACTCGGCGCGGATGGTCATGGGCCGAGTCTAGAACTTTTCTCGAGAAGTGGATAACCCGACTCCACTTTGCGCTACAGTCGAACCCGGCGTCCAGCGAGGTGCGCACGCATCCCCCTCCGCTTCGACGAATTCAGGTCCCCGTGAGCATCACGCACCCTCCCAAAGACCACCGCTGGCTGGCGCTCGCCGTCGTCGGCCTCGCCCAGCTCATGGTCGTGCTCGACTCGACCATCGTGAACATCGCCCTGCCCAGCGCGCAGGCCGACCTCGGCTTCAGCAACGACAACCGCACCTGGATCGTCACGGCCTACTCGCTCGCCTTCGGCAGCCTCCTGCTGCTCGGCGGCCGCCTCTCCGACATCTTCGGGCGCAAGACGACGTTCATCATCGGCCTGCTCGGCTTCGCCGCCGCTTCGGCCCTGGGTGGCGCGGCCGACGGCTTCGGCCTGCTCGTCACGGCTCGGGCGCTCCAGGGCGCCTTCGGGGCGCTGCTCGCGCCGTCGGCCCTCGGCATCCTCACGACGACGTTCTCCGAGCCGAAGGAGCGCAGCAAGGCCTTCGGCATCTTCGGCGCGATCGCCGGTTCGGGTGCCGCGGTCGGCCTGCTCCTCGGCGGCGTGCTCACCGAGTACACCTCGTGGCGCTGGTGCCTCTTCGTGAACGTGCTCTTCGCCATCGTCGCGGTCATCGGCTCGTTCGTGTTCCTCCGCAAGTCCGCACCCGCCGCGGTCAAGCCCCGCGTCGACGTCCCCGGCGTCCTGGCCGTCACTCTCGGCCTCTTCGGCATCGTCTACGGCTTCTCGAACGCCGAGACCAACGGTTGGAGCGCCCCGCTCACGATCATCTGCCTCGCCGGCGGCGTGGTGCTCCTGGCCGTGTTCGTCCTGCTCCAGGCGCGCGTCTCGCATCCCCTGCTCCCCCTCCGCATCGTGCTGAACCGCGATCGCGGCGGCGCGTACATCGTGCTGGCGCTGATCTCGATCGGCATGTTCGCGGCGTTCCTCTTCCTCACCTACTACCTGACCGGAACCCTCGGCTACTCGTCGCTGAAGACCGGCTTCGCGTTCCTGCCGATGCCGCTGTCGATCATGTTCACGGCGACCATCGTCGGGGCGCGCCTGCTCCCGGTCGTCGGCCCGCGCATCCTCGTCTTCATCGGCGGTCTCGTCGCCGCGGTCGGAATGGGCCTGCTCACCCGCACCGCGCTCGATTCCGGCTACGCCGCCGTGGTGCTCCCCGCCCTGATCGTCATGGGCCTCGGACTCGGCCTGATCTTCTCGTCGGCCATGAACATCGCCACGGCGGGGGTCTCGCGCGAAGACGCGGGCGTCGCGTCGGCGACGGTCAACACGATGCAGCAGATCGGTGGCTCCATCGGCACCGCGCTGCTCTCGACCCTCAGCGCCAGTGCGGTGACGGCCTACCTCACGAGCCACGGCACGTCGAAGCTCGACCAGGCGAACGCGACTCTGTCGGGCTACCACCTGGCGTTCGGCATCTCGGCGGGCATCTTCGTGATCGTCGCGATCATCGGCGGCACGCTGATCGAGCGGCACTCCGTGCGCAAGGCGCGGGTGGCCGACTCGTCCGCCGAGGCCGCCGACGACGTGCCCGTGATGGCGCACTAGGTCGCTGCCGAGCTGCCCTCTGCTACGGCGATGACAGCGACAGGGCCGGGGCCGGCGCGAGCCGGTGGGATGCACGGCCCCACCCCCGCGGTCGGCTAGCGCAGAATCCGCTCCAGCAGCCGCAGCGTGCCCGCGATGTCGACGGAGCGCTCGAGCAGCCACTGGATCTGGAGGCCGTCGAACGCCGCGATGACGAGCGACGCCACCATCTCGAGGTCGAGGTCGGAGGCACGGCCCGCCGCCTCGAGCTCGTTCCGCAGGTCGGCGGCGAGGACGGCACGCGAACGGGCGAATCTCTCGGTGAAGAACGCGCGTGCATCCTCGTCGCCGGCCTCGACGCTCGCCGCCATCATGGTCGTGTGCAGCGCCACGAGTTCGGGCGCCAGGACGTTGTCGTCGGCGGCGGCCGCCATGCGGGCGAAGACGGTGGGCTCGTCGGCGACGCGGGATTGGGACTTGCGGTCGCGTTCGCGGAGCACCTCCAGCAAGAGCTCTTCTCGCGACGCGAAGTAGTGGCGGAGTGCCGCGTGCGAGACGCCGATCGCCTCGCCGATCGCTCGCAGCGACGTGCCTTCGAAGCCCTTCTCGGCCACGACGTCGATGGTCGCGTCGAGGATCTCCTGGCGGCGCTGGATGCCCTTGGCGTAGGGGCCTCGAGGCGCGGAGGAGGTCATCGGTCGAGCATATCGCCGGGTCTCGACGATGATTTGCGATGAAAACCCCCATACGGAGGTTTTCGGTGCTACTTTCGTCCCGACGGGCAAAGCAGCGCGTCCCGGGCAACGTCGCCCGCTACCGAGGAGTCACCGTGGATCAATCCCGAGAGTCAGTCGCCCCGCTGGGCGATGCCCCCGCGTTTCCGCTCACCGAACTGCCGCCGACCACGAGCATCGGCATCAATGCTCAGCCGCGTTACCCGATGTTCGCCGTGCCGATCGCGATGTTCGGCCTCATCGTCGCGCTGCTCCCACCCCTGCTGGTCACGATCGCCGTTCGTCTGAACGAGATGAACCCGACGTCCGCCGCCGGCAACGTCAGCCTCGTGTTGGGGGTCGGCGCCTTCTTCGCGTTCGTCGCCAACCCGATCGGCGGCCGTCTCTCCGACCGGACGATGAGCCGGTTCGGCATGCGCAAGCCGTGGATCATCGTCGGCGTGCTCGTCGGCTACGTCGGCATCGTGCTCATCGCGACGGCCCCCGGCGTGACCATGATCCTGGTCGGCTGGGCGATCACGCAGATCGGCTTCAACTTCGCGCTCGCCGCCCTCATCGCCATGCTGCCCGACCAGATCAGTGCCAGCCGCCGCGGGCGGGTCGCCTCGTTCGTGAGCCTGGCGCAGAACGTGGGCAGCGTCGCCGCGACCTTCCTCGTGCAGCTCTTCCCCCTCGGCCTCGCTCAGAACCTCGTGCCGAGCGCCGTCGGCCTCGTCATCCTGTTCGTCTTCCTGCTGCCGATGCACGACCGCGTCCGGACGGAGAAGCCGACCGAGACGTTCAACCTCAAGACGCTCTTCGGCTCGTTCGTCTTCAACCCGAAGAAGCACCCCGATCTCGGCTGGGCCTGGCTCACCCGGTTCTGCCTCATCGTCGCGAACACGACGGCCACGAGCTACCTGACGGTCTACATCATCAAGGACCTCGGGGTAAAGACGGCGGATGCACCGCACCTCGTCTTCCAGGCGACCCTCGCCAACGCGCTCGGCATCGTCCTGACCACAGCAGTCCTCGGCTGGCTGTCCGACAAGCTCGGTCGCCGCAAACCCTTTGTCGTGGTCTCCGCGATCATCGCCGCGGTCGGGCTCTCGATCATCGCGTTCTCCGGCTCGTTCAACGGGGTGCTGCTCGGCGAGCTGATCCTCGGTGCCGGCATGGGCTCCTTCCTGGCGGTCGAGCTCGCGCTGATCTCCGACGTGCTGCCGAGCGACGCCGACTCCGGCAAGGACCTCGGCGTCGTCAACATCGCCCAGGCGCTGCCGCAGTCGCTCGTCCCGGTCGGCGCACCCGCCGCCGTGGCCGTGTTCGGCTACCCCGGCCTGTTCATCGGCGGGGCGATCTTCGGGATCATCGGCGCCATCTCGGTGACCCGGGTCAAGAAAGTCAAATAGAAGCGTCCGCGGGCAACCGCGGCAGAAGAAGCGTCCGCGGGCAATCGCGGCAGAAGAAAGGTAGATCATCATGGCAACGCACATCTCGCTCCAGCTCTACGCAGTCAACGACGCCCTGTCCAAGGACCTCGACGGCGGCATCGCCCGTCTCGCCGAGATCGGCTTCGACACCGTCGAGGCGTTCGACTTCGTCAGCCGCCCGGCCGAACTCAAGGCCGTCTTCGACCGTCACGGCATCACCGCCCGCACCGGCCACGCCATCTTCCTCAGCACCGAGGTCGCGACCCCCGACGGCATCCTCGGCGACATCCCGGCCCCCGCCGTGACCTTCGCCGCCGCCAAGGAGCTCGGCCTCGACGTCGTCATCGACCCGTTCGTGCCCGCCGACCGCTGGGCGACCCGCGCCGACGTCGAAGACACGGCCGCGCGCCTCAACGCCGCCGCGAAGGAGGCCGCCGCCTACGGTCTCGCCGTCGGGTACCACAACCACGACCACGAGTTCCGCACGCAGATCGACGGCGTCACCGCCTACGAGGTCTTCGCCGGCCTCCTCGACGAGGGCGTCCGTCTCGAGCTCGACCTCTACTGGGCCACGGCCGCGGGCGTCGACGTCGCTGCGCTCCTCGAGCGTCTCGGCGAGCGCGTCATCGCCGTCCACGTGAAGGACGGCCCTATGCGCGAGGGCATCTCGACGGCCGACCTGCCGCAGGACCAGTCGCCCGCCGGCCAGGGCGACGTGCCCCTCGCCGCGGCCTTCGCCGCCGCCCCCGCTCTCCAGTACGCGGTCATCGAGTTCGACCACTTCGAGGGCGACATCTTCGACGGTGTGAAGCAGAGCTTCGACTGGCTGACGGCCAACCTCGGCGCCGAGGTGTCGGCATGAGCCGCACCGGTCGCGTGGGAGTCGGCTTCATCGGCTCCGGCATGATCAGCGAGCAGTACCTCGAGAACCTCACGAAGTTCCCCGACATCGAGGTCGTCCGCATCGGCGACATCGACACCGAGCGCGCCGCGGCCTCCGCGGCGAAGTGGGGCGTCGACCGCTCGGGCACCGGCGACGAGGTGCTCGCCGACGACGACGTCGAGATCGTCGTCAACCTGACCCTGCCCGCCACCCACGTCGAGGTCTCGACCGCCGCGCTGCGTGCCGGCAAGCACGTCTGGAGCGAGAAGCCGATCGGCGTCGACCGCGAGTCGGCGAAGGGTCTCGTCGACCTCGCCGCCTCACTCGGCCTGAAGCTCGGCATCGCGCCCGACACGATCCTCGGCCCGGGGTGGCAGACCGCCAAGCGCGCCATCGAGGCCGGAGTGATCGGCACGCCGCTCACTGCAGTCACGAGCATGCAGTGGCAGGGGCCGGACGTGTTCCACCCGAACGCCTCCTTCCTCTACGCGAAGGGTGCCGGCCCGCTGTTCGACATCGGCCCGTACTACTTCACGGCACTGGTCCACCTCCTCGGCCCGATCGCCTCGGTGGTCGCCACGGGCACGAAGTCGCGCGATCGCCGCGATCTCGTCACCGGTCCGCACGCAGGGGAGTCGTTCCCCGTCGAGGTCCCGACGCACGTGTCGGTCCTGTCGTCGTTCGAGCAGGGCGGTCAGGCGCAGTCGCTGCTGAGCTTCGACACCCCCCTGTTCCGACACGGCGTCTTCGAGGTCAACGGCACCGAGGGCACGATCGTCCTCCCCGACCCGAACATGTTCGGCGGCGGCTGGCCGATCCGCGTCGCCCGCCCGCTGAGCAAGGACGACTCGTTCCCCTTCACCCAGCAGTGGGAGACCATCCTCGACGAGGAGCCGAACGTCGGCCGCGGCCTCGGCATCCTCGACATGGCCCGCGCCCTCCGCACCGGCGGCTCGCACATCGCCACCGGCGACGTCGGCTACCACGTGCTCGACGCGATGGTCAGCGTCGAGGAGTCGATCGAGCGCCGCGCGTTCGTCGAGGTCGAGAGCACGGTCCCACCCGTCGCCTCGCTCCCGGACGGCTTCGACCCGTTCGCGGCGACGCTCGAGAGCGTGACCGCCTAGAAACCGTGACCGCCTAGAAACGGGGGATGCACGACCCGCGCGAGGCCGCGGACCCACAGGGTTCGCGGCCTCCGTCGTGCCCCGGCCCGTGCATCCCCCGTCTCCTTTTCTCCTGCCTCGCCGGGTTCGCCGGGCGCGCCCACCCGTTCTCGGTAAGACTGGGTCGTTCCGTGCACGAGTCGAGGAGGCCGCCATGCTCGGCCCCGCCCTCGTCGTCGCCCTCGGGCTCGCGCTCGCCGTCGCCACGGCCGTCTCGAGCCGCACCCGGATCGCGGCGCCCGTGCTGCTGCTCGTGTTCGGTGCGGCGCTCGCGTTCATCCCGGCGTTCGCGACGATCAAGCTGCCGGCCGACGCGGTCCTGCTCCTCTTCCTCCCCGCCCTGCTGTTCTGGGAGAGCCTGACCACCTCGCTGCGGGAGATCCGCAAGAACCTGCGGGGCATCATCCTGATGGGGTCGCTGCTGGTGGCCGTGACTGCGGGCGGCGTGGCGGTGCTGCTGCACGCGATGGGGCTGCAGTGGGGCCCCGCCTGGGTCCTTGGCGCCGCCCTGGCGCCGACCGACGCCACGGCCGTCGGCGTGCTGACGAAGATGCTGCCCCGCCGCAACGTCACGGTCCTCCGCGCCGAGAGCCTCGTGAACGACGGCACGGCCCTCGTCATCTACGGGATCGCGGTGGCGGTCACCGCGGGCACCGAGAGCCTCTCCGCCTGGGGCGTCACGGGCAGTCTCGCCCTCTCGTACGCGGGCGGACTCGCCTCCGGCGCCGTCGTGGCGTGGGCGGGGATGCACGTCCTCCGTCGCGTGAACACGGTCGCGCTCGAGAACCTGGTCACCCTCCTGGTCCCGTTCACGGCGTTCCTCGTGGCCGAGGCGATCGGCTCGTCCGGCGTCCTCGCCGTGGTCGTCGCGGGGCTCGTCGTCAGTCAGATCGGCGTCAAGGTCAACCGCGCCGACTCGCGGCAGGAGATGCGCGCGTTCTGGACCTTCGCGATCTTCCTGCTCAACGGCGCCCTGTTCGTGCTGGTCGGGATCGAGGCGACCACCGCCGTCCGCGACCTGCCGAACTCCGAGATCGCCCGGGGCGCGATCCTCGTCGGTCTGGTCACCGTCACCCTGATCGTGATCCGGTTCGCCTTCCAGTTCGTCGCCGCCGGCGGCATCCGCATCGTCACCCGCTTCACCGGAGGGGCGCCCCGGGAGGGCAACCGCGACCGCGCCATCAGCGGGTTCGCCGGGTTCCGGGGCGCCGTCTCGCTGGCGGCGGCGGTGGCCGTGCCCGCGACGACCTCGTCGGGAAGCCCGTTCCCCGACCGCGGCCTCATCGTCTTCGTGACGGCCGGCGTCGTCGTCGCGACCATCGTCGTCCAGTCGCTGATCCTCCCCGCCGTGGTCCGCCGGGCGAACCTGCCCGTCGACGAGGAGCTCCACGAAGAGCTGCACGCCGCCGAGGAGACGTCGACCGAAGAGGCGTTGGATGCCCTGCCCGACCTGGCGGAAGACGCCGGCGTCTCGGACGAGGTCGTAGACCGGGTCCGCGACGACTACAACCGGCGGCTGGAACTGCTCGACGCGAGGCGCTCCGAGGAGGAGAACCACCCCGTCGTGCAGGGCCACGACGCGGCCGTGCAACTGAAGCTCGCATTGATCCGGCAGAAGTCCGCGACAGTGATCCGCATGCGCGACGACGGCGACATCGACGACACGGTGCTGCGGCAGGTGCAGGGCCGGCTCGACGCCGAGGAGGCGCGGCTCCTGGAGCAGGCGCCCGAGGAGCACTAGCGCTCCCGGCTTCTCAGAGAATTCTTCGAAGAGGTGCGCTTCACTCGAACCGTGCCACGCCCTGACGCCCCGCTCCACAGCGGACGCCTGCCCCGCGCCGTCCCGTGGGCGCTCGGCGCGATCGGCCTGCTGCTCGCCGTCTGGGGCTCCTGGATCCCGTCGCTCTGGGGCGACGAGGCCGCGAGCGTCCTCTCGGCGAAGCGCTCGATCCCGTCGCTCTTCACCGAGCTCGCGCACGTCGACGCCGTCCACGGCACGTACTACTTCGCCCTGCACCTCTGGGTCGACCTGTTCGGGGCATCCCCCTTCTCGGTCCGGTTCCCGTCGGCCGTCGCGGTCGGTCTCGGCACCGTCGCTGTGGTGCTGCTCGCCGAGCGCCTGGCGGGGCCTCGCACGGCCGTGATCGCCGGAGTCGTCTACTGCCTGCTGCCGCGGGTGACCTACATGGGCGGCGAGGCGCGGGCGTACGCCTTCGACGCCGCGATCGCCGCCTGGGCCCTGGTGCTGCTCGTCGACCTGATGCGGGGCCGCCGACGAGCCGCCGGCTGGTGGGTGGTCTACGGAGCCCTCACCGCCCTCGGCGTCTACGTCTTCCTATACCTCGGCCTGTTCGTCGTCGTCCACGCGATCGTGCTGGCGACGTCGCGTGCTTCCCGCCGTGTCTGGAAGCGCTGGGCCCTCGCCACGGCGCTCGGCATCGTCGCAGCCGCCCCCGTCGTCGTCTTCGACCTCCTCGAACGGCAGCAGGTCGCCTTCCTCGCCGACCGGAGCACCACGAGCTTCGACACGCTGTTCGCCGGACTCTGGTTCGGCGACGGCAAGGTCGCGGTCGTGGCCTGGGCGCTCGTGCTCGTCGCCGCGGTCACCTGGGTCGTGCGCCGGTGGCGCCGGTGGCGCGAGGGGCGCGAACAAACGGGGGATGCACGGCTCGCGTCGTCCGTGGAACGGGCGTCGAGCATCCCCGCCGCCCCGTCCGTCGAGGTCGTCGCCTTCGCCGCGCTCCTCGTCCCCGCCGCGCTCCTCCTGCTCTCCAACCTGGTGGTGGCGGACTTCTCCGCCCGCTACGTCTCGATGTCAGCACCGGGGGCCGCGCTGGCGGTGGCCGTGGGGATCGACCGACTGGTGTCGCTGCCGTGGCGGCGGTTCACCGGGGCGACCCGCGGCAGGCGGACGGTGGTGGCCGGGCTGGTCACGGCGCTGATCGTGGTGCTGTGCATCCCCGTCTATCTCGCGCAGCGCACGCCCTACGCGCAGAACTCGAGCGACTGGGCCGAGATCAGCGCGACGATGAAGGCGCATGCGCGGCCCGGCCAGGCGGTGCTGTTCGACGAGGACGTCCGGCCGTCGCGTAACCCCCGGCTCGCCTACCGGACCTATGCGGCGGGCTTCGCGGGCCTTGCCGACATCGGTCTGAAGACGCCGTACTGGGAGTCGACGAGCTGGCACGACATCGCCTACCGCGTCTCGAGCGCGGTGGTGCAGCAGCGACTGACGGAGTACCCGACAGTGTGGCTGATCGAGTACCGGACGCCGACGCACGTCGACGACTACGGGCTCGACGGCCTCCGCACGGCGGGGTACGTGGCGGCGGCGACGTACCGCACCCACCGCAGCGAGATCATCGAGCTGAGCCGCGGGACCACCACGGGCGAGTGACCGCGGGCTGCTGCCGCAGCGCCGCTACAGCCAGTGCCGCCGCTTGAAGATGCCCCAGAGCCCGAATCCGAGCCCGAACATCAGCACCAGCGCGAACGGGTAGCCGAAGCGCCAGTGCAGCTCGGGCATGTCGTCGAAGTTCATGCCGTAGATCGAGGCGATCAGCGTGGGGGTGAAGAGGATGGCCGCCCAGGACGAGATCTTTTTGACCTCCTCGCCCTGCTCGATGGTCTCCTTCGCGAGACGGCGGCTCTCCTCCCCCTGTGCGAGGCTCGCGCTCGACATGCGTCGCATGGCGTCGTTCTGCTCCAGCGACACGAGCGTCGAGTGCACGGTCAGCGCGCTGTCGAGCAGGGTGCGCAGGGTGTCGACGCGCTCGGTGATGCGGATCGAGTGGTCGTAGACGTTGCGCAGTCGGTTCTCGACCTCTTCGTTGGTGCCGTACTTCGAGGTGCCGCGCAGCAGGGCCTTGAGCATGTCGGGCAGGGGTCCGATCGCCCGCTGGAACGCGATGACCTGCGACAGCAACTGGTAGATGCGTTGCGAGAGCTTCGTGTCGACTTTGCCGCCGAACAGCTGGTCCTCGATCTCGTCCACGTCGTTCTCGAGCCCGGCGGCGACGGGCGCGTACCCGTCGACCACGTCGTCGAACACGGCGGTCATGACGGCCTCCGAGCCCAGGGCGAGGAACTCCGGATCGCCCTCGAGCCGCCGCCGGACCTCGGCGAGGTTCGGCTTGGCCGCGTGCCGCACCGTCACCACGAATCCCCGGCCGGTGAAGAGGTGGATCTCGCCGAAGTCGACCTGCTCGTCGGCGTCGTCGTACCAGGCGGGCCGCAGCACGGCGAAGAGGGTGTCGCCGTAGCGCTCGAGCTTGGGCCGCTGGTGGCCCTTCTCGGCGTCCTCGACGGCGAGCGGGTGCAGGTCGAACTCCGTCGCGACGCTCGTCAGCTCGCCGTCGCTCGGTTGGTAGAGGCCGATCCAGGCCAGCCCCTGCGTCTCGGCGAGGGACTCGTAGGTGCGGTGCAGATCGGCCGGGGTCTCCACCCGGCTGCCGTCGACGTAGATGCCGTTGTCGATGAGGGTCATGTCGTGCCGTCCTTCGAGGTCCCGCCCAGCCTATTCAGACGAGGGAGGTACTGGCGAAGCAGGTACTGACAGGCCTTCTCGACGGGGGGATGCACGGGCCTAGCCTCGGGGCATGACAGAACTCCTCACCCTCAACAACGGCGTCACCATGCCCGCCCTCGGGCTCGGCGTCTTCCAGAGCTCGGCCGAGGACACGGCCGCGGCCGTCGAGACGGCCCTGCGCACCGGCTACCGCCACATCGACACGGCAGCGGCGTACCGCAACGAGCGCCAGGTCGGCGAGGGCATCCGCGCCTCGGGTGTCGACCGCGACGAGATCTTCATCGAGACGAAGGTCTGGATCAGCCAGTACGGCTACGACGAGACCCTCCACGCCTTCGACATCGCCGCGAAGAAGCTCGGCGTCGAGCACATCGACCTGCTGATCCTCCACCAGCCGGCACCCTGGCTCTTCGACACGACCCTCGAGGCCTACCGTGCGCTCGAGACCCTGCTCGCCGACGGCAAGGTCCGCTCGATCGGCGTCTCGAACTTCAAGAAGAAGCACCTCGACGACCTCCTCCAGGAGCGCAGCGTCGTCCCGGCCGTCAACCAGATCGAGCTCCACCCCTACTTCGCTCAGCGCGACAACGAGCAGGCCGATACCGACCTGGGCATCGTCACGCAGGCCTGGTCGCCCATCGGCGGCATCACGTTCTACCCCGGCTACGACAACGAGGGGCACAAGAACCCCCTGACCGACGAGACGATCAAGGCGATCGGCGACGGCCACGGCAAGTCGAACGCTCAGGTCATGATCCGTTGGCACCTGCAGGAGGGGCGCAGCGCGATCCCGAAGTCCGTGCATCCCGGCCGCATCGCGGAGAACTTCGACGTGTTCGACTTCGAGCTGACCGCCGAGGAGCTCGCCGCCATCGACGCGCTCGACCTCGGCAAGCGCTCGGGCCCGGAGCCCGACGAGGTGCGTCCGCCGGAGAAGATCTTCACGATCCCGGAAGACTGAGCTCGCACCGGGCGCGGTTGCCGCGCACCGTCTGACGGACTGTTCCCCGTGCCGCGGCACGGGGAACAGTCCGTCATACGTGTGGCGGCGGCGGGCTCCGCACGAGCAGGGCCCGCAGCGGCTCAGGCGTCGAAGCCGGTGTCCTCGGACGTCGAAGCCCACGCGTCGGTCTCGGAGCGGAGCGAGTCGAGCGTTCCCCGGAAGCCCTGCAGGGCATCCCGCCCGAGAAGGAGGATGCTCGGCGTGGCGTCGCTCTCAACCGCCGCGATGATCGCGGTCGCGGCCTTCGCGGGGTCGCCCGGCTGCGTGCCGTGGCCCGTGCCCGCCTCGATGCGGCGCTTGCCCGCGGTGTCGGCGTAGTCGGCGATGGCCTCGGCCGACTGGGTCAGCGAGCGGCCGGCGAAGTCGGTGCGGAACCCGCCCGGCTCGACGGTCATGGCCGTGATGCCGAGCGGCGCGACCTCCTTGCGGAGCGAGAACGTCATCGCCTCGAGCGCCGCCTTGGTCGCGGCGTAGTAGCCCGATCCCTCGGGCGAGATGCGGGCGCCGATCGACGAGATCGTCACGATCGCGCCGCTCTTCCGGGCGCGCATGGCGGGCAGGACGGCCTTGATCATGGCGACGGCGCCGAAGAAGTTCGTGTCGAACAGCTTCTGCACGTCGTCCGCTCCGCCCTCCTCGATCGCGGCGCGGTATCCGTAGCCGGCGTTGTTCACGAGCACGTCGATGCCGTCGAACCGCTCTTCGGCGGCCTCGACGGCGGCGGCGATCTGAGCGGCGTCGGTGACGTCGAGCGCAACGGCCAGGGCCGACGTGGGATGCGCGTCGACGAGATCCTGCACCGTCGCGGCATCGCGGGCGGTCACGACGGCGTTGTGGCCGGCGGCGAGGACGGCTTCGGCGAGCGAGCGGCCGAGGCCGGTCGAGCAGCCGGTGATGAACCAGGTGGACATGGGGACTCCTTCTTCGTTTCTTCTCTCCGGTGAAATCCGGGAGAGGCGAGCCGGGGGATGCACGGGCCGCCCCTCATCCGACGAGGACTACGGGCGGACCAGCACCTTGAGCGCCTCGCGGTCGGCCATCGCCTGGTATCCCGCGGGCACGCCGTCGAGGTCGACCGTGCGGTCGAACACCTTGCCGGGCTCGATCGAGCCGTCGAGCACGAGCGGAAGCAGCACGTCGATGTAGGCGCGCGCGGGGGCGACACCGCCGGTGAGCGTGATGTTGCGCATGAACTCGTCGCGGCCGAACGGCACGGTCGTGTACTGAGGGGCACCGACGCGGCTGACGGTGCCGCCGGCGCGGGCGATGGCGAACGCGGTGACGAGAGCGTCCTCGAGGCCGACGGCCTCGAGCACGGCGTGGACGCCGTCGCCGTTCGTGAGCTCCTTGACCTTCGCGATGGCCTCGTCGCCGCGCTCCGCGACGACGTCGGTGGCGCCGAACTCGCGGCCCAGGTCGGTGCGGCTCGTGTGGCGGCCGAGCAGGATGATGCGCGATGCGCCGAGCAGCTTGGCCGACAGCACGGCGGAGAGCCCGACGGCCCCGTCGCCGATGACGGCCACGGTCTGTCCTTCGCTCACACCGGCGGTGACGGCGGCGTGGTAGCCGGTCGACATCACGTCGGAGAGGCTGAGGAGCGACGGGATCAGCTTCTCGTCGAAGCCGGCGGGAACGACGACGAGGGTGCCGTCGGCCATCGGCACGCGGACCCTCTCGCCCTGGCCGCCGTCCTCGTCGGTGCCGCCCCAGTGGCCGCCGTGGCGGCAGGAGGTCTGGAGACCCTCCTGGCAGAACTCGCAGGTGCCGTCCGACGACACGAACGGCGCGATCACGAAGTCGCCGACCGAGACGCCGGTGACGTCGGTGCCGATCTCCTCGACGACGCCGACGAACTCGTGCCCCATGGCCGAGCCCTTCTCGGTGGCGGGCTTCGAGGCGTAGGGCCAGAGGTCGCTGCCGCAGATGCAGCCGGCGACGACGCGCACGAGGGCGTCGGTCGGCTTCTGGACGCTCGGATCGGCGACGGTCTCGACGCGCACGTCTCCGGCGCCGTACATCAGGGTTGCTCGCATGGGGGTGCCTTTCGATAGAACCAGGGGTTGGCTCCAGCCAACCGCATCCCGCGCGGGCGCGAGGGTCCCTGGTGTTCCGGGTACTGGCAGGGCCTCCTTGGTCGTTGCGTGTCGCGGGCGTCGGGCTGGCATCGGGGCAAGCGTCGGCGCAGGCGTCGGCACGTGAACAACCGGGTACCGGCAGGGCCTCCCGCTCGGCGCACGGCGTGACGTACCGTCAGGGGGTGGACAACAAGAGCGACATCCGTGACTTCCTGGCGACCCGGCGCGCCCGCCTGACACCGCAGCAGGCGGGGCTGCCCGACTTCGGTGGCACCCGTCGCGTCCCCGGGCTGCGGCGTGAAGAGGTCGCTCTGTTGGCCGGCGTGAGCGTCGACTACTACGTCCGGCTCGAGCGCGGCAACCTCAGCGGGGTCTCGGAGGGAGTGCTCGAGGCACTCGTCCGCGCCCTGCAGCTCGACGAGACCGAGCGGGCGCACCTGTTCGACCTCGCCCGCACCGCGAACTCCTCCATCAACGCCCGCCGCCGCCCGACGGCCAGCCGGGTGCGTCCGGGAGTGCTCCGCCTGCTCGACTCGATCTCGGCTCCGGCCTGGGTGCGGAACGGCCGGATGGACGTGCTCGCCGCCAATCAACTGGGGCGCGCCCTCTACTCGCAGGTCTTCGAGAGCCCGCTGTCGCCGCCGAACACCGCGCGGTTCTGCTTCCTCGACCCGCGCGCCGTCGACTTCTGGCCCGAGTGGAAGCAGATCGCGCACGACACCGTGGCCACCCTTCGTGCCGAGGCCGGCCGCAACCCCTACGACAAAGGCCTGACCGATCTGATCGGCGAGCTGTCGACCCGCAGCGAGGAGTTCCGCACCCGCTGGGCGGCGCACGACGTCCACCAGCACCGGTCGGGCACGAAGCGCATGAACCACCCGGTGGTCGGCGAGCTCGACCTCAACTACGAGGCGCTGCAGATGGTGACCGACGAGGGGCTGACCCTGCTGGTCTACGGCGCGGAACCCGCATCGAAGTCGGCGCAGGGGTTGGCGCTGCTCGCGAGCTGGGCGGCGACCGAGGCGCTGGCGGCGGCATCGACCGACCTGACGGTGGATCTGGCCTGAGCGGCAGCACCCGGCAGCGCGAGACCTCCACCGACCAGGGCTGATGCCGAGAACGAAGCGGGGGATGCACGGCCGCGGCCCCTCCCGAGGCGCGGGCCCGGGCATCCCCCGCTCTCGTCACACCCGGTCGTAGGTGAGCGGCCCCGTGACGACCTTCACGTCGTGCCAGGCCCGGTCGTCGGCCGAGGCCTCGGCGGCTGCGACGATCTCCGCCGCCGCCCACCCGTCGGCGACCGAGGGCGCGAGCTGTTCGCCGGTGAGCACGCTCGACAGGAACTGCGCGGCTTCGATCGTCTTGAGGTCGTCGAAGCCCATTCCGGTGCCGCCTCCGGGCTGGAAGCGGCCGAAGTCACCGTGGCCGGGGCTCGTCAGCATGGTCGTGTAGCCGTAGGCAGCCGCGCCGGTGGCACCCGCGGCGCCACCGTCGGTGCCGAGGCAGACCTCGAGCTCGTTCATGCGCTGGAAGTTCCAGCGCAGCGACCCCTTCGTGCCGTAGACCTCGATCGAGTAGTCGGCGCGCGGCCCGATCGAGATGCGGCTCGACTCGAAGGTGCCGACCGCTCCGTTGTCGAAGCGGATGAGAAGCGCTGCGTAGTCCTCGTTCTCGACCGGCTCGGGCGTGCCCTCGGCGCGGCTGAAGTGGCTGGCTGCCGCGCCGGACGGCTTGGCCCTCTCGGTGATGAACGTCTCGGTGAGCGAGGTGGCGCTGCCGATTCGCCCGACGAGGTACTGCGCCAGGTCGAGGCCGTGGGACAGCAGGTCGCCGAGCACGCCGCTGCCCGCACGTTCGCGGATGAAGCGCCAGGTCAGCGCGCCGGCAGGGTCGGACGAGTAGTCGGCGAAGAACGCGCCGCGCACGTTCGTGACCCGGCCGAGCGCGCCCGAACGGATCAGGTCGCGCGCCTTCTCCACCGCAGGAGCGTGCCGGTAGTTGAAGCCGACCGCGGTGACGAGCTCCGCCGCGGCGACGGCTGCCGCGATCTCGGCGCTCTCGGCGGCGGACCGGCCCATGGGCTTCTCGATCCAGAACGGCTTGCCTGCGGCGGCGGCGGCCAGCGCCATCTCCTTGTGCAGGAAGTTCGGCGCGCAGATCGACACGACGTCGACCTCGGGATCGGCGAGCACCTCGTGGTAGTCGGCGACGGCCCGCTCGTAGCCGAGCAGGTTCACGGCCTCGGCTTGGCTGGCGGGAACAGGGTCGGCGGCGACCACGAGGCGCGTCCTCACGTTCAGCTCGGGGTACCGCTCGGCGATGCCCTTGTAAGCGCGGGTGTGCAGCCGGCCCATCCAGCCGACGCTGATGAGGCCGACGCCGAGGGTGCGCGGGGCTGCTGCGGGGGTGGAAGTGGTCATCGTCGTCCTTCTTCGAAGTCTGTGGCTCTCGTACTAGAGCGCTCTAGTCGACCACGATAGCCGTTGTCGTCCGCCGCCGCCAGCCGGTTGGTTCGTCGCGGCGGGGTCGTGCGGCGGGGCCCTGCGTTGGCGCGCCCGGGCTGCCGTGACCTGCACCCCTCTCGCCGCACCGGACCCCTGGTCGACGAGGGGGCGGGACGTGCCGCCGGGGTGCGGCTCCGCGGGGCAGGGGTGCGCGTGTGCGGGGCCGGGGTGCGCTTGTGCGGGGCCGGGGTGCGGCTCCGCGGGACGGGGGTGCGCGTGCAGCCCTGAAACGTGGGAACGGGAACGGGAACGGGAACGCGGACCGGGGCCGGGCCCCCGCAACGCCGGGGCAGAGCGCAGCCGCAGTCAGGCCGCCGAGGGCGGCGGCGCCGTCGAACGCCGGGGGCGCAGGGTCGGCTGCTGCACCCGCGCGACCACCGGGGCCGAAGGCGAGGCCAGGCGGGCGAACGCCGCGGAGGCCGCGAGACGACCGAGGGACCGCGCATCCTGATCGACCGACGTCAACGAGATGGGCGCGAGGGCGGCGGCGGCCGTGTCGTCGTACCCGGCGACGGACAGGTCGCGGGGGATGCGCAGCCCCAGCTCGTGGGCGGCCTCGATCACACCGAGGGCCGTGACGTCGTTGGTGGCGAAGATCGCCGTCGGACGCTCGCCGGGGGCAGGGGAGGACAGGAGGGAGCGTGCCGCGGCCGAGGCTGAGCTTTGTGTGAAGCCGGCGGTGAGCATCCTCGGTTCCAGCCCCGCCTTTCGCATCGTGCGAGCGTAGGCGTCCGCGCGAGGGGAGCGGCCGCCGATGTCGGGGGCGGCGAGGTGGGCGATCCGGCGGTGTCCGAGGGCGAGGAGGTGTTCGGTGACGAGGGTGGCGCCCGCCTCGTCGTCGGACGAGACGCTGTCGACCCCGGGCACCTGCCGCGTGACGCTGACGAGCGGTCGCTGGCGCGAGAGCTCGAGGATCTCGGCGTCGGGCAGCAGCAGACCGGTGGCGATGATGACGTCGGCCTGCGAGCTCATCAGGGCGGTGAGGCCGGCGCGGTCTTCCGAGCCGTGGGTCTCCCCCACGCCGAGGACCACGGTGGTGCCGCGCTCGCCGGTGACCTCGCGCACGCCGTCGAACACGTCCACGTAGACGCTGTTGCGGAGGTCGAGCAGGTAGAAGCCGACCGACTCGCGGTTGCGGCTGGCCAGGCGCGACGCGATCGAGTTCGGGGTGTAGCCGATGGCTCGGGCCGCCTCGAAGATCGCGTCCCGGGTCTCGTCGCTGACCCCGGGCACGCCGCGGTAGGCGATCGACACGAGCGAGCGGGAGACTCCGGCGCGGCGGGCCACGTCCTCCATGGTGACGCGAGCGGGGGATGCCCCGGCCGGGGTCTCGCCGCCCCGGGAGCCCCCGCGTGCCCCGCTCTCCGCCGTCATCCCCCCATTGTGTCGTGCTGCGTCGTGCCCGCTGCGTCCCGCCCTCAGCGTCCGGCACCTCGCTTGCGGCATACGATCCAGTCCGCGGACTAGATCGCTCGCCGCAAGCGAGGGCCTGTGCCGCAGCTCAGTCCAGGCAGAACTCGTTGCCCTCGACGTCCTGCATCACGAGGCAGGACTCGTTGATGCCGTCGGCGGGCAGGAGTCGGAAGCGGGTCGCGCCGAGCTCCTGCAGGCGAGAACCTTCGGCCTCGAGGGCGGCGAGCCGTGCATCCCCCGTCAGCCCGGTGCCCACGCGGATGTCGAGGTGCACCCGGTTCTTGACCACCTTGCCCTCCGGCACGCGTTGGAAGAACAGGCGCGGACCGACACCGTTCGGGTCCTGGCAGGCGGACGCGGAGCCCCGCTGTTCGACGGGGAGGCCGGCCTCGAACGCGTCCCACGACTCGAAGCCCGGCGGGGGCGAGGGCAGGACGTAGCCCAGTGCCGCGCACCAGAACTGCGACACCCGCGCGGGATCCGCGCAGTCGAACGTGACCTGGAACTCCCTGACCGTCGTCGTCATCGGGCCACCCTACGGTCGGCGGTGCGTCCGGGACAAGACCGCGGCGCCCCGGGATGAGACCGCGGTTCCCGAGAACAAGACCGCGGCGCCCGAGAAAAGACGGGAATACCTGGAGCCCGCCGATGCTTATGCGTTTGTATCTACTTTTGCGCCGGCGATCAGTCGGCCCGCCTCACACGTCACACAAGGAGAACCATGTCCGATTCCTCGATCCTCGTCCTCGTCGGCAGCCTTCGCGCCGCCAGCACCAACCGCCAGCTCGCCGAGGCCGCCGCGCAGATCGCCCCCGAGGGCGTCACGCTGACCATCCACGAGGGCCTCGGCCACATCCCGTTCTACAACGAGGACATCGACGTCGAGGGCTCCGTTCCCGAGGGCGCCGCCAAGCTCCGCTCGGCGATCGCCGACTCCGACGCGATCCTCGTGATCACCCCCGAGCACAATGGCACGATTCCCGCGAGCCTCAAGAACGCCATCGACTGGGCCTCGCGTCCCTTCGGCGAGTCCACCATCGTCGGCAAGCCCCTCGCCGTCATCGGCTCCGCGTTCGGCCAGTTCGGCGGCGTGTGGGCTCAGGACGAGACCCGCAAGGCCTTCGGCATCACCGGCGCCAAGGTGCTCGACGACGTGAAGCTCTCGATCCCCGGATCCGTCGTGCGCTTCGCCGAGACCCACCCGAAGGACGACGCCGAGGTCGTCGGCCAGCTCGCCGACGTCGTCGACAAGCTCGTCGCCGCGACCAGCGAGACCGTCGCCGCGTAACCAGCGCCCCGGAAAGACCCGCACAAGCGGGGGATGCGCCTCCCGGCCCGAACCGGGAGGCGCATCCTCTTCACGGCCTCAGCCCAGCGACTTCGCCATCAGCACGTAGTCGCCGTCGGTGCCCGTGACCTCGAACCCCGCCCCCAGGTACAGCCTGCCGGCGGGGTTCGTCGTGTGGACGCCGAGGTGGAGCCTCCGGTGGCCGGCGGCCCGGGCATCCCGCGTGAACCGGTCGAGGAGGGCGCGGCCGAGGCCCTTCCCCCGGAACGCCTCGTCGACGTTGATGGTGACGAGGGTGGCGCCGTCCGGGGTGGCGGTCCAGAGCTCGTAGCCGGCGAAGGCGCCGTCGACGAGGAGCACGCGGGCGCGGTCGGCGTTCGAGGTCCAGAGGTCGAGCTGGCGGTCGGCGGCGTGCAGCCACTTCTCGAACG
The DNA here is from genome assembly GCF_039544345.1 of Frondihabitans cladoniiphilus. NCBI lineage: Bacteria > Bacillati > Actinomycetota > Actinomycetes > Micrococcales > Microbacteriaceae > Frondihabitans > Frondihabitans cladoniiphilus. Next base: position 572,870 of record NZ_BAABLM010000003.1, read on the forward strand.
ACTCCGGCTCGAACTGCTGCATGTAGGCGGCCTCGGCCCGGAAGACCCGGCCGAGGTCGCCCAACTCGAGACCGCGGAAGGTGTGCTCGGGCGCAGGCGTCATAGCCCGAGGCTAGCTGGCCGCCGCCGTGCATCCCCCGCCCGCCGCCCCCGAAGAATCGGCGGAGGCCCCACTGCCAGTCGGGGGGATCGTGCCGTTTCGACGGGGGTGAGGCGGTGGCCCCCTCAGAATCGGCGGAAGCCCTCCTGCCCGACGGGGGGATCGTGCCGATTCGACGGGGGGCCGGGCGGAAGGTCGAGGGCCGGGGGCCGGGGGCCGGGGGCCGAGGGTCGGGGGCGGAAGGGCGAGGGGCAGAGGCCGGGCCTCAGGAACGAGGCGAGAGCGCGGCAGCCGACGAGGCCGCCGCCGCGCATCCCCCGTCTCAGGCCTTGGTCGCCTCTTCGACCGACTCGGCGCTCTCGCCCTCGGGTTCGCGGCCCGGGGTGCGGAGGTTCCAGCGTTTGATCACGAACGTGAACAGGAAGTAGTAGATCAACCCGTACCCGATGCCGATCGGGATCAGCCAGATGGCCTTCTGCGCCTTGCCGAAGTTCAACACGTAGTCGATCGCTCCGGCGGAGAACGTGAAGCCGTCGTGGATTCCGAGGGCGTTCACCAGGGCCAACGACGTGCCGGTGAGCACCGCGTGGATGATGTAGAGCGGCCACGCGACGAACATGAACGAGTACTCGAGCGGCTCGGTGATGCCGGTGACGAACGAGGTCAGGGCTGCCGAGAGCATGATGCCGCCGATGAGCTTGCGGCGCTTGGGGTTCGCGGTGCGCCAGATCGCGAGGGCGGCGCCCGGCAGGCCGAACATCATGATCGGGAAGAAGCCGGTCATGAAGATGCCCGCGTGCGGGTCGCCGGCGAAGAAGCGGTTCAGGTCGCCGTGGGCGCCCTTGTAGTCGCCGACGATGAACCAGACGACCGAGTTGAGGATCTGGTGGAGACCCGTGGGAATGAGGAGGCGGTTCGCGAGGCCGTAGATGCCACCGCCGACGACCGAGTTGGTCGCCGCGGTCTCGCCGATCCAGGTGATCGCCGCGTTGAACGGGATGTAGACGTAGGCCATGGCAATGCCGATGATGAGACCCGACACGGCGGTGAGGATCGGCACCAGGCGCCGACCGGAGAAGAAGCCGATGAAGTCGGGCAGCTTCGTGCGGTGGAAGCGCTGCCAGAGGACGGCCGAGACGAGGCCCATGACGATGCCGCCGAGCACCCCGAAGTTGATGGTCGGCACGGTGCCCGCGGCGTTCGCCTTGGTGCCGAGCACGATCGGCGACATGGCCTGGAACACCGTGTAGACGACCATGTAGCCGACGACCGCGGCGAGGGCGGTCGAGCCGTCGGACTTCTTCGCCCAGCCGATCGCGATACCGACGGCGAAGATCAGCGGCAGCCAGGTGAACACGCCGTTGCCCGCGGCGGAGATGACCGCCGCCCACTGGCCGAAGCCGGGGATCGCCCCGAGCAGGTCCGTCTGGCCGAGGCGGAGCAGGATGCCCGCGGCCGGGAGGACCGCGATGGGGAGCATGAGGCTGCGGCCGAGGCGTTGCAGGTTCGCGAACGCCCGACTCTGCTTCTTCGGCGGCTGGGCGACCGCCTCCGTGCTCGACTCGACTGTGGTGCTCATGGTGGATCCTCTCGTCGTTGGGTGGAGCTCCGGGCTTGAGCGAGACGCGCTGCCCGAGTACTGTCCAGGGAACGGTCGCGGTCCTGTCCGGTCATGACCAGTGGTCAGTCTCGACCGAGCCTCACGCTCGTGTCAACCGGATCGTGCGAAACGAAACCAGGAGGAAACATGTCGAAAGCGGAAGACATCATCGCGGCCCTCGGCGGCGCCGACAACATCGAGGAGGTCGAGGGCTGCATCACCCGCCTCCGCACCGAGGTCGTCGACCCGGGCCTCGTCGATCAGGCGGCACTCAAGGCCGCCGGCGCGATCGCGGTCGTCGCGATCGGCACGGGAATCCAGGTCATCGTGGGGCCGGAGGCCGACAACCTCGCCCAAGACATCGACGACCTGCTGTGACGAGCGTCCTCACGCCCTTCGCCGGTCGCGTCGTCGCGCTCGCCGACGTGCCCGATCCCGTCTTCGCTCAAGAACTCGTGGGGGCCGGGGTGGCCGTCGTACCGCCGGCCGACGCCACCTCGGTGACGGCGGTCGCCCCGCTGGCCGGCATCATCGTCAAGCTGCACCCGCATGCGTTCGCGATGCTGGGCGACGACGGCACCGAGCTGCTCGTCCATGTCGGCATCGACACCGTCAAGCTCGCGGGAGCCGGCTTCGAGCTGCTCGTCGAGGAGGGCTCCGCCGTGAAAGCGGGCGATGCGGTTGTCCGGTTCGACCCGGTGGCCATCGCCGCGGCGGGGTACTCCGCCGTGTGCCCGGTGCTGATCCTCGGCTCGGCGCCCGGCTCGGTCGCCCAGGGCTCCGTCGGCCGCGAGGTCGCCGAGGGCGACGAGCTCTACGCCGTCTGACCGATCAACAACCGTAACCGCCAGCGCGGGTTAGGTGCCCGCAGTCACCTCCATCTGCACCCGGTAGCGGTCGCTGCGGTACCAGCTCACCGTGTGCTCCACGGGTCGGTCGGCTGTGTACGAGACGCGGTCGAACAGCAGCACCGGCGAGTGGGTCCGGGTGCCGAGCAGGGTCGCGACGTCGTCCGGAGCGGCCTCGGCGGCCACCGTCTGGTGCGCGCGCACGATGGGGTCGCGGTAGTGGTCGGCGGCCAGCGAGTAGATCGAGCCGGCCAGGTCGTGCTCGAGGAGCCCGGGGAACGCGTCGGCGGCGAACCAGGCGTCGTCGATCGAGATCGGGACGCCGTCGGCAAGCCGGAGCCGCTTGACGTGGTAGCCCCGGGCATCCCGCGCTCGATTCAAGGCGGCAGCCGTCGCCTCGGGCAGACCCTCTTCTGTGCGGACCAGCACGATGGTGGTGGGCACGTGGCCGAGGCCTCGCATCTCTTCGGTGAACGACGCGAGGTGGAGGGTGGACTGCACGGGCCGGTGCGCCACGAAGGTGCCCTTGCCGCGCACCCGGGTCAGCCGGCCCTCGTTGACGAGCTGGCCGACGGCCTCGCGCACGGTGATACGGCTCACCCCGTAGTCGGTGATGAGCTGCCGCTCGGAGGGGATCGCGGCGCCCGGCTGCAGGCCGCCGGTGATGAGCCCCCCGAGGATCTGCCGGAGCTGCTCGTGCTTCGGAACGGCCCCGTCGACGATGTGCTGCGGTGCCATCGTGTCGCCTCCACCTCCGCCACCCAGGGCGCGTGCTGGTCATGATCGGACATGACCAGCACAGCATAGTGCGGCGAGATCGGGGATGCACGGGGCCGGTCACCCGGCGACCCAGACGTTGCGCGCTCCCCCGGCCCCGCCCCGCTCAGCGCTGCAGTGTGACCGAGGGGCTCTCGCCGAACCGCCTCGCGTACCCGGTGGCGAACCGGCCGGGATGCGCGAAGCCCCACCGGGCCGCGATGGCCGCCACGGTGGTGTCGCGGGGCCCGAGGTTGCGCAGGTCGTCGCGGGCCCGCTCGTAGCGGATGCCGCGGAGGTAGTCGGTCGGCGTGACGTCGAGGTGCCGGCTGAAGGCGACCTGGAGGCCGCGGAGGCTGAGGCCCGCGTCGTCGGCGATCTCGGTCGGAGTGATCGGCAGGTGAGCGTGCGAGTGCATGAACTCGACGGCGTGCCGCAGGCGGGCGTTCCGGGGAGCGAGCAGGGCCTCGGGCAGCGGCGGCCCGGCGTGCTTGAACGTGCGCAGGAGGCTCGCGGCGGCCTCGCGGTTGACCTCGGCGCGGGCGAGCGTGGTGGTCTCGCCGGTCAGCACGGTCTTCGCGACGCGCGCGATGGTGTTGCGCCACTGCCGCAGGGCCTCGTCGTCGGGGATCGCGGTGTGGTCGAAGGTGAGGCCGCCGGGCAGAGTGCCCTCTTCTTCGGCGGCGATGCGCTCGAGGTATCCGGCATTGAAGTGGACCAGGTTCTGGCGGTAGTCGGTGAACTCGAAGGCGAACTGCTTGCCGGTCGGGAACATGGCGGGCTTGCCGATCTGGAGTGGCAGCTCGTCGCCGCCGACGTCGTACACGCCCGCGCCCCCTGTGATCCACGAGACGACGTACTCGTTCTCCGGCTGGATGGCCCCCTGCACCGAGCCGAGGAACATCGACGACCGCAGGGTCATCTCGTTGTCGCCGGTGATCGTGTAGCGGTACGCGAAGTCGGTGTCGGTCAGCTCGGTGGTGAAGCCGGCGCCGTTGTAGCTCTCCTCGTACATGGCCCGCGCCTGGTCGAGGTCGCGACCGGCGATCTCGGAGTGGATGAACGGGTCATTATCGATCGACACGGGCTGATCTTGACACGGACTCCGCCTCGGATGCTCCTGAGAATGCGTCCTCTGGATAGCGGGGTGGTCCGAGGACCTTGCCGAGAGCGGTTTCGAGGGCGGGCCGGAAGACCCTGGGCACTCGAGCCGCCGAGTCGTGCCCGTTGCGGAAGGTCACCACGACGGCCCCCGGCTCGTCGACGAGCCACCACCGGGCGACCTCGGCGAGGGGGATGCTCCGCCGGTGTTCGGCGATCTCGGGCCCCTCGACGACGATCTCGTGCGGGTAGACGAACACGGCGTTCTGCCGACCGTGGATCGTCGCCGTGCATTCGAAGAGCAGGGCGGGGTCGAGCGGGCCGAAGAACTCCGCCCAGGTCGTGTCGACCCAGTCGGACTCGGAGCCGGGGTCGGGGGACGTGCCGCTCACTCCTGCACCGCCCCACCCCCGGCTCGTCGCCCGATGTCTTCGGTCCGCTGTGCCGGTGCCAGAAGTCAAACACTCGTCGCCGAACCGACCAAGCTCGTCTGGCCACGAAGCGAACTGCCGCCTTTCAACCCCTTGTCCGAAGTCGATCGTGCCCGAGGTAATTCGGTAAATTCGGAGCATGACCGACGGGGACTGGCGCGAAAAGCAGCTTGCCGACGTATTCGTGGCTCTGGCCGACACTCTCGAAGACGGCCACGGAGTCATCGACACTCTCACTCTCCTTGTCGACGCCGCCGTGCAGTTCACCGGGGCCTGCGCAGCCGGCATCCTCCTGGCCGATGCCGCAGGCGAACTCCACGTCGTCGCGTCCACCGGCGAGAACAGCAAGGCGGTCGAAGATGCCCAGCTCGGCACGAGCGAGGGCCCCTGTTTCGACGCCTTCCGCACGGGGCAGGTCGTCGACGTCGACGACATCGCCCACCGCGCCGAGGAGTGGCCGGCGTTCTGCGCCACCGCTATCGCAGCCGGCTTCGTCTCCGCCCACGCCGTCCCCCTCCGCGTGCGGGGGACCACGATCGGGTCGCTGAACCTGTTCTCGAAAGAGGGCGGCCGTCTCGACGAGCACCAGTCGAACATCGCTCGGGCCCTGGCCCAGACGGCGACGATCGGAATCCTCCAACAGGATGCACTCGCCAAGCACGCACGACTGGCCGAACAGTTGCAGGCCGCGCTCGACAGCCGAATCGTGCTCGAGCAGGCCAAAGGCGCCCTCGCGAACGAACTCCAGATCAGCGTGAAGGAGGCCTTCGAGGTGCTCCGCACGGAGGCGCGTCGGCGTGGCATGAAGCTCCACGACGTCGCCCAGCAGGTGGCCGATCGACAGCTCTCCTCGTGAGCGGAACGGTCCGTTCATAACGATTCGCGGGGGACCGAACCAAAACGTTTGCGCCGGTACGTTTCGCGGGTAAAGTTCGATTCACGACCCGGACCCGTCGCGCGAAAGTCCCCTCCAGGGCGGTCGCCTCGCGGTGAGCACGGATCAGGGCTGCGAGTCGACCGACCTGGAGGACTGCACCGACCTGGAGGCACTATGACGACTCTGACGGATCGCCCGCAGACGGCGCTCGTCGTGATCGACGTGCAGAACGGCGTCATGGCCGAGGCGTACGAGCGCGACGCGGTGGTCGCGAACATCGCACTCCTCGTCGAGCGGGCCCGTGCATCCCACGTTCCGGTCGTGTGGGTGCAGCACTCCTCCGACGAGCTGCCCCTCGAGAGTGAGGCGTGGCAGTACATCCCGGAGTTGACGATCGGCGACGGCGAGCCCGTGGTCCGCAAGCTCTACGGCGATTCGTTCGAAGGCACCGACCTCGAAGCGGTGCTGGCTTCGCAGGGGGTCGGGCGCCTGGTCGTCGCCGGGGCTCAGACGGACGCCTGCATCCGATCGACGCTTCACGGGGCGTTCGTGCGCGGGTACGACGCCACGCTCGTCTCCGACGCGCACACCACCGAAGACCTGAGCGCGTACGGGGCCCCGACCCCCGATCTCGTCGTCGCGCACACCAACCTCTACTGGCAGTACCAGACGGCGCCCGGCCGCGAGGCGGGCATCGTCGAGACGGCGGCGGTCGACTTCGAGGCGCTGGCTCCGACCCGCGGCTGAGCGACGGCTTCCGGCTCGCGCGTAGACAGGAGCGGTGCCGCACCCGAGCGGCCGGAGCAGGAGACCCCTATGGCCAGCGAGAAGACCGAAGGCGCCCAGGCCGTCCTGGACGCGCTCGAACTGATGCGCGACATGGACAAGCCCGTCGAAGAGCGCTTCACCCCCGACTTCACCGATCACGACCCCGCCGAGGGCCAGCCCGCGGGCGGCGGCGGCATCGCGTGGTTCTGGGAGCAGTTCGGCAAGTCGTTCACCGACCTCGAGCGGAACGTGCTCGAGGAGATCGTCACGCCGACCAAATACATCACGATCATGGACCTCTCGGGCACGCACTCGGGCGACTTCCAGGGCCACCCCGCGACGGGCAAGCGCTTCACCGTGCGGAACGTGCAGGTCATCGGCTTCCGCGACGGCAAGGCGAGCGACCGCTGGGGCTCCACCGACCAGCTCGGGATCCTGCAGCAGCTCGGCCTCGCCTAGCCGCAGGCGTCCGCGTGTGCGCCTGGAGCTGCTCCGCTGAAGCCGCGCCTCGTTCAGCCCCCGCGGCAACTCCAGAACACGCTGCTCACTTTCCGCTGAAGCCGCGAAAACGGGAGTCGGCGCACACTGCTGCCGCGCGCGACTCCAGAAGCTGCGGGCCGCCGAGAAGATGAGCGGCGTGTTCTGGAGTCCGGCGCTCAGCCGCCCGCGTCTGCACTCAAACGTCCGTCGCGGCGGCGGGCACAGGCTCGAGCAGCTCGAGCGTCACCGGGCCGAGCGACAGGACCCCGTCCGACAGCGGCTCGCACCGCACTCCCCCGCGCCGCCGCAACGCTTTGAACGCTCCGGGCGCGAGCACCTCGTCCATCCAGGCGCAGGGGTGGGCGGGTCGGTTCCCCTGCAACACGACCGGCCCCTGCCCCGAGTCCAGCGAGAAGCGCCGCCCCACGAGCGCATCGACGTCGAGACCGCGGGTGATCACATTGCGGCGGGTGAGGGCCGGGTCGAGAGGAGCGGTGAGGCCGAGCATCCCGCGGACCTCGTCGAGGGACTCGACCGCGAACAGCGTCACCGACGCGCGGCGGTGGGCCGGGGCGTTGAAATAGCGGTCGCCGACCACGCCGAGGCCTGCGCGGAGATCGATGCGGTCGAAGAGCTCGGGGGCGTGCGGCGGCTGCGGGCCGTCGGAGGGTCGGCCGGAGTAGCGGGACGTCGGCGACGCGAGCAGCAGGTCGATGGTGCCGTGGATCACGCCATCGCCTCGTTCAGCGCGGCGAGCCCCTCCGCGAACTGACGGGCACCGCCCTGCGCGGGATGCCGCACCGCGTCCGCCGCCACCCCCTGCGAGGCGAGCGCCCCCTGCGACTTCCGCCCGACCGCCACAATCCGTTCGATGCCGAAGGCCTCTGCGAGAGCCAGTGCGATCGGGGTCCCGGCACGGATCTCGGCGGGTCGCGGCGTCCGGTTCGTCAGGGGCGAGCCCGCGACGAACGGATGGTTGGGGTAGATCGGCCACGAGACCGGCAGCGGCCCCCGCCACCGGGCGAGCGAGGCCCAGACCACTCGAGACGAAGCCTCCCAGAGGGCCGTGGGATGCGCGGGTCGACGGAACCCGTCGCCCGCCTCGTCTCCCGTGATGAGGCCCGGGGTCGCTTCGAGTTCGCGCACGCTCATGAACGGCACCCCCGTCACGCTCGTGCCCCGATGCCCGGGAGCCTCGGCGACGAGCATCACGCCGGACCCGCGCGCTCCGAGCAGATCGAGGTAGCGACGCAGGTTGTCGCGGCGGAGCGCCCCGTCGTCGGTGTTCGGGTCGAAGAGGAACTCGGCGTCGTCGGGCGTCGTCTCGCGCATGCCGTCGAGCAGCGCGAAGAACCGGCCGAGGTCGGTGGTTCTCGTCATGCGTCCATCATGCTCCGCACCCGGTCTCGACTTTTTTCGGGGGATTCCGTGACGATTGGAGCGCTCGGTGCGTCCCACCAGTAGCAAGCACCAACCGACACTCGCATTGGAGGCTCCTGATGAGCGCAGCAGACAAGATCAAGAACGCCGCGGAAGACCTGGCCGGCAAGGCCAAGGAGACCGTGGGCAAGGTCACGAACAACGACTCCCTCGAAGCCGAGGGCAAGGCGGACCAGGCCAAGGCCGGCGTCAAGAAGACCGGCGAGGACGTCAAGGACGTCTTCAAGTAGGTCATTCGGACCCGTTGCACCGGCGCCCCGACTCCCTTCGAGGGAGGCGGGGCGCTCGTGCGTCTGCTCGCTGCACGCGGCCGCACAAAGCAGCCCTGCGCGGCTCGGGGCTCAGCGAGCCAGCGCGTCGAGCAGCTCGACCACGACGATCGCCGACCGGTCGGAGGCGTCGTCGACGTGCCGCAGGTGGTCGTCGTCGGCGGACGGGCCGCAGAGGTCGGAGATGCCCCGGACGGAGACGAACGGCACGCCGAAGACGTGGCTGGTCTGGGCGATCGCGACGGTCTCCATGTCGGTGGAGCGCGCGGCGGGGAACTCCGAGCGGATGCGGGGCACCCGGTCGGCGTCGACGAACGCGTAGCTGGACACCATCAGGCCGCGGGCCACCGTGAACGGCGTGCCGTCGGGGAGGGCGGCGGCGGCGGGGACGGCCTCGAGCAGCTTCGAGTCGCCGAAGTAGGCGGCGGGCATGCCCGGCACCTGCCCCAGCTCGTAGCCGAAGACCCGCGCGTCGGCGTCGATGTTGATGTAGCTGGAACCCACGACGACCTCGCCGACGTGGACCCCCTCGCCCACTCCCCCGGCGGTGCCCGCGCTGATCACCAGCGGCGCCGAACCGACGAGGCCCTCGCTGAGCAGGGTCGTCGTAGTGGCTCCGGCCGCGTTGACGAGCCCGATGCCGCTCATGACCAGGACGATGGGATGCCCGGCCAGCGTCATGGACTGCAGGCGCGCGTTTCCGACCTTCCACGGCTCGGAGACGTCGACCGACCGCTCGAGGAACGGCAGCGACTCGTCGTCCATCGCCACGATGACGACGGCTTCAGGAGGCGTCATGCGGAGACGACGGACCATTCCGCGCGGTCGTCGAGGAACGTGCGGACGGCGGCCTGAGCGTCTTCGAGCGAGTGGTTCGCACCCCAGCCGCACTGCACCTCGTTGGCTGCGGGGACCTCGTCGGCCATGAGGATGTCGTTCATGGTCTTGTCGATCAGGTCGAGCACCTCGTCGTAGCTCGGCGCCCCCTGCAGGATCAGGTAGAAGCCGGTCTGGCACCCCATCGGCGAGAAGTCGATGACCTGCGACGAGTGGTTGCGGCTCTTCTCGGCGAAGAGGTGCTCGATGGAGTGCACGGCCTTCATCTCGAGGTGGGCTTTGTTCGGCTGCGTGAAGCGGACGTCGTACTTGTCGAGGACGTCGCCGTGCGGGAGCTCTTTGTGGTCGGCGAGACGCACGTAGGGGGCTGCCACCGTGCGGTGATCGAGGTTGAACGACTCGACGTTCATGTGCGGCTGTGCCATGAGGTGCCTTCTTTCGATGCGGTGCCCCAAGTCTACGGACGCCCCTGCGAGCGAGGTCAGATCGCCGTGTAGCCGCCGTCGATGGTGTACTGCGAGCCGGTGACGAACGACGCGGCATCCGAGAGCAGGAAGCCGATCACGGCGGCGACCTCGTCGGCCGTGCCCAGGCGGCCGGCCGGGTGCTTCGCGATGAGGCCGTCGTGCACCTCCTTCGGCATGTTCGCGAGCAGGGGCGTCTCGATGTAGCCCGGGTGCACCGAGTTGACCCGTACTCCCTGCGCGGCATAGCCCGCGGCGGCGGCCTTCGTCAGCCCGGCGACACCGTGCTTGGCCGCGGTGTACGGCACTGCGGACGGCTCCGCCACGAGGCCGAGGATGCTCGACACGTTCACGATGGATCCGCCGCCGGCAGCCAGGATCGCGGGGATCTCGTAGTGCACGCCGTAGAACACGGCGCTGAGGTTGATGTCGATGACCTTTTGCCAGCCCGCGATGTCGATGTCGGCTGCGAGCCCCGACGGACCGCCGATGCCCGCGTTGTTGACCGCGAGGTGGAGCCCCCCGAACGTCTTTACCGCGAAGGCGACGGAGGCTTCGACCGAGGACGGGTCGGACGTGTCGCCCACGAAGACCGCCGCAGTGCCTCCCGCGCTCTCGATCTCGTCGACGACGCCCTGGGCCGCCTTCTCGCTGATGTCGGAGACGACGACGGAGGCTCCCCCGTCGGCGAGGAGGCGCGAGACGGCCGCGCCGATGCCGGAACCGCCGCCGGTGACGAGGGCGACCTTGCTGTCGAATGTGTTGTCCATGCCCGGAAACTACGCTCAGTCGCTGGTCGCGTGCTGGTCGAGGAACGCGTAGACCTCGGAGTCGTCGACGCCCGGGAAGCTCCCGGAGGGCAGGGGCGCGAGGATGTGCGCGTGCAGTCGCGCGGACGGCCAGGCGTTGCCGCCCCAGCGCGCTTCGAGGTCGGCTGCGGGTCGACGGCAGCAGGACTCGTCCGGGCACCGCGACACCGCGCGGACCGTCGTCTCGCGGCCGCGGAACCACTTCGCCTCGTCGAACGGCACGCCGACCGTGATCGAGAAGCCGCCGCTGTCGGTCGACCCGGTCTGCGTCGCGCACCAGAACGTGCCTGCGGGGGTGTCGGTGTACTGGTAGAACTCGGTGGTCCGGTTCGTGTGCGTGAAGGCGGTGCGGGCGCTCCAGTTGCGGCAGACGAGTTGACCCTCGATGGCCCCGGTGGCGTCGGTCGGCAGAGGCAGCCCGTCGTTCTCGTAGCCCTTCTGCAGAGCCCCGTCGTCGCCGACTCGCAGGAAGTGCATCCGGATGCCCAGGTGCTGGGTCGCGAGATTGGTGAACCGGAGCGCCGCCGACTCGTGAGTGGTGCCGAAGCTGTCGCGGAAGTCCTCGATCGAGAGGTCGCGGTCGGCCTTGGCCCGCTGGAGGAACGCGACGGCGTCGCGCTGCGGCATCAGACAGGCGGCGGCGAAGTAGTTGATCTCCAGGCGCTGGCGGAGGAAGTCGGCGTAGTCGTCCGGACGCTCGTGGCCGAGGAGTCGGTGCGCCATGGCCTGGAGGGCCATCGAGCGAAGGCCGTGACCGCCGGGGATGCTCGCCGGCGGCAGGTAGATCCGTCCGTTCGCGAGATCGGTCACCGACCGCGCCGAGTGCGGCAGATCGTCCACGTAGACCAGTTTGAAGCCGAGCTGTTCGGCCATCACCGTGACCTCGCGGTGGGTCAGCGCTCCCCCGGTGTGTCCGGTCTTGGCGACCGTCTCCTCGGCGAGGTCCTCGATGAAGCCCAGGTAGTTGTTCTCGGCCTGGAGGACGTCGCGGAGCTGATTGTTGGCCCGACGTGCCTCCTCCGGCGTCGCGATCGCCAGGCGCGCTCGCCGCTGGAGCTCTTCGTGCAGGCCGACGAGGGCGGCGAGGGTCTCGTCTGGCGTGCCCGAGGTGGGCTTCACGGTGGGGAGCCCGAGCGAGGCGTAGAGCTGCCCGGCCTGGAGGCGGGCGACTTCGAGCTCGAGCCGGGAGCGGCGGTCCGGCGCCTCGTCGACCAGGAGGTCGGCCACCTCGATGCCGAGGCGCGCGGCGATGTCGGTAAGGAGACTGAGGCGGGGCTCGCGCTTGCCGTTCTCGATGAGCGAGAGCTGGCTGGGTGCTGCACCCACCTGGGCCCCGAGGGCACCGAGCGTGAGGCCGCGTGCGGTGCGGAAGTGCCGGATGCGGTGGCCGAGGGTGGCGAGATCAACGGTGATCGTCATCCGTTGACGGTAGCGAAAGTTCGGGGGTTCTTGCCAGTGGTGGGTGTCGGCGAGTTCGCCCGTCGACAAAACAGGACGGATGTCGCACTCGGGCCCTGTGGGGCTTCGAGCGCGACATCCGTCCTGAGATGGTGACGCGGTACTACTGGGTTGTTACTCCTGGATCTGGGCGGTGATGGTGGCGGTGCCGACGAGGAGCTGGCTCTTGACGGCGGTGGTGCCGA
>NZ_BAABLM010000004.1:0-217793 GCF_039544345.1 Frondihabitans cladoniiphilus
AGCGGGCGGGCGGCGGCGAGGGGTGGCGAGTGGCGCCCTGCGCTGGCCAGCGGCTCCGTGCGCGTGCCCGCGCCGGTGCCGGTGCCGGAACCGGAACCGGAGCGTGCTCGACCCCGGCAGGCGACGCCCCCACCTGCCGCAGCGGCAAGTCGCCCCGGCTCACGTAAGTCGCCCCGCCGTGCCAGGGCGACATCCGTAAATCGAGGCGACTTGCGCTGGGCCCCGCCCACGGTGCGCACACCCAGCAAGGCATCACGTTTTACGCAAGGCATCGTGCCGTGCAGCGATTCCCTACGTAATTCGCGATGCCGTGCATCCCCCGGCCTCGCCCCTCCAGCACCTCGCGCCTCCGCAGCAGCACTGCCGCCGCGAACCCCTGCTGCGTGTCGAGTCGCCGCAGCGGCAAGTCGCCCCGGCTCACGTAAGTCGCCCCGCCGTGCCGGGGCGATATGCGTAAATCGAGGCGACTTGCGCTGGGCCCACCCCCCGCACCCCACGGCAGCGGCACCGCACTAGACGGCACAGCACCCGACCAGCACCCGCTACCCGGCGAGGCCCGACGACACGACCACGGCCCCGGCGGCCTCCACCTCGCGGAGGGCGGCGACGCTCGACTCGAGTGCGACGCCAGCGACGAGATCCGAGAGGACTCGCACGCGCCGCCCGGCAGCCAGGGCATCCAGGGCGGATGCACGGACGCAGTAGTCGGTCGCGAGCCCCACCACGTCCACGTCGGTCACGCCGAGACGGTCGAGCACCTGCAGCACGGTCTCGCCGCCGTCGCTCACTCCTTGGAACAGCGAATAGGAGGGCTCCCCCATCCCCTTCTTCACGTGCACGTCCACGGCCGACGTGTCGAGGCCGGGGTGGTAGTTCGCGCCTGGAGTCCCGGCGACGCAGTGCACCGGCCAGGAGTCGACGAAGTCGGGCGGTGACGACGTCGCGAAGTGACCACCGTTGTCGTTGTCGCCGTCGTGCCAGTCACGGGAAGCGATCACGACGTCGTAAGAGAAGTCGTCTCCGGCCGCACTCGCGGCAAGCAACCTCGTGATTCCGGCGGCGACGACCGCGCCCCCTTCGACACCGAGCGCCCCTCCCTCGGTGAAGTCGTTCTGGACGTCGACGATGAACAGCGCGCGAGTCATGCACCGATTCTGCCAGCGGGTCAGCCGGTTAGCGGCTCACTGGCTCAGCGGCTCAGCGCCAACCGGGTGTCCATTGGATGTCGTCGACAGCTCGACGCACGACACGCACTGGACACTCGCGACACGACCAACAAGCCCACCGCCCGCTAGTTGTTCGAGAGGTTCGCCCCGCACGAGTAGGCGGCCGTCGTCAACGTGTCGAGCGCCGGCATCGCCGACGACGACACGCGCCCGATTGCGTAGAACGCGAAGGCGAGCTTGGTGCCGTCGGCGGCGTCGATGATGCCGCCCAGCGTGTAGGCCGAGGCGATCCAGCCTGTCTTCGCGTGGACGTGGCCTCGGGCGACGGCGTTGGCGCCGGTGAAGCGTGACGCCAGGGTGCCGGACTGCCCGGAGACGGGCAGGGCGTCGTAGAGGATCACGAGGCTGCCGACCTTGTTCAGCACCTTGATCATCAGCTGCGCCTCGAAGGCGGACGGCACGCCGTCGTTGAGGCTCTCGCCCGACCCGTCGATGATCTTGATCGAGGAGGGATCGAGGCCGTAGCTCTTCGACAGCGCCGCCTGGTAGACGCCGGTGAGCGATGCCGCGGATCCGTCGGCGCCCGAGACCTTCGACGAGACTCGGGCCAGCATCTCGGCCAGGGTGTTGTCGCTGACGGGGATCATCTGCGCGATCAGCGTCGCCAGCGGCTGCGACTGCACGGTCGCGAGCACCGTGGTCGACGTCGACGTCGCGCGGGTGATGTTCGCCGTGGACGCGCCCGTCACGCCTGCCGCGACCAGCGCCGATCGGAAGGCGTCGCCCGCCCGTCCGACCGGATCGGTCGAGCGCGGGCTCGTCTGCTGCGTCGGGTTGGCCCGGTCGCCGTCGACCATGAGCGGCACGATGAGGGGCTGGTAGCCGATGGTGCGTTCGGTGACGGGCCAGCTCGGGTCGTAGCTGTCGGCGTTGTTCCACATCGACGAATCGAGTGCGATGGTCGTGAGAGACGTGTCGCCGAGCTTCGCCTTGACCTGCGCAGCGAGGTCGCTGAGCTTCGGAGCGCCCTTGTAGACGCTCTCCTGGCCTGCGGGCAGAGCACTCAGGGTGGCATCGCCGCCACCCACCAGGGTGATGCTGCCGGAGGTCGGGTCGCCCGTGACCGTTGTGGCGAACGTGTAGTTCGGCCCGAGGACCGACAGGGCGACCGCCGACGTGAGGGTCTTCATGACGCTGCCCGTGCGAGCCGGTGTCGAACCGTTGCGATCGAACAGGGTCTCGCCGGTCGTCGCGTTGACGACGGTGCCCTCGAAGCTGCCGAGAGCGGCGGCGGATGCAGCCGCGTTGACCGAGCAGGTCCGGAGCGGAGCAGCGGCGGGGATGCTCGACGGCACGGGTCGGACCGGGATCGTCGGGGTGCTGGAAGCCGACGGAGCAGCGGAAGCAGAGGCCGATGTCGACGCCGAAGGTGCGGCACCGGCGACCGCGGACCGCCCGGACGAGGGAGCCGTCGTGGCTCCGACCGCGACGGCCGCACCCCCGAACAGCACGATCGCCACCACGCCGGCGACGACCCCCGAAGCCACCCGATGGCCGCGCACCCAGGTCGCGAACGCCCCCGACGTGCGCGGAGCATCGGACGTCGGGCCGTCGGGAGGGGTGCCGTGGTCAGTCATGTCCGGCTCATCTTACGAAACGATGCGACGGCGGCGAAACGGCGCCCGTGGACAGCCCGGGTCATCGGCTCGCCGTTTCGGAGGGGTACCGCACCCCGATCTGCCGGCGGATCTCGTCCATCGTCGCCATCACGGCGAGCGTGTCGGCGGGGCTCAGGCGGTCGTCGGCGGAGCGGCCGTGCTCGACGAGGCGGGCCATCTCGAGGGCTTGGTGGTGCATCCCCCGCAGTCCGCCCTCGTCGGAGTCGTACCGTTCGAGCACCTCGCCCTCGGCGTCGAACACCGTGAGACCGGAGGCCGTGAAGAACGTGCCGTCGATCTCGACGCGCCCCTCGGAGCCCTGGATCGACCCGGCGTTCGGGCCTGCGGTGTCGAGGGCGCTCGACGTGGTCGAGGCGGCGCCGCCCGTGTGCCCGAACACCGTCGAGACCCGCTTGTCGACGCCCTGCTCGCTGAGGAGGCCGGAAGCGAGGATGCTCGTGGGCGCCCCGAAGACGTCGAGCGCGAACGAGACGGGGTAGACCCCGAGGTCGAGCAGCGCCCCGCCGCCGAGGGCCGGATCGTTGATGCGGTGGTGCGGATCGGTGGGCAGGCTCTGGAAGTGGGTGCCGTGGAAGAAGCGCGGCTCGCCGATGAGGCCGGAGCGGAGGATGCGCCGCAGCTCGTCGTTCTGGGGCAGGAACCTGGTCCACATCGCCTCGAGAGCGATCACGCCTGCGGCCTCGGCCTCGTCGAAGATCTCGCGGGCCTCGACGGCGTTGATCGTGAACGGTTTCTCGACGAGGACGTGTTTGCCCGCCGCGATCGCGAGCAGGGCCTGGTCGCGGTGGAAGACGTGCGGCGTCGCGATGTAGACGACGTCGACGGTGGGATCGGAGACCAGCGCCTCGTAGCTGGCGTGGGCGTGCTCGATGCCGAACCGATCCGCGAAGGCGCGCGAGGTCTCGGCTCGGCGCGAGCCCACGGCCGAGACGGTGAAGTCGGCGCCCTGCTCGCGCGCGCCGAGCAGATCGGCGACGAAAGTGGAGGCGATGCCACCGGCGCCCAGGATTCCCCAACGGATCGAAGTCATGCCCCCTGTCTAGCAGCAGCCTCCGACGCCGACGCCGCTGGATGACCGGCTCGCTCGTCGTCGACTCCACAACACGCCGCTCAGTTCCGCGCGAGACCGGAGTTTCTGGAGTCCGACCGGCGCTGCCGAATCAGCGACTCCAGAAGTGGCGGCCGCAGCGGAACATGAGCAGCGTGTTCTGGAGTCGAGCCGGAAGCGCCCGCGGCTCAGTCCAGGTCGGCCCGGCGCGCGTACGACGACTGCGCTCCCAGCCCGCCGACCGCGAAGGTGCCGGCCCGCACCCCGAGGGCGACCGCGTCGGCGAGCGAAGAGCCCGTGGCGAGCGCCGCCACGAGCCCGCCGACGAAGGCGTCGCCCGCCCCGGTGGTGTCGACGACGGCCTCGGGCGCAGTGGCGACGACGTGGGCCGAGCCGGACGCATCGGCCCAGACGGCCCCCTTCCCACCGAGCGTGATGACGACGGACCGCACCGTGACAGTCGCTGCCGACGCCGACGCCGACGCCCCCGAACCGACGAGCTCCGCAGCGGCGGCGAGAGCCCCGTCGACGAGACCGCCGCCGCCCGACACAAGACTGCCGCTGCCGAGAGAGCCGTCGCCAGAACCCTCACCGGAACCGTGAGCGCCGCCGCCACCGGCGCTGCCCCCGAACGACGCCCCCAGCAACTCGCCCGCCTCCGTCTCATTCAGCACGAGCGGGTCGGCGAGGGCCAGCACCGGGGCGGCCGTCGTGCGGAACGGTGCCAGGTTCAGCACGACGCGTCCTCCGGCGCCGGCAGCCGCCAGAGCCACGGACTCGGTCGTGGCGGCGAGCAGCTCGCCCTGCAGCACGACGACGGTGCCCGGGCGGACGTGGTGGACCACCGCGGCCTCCCCGTCGCCGACGGACACCGCTGCGTTCGCGCCCGCCACCACCGTGATCGAGTTCTCGCCGGCGTCGTCCACGCTGACCAGCGCGATGCCGGTCGGGGTGCCGCTCGGGTGCGCGAGATCGGCGCGGATCCCTTCGTCCGACAGGACCTGCGCGATCCGCTCGCCCTCGGGGTCGTCCCCCACGGCTCCGACGAAGGTCACGTCGGCGCCGAGTCGCGCGGCGGACACGGCCTGGTTCATCCCCTTGCCGCCGGGCTGCTTGGTGAGCCCCGTGGCCAGGATCGTCTCGCCGGGCCGCACGTGCGCGGGAACCCGCACGAGGTAGTCGAGATTGGCCGACCCGATCACGACGACGGACAGGGCCACCGACGAAGAGCCAGAGGCAGAACCGGCAGAGTCAGAGGCAGAGGCAGAACTAGCAGCGGAAGCGACAGCAGAAGAAGAGCTCACTCCCCCAGCCTGCCAGCCCCCACCGACAGGTCGGCCCAGACCACCACGTCGACGGGCTCGATCCGCACCCGGCACTCGTCTCCCGGTGCGACCTCCACCCGATCCGTCGTATGGGCCCGCACTTCCGGCCCCTCCGCGGAGGCCCCCAGTCGCACGGTCACCGTGGTCGACGTCCCGAGATCGGCCACGTCGACGACCGTTCCGGCGAACGAACCAGACCCGTAACCAGAACCAGACCCATAACCAGAACCGGACCCAGAACCGGACCCAGAACCAGAGCCCAACCCGGAGCGTGGGATGCCCGACCCCACGCCCGCCGACACCACCACGTTCTCCGGCCGCACGCTCCACAGCACCCCCGCACCCCGGGCGAGTCCGTGCTCCGGCGTGCCCAGCTCGACCCCGTCGATCCGCACCGATTTTCCGGTCACGACCTCGCCCCGCAGCAGGTTCGCGATCCCCAGCAACCGCGCGACTTCCGGGGAGGCGGGCCGGCCGTAGACCTCGGCGCGCGTCCCGGCCTGGAGCAGTCGCCCCTCGCTCACGACGAGGATCTCGTCGGCCAGCAGCGCGGCCTCTTCGGGGTCGTGCGTCACCAGCACCGTCGACAGTCCGGTCTCGCGCTGCAACCGCCGGACCTCGCGCCGGAGCTCCTCCCGCACGGGTGCGTCGAGGGCCGAGAACGGTTCGTCGAGCAGCACGATCCGCGGCTGGCGGCTCAGGGCCGACGCGAGGGCCACCCGCTGGCGCTGTCCTCCGGAGAGCTCCTGCGGCAGCCGATCCTCGAGCCCCGTGAGGCGCAGTGTCTCCAGCCACCAGGCGGCGACGGCGGGGTCCGATCCGACGCCGAAGAGCACCTGCTGCCAAACGGTCCGGCCGGGCAGGAGGGCCCCGCCCTGGGCCACGTACCCGACCCGGCGGCGCTCGGCCGGGAGCGCGGAGACGTCGTCCGATCCGAACCGGACGGCTCCCGCATCCCCCAGCAGCCCTGCGACGGCCCGCAGCGTTACCGACTTGCCCGAGCCCGAGGGCCCGAGGATCGCGATCCGGTGGGCGTCGGCGGTGTGCGCGACGTCGAGGCGGAACGAGCCCACGCGCGCGTCGAAGTCGAAGGAGACGGGGGTGACGGGCGACTGCCGTGGTTCCCGGGGCGGCGGCACGTGCATCCCACGGCCCCTTCGCGCCGGCAGGCGGACGAGCCCCAGCAGCACGGCCACGATCGCGATCCCGAGCGCCAAGGCCGTCGGGGCCTGCGTGCCGGGGATCCCCGAGCTCTGGAACTGCACGCTCGTGAAGACCGGCAGGGAGTAGGGGTGGTAGGAGAGGAGGACGGTCGCGCCGTACTCCCCCAGGGCGCGCAACCAGGTCAGCAGGATGCCCGCCCGGATGCCGACGGAGGCGGCGGGCAGAGCGACCTTCCAGAACCGCGCCAGCGGCCGGTGCCCGAGTGTCGCTGCGAGGTCGTCGAGGGCGGGGTCGACCGCCTCGAACGCGCTCCGGGCGGCGATGACGAGGAACGGCGATGCGACGAACGTCTGGGCGATGACGATGCCGGCGAGCGAGCTCGTCAGGCCGTCGTGGAAGAGCTCTCCGATGGCCGTGTAGGGCCCGACGATGTAGATGAGCACGATGCCGCTCATCACCGGAGGCAGCGCGAGCGGGAGCTGCACGAGCACACCGACGGCCCGAGCGAGCGGGCTGCGGGAGCGGGCGATGCGGTACGCGAGCGGCACGCCCAGCAGCACGATGATCGCGGTCGAGATGCTCGCGCTGACGATCGAGGTCCAGAAGGCCTGGGCCAGGCCGGCGTTCTCGAAGCCCTTGTCGCTCGACACCACGAAGCGTCCGGCGAACGCGACGATCGGCACCAGCAGGTACAGCGCGAGCAGCCCGCCCAGCCAGGTGAGCGGGCTGCGGAGGGTCCTCATGCTCCGGACCGTAGCAGGCGTTGCGCGAGCGGCACTGCGCTCCGCGTTATTCGCCGAGGATGCTCGTCAGCGCTTTCGGGACTCCGGTGCCCGTCACGGCCGCCGGCACCGTCAGGTCGTAGCCGAGCGCCTTCATCTTCTTCTGGCCGGCCGCACCGAGGAGGTACTCGATGAAGGCGTCGGCGCCGGAAGAGTTCGGGGCGCCGGCGACCTTCGTGATCGTGTAGATCGCCTTGAGGTCTTGCCCCGTGATCGGCACGGTCTCGAGGTCGGCGGCCTTGGCCTCGCTGGCGTAGAAGAAGGCCGCATCGAGCTGACCGGCCTGGAGGCGGCCGACGAGCGACTCCTCCGGCTGGACGTTGTTGTACGACTCGGCCAGCGTCGCCAGCTCGGGCTTGTTCTCGGAGGTCGCCGCGGTCTGCAGGGCGGTGACGCTGAGCGCCCCCTTGGGGTCGGTCAGGGCATCCGTCGAGCCGAGCTTGAAGCCGGTCTCGCCGACGACGTCGTACCAGGGCTTCGACTTCAGCTCGGCGGCGAACGAGCTCTTCGGGTTGATGCCCAGGACGAGCTTCGAGGAGGCGAAGGTGGCGTACCAGGAGACCCAGTTGCCGTTCGCGTCGCCCTCCAGCAGCTCATTGGTCTTCGGGGACGCGCTGATGAAGACGTCGGCCTTGGTGGTCTTGCCCTTGATCAGCGTGGCGAGAGCGCCGGAGCCCATGCCGGTGCCCTGGAAGGTGTACCCGGTGGCGGTGTCGAAGTCGGGGCCGACGCTCTTCTCCATGAGGTTGAGGAGCGAGCCGGCGTAGAGGACGCTCACGGTGCCCGTGCCGCGGGCGATGGTGCTCGTGGGCGTCGGCGTCGTGCTCGACGACGCGGCGTCGGAACTGCTGCTCGACGAGCACCCGGCGGCCAGGAGCGTGACGCCGACGACCGCGGCGGCGAGGGCGCCGAGACGGCGAAGGCGGGCGGGGCGGGCGGTGGTGTTCATGCGACTCTGCTCTCGGAAGGGCGGGGCGCTGCACCCCGTACGTCGAGGCTATCAATAGGTGCGGCGTTTCCTACCGATTCTCTCCGCACCTGCGGCTGCGTAGATCGCTGAGGCCGCAAAAAAGGGGCCCTCTCGGACCCCTTCGCACTTCGCGAGCCGCCTGTCAGAATCGAACTGACGACCTTCTCATTACGAGTGAGACGCTCTACCGACTGAGCTAAGGCGGCGCGTTTCAGGGAAACCCCGAACGCACAGTCAGATACTTTACCTGATCTCCGAGCCTTCTCGTGACCACAGCCCGTCGAGGCTCGCGAAGCTTTCGTCGAGGTGCGAGCGCAGGGTCTTCTCGAGGTCGTCGGCCCGATGATCGGGGCGCCCTGCGTGCGTCGGCCCCTGGTCGACCCACTCGGCCCAGGCATGCCGCAGGGTCGCCATCGTGACGAGCGTCGCGAGGCGCGATCGGCTGCGAAGAGCGATCTCGTCGTCGGCGATCGAGGGCTGCTCACGAGCCAGGCGCCTCGCCAGGATGTCCTGGAGGCCGGCCTCGAAGTCGTGGAGAGACGCGATGCGACGAGCGAAGAGTTCGGGATGCTCGCGCAGCACGACCCGGCGGGCGAAGACCAGTTCGCGGTCCACGATGCTGGCCTCGGTCGCCGCCTCGATCAGATCGATGAGGTCGGCGATCATCGTGCCGTCGCCGCTCGCCTCGACGAACCGGACCACGGCCACTTCGTCGGGGACCTCGGGCGGATCGCCGATCACGGCCTCCTCCTTGGAGGCGAAGTAGTTGAAGAACGTTCGCGGTGACACGTCGGCCTCGCGGCTGATCATCTCGACCGTGACGGAATCGAACCCGTGCGCGGCGACCAGCCGCAGGACCGCGACCTGGATCGCTCGCCGCGTGGCCAGACGCTTGCGTTCTCGGAGTCCCGGAGGGGCTTCGTCGCTCATGCCGACCATCATGGCCTATCGCAGTGCGTGCCGGCTGACCGCCACCAGCATCGCCTCGAGAGCGAGCACCGGCGACACGTTGCTGTCGATGCGGATTCGCGCCGTGGTGATGGCGTCCATCACGCGGAGTGTCGCGGCGGGAGTGGATGCCTCCGCCTGGGATTCGAGCGCGCCGCGGATGCTCTGGTTGATCGGCTCGGTCGCCACACCGAGTTGGAGCAGGAGGATGTCGCGGTAGAGCGAGAGCAGGTCGACGAGGATCCGGTCGATGCCGTCGCGGAGGCTGCGAGTCGCCCGACGCTTCTGATCGTCTTCCAGTGCTCGGAGCTGCGACCGGAGGGCGAGGGGCACGGTGCCGCCCGGAGCCACTCCGAGGGATCGCAGAGCGCCCTCGCGCTCCTGGGCGTCCTTCTCGAGGGTGATGGCCTTGGCGTCGTCGCCGGCGACGGCGAGCAGCGTCGCGGCCGCGATGACGGCGTCGGAGACCGAGCGGATGCCGAGGGCGGCCTGGAGGGTCTGCTCGCGTCGGGCTCGGGCGTCCGGGTCGGTCGCGAGGCGGTGCGCCATTCCGATGTGGCTCTGCGCCTCCCGCGCCGCGCGTTCGGCGGTCTCGGCATCGACCCCGTCGCGCTCCTGCAGCAGCAGGGCGACGTCGGCGACGGCCGGCACCCGCAGGCGCACGCTCCGGACTCGAGAGCGGATCGTCGGGATGAGATCGGCCTCGCTCGGGGCGCAGAGCAGCCACACCGTCCGGGGCGGCGGCTCTTCCAGCGCCTTGAGGAGCAGGTTCGAGGTGCGCTCGGTCATACGGTCGGCGTCTTCGATGACGACCACGCGGTAGCGGCCGACCGACGGCGAGAACTGGGAGGCGCTGACGAGGGCGCGCACCTCGTCGATGGTGATGATGACGCGCTCGGTGGCGAGCACGGCCAGGTCGGGGTGCGTGCGCGCCGCGACCTGCCGGATCGTCTGCTCCTCGTCGTCGGGGCCGCGGGAGAGGAGTGCCGCGGCGAACGCGTAGGCGAGGTTCGATCGACCGGAACCGGGCGGGCCGGTGATGAGCCAGGAATGGGTCATGGCGATGTTGCCCGGAGCCATCGAGGCCGCTGCGGTGAAGGCCTCGATGGCGTCGGCCTGTCCGGTCAGGTGGTCCCAGACGCCCATGGTCAGCCGAGCATCCCGCCGACCCGCTCGCGGATCGTCGTGGCGATGTCGTCGATCGGCCGGGTGGCGTCGACGACGAGGAACCGCTCGGGCTCGGCCGCGGCCAGCGCGAGGAAGGCGTCGCGCACCCGGGTGTGGAAGTCCAGGGCCTCGGACTCGAGCCGGTCGTAGCCGGTCCGGGACTCGTCGAGGCGTGAGCGGCTGGCGACCGCGTCGAGGTCGAGCAGCACCGTCAGGTCGGGCAGCAGGTGTTCGGTCGCCCAGAGCGACAGGCGACGGACTTCTCCGGAATCGAGGATGCGCCCCGCGCCCTGGTAGGCGACCGACGAATCGAGATAGCGGTCTTGCAGCACGACCTCACCGCGTTCGAGTGCGGGTCGCACGACGGTCGCCACGTGGTGCGCTCGATCGGCGGCGTAGAGCAACGCCTCGGCGCGCGGGGCGATATGCCCACGGCGATGGAGCACCATCGTGCGGATCTCGCCGCCGAGGTCGGTGCCGCCCGGCTCGCGCGTGCGGGTGACCGTGCTGCCCGACTCGCGCAACCAGGTCTCGAGGAGGGCGGCCTGCGTGGACTTGCCGGCGCCGTCGCCCCCCTCGAGGGTGATGAACAGACCGGCCACTAGTCGGTCTCGGTGGCCGGGGTCTTCGAGGCTGTCGCCTTCTTCGCAGCAGGCTTCCGCGCCGTCGTCGTCTTCGCGGCGGCAGTCTTCGTCGCGGTCGTCTTGGCCGCGGCCGCCTTCGTGGTGGTCGCCTTGGCTGCCGGCTTCTTCGCGGCGGGCTTCTTGGCCGGAGCCTTCTTCGCCGCGGTCTTCTTCACCGCGGGCCCCTTGGCGCGCTTGTCGGCGAGCAGCTGGACCGCTCTCTCGAAGTCGACCTCTTCGACGGTCTCGCCGCGCGGGATCGTGGCGTTGGTCTCGCCGTCGGTGACGTAGGCCCCGAAACGGCCGTCCTTGATCTTGATCGCCTTGCCGCTCACCGGGTCGGCGTCGAACTCCTTGAGGGCGCTCGAGGCGCGGCGAGCCCCGTACTTCGGCTGGGCGTAGAGCTCGAGGGCGCCGGGGAGGTCGATCTCGAAGATCTGGTCCTCCGTCGTGAGCGACCGGGTGTCAGTACCCTTCTTCAGGTACGGACCGTAGCGGCCGTTCTGCGCCTGGATCTCGTCGCCAGTCTCGGGGTCGAGGCCTACGACGCGCGGCAGGTCGAGGAGCTTGAGGGCCGTGCCGAGATCTATCGAGTCGACGTCCATCGACTTGAAGAGAGAGGCCGTGCGCTCCTTCGGCAGAGTGGTCTTCTTGGCGGCGGGCTTCTTGGCCGGGGCCTTCTTGGCGGGCGGCGCCTTCGTCAGGGTGGTGCCGGTCGCGTCGGCGGCGTCGGAGACCTCCACGGGGGCACCCGAGTCGATGAGTTCGCCGGTCTCGGCGTCCACCGCGATGTCGGAGATGTCGGAGGGGACCTCGACGGGCCGCTCGGTGACGTACGGGCCGAAGCGGCCGTCTTTGGCGATGACCTCTTTGCCGCTGTCGGGGTTGAGACCGAGGACGCGGTCGCCGATGACGGGGGCGTCGATGAGCTCGCGGGCCCGGGCCGGAGTGAGTTCGTCGGGGGCCATGTCTTCGGGCACGTTGACTCGACGAGGCGTCTCGGGGTCGTCGCTCGGCGTCTCGAGGTAGGGCCCGTAGCGGCCGATGCGCAGCGTCAGCCCCTCGCCGAGCGCGATGGAGTTGATGTCGCGGGCGTCGATCTCGCCCAGGTTGTCGATGACTTTTCGCAGACCGCGGTGCGTGTCGTTGCCGAAGTAGAAACCGTTCAGCCAGTCGACCCGGTCGGCCTCGCCGCCCGCGATGAGGTCGAGGTCGTCCTCCATGCTCGCGGTGAAGTCGTACTCGACCAGGTCGCCGAAGTAGTCCTCGAGCAGGCGGACGACGCTGAAGGCGATCCAGTTCGGTACCAGGGCGGTGCCGCGGGGCGTGACGTAGCCGCGATCGACGATCGTGGACATGATCGCGGCGTAGGTGGACGGTCGACCGATCCCGAGCTCTTCGAGCGTCTTGACGAGGCTCGCCTCGGTGTAGCGGGGCGGAGCGCTGGTGTCGTGACCCTTGGCCTCGACGTCGTCGATGCCGAGAGCCTGACCCTCGGTCAGCACCGGGAGCTTGGCTTCGGCTGTCGGCTCGGCCTGACCGTGGCGGTCTTCGTCCTGGCCCTCTTCGTAGGCCGCGAGGAAGCCGCGGAAGGTGATGACCGTTCCGGTGGCGACGAACTCGGCGAGGGTGCCGGCTGCGGAACGGGGGGCGATGCCCTCGACGGCCGTGGCCGTGGTGGCCGCGACGACGACGGAGGCGGTCGAGCCCTTGGCGTCGGCCATCTGCGAGGCGACCGTGCGCTTCCAGATCAGGTCGTAGAGCTTCCAGTCGTTGCCTCGGAGGGTGCCTTCGAGCGAGGACGGCGTCTTGAAGGTGTCGCCCGACGGGCGGATCGCCTCGTGCGCCTCCTGGGCGTTCTTGCTCTTGCCCGTGTAGACGCGGGGCTTCTCCGGCACCGTTTCGGACCCGTAGAGCTTGGAGGCCTGCGAGCGCGCCGCGTCGATCGCCTGTTGCGACAGCGACGGCGAGTCGGTTCGCATGTAGGTGATGTAGCCGTTCTCGTAGAGCCCCTGGGCGACGCTCATCGTCTGGCGGGCGGAGAAGCGGAGCTTGCGCGCGGCTTCCTGCTGCAGGGTGGACGTGGTGAACGGCGCGGCCGGACGGCGGGTGTAGGGCTTGGACTCGACCGACTGGACGACGACCCCGACACCGGGGGCGTACAGCGCGTCGGCGAGCGCCTGCGCGGACTGGGCGTCGAGGGTGATCGCGCCGCTGCTCAGCTGCCCGCGGTCGTCGAAGTCGCGGCCGCTGGCGATCCGGTCGCCGTTGACGCGCACCAGGCGCGAGGGGAACGGGAGCCGGTCGGTGACCGGGGAGAAGGTGGCGGTGAGGTCCCAGTAGTTGGCCGACACGAAGGCGAGTCGCTCGCGCTCCCGGTCGACGACGAGACGGGTGGCGGCGGACTGGACGCGACCGGCCGAGAGACCGGGTCCAACCTTGCGCCAGAGGACGGGAGAGACCTCGTAGCCGTAGAGACGGTCGAGGATCCGGCGGGTCTCTTGGGCGTCGACGAGCGCGGTGTCGAGCTCGCGCGTGTTCTCCTGGGCCTGCTGGATCGCGGCCTTCGTGATCTCGTGGAAGACCATGCGCTTGACGGGCACCTTGGGCTTGAGCTCTTGCAGGAGGTGCCACGCGATGGCCTCGCCCTCGCGGTCCTCATCAGTCGCGAGGTAGAGCTCGTCGGCACCCTTGAGTGCTCGCTTGAGGTCGGCGACCGTCTTCTTCTTGGCGTCGGAGACGACGTAGTAGGGCTCGAACCCGTTCTCGACGTCGACGGAGAACTTGCCGAGCGAGCCCTTCTTGAGCTCGGGCGGGAGGTTCTTCGGCTCGATGAGGTCGCGGATGTGTCCGACCGAGGCGAGGACCTCGTAGTCGCTGCCCAGATACTGGCCGATCGTCTTCGCCTTCGCGGGCGACTCGACGATGACGAGCTTCTTCGTGCCTGGCACGGGACTCCTTGAGTGATGAGAGGGATCGTTCACGCAGAACCGGGGACGATACGGGGGTGCAACGAATAACCGATTTCTCGGCGAGACGGAGATGAGGATGCACGACGGCTTCATCGCCCGAAGTCGATCTTCGAGATCGCTCGGTGTCGGTGCACCCGACAGGCACACCATACACATACCCGACCCCGGTCTCGCTCCTCATTTCTGAGAAGTGTCTTTGACGCGAGACGATTCGCGAGGGGGCTGGCCGGCGGTCGACGAGGCCGAGACCGTCATCGCGCCCCGGGAGGACAGCACCCGCACGGTGACGCTCGTACCTTCTATTACGCACGCATCGAGGCGGGCGTCGGACAGCCGGGCCAGACGCTCGGCCGCTGCACAGGGGACGCCCGGCTCGAGCCCCGCAGCCACATCGGCCGCGGCCAGGGCCGAGGCGTCGGCGACCGCTGCGAGACGATGCCGTTCGGTCAGGAGGCCTCCCGCGCCGGCCACGGCGACCGCCACCAGAGCGAGAACCGCGACGAGGCCGACGACGAGAGCGCTCATCGGCCCGACGCGGCGGCGCAGGCCCTCGAGGAGAGCGGAACGGCGTCGGCGAGCGGCCCGAGGCGGACCCGCTCGTCGAGGCGAACGCAGACGGGGTCTTCGCCGACGAGGCTCCACGTGGCGCCCGGAGCGAGTGCCGCCAGCGCCGAGGCCGCACCGGACTCGTCGCCCCGGCCGACGGCGCGGGCCGCGACGCCGGCCGCGTCGGCGAGGCGGATGGCCTCCGCTGACACGGCCGAGGCCCCGAGCGCCGCGCTGGTGAGGACCACCACGGCCGGAAGGACGAGCGCGAACTCGACCGTCACGGAACCCCGCTCGTCGACGACGCCGCCGCGAAGAGGCCCGACGACGCCGCGCGAGGCCTCGACGACGCCGCGCCGCGCCCCGCCGAACGGACGCGCCCGCATCAGCCGACCGAGAGCGCTTGGCGCACCAGGTCCATCAGCATGCCCTTGACCTCGGGCGATCGGACCACGGCGAGCAGCAGCCCGGCGAATCCCACGGCAGCCATGATGACGATCGCGTATTCGGCGGTCGCCGCACCGGTGTCGTCGGCGAGCACCCGCCTCAACCGAGGAGGGACGGCCCGGAGCAGCCGGAGGGAGGGGACGGACGACGAGGGAGAGGAGACGAGGGACACGGTGACGACCTTTCGAGAGGGAGGAAGGGGAGGAACGAGAGCGGAACCAGCCTCGCCGGGTGGCGCAGCAGAAAACCGGCCGGCTCGCGATCTGTGGAGAGGCCGTCACAACACCCCCGCTGTGGAGGACAGGAGCGCCACGATCAGCGGCACGACCCCGAGCAGGACGAAGGCCGGCAGGATGCACGCCCCGAGCGGCAGCATCAGCATCACTCCCAGCCGCTCGGCCTTCATCGCACACCGCGCCCGGGCGTCGCGACGACGCTCGTCGGCCGCGTTCCGCAGCAGCTCGGCGGCCGGGCACCCCGCCCGTTCCGACAGCGCCTCGAGCGTGTCGACCTCGGGCTCCACGCCGGGATCCGCCGTCGAAGCGCACCACCGGTCGAGGGCCTCGCGGACGAGTCGGCGCGCCGGCGACCAGGCCCCGCCTCCGCCGAGCGCCACCGCCAACAGCTCCAGCTCGAGCCCCGGCACCGCGTCGGCCGGACGAGCGCGCGCCACCAGATCCGAGTTCCAGCGCCGCGCGGCGACGATCAATGCCGCCGCTCCGCCGAGACACGCCCAGCCGACGGGGGTCCCCACGAGCACGGGGACGGTGTCGAGCCCGAGCACGACCCCGAGCAGGAGCCCGACGAGCGGGAGGGCGAGGACGACCCTCGCCGTGGCGATGGGGCCGGACAGCGCGACGTCCGCGTCTCGACGAGCCTGATCCGTCGACCGGCACGCCTCGGCGATCGCCCGCAGACAGGGCCCGAGCGGTGCACCCGAGACCTCGGCGACGTGCCAGGCCGCAGCGATCTGACGCCATTCCGCGTCGCCGTCGGCCAACGCCTCCGCCCCCGGCGACCCCCGCTCGAGCGCGGCGGCGACCGCGGTCAGTCGCTCGGCGAGGCGAGGCGGCTCCGTGACCTGGGCCAGGTGACGCCAGGCGGCGACCGGGGCGACCCCGGCCTCGAGCAGGACGGCGAGACGGTCGAGCACCGCAGCGGGCGAGGAGGACGAGGCCGCGGGAGCGGAGCGGCGCCGAGCGAGACGCGGCTTCACGGCTCGGCCACCCCGTGCATCCCCAGTCGCCCCTGCTCGTCGAGAACGAAGACCCCGAGACCCGCCACGACCCGGCGACCACCCCGCCGCTCGAGATGCACGACGAGGTCGAACGCGCTCTCGACCTGCCGGGCGAGGACGTCGGGCGGCATCCCCGCGAGAGCGCCCACGGCCTCGAGCCGCGCCGGAACGGAGTCGAGCGAGTTCGCGTGCAGTGTGCCCGCCCCGCCGTCGTGCCCGGTGTTGAGCGCGCTGAGGAGTTCGCGGATCTCGGCGCCCCGGCACTCCCCACGACGAGCCGATCGGGCCGCATGCGCAGGGCCTCGCGCGCGAGTCGCGCCAGATCGATGCCGCCCGCCCCCTCGAGGTTGGGCTGCCGCGTCTCGAGGGAGACCACGTGGGGATGGGGGATGCGCAGCTCGGCCACGTCCTCCAGCGTCACGATGCGCTCGGAGGGCGACGCCCCGGCCAGGAGCGCCGCCAGGAGAGTGGTCTTGCCACTGCCGGCAGCCCCCGTCACGAGCACGTTCGCGCGCTCCCGCACGGCCGTCTCGAGCCGGGCCCGGGAGACGAACTCGAAGGAGCCGGAGCGCTCGAGGTCGTCGAGGTCGGGGGCGGTCGGCCGCGGCAGCCGGATGGACAGCAGCGGCCCCGCCGGACAGACGGGTGGCAGGACCGCGTGCACCCGGATGCCGTCGGCCAGACGGACGTCGGTGCAGGGGGTCGCCTCGTCGACGTGCCGGCCGGCGAGCGCGACGAGCGTCACCGCCAGGCTGCGGGTCAGCCGCCGATCGAGGCGGAGCGGGGGATGCACGACCGCACCCCCGCCGCGATCGACCCACACCGACCCGTCGCCGTTCACGAAGACGTCCGTGACCCCCGGGTCGGTGAGCAGCGGCGCGAGCGGCCCGAACTGGGCGGGGACAGTTCGTTCTGTCTGTTTTTGTACCCCGCAACCGATATACGTACCCCGCGAGGAGGAGGGTGGCGGTTCGCGTCCGACCACGAACGGTGGCGGAGTGATCTGATCGGTGGCGTCGCTGCAGTCGAAGGACGGAGATGTCGTCGGCGGAGTCATACCCGACGATAGGTCGGCAGCCCCGCAGGTAGACAGTTCTGAACACCCCCACCCTTGCCCCGTCAAGGATCGGGACCCTGTGGAGAAGAGGTGACGCGACACGAAGACGCGAGGCGATCAGGCTCGCTCGAGCGCGAGAAACGACCGCGCCGTTAAAAAGAGAGGGGCGGCACCAGTTGGGGGGAACGGGTGCCGCCACAGCAGCGCGCGATTGGGGGGAATCGGATGCGCTGCTAGTCGAAACTAGTCCGACTCGAATGAGTGTACCCCATGACGCCGTTCGCGCAAGAGACCGCAACCTGGCCGTCGTCAGACTCGCTCGAGAGGGGACCCGGTCCTCCCGACAGGTGCCGTGGCGTGCTCGCCGGGGCGCCGCCGGGCCCGGAGTACTGTTCCGTATCAGGCCGCTGCATCCGACGGCCTCTCCTCGCAACGACGCGAAAGGACGACCATGGCCGACAACATCGACAATCTCCTCACGGAGACCCGCCGATTCCCGCCCGCACCCGAGTTCACCGCGCAGGCGGTCGCCACGACGGAGCTGGTGTCCAGCGCCGCCGACGATCGACTCGCCTTCTGGGCCGAGCAGTCGCGCAGTCTGCTCACCTGGCAGAAGCCGTTCACCGAAGTGCTCGACTGGTCGAACCCGCCCTTCGCGAAGTGGTTCGCCGACGGGCGCCTCAACGTGGCCTACAACTGCCTGGATCGCCACGTCGAGCAGGGCAACGGCGAGCGCGTCGCCCTCCACTGGGAGGGCGAGCCCGGCGACACTCGGTCGTTCACCTACTCGGAGCTCACCGCCGAGGTGAAGAAAGCGGCGAACGTCCTCCTGTCGCTCGGCGTCCGCGAGGGCGATCGCGTCGTGATCTACCTGCCCATGATCCCCGAAGCCGTGATCTCGATGCTGGCGGTCGCCCGGATCGGAGCCGTCCATTCGGTGGTCTTCGGCGGCTTCAGCGCCGAGAGCCTGCGTGCTCGGATCGACGACGCCAGCGCCACACTCGTCATCACGGCCGACGGCGGGTGGCGCAAGGGCTCCGTCTCCGCCCTCAAACCCGCCGTGGACGAGGCCCTCGAAGTGAGCGAGCACGGCACGACGACCGTGGCCAAGGTGCTGGTGGTCCAGCGTGGGCACAACGAGGTGGAGTGGCAGGCCGACCGCGACGTCTGGTGGCACGAGGCCATGGCCGGCGCGGCCGAGGAGCACGTCGCCGAGGCGTTCGAGGCCGAGCATCCCCTGTTCATCCTCTACACCTCGGGCACCACGGGGAAGCCGAAGGGCATCCTCCACACCTCGGGCGGTTACCTGACCGGCGCGTCGTACTCGCACCGCAACGTCTTCGACCTGCACCCCGAGACGGACGTCTACTGGTCCACGGCCGACATCGGCTGGATCACCGGCCACACCTACGTCGTGTACGGCCCGCTCGCCAACGGAGCCACACAGGTCATCTACGAGGGCACCCCCGACTCCCCCGAGCCCGGGCGCTGGTGGGACCTGATCGAGAAGTACCGGGTCACCCTCTTCTACGCGGCTCCGACGGCCATCCGCGGCTTCATGAAGGCCGGCCGCGAGATCCCCAACCGGCGCGACCTGAGCTCGCTCCGACTCGTCGGCAGCGTCGGCGAACCGATCAACCCCGAGGCCTGGATCTGGTACCGCGACGTGATCGGGCACGGCGACGTCCCCGTCGTCGACACCTGGTGGCAGACCGAGACCGGCTCGATCATGATCTCGGCCCTCCCCGGTCTCACGACGTTGAAGCCCGGCAGCGCCCAGGTGCCCCTCCCCGGGATCGCGGTGGACGTCGTGGACGACCAGGGCGCGCCGGTCGGCAACGGCGAGGGCGGCCTCCTCGTCATCACCGAGCCCTGGCCCTCCATGCTCCGCGGTATCTGGGGCGATCCCGACCGCTACATCGAGACGTACTGGTCGAAATTCGGTCGCACGGTCTACTTCGCCGGCGACGGCGCGCGGAAGGACGAGGACGGCGACATCTGGCTCCTCGGTCGCGTGGACGATGTGATGAACGTCTCCGGGCACCGCCTGTCGACGGCCGAGATCGAGTCGGCGCTGGTCTCGCATCCGATCGTCGCCGAGGCCGCCGTCGTGGGGGCCGCCGACGAGACCACCGGTCAGCGGGTCGTGGCGTTCGTCATCCTGCGGACCTCGCAGGTCGACACGATGAGCACGGAGGATGCGGTGGCCGCCCTCCGCGGGCACGTCCAGCACGAGATCGGCGCCATCGCCAAACCGCACACGATCTTCCTCGTGCAGGAGCTGCCCAAGACCCGCTCGGGCAAGATCATGCGCCGCCTGCTCCGCGACGTGGCCGAGGGGCGGGACATCGGCGACACCACGACGCTGGCGGACACCTCGGTGATGCAGATCATCCACGCGCAGGTGGGCTGAACCGCATCGAGAAACGACGAGAGGGCCGGAGCGATTTCGCTCCGGCCCTCTCCTCTTCTGGCGCCTAGTGGTGCTCTTCGACCTCGAGGACCAGCTCGACCTCGACGGGCGAGTTCAGCGGCAGCACCGCCACGCCCACGGCGCTTCGAGCGTGGTGCCCGCGGTCGCCGAAGATCTGGGCGAGGAGGTCCGACGCCCCGTTGATCACGCTGGGCTGTCCGAAGAAGCCCGGGTCGGACGACACGAAACCGGTGACCTTGAGGATGCGCGTGATGCGATCAAGGGAACCGATCACCGATTTCGCCGCGGCCAGGGCGTTGAGCACGCTGTAGCCGGCATACGTCTGGGCCTCGGCGGGCGACACCAGGCCGGGGCCGTCGCCGACCTTGCCCGTCGCCGGGAGCGCGCCGTCGACGAACGGCAGCTGCCCCGAGGTGTAGACGACCCCCTTCGAGAAGACGGCGGGCACGTAGGATCCGGCGGGTGCGGCCACGGGGGGAAGGCGGAGCCCCAGCTCGGTCAGGCGGGCTTCGATCCCCTGCTCTTCGGCGCCCATCAGGCGGCCTGCACGGGACGCTTGAGGTAGGCCACGAGGCCTCCCTCGGGAGATTGGAGCACTTGCACGAGCTCCCATCCCTCCGATCCGAAATTGTTGAGGATCGCGGTGGTGTTGTGCACGATCAGGGGGGCGGTGAAGTACTCCCAGAGGACCATCTTCGGCGTCCGTTCAGTAGTTATGTCAGGCAATCACTTACCCTGATCCTATGTCTGCCCAAAAAAAGAGGCCTACGTCTGTCCTCGGAGCCGTCCTCGGTTTCGTCGGGTTCAGCGCGATCGCCGGCCTCCTCGTCACCATCGGCGTGACACCCGCTCTCGCCGTCGGAAGCGTCACGGCATCCTCTTCGATCGGCATCTTCAACAACCTCCCCGAGTACATCTCGATCGGCCAGCTCCAGCAGCGCAACACCCTCTACGCCCAACAGGGCGGCAAGCAGGTCGAGTTCGCCACGCTGTACGACCAGAACCGCGTCAACCTCAAGTGGGACGACGTCTCCGTCAACCTCAAGAACGCCGCCGTCGACGGCGAAGACCGCCGGTTCTACGAGCATGGCGGAGTCGACCTCACCTCGATCGTCCGCGCGGGCCTCGGTACCGTCTCCGGTCGCGAACTGGGCGCGGGAGGCGGTGGTTCGACCCTGACGATGCAGTTGGTCAAGAACATCCGCCTGGCCCAGGCGCAGAACATCAGCAACGCCGCGGACCGCGCCTCCGCCGTCCAGGACGCCACCGACGAGACCGTCTCCCGCAAGCTCCAGGAGATGAAGCTCGCCATCGGCCTCGAGAAGAAGTACACGAAGGACCAGATCCTCCTCGCGTACCTCAACATCGCGTACTTCGGCGATCAGGCCTACGGCGTCGAAGCCGCGGCCGAGCACTACTACAACAAGACGGCGAAAGACCTCTCGCCCGTCGAGGCCGCCAGCCTCATCGCGATCGTCCAGTACCCGACGTCGCGAAACCTCTCGACGCCGAAGAACTACGACGCCAACGTCGCCCGTCGCAACGTGATCCTCGCCAGCATGCTGCAGGAGAAGAGCATCACGAAGACCGACTACGACGCCGCCGTGGCCGCGAAGCCCGGAGACTACGTGGTGCTGACGCCGCCGACGAACGGCTGCGCGGCCGTGACGTGGCCCGGCGCCCAGTACTTCTGCGACTACGTGCAGCAGAACGTCAAGAATTTCTCCTTCCTCGGGAGCGACGCCTCCACGCGGGAGAAGAACTGGAAGACGGGTGGCTACCAGGTCCACACGACCCTGAACCTCGACCTCACCGCGAGTGCCAAGGGCCAGCTCGACAGCTACGCCCCCAACACCGAGTCGCGCTTCGCTCTCGGGTCCGTCGTCGACTCCATCGAGCCGTCGACCGGACGCATCGTCGTGATGGCCCAGAACAAGACGTACTCGCAGGTCGAGGGAGACTCGACGGCCACGGCCATCAACTACAGCACCGATCAGGCCTACGGCAGCTCGCAGGGCTTCCAGACCGGATCGACGTACAAGCTCTTCACTCTGGTCGACTGGTTGAACAAGGGGCACGGGCTGTACGAGACCGTGAACGCCACGCGCAGGCCGATCACGCCGATGACGACCTGTGGCGTCACCCGATCCACCGTCTCGTCGGCATTCCCGAGCGGCTACAACCCCAAGAACGACGAGATCAACCTCGGCGGCACGATGAACATCCTGACCGCCACTGCCGACTCGGTGAACGTGGCCTACGTGGCCATGGCTCAGGAGCTCGACCTCTGCGACATCCGCACGACCGCAGAGAGCATGGGCGTCCACCTCGCCGACGAGCGCAAGACCAAGGAGCTCAGCGACACTCCGGCGTCCGTGCTCGGCACCAACAACATCGCTCCGCTGACCATGGCGAGCGCCTACGCGACGATCGCCAACGGGGGCAAGTACTGCGCCCCGATCATGGTCGACAAGGCGATCGGCCCCAACGGCAACGAGCTCGCCGGCCAGTCCCAGGACTGCAAGCAGGTCGTCTCCCCCGACGTGGCGGCAGCAGTCGTCAACGCCATGCAAGGCGTGTTCACGCACGGCACGGCGGTCGGCGCCAAGCCCAACGACTCGATCCCCCAGTTCGGCAAGACCGGGACGACCAACAACGCCGACCAGATCTGGCTCATCGGCTCGAGCACGGCCCTCACGACCGTCGTCTGGATGGGCGACACCTCGGGCAAGCAGACGAGCCTCCGGCTGAAGTCGAGCCCGAATCACCGCGGCACGACCTACGCGGCCAGCAGGTCCGCCTTCTTCAAGGCCGTGCAGACGGTCAACGACACCGTCTACAAGGGCGGCGCGTTCCCGACCGTCAGCCAGGCGATGCTCCGCGGAAACGGCATCTCCGTGCCCGACGTCTCCGGGCAGACGTCCGACCAGGCGCAGGCGACGCTGAAGAGCGCCGGACTCAACTACACCGACGGCGGCACCCAGGCCGGCAGCCAGCCGGCCGGAGACGCGCAGAGCAGCAGCCCCGGCGCCGGTTCGATCGTCTCGAAGGGCGCCTACATCACCGTCTACTCGAGCGACGGCTCGCAGGCCGCCTCGGTGCCGACCGTGACCGGTCAACCGCTGAAGAGCGCTCTGTCGAGCATCCAATCGTCCGGTTTCGACCCCACGAAGGTGACCGTGACCTTCGCCCAGGGTCAGAACAACGCCCAGTGCTCGGTCTTGTCCTCGACCCCGTCGGGCGGCAGCTCGGCCTCGAAGGACACGGCGATCGCCCTCCAGGTGAGCGGCACCACCGACGGGAAGGACCCCGGTACCTGCTCGTGAGTCCCTCCAGCACGTCCCGAGGCGGTGACGCGGCCCTCGTGGCCGCCGGCATCGCCACCGTGGCCGCAGTGGGCGCCGTAGCGTACGGCACCCTGGTCGAACGCAATCGGTTCACCCTCCGTCGGGAGACCCTGAGCATTCTCCCGCCCGGCTCGCGCCCACTGTCGGTGCTCCACCTCTCCGACCTGCACATGGCCCCGTGGCAGACCGAGAAGCAGGACTGGATCCGCGGACTCGCGGTCATGGAGCCCGATCTAATCGTCAACACCGGCGACAACCTCGGTCACGTCGACGCCTACGACGCCGTCGACTACGCCCTCGAACCGTTCAGCGGCATCCCCGGCGTCTTCGTCCATGGCTCGAACGACTACGTCGCCCCCATGTTCAAGAGTCCGCTCACGTACTTCGGCGGCCCGAGTCGAGCCCCCAAGACCCCGGTGATGCTCGACAACGACCGCCTCACGGCCTCGTTCGAGTCGTACGGCTGGCTCGACCTCAACAACACCGCGCGCGCCCTCGAGATCAGGGGGTCGCGGCTCGAACTCTTCGGCGTCAACGATGCGCACCGAGGCTGGGCTCGCCTGGAGAAGATCCCCGGCGCCCTCGACGACCTGCGCGAGAACGTCGGCTGGCAGGACGAAGACGGCCCCGAATCCGTCTCCATCGGCCTCACCCATGCCCCCTACCAGCGAGTCCTCAACTCGTTCGTCACCAACGGTGCCGACCTGATCTTCGCGGGCCACACCCACGGCGGCCAGGTCTGTCTGCCCGGCTACGGCGCCCTCGTGACCAACTGCGACATCCCGCGCGGGCAGGTGGCCGGTCTCAGCACCTGGAACCACGCCTTCCGACAGGCCGCCCTCGAGGTGTCCGCAGGGCTCGGGACCTCCATCTACGCACCCTTCCGGTTCGCGTGCCGACCCGAAGCGGTCCTCGTGACATTGACCGCACGAAACATGGGCTAAACTTCTGGAGTCGCTTCGGACGCCCTCGGGCGGACGAAGACCGAGTCAGGTGCTTCACGCAACTGGCATCGGGGTGTGGCGCAGCTTGGTAGCGCGCCTCGTTCGGGACGAGGAGGTCGTGGGTTCGAATCCCGCTACCCCGACACGAAATAAGGCCTCACCCTTCGGGTGAGGCCTTATTTCGTGTTCCTATGGCTCGCCCTCCGGGCGACGCGAATAAATCCCCTTCCGCCGTCTTGGGCGGGGCCATTTCTCGTTCCCCTATGGCTCGCCCTCCGGGCGACGCGAATGAACCTCGCTCCCCAGTCCCTGGGGGTGGTGCGCAAATCGCGAGCGATCGGCCCGGCAGGCCCCGGACCGCCGCGCAATGGCGCGGCAGCCGCGCAAATCACTCGCCATTTGCGGACAGAGGCACTGTCAGGGGCGGGGGAAACGCTCCACGGTCCGGCCACGGTGGGCGGGTGCATCCCACGTGTAGACGGTCTTGCCGGCGATGAGGACGTGCTCCGCCCGGCTCGTCGCGTCGAGGGGGTCGCCCGACCAGATCACGACGTCACCGTCGAGCCCGGGAACGAGGGCGCCGACGCGCGAGTCGAGACCGAGCATCCTCGCCGGATTGATGGTCAGCGCCTCGAGAGCCGTCTTCGGCGGCAGCCCCTCCTTGACCGCGAGCGAGGCCTGGAGCACGAGGAGGTTGATCGGCACCACCGGGGCGTCGGTGGTGATCGCGACGGTGACACCGGCGGCCGCGAGCTCCGCCAGGTTCGAGATGGCCCGGTCGCGCAGCTCGACCTTCGACCGCGAGGTGAACAGCGGCCCGTAGATGACGGGGATGTTCTTCTCGGCCAGGACGGCGGCCAGCTTGTTGCCCTCGGTGCCGTGGTTGACGACCAGACGGTAGCCGAATTCTTCCGAGAGGCGGATGGCCGTGGCGATGTCGTCGTGGCGGTGCGTGTGCTGATCCCAGGCGAGCTCGCCGTCGAGCACCCGGGCGAGCGTCTCGAGACGGAGGTCGCGACGGAACGGCTCGCCCTTCGCCGCGGCGTCGTCACGCTTGGCCTGGTAGAAGCGGGCGTCCTCGAAGGCCTGGCGGATGACCAGAGCCACGCCCATGCGCGTCGACGGCAGCTTGTCCTTCGAGCCGTAGACCCGCTTCGGGTTCTCGCCGAGCGCGCTCTTCACGCTGACGGACTCGCTGATGACCTGCTCGTCGACGGTGCGGCCGCCCCAGGTCTTGATCGCGACCGTCTGACCACCGATGGCGTTGCCGCTGCCCGGCTTGACGACGATGCTCGTGATGCCGCCGGACAGGGCGTCGCGGAAGCCTTCGTCGTCGATGTCGATGGCGTCGAGCGCCCGGACGCCCGCCGTGTTGGGGTCGGTCATCTCGTTTGTGTCGTTGCCCGCGGCGCCGTTCGCCTCCTCGTGGATGCCCACGTGACCGTGCGCCTCGACGAAGCCGGGCACCACCCAGCGTCCGGCCGCATCCACGACGGTGGCCCCCTCGGGCACGACGACTCCGGAGCCGACCTCGGTGATGACGCCGTCGACGATCACGACGGTGCCCTCCTCGATCGGATCGCCGACGACGGGGACGACGCGGCCGCCGACGACGGCGGTGACGGAGGACGGAACGGAGGGGAGGGAAGCGGAATCCTGGTGCGGTGTGCTCATGCCCCCACGCTACTGACACCAGGAGTGGGGCTGCCGAGAGCCCGAGCCTTTGCCTACCGTGGGAGGTGCGTTGGACAGGGGAGAACCGTGAGCGACATCAGCACCGTCAGTCCGGTTCCGGGCTGGTACCCGGACCCGACGTCGGCCGCACCGTATCGCTGGTGGGACGGCGACCAGTGGACCCGCGAGACCCTGGCGGACGCCCCTGCCGAAACACCCGGCCCGACCGCTTCATCCGGCTCGACCGAGGCCCTCCTCCCGACCCGCCGGAGCCTACGCGAAGCGACGAGGGAGCCGGAGCGCGCCCCCATCCGCCCCGGCGTCGTCCAGGGCGTCCCGCACTCCCCCGGACGCGGATTCACCCCGCCGGCCGCCTGGGTCGCCCATGCTCCGGCCTATCCGCCGGCCCCGGCCTCGCTCGTCCCGACTCGCGCCTTCCCGCCGGGAGGCCCGACGCTCGGGCCCGCTCCCACCAACCGACCGAGCCGGCTCGCGCTGACGTTCGTCCTCTTCGCCGTCCTCGGGCTCGGCGTGATGGGCGGAGTGAGGGGCTATGAATCGGCTCGAACCACGGCGCCCGGCAGTGGGGCGAGCATCCTCGTCGCCGTCGTCGCTCTCGTCGTGGTCGGCCTCCTCCTGGCGTCCCTTCCGCTGGCGGTCGTCGGCATCGTCCGGGGCAACGAGCTGGCCCGCTGGGGCCTGCCCGCGATCGGGCGGACTGCGGCGATCGTGGCGCTCGTCCTGGCCGGTCTCTACATCGTGGGCGCGACGCCCTCGTTCGTCAGCGGCCTGGAGCACGGACTCGCAGCGCGGAACGCGGCCGCGAAGCTCGGCATCGACACGGGTCTCGGAGGCACGGGTCTCGGAGGCACCGGCCTCGGCGGGACGCCCCTCGGCGGCGCGCCAGGATCGTCCGGCGCGCAAGGGACGGGCGACACGTTCGCCGAGCTCCCCCAGGTCGCCGTCGTCTCCCCCTCGGGAGACGGCAGCTACGTCTACTCCCAGGCGCAGGCGCAGAGTGCCCTGTCGCAGGCCTACGCGGCGACGCTCAAGGCGAGCCCGGCCTCCGTGGCCTGCCCCGCGGCCGAGCCGGTCGGCACGAGCATCAGCTTCGAATGCACGGTCACCCTCGCCGGGGGCACCGTCACGAGCGCGACCGTGACCGAGCTGGACGAGCAGGGGCACGTGCAGATCCAGGCGCACTGACCGGCGGGGCCCCGGCTACAGGCTTGGCGGGCGCCGCACGACCTCAGGCCAGGACCCCCGTCCCGACCTCAGGCCAGGACGCCGCCGCTCTCGTCGAGGTAGCAGGCCCCACAGAGCGACTCGTAGGTGACGGTGGCGCCGTCGATGGCCACCTGATCGCCGTCGAAGACGAAGCGTCCGTCGATGAGTCGGGCGTTGAAGACGGCCTTGCGTCCGCACCGGCAGATGGTCTTGAGCTCTTCGAGCGAGTGCGCCACCTCGAGCAAGCGTGCGCTGCCGGGGAACGCCTTGGTGCGAAAATCCGTCCGGATCCCGTAAGCGAGCACGGGGATGCCCAGCGTGATCGCGATGCGGAGGAGATCGTCGACCTGGACCGACGTCAGGAACTGGGCCTCGTCCACGAGCAGACACGCGACGTCGGTCCCCATGGTCTCGTGCACCCGGTCGCGGGCGGCGGCGAAGACCTCGAGGACGTCGTCGCTCGAACCGATCATGACGTCGGCCGACCGGGCTACCCCGAGCCGGGAGACGATCTGGTCGTCGCCCTTGGTGTCGGTGTCGGGTTTGGCCAGCAGGACCTGCTGGCCGCGCTCTTCGTAGTTGTACGCGGCCTGCAGGAGAGCGGTGCTCTTGCCGCTGTTCATGGCGCCGTAGCGGAAATAGAGTTTGGCCACCTGACGAGGCTAGTACAGCCCGCTGCTGCCGGTCGCCGCGCTCCTCCTCCGGCCGGCCGCCGCACTCCTCCTCCGGCCGGTCGCCGCGCCCCCGCCTACTGCAGGTAGCCGTCCTCCGCCGCGCGACGGATCAGCTCCGCCTTCTTCGAAGCCGGCCGGTTGGCCTTGGCGTATTTCTCGCGGACTCGACGCAGGTACGTCTTCGCGGTCTCGTACTGGACGTTCATCTGCTGCGCGACCTCGTTGGTGCTGAAGCCCGAGACGTAGAGACGGAACGCCTCCGCCTCGCCGGCGCTGAGCTTCGGCCGCGACTGGTTGGCCGCCCCGACGGGCAGGGGACGCCAATCGCGCTGAGGAGCGCTGTCTCGGGCCACGCCCATGACCTGGCGTGCTGCGTCCATGACCTCGCGCATCGGAAGCGCCTTCGAGAGGAACGCGGAGGCACCGGCGTCGAGGGCCCGCTCACGCGACTCCCGGGTGTCGAGGCTGGAGAGCACGACGACCTTGGCCCCCGCGGCTCGGCAGGTGCGGACCCGCGCCTCGATCGAGACCGGCTCCTTCAACTGGAAGTCGAGAAAGACGAGGTCGGTCGGGAAGTTGTCGCTGTGGACGAGCTGCAGCCAGGTGTGGGCGGTGAGCACGAGGTCGAAATCGTAGGCGTTGACGTTGATCCAGCTCGAGAGGCTGTCGAGCAGCACCTCATGGTCGTCGAGGATCGCCAGACGGACCCGACGCTGGCTGGGCGCGGTGGGATCCGGGGTGGCCGAGTTCCATGAAGCGACGGGAATATTGCGCCCGGGGCCGGACCTGAGGGCGGGGATACCGTTCGGGTCAGTGCTGGTCATAAGAGAACCTTAATGTCAGGAGGGAGCCGTTCACATCGACCTGGAGGTCGCGGAACAGGATGCGGAGGACTGCGAAATAGGGGGCGTAGAGCTGGCGGACGGCGGTGTCGGAACCGGGGCGCTCGATGCGGATCAGGGCGCGGACCAGGGGTTCGTCGTCGTGCAGGGCGATTCCGAGAGTCGACTGCCGGGCTGAGGGATCTCGGCTCGTGGCACCCACCAACGCCCGGATGGCGGTCCGCTGGTCGGTGGTCATCCCATCGGCGAGATGCCCTCGGTCGGTGATGGTCCCTGCATTCCCGTCGGGGCACACGTCGAGGAGCAGTTGCTCCAGCCAGCTCCTGTCACTCTCGGACACGATGCGCTGCCGGATCGCGTCGGCGGCATGGCGGGCCCTGCGGCTGTCTTCTTCGGTCACGGCCCCGCGCTCGACGAGCTCGGAGAACAGTGGCACGACCTCGCGGTTCAGGCCGGTCACCCGATCCTGCTGAACGGAGCGGGCGATGCCGGGACGCATCTCGTGGGCGCTCTCGTCGGTCAGGAACCGGGCCCGGGTCAACCACTGGTCGACGAGGTGCACGAACGTGGACGAGTACACGGCCGAGCCGACCCCGAGAGCCAGAACGGGCGTGATGCCGATGACGACGTAGAGGAACGCCGGAGCCTTCGTCGCGAACGTGGGAGACTCTGCCGCCACGACCACCCCGACGCACACGACGGAGGCGAGGGTGGCTACGAGGATCTCGCGACTGGGCCGGAACGGGGATGCCGCCAGCAGCAGGAGGCCGATCACGACCGTGCCCCAGTCGTCTCGGATCATGAGGTCCCGGCCGGCCGTCGCCGCTCCCTCGGCCATCATGGCGAGGATGCCGCAGAACACGACGAGCGAGAAGCTGCGGCGCGTGAACGGGGCACGATACGGGTTCGACGCCATCGCGAGGATCCCCCCGCCGACCGCGACCAGCAGAATCGCCGCGATGGAGAGGCGCATGTCGGGATGCGGGTCGGGGCTCGTCAGCGTGCGGAAGATCGGCAGCAGCACCGCGAAGACACCGAGGAGGAGCGTGATGGGCCGTTGGTTCAGGGCTCCGAGGGGATCGGTCTGCTGAGCGGTGGCCTCGCGGCCGCTCACGCGGCGCTCTCCGGATACGACGGACCGGACGGTCGTTCGGGCTCGCGACCGGTGCCGGGCGCGGACTGCCGGGCGAGCGGGGATCGATCGGCGGGGAGACCCAGCATGACCGACGTGCCGTTGCCCGGCTGGGACCAGATCTGGACGGTGCCGCCGGCGCGTTCGATCCGCGCCCGGATGGAGTTGCGCACCCCGAGCCGATCGCTGGGAGTCTCGGTCTCGGAGAATCCGACGCCGTCGTCGATGATCATGACCGTCACGTCGGTGTCGGACGAGAACGTGACGAGCTCGGCCTTGGTGGTGCCCGAGTGCTTGAGGACGTTCGCGAAGCACTGCGTGGCGGCGAGGGCGAGAGCGGTTCCGCGTGCCGGGTTCAGCCGGGAGATGGCCGAGACGTCACCGGTCACGGCGACCTCGAGACCCTGCCGGCGAGCCTGCTCGACGGCGAGAGCGAGGGGACTCTCGTCCCACCCCCGGTGCGCGGCGTCGACGTCGGCCTCGGCCTCGCTCAACCACTCCTGACCCACCAGGGTCGAGAGGTCCTCCTGCATCGCGGTACGGAGCGCGGGATCGAGGGGACCCGGTTCGGCCAGCGAGATGGCGGCCAGGTGACTGAGGACCGTGTCGTGGACGAGGGCGGAGGCCTGCTGCTCGATCTCGAGTCGCATCGTGGACATCTGCTCTTCGCGGGCCGCGCGATGCAGGTTGGGCTGCTCCCGGTAGGCCCGCTCTCGCGCCACGAGCGATCCCCCCATGGTGATCATGATCAGGAGGTACCCGAGAAGGGTCGTGACGTCGACCCGAGGGAGGGATCCCGTCTCGGCGACGGCGATCTGCGTCGCCACCTCGCCGGCGATGAGGCCGACGGTGGCCCAGAGGGGCCCGCGGCGGGACGAGGCGCCGCTGCCGCCGACCATGACGAGGGCGAGCTTCGGCAGGGCGACGGTGAACGCGTCGGAGGAGTTGACCGATGAGATCTGCGAGAGGACGGTGACCGCGTACACGTACACGGCCGCCCCTCCGATGACGAGGTAGGCGATGGTCGACAGGGTCGAACGGACCCGCTCGACGAGGAGGACGAGGCCGACCATGGGTAGGAGGGCGAGGAGCGCCGGCCACAGGATGAGCGAGCTCCGGGAGAGCTGGGCGCAGAGGAGGACGATCGCCCCGGCGGCGAGGAGGACCAGTGCGATGGCGTGGCAGGCACGAGCGATCGCACGGGCGGAACTCTGAGGAGCGAGGTGGTTGGGAAGCCCGAGCAGCACACGTCCTCCTTCGTTCGGCGTCGGCACGGGGCCTGCGTTCGAGCGAATGCGGCCTCCAAGAAGTATGCCGCAGCGGCACGAGTCGGTGTACCCCGTTACCAGGGGACACGGGCCCGCCAAACCGCTCAGATCACGCCGATTTGTGCCCCGAATGCGGCTCAAATGGGGGGTGTGTCGCTGGAGGGATCAGGCGTGGATGCCGAGCGCCTCTGCCGTGGCCCCGATGGTCGCCGCGGCCTTGGCCTCGTCGGCCGCCAACTGCTGACCCACCGTCGGGATCATGGCCTTGAGCTTGGGCGCCCACTCGGCCTTCTTCGCCGGGAAGCACTTGTCGATCACGGTGAGCATGATCGGAACGGCGGTGGATGCTCCCGGAGACGCTCCGAGGAGGCCCGCGATCGAGCCGTCCTTCGCCGTCACGACCTCCGTGCCGAACTGCAGCACACCACCCTTCTCGGCGTCCTTCTTGATGACCTGCACCCGCTGACCGGCGGTGATGCGGTACCAGTCCTTGGGGTCGGCGTCGGGCATGAACTCCCGCAGCGCGTCGAACTTGGCGGTCTTGGAGGCCAGGAGTTGACCCACGAGGTACTTGACCAGGTCGATGTTGGCGAGACCCACGCGGATCATCGGGTAGAGGTTGTGCAGCTTGATCGACTTGAACAGGTCGAGGTACGAGCCGGTCTTGAGGAATTTCGGGCTGAATCCG
Organism: Frondihabitans cladoniiphilus; assembly: GCF_039544345.1. Taxonomy (NCBI): domain Bacteria; kingdom Bacillati; phylum Actinomycetota; class Actinomycetes; order Micrococcales; family Microbacteriaceae; genus Frondihabitans; species Frondihabitans cladoniiphilus. The sequence continues at coordinate 31,362 of NZ_BAABLM010000004.1, forward strand.
GCGTAGGGGCCGAACATCAGGCTCGCCTTGCCGTCGACGACTCGAGTGTCGAGGTGCGGCACCGACATGGGCGGCGCACCGACCGATGCCTTGCCGTACACCTTCGCCTGGTGCTTCGCGACCACCTCGGGGTTGTCGGTGCGCAGGAACTCGCCGCTGACCGGGAAACCGCCGAAGCCCTTGATCTCGGGGATGCCCGACTTCTGCAGGAGGTGCAGGGCGCCGCCGCCGGCACCGACGAAGACGAACTTGGCGTTGACGGTGTGCGGCTCGGAAGTCGCCCCGACGGCGAGGTCGACCCGCCACGACCCGTCGCGCTTCTTCGTGAGGTTCGTGACGGTGTGCCCGAGGTGCAGGCCGACACCGCTCTTGGTGAGGTAGTCGAAGAGGTTGCGCGTCAGCGAGCCGAAGTCGACATCGGTGCCTGCGAGGATGTGCGTGGCGGCGATGGGCTGGTTCTTGGCTCGACCGGGGATGAGCGACGGGGCCCACTGGCGGATGACGTCGACGTCGTCGCTGAACTCCATGCCCGCGAACAGCGGGTGGCCTTCGAGGGCCTCCGACCGCTTGCGCAGGTACTCGACGTTGGCCGCACCCCAGACGAAGCTCATGTGCGGGGTGGAGTTGATGAAGTGATCGGGCTCGGGGAGATCGCCCTCGCCGACGAGGAACGACCAGAACTGGCGCGAGATCTGGAACTGCTCGTTGACCTTGACCGCGCTGGTGATGTCGATCGAGCCGTCGGCCTTCTCGGGCGTGTAGTTCAGCTCACAGAGGGCGGAGTGCCCGGTGCCGGCGTTGTTCCAGGGGTTGCTGCTCTCGAGCGCGACGTCGGTCAGCGCCTCGTACACCTCGATGGACCACTCGGGCTGCAGCTGCTTGAGCAGAGCCCCCAGGGTCGCACTCATGATTCCCCCACCGATGAGGGCGACGTCGATTGGCTCCGTTGCACTGGTCACCCATCGATTCTACGCGCGAGGGCACGAGCGCGGCACGAGATGTCTCGATTTCGAGATGGATCTGATATTGCGTATATTGACTTGCGCAGCCCCCGACTCGAAAGCTCTTCGTGACCATCCCACCCCTCGCAGCAGCCGGCCTGGCCGCAGCCCTCGCCGCCCCCCTTCTTCTCTCCGCCTCTCCGTCGCACGCCGAGACCGTCACGCCCCGCAGCGAGTCCGGCACGCTCCGCATCCTCGGGGGCGTCGGCTTCCTCGGTCTCTCCGATCAGCCCGGCGGCAACCGGGCCTGGGCGGTCAACGCCGGCAACGGCACCGATCTGAGTTTTCCCGGCATCGGAGAGACGGCGCCGATCGTCATGGACGACACCTGCTTTCCGAAAGCCATCGCCGCGATCCTGCCCTTCGTGCCGGTCCAGGTAGCCGGCGACGGCTCGTCGTGCGCCCTCTTCACTGCGGAGGCCGGCGTCGGCGGGCTCGTCTTCCGCGTGGACGACTCCGCCTCACCGGCGAACGGTCTCTACCTCCACACCGGTACCGGGCTGAACGCGTACCTGCTCGGCGTCGCGGCGTCGATCCCGTCGAACCTGCCGACGGTCTTCCAGGTGGTCACGCGGAAGGCGCCCGACGCCCCGACGGTCACGTCGACCACGCTCGACGCCCCGACTGGTCCGATCCGCGGCAAGGCCGAGCCGGGCACCGTCGTCGACGTCTTCGACGAGTGGGAACCGCTCTGTTTCGCTACCGCCGTCTCCCCCGACGGCAACTGGGAGTGCACCGGCTTCGATCCGCTCTCCCCCGGCGCACACACGATCCACGCCGTGGCCCGGAACGCCGCCGAGCAGGTCTCTCCGACCACCGAGGCGACCGTCGTCGCTCCCGACCCGGCTGCGATTCCCGCCGCGCCGGCGGTGAGCACCACGACCCTCGACTCCACGACGGGCGCCCTTTCGGGAACGGCCGACCCCGGCAGCATCGTGCGCGTCTTCGAGAGCGGCACCGTCGACGGGGTCGCCGTCTGCACCTCCGAGATCGTCGGCGGCGACGGGGCCTGGAGCTGCCGCCACGAGAACACCTGGAAGGAGGGCGCGAACGACCTCTTCGCCGTCGCCTTCCACTCCGTCAGCGGCCTGGGCAGCACTCCGACCTCGTTCACCCTGACTGTCACCACCCCGACGAACCCGGGCCCCGGAACCGGTTCGGAAGGCTCCGGCAGCGGCTCCGGCGGATCCGACGGAACGGGATCGGGCACCGGCACCGGTACGTCCGCCGGCCGGGGCGACACCTCGACGGCAGCGAAGTCGTCAAAGCACGCCGCACTCCCGAAGCGCCTCGCCTTCACCGGGTCCGAGCCGCTTCCTGTCCTGGCCGGTGCGCTGGCGCTCATTGCGGGAGGGGTCGGGGTGCTCGCCGTCCGGCGGCGTCGGCGCGAGCAGCCCAGCGAGTAGGGGCAGAGAGAACGGGGGATGCACGGGGCCGCTCGGCCCGTGCATCCCCCGTTTCTGCTTGCTCTTCGGTTCTGTGCCCGGGTGCGTCAGGCCGCAGCGAGCCTCCGAGCCGCGACGATCTCGGCGATCTGCACGGCGTTGAGGGCGGCGCCCTTGCGGAGGTTGTCGTTGCTGATGAAGAGCGCGATGCCGCGGTTGCCGGGAACGCCCTCGTCTTGGCGGATGCGGCCGACGAAGCTGGGGTCCTGGCCGGCCGCCTCGAGGGGCGTGGGCACGTCGGTCAGGACGACGCCCTCGGCGCTCGAGAGCAGCTCTTTCGCGCGGGCGGCCGTGAGCTCGGACGAGAACTCGGCGTTGATCGACAGGGAGTGACCCGTGAAGACCGGGACGCGAACGCAGGTGCCGCTGACGAGGAGGTCGGGGATCTCGAGGATCTTGCGGCTCTCGTTGCGGAGCTTCTTCTCCTCGTCGGTCTCGTCCAGGCCGTCGTCGACGAGGTTGCCCGCGAACGGGATCACGTCGAAGGCGATCGGTCGGACGTACTTGACCGGCTCGGGGAAAGAGACGGCGCCGCCGTCGCGCACGAGGCCGATGAGGTCTTGCGACACCGCGGCCTTCGCCTGCTCGAGCAGCTCTTCGGCACCGGCGAGGCCGCTGCCGGAGACGGCCTGGTAGGTCGAGACGATGAGGCGCTTGAGGCCGGCCTCGGCGTGCAGGACCTTGAGCACGGGCATGGCCGCCATGGTGGTGCAGTTCGGGTTGGCGATGATGCCCTTGGTCGCCTGGTCGATCGCGTGCGGGTTGACCTCGCTCACGACGAGGGGTACGTCGGGGTCCATCCGCCAGGCGCTCGAGTTGTCGATGACCAGGGCGCCGGCGGCCGCGAAGCGAGGCGCCTGGACGCGCGAACCGGTGGCCCCGGCGGAGAAGAGCGCGATGTCGAGGCCGCTGGGGTCGGCGGTCGCGCTGTCTTCGACGACGACGTCGACACCGCGGAACGGCAGAGTCGTGCCGGCCGAGCGGGCGGTCGCGAAGAAGCGGATCTCGGAGATCGGGAAGTCGCGCTCCTCGAGGAGGTCGCGCATGACCTTGCCGACCTGACCTGTCGCTCCGACGACGCCGATGCGGAGTCCTTCAGCCATGGTGTTCTCTCCTGTGCCTGGGTGTCTGGGTTCGGGAGGCCGCGTCAGCGACCGGTGCCGCCGTGGACGACGGCGACCGCTTCGGCGTCGAGGCCGAAGGCGGTGTGGACGACGCGGACGGCGTCATTCAGGGTGTCGGCCCGGGTGACCACCGAGATGCGGATCTCGCTGGTGGAGATCATCTCGATGTTGATGCCGGCCTCGAACAGCGCGTTGAAGAGCTTCGCGCTCACGCCGGCGTTGGTGCGCATGCCGGCACCGACGAGGGCGAGCTTGCCGATCTGGTCGTCGTACAGGAGGCTCGAGAACTCGATCTCGCCGCGCTCGGACTCGAGGGCCTGCATGACGGTCGCTCCGTCGGACTTCGGCAGGGTGAACGAGATGTCGGTGAGGCTCGTGGCGGCCGCGCTGACGTTCTGCACGATCATGTCGATGTTCGCGCCCGTCTTGGCGACGGTGCGGAAGATCTGCGCCGCCTTGCCCGGCTTGTCGGGCACGCCGACGACGGTGATCTTGCCTTCGCTGAGGTCTCCGGCGATGCCCGAGATGATCGGCTCTTCCACGTTCTCTCCCTCTTTCGGGTTGACGACGAGCGTGCCCTCGTTGTTGTTGAACGACGACCGTACGTGCAGCGTCACGCCGTGGCGTCGGGCGTACTCGACGGCACGGATGTACAGCACCTTGGAACCGGCGGCCGCGAGCTCGAGCATCTCTTCGCTGGTGATGCGGTCGATCTTGCGCGCGAAGGGCACGACGCGGGGGTCGGCGGTGAAGATGCCGTCGACGTCGGTGTAGATCTCGCAGACGTCGGCCTGGAGCGCCGCCGCCAGCGCCACGGCCGTCGTGTCGGAGCCGCCGCGGCCGAGCGTGGTGATGTCGCCGGTGGTGCGGTTGAACCCCTGGAAACCGGCGACGATAGCGACGGCGCCCGAGTCGAGGGCGGCGCGAATGCGGCCGGGGGTGACGTCGACGATGCGCGCCTTGCCGTGCTGGGCGTCGGTGATCATGCCGGCCTGGCTGCCGGTGTATGACCGGGCTTCGACGCCGAGGCTGCGGATGGCCATCGCGAGGAGGGCCATGCTGATGCGCTCGCCCGCGGTGAGGAGCATGTCGAGCTCGCGCCCGCCGGGCATCGGAGAGACCTCGTGGGCGAGGTCGAGGAGCTCGTCGGTGGTGTCGCCCATGGCGGAGACGGCCACGACGACCTCGTTGCCGGCCTTGCGCGTCTCGACGATCCGCTTGGCGACCCGCTTGATGCTCTCGGCGTCGGCAACCGACGATCCGCCGAATTTCTGCACGATCAAGCTCACGGGGGTCGTCTCCTGGGTCGGGTGCGGCACGGCGCCGCGGGTGCCCGCAATTCTATTGGACGTTTCGAGGGTGTTACGGCTGCGGCCGCCCGCCTCCCGTTTTTAGGAGCGGCGCGGGCGGCGGCGGGGGCGGAGGCGAGGCGACGCGGTTCGGCCATGCAGCCGCGTCCGCGGCGCTGGCACCGTGGCCGAAGCGCGTCGGGTCACCGGACGGGCAGGCCCGCGGCGGCCAGCACCCTTGCGAAGCGCTCGGTGTTGTGAATGTCGTCCCACATCCACCGGGCGAAACCGCGGACCCGGGGATGCGCCCGCAACCGATCTTCGCGCCGCTTCTCTCTCACGGCCGCCTGCGCCGGTGTCATCCCGCCCAGGTATTCGGCGCGCGAGTACTTGACCGCGCCGTCGAACTCGCCGATGACGCCGAACTCGGGCCACCAGAAGTCGACCCGACCGATCGTTCCCGAGGCGTCGACGAAGGGCTCCTGCAGTATCGGGGGAGGCCAGCCTCGCTCCTGCATGACGACACGACTGAGTGATTCGCCGACCGACCCCGAGCACCCATCGGCGAAAGCCCGGACCCGCGCCACGTGGTTGTGGCCGCGGACGGGAAGCCGGCGTTCGAGGGCGAGGTCGAACGCCTCGAGCGTGAGGACGGTCTTGCGAGCCCTTTGACGGCCGGCCACCGCAGGGCCCGCCGGCGCGAGCGCACTGTCGAGGCTCACGACGGCATCGCGGAACGGGAGAGATGCCGCGAGGTCGACGGCCGTGCGCCCGGCGGCAGTGACAGGAAGGCCGTCCAGCGCGTCGACGTCAGTACCGGCGAGAGGGAAGGCGTGTGTGCGCATCGTCGAACCGGTCCGGGATCGGCGGACGGTGGGGTCGGTCACGTCCGGGACCTCGGGCCACGGAGAGAGGTGCGACCACCCGTGCGCGGCCGATGCGGTGGCGTGCGAGAAGACGGCCAGGGGCCCGAGACGGTCCGCCACCGCCGCTGCACGGAGGAGGTGCCGCTCACCCGCACCGGCAGCGTGCCAGGTGTCGGCCGCAATGAACACTCCGGGAACGAGCCCCACCAGCGCTCCTCGATCGGCGGCTCGGCGGAGAGCGCGGTCGTTGCGGCCGGCGCGGACGAAGTCGGTACGGCGGAGGAGGCCGTCAGAGCCCGGCGCGAATGGATCCATGAGTCGAGGGTGCCTGAAGCGGCGCTTGCACTCGGGCCCGGAGCTCGATCTGTGGATAACTCCCTTCGGCTGCGAGAGCCACAAGAGAAGCGAGGCGACGCGGTTTGGCCATGTACCCATGTCCGCGGCGCTGGCACCATGGCCGAACCGCGTCGGGTCACCCCGTGAGGCCGAGGGCCGAGCAGCGCACCGAGGGCCGGCTACTCGCTGACGAGCCGCCGCCCCTCGAAGGCACGACCGAGCGTGACCTCGTCGGCGTACTCGAGGTCGCCGCCGACCGGCAGCCCGGAGGCGAGCCGCGTGACCCGGAGGCCGAACGGGGCCAGCATGCGCGAGAGGTACGTGGCGGTCGCCTCGCCCTCGAGGTTCGGGTCGGTGGCGATGATGACCTCTTGTACGGTGTCGTCGGCCAGACGCTGCACGAGCTGACGGATGCGGAGATCGTCAGGGCCGATGCCGTCGATCGGGCTGATCGCGCCGCCGAGCACGTGGTACAGCCCGCGGAACTCGCGTGTCCGTTCGATCGCCTGGACGTCTTTCGCCTCTTCGACGACGCAGATGGTGGCGGGCGAGCGGCGGGGGTCGCGGCAGATGGAGCAGGTGGCCTCTTCGGTCACGTTGCCGCAGATGTCGCAGAAGCGCACCTTGGTCTTGACGTCGACGAGCAGCTCGGCGAGCCGGGTCGTGTCGAACGTCTCGGTCTGCAGGATGTGGAACGCGATGCGCTGAGCCGACTTCGGCCCGATGCCGGGCAGCCGGCCGAACTCGTCGATCAGGTCTTGGACGATGCCTTCGTACATGGCGACTGCTCTCAGTAGCTCTCGGCAGGCGGGGCCGCCTGGGGCGTCACCTTCGGGGCGATGGTCTCTTCGTCGATGAACCGGGCGTTGAGGATCTCGCGCACGACGGCCTCACCGTAGCGCGAGTTCTGCGGCACGCTGCCGCCCGCTTGGCGAGCCGCGGGCCGACCGGGAGCCGAGACGGGGGATGCACCACCCGACGTCGGGGCGGACGGCGCGGCTGCTGCCGCTCCCCCACCCGACACCGCTGGCGCCGCACTGGTCGCGGGCACCGGCACGGCCGCGGCCGGCGCCGGCTCGAGGTCGACGGGCGGCACTCCGCCCTCGGGCTCCTCCGTGATGTACTCGGGCTCGTCGGGCTCGGGCGGTGCCGACTGCGGGATCGGCGCGACGTCCCAGCCGGTGGTGGGTGCGGGGGCGGCCGCCGGGGTCGACGACACCGGAGCGGCTTGCGCCGGGCGCGCCGCCGCCGCGGGGGCCGACGAAGCAGGGGCCGAGGCCGCGGGGGCCGACGGCGCAGCGGCCGACCGAGCAGGGGACGACGGAGCCGGGGACGACGGAGCGACGGCGGTCGGTGCCGCAGCAACGGGCGCGGAAGCGGGCGCAGGAGAGGCGGCCGGGGCCTCGGCAGACGCCGCAGAAGCTTCAGCAGGCGCCGCAGCGGGAACGCCGCCCTCCTCGGGACGCTCGACGCGGGCGATGTACTTGACCCGGATGCCGAGGAGCTGCTGGATCGCGCGACGGAGGTGTTCGCTGACCCCTTCACCGGCACCCTGCGGCTTCTTGAAGGTCTCGACGTCGTTGTGGCTGGGGAAGCTCAGCGTCAACACGTCGTCGGCGAAGGCACGCACGGTGGCCGTGACGACGACCATCCAAGCGGAGAGCTTGTCTTTCTCGACGATCTCGAGGATCTCCGGCCAGGCGTCTTTCAACTGCTGGAGTGTGACGGGACCGGCGGCCGACGAAGCCGCGGGGGCGTCGACGGGCTGCGCCCAAGCCGCCGAGTGCGCTGCCGTCGGAGGAGCGGGCTCGCTCGGCTGTGCTGCCGCCGAGGACGCTGGCGCCGCTCCCGACGAAGCAGGCGCAGGCGCGGCCGCTGCAGGCGCAGCGGGCGCCGCCGTCGACCAGGACGCCGTGGCCGAGGCCGCGGCGTCGACGACGGGAGTCGCCGTGTCAGTGGAGGGCTGCGGGGCCGTCGCGCGCTGCGGGGCCGTGGCACGCTGCGGGGCGGCGGCCGGTGCCGTCGCCCGAGGAGCGGCCGTGGAAGCCCCCGAGGACGACGCGCCGCCAGGCGCAGGAGCGCTCGCGCCACCGGAACCCGCCGCGCCGGATACGGCGCCCGAAGTCGGCCCGGACACCCCGACGCGACGCTCGAGGCGCTCGACGCGGGCCAGGGCACCACGCTCGGTCTCGTCGCTCTCGGGGACGAGCACGCGCGCGATCATCAGCTCGAGGTGGAGACGAGGCGAGGTGGCACCGGTCATGTCGGTCAGCGCCCGGTTGACGACATCGGCGGAACGCGAGAGCTCGGCCTGCCCGAAGGCGTGCGACTGCTGGGCGAGGTGCTCGAGCTCTTCGGGCGTCACCCCGCGGAGGACCGCACCGGCACCCTCGGTCGTGGCGCCGACGACGATGAGGTCGCGGAGGCGCTCGAGCAGGTCTTCGACGAAGCGCCGCGGGTCTTGCCCGGTCTGGATGACGCGGTCGACGGAGGCGAAGGCGGCGGCACCGTCGCGCGTGCCGAGGGCGTCGACGACCCCGTCGAGGAGCGAGGCGTGCGTGTAGCCGAGGAGGGCGGTCGCCCGCTCGTACTCGATGGCACCGTTCTCGCTGCCGGCGATGAGCTGGTCGAGCAGGGACAGCGTGTCGCGCACCGAGCCCCCGCCGGCGCGGACCACCAACGAGAGGACGCCGGGAGCGGCGGTGATCTTCTCGGTCTCGATGAGCTGCTGGACGTAGTCGAGCATCTGGGCCGGGGGCACCAGGCGGAACGGGTAGTGGTGGGTGCGCGAGCGGATCGTGCCGATGACCTTCTCGGGCTCGGTCGTCGCGAAGATGAACTTGACGTGCTCGGGCGGCTCTTCGACGATCTTGAGCAGGGCGTTGAAGCCCTGAGCCGTGACCATGTGGGCCTCGTCGAGGATGAAGATCTTGTAGCGGTCGCGGGCGGGAGCGAAGATGGCCCGCTCGCGGAGGTCGCGGCTGTCTTCGACACCGCCGTGGCTGGCCGCGTCGATCTCGACCACGTCGAGGGAGCCGCCGCCGTCACGCGAGAGCTCGACGCAGCTGGGGCAGACGCCGCAGGGCGTGTCGGTCGGGCCCTCGGCGCAGTTGAGACAGCGGGCGAGGATTCGGGCCGACGTGGTCTTGCCGCAGCCTCGCGGACCGCTGAAGAGGTAGGCGTGGTTCACGCGATTGGTGCGGAGGGCGGTGCGCAGCGGATCGGTGACCTGGGACTGGCCGATGAGTTCGGCGAAGTTCTCAGGCCGATAACGGCGATACAGAGCGGTGACCACGGACCCCAGAGTAGTCGGCCCCACCGACACTCGAGAGAGGAACGGGACGGCCCCCTCACACCCGAAGGAGGGAGCCGTCCCTACTGGCATCAGCGCTTCCGCGTCCTGATCCTGCTCAGCCCGCGGGATGCACCCAACATCCCGAGGCCCAGCACGAGGATGCCGATGCCCCCGACCGCCAGGGGGAGGGCGGTCGAGCCTGTGAAGGCGAGGACCCGTTCGGTCACCGAAGTCGGTGCCGACGAGGCCTTGCCGGTCGTTCCGGTGGACGCCGGTGAGGTCGTCCCCGATCCTGTCGCCGCACCGGTGCCGGTGCCGGTCCCCGTACCCGTGCCCGTGCCCGTGCCCGTGCCAGGGAGTCCGGTTCCCGGGTCGCCGGGGAGACCGGTTCCGCCGCCGGTGGGGACGGTCACGGCGTCCGCGAGTCGCACGCTGAACGCCGTGGTCTCCGGGTCGCCGGTGAAGCCGCCGACGGTCTCGGTCACGACCACGCTGTGCTGGCCGACCGGGACGCCCGAGAAGGTCGTCGTCCAGTCGCCCTGCGCGTCCACCGTGACGGTCTGCGACTCTCCGGCGAGGGTGACGACGATCGTGGCTCCCGGCTCACCGGTGCCGGTGACGGGGACGCTCGCCGTGCCGTTCGACGACGCCGCCACCGAGGCTCCCGCCACCGGGGACGACACCGTGGCCGGCGTGACTCCGGCGACCAGGAACACTTGCGACGGGGTCGTGTCGGTGATCCCCGCGATGGTCTGCGAGGCGGTGAACGAGTGCGTCCCGTAGGGGATCTGGAGGAATCGCGTCGTCCAGAACCCGGTGGCGTCCGACCCGACCGTCACGATCTCGGGGTCCCCGGGAACCGCCCGCGGCTGCCCGAGGCCAGGGCGCGCCGCCTCGTCGAGAGCGATCGTCACCTGCGTGAGCGGAGTCGCGTAGCCGGTCGCCGTGATGTTCTCGGTACCGTCCGAGTTGCGGTCGAAGAACAGGTGCTGCTGCGGCGGCGACGCGATCCAGATGGGCATCCGGGTCGGAGCGGCGATCACCGAGAAGGCGACGCTCGTCGGGGCGGAGGTCGCGCCTCCCACCGTCTCGGTCGCGGTCAGCGTGTGCTGAGCCGTGGTGAGGCCGGTCAGGGGGAGCATCCAGGTTCCGAGAGCGCTGGCGGTGACGGTGACCGGGGTTCCCGAGTCGAGCAAGACGGACACCGTGGCCGAGGGCTCCGCGGTGCCGGTCGCCGTGAACGAGGCGCCGCTCGTGCCGTCGACCTGCGGGATCTGCAGGCCGGCCGTCGGCGCGGTGATTACGACGGGTGCGATCGAGGCGGCCGAGAGGACGACCGTCACCGAACCTGTCACGGTCTCGTCGGTGGTCTGCGTCGCGGTCACCGTGATCGCTCCGACCGGCACGTCGTCGACGGTCACCGACCACGTTCCGGAGGCCGGAACGGTGACGGTGCGGCCGATGCCGTTGCCGAGGTCGACCCTGATGGTCGATCCGGGCTGGCCGGTGCCGCTGACCGGGACCGAGACGATCCCGTCGCCGTCGGCGTCGACGATCACCTGGCCGGCCGTGGGGCTGCTCAGGGTCACGGCGGCCACGGGAACGGCCACGGGCACGACGGAGAAGGCGACGCTCGTGGGGGTCTGGGCCGCGCCTCCCACCGTCTCGGTCGCGGTCACGGTGTGGCCGCCGACGCCGACCGGGCCGAACGTGGCCGTCCAGGTGCCGTCGTCGGCCACCGGCACGGTCGCCGGGGCGCCCGAGTCGAGGACGAGGGCGAGGGATGCACCGGGCTGGCCGGTTCCGGTCACCGTGACGTTCGTCGAACCGCCCGCGACCACCTGGAACTGCTGCCCGGCGACGGGCGAGGTGATGACGGCCTGGATCGGCGCGCTGACGGTGACGTCCTCGGTCAGGGTGGTGACGCCGCCGTCGGCCAGCGTCTGGGAGACGGTGATCAGGTGACGACCCACCAGGACCCGGAGGAAGGTGGTGTGCCAGGTGCCGGCCGCGTCGACGACCACGTCGACGGCGGTGCCGTCGTCGAGCTGGACGGAGACGGTCGTGCCGGGCTGACCGGTGCCGGAGACGGGCAGGCTCGCGGTGCCGTCAGGACCGGCCACCTGGTCGGCGGGCGGCGTGACGACCAGGGGCGCGGCCACCAGGACGGCGACCGGCGCGGTGACCGGAGCGGTGGTGCCCCCGGCGACCTGCTCGGTGACCGAGGCGGTGTAGGTGCCGACCGGCACGTTCGGGACGACGATCGAGAAGGTGCCGTCGGCGGCCACGGGGCCGGTGGCGGTGAGCCCCGAGACGGGCCCGGAGGACGTGCCGAGGGTCACCGTCACGGTCGCGCCGGGCTGGCCCGAGCCGGAGACGGTCACGTCGGCGACTCCGGTCGGGTCGCTCACGGGGACGGATGCGATCGGCGTGACGACCACCGGCGTGACCGACGTCAGGACGACGGTCGCCGAATCGGACGAGGTGACGACGCTGCCGGCCTTCTGAGTGACGACGACCGTGTAGGTGCCGACGGGGACGGCTGCGAAGGTCGTGGCCCAGGTGCCGTCGGACGCGACCGGGAGGGTCGTGACGAAGCCGTCACCGAGATCCACCGTGACCGAGGAGCCGGCCTGGCCGGTGCCCGAGACGGGCACGTCCACGCGACCGGTGCCGTCGAGATCCGGGATGATCAGCCCCTCGGTCGGAGTCGTGATCACCACGGGAGCGGAGGGCACGGCGGTCGGGACGACGGAGAACGCGACGTCCTCGGGGGACTGGTCCGTGCCTCCCACCGTCTGGATCGCCTCGGCGACGTGGTTGCCGATGGCGACGCCGGTGAACGTGGCCGTCCAGGAGCCGGCGGCCGAGACCGTCACGTCGGTGGGACGCGAGGCGTCGAGCGTCACGTGGACGTTCGCGCCGGCCAGGCCGGTCCCGGAGACGACGACGTCGGTGCTGCCGCCGGGGGCCACCTGGAACTGCTGGGCGGACTGCGGGGTGGAGATGGTCAGGTCGGCCGCGACGTCGACGGAGAACGCCTGGGTGACGGGCGTGGTCGAACCGTCGGCCGTGGCCTCGCTCGCGGCGATCGTGTGCGACCCCGTCGAGACCGCCGGGAAGGTGTGGCTCCACGCCCCGGTGCCGTCGGCCGTCACCGGCACGCCGGCTCCGCCGTCGAGACCGACGCTCACGACGGCGCCCGGCTGCGCGGTGCCGGTCACTGTGACGGAGGCGGTCGAGCCGGCGACGGCGACCGGGAACGAGGTCCCGGCGGCCGGGGTCGCGATGACGACGGCTGCGGCCTGGACGACGGTGATCGGCTGAGTCACTGCGGGCGAGACGGCGGTGCCGATGGTCTGCGTCGCGGAGATCGTGTAGGTGCCGACGGGGACTGCGAGGACCGTGGCGGTCCACGAACCCGTCGCCGTCGACGTCGTCTCGGCCGTGAGCGTGCCACCGAGCGAAACGGAGACCGGCACGTTCGGCTGCGCGCTGCCCGTCACCGTAATGCCGGCGGACGCCGTCGCGGACGACACCGGCACGACGGTGCCGGAGGCCGGGGTGGCGATGGTGAGGGCCGTCGCGTTCACGACCGTCACGGTGCGCGTCTGAGCGGGCGACGTGGTCGTGCCGACGGTCTGCTGGAAGGCCAGCGTGTGCAGGCCCGTCGGGACTCGGCGCAGGTTGGCGGTCCAGGCGCCGCCGGCGTCGGCGGTGGCCGAGGCGGCGATCCCGTTCTCGAGCTGGACGGTCACGAGGGCGCCCGGCTGGGCCGTCCCGGTGACGGGGATGGTCGTGGTGAGGTCCGCGGTCGGGATCACGACCGTCGACGGGGTCGCCGACGGCGAGGTGACGACGAGAGGTCGTCCGGCCGAGATCGTGAACGTCGAGGTCACCGAGCCGGACGTCGTTCCGCCGGCGATCGGGGTGCTGGCGAGCGCCTGCGTGGCGACGACCGTGTAGGGGCCGGTCGGCTCCTTCGCGAGAATCGTCGACCAGTTGCCCGTGGCGTCCGCCGTGACGATCACGGGGGTGCCGTCGTTCACGGTCAGCGAGACGGTGGCGCCGGGCTGGGCGGTGCCGGCGAGGGTGACGTCGGTCGTCGACGTGTCGGAGGCCACCGTGACGGTCGAGCCGTCGGCGGGGGCGACCACGACGAGGGGGGAACCCGTGGTGACCGTGATGCTGCTGGTCAGGGCCTCGGACGTGGTGGCGACGCTGACGAGCGGCGTGCCCGGAACGGTCTGGGTGACGGAGAGTGTCAGGGGCACGGCGGGAACGCTGGCGGGGATGCCGGCGATCGTCGCACTCCAGGTGCCGTCCGCGGCGACCGGCTGATCCACGGTCCGGGCAGTGCCGAGCGTCACGTGGACGGTCGAGTTCGGAGCCGCCGTTCCGGTCACCGTGACCGTCGCGGTCTGATCGGCGTCCGCGACGATGACGCGGGTGCCGTCGACGGGGCTCGTGACGGTGACAGCGGGAGCAGGAGTGAGCGAGAAGGAGGAGGTGACGGGGACGGAGGTCGTGCCGCCGAGGGTCTGCGTGATCGAGGCCACGTATCCGCCGCTGGGCAGGGCCGGCGTCGTGACGGTCCAGACTCCGGAGCCGTCGACGGTGGCGGGCAGCGCGGCGCCCGAGCCGACCGTCACGGAGACGGTCGCACCGACGGCACCCCGGCCGGTCAAGGTCACCGGCGTCTGCGCCGAGGCGTCGGCGAGGGGGATCGCCGTGCCCGAGGGCGGGGTGGTGACGGAGACGGGCGTGCCGGGAACGATCGAGACGGTGCGCGTGTCGGTCGCGGACGTCGTGGAGCCGAGGGTCTCCTGCGAGCTCACCGGGTAGGTTCCGGTGGCCACCTGCGCGAACAGGACGGACCACTGACCGGTGGGCAGGACCGTGGTCGTCTGGGTGCTGCCGCCGAGGACGACCGTGACGGTCGCCCCCTTCTCCCCCGTGCCGCCCACCGTGACGTCCTTGTGGGACGACGCGTCGGCGACGGGGAACGAGGCGTTCGCGATCGGGGTCGTGACGGCGAAGGCCGCTCCGGCCGTGATCGTGAAGGAGGCGGTGACGGGAGCGGACGTGGTGCCGTTGATCGACTGCGTCACGGAGACCGCGTACGGCGTCGGGCTGGCGATCTCGGAGGGCGAGACGACCGACCACGAACCGTCGGCCTGAGCGGTCGTGGTGAGGGGAGCGGATCCCCCGACCGTCACGGACACGGTCGCGCCCGGAGCCGCGACGCCGCTGATCGGGACGGTGGTGGACGACGTGTCGGTCGCGACGATCACGGTGAGCCCGGCAGCGGGCGGCGACGTGATCGAGACCGCCTCGGCGGCGTCGACGCGGAAGGCGACCATCGGAGCGGTGGTCACGAGCTGACCGACGGTCTGCTTGGCGGTGACTGTGTAGCCGGCGACGGGCAGGGCGGCGAAGGTCGCGTCCCAGACACCGGTCACGGGGGCGGCGACGACGTCGCGGAACAGGGTGGCCGAGAGCTCGACGTGCACGGCGGCGCCCGGGGTGGCGACTCCCGACACGACCACGTCCTTCGTCTGCGTCGCGTCGGCCACGAGGTAGCTCGTGCCCGAGGCGGGCGAGGTGACGACGATGCCCTCGCCGGCCGCGACGGTGAACGTCTGCTGCGCGGTGGTGGAGGAGGTGCCGTTCACGGTCTGCGTGGCGGTCAACGGGTAGCTGCCGACCGGGACTCCCGGGACCGTGACCGTCCAGGTGCCGGAGGCTGTCGTCGTCGTGGTCTGCGCGGGCTGGGTGCCGAGGGCGACGGAGACCGCCGACAGGGGCTGTGCGTGACCGGCGACGACGACGTCGGTCGATCCGCCCTGGCCGAGCACGGTGACCGACGAGTTCGGCGTCGGGCGATCGATCGTGATCGCTGCGCCCGCGGCGACCGTGATCGTCTGAGTCACGGCCGGCGAGGTCGTGCCGCCGACGGTCTGGGTCACCGAGATCGTCGGGGTGCCGATCGCGACGTTCGTCACGGTCGCGGTCCAGGTGCCGTCGGGGGCGACGGTCGCGGGGACCGTGGCGCCGCCGATCGAGACCTCGACGTCGGCGCCCGGCTGGGCCGAGCCGGTGACGGTCACGGTGGCGGCCTGGCCGGCGCCCGCGACGAGCACGGTGGCGTCGGGGGCCGGCGAGGTGATCGTGACGGCGGCCCCGGCGGAGACCGAGAAGGCCGAGGTGACGGGGAGGGACGTGGTGCCGTTCACCGTCTGGGTGGCCGTGATCGTGTGGCTGTCGACCGCGACGCCGGCGAACGTGGTCGTCCAGGCTCCGGTGCCGCTCGCCGTCACGGTGCGCGTCACGGAGGCGGACTTGCTCGAGCCGAGGGTGACCGTGACGGAGGCGTTCGGCTGTGCCTGCCCGGAGGCGACGATCGGCACGGTGTTGCTCGGGTCAGCGACGGTGACGGTGCTGCCCGCCACCGGGGCGGCGATGGTCAGAGCCGTCCCGGGCACGACGGCGAACGACTGCGTGACGGCCGCGGAAACGGCTCCGGCGACGGTCTGCGTGACGCTGGCGGTGTACGAGCCGACGGGCACGGTGGCGAAGGCGACGCTCCACTTGCCGGTGAGGTCGGCGGTGGTTGAGGCCGAGATGCCGGTCTTCAGCACGACGGTGATCGGAGCTCCGGCCTGGGCCGTTCCGGAGACGGTGACGGGGCTGGTCGACGACGAGTCGGCGACGACGAACTGGGCGCCCGCGACCGGGCTCTGGATGACGATCGGGGTGGCCGCGGCCACCGTGACGGTCCGCGTGATCGGGTCGGACGCCGTGCCGGCCACCGTCTGGGTGACGGCGACGCCGTAGGTCCCGACGCCGACGCCGGGGGCGCCCACCGACCACGAGCCGTCGGCGAGCGCCGTGGTCGTGACGGTGATCGGAGCGGCCGTGCCGGTGGTCAGGACGACCGTGACGGTCGCTCCGGGCTGCGCGGTGCCGGTCGAGGCGACCGTCGTGGTCGACGTGGCGCCGGGCACGACGAGGGTCGTGTTGTCGGCCGGTGCGGTGACGGTGAGCGGAGCTCCGGCCACGACCGAGATCCCCCGGGTCACGGGGGCCGATTGGACGCCTCCGGAGGTCTGCGTCGCGGAGATCGTGTAGGCGGCGGCGACGGGGACGGAGGGGACCGTCGTGGTCCAGGTGCCGTCGGACCCGGTCGTGGCGGTGCCGGTCAGGGATCCGCCCAGGCTGACGGCGATCGCCGATCCGGGGGTCGCCGTCCCGGTGACGACGACGGGTGTCGTCGCCGCCTGCGAGACGACCGTGTAGACGCGGCCTTCGGTGGGGCTCGTGATGGTGAGCTGCTGCTGCGCGACGACGGTGAACGTGCGGGTGACGGGTGCACCGACGACGGTGCCGAAGGTCTGCACGGCGGAGGCCGTCACGGGGCTGTTGGCTGCGCCGATGCCCGCGATGGTGGTGGTCCAGGTGCCGTCGGTCGCGACGGTGGCGGTGCCGGTGTGGCCGCTGCCGAGGTCGACGGCGACCGTGGCGCCGGGCTCGCCGGCGCCGGTCACCGTGATGGAGCGCGTGGCGGTCGACGTCGCGACGGTGAACTGCTGTCCGGCGGTCGGCGTCGCGATGGTGAGGGGGGTGATCGTGGTCGCGTTGACGGTGGACGTCGCGAGATCGACGGTGGCCAGACCTGTGGCGCCGAGGATGCTCAGCCGCAGTGCGTGGACGGATCTCGCCCCGGCGTCGGTGCCCCGGGCATCCTGGAATCCGGTCGTGGTGTCCTGCGCGTTGACCGTCAGCGAGACGACCTGGTTCAGCAGGTCGAGGACCGGGGCGACGAGCGTCGACACCGGAGTCGTCACGGCCGTCAGCGTCGAGGTGACGCCAGTCGTGATCGGGGTCAGCACCCCGGCGACGAGCGGCAGGACCGTGCCGGTGATCACCGGCGCGACGGCGGCGACGACCTGGCTCGCGTCGAGGGTGACCAGGTTGCCGATGACTCCGACCGTCGCCGTGGTGACCACGCCCGTGTTCGACCCGCCGAGGACGGAGGAGAGCGGTGCCGTGACGTTGAGGCCGACCGTCGCGACGTTCGTCTTGAGGCCGAGCAGCATGAGCTGCGCGGTCGTGTTGATCTTCACCGTGAGGACGGCGTTGCCGATGGCCGTCTGCACGGCCGTGTTGATCGCGGTCGGGATCTGGCGGACCAGGATGTCCTGGATCGCGGCGTTGACGAGGGAGCGGACGGCCGAGTCGCTCAGGAGCTTCGTGTTGGCCGGCTGACCGTTCAGCGCCTGGAGGGTCGCGAGGTTGATGACGACCTTGCCCGTCGACGGCGAGATCGTGACGCCGCCGGAGGTGTAGGTCGTGTTCAGGATGGGCGCGACGAGGCCGGACAGGTTCAGGCCGCTGACGCTGACCGTGGTGCTGGTGCCGGCGAGCGAGAGCGTGTTTCCGAGGAGCGGGGCGAGGGACGACGTCAGCGGCCCGACGACGCCGCTGTTGAGCGAGTTCACGAGACCGGCGTCGCCGATCGCACTGTTGAGGCTGGTCCCCACGCCGTTGACCGTCGTCTGCAGCGAGGTCGACAGCCCCGCGATCGCCGGGCTGGTCAGGGAGAAGTCGGCACCCGCGATGCCGTAGTTCGACGAGGTGGAGACGCTGGTGCCGCGCTGGGCGGTGATGCTCGAGCCGAGGGCGCCGACGTCGAGCTGCGCCTGCGTCGCGATGGCCGAGAGCCCCGCGACGTTCGACAGGAGGGGCGTGAGGTTCAGGGTGGAGGCGCCGCCCGGGGTGCCGGAGCCGATCGAGACGCTGCCGTCCGACCCGACGAGGCCCGACGACGCCGTCGAGGAGGTCGCGGACGTCTTCGCGTACTGGCCCACGACGCCGAGCGTCAGCAGGCCGTTGGAGCCGAGGAGGTTGACACCGTTGCCGAGACCGACGCCGACCGAGCTGAGCGCCGTGAGGTCGAGGGGGTTGCTGACGACGCCGGCCGAGGCCGTGGGGTTCGTCGACGAGTAGGCGCCCTTGAGCTGCACGATCGCGGGGTTGACGAGACCGGCACCGGAGACGAGCACGCCCTCGGCCTGACTCGTGTCGGTCGTGATCGGAGCGGCCTGGGCCGGAATGACGGCGGACGCCGCGATGACGGCCCCCACGACGGTCGCTGCGCCGAGCTTCAGCCACGGACGACGTCCGAAGAATGCAGCCCTGGTCCCCTTGTTCGGCATGATGCCTCTTTCCGACAGGCGATGCCTGCCCCTGATCCGGACCCTCCCGAGTGGTGACTTCGAGGGGGTGTCGTGCTGCGCCTCGCGGGTGAGTCGAGGCGGTGGTGCGGTCGTGCGGTGGAGCCGTTCCGGTGCTGGTGAGGCGGAGGTTCGGCGGTCCGAGAGGCGGAGGCCTTCGAAGAGGGGGCGGGATGCACGGTGGTGGGTCGTGCATCCCGCGTGGCTTGCCGGCCGGGCCTCGAGAACGCCTGATCGTCCCGAGAGCGCCCGACCGTCTAGGGTCTGTGCGGCCGACCTCTCGGACTGCGTCGCGACAGCGCGTACAGCCGGAGGCTCGTGGCCTGGTTCCTGATCCTGGTGTGCGACGTCATGGTCGCGTCCTTTCTCACGTGGGTGGGTGAGAGGAGAGAGACGATGGTGAGCCGTCTCTGCGGGGTGCAACCCGTCCCCCGAGGGGGGCCGGTAGGTCGATCATAAACAGAAACGAACGGTTCGGGTCACCCACGACACCCCCAGAACGAGTGTCGCCAAAAGAAAAGACCCCTCACGCACCCGCCAGAGCCCGGTTGCCCTTGCTGCGTTTCCGCCCTGGGGGAGTTGGCCTGGATGGCGCCACGTGAGGAGCCGGTGAATAGTTTAGCGGCACTCACGGGGCGTGGAGACCACCCGTGTTGGATGGAGTCATGAGAATCGTCATCGCCGGAGGACACGGCAAGATCGCCCAGCTCCTCGAACGTCAGCTTTCCGACGCCGGGCACGACCCGGTCGGGATCGTCCGCAACCCCGATCACACCAAGGACCTCGAGGCGGCCGGGGCCAGGGCCCTCGTCCTCGACCTTGAGAAGACCGACGTCGACACCCTCGCGGGTCACCTCGACGGAGCCGACGCCGTCGTCTTCGCGGCGGGCGGGGGCGGCTCGTCCGGCGCCGAGCGCAAGCTCACCATCGACCGCGACGGCGCCGTCCTCCTGGCGGACGCCGCCGAGAAGGCGGGCGTCAGCCGGTACGTCCTGATCTCGGCCATCCACACCGACGACTTCGACCCGGCGCGCGCCACCCTGCCCGCCGCGGACGACGACGTGATGCAGGTCTACCTGCGCGCGAAGAGCGAAGCCGACGCCGACGTGCGGAAGCGGGCCTTCGACTGGACGATCATCCGTCCCGGCACGCTGACCGACGAGGCCGGCACCGGCACGGTGACGGTCGGCACTCGCGTCGACTCCGGAGAGATCCCCCGGGCCGACGTCGCATCGCTCGTCGCGACGGCCATCCTCGAGGGCACGGCCGTCCGCACGCAGTTCGAGGCCGTGTCCGGCGAGATCCCGATCTCGGACGCGCTCGCGACGATCAAGTACTGATCGGCCGCCGCGCGACGTATCCCGGACTCCCCCACGTGCCGCGGCACGTCGCAGAGTCCGGGATACGTCGCGCGGCACGCGGAAGCGGTCAGACCAACTGCGCCGCCTGCCGCGCGATCTCGAGTTCTTCGTCGGTGGGGACGACGAGCACGGCGACCGGCGCGCCGTCCTTGGAGATGTAGCGGGCATCCCGCGAGCCGAGTTCGTTGCGGTCGTCGTCGATCGTGATTCCCAAGAACTCGAGCCCGAGCAGGGTCCGCCGACGGAGAAGCGCGTTGTTCTCCCCCACCCCGGCCGTGAACACGACCGCGTCGAGACCGCCGAGCTGAGCCGCGTAGGCGCCGACGTAGTGGCGGATCCGGTGGCGGTAGACGGCGAGCGCGGCCTCGGCCACCTCGTCGCCCTTCGACGCCGCGTCTTGGACGTCGCGCATGTCGCCGTTGCCGGTGAGGCCGAGCAGGCCGCTCCGCTTGTTGAGCATGGTCTCGAGTTCTTCGAACGACAGCCCGGCTTCGCGGTGCAGGTGGAAGACGACCGCCGGGTCGACGTCGCCCGAGCGGGTGCCCATGACGAGGCCCTCGAGCGGCGTGAGCCCCATCGAGGTCTCGATGCTCCTGCCCCCGTCGATGGCGGTGGCCGAGGCGCCGTTCCCGATGTGCAGGACGATCAGCTTCAGCTCGGAGAGCGGCCGCCCCAGGAACTCGGCGGTCTTCTCGGAGACGAACTTGTGCGAGGTGCCGTGGAAGCCGTAGCGGCGCACCTGGTGTTTGCGGGCCAGCTCGTCGTCGATCGCGTAGGTGTAGGCGGCCGGCGCGAGGGTCTGGTGGAAAGCCGTGTCGAACACGGCCACTTGCGGGGCGTCGGGGAACGCCTTCTTCGCCGCGACGATGCCCTCGAGGTTTGCCGGGTTGTGCAGCGGCGCCAGCGCGGAGAGCTTGTCGATGGCCTTCTCGACCTCGGGAGTCACGATCGTGGCCCTGTCGAACTCGGAGCCTCCGTGCACGACGCGGTGACCGACGGCGATCAGGGGATGCTCGTCGAACGAGGGCCCGCTGGTCTCGAAGGCCTTCAACATGGCGTCGAATCCGGCCGCGTGGTCGGCGATGGGCGCCGAGTCGTTCGAGGTCTCCTGACCCGTCTCGGCGTTCTTGTGCTTGGTGGCGCCGGTCTCTTCGCCGATGCGCTCCACGAGACCCGAGGCCAGCGTGCGCTCTCCCTCGAGGTCGATCAGCTGGTACTTGAACGACGACGAGCCGGAGTTGACGACGAGGACGGCGCCCTTGGTGGTGCTCACAGGGATGCTCCTTCTACCGGGTGGGATGCCGCGGTGGGTTCGGTGCTCGAGGCGGGTTCGGTGCCCGCCTGGATCGCGGTGATCGCGACGGTGTTGACGATGTCGCTCACGAGAGCGCCTCGCGAGAGGTCGTTGATGGGCTTGCGGAGGCCCTGGAGGATCGGGCCGATCGCCACGGCGCCCGCCGACCGCTGCACGGCCTTGTAGGTGTTGTTGCCCGTGTTGAGGTCGGGGAAGATGAAGACCGTCGCGCGACCCGCCACCTCGCTGCCCGGCATCTTCGTCGCGGCCACGGTCGGGTCGGCAGCGGCGTCGTACTGGATCGGCCCCTCGACGAGCAGGTCGGGGCGACGCTCGCGCACCAGGGTCGTCGCGGCCCGCACCTTCTCGACGTCGGCGCCCGAACCGGAGTCGCCGGTCGAGTAGCTGAGCATGGCGATGCGGGGCTCGATGCCGAACTGCACCGCGGTCTCGGCGGACGAGATCGCGATGTCGGCGAGCTGCTCGGCGGTCGGGTCGGGGATCACGGCGCAGTCGCCGTAGACCAGGACGCGGTCGGCGAGCGCCATCAGGAACACGCTCGACACGACGCCGACGCCGGGCGACGTCTTGATCACCTCGAAAGCGGGCCGGATCGTGTGCGCGGTCGTGTGCTTGGCGCCGGAGACCATGCCGTCGGCGAGGCCGAGCTTGACCATCATCGTGCCGAAGTACGAGACGTCGGTCACGGTGTCCATGGCCATCTCGACGGTCGTGCCCTTGTGCGCGCGGAGGGCCGCGTACTCCGTGGCGAACTTCACCTGGAGGTCGTGGTCGTTCGGGTCGAGCACGGCCGCGTCGCTCAGGTCGAGCCCCAGCTCGGCCCCGCGAGCGCGCACGCTCGACTCGTTGCCGAGGAGCGTGAGGCGGGCGACACCGCGCTGCAGCAGCGACGAGGCGGCCCGGAGGATGCGGTCGTCGTCGCCCTCCGGAAGGACGATGTGACGTTGGATGCTCCGCGCCCGATCGAGGAGCTGGTACTCGAACATCAGAGGTGTCACGACCTTCGACGGGCTCACCTCGAGGAGGCGCAGGAGGGCGTCGGCGTCGACGTGGGTCTCGAAGAGACTCAGAGCGAGGTCGTACTTGAGCGGCGAGTCGGCGGCCAGGCGCCCCCGGGTCTGCGTGATGCGGAGGGCTGTGTCGTAGGTGCCGAGCTCGCTCCAGAGGATGGGGAGCTGGCTGCCGAGGCCTCCGATGAGGCGGACCACCTGAGGGGCGAGGTCGAAGCCGCCGTTGAGGACGATTCCGGCCAGGGAGGGGAAGGTGTCAGAGCTGTGCGCGAGGAGCGTCGCCACCAGCACGTCGGAGCGGTCGCCCGGCACGACGACGACGGCGCCCTCGGTGAGGCGGGGCAACACGTTCTCCATCGACATGGCCGCGACCACGACGCCGACGGCTTCGCGCTCGAGCAGGGCGTCGTCGCCGAGGAGCAGCCGTGCCTCGGTCGCCTTCATGACCGAGCGGAGGGTCGGCGAGACGAGCACGCGGTCTTCCGGCAGAGCCCAGATCGGCACGCGCCCCTCGGGGCTGCCGTCGAGCGCCTCGCCGATTCCGGCGACGACCTCGTCGATGCGGTCGGGCTCGGCCCGGTTCGCGATCACGGCCAGGAGGCTGGCGTGCTCGCTGCGCAGCTCGGCCGTGGTCAACTCGGCGACCTGACGCATGTCGGCGCCGGTGCGGGGTGCTGCGCCGTCGGCCGTGCGCCCGCCGAGGACGAGCAGCACGGGGGCACCGAGGTTCGCCGCGATGCGGGCGTTGAACGACAGCTCGGTCGGGCTGCCGACGTCGGTGTAGTCCGACCCCACGATCACCACCGCGTCGCACTGCCGCTCGACTGCCGCGAAGCGCCCCACGATGGTCGCGAGAGCGGCGTCGGGATCGGCGTGGACGTCGTCGTAGGTGACGCCGATGCAGTCCTCGTAGGGCAGGTCGACGCTGTCGTGCGCGAGCAGCAGTTGCAGGACGTAGTCGGGCTCGCTCGTCGAACGGGCGACCGGTCGGAACACCCCCACGCGGCCCAGCTCGTGGCTCAGCGTGTCGAGCACGCCCAGAGCGATGGTGGATTTGCCGGTATGGCCCTCGGCGGACGTGATGTAGATGCGGGTCGACACGGCTTCCACTGTAGAACCGATCGCTCGGAGCATCCTGCGATTTGTCCTGACATGGTGGATGTTCAGCAGCACCCCGTCGGACCCGGTAGGATTCTCAAGGTCGTTCGCGACCGTGGTCGATTGCTCGCAATCGCCCAGGAGAATTCGCCTAGTGGCCTATGGCGCACGCTTGGAAAGCGTGTTGGGTGCAAGCCCTCGGGGGTTCGAATCCCCCATTCTCCGCCGAGGATCCCTCCTGTTCGGGCCCGTCCTACTGGACGGGCCCTTCCCAGAGCCACGGCTAGTACCCATGGGCGCTCTCGCGCCAGTGGCGATTGGCGCGAGCGCCTCCGCCTCCGCCGCTCGGGAAGTAGGGTCGAGGCATGGCGGACCTCACCTCGGCACGCGTCGACGCCTGGCTCTGGGCGGTGCGCATCTACAAGACCCGGTCGGCGGCGACCACCGCCTGCCGCGCCGGCCACGTCCGCGTCAACGGCGAGCGCGTCAAGGCCGCCCAGTCGGTCCGACCGGATGACGAGATCCGGGTCCGCATCGAGGGCTTCGACCGGATCGTGATCGTGCGCAAGATCATCGTCAAACGCGTCGGCGCCCCCGTCGCGGCGACCTGCCTCACCGACCTCACCCCTCCCCCGCCGCCGCGCGAGGAGCGCGCCCTGGTGCCGATGCGCGACCGCGGCACCGGACGCCCGACCAAGCGCGACCGCCGCGACATCGACCGCCTCCGCGACCAGATGTTCGGCACCCACGAGGAGTGACGCCCCGGGCCCCGCCCCGCGCATCCCCCCGTCTCGCCACCCGAACTGGGCAGTATTGCGCCGCCCCCGCCCGGCCCTACAGTGATGCCAGCGCAACGCGAGGCCCGCAGGGGTGCAGGCCCCGCGATGCTCGACGTACTGATGAACTCAGGGGTCTTGTGTGAGAGCAGGGGGATGTTGATGGAAACAGGAATCGGGATCGCGGAGGGCGCCACGAGCGTGCTGCCGGATCGAGGAATCGGCCGGAGCGCGATCTTCTCGGCCGCGTTCAGTCTGGCGCCGGTGTTCGGCGTGCTGCTCTGGCTGACGCATCGCTCCGACGCCTGGCCGGTGGTGGTGCTGGCCGAGATCGTCGTCACGGCCGTCTGCGCCGTCGTCTTCATCCGCTTCAAGCTCGTCCACGCCTCCGTGCACGACGGGGTCTTCGTCAAGCAGGGCCTGTTCGGGCGGACGCGGGTCGATCGCTCGCGGATCTTCGATCTCGTGCTGACCCGGGTGTACCGCAACAACTCGTCGGAGTTCCTGACGCGCCTGCTCGCCGTCGACCGCACCGGCCGCCGGCTCTTCCGCCTCGACGGGATCTACTGGCCGACGGTCGGACTCGAAGAACTCGCCGAGGCCTTGGACGTGGACGTCACGATCGAGGAGGAGACGCTCACGCGCGGAGAGTACTTCGCCGTGCATCCCACCGCTCGCTACTGGTACGAGAAGCCGGTCGTCGTCGCCCTGGCGGTGATGGCCGCGATCGTCCTCCTGATCGCCGCGGTCGAGGCCGTCCAAGGGCTCGTCACCGTCTGAACACGACTCGCGGCTCGCGGGCACGGGTCGCGACTCGCGGTCGTCGGCCGCCGGTCAGCGCCGCCTCAGGGTGCCGAAGATGCCCTTCACCACCTCGGTCATGATCGTGCGGCTGGCCTTCGATCCGAGCAGCTCGTCCACCACCGACTTCGGTGCCCGCTGCGAGGCCCTCGCTCGCGACGTGCCGCTCGACTGCCGCGACGCCTGAGCCTTCTGCGCCTTCTCGAACTCCCGCTGCTGGCGCTCGTACTCCGCCTGCGCCTTCGCCCGCTCCTTCTCGGCAGCCGTCGCAGCCGTCTGCTCGGCCTTCAGCCGGGCGGCGTCGAGCTTGGCCTGCTCGGCCGCCTCCTTCTCGCGGGCCTCGGCGTCGCCGCGCTCTTGTTCGGCTGCAGCGGCGGCCTCGAGCTTCGCGGTGAGGATCTCACGAGCGGACTCCCGGTCGATGGGCGTCCCGTACGTCGCGAACAGCGGCGAGGCCTGCACGGTCGCGGTCATGGCGGCGGCCGGCGTCGGCGACATCGAGCCCTGCGGCGCCCGCAGCCGGGTCCAGGCGACCGGGCTGGGAGCGCCCTTCTCGTTCATGACGGTGACGATCGCCTCGCCCGTGGCCAGTTGCGTGAGCACCTCCGCCAGCCGGTACCCGCTCGACGGGTAAGTCGAGACGGTCGCCTTGAGCGCCTTCGCGTCATCCGGTGTGAAGGCCCGCAACTGGTGCTGGATCCGCGATCCGAGTTGGGCGAGGACCTCGCTGGGCACGTCTTTCGGGGTCTGCGTGACGAACACGATGCCGACGCCCTTCGACCGGATGAGCCGTACGGTCTGCGTGATGGAGGCGACGAAGTCCTTCGACGCCCCGGTGAAGAGCAGATGCGCCTCGTCGAAGAAGAAGACGAGCTTGGGCTTGTCGAGGTCGCCCACCTCGGGCAGGTCGTTGTAGAGGTCGGCGAGCAGCCACATCAGGAAGGTCGAGAACAGGGCCGGCTGCTGCGCGACTCCGGGCAGTTCGAGGAGGCTGACGATGCCTCGTCCGTCGGCCGCGGTCCGGAGGAACACACTCGTGTCGATCTCGGGCTCGCCGAAGAACTGGTCGGCGCCCTGATCGGCGAACGTGATGAGCTCGCGCAGGATCACGCCCACCGTCGCCGGGCTCAGTCCGCCCAACTCTGCCAACTCGGCCTTGCCGTCGTCGCTCGTCAGAAAGGTCAGCACGGCCCGGAGGTCGCTCAGGTCGAGGAGGGCCAGCCCGGCCTTCTCCGCGTAGTGGAACACCAGGCCGAGGCTCGACTCCTGGGTGGCGTTGAGCCCCAGCACCTTGCTGAGGAGGAGCGATCCGAAACCCGACACGGTGGCCCGGACGGGGATGCCCGTCCCGATCCCTCCGAGGGCGAAGTACTCGGTCGGAGCCGCCTGGGCGCTCCACTCCTGACCGATGCCGCGGGTCCGCTCCAGGAGCTTCTCGCTCGACTCCCCCGGCGTCGCCAGCCCGGAGAGATCGCCCTTCATGTCGGCGGCGAACACGGGCACGCCCTGCGCGGAGAGCTGCTCGGCGAGCACCTGCAGCGTCTTGGTCTTGCCGGTACCGGTCGCGCCGGCCACCAGTCCGTGCCGGTTCATCATGGCCAGGGGGATGCGCACCGGCACGTCCGCGAGCGCGTCGCCGTTGACGAGCGCGCCCACCTCGATGGCAGGCCCGGCGAAGGCGTACCCGCTGCGGATGGTCGCCACGTCCGCCTCCCCGAGCGGGCCGGACGTGGTCGTGGCGGCCTCGCCCGGCACGGCGGCGGCGACCGTCGCGGCAGCCTCCGAGGCCGCACTCGCCTCCGCGGCCGCAGCCTCCGCGGCCGCACTCGCCTCGGCGGCGACGCTCATCGCCCTCTCGAGGGCTGCGTCGGCCTCCGCCTTCGCGGCCTGCGCGGCGGCGACCGCGGCTTCGGCTCGGACCCGGGCTGCGTCGACTGCATCGCTCATGGCGTCAGCCTAGGATCCCCGGGCGGTCCGCGACACCCTCCCGTCGCCGCAAGTGACACCCGTCGCCTGCCGGACCAACCGTCGGCGGCGGTCTAGGCTCGGTGAGAACGCTCGCTTCAGGAGGAACCATGGTCGACGCCCGCATCGTTCAGACGACGAAGTCGCTTCACGCGGCCATCGTCGAGCTGGCCTCGGTGACTCCCGTGTCGGCCATCACCGTCGCCGACGTGACCCGAGCCGCCGGCATCAACCGGGCCACCTTCTACAGCCACGCCACCTCGCCCGGAGCCCTGCTCACGGACGTCCTCACTCCCGAGCTCGACGAGATCCGCCGGGCCGACTTCGAGCTCCGCGAGGCCGGATCTCTCGATGGGACGGCCATCACCCGCAAGGGCATGGA
Organism: Frondihabitans cladoniiphilus; assembly: GCF_039544345.1. NCBI lineage: Bacteria > Bacillati > Actinomycetota > Actinomycetes > Micrococcales > Microbacteriaceae > Frondihabitans > Frondihabitans cladoniiphilus. Next base: position 58,662 of record NZ_BAABLM010000004.1, read on the forward strand.
GCGCGTCGTCGACCACGTGGTCAAGTACCGCGACATCTACCGCCTGGCGTTGCCGGATCCCCTCGACGCCTCGACGCATCGCGCCCTCGCGAGCCATTTCGAGGAGTCGTCGCTCGCGCATTTCGAGTCGTATCGCGCCGGCGATCTGCCCGAGGGCATCTCGACGGCCCTGGCCGCCGGCTTCATCGCCCACGGGCTCGTCGGCGTGATCGAGAAGTGGCTGACCGGCAAGCGCTCGAGCCGCAAGGCCCTCGTCGACAACATCGTGCAGCTGTTGCCGATCTGGTGGGACTGAGCCGACCTCTAGCGGCTGCCCGAGTCGCCTTTCGAGAGCGACGCCGCGAAGGCGCCCACCTCGTCGGAGGCGAGTGCCGCCTTCAGCCGAGCGACCGCCTCGGAGTCGACCTCGACGATCGACTGCCCGTCGGGTGACGAGCCCGTTCCCGCCGTGGGTAGGGTGAAGAAGTCGATGTCGGCGGAGTCGATTCCGCGCAGGCCCCAGGCGAGCGAGGCCATGGCCGGCAGGGAGAACCCCGCGTCGACCGTGACGCTCTTGGACGTCTCGGTCGCGAACGAAGCGAGCGCGGACGGATCGGCCAGGACGTCGCGGCTGATGGCACGGTCGAGCATGCCCTTCAGCAGGAGTTGTTGGTTGCGGACGCGCTGGTAGTCGCCGGTCGGGAAGGCCTTCCGTTCGCGGACGAAGGAGAGGGCCCCGGCGCCTTCCAGCTTGATCGGCCCCGCGGCGAAGTAGCGCCCGGCGGTGTCGTACTCGTCGGCCCGCGTGAAGGGGACCTTGTTGTCGACCCAGACCCCTCCGAGCGCCGTGGTCATGTCCGCCAACCCGGTGAAGTCGATGACGGCGACATGGTCGATGCGCGTGTCGAGGAGCCCCTCGACGGTGGCGATGCTCAGGGCCGTACCGCCCCAGGCGAGCGCCGCGTTGATCTTGGCCTGGCCGTGGCCGGGGACGGGGACGTAGAGGTCGCGCATCAGCGAGGCGATCTGCACGCCGCTGCCGTCGGCCGGCACGTGCGCGAGCATCATGACGTCGGATCGCTGGTCGCCCTTCGCCGTCAGGTCGTGCTCGTCGGGTTCGAGACGGGAGTCGGAGCCCAGCAGCAGGACGTTCTTCGAGCCGTCGGTCGAGGCGGCGGGTCGGCCCTTCTCGTCGGGGAAGGCCACCGAATCGGGGATGACGGTGAGATGGGATCCGATCGTCCGGTGCCAGAGGAGCGCCGCACCACCGACGACGCAGCCGAGGAGTACCACGAGGGTGCCTGCGGAGACGAGGGCGACGATCAGACGCTTGCGGCGGCGGCGATCGCGCCGGGCACGACGGGAACGGGACCGGGTCGCGGGGACGACATCGGGAGTCGAGGGCATGCGGGAGCTTTCGGGTCGGGACGGAGGGTCAGTACGCGCCGACCGGCCGGACGACGGCCCGGACGGTCTGGACGAGGAGGAGGGTGTCGTACCGGAGGTTGCGGTGGTCGACGTAATGGAGGTCGAGATCGAGGCCGGCCTGCCAGCTGAGGGTGCAGCGGCCGCCGACCTGCCACGGACCGGTCATTCCGGGGAGGACCTCGAGGCGGCGGAGCGCCCGGGGGCAGTAACCGTCGACTTCGGTCTGCAGGGCCGGGCGGGGCCCGACGAGGCTCATGTCGCCACGCAGGACGTTCCAGAGCTGCGGGAGCTCGTCGAGCGAGTACCGACGGAGGACTCGGCCGACGCGCGTGACTCGCGGATCCGCGGCGAGCTTGAAGAGCGGACCGTCGGCGTCGTGGTCGGCCTCGAGGACGTCGGTGCGCGTGTCGGCGTCGCACTGCATCGAGCGGAACTTGACGATGCGGAACGGGCGGCCGCCGCGCCCCACTCGGGTCTGGCGATAGAGGGGCGACCCCGAGCCGTCCGCGATCACGGCGAGGCCGATGACGACGAGGAGCGGAAGGAGCAGGAGCAGGCCGATGACGGAACCGGCGATGTCGACGACGCGCTTGGCGAGCTCGCCCGCTCGCGAGCCCGCCGCGAGCCCTGTCGGCGTGACCTCGGTCGGGCCGGCCGGGCCCAGCTGCAGAACAGTCATGTCTCTACTCCCTGTGATGTGACATATCAATACAGGGTAGAGCATCGAGGCGTGTTTATTCAATATTTCTCATGCAGAAAGGCCCCGATCGAATGATCGGGGCCTTCTGAAAACCGCACCGCGAACGGCCGAGGCGGCCGTCGCGACGAGGCGGCCGTCGCGACGAGGGTCAGCTCACGCGAGAAAGAGCCTGGTGGACATCGGCCAGGAGGTCGTCCACCGACTCGATGCCGACCGACAGACGGATCACGTTCTCGGGCACTTCCAGCTCGGTGCCCTTCACCGACGCGTGCGTCATCTCCGACGGATAGCCGATCAACGACTCCACTCCGCCGAGCGACTCGGCGAGCTGGAAGACCTCGGTGGACTCGGCGAAGGTCCGGGCAGCGGAGGGCCCTCCCGCGAGCGCCACGCTGAGCATCCCACCGAAGCGCTTCATCTGGCGGGCAGCGAGCTCGTGCCCCGGGTGCGAGGCGAGACCCGGGTAGAAGACCCGGTCGATGGCGGGATGCTCGGACAGGGCCTCGGCGATCGCCTGCGCGTTCTCGGAGTGACGGTCGACCCGCACTCCGAGCGTCTTGATGCCGCGGATGGTCAGCCAGGCCTCCATCGGGGCCGAGACGGCTCCGACGCCGAACTGGATGAAGCCGACCTTCTCGGCGAGCGCCTGGTCGTTCACCACGACGGCGCCGCCGAGGGTGTCGGAGTGCCCGCCGAGGTATTTCGTGGTCGAGTGCACGACGACGTCGGCGCCCAGGGCCAGGGGCTGCTGGACGTACGGCGAGGCGAAGGTGTTGTCGACGACGACGATCGCGCCGGCGGCGTGACCGATCTCGGCGAGCCCGGCGATGTCGGTGATCTTCATCAGAGGGTTGCTGGGCGTCTCGACCCAGAGCACGGTGGTCTCGCCGGGGCGCGCCGTGGCGCGGACGGCGTCGAGGTCGCTCATGTCGACGGTCTCGAGCGTGACTCCCCAGGGTGCCCAGACGCGGCTGACGAGGCGGTGGGTGCCGCCGTAGACGTCGTTGCCCATCACGACGCGCGAGCCCGGAGTGAGCACGGCGCGCAGCAGGGCGTCCTCGGCCGCGAGGCCCGAGGCGAAGCTGAACGCCGCCGCGCCGCCCTCGAGGCTGGCGAGCACGGTCTGCAGCGAGTCGCGGGTCGGGTTGGCCGAACGCCCGTACTCGTATCCGCCCCGGAAGCCGCCGATGCCGTCCTGGACGAACGTCGACGTCTGGTAGATCGGCGGGACCACGGCGCCGGTGGTGGGGTCGAAGGCCTGGCCGTCGTGGATGGCGCGCGTGTCGAAGGAGTGGGTCACAGAGAGCTCGTTCTCGAAGAGGGAAGGTGGGTCAGAAAGGGAACAGCGGCGAGGAGGGCGCCATTCCACGCGGAGCGGCTAGGCCGACAGGAAGGCGAGGAGGTCGTGCCGGGTGACGACCGCGGCCGGCTTGCCGTCGGACGTGACGAGCAGGGCGTCGTTCTTCTCCAGCGCGCGCCGGGCGGTGGTCACGGACTCGTTGAGACCGATCAGAGCGAAAGGCGCGCCGACGAACTTCGACACCGGGTCGGTCATCTTGGCGGCACCGGAGAAGACCTGCTCGAGCAGCGCCTTCTCTTCGACGGCGCCGACGACCTCGCCCATGACGACCGGCGGCTCGGCCGACAGCACCGGCATCTGCGAGACGCCGTAGGTCGACATGATGTTCACCACGTCACGAACCGTGTCGGAGGGATGCGCGTGCACGAGATCGGGGAGAGCGCCGCTCTTGCCCGCCAGGAGGTCGGCGACGGTGCGCTCGTCGGCCACCTCGCTGAAACCGTAGCTGCGCATCCACCGGTCGTTGAAGATCTTGCCCAGATAGCCGCGACCGCCGTCGGGGAGGAGCACGACCACGACGTCGTCGGGCCCGAGCTCTCGGGCCACGTCGAGCGCGGCCGCGACCGCCATGCCCGACGAGCCGCCGACGAGCAGGCCCTCTTCGCGGGCGAGCCGACGGGTGATGTCGAACGAGCGGGCGTCGGAGATGGGGATGATGCGGTCGACGACGCTGCCGTCGTAGGCGCCGGGCCAGAAGTCTTCGCCGACGCCCTCGACGAGGTACGGGCGCCCGGTGCCGCCCGAGTAGACGCTGCCCTCGGGGTCGGCGCCGACGATCTGGACGCGCCCCTCGGAGGCCTCTTTCAGGAAACGGCCCGTGCCGCTGATCGTCCCGCCCGTGCCCACTCCGGCGACGAAGTGGGTGATCTCGCCCTCGGTGTCGCGCCAGATCTCGGGGCCGGTGGTCTCGTAGTGGCTGAGCGGGCCGTTGGGGTTCTCGTACTGGTTCGGCTTGAAGGCGCCCGGCGTCTCGCGCACGAGGCGGTCGGAGACGCTGTAGTACGACTCGGGGCTGTCGGGGGCGACGGCGGTGGGGGTCACCACGATCTCGGCCCCGTACGCGGTCAGCACGTTGCGCTTGTCTTCGCCGACCTTGTCGGGCAGCACGAAGATGCAGTGGTACCCGCGCTGCTGCGCCACCAGGGCGAGGCCGACGCCGGTGTTGCCGCTGGTCGGCTCGACGATCGTGCCGCCGGGCTTCAACAGACCATCGCGCTCGGCGGCGTCGATGATGCGGGTGGCGATGCGGTCTTTGGCCGAGCCGCCGGGGTTCAGGTACTCGACCTTGACCAGCACCGTGGCGCTGATGCCCTCGGTCAGCCGGTTCAGCTTGACGAGCGGGGTGTTACCGACCAGATCGACGACGGAGTCTGCGTACTTCACCCGGAGAGTCTACCGACGCCGTTCCGACCAGCGCCCGAGACCGGAACGGGGGATGCCCCCGTCACCTGCTGCGCGTCGAGAGCCGTCGACACCTGCCGACGCCGCTGCTCCATCACGTCGCCGAAGTCGCGAGCCAGCCGGGGGCGTGCTCGCACCAACCCGTCGATGGTCTCCACGGGGACCCGCAGCACGGCGAGCTCGGACAGGGCGACTGCGGTGGTGATCAACGGCTCGCGGGTCAACGCGGTCTGCGCGAGGTAGTCGCCGGCCTCCACGCGGGCGACCGGCAGGAGGGCGCCGTCGGGCAGGGGGACGCCGAGGCTGGCCACCCCGCGGAGGACGAACAGCACCGCGTCGGGCACTCCCCCGAGCTCGAGGATCGTCTCGCCCGCGGCGAAGCGCTGCAGCGTGACCACCGGCAGGAGCGCTGCCGCGTCGTCGCCTTCGAGATACAGGAGCGGGGCCACCTGCCGCACGGCGTCCGCGGTCCGCTCGGGCGTGACGAAGGCGTCCGTGGTGTCGCCGTCGAGGCCCAGGGAGACCCGGCGTGCGGCGTACCAGAGGCGGGTGCGGAAGACCGCCAGCGCATCCCCCTCGGCGGCTGGGCCGCGGACCTCGAAGGCGACCTCGTAGTCCGGACCGCCGAGCGGCGTCGCCACGGGGACGGTGTTCGGATACAGGCTCGGCAGTCCGCGCGCCACCCGGGTGAGCAGGGCCATGACCTCGGCCGGGGCGTCGTCGGTGGTGAAGGTGACCTTCGACGCGACCGTGTAGCTGCCGTCGCCGCGACTGAGGTTCGTGAACGACGAGCCGGCCAGGGACGCGTTGGGGATGATCTGCACGCCGTTGCCGGTGTCGATGTGGACCGCCCGCCAGTTGACCTCGATCACGCGGCCCTTCACTCCCCCGGCCTCGAGGAAGTCCCCGAGACGGAAGGGCTGCTCGAAGAGCAGGAGGAGGCCGGAGACGACGCTGCCGATCGCTCCCTGGAGCGCGAGGCCGAGCACGATCGAGGTCACGCCGAGCGCCGTGAAGAGCCCCGCGACGTCCGTGTTCCACACGACCGAGAAGAGCACGGCGAGCCCGATGGCGATCAGGACGATCCGGGCGATGTCGACGAAGATCGAGGGCAGCCTGGCCCGCCAGCTGCCCTCCGCCGCATTCGTGAAAAGGGCGAGGTTGAAGGCGTTGAGGATGAACAGGATCACCAGGAACCCGAAGAGGGTCGCGACCAGCTTCGCCCAGGTGAAGTCGGTCGAGCCGATCGATTTCGTGATCTCCGCCAGCAGCACCGCGACCGCCGCACTCGGCACCACGAAGTTGCGGGCGAGCCGGACCAGCCGGTGGCCGGGGTTGCCTCGACGTTCGAGGTTCGACCCGACCTCGGTCAGGACGATCAGCAGGACGGGGAGCCCCACCACCACGGCGATGGCAGGCCAGAACCAGGGCTGGGCGACGATGCTAACCACGACCGGCGTCCTCTCCGAGCTGGAAGACCTTCTGCGGCCCGGTCTGCGTCTCGACCTGGCCGGCCTCGACCGCGGCGACCGTGTCGCCGAGCTTGTCGACGACCCGCTGGGTCGCGTAGATGCCGGGACGCGCCGTGACGCCCTGTACGCGATAGGCGAGGTTCACCGCATCCCCCCACATGTCGTAGACCATGCTCGACCGACCGATGAGGCCGCTCGTGACGAGACCCGTGTCGAGGCCCGCGCGCAGCGAGAGGGTCGACGAGTTGACGCCGTTGAAGCGCTCGACGATCCGCTCCTGTTCGAGGGTGAACTCGACGATGCGCCGGGCGTTGTCCACCCGGGGCACGGTCAGGCCGCAGCTGACGAGGTAGCCGCGCTGCGTCGAGCGGACCTTCTCGACGCCGAGACGCTCGGCCGCCTCGTCGAAGGCTCGCCAGAGTCCGTTGAGCAGGGCGATGGCGTCGCCCGACTTCTTGGAGCGCGAGAAGTCGTCGAAGCCGACGATGTCGGCGAAGCCCACCGCGACGTCCTGGTGGTCCTCGGCGATCGAGTCCTCACCTTCTTTGTAGCGCTTGGCGACGTCCGCCGGCATGAGGGTCAGCAGCAGGCGGTCGTTCTCCGCCCGCTGCTCGTCGAGGAGGTCCTGCTTCAGCTTGAGACTCCGGCTCATGTCGTTGAACGAGGTGCCCAGGTCGCCGAACTCGTCGCCCGACCGGGTCTCGACCTCGACGCCGATCTCGCCGGCGCTGACCCGGTTCACGGCGGTCTGAAGTCGCCTGACCGGTCTCACGAACACCTGCGCGAGCAGGAGCGACAGCAGGGCGACGATGACGATGATCGCGGCGAGCGACAGGAACAGGTTCCGCGTGAACACGTCGACCGGGCTGAACGCCTGGGACGTGTCGATCTTCGCCACGATCACCCAGTTCAATCCCGTGAGCCCGGCCGGCGCGTAGGCCGCGAGGACCTGATGGCCCAGGTAGTCGGTGTCGATCACCGTCCCCGACTTGCCCTGGAGGGCCCGAGTCACCGCCACGGTGTTCACCGGCTGGAGGAGGATCGACGACTTGGTCGACACCTCCTCCTTGGCCGTCGCGATCGGCGTCCCGTTGGCCACCGCGTCCTTCTCGAACCTCTTCGGGTTCTGCAGCAGTTCGCGGGAGTCCGAGCGCATCGTCTTGTCGGGTCCGGCCAGGTAGGCCTCGCCGGTCGCGCCCAGGCCGTCGCCCGTCCACCCCTTGTTGCCGGTCATGACCGAGTTGATCGTGGCGCTGGGCACCTGGATCGCGAGGACGCCCTGAACGCTCGTGCCGCTCCCGACCGGCGACGAGATCCAGGCCGTCGGGGCCGAGTACGAGGGCTGGTAGGGGTCGAAGTCGGTCGTCACGGCCGCGTCGACGGAGTTGAGGCGGAGAGCGGCGTTGTAGCTGGTCGCCAGTCCCGACTTCGAGTACGGCCCCGTCTGCACGTTCGTGCCGAGATCCACCCCGGAGTAGGCCGAGTAGATCACGTTGCCCCGGGTGTCGAGGAGCAGCACGTCGTCGTAGCCGGCCTGCAGCACCAGCTCCTTGAAGTAGTCGTGGAACTCGGCGTGGGCCGCCGACCAGGCACTGCCGTCGCCGGCGTCGGTCTCCTGCAGCGACTTGTCGAAGTCGCCCTGGAACGGGACCGTGTAGTGGGTCTGGAGGTAGGCGCCCGGATTGGTCGTCGGCTCGAAGAGCGCGGGATCCGTGGTCTGGCCGGTCGCCTTCTCGAGCTGCGGGGCGAACGTGTCGGAGTAGTACGACGACAGCGCCGTCTTCTCGGCCGCGGTGACGGGCGTGTTCTCGAGCGCGTCGAAGGCCGAGGTGAACGCGTCGGTGGCCTGGATCGCGCTCTGGTTGCGACTGTCCAGCACGACGTCCTGCTGGATCTCGCTGACGGTGCGCTTGAGCTCGGCCAGCCGGGACTCGCGGAGGCTCGTGACCTGCTGGAACGCGGCGTCCTGCAGCGAAGTGCGCCCGTTGACGTAGCCGATGACCCCGATCACGACGGTCGACAGGAGGGAGACGGCCAGCAGCATGACGAGGAGCTTCGACTGGATGTCGAGGGAGCCCCGCCCGAAGAACGCGGCCCAGCGGAAGCGGCGGCGCGGGATCGGGGCGGTCGCGACCGAGTCGCGCGGTGCATCCCCCCGTTTCGCTGCCCCTCCGTCGACGCCGACCGCTGCGCTGCCCTGGCTCACGATGCCTCCCCTCGGGGCTGCGCCTTGTGGGTGGGCGCACCCCGTGGGACAGGATTACCACAACGAGCGGGATGGCCACCAGGGCAGAAGGGAGGACAGCTTGTACCCCGGTCGGCCGGCCACGGACTCAGCCGGGGATGCTCACTTGCTGGTCGTACAGCTCGGCGTAGAGGCCGCCCCGCGCCACGAGCTCGTCGTGCGTACCCCGTTCGACGATGTGGCCGGCCTGGACGACGAAGATGACGTCCGCCGAGCGGACCGTCGAGAGGCGATGCGCGATGGCGATCGTGGTGCGTCCCCGCGCGGCGGTGTCGAGAGCCGCCTGGACGATGCGCTCGGAGACGGAGTCGAGAGCGCTCGTGGCCTCGTCGAGGACGAGCACAGCCGGGTCCTTCAACAGCACCCGGGCGATGGCGATGCGCTGCTTCTCGCCGCCGGAGAGGCGGTAGCCGCGCTCCCCCACCACCGTGTCGTACCCCTCGGGGAAGGACGCGATCGTGGCGTGGATGTTCGCCTGCCGGGCGGCCTCCTCGATCTGCTCCTGCGTGGCGTCGGGGCGGGCGTAACGGAGGTTGTCGCCGATGGACGCGTGGAACAGGTAGGTCTCCTGGCTGACGATGCCGATATTGGCGACCAGTGCCTCCTGGTCCAGGTCGCGCACGTCGGCGCCGGCGAAGCGGACACTGCCCGAGCTCGCCTCGTAGAAGCGCGGGATCAGGTACGAGATCGTCGTCTTGCCGGCACCGCTCGGGCCGACGAAGGCCGCGAACTGTCCGGGCTCGATGTCGAAGGTGAGGCCGTCGAGGGTCTTCTGGCCGGGCTCCGCGTCCGGGTAGGAGAAGCTGACGTCGTCGAACACGACTCGCCCGAGCGCGGCGCTCTCGACCCCGCGCGGGTCGTCCGGCTCGGTGATCGCCGGGCTGAGGTCGAGGTACTCGAAGATGCGGGCGAACAGGGCGCCGGAGGTCTGGATGTCGAGCGCGGAGCGCAGGATCCCGAGGAGGGGGAAGGTCAGCCGCGCCTGCACCGTGGTGAAGGCGACGATCGTGCCGGCCGTGACGTCGACGCCGCCCTTGATCAGATAGGCGGCCACGACGTAGATCACGGCGGGGATGATCGACAGGAAGATCTGAACGGTGGCGAAGAACCACTGGCCGCTCATCTGCTGCCGCACCTGGAGGCCGATCTGGGTGCGGTTCTCGGCCGAGTAGCGCTCGATCTCGGCCCGCTGCTGGTTGAAGCTCTTCGCCAGCAGGATGCCGCTCACGCTCAGCGTCTCCTGGGTGATCGCGGTCATGTCGGAGAGCGACTCCTGCGTCTTGGTCGCGATCCGGGCCCGGACCTGCCCGACCCGACGCTGGAAGATCACCAGGATCGGCAGGAGGATCACGGCGACGATCGTCATCTGCCAACTGAGGAACAGCATGGCCACGAAGGCCGCGATGACCGTGACCGTGTTGCCGAGCACGCTCGAGATCGTGTTGCTCAACACGTTCGCCACGCCGCCGACGTCGTTCTGCAGCCGGGACTGGATCACTCCGGTCTTCGTGCGGGTGAAAAACGCGAGCTCCATCCGCTGCAGGTGCCCGAAGAGGCGGATACGCAGGGCACCCATCACCTTGTTGCCCACGGTCGCCGTGAGGTAGGTCTGCCAGACCCCGATCGCCGCCGACAGGATCCAGAGCCCGACCATGCCGCCGACGAGCTTCATCAGCACGGGCACGTTCGGCCCGCCCTTCGGGAAGAGGCCCTTGTCGAACGCCTGCTGGGTCAGAAGCGGCGGGATCACGCTCAACGCCGCGCCGATCAGGACCAGCACGATGGTGATGACGAGGGCCCGGGCGTGCGGGGCGAAGAGCGAGCGGATCCGGCGGACGAGATGGGGGATGCGCGGTGCCTCGGCGTTCGCCGCCTTCTGCGCCGCCGTGTCCCCTCCCGAGACACGCCCGGGTCCGCCCGGACGACCGCTCGGCCGGCCTGCCATCGCGCCGCTCACGGGCACCTTCTCATGCGAGTCACCTGCCCACTGTAAGCCGATCCGGCCGGGCCGCCCTCGTCGAGCAGGGACGCCCCCAATCCGGGTCGAGCAGCGGAAACCGTGTATGGAGAAGAAATCTCAGTTTATGATGTGTGAGCCGCATTCTCCGCCCGACCGGAGAACTACCCGATGCGCCAGAGGTAAGCCCGTGAACACCCGAAACGACACGTCCGCCGACCCGTCGCCGTCGACGGCGATCCAGGTCGACCATCGCACGATGCTCGACACGATCGAGAAGATCTGGCCCCAGATCGCACCGATCCAAGGGGCGCGCCTCCGCGACGCCATCCGCAGCATCCCCGAGGCCGAGTGGCGGACCCGTCCGCGCATCCTGCTGGCCCTCGCCGCGAGCCACCGCTCCGTCGGTTCCACGAGCCGGAGCGCCGCCCTGCCTTGGTTCCGGGCCGTCCAGAAGAACATCCAGGCCGATCCGACGAGCGACCTCGACGTCCGCGCGGGTTACCTCATCCACCTGGCCGCCACTCAGCGCAGCCTCGGCAGCCTGCACGCCTCGAAGGAGAACCTGGAGCGCGCCCGCACCATGATCGAGGGCGACGAGTCGCTCGAGATCTCCAAGCGGATCTCGCTGAGCGCGTCCTTCTCCCTCCAGCTCGGGCTCGTGCGCATCCACCTCGGGGCCTTCGACGAAGCGCTCTTCGCGCTCTCGCTCGCCGAGGGGCTCGCCGACGAGCACCTCTCCACCGCGGAGAAGGTCGAGTGCCTGTCGGCGCTCGCCTTCGTCAACTTCCTTCTCGGAGACTTCCCGGTGGCCGAGGAGCAGGCCGACCTCGCCGAGCAGCACGCGGAGGGCACGGACCTCTTCCGGTCGACCTTCGCCGCCCTCGCGCACATCACGCGCTTCATGCTCGCCGTGGACCAGGCCGACGCCACGACCGAGTTGGGGCAGCTGATCGGCGACCTCCGGGTGTGCACGGCCGGGAGCGACTGGGAGCCCCAGGCCGTCTTCGCCGAGGCGCTGGCCCGCTACGACCGCGGCGCCTTCATCGAGACGCTCGACCTGCTGGGACGCGTCGCGAGGCTCCTGGCCCCGTTCGTCGGCGAGGTCCTCGTCTCGTCGGCCTCGGACATCCACCGGGCCGAGACGATGCGGATGCTCGGCGAGGTCGAGCAGGCGCGTCGCCTCTCCGCAGCCCTGACGCCGAGCCAGCACCACGTCACCTGCCCGGCCAGCATCCAGGCGCTCTCCCACTTCACCGTCGGGGACCCGCAGGCGGCCCTGGACGTCCTCGCCGACTGCCTCGAGCTCGGCGACCTGCACTCGACCCGGTCGATGGCGCAGGTCTACGCCATCACCGCGGCCGCCCAGAACGACCTCGACAATCCCGTGGCCTCCAACATCGCGTTCGACCGGGCGCTGCTCGTCGCGGCCACCCACGGCACGACCTGGCCGTTCCAGACCCTGCCCGGCGAGGTCGTCGACCGTCTGCTCGCGCGGGCGGCCGCGCGCGTGCAGTCGCCGATCGTGGCCGCCCTCGTCGAGCGTCTGCACGGCACCCCGCACGAGGACACGCAGCCGCTGGCCGACCCGCTCTCGGATCGCGAGCTCGTCATCGTCCGCCACCTGGCCACCGGTGCGACCCTGAGCCAGATCGGCGCGGAGCTGTTCATCTCCGTCAACACAGTGAAGAGCCACGTGCGCAGCATCTACCGCAAGCTGTCGGCGACCAATCGCCGCGAGGCGATCACGCGGGCGAACCAGCTGGGCCTCACCGAGGAGCGCTAGCCCCGCATCGCACGCAGAAGGGCCCCGCACCGTGATCGGTGCGGGGCCCTTCGAGGGTGGAGCGAGACTACTTGAGGGTCACCGTGGCGCCGGCGGCCTCGAGCTGAGCCTTGGCCTTCTCGGCGGCGTCCTTGTTGGCACCCTCGAGGACGGTGCTGGGGGCACCGTCGACGACGGCCTTGGCCTCGCCGAGGCCGAGGCTCGTAAGGGCACGGACCTCCTTGATGACCTGGATCTTCTTGTCACCGGCGGCCTCGAGGACGACGTCGAACGAGTCCTTCTCCTCGACCTCTTCGGCCGGGGCGGCGGGTCCGGCGGCACCGGCAGCGGCCACGGGGGCAGCAGCGGTGACCTCGAAGACCTCTTCGAACTTCTTGACGAAGTCGCTGAGCTCGATGAGCGTGAGCTCCTTGAAAGCCTCGATCAGTTCGTCCTGGCTGAGCTTTGCCATGATTTTCTCCTTGTTGTGTTACTGAAAAGTGGTGGTGGTGTAACGAGTACCGTCAGCCGATTCAGGCTGCGGAGTCCTGCTTCTCGCGCAGCGCCTCGACCGTGCGAACGGTCTTGGACAGCGGCGCCTGGAACAGGTAAGCCGCACCGAACAGCGAGGCCTTGAAGGCGCCGGCCAGCTTGCCCAGCAGCACCTCCCGCGACTCGAGATCGGCGAGCTGGTTGACCTCGGACGCGGTCAGGGGGTTACCGTCGAAGTAACCGCCCTTCACGACGAGCTGAGGGTTCGCCTTGGCGAAGGCACGCAGGCTCTTGGCCACGGCGACAGGGTCTCCGTGGACGAAAGCGATCGCGGACGGTCCGACGAGCTCGGCATCGAAAGAGCTGATGCCGGCCGCGTTCGCCGCGATCTTGGTGAGCGTGTTCTTCACGACGGCGTAGGTGGCGTCCTCTTTGATACCGGTGCGCAGCTCCTTGAGCTGAGCAACGGTGAGGCCGCGGTACTCGGTGAGCAGGACGGCGGTCGAGTCGCGGAACGAATCCGTGAGCTCGGCGACCGAAGCTTCCTTGTTCGCCATGTCGCTCCTAACGTGTGAGTTGCCGGTAGCCCCTGCACCCTCTTACGAGAGTGGGTCGTCACACGAAAAAAGCTCCACGCAGGAGCGCAGAGCTTGGTTCCCCTCACGGGGTTGCTGTACACACCTGCGCAGGTCGTTTCTCTTGCGAGAACCTTCGGCCGGGCGACTCTTTCGAGTACGCGCCAGCAACCGGCGGTCTTGGGCTTCGTTCAGTGTAGGCGAACGAGGCCCGAGACCGCAACACGGCTACGAGCGGGTCTCGACCGGGGCCGGGAGGTCGACCGGTGCGCCCTCCGGCGCGGGGGCGACCTCGAGGGGCAGCCGGACGGTGAACACGGCGCCCGGCTCGTTCGAGGAGACCTCGACGGTGCCCCGGTGGGAGTGGACGACGGCCTGCACGATGGCCAGACCCAGGCCGGTGGATCCCGCCTTCCGCGACCGCGAGCTGTCGGCGCGGGCGAAGCGCTCGAACAGGACGGGGAGGACGGCCGGGTCGATGCCGGGGCCGTTGTCGGCGACGGTCACCACGGCCTCCTTCGCCTCGTCGTCGCGGGACAGCGTCACCCAGACCTCGGTGCCCTCGGGCGTGTGAGTGCGGGCGTTGTTGAGGAGATTGGCGATGATCTGGTGGAGGCGCATGGCATCGCCCTGCACGCTGATCGGCTCCTCGGGCACGGAGACCTCGAAGCGACGGCCGGTCTGCGCCACGTGGGTGTCGTGCACGGCGTCGAGGACGATCCGGGTGAGGTCGACGTCTTTCAGGACGAGGTCGGTGCCCTCGTCGAGTCGCGCGAGGAGCAGCAGTTCTTCGACGAGGGAGGTCATGCGGATCGACTCCGACTCGATGCGGCCCATGGCGTAGACGACGTCCTCCGGCAGGTCTTTGCCCATGCGCCGCGTGAGCTCGGCGTAGCCGCGGACCGAGGCCAGGGGCGTGCGGAGCTCGTGCGAGGCGTCGGCGACGAACTGCCGCACCTTGTTCTCGGACTGCTGCCTCGACGTCAAGGCGTGCGACACGTGGCCGAGCATCCGGTTCATGGCAAACCCGACGCGGCCCACCTCGGTGCGCGAGTCGGTGTCCTCCTCCGGCACCCGGGCGTCGAGGGCGACGTCGCCACGGTCGAGGGGCATCTCGGCGACGCGGGAGGCGGTCTCGGCCATGCGCTGCAGAGGGCCGAGGGCGTAGCGGACGGTCAGCAGCGCGAAGGCGATGGAGGCGGCGAGCGCGGCGGCGGCGATGATCGCGATGATCACGACGAGCTTGGTGACCGGCCCGGTGACGGGAGCGGTGGGAAGCCCCACGGCCAGGTGGACCGTGACGGCCTGTCCGTTCAGGGCTCCGGCCAGAGCGACCGCTTTCACCCGGTAGCTGCCGGTGGAGCCGCCGAGATTGACGGTCACGGCCTTGCCGCCGGTGCCGGTGGCCTTGACGCCGGCGAGCTTGTCGGCGATGGCGGTCGAGAGGTCGGTGAAGCGACCGTCGTCGCCCACTCGAGCGCCGTACTGCTCGGTGCCGGCCGTGATGACCGTGATCGTGGCCGGCGACTGCCCTCGCCCGCCGTCGCTTCCGAATCCCGCGGATCCGCTGGACGGCACGGTGAGCTGCGCCTCGGCTCGTTGAAGACTCGAATCGACCTGCCCGTCGAGCTGAGCGAGCAGGATGCTGTTGACGACGAGCACGCTGACCAGGCCGATGAGCACACTCAGGCCGACGGCGAGCGCGACGATGCTCAGGACGAGGCGGCGACGCAGGGTCATCGGGCCGCGCCACGTCGACAGCCAGCGGCGGAGCGGAGCGGCCCGGACGACGCTGGCCGGGTCGAGGCGGCTCATGCGACGGGCTTGATCACGTATCCGACGCCGCGGACCGTGTGGATCATCGGCTCCTCGCCGGCGTCGATCTTCTTGCGGAGGTACGAGATGTAGATCTCGACGACGCTGGACTTGCCGCCGAAGTCGTAGCTCCAGACGCGGTCGAGGATCTGCGCCTTCGACAGCACGCGACGCGGGTTGCGCATGAGGAAGCGGAGCAGCTCGAACTCGGTGGCGGTGAGCTCTACGGCGCGGCCGTTGCGGCTGACCTCGTAGCTCTCCTCGTCGAGCACCAGGTCGCCCACGACGATGCGCGAGTCGCCGCTCTCGGACACCAGGGCCGCGGAGCGACGGATGAGCCCACGAAGACGGGCCACGACCTCCTCGAGGCTGAACGGCTTGGTGACGTAGTCGTCGCCGCCTGCCGTGAGGCCGGTGACCCGGTCTTCGACGGCGTCCTTCGCCGTGAGGAAGAGGATCGGGGTGTCGTCGCCGCCGCTGCGGAGCCGGCCGAGCACCTGCAGGCCGTCGATGTCGGGGAGCATCACGTCGAGCACGATCGCGTCGGGCTTGAACTCGCGGGCCTGCGTCAGCGCGGACTGGCCGTCGGAGGCCGCCTTGACGTCCCAGCCTTCGTAACGGAGGGCCATGGAGAGGAGGTCGGTGAGGCTGTTCTCGTCGTCGACGACGAGGACTCGGAGAGGCGATCCGTCGGCGCGAGTGAGGCGGGGGGCCGCGGCAGTGGTGAGGGGGGCTGAAGTGGTCACCTTTCCAAGTATCGAGGGATTCCTATGAGCCCCCTGTGACGCGCTGATGAGCTGTCTCTGCGATCGCTCTTACGCGATTGCCAAGGTCGCGATAGCCCGGCCATAACGCCCGTTCCTAGGGTTCGGGGGTCGCGCACCGGAGCACCATCCGCCCGGGCCTTCCCATCGATCCAGCAGCAGCACTCTCGAGGAGACCCCCTTTTGTTCTTCACCTACCTGTACCGGGAGCTCAGCAACCGGCGAAAGCAGACGGCGATCATCGCCACCGGCATGGCTCTCGCCATCGCGCTCGTCATCATCGTGAACTCCGTCGCCGGCGGGGTGAAGGCCGCGCAGACGACCGTCCTCCAGTCCGTCTACGGCGTGGGCACCGACATCACCATCAGCGAGACGGCCACGCCGTCGACCAGCGGCGGTCGCCCCAGCTTCGCCTTCGGCGCCGGCGGCGGGACGACGAGCGGCGGCACGACCACGCTCTCGCAGAGTCAGGTCTCGGCCGCCCGCGGCACGACCACCTTCGCCACCTCCGTGCTGGCCACCGTGAAGAAGACCGCCGGGGTCAAGGCCGCGGCCGCCACCCTGTCGCTCCAGGACACCTCGTTCTCGGGCTCGACGACGCAGTCGTCGGGCACCTCGGGCACCAGCGGCGGCACCGGCACGGGCGGCACGGGCACTGCCCCGAGCGGCACCGGCACGGCGGGCGGCACCGGGAGTGCCGAGGGCGGCCAGGGCGGCGGCGGCTTCGGCGGCGGCAACTTCAGCGTCGACTCCAAGACCATCGAAGGCGTCGACGTGACGGCCGCGGCCGTCGGGCCCCTCACCTCGGTCTCGCTGTCGAGCGGACGCACCTTCACCAGCGCCGACACCGGCAAGGACGTCGTCGTCCTCGACAAGAGCTACGCGTCGACGAACAGTCTCAAGGTGGGCAGCACCACGACCATCGGCACCACGACGTTCACCGTCATCGGCCTGGTCGCCTCGACCTCGTCCTCTTCGACCACCGCGTCGAACATGTACATCCCGCTCGACACCGCGCAGACCCTCTCGTCGCTCACCGGCAAGATCAGCAACGTCTACGTCACGGCCGACTCCTCGAGCGATGTCACGGCCCTGAAGGCGGCTCTGGAGAAGGCCCTGCCCAAGGCGACCGTCTCGACCCAGTCCGACCTCGCCTCGAGCGTGTCCGGGTCGCTGTCCTCGGCCTCGAGCCTCGTCTCGAGCCTCGGCACCTGGCTCTCGATCATCGTGCTGGCCGCAGCGTTCCTGATCGCCATCCTCTTCACGGTCTCCGGAGTCACCCGCCGCACCCGCGAGTTCGGCACGCTCAAGGCCATCGGCTGGAGCAACGGACGCATCGTCCGCCAGGTCGCCGGCGAATCCCTCGTCCAGGGCCTGATCGGCGGGGGCGTCGGCGTGATCGTCGGGCTCATCGGCATCGTCGTGATCAACGTCATCGCCCCGACGCTCTCGGGCGGGGCGGCGACGACCACGGTCGGCGGCGGGGGCGGTGCTCCCGGCGGAACCGGGGGCGGCACGACGACCGGGACCGGCGCGGGCTACGGCGGGGCGGCGGGAGGCGCGGCTCGGTTCGGTGCACAGGCCGCGTCCGCCACGACCCAGGTGGCCCTCCACGCTCCGCTGGCCGTCGGCATCATCCTGATCGCCGTTGCCCTGGCCGTCATCGGCGGCCTGCTGGCGGGGGCGATCGGAGGCTGGCGGGCATCTCGACTGCGGCCCGCCGAGGCCCTGCGGAGCGTCGCGTGACGCGGGTCTCGTCGGGGGCCCGGCCCCGTGCATCCCACGCTCTCGCTCTGGCCCCTGCGACACCGTCGCCCACTCTCTCGAACGGAACCCCATGTACACGTTGACCGACGTCTCGAAGACCTACGTCCAGAAGAAGCGCACCGTGACCGCCCTCAACAAGGTGAGCCTCCAGATCCCGACCGGGCAGATGGTCGCGATCCAGGGCCCGACGGGCGGCGGCAAGTCCACCCTGCTCCAGATGCTGGGGGCGCTCGACAAGCCGACCTCGGGCACCGTCACCCTCGGCGACAAACAGGTGTCGTCGCTCGGAGACGGCAAGCTCGCCGAGGTGCGGGCGACGGAGATCGGGTTCGTCTTCCAGGGCTTCAACCTGATCCCGACGCTGACCGCGCAGGAGAACGTCGAGACCGCGTTCGCGTCGTCGTCGACGTCGACGTCGCGCGACGAGCAGAAGTCCAGGGCGAAGGCGGCTCTCGAGTCGGTGGGGCTCGCCGAACGCGGCGACCACCTGCCGGCCGAGCTCTCCGGCGGGCAGCAGCAGCGCGTGGCGATCGCTCGAGCGCTGGTCAAGGAGCCGACCGTGCTGCTGGCGGACGAGCCGACGGGCGCGCTCGACGAGGCCACCCGCGACGAGATCATGGAGCTGCTCGAGGGCGTCTGGCGCGAACGCGGGCTGACGCTCGTGATCGTCACGCACGACTCGGCGGTGGCGAAGCGGGCCGAGCGTCGGCTGGTCATCAAGAACGGCAAGGTGACCGAGGGGCGCTGAGCCCCCGGGTCGAGAGCCGAGGCGTCAGGTCGGGAGGGGGTACTCGACGCAGGCGAACCGCCGCGAGTCGGGGGCCCAGCCCGAGACGTTGAGCGTGCCCTGCCCGCCGAACAGACGGAGGAGATCGCGCGGCACCGCTCCCGGCACCGGCTCGCCGTCGTGCAGCTCCAGCACCCGGAGGACCACCTCGTGGTTCTCCGGGTGCCCCTGCGTGCCGGCGGCGTACGACAGAAAGACCAGGGTCGACCCGTCGGGTGAGGGATGCGGGAACCAGTCGACCGTGTCGCTCACCACCACGCGCCCCGGCTCCCCTCCCCCGCGAGGCACCCGCGCGAGCTGCGCGTGGCCGGGCACACCCGTGCGACCCCCGGCCGTGAACCGCTCGGTGTTGAACCAGAGCCACTCGCCGTCGGGCGCGAATTCGGGGCCGTCGTCGGGATGCACGTCGTCGGTCACGAGGAGGGTCTCGCCGGTCGCCACGGACACCAGCGCGAGGTTCGTCCGCCACTCGTCGACCGTCGACTCCGGCGTCGGGCGGGAGCCCACCACCACCGCGAGCGTCGTGCCGTCGGGCGAGACGCCGTGCAGGTAGTTCTTGTAGCCGCGCCCCTCGGGGTGGTCGCGGGTGACGCGTCGACCGGGACCGCCCGCCCACGGCACCTCGTACAGGTGGCCGTCCTTGCCGCTGACGAAGACGCTGCGGCTGTCGGGGGCGAGCACGTGGTCGTTGTTGATCTCGGGGACGCCGTGCATCGCGATCGGCTCCAGGGCCTCGGTGCGGGCGTCGCGCCGATCGACCGCCAGGCGCCAGAGCAGGCCGTCGCCGTTCAGAACCAGGAAACGCCCGTCGGGGCTCCAGTTCGGAGCCTCGACGAGCGTTTCTTCGGAGTCGAACACGACCTCGGTGGCCCCCGTGGTCGCGTCGACGATCAGGACCCGGCAGTGCTGGCCGGGGAAGAGGGAACGGGGCATGCCTCCCAGTGTGCCGCTACTTGACGGCGCCGGACGAGAGGCCGGTGATCAGGTGCTTCTGCACGAACATGAATCCGATCAGCACCGGCAGCGACACGACCACCGAGGCGGCCATGAGCTGGTTCCAGTAGACGTCCTGCTGCGACGAGTACGCCTGCAGTCCGATCGCCAGGGTCCGGGTGTCGTTGGACGTCAGCACACTGGCGAACAGCACCTCGCCCCAGGCCGTGATGAACGCGTAGACCGCGACGGCGATGATGCCGGGCTTCGCGACCGGGATGATCACGCGGAACAGGGCGCCCATGCGACCGGTGCCGTCGATCATCGAAGCCTCTTCGAGCTCCTTGGGGATGGAGGCGAAGTAGCCCGTCAGCATCCAGATGGAGAACGGCAGCGAGAACGTCATGTAGGTGATGATCAAGCCGGCGTAGCTGCCGGTGAGCTGGATGCCGAGGGTGTTCTTGATCTGGACGAAGATCAGGAACAGCGGCAGCAGGAACAGGATGCCGGGGAACATCTGCGTCGAGAGCACCACGAGGCTGAACGGGCGCTGGCCGCGGAACTTCAGGCGGGCCAGAGCGTAGGCCGCCAGGACGGCCATGACCACGCTGAGGATCGTCGCGGAGCAGGTGACGATCAGGCTGTTCTTGAAGTACTGCGCCAGCGGCACCGTCTGCCAGATCTGGATGTAGGGCTCGATCGTCAGCCGCGACGGGATCCAGGTGAAGAGCCCCTGGACGTCGGCGAGCGGCTTGAGCGAGGTCGTGACCACCACATAGAGCGGCACGAGCACGACGAGCGACAGGAAGGCGAGCCCGAAGACCCGGAAGACCTTGAATCCGCGTGTCTCAATCATCAGCGGCGTTTCCCTTCGGCAGGACCATACGGATGTAGAACGCCGACGCGATCAGGAGCACGATCAGCAGCAGCACGCTCATGGCGCCGCCGAGACCGAAGTTCCAGTTCGAGAACGACTGCTGGTAGATCAGCGGCGAGATCAACGTCGCCTCCTTGGGAGACGCGGCCCCGAAGAGCACGTAGGGCACGTTGAACTGGTTGAAGATC
The DNA here is from genome assembly GCF_039544345.1 of Frondihabitans cladoniiphilus. Lineage (NCBI taxonomy): Bacteria > Bacillati > Actinomycetota > Actinomycetes > Micrococcales > Microbacteriaceae > Frondihabitans > Frondihabitans cladoniiphilus. Next base: position 79,167 of record NZ_BAABLM010000004.1, read on the forward strand.
CACAACCCCATGATCAGGAGCAGAACGGCGTTGGCCGGCTTGATCATCGGCAGGGTGATGCGGGTGAACTGCTTCCAGAGGCTGGCACCGTCGAGGCTCGCGGCCTCGTAGACGTCGCCGGGGATGTTCTGCAGCGCTGCGAGGAGCATCAGGAAGGCGAACGGCCACATCTGCCAGGCCGTGACGATGACGATGGCCCAGAACGAGTTGCCGCCGAGGAGCCAGAACGGTCGGTTGCCGCCGAAGAGGTGCAACTGGTCGACCAGGACGTGGTTGATGGCGCCGTCCGAGCGGTTGAACATGAACGCCCAGGCGATCGTGCCGACGTACGACGGCAGAGCGTAGGGGACGAGGAACAGGGTGCGGAGGATGCCCCGCCCGCGGAAGGAGGACGTCAGGAGGACGGCTCCGAGCATCCCCATCGCCCACGCGATCGCGAGGACGATCACGGTGAAGAGCACCGTGCGGCCGAGGCTCGAGTAGAGCTCCTGACCGATGGACGAGGACGGGTTGAGCCCGTTGACGAAGTTCTGGAAGCCGACGAACGGGGCGCTGGTCCAGTTCGCGATCGAGAGCTGGTTGAGGGTGATGAAGGCGATCCAGATGCCGAGGATCATCGGCACGATGTGGACGAGCAGCTCGGCGAGAGCCGCCGGCGTGATCAGCCCGTACGGAAGGAGCGAGGGGCGGCGACGCTTCCGTGCGGGGAGGAGCGGAGCCGACTGATGCGGCTCCGGGGGCTGCTCCTGCTCGGTCGACGCCGGGGGCAGAACGTTGACGGTCATGGCGGTCCTCTTTCAAGGCGGTGCGCGGGGGTTGCGAAAGGTGGGGGCGGGGAGGGCCGCAGCGCGTGCTGCGACCCTCCCGGTCGAGCGGGGTGCCTCGAAGGAGGCGCCGTCGCTACTGGCTGGCCGTCATCTGGCTGTTGGCGTCCTCGAGGGCCGACTTGACGTCGGCGTCGCTGACGTTCTGCCCCTGCGCCGCCTTGGCGAGCAGGTTCTTGATCGCGGTGCCGACGAGGGTCTCCATCTGGCCTTCGCTCGACTGCAGCGGCATCGGCTGGGCGTGGTCCTTCAGGGTCTCCTGCTTGAGCGTGATCTCCTCCGACTTGAACGCCGGGTCGTCGTAGGCGGCGGTGACCACCGGAAGCGACGCGTAGGACTTGTTGAGCGACTTCTGGGCGGTGACGCTCGTCATGTACTTGACGAGCTGCTCCGACGCCCCGAGGTTCTTCGTGTTCTTGAAGATGCTCAGGTTGATGCCGGCGACGTGGCTCTGGGTGCCGAGGAGGCCCGTGGCGCCCGCGGTCTCCATCGGGACCGGTGCGGCCTTGTAGTCGGTGAAGTTGCGAGCCGACAGCGACGAGCCGGGAGCCTGGTCGAAGAACATCGCGGCCTTGCCCTCGGCGAAGGTGGCGGCCATGTCCGACCCGTTGACGCTCTCGGCGTCGGACGGGTTGACGACCTTGTCGACGCCCATGAGGTCGACCCATTCCTTGATGCCCTTGACCTCGCCGGCGCTGGCGAAGGTCGGCTTGCCGCTCTTGTCGTAGAGCGCTCCGCCGTTCTGCAGGCCGCGGACGAACGCCTGGTGGGCGTTGTTCGAGACGCTGGAACCGGCCATGGTGACGCCGTACTGGTCGATCTTGCCGTCGCCGTTGGTGTCGATGGTCAGCTTCTTGGCGTCGGCCACGAACTCGTCCCAGGTGGTGGGAGGAGTCGCGATGCCGGCTGCGGCGAACATCTTGGTGTTGTAGTACATCGAGTAGGCCAGGCCGTAGAGCGGCACCGAGGTCGGCGCCTTGCCGACGGCGCCGCCGGTGGCGTAGCTCGAAGCCACGAACTTGTCCTTGCCGCCGATCGCCTTGAGCGCGTCGCCCTCGAACGGCACGAACGCGCCGCTCGACTGGAGCGAGGTCGCCCAGGTGTTGCCGATCGACAGGACGTCGGGGCCCTCACCGCTCGAGACGGCGGTCAGGATGCGGTTGTAGAGGTTGGTCCACGGGATGACCTCGATGTTGACCTTGACACCGGTCTGCGCGGTGAATTTCGCGAGCTCGGCCTTCAGGATCGTCTGGTCGCCCTGAATGGTGGGGGCCTGGTTGCTGGCCCAATAGGTGATCGTCTTGCCCGAGCTGGAGCTCGAGCTGCCGGACGATGACGAGCAGGCCGTCATCGAGCCGACTGCCAGGGCGCCGACGGCTACTGCCGTCAGCCACTTCGTCGTGGTGCGCATGGGGTTCCTCCAGGGGATCTCTTCGTTGAGTGGGGGGTGATGCTGTGGTGCTGCGGGGGATGGTGTCGTGGGTGGATGGGTGGTCGGTGGCGGCCGCCCCGAGCGGCACAGGGAGTGGGATGCGTCGGGGCGGCCGCTGGTCAGTTCAGCGTGGCGACCGAAGGGTCCCAGCTCTCGGGGAGCTCGTCGGTCGGCTCGAGGGTCGACTCGACGACGACGCTCTCGCCCTTCTCGGCGGACTCGGCGAGGGAGGCCATGATGTCGAGGACGTGGAAGGCCAGTTCGCCGGGGACGCGTTCACGGCGACCTCCGCGGATCGCCTGGGCGAGTTCGGCGACTCCGGTGCCGCGGGTGAAGGTGGAGCCGGCGGACGGGACGACGGTGGGCTCGTCGGCACCGGTGTGCACGACGGTCGGGCCCTCGAACTCGTTCGGGTCGGGGAACACCGCGGTGCCCTCGGTGCCCGCGATCTCGACGAAGCCGGCGCGGGCCAGCTTCGAGTCGAAGCTGAAGACACTCTGGGCGCTCGCGCCCGACTCGAACTGGATGAGCGCGGAGATGTGCGTGGGCACCTCGACCGGGAACTCGGTGCCCGCCTTCGGGCCCGAGCCGATCACGCGGGTCTCGCGCGCCTTGGACGACGTCGCGGTGACCTTGGCGGCCGGGCCGAAGACCTGCACGAGCGTGGTCAGGTAGTACGGGCCGACGTCGAACATCGGGCCGGCACCGTAGGCGAAGAGGAACTCGGGGCTCGGGTGCCACGACTCCGGGCCGGGCACCTGGAAGAGGGTGAGGCCGGTGAGCGGCGTGCCGATGTCGCCGCGACGCACGACGCGGAGGCCGGTCTGGATCCCGGATCCGAGGAAGGTGTCGGGAGCGACGGCGACCCGGACTCCGGCCTCTTCGGCGGCCTGACGCAGCTTCTTGCCGCTCTCGCGGTCGAGTGCGTAGGGCTTCTCGCCCCAGACGTGCTTGCCGGCGGCGACCGCCTGGAGCGCGACCTCGACGTGGGCGGCCGGGATCGTCAGGTTGACGACGATCTCGACGTCGTCGAGAGCCAGGAGCTCCTCGACCGATCCGCTCGCGGGGACGCCCCACTTCTCGGCCTGCGCGGCCGCACGCGGCTCGTCGATGTCGGCGATGAAGAGGACCTTGAGGTCGGGGAACTTCGTCAGGTTGCCGAGGTACTGGTCGCTGATCACACCGGCGCCGATGACACCGACCCCGACAGGGCCGGTCTTGCCGTCGGAGGCGACCCGGGGCTTCGTGGTGGTCGACTGATCGGTCATGCGTGGACTCCTTCGAGGAATTCGATGCTCTGGGCGAGGGCCTTGAAGATGTCGCCCTCGTGGTCGTCGAGCTCGATGACCGGGAGGGCCTGGCGAGCCGCGGCGAGGATGTCGCGCACGGGCATGGCACCGCGTCCGACGGCGACCTGGTGCTTGTCGTCCTTGTCGATGGGGCCGTCCTTGATGTGCAGGAACTGCACTCGGTCGCCGAGACGGGCGAGGAGCTCGGGGGTGTCCTGTCCGCCGACCTGCGACCAGTAGGTGTCCACCTCGAGGACCACGGCGTCGTCCAGGGATGCGGCGAGCACCTCGAGCGCGGGAGTTCCGTCGATGAGGTTCTCCAGTTCGAATTCATGGTTGTGGTAGCCGACGACGAGGCCGTGCTCGGCTGCCTTCTTCGCGATGGCGTTGAGGTCGGCGGCGATGCTCTCGACGTCCTCGCGGGTGATCCAGCGCGTCTCGTCGATGTGCGGGTCGATGATCGTGCCGACGCCGAGGCGCGTGGCTGCCGCGAAGATCGGCTCGAGGTCCTGGCCGACGAGCTTGACGTGGGCGCTCGGCGCGGTGAGGCCGTGCGCGGGGAGCTGCTCGGCGTATTCGTCCACGCGCTCGACGAACGCGTAGGGCTCGACCTCGGTGAACCCGAGTTCGGCGATGCGGGCGAGGGTGCCGGGAAGATCGTCGGCGATCGCGTTTCTCACCGTGTAGAGCTGGACAGAGAGGGGAACCTGGGTCACCGTGTGGACTCCTTCGTCGTGGTCGTGAGGCGATTCGACGAAGCCCGGTGCCCTGAAAAGAGCGGATCTCCGTCGATCGAGACTCACACTAGGGGCACTTCTGTCGAGGGTCAAGCAAAAGTGTGATGTCTTTCGACAGGTTCTGTCGACCCCGCGCAGAAGCTGTGGTTTACTCCTCTCATGTCCGATGCGATGCGCTCCTCCGTGCTCGGCACGACGGGCGCGGGCGATCTCTTCCAACTCCTGCGCGACGGCCGTCCCCGCACCAGGGCCGAGCTGTCGGCGATCACGGGTCTGGCCCGCTCCACCATCGGCGTGCGCCTGGACGCCCTGACCGAGATGGGGCTGATCGGGCCCGTCGCCGACGCCGTCTCCACCGGTGGCCGACCGCCCTCCCGCATCGCCCTTCTCCCGACCTCCCGCGTCGTCCTGGCGGCCGACCTCGGAGCCAGCCACGCGCAGGTCGCCCTGACCGACCTCATGGGCCGCGAGCTCGTCACGCACCGCGCGCAGCTCGCCATCAGCCTTGGACCCGAGGCGGTGCTGGCCTGGATGGTGGAGCAGGCGGATGCCCTGCTCGACGAGCTCGGGAAGACGCGGTCCGACCTGATCGCCGTCGGCATCGGGCTCCCGGGGCCGGTGGAGTTCAGCACCGGCCGCCCCGTGAATCCCCCGATCATGCCCGGCTGGGACGCGTTCGACGTGCCCGGCTGGATCCGCCAGCACATCGACGTCCCCGTCTTCGTCGACAACGACGTCAACATCATGGCCCTCGGCGAGCGCACCCACTCCTACCCCGACTGCGACCACCTCTTCTTCCTCAAGGTCGCCACCGGCATCGGCTCCGGCATCATCTCCGGCGGCACCCTGCAGCGCGGGGCCCAGGGCATCGCCGGCGACATCGGCCACATCCCCGTCTCCCGCGCGGCCGGCATCCAGTGCCGCTGCGGCAACACCGGCTGCCTCGAGGCGGTGGCCTCCGGCCCGGCCATCGCGGCCGGGCTCCGGCGCGACGGCCGCGACGTGGCCTCCGGCGCCGACGTCCTCGACCTCGTGCGCGCCGGCGACATCGACGCCGTGAGGGCCGTCCGCCAGGCCGGCCGCGACATCGGCGAGGTCCTGACGACTTGCGTCAACCTGATCAACCCGTCGATCATCGCCATCGGCGGCTCGATGGCGGAGGCGGGCGAGCACCTGCTCGCCGGCGTGCGCGAGGTCGTCTACTCGCGATCGATGCCGCTGGCGACCGAGCACCTGACGATCGTGCAGTCGCGGGCCGCCGACGACGCGGCGATCCTGGGCGCGAGCATGCTGGCGATCCACTACGCCCTCTCCCCCTCGGGTCTCGACACCCTCGCCGCTTCGTCGGCCGAGTCGCTCGTCCGGGAGACAATAGGGGGGTGACCCTCGAGCAGCCCGCCCTCTTCCTCTGGGACGAGCCTGCCGAGACCCTGTCGACCGACACCGTGCGAGTCGCCAGTGCGCCGCTCGATCCGACGAAGCACTTCTCCGGTCGCGTCCTCGCCGACTCGACCGATCGCATCGCGTGGCTCCGCGCCCGCAGCCGCGGCATCACGGCCACCGACGTCGCCCGCCTCTCGAGCCCCCGCGCGATCCAGGCCGTCGTGCTCGACAAGCTCTACGGCAACGGCTTCGGCGGCAACGCCTACACCGACCACGGCCGGGCCCGCGAGCCGGAGATCGCGCGGTGGGTGCGGGTCCACCACAAGATCCTTCCGAGCAGTCGGCTCTTCCACGCGCACGGGGCGCCGCTGCATCTCGCCACCCCCGACGGCGTGGCGGAACGAGAAGACGGAACAGTGGTGCTGGCGGAGATCAAGACCACGAAGAAGGCGTGGAAGAGCATCCCCCGCTCGTATCTCCGTCAGGTCTGGTGGCAGCAGTACGTGCTCGGCGCCGAACGCACCCTGGTGGTCTGGGAACAGCACGTGGACTTCGTGCCGCTGGCCGGAGACCCGCAGTGCCAGTGGGTGGAACGCGACGACAACGAGATCCACCAGTTGATCGGCCTCGCGGATCAGGTGCTGGAGACGATCGCCCGCTCGTAGGTCGGGTCGTCGACCGGGCGCAGCAACCGGTAGCGGCTCAGCGCGATCACCACCGCCGACATCAGGGCGATGAACACGGCGATGGCGACGCAGTAGAGCGCCACCGTGCCCGCGCCGAGCTTCACCACGTCCAAGAACGGGTAGGGCACGAAGCTCTGGCCGCGCAGCAGCACGACGACGAGCCAGGCGATCGGGTAGATCAGGAAGAACCAGAGCCGCTTGCCGAGGATGCGGGTGCGGTCGCCGGTCAGGATCCAGTCGAGGACGGCGTAGAGCGGGATCCATTTGTGAACGATGTCGTTCGACCACGCCACCGTGAAGTCGGAGGCGGGTGCGCCGGCCAGGAGCAGGTTGTAGACGACCCCGGTCGTGGCGATGTAGGTCGTGGTCGCCCCGCGGAAGGCCACGAGCCAGCCCGGCTGGACGAGCCTGCGCAGACCGAACGCGGCCACGAGGACGAATGCGACGGCCAGCAGCAGGTTGCTCTGGATGGTGAAGTAGCCGAAGAAGTTCGCGAACGCGTAGTCGGGCGACTCGAGGCTCCGCGACCACTGGGCCACGACCGCGACGACGATGGCGGTGGCCGCGACGAGGCGGAGGCCGGCGAATGCGATTCTCACGGCCCGAGCGTACCGGGAGGAGCCCGCCTCGATAGTTTGCTCAGCATTGACACCGCCGAAACACGTCGGAATCATCGCCCCTCTTTACTGAAGGGACACGCGGAACGCTCGCCGAAAGGCCGCGGTTCGCACCGATGGAGGGGACCTCGATGGCGACGACGACTGACAGGCCGGTGATGACGGAGACGATGCGAGCCGTGGTGATCACGGAGAACGGCGGACCGGAAGTGCTGGAGCCGGCCACGATTCCGCTGCCGGATCGGCTGGGATGCGAGGTGCTCGTCAAGGTCGCGGCCGCCGGGGTGAACCCGTTTGACCTCATGATCCGCGCCGGACTCGCGGGAAGCTGCGGCACGGCCGAGGTGCCGGCCGTCCTGGGGCACGACTTCAGCGGCGTGGTGGTCGAGAGCCCGTATGCGGCGCACCCGCTGCAGCCCGGAGTGGAGGTGTTCGGCGTGGCCGGGGCGCCGCGGACCGCGGGCTCGTACGCCGAGTACGTCTCGGTCTCGTCGCTCTCGGTCGCACGCAAGCCGAAGTCGCTGTCGCACGTCGAGGCGGCCGCCGTGCCCCTGGCCGCCCTCACTGCCTGGGGCCTCGTCGTCGACGTGGCGAAGGCGCACGAGGGCCAGCGGATCCTCGTGCACGCCGGGGCCGGCGGCGTCGGCCACTTCGTGGTGCAGCTCGCCGCCTACTTCGGCGCGCGGGTCGCCACGACGAGCTCGCCCCGCAATGCAGGGTGGCTGCGGCAGCTCGGCGCCGAGCAGGTCCTCGACTACGGCGCGGAGCCGTTCGAGAGCCAGGTCGCCGGAGTCGACGTCGTGATCAACCTGGTCGACGACCTCGACGTCGCCACACGCTCTCTCGGGGTCCTTCGGCGCGGTGGCCTGCTCGTGCATGTCCCGCTGACGCCTTCTCCGGGTCTCGCTGCGCTGGCCGAGGAGGCGGGGATGCGCTACACCGGTTACGCCGTCGCCCCCGACGCGACCGTCTTGGCCGTCCTTTCGCGACTCATCGACTCGGGAGACATCAACGTGTACGTCGATGACGTCTACGACCTCGAGGATGTTGCCGATGCGCACAGTCTTCTCGCACAGGGGCACACGCGCGGGAAACTCGTGCTGAAGGTCTCGGAGGAATAACGGATCCTCGACCCCGTGGCATGCAGAAGGCCCGCACCCCGTGAGGGATGCGGGCCTTCTGGCTACGACCGCTTAGAAAGCGTTGATGTCGAGGGGGATGCCCGGACCGAACGTGGTCGAGACGGTGCCCTTGGTGATGTAACGGCCCTTCGAGGAGGACGGCTTGAGGCGGACGATCTCGTCCAGCGCGCTGTCGAGGTTGGCGTTGAGCTGCTCTTCCGAGAAGCCGGCCTTGCCGATGACGAAGTGCACGTTGGCGTGCTTGTCGACGCGGAACTCGATCTTGCCGCCCTTGATGTCGCTCACGGCCTGAGCGACGTTCGGGGTGACGGTGCCGGTCTTCGGGTTGGGCATGAGGCCACGCGGGCCGAGGACCTTTCCGAGACGGCCGACCTTGCCCATGAGCTCGGGGGTGGAGACCGCCGAGTCGAAGGAGGTGTAGCCGCCGGCGACCTTCTCGATGAGCTCGTCGCCACCGACCTCGTCGGCGCCCGCGGCGATGGCGGCCTCGGCGGCCGCTCCCGTCGCGAAGACGATGACGCGGGCGGTCTTGCCCGTGCCGTGCGGGAGGATGACGGTGCCGCGCACCATCTGGTCGGCCTTGCGCGGGTCGACACCGAGCTTGAGGGCGACCTCGACGGTGGAATCGAACTTCTTCGAACCCGTCTCGCGAGCGACCGCAACGGCCTCGGTGGTGCTGTAGAACTTGCCTGCCTCGATCTTCTCGGCAGCGGCGCGGTACGCCTTGGACTTCTGAGCCATGTGAAATCTCCTGATTTCGAGAGCGTGGTTACGAGCCTGGCCGGCTCTCCCACTGGATGTTCGGGGAGTGCGGGTGGTTACCCGCACAGGGTGTGTCATGACGCCGCGGGTGCGACGTCGGAGCGGGTACGACTACGCGTCGACGGTGATGCCCATGGAGCGGGCGGTGCCGGCGATGATCTTCGCCGCAGCGTCGAGGTCGTTCGCATTGAGGTCGGACTGCTTGGTCGTGGCGATCTCGCGGACCTGCTCCATCGTCAGCTTGCCCACCTTGACGGTGTGCGGCGTGGCGGAGCCCTTGGCGAGGCCGGCGGCCTTCTTGATGAGCTCGGCGGCCGGGGGCGTCTTGAGGATGAACGTGAACGAACGGTCTTCGTAGACGGTGATCTCGACGGGGACGACGTTGCCGCGCTGCGACTCGGTCGCGGCGTTGTAGGCCTTGCAGAACTCCATGATGTTCACGCCGTGCTGACCCAGGGCCGGGCCGATGGGCGGGGCGGGGTTCGCGGCGCCGGCGTTGATCTGAAGCTTGATCAGACCCGTGACCTTCTTTTTCGGTGCCATGTCTATTTCCTTCTTTATGGGTTCGAACTCGCTGCGGTTGCAGCGTGCTCTCCCGGAATCTGCTCACGCAGGGATCCGGTGGTCTGTGAAAAGTGGGGGACCCGTCTACAGCTTCGTGACCTGGTCGAAGCTGAGCTCGACCGGGGTCTCGCGCTCGAACAGGGAAACGAGCACCGTGAGCTTACCCGATTCGGGCTTGATCTCGTTGATCGTACCGGGAAGACCCGCGAACGAGCCCTCCTTGATCGTGATCGTCTCGCCGATCTCGAAGTCGACCTCGGCGGGGATGACGCGCTGCGCGGCCTTGCCGCCCTTCGCTCCACCCTTGGCGGCGACCGGCGCCTCCTGCACCTGGACGAGGCTCTTCAGCATGTTGAAGGCCTCCTCGAAGCGGAGCGGCGTCGGGTTGTGGGCGTTGCCCACGAAGCCGGTGACACCGGGAGTGTGACGGACGACCGACCAGCTGTCTTCGTTGAGATCCATGCGGACCAGCACGTAGCCGGGGATGCGGACGCGGGTGACCAGCTTGCGCTGACCGTTCTTGATCTCGACGACGTCTTCCATCGGGACCTCGACCTGGTAGACGTAGTCCTCCATGGTCAGCGAGACCATGCGGTTCTCGATGTTCTGCTTCACGCGGCGCTCGAAGCCGGCGTAGGAGTGGATGACGTACCACTTGCCGGGCTTGCCGCGGAGGTCGTAGCGGAACGCCTCGTAGGGGTCGACCTCGGCCTCCTCCTCGGCGTCGTCGCCCTCGTCGCCGTCGGTCTCGGCCGACTCGATCTCGGTCACGGCGTCGAACGCGCCGACGGCGTCGCCCTCGGCCTGGTGCTCTTCGGCGTCTTCTTCGGCCTCGTCTTCCGTGGCCTCGACGGCCGCCTCGGCGTCGTCCAGGTCGGCCGGCGCGAGGGCGTCGTCGACGATGGCGTCGGCCTCGGGGTCGTTCGCCTCGTCGAGGCTGTTCAGCAGGTCGTCGAGGTCGGAGACGTCGCTGGAACCCTCGTCGCCCTCGTCGGTGACGTGCATCGCCTCGTGCTCGGCGGAGTCGACACTCTCTTCGTCGGCCGTCTGCGTCGAGCCTTCCTGGGCCTCTTCGACCTCGGAGGACTGCTCAGCGGCGGTGGCGAGGTCGATGTCGTCGCGCTCGTTGTCAGGCAAGGGTTCTTCTTCCGTTGGTGGGGTGTTCGTCCGTCGGGGACGATCGCCGGGTCGTGTCGTCGGGGTGATGGTCTGCTCGCAAGCGTCGGCCTGTCGGCCCGACGGATGGGATCACTTGACCCCGTTGCCGAAGACGTACTGGACGAGGAACCCGAACAGCGTGTCGAGACCGAACACGAGCGCCATCATGATGACGACGAAGACCAGGACGACGCCGGTGAAGCTGAAGAGCTCTTTGCGGGTCGGGGTGACGACCTTCTTCAGCTCGTTGATGACCTGGCGGAGGAAGAGCGCGATGCGCGCGAAACGGCCACGTCGCGAAGCGCCATCGGCCTTCGCGATCGCGACGACGTCCTCACTGGGAACGTCAACGTCTTTTCGAGCCACTCTCGCACTTGCCTTCCACGTCACCGGAGTCACGTTGTCGTCGTCCAGTCCGTGCGGTTACACGAACAGGGCTGCAGGGCGGACAGGACTTGAACCTGCAACCTGCGGTTTTGGAGACCGCTGCTCTACCAATTGAGCCACCGCCCTTCGGGGGCGTCAACCACCAAGCCACCACCGACCCCTGCAGATCGGCCCCGCACCCCTTTGCACTGCTCGAGAGGAGCATCGCGGAAGCGCAGAAAAGCCTGGTCGTTTCGACCACCGCAGACAAGTGTAGGTGACGGCGGCTGGGCAAGCAAAGTTGGCCCGCTTCTCGGCCTGTCACCTCGCCCGCCCGCCCGGTAGGCTTTCGCGCGTGAACAGCCCCGCCGCCTTCGTCCGTCATGACCGCCTCTCGTCCCGCATCGCCGCGATCTCCGAGTCCGCGACGCTCAAGGTCGATGCGAAGGCCAAGGCCCTGCAGGCTCAGGGCAAGCACGTCATCAGCTACGCGGCGGGCGAGCCGAACTTCTCCACGCCCGAGCACATCGTCGAGGCCGCCGTCGCCGCGGCCCGCGACCCGAAGAACCACCGCTACACGCCCGCGGTGGGTCTCCCCGATCTCCGCCAGGCCATCGCCGAGAAGACCCTGCGCGACAGCGGCACCGAGGTCGGCGCCTCGCAGGTCATCGTGACGAACGGCGGCAAGCAGGCCGTCTACCAGGCCTTCGCCACCATCGTCGACGAGGGCGACGAGGTCATCCTCCCCACTCCCTACTGGACCACCTACCCCGAGGCCGTGAAGCTGGCCGGGGGCGTGCCCGTCGACGTGTTCGCCGGCTCCGAGCAGGGCTACCTGGTCACGGTCGAGCAGCTCGAGGCCGCCCGTACCGACCGCACGAAGGTGCTCCTCTTCGTCTCGCCGTCGAACCCGACCGGGGCCGTCTACTCCGAGGAGCAGACCCGCGCCATCGGCGAATGGGCACTGGAGCACGGCATCTGGGTGATCACGGACGAGATCTACCAGAACCTCACGTACGACGGCGTCAAGGCCGTGTCGATTACCGAGGCGGTCCCCGAGCTGGTCGGCACGAGCATCCTCGTCAACGGCGTGGCCAAGACCTATGCGATGACGGGCTGGCGTGTCGGCTGGATGATCGGCCCGGACGACGTCATCAAGGCGGCCGGCAACCTGCAGTCGCACCTCTCGTCGAACGTGTCCAACATCTCCCAGCGGGCAGCCCTCGCGGCCCTGACCGGCTCGCAGGACTCGGTCGAGACGATGCGGCAGGCCTTCGACGTGCGCCGCAAGACGATCGTCGCCGAGCTGAACACGATCGACGGCATCGTGACCCCGACCCCCGAGGGCGCCTTCTACGTCTACCCCGACGTCACGGGCCTGCTGAACCGCGAATGGGGCGGCGTGACGCCGACGACGTCGCTCGAGCTGGCCGACCTGATCCTCGACCAGGCCGAGGTGGCTGTGGTGCCGGGCGAGGCGTTCGGCCCCAGCGGATTCGTCCGCATGTCGTACGCGCTCGGCGACGACGACCTGCTCGAGGGCGTGCGTCGGCTGCAGCGGCTGTTCGCGTAGCGCCTTGCTCGGGGCGACTGCGCCCCTCTCCGTGCTGCTACGCCTCGACGAGAGCTGGATCGGTCCTGCTACGCCTCGACTACAGCGCGAGCCCCAACAGCACCGGCTCGGGCTGCAGCACGACGCCGAACTCCGCGACGACGCGACTCTGCACGAAGCGGGCGAGTTGCGCGACCTCCTCGGCGGTGGCCCCGCCGCGGTTGGTCAGCGCCAGCGTGTGCTTGCTCGATACTGCGGCACCCGACCCGGGCAGGTGGAAACCGCGTGCGATGCCCGCGTGCTCGATCAGCCAGGCGGCGCTGAGCTTGACGTCGCCGAGGACGACGGGCGGCGGCGGCGCGGGCTGCTCGCCGAGGGGCACCGCGACGTCGTGGGCCTCGGGCGTCGTCTCCCAGCGCGGGGCGTCGGCGGGCACGCCCTCGAGTGCGGAACGAGGCACGATCGGGTTCGTGAAGAACGAGCCGCACGAGAACGTGTCGCGATCGGACGCGTCGAGGACCATGCCCTTCGACGCCCGGAGCGCCAGCACCCGGTCGCGCACCTCGGCCACCGGCACCCGAGAGCCGAGGGGGACGCCCAGCGCGGTCGCGAGCTGCGGGAACGCGATCGGGTCGCTGAGCCCTTCGTCGTCGGTCAGAGCGAACTCGACGGCGGTGATCACGCCCCGGCGGCCGGGGCCTTCGGCGGTGGCCTTGAAGACGCTGGTCCGGTAGCCGAGTTCGAGGTTGGCGGCGGGGATCCGCACGAACTCGAGCGTCTCGGCGTCGAGGAAGTCCACGCTGACGAGGGTCGTCGCGACCTCCTGCCCGTAGGCGCCGATGTTCTGGACGGGCGAGGCGCCCGTGGAACCGGGGATGCCGCTCAGCGCTTCGAGCCCCGACCAGCCTTGGGCGACGGTGTGGGCGACCAACGCGTCCCACGGCTCGCCGGCAGCGACGCGCAGGCCGATGCGGCCGGTACCGCCGCCGGACCCGCCACTTGCCGCGACGTCGACGGAGGCGTCGGGGCTGGACGCGCCCGCCTGGTCGACACGTGCCTCCCACGCCTCGATGCCTCGTGTGGCGACGTGGAGGACCGTGCCGTCGAATCCGTCGTCGGACGCGAGAGTGTTGGAGCCGCCGCCGAGCACGAACCAGGGCTCGTCGTCGACGAAGGCGGCTCGGGCGGCGGCCAGGAGCTCGTCGGTGGTGGTGGCCTCGACGAGGCGCGCGGGAGCGCCCCCGACCTGCATGGTCGTCAGGTCGCGGAGCGAGGTCACGCCCAGGCCACCCGCACCTGGGCCTTGCCCAGGACCGTCTTGTCGGCGAACTTCACGGTGAGGTCGACGCGGGCCGTCTTGGCCTCGGGATCGGTCTCGGCGACCGTGGCGGTGAGGGAGACTTCGGCGCCGTCGGTCGGGTCGACGACGACGGGCCGGGTGAACTTCGCCTGATAGTCGACGACCCAGCCGCCGGCGCCGGGCGCCTCGGGGCCGCCGAGCCAGTCGACGACCGGCGCGACGGCGGTGCCCATGGTGAGCATGCCGTGCGCGATGACCCCGGGCAGGCCGACCGAGGCGGCGACGTCGTCGCGGTAGTGGATCGGGTTGAAGTCGCCCGACGCGCCGGCGTAGCGGACGAGGGAGTCGCGGCTGAGGGTGACGGTGACGTCGGCGACGACCTGGCCGACCTCGAGCGCGGCGCTCATTCGTCGCCCCGCACGACGAGGGTGGAGACGGCGGTGACGACGTGCTCGCCGTCGCCGTCGACCAGAACCGACTCCGCTGTGACCATCGAGTGCCCGCCGAGGGTCTTGACGCTCGTGACCGTGAGCGTGGCCGTGAGCTCGTCGCCGGCGACGATGGGCCGGGTGTAGCTGAAGCGCTGGTCGCCGTGGACGACGCGAGCGAAGTCGATACCCGAATCGGGCGATTCGAGGAGCTGCTCGAGCGTCTTCTCCTGGACGACGATGGCGAAGGTCGGCGGTGCCACCACGTCGCGGAACCCGGCGGCGCGGGCGGCTTCGGGGTCGAGCGCGAGCGGGGCGGACGATCTCGTCGCACGAGCGAACTCGCGGATCTTTTCGCGACCGACCAGGTACGGACTGACGGGCGGGAAGACCCGCCCCAGGAGTGCGGGGTTCACGGACACGCGGGCCAGTCTAGGACGGGGCGCCGACACCTTGGAAAACGACGGCGAATCCGCAGGGCAAGCCCCTTCTCAGAGCGGGGTACACGGCGTACGATCGTCCGCACGTCTGGGATGGTAACTCGACGCGAGTACTCGTTCCGATGGCACCGCAGATCGACTCCTGATCTCGATCGGTCCCCTCATCCTGATCCGATCCGGGGAGCCGTGTCGTCCGAGTACGAAAGGTGTCCCCTCGCCGGGGCAAACGGCGAGGGGACATCATCCCGGCCGAACCCCGCCCGGCACCGCCCCTATGCTGGTGCGATGCCGACGAAGCTGAGGTATCTGGCGCTGTCGTCGCACCCGGGCCCCACGCTGGCCGTGACCGTGCTGGCCGCGCTGCTGGCGACCGGTCTCGGGTACCCGATCGCGCGCATCCTCGTCATCGCCGTCGCCGTGGTGCTCGGCCAGCTCTCGATCGGCCTCTCGAACGACTGGATCGACGCTCGCCGCGACGCCGCCGTCGGCCGTACCGACAAGCCGGTCGCCCAGGGCCTGCTGCCCGTGCGGCTCGTGCAGCGCGCGGCCGTGTCGACGTTCGTCCTGTCGATGGCGGTCTCGATCGCCCTCGGCCCGGCCGCGGCGCTCGCCCACTTCGTGCTCGTCGGATCGGGCTGGGCCTACAACGCCGGGCTCAAGCGCACGGCGGTCTCGGTGCTCCCTTTCATCGTGAGCTTCGGCCTGCTGCCCGACGTGGTGACGCTCGCCGGCCAGCACGGCGTCGCCGCAGCGCCGTGGGCTCTCGCCACCGGCGCCGTCTTCGGCGTCTCGATCCACTTCACGAACGTCCTGCCCGACCTCGCCGACGACGAGAGCACCGACGTCCGCGGGCTGCCGCACCGTCTCGGCCGGACGGCCTCCGGGCTCGTGGCGTTCGGCGCGCTCGTGGTCGCCGCCCTGCTCGTGCTCGTGGGGCCCTTCGTAGCCGATCGCGAGGCCGGGGTGACCGGCACGGGCCTCATCGGCTTCGTCGTGGCTCTGGCGATCGCGGCCGTCGGGGTCCGGCTGGTGCTGACGCGGCCGGCAGACCGCTGGCTGTTCCGCCTCGTGATCCTGGCCTCGCTCGTCATCGCGGTCGAGCTGGTGCTGAGCGGGACCCGGCTGGCGTCGTAGCCGCGGACGGCCGGTGCGCCGGGCAGCGGTGCGCTTCGTCGCTCCCGGGCAGCGGTGCAGACTGGAGCGATGACGACCATCCTCCTCACCGGCTTCGAACCGTTCGCGGGGGCCGAGTCGAACCCGTCCGGGCAGGCCGTCGAGCTGGTGGCGTCGAGGTGGAATCGACCCGAGACCCTGGTGACGAGCATCCTGCCGGTCGAATTCGACGCTGCGGGAGCCGCCCTGGCGACCCTCGTCGCCGACCACTCCCCCGACGTCGTGCTCGCCGCGGGCCTCGCCGACGGCCGCCGGAGCATCTCGATCGAGCGGGTGGCGATCAACGTCGACGACGCTCGGATCCCCGACAACGGCGGCGCCCAGCCCATCGACCGCCCCATCGACCCGAGTGGCCCAGCGGCCTGGTTCGCCACGCTGCCGATCAAGGCCATCACCGCGGCGGTCGGTCGGGAGGGCATCCCCGTCGCCGTCTCACAGACCGCCGGCACCTACGTCTGCAACCACGTCTTCTACGAGACGATGCGCCTGCTCGCCGCCGTCGCCTCACAGGGCCCCGAGAGCGGGGGATGCCCGGGCCGACCCCCTGCGCGAGGCGGCTTCGTGCACGTGCCCGCCGCCGACGTCGTGTCCGTCGAGCAGTCCGCGTGCGCCCTCGAGATCGCCCTGGCCACCACGCTGGCCGTCGGGGCGGGGGCCGACGCCGTGGTGTCCGCCGGCGCCGAGCACTGACGCACCTGCCCGTCACGGGCCGGTGAGTGTTCTCGGATGGCTGATGTCACTCGACGCGCATCAGCCATCTGTGGACACTCACCGGTTCCGCCCAGGGGTGGAGGCGGGGCGGAGGCCGATCAGGCCTGGGGCGCGCCGAGCACCTTCGACCACGCCGCCGTCAGCACACGGAAGTCGTCGTCGGAGATGAGGTCGCGGACGCCGGTCGCGAGCACGGCGGAACGGACCGCCTCTTCGGCGCCGTCCTTCGCGCGAGCGTCGTCGTGCTGGTGGCGGACGTCGCGGGTCGTGGCGCGTCCGGCCTCCTGAGCGGCGTGGATCTCGTCGACCCGGCCGCCGGCACCTGCTGCGTCGAGAGCGCGCTGCCAGGCGTCGACCAGCTCTTCGTTCGTGACGACGGGGTAGGCGACCTCGCCGACCAGGCCGAGCGCGAAGCTGGCCGGAGGGAAGGCGATGTCCTCGTCGTTCTTCCAGAGCCGCCCGAGGGCCTCGACCTCGTCGGCCGTCATGCTGCCGGCGCGGTCGATCATCGACTGGAGTTCCGGTGAGTAGGTCGTCTCGGCCATCGTTCGTCCTTCCGGGCACCGCCCGTGCGGCGCGCCGGGGCCATCCTGCCACGCCCTGCCCTCCACTCTCAGGCGAACGCCGCGCCAGGCGAACGCCGCGCCGGGCGACCGCCAAGTCAGGCGACGGCCGCCCCGACGTCGACGAACGTCGCCCCGGCCTCGGTCGCGATCTCCGGGCCGAACGCGGCGGCCGGGGTGAACGCCCCCCGCGGGGCGGTCCCCGCCTGGAAGCGGTGCACGACGGCCACCAGCACGTCGGCGGTGTAGTCCATGGCGTCCTCGGCCCGGAGCCAGGCTTCGCGCGTCGTGCCGTCGGACCAGTCGACGACGGCATGCCCCCACGAGAACGGACGCGGACGCGGCGCCTTCTTCGTCTTGGCCGCCGCCATCTGCCGGATCATCATCCGCCGCATCGAGGGGAGCTTGAGCAGGCGGGACATGAGCGGAAGCGTGGCCCGGATGAGCGTCGCCGTCGGCGCGAGCGCGGAGGTGAAGTCGATGTTCGGTGCACCGGAGGCCTGGCGGGCGGCGAACAGCTCGCCGGACGGAACGGCGGCCGACTTGACGGTGGTACCGTCGGGCAGCTTGTGCGTGCGGAGGTTGGACCCGAGTGGGACCGGCGTGAGGACACCGTTCCGGTAGACGCGGCCGCCGATGGTCATGACGTCGACCGACGTCACGGCGAAGGCCTCCCCCACGACGCCCTCCTCGGGGGCGTACGAGCTCAACGCGTCGATCTGCACCCGCGTGGGCGTGGGCCTGCCGGCGCACAGGCGGACGACGAGCGCCTCCGTCGCGAGGACGCCGAAGCCCGCGCCGCCGATGACGATGCTGTCGGCCGCTCGGGCGTCGTGGTCGAGGTCGACCAGGCTGGCGAGCGTGCTGTTGTCGATGGAGAGGTCGACGTAGCTGCCCCCGGGCATGCAGGCCTCGGCCAGCGGAACGGCCGTCTCCGCGTACGAGCCGATGAGGTTGACGACCACGCGGGGCCGCTCGGACCGGACGGCGGCCAGCATGTCGCCGAACGAGGCCAGTCGTTTCAGCGTGACCGATCCGGCGAGGTCCGCGAAGGTCGTCGAGAGCCGCTCCTCCGACCGACCGATGAGGACCAGGCCGGTGACGCCTTCGGCTACGAGACGCGCCGCGATGGCCCTGCCGACGTTCCCCGTCGCTCCGAGGATCCAGATCTCGTTCGTTCGTTCACTGCTCACTGCGGCCTCCTAGGCATGTCGTGACGACACTGTGAGTCGTCATCGCTCAGCTTATGACACAGAGTGTCGTCCCGCTAGGATCGAGTCATGCCTCGCTGGAATCCTGACGCTCGAGCCCGGCTCGTCGCCGCGGCCGTCGAGCTGTTCCGCGAGCGCGGCTACGAGTCCGTCACCATCGGCGAGATCGCCGAACGGGCCGGTCTCACCCGGCGGTCGTTCTTCCGCCACTTCCCCGACAAGCGCGAGGTCCTCTTCGCGGGATCCCGCGAGAAGACTCCCGAGATCGCCGAGATGATCGCCGCCCACGGCGACGACGTGTCGGCCCGGGACGCGGCGTTCCGCACCCTGACGGAAGTCGGCGACTACCTCCTCCACGACCGCGCGGCGCAGGCCCTCCGTCAGGATCTGATCGCGTCGAGCCTCGAACTGCAGGAGCGCGAGCGCACCAAGATGGCGGCCATGGGGGCGGCCGTGGCCGATGGTCTCCGGGCTCGCGGGCTTCCCGTCGACGACGCCGAGGCACTAGGAGCGGTCGCGACCGAGGCCTTTCACCTGGCCTACCTCCGGGCCACCCGCGAGGCGGAGCCGACCCCCTTCGCCGACCACCTGGCGACCTCGGTGGCCGGCATCACCCGGCTGCTCACGGTCTGACCACGCATCGCCCAGCCGAGGAGGGAGGGGCGCGGAGCGAGAGTTACCAAGCGAGAGCCGTGGAGGGAGAGGCGGATCAGGCCTGCGCCATCGCGTAGGTGCGGGCGAGCATCCCACGGGCCGGTGTCGACAGCAGGAGCCCGAAACCGGTGTTGCGGGCTGAACGGCGGAAGCCGGAGCCCGGGCGCCCCATCGCCATGTTCGCCTCGGCCTGGCGGGCGGCTCGCCGGGCAGCGCGCAGCCGACGCTCCTGGAACGCCTCGAGGGCCACGGGGTCCGCGTGGTGACGGGTGGCGCCGGCCACGAGGATCGGCGCGAGCTCGAGGGCGTCGAGCCAGCCGAGGTTCATGCCCTGGCCGCCGATCGGACTGATCTCGTGGGCCGCGTCGCCGATCAGGATCGTCCTCCCCCGCACCAGGCGGTCGGCGAGGCGGCGCCGGGTGACGAAGCCGCTCGCGTCCGTGCCGGACAAGGCGTCGACGGCCGTGCCGGTCCGCTCGGCGACGAGCAGGGCCACCGTCTCCGGCGTCGCCCGCGGGATCGGCGTGCGGTCGGAGCCGCGCTGGACGCCCGTGTGCACGACGTAGCGCCGGCGCCCCTCGGGCAACGGGAACGACTCGACGACGCCGGCGTCCTCCAGATGCACGACGGCGTCCTCGCCGTAGTCGGTGTCGTCGCGGAAGTCTCCCATCACGAACGAGTCCGGGTACATCCGCAGCGGCGCAGCGATCCCCAGCAGGTGGCGGACGGCACTCCGAGCCCCGTCGGCCCCGACGACGAACCGAGCCACTTCGAACACGTCGGTCTGCCCGCGGCGCCCCTGCAGCCGCACCTGCTCGGGGTCCAGATCGTCGAGGCCCGTGAGCTCGACGCCGCGCTGCACGGCGTCCGGGGCCAGCTCGTCGAGCCGCTCGCGGATGATCCGTTCGGTCTGGAACTGCGGCAGCGACGCCACGAACGGGAACCGCTCCGACACCTTCGCGAACGACACGTGCCCGAGCGTCCGTCCGCCCGACCGCGCGATCCCCCGCCGCACCAGCGCCGCCGCGTCGACCACGGCGTCGGCGAGCCCGATCTCCGCGAAGGCCGCGAGAGACGGGGGATGCACCCCGATCGCCCGGGACAACCGCGCGTCCGTCGACCGCTTCTCCCACACCGCCACGTCGAGACCGCGCTCGGCCAGCAGGGTGGCGAGGAACACGCCGACGGGGCCGCCGCCGACCACGACGACGTCACGCACGGTGCGCCTCGCGGGCATCCCACGTCGCCAGCAGTCGGAACGGCCACTGCGACTGGACGCGCCAGGCGGGGGATGCTCCGGCCGCCGTCACGGCCTCGGCCAACTCGTCCGCCCGGTAGCTCCGCCTGATCGACATCAGTCCGTCGGGGTGGATGAACGATCCGCGGAACGTGCCCGTCGTCGCCACCGCGTAGGCCCCGTACGCGACCCGGCCGCGGGCGATGTCGTTGTGGATCACCAAGCGGGTCGCCAGCCTCTCGCTGTCGTGGAGGAGTCCCTCGAGATCGGCCGGGCCGAGATGATGCAGCACGTGATTCGACACTACGAGGTCGAACGATTCGCCCGCCTCCACCAGGGCACGACTCGCCGTCCGGCGGAACTCGAGCCCCGGGACGTCGGGCTGGGCGCGGGCGTAGTCGTCGGCGCGGCCGTCGGGATCGATGGCGGTGATGGCGAGCCGGAGACGGTCACTGCGGGCCCGGGCGGCGAGAGCACGCGACACGTCGCCGCCGCCCGAGCCGATGTCGAGCAGCGTCGTCGTCGCGCCGGCACGCGTGTTCGCGACGAGGACGGGCCGGATCCGTTGCCGATAGATTGCCGACCATCCCGAGACCAGGCGGTTGACGAGCGCGAAGTGGTCGTAGGTGCGGCGGAGGGCGGCGAGGTCGCAGGCGGGGTCGTCCATGAGCTCGCGGCCGTCGACCTCGCGGCGGCCGAGGCGGACGGGTGGCCCGGGAGCCCGGCGCGCGACGGTCGTGGTCATGCGTCGCGCAGGGTCAGGAGGGCCGTCTCGACGGTGAGGCCGGGGCCGAAGGCCATGGCGCAGACGCGGCGGGCGTCGGCGCTCTCCGGGGCGTCAGCGGTCTCCGGGGCGCCGGGCGGGGTCGGGGCGGAGGTCGGGGTCGGGGCGGAGGTCGGGGCGAGGCGGGCGGGGGTGTCCGCGAGGGTGGGGGCGTGCATCCCACGGGCCTGGCCCTGTGCGGCTCCGACGAGTTCGCGCGCCGGCTCGGGCGTCGCCTCGAGGAGACGCTTGAGCACGAACAGGACCGTGGCGCTCGACATGTTGCCGAAGTCGCGGAGCACCTCGCGGGAGGCGTCGAGCTGCCGGTCGTCGAGGTCGAGGGCCGACTGCACGCGGTCGAGGATGCTCCGGCCGCCTGGGTGGATCGCCCACAGGTCGACGTCGCGCGGCTCCACGTCGACGAGCTCGGGGTCGGCGTCGAGGAGGGGCCGGATCGCCTCGCCCGCGTGCTGCTCGAGGATCTTCGGCACGTAGGTCGAGAGCACCATGTCGAAGCCGTGGTCGCCGATGGTCCAGGCCATCTCGGTCTCGGCCTCGGGGAGGAGGGCGGTGCGGAAGGAGTCGAGGGCGAGCATCCTGCCGGCCTGGGGGTTTCGGGGGGTCTCCGGGGTGGGCTGCGGGTGCTGGTGCTCGCGGGTCGGCTGGTGCTGCTGCGCCTGTGGCTGCTGGCGCTGTCTCGCGCTGAAGTCGCGGCCGGTCACGATCGCGGCGGCGGCCCCGTCGGCGAACACGGACGACGCGACGATGGTGTCGGGGTCGTCGCTGACGTGCAGGTGGAGCGAGCACAGCTCGACGCTGACGACCAGCACGACGGCCTCCGCGTCGGCCTCGCAGAACTGCTTCGCGGCTCGGAGGGCAGGGAACGCGGCGTAGCAGCCGAGGAATCCGAGGTGGTAGCGCTGGACCCCGGCGTCGAGGCCGAGCTCGCGGACCAGCACCTGATCCGGGCCGGGCGCGAAGAACCCGGTGCACGAGACGGTGACGACATGGGTGATGTCAGCCGGCGTGAGGCGCGGCAGACTCTCGAAGGCGGCACGGGCGGCCTCGACGATCAGCGGCTTCGAGTGCTCGACGTAGGCGGCGTTGCGGGCGCCGGTGCCCGGGTTGGCGACGATCGGAGGGGTGCTCGTCTCGGGACCCGCCTGAAGACCGTAGAGCGGGGGATGCACGGGCCGGCTGCCGTCGCCGAACTCCTCGAGCACCGTGTGGCGGGTCTCGATGGCCGACGCGTCGAATGCCGCGGTCACGAGGCGCCGGCCCAGCCGTCCGAGCTGCGGTTGCGCTGCCAGCAGGTCGCGGAGCGCCTCCTGCCGGATCACCGTCGGCGGTACGGCGGTTCCGATCGCGCGGATGCCGATGGTGTTGCCCTGACCCGCGCTGGCTTCCATAGGTCATGTTAACTCGCAGCCGCCGCTGATGGCCCGGCCGAGCGCTTGTGCTGCTCGGGTTGCCCGGGTTGCCCGGGTTGCGCGGGTTGCCCGGGTTGCCCGGCAGTTCTGCAGGAAGGCCCGCCGCTCCGTCAGGAGAATCGGCACACGGGGGCGGTGGGAGCGGCGTTCTGTGCCGATTCTCCTGCTGGAGCCGCCGCCGGGCCTGAAACGCCGCCAGGGCTCCGCGACGCCACGGACTGCGCGGCGTGGGCCCACGGGCGGCTTGTCGATCCGCGTTCGCCACCAATGCAGAAGGCCCCGCCGGGGCGGAGCCTTCTGCACTGGTAGCGAGGGCGGGACTCGAACCCGCGACACCACGATTATGAGCCGTGTGCTCTAACCAACTGAGCTACCCCGCCGCATGCCGACCGAGCCGGCACGTGCCTCTCGCTCGGGACTTCGGACAGCCGGGGCATGTCGTCGGGGTCGTGCGGAGGTACGAGCCCCCTGTGGGAATCGGACCCACTACCTCTTCCTTACCAAGGAAGTGCTCTACCAATGAGCTAAGGGGGCGTGACCAGAGCCGCGCGGGCTTTCACCCGGCGAATGGCACCAGACGAGAGTAGCAGAACGCGGGGGTGGGTCTGGACACGTGTCGGGCGTGCAGGTTCGGTTGAGCATCCCGCGCTCCGGCCCCTGCCTTGACCCGAATTCGAGAGTGATCGGGGTGCGGGTGCGCGCTGCAGGGGTGCACGTGCCGGCACGGGTCCACCTGCACCCCGGAACCCGCCGCGGCCCCCTCGTCGACCGGGGGTCGGTGCGGGCAGGAGGGTGCGCGTCCGCGGGACGAGGGTGCGGCTGGGCGAGACGGGGATGCACGCCGGACGCGACGAGCCGCGCACGCACCGACAGCGCCCGCCGACACGGAAGACGGCCCGCGACACCGGAAAGAACCGATGTCACGGGCCGAAAGTGGCGTCGAGAGCGGACCCCGCCCCAGCGCTCAGGCGGGCACGGCCGCTCAGGCGGGCACGACCGCCGAGGCGTCCGACAGCGCCGCGATCTCGTCGACGGAGAGCTCGAGCGTCGCCACCGCGAGCAGGTCGGGCAGCTGCTCGAGGGTGCGAGCGGACGCGATGGGAGCGGCGACGGACGGCTGCGCGAGCAACCAGGCCAGAGCCACGGTCGAGATCGCGGCGTCGTGAGCGGCCGAGATACGGTCGAGTTCGGCCAGCACGCGACGGCCACGGTCGTCGAGGTACGCCGAAGCACCGCCCGAGCGGGGGCTGTCGACGGAGACGCCGTCACGGTACTTGCCGGTGAGGAAGCCGCTGGCGAGGGACGAGTACGGGAGCACCGCCACGTTCTCGGCGAGCGCCACCGAGGCGACGGTCGGGCCGCCCTCGGATCCCTCGACGTCGCCACGCTCGACGAGGCTGTACTTGTTCTGGATCGCGGCGTACTTCGCGAGGTTCTCGGACTCGGAGAAGCGCAGGGCCTCGATCAGGCGCTGGCCGGAGAAGTTCGATGCACCGATGGCACGGACCTTGCCGAGCGTCACCTGCTCGTTCAGAGCCTCGACGGCCTCCTCGACGGGACGGTCGGTGAAGTCCTGGTGCGCGTAGTAGAGGTCGATGTGGTCGGTCTGCAGGCGGGTGAGCGATGCGTCGACGGCCTTCCGCACCGTCTCGCGCGAGGTTCCTTCGAAGCCCGACAGCATGCCGACCTTCGTGGCGATGACGATGTCGTCACGGTTGCCGCGCGACTTCAGCCAGTTGCCGATGATGGTCTCGGACTCGCCGCCCGAGTTGCCGGGATTCCAAGCCGAGTAGACGTCGGCGGTGTCGATGAAGTTGCCGCCGGCGGCGACGTAGGCGTCAAGGACCTCGAACGACGTCTTCTCGTCGGCCGTCCAGCCGAAGACGTTGCCGCCGAGGTTGAGGGGGAAGACCTGAAGGTCGCTCGAGCCGAGGGTGGTGCGGGGTGCGTCTGCCATGCGTGTGCTCCTTAGATTCCGGACCGTTTCGTTCGCATCAAGACAACACCCGAACGCTGGGGCTATTCCGACCGCGACGTCCCGTGACGGTGGGTGCCTGCACGGAGCCTTCATCCAGACTCCGTCCGGCCCGCACCCGGCCCACGCGCGAGTGCCAGGCTGAGGCGTGCACAGCCTCGAACTGCTCCTCGACCCGGCCACCGACCGAGGCGTGCGCGACGACTGGCAGGCGCTCCTCGACGCCGGGCTGCCGAGCCAGGGGCGTCACCAGGGAGCGAGCAACGCACCGCACGTCACCCTGCTGGCGCGCCCCTCTCTCGACGACTCGAACGACACCGAACTCGGGCGAGCCCTGACGGACCTCCCCCTGCCCGCGCGGCTGGGCGGACTCGTCGTCTTCGGCCGGCCGCCGCGCGGACTGGTGCTCGCGCGTCTCGTGGTCGTCACCCCGGGCATCCTCCGGCTCCACGCTGTCGTTCACGAGATCGTCGGCGACGCAGGCCCCGATGCCCCGAAAGAGAGCACAGAAGCATGGGATGCACCCCACACCCGTCCCGGACACTGGACCCCTCACGTCACCCTCGCCTCGGGCCTCTCCCCGGCACAGCTGGCCGATGCGCTCCCGCTGCTCGGGCCCGCCGACCTCGAGGGGGCCTTCGTGGCGGGCCGCCGCTGGGACTCCACGCAGAAGCTCGTCATCGCGCTGGGATGAGTGCGCTGCGGGGACACAGCCCTGCGGTGCGGCGCTAGCGGTACTGCGGGGCGTCCGACGCGGCGTCGGAGGCCGCGTCGAGGGCGGCGAGATCGTCGTCGGTCAGCACCACGCTCGCGGCCGACAGCAGGCTCTCGAGCTGATCGGTCGACCGAGCGCTCGACAGGGCCCCGACGACGTTCTCGCGGGAGGCGAGCCACGCCACGGCGATGGCCGCGGGAGCGACGCCCTGCCGCTCGGCGATCTCGACGAGCACCTCGACCGTGCCGAGGTTCTGCGGGGTGAGGTAGCTCATGGCCCGGCCGCCGCGGGGCGAGTCGCCCCGACTGCCGAGGTCGCGGTACTTGCCCGTCAGGAAGCCGCTGGCCAGCGACGAGTGCGGCAGCACGGCGAGACCGAAGTGGTCGACGATCGGAGCGACGTCGGTCTCGTACTCGTTGCGGCGCACGAGGTTGTACGCCGCCTGCACGACCGCGAAGGGGTGCAGACCGTTGCTGTCGGCGATCGCCAGAGCCTGGCGGAGGCGCGCTCCGGTGTAGTTCGAGGCGCCCGGGTAGAGGATCTTGCCCTCGTCGACGAGCTCGCTCAGTGCTCCGACCGTCTCGTCGAGGGGCGTCTCGTCGTCGTCGAAGTGCGTGAAGTAGAGGTCGATGCGATCGGTGCGAAGCCGCTGCAGCGAGGCGTCGACCGCCCGGCGGATGCTCGTCCGCGACAGCCCCGGAGCCTCCGGATGCTGGCCGCACTTCGTACTGACGATCACGCGCTCGCGATTGCCGGGGCGTGCGAGCCAGCGCCCGATGATGGCCTCGGACTCGCCGCCCGAGTTGCCCGGCAGCCAGGCCGAGTACACGTCGGCCGTGTCGATGACCTGCCCGCCGTCGGCCGCGAAGACGTCGAGGATCTCGAGTGCGGTGGGTGCACCGACGGTCCAGCCGAAGACGTTCGTACCGAGCGCGAGCGGGAACGGCCGCTGCGCGTCGGGGAAGAGTTCAGGAAGGATGTTCAGGGCGGACCAATCGTCTGGGATGCCCATACGATAACGGATCCCGGAGGGGCGGCCCGAGCATCCCACCCTCTCGGCCCTCGGTCGTGGACGACGCTTCGGCGCCGGGAGCCCGTGGGTGTCGCCGGCCTGTCGTATCGTGGTGCGCATGTCGCTCGACGAGACCCTCGACCCGAACACGCCCACGACACCGACCGAGACCGAGCCCCTCACTGCCACTTCCGAGGCCGGCCACGACTGGTGGCGCACGGCCGTCATCTACCAGGTCTACCCGCGCTCGTTCGCCGACAGCGACGGCGACGGCATCGGCGACCTGCCCGGCATCACGTCCCGGCTCCAGTCGCTCGCCGATCTCGGCGTCGACGCGGTCTGGCTCTCGCCGTTCTACACGTCGCCCCAGAACGACGCGGGCTACGACGTCGCCGACTACTGCGACGTCGACCCGCTCTTCGGCACGCTCGCCGACTTCGACGCGCTCCGGGCGCGAGCGACCGAGCTGGGGCTCAGGCTGATCGTCGACCTCGTTCCGAATCATTCGTCGACTCAGCACCGGTGGTTCCAGGCGGCTCTCGCGGCCGGACCCGGTTCGGTCGAGCGCTCGCACTACCTCTTCCGCGACGGCCAGGGGGTCGACGGCGAACTCCCGCCGAACAACTGGCCCTCGGTCTTCGGCGGCGAGGCGTGGACCCGCGTGACGGAGGCCGACGGCACCCCCGGCCAGTGGTATCTGCACCTCTTCGACTCGTCGCAGCCCGACTTCGACTGGAGCGACCCGTGGGTGCGTGAGCAGTTCCTCGACGTGCTGCGCTTCTGGCTCGACCGGGGCGTCGACGGGTTCCGCGTCGACGTCGCGCACGGCCTGATCAAGAAGCCGGGCCTGCCCGACTACACCCCGCCCGCCGACGGCAACAGCATGGGCGGCGGGCTCGGCGAGGCCGAGACCCCGCCCTACTGGGCACAAGACGGCGTGCACGAGATCTATCGCAGCTGGCACGAGGTGCTGCTGTCGTATCCGGGCGAGCGGATCCTCGTGGCCGAGGCCTGGGTGGAGCCGCTTTCGAAGCTCGCGCATTGGGTGCGGCCCGACGAGATGCAGCAGGCGTTCAACTTCTCGTACCTCGAGAGCGGCTGGACCGCGACGTCGATCCGTCGGGTGATCGACGCCTCCATCGAGGTCTTCTCGAGCGTCGGCGCCCCGAGCACCTGGGTGCTGTCGAACCACGACGTCGTGCGTCATGCGTCGCGGCTCGCGCTCACCGCCGAGAACCCGCAGGGCGCGGGGATCGGTCCGAAGAGCCCCGGCCTGCCCGATCGTGCGGTCGGCCTCGCGCGGGCCCGAGCGGCTTCGGCCCTGATGCTCGCACTGCCGGGGTCGGCGTACCTGTACCAGGGCGAAGAGCTCGGGCTTCCCGAGGCCATCGACCTGCCGGACTCCGCGCGCCAGGACCCGACATGGTTCCGGACCAACGGCGAGCGGTACGGGCGCGACGGCTGCCGTGTGCCCCTGCCGTGGGAGTCGGCATCCCCCGCTTTCGGTTTCAACACCACCGGCGAGTCGTGGCTGCCGCAGCCGTCCGACTGGACCTCCTACGCCCGCGACGTACAGATCGGCGTGCCCGGGTCGACGCTCGAGCTCTATCGGCTTGCTCTGGCCATCCGGGCCGAGTACCGCCTCGGTGCCGGCGAGATCGAGTGGCTGACGGGGTACGGGCCGGACGTCGTGGCGTTCCGCAACGGCGAGGTCACCGTGATCGCGAACACCGGCTCGGTGCCGGTCGAGCTGCCGATCGCCGACGAGCTGCTGGCGACGGTGCCCCTCGACGGGCCGGCACTGCCGGGCGACGCGACGGTGTGGCTGCGCGGGGTGTGATGCTGCGGCGGCTCGTGCGCTGAGTCGCTGGTTGTGGTGGTAGTGGTGGTTGTGGTGGTTGTGGTGGTTGTGGTGGTTGTGGTGGTTGTGGTGGTGCGCGACTCCAGGACACGCCGCTCAGGTTCGAGTGCGGCCGCACCTTCTGGAGTCGACGTCGGGAGCGCGGCGGCGGTGGTCGGCTTGCCGCGGCCCTCGGCGGCCCGACTCCACGACATGCCGCTCAGGTTCGAGCGCGGCCGCACCTTCTGGAGTCGACGCCCGATGCGTGGCATTGGCGGTGGGCCCGCGGTGGCCCGACTCCAGGACACGCCCCTCAGGTTCGAGCGCGGCCGCACCTTCTGGAGTCGCAGCGGCGCCCCAGTGCGCAGGCGCATGCGTGCGCAGCCTCACGGGCTCGCAGGCCCACGGTTCGCCGCGGGACGCGTGCAGCGCAGAGGCTCAGGCGGCGCCGGCGTGCGCGACGAGCCAGGGGTACGGGTCGACGGACACACCGTCGAGGTGCACTTCGAAGTGCAGGTGCGCTCCGGTCGAGTTGCCGGTACTGCCGACGAGCCCGACGATCTGGCCCACCGTGACCTGCTCGCCCTTCGTGACGCGGATCGAGCCGGCGGTCATGTGCGCGTAGACGGTCGTCACCTTCTGGCCGTCGATCACGTGGTCGATCCACACGTTGTAGCCGAGGGCTCCGCCGCCCTGCTCCACCTTCGAGACCGTTCCGTCGGCGACGATCTGGATCGGAGTGCCGGCCCCGGGCGTGAAGTCGAGGCCCTGGTGGAACGTCGAACAGAAGCTGCAGTTGGCCACCTTGCGCGACCCGAAGCCGCTCGAGATGGGCACTCCCGTCGGGAACGGCCACTGGATCGCGGAGAGCGGATCGTTCGTGAACGTGCCTGCGCTCGAGATGATGCTCGGCGAGGTGACGCTGTAGCCGTCGCGTCCGACAGCGGTCACTGCGACACCGCCCGGGGCCACGTAGCGCTGCGCCGACGCCGGGTCGAGCGTGCCGCTGGTCGTCGTGCCGGATCGGGCGGCCACCGCGAGCTTCACGGCGGATGCGGAGGGGGTGTCGACGAAGTACGCGTTGGCGGGGACCGAGGTCGAGACGATCGTGGCGCCGACGAAGAGCATCGCCCCGATGACGCCGAAGCGCGTCGAGGGTCGGATGCCGCGATGCCCCGAGGGACGCGCCGCCCGGGAACGCACCGCCGAGGGACGCATCGCCCGGGGACGCACCGCGGGGTCTCGAACGCTCCGTGCCGAGGATCGTCCGCGCCCGTTCGAGGCAGACGCGTCGGTGCGTCGGAAGGCTGCGGGCGTCGGGACGGCCGGCGGAAGCGTCGCGGAGGTGATGATGACGGGCGACGCGGCGGCTGGTGCCGGGGCTCCGGGCGACGTGACGATCGGCTGCATCCCCCGCAGATCCCGACGACGGAGCAGCGGCGGGGCCGGAACGTCGGCGGCGGCGGTGACAGCAGCAGCGGCAGGGGCCGAGGCCAGGGCGGCCGGCGTGACGGCTTCCGGCGCGCCCACGACGGCGCCGAAGGGCACGGCGGGGGCGGAGGATGCACGGCCCTCGCGTTCGCGCCGCAGGGCATCCCGCCGGGTCAGAGGTCTTTCGGGCGCGCCGCCGAGTACCACCCCTGACCCCGCGTCGACGGGTGCCGGGACGCCCAGGGGCGACTGCGGAGCGGTGGTCACAACGGGTTCCTCACGAGACGAGCGGGCGGTTCGAAGAGCTGCCGGTCGATGGACCAGCGTGACACCCTCGTCTTCGCCGCGGCCTCGGGGCTCGCGCGGCGACCCATCCACGATAGCGGGCCCGGCCCGAGAGGTCCAGTCGAAAATACGTATTTCGTAAAGACCGGGGCCGGCAGTCGAAACACGACCCCAGGAGTCAGAATCCCGTCGACTCCAACGCATCGGCGAGTTCGGCCGCGATGGACGGGGCCGCCACGAAGCTCAGCTCGCGGCTCGCCTGAGCGCCCGCCGGGGTGAGGACGACGGCGCCGGCTTCCTCGGCGATGAGGACGCCCGCCGCGTGATCCCACGGCTGGAGCCCCTGCTCGACGTAGGCGTCGAGTCGACCGGCGGCGACGAAGCAGAAGTCGAGCGACGCGGCACCGATCCGACGAATGTCTCGCACGAGGCCGAGCAGGGCGCCGAGACGACGTCCCTGCTCGACGCGCTTGGCCGGGTCGTAGGCGAATCCCGTTGCGAGCAGGGCCTGGGAGAGGGTGGGAGGCGCGGAGACCGTGAGCACGTCGGTGTCGCCCCCGGCATGGGTCAGGTGGGCTCCCCCACCGCGGGTGGCAGTGAAGACCTCGCCCGAGACCGGGTTGAAGACGCAGCCGGCCAGGGCGCGCCAGGTCAGCGGGTCGGGTTCGCCCTCGACGACGGCGATGCTGACGGCATACGACGGGATGCCGTAGAGGAAGTTGACGGTGCCGTCGATGGGGTCGACGATCCAGGTGAGACCGGTGGTGGACTCCTCGGCGCCGCTCTCTTCGCCGTAGAAGCCGTCGCCGGGACGCTCCTCGGCCAGGCGGCGACGGATCAGCGCCTCGACCTCGCGATCGGCGAACGTGACGATGTCGACCGGGCTCGACTTGCTGGCGGCGACCTCGACCCCCTCCGCACGACGCCGGGCGGCGAGCGCACCGGCCTCGAGCGCGATGGAGCGGGCGACGTCGAGCAGGGCGTCGAAGGAGTCGGTCATCTGCTTCTCTCTCGTTAACGAGAACGGCCCCGCGTGCTGCTGCAGCGCGGGGCCCTTTCGTCACGGTCGTGTGTGACACACGTGGCAAGTGAGGGATTCGAACCCCCGAAGTCTAAGACGGCTGATTTACAGTCAGATCCCTTTGGCCGCTTGGGTAACTTGCCAGATGCGCACTCGACCGCTGTGTTCAGCAACCGAAGGCGCCCGTCAACAATACAGCCTCCGGGGCTGTCTGCCGACCACGTGCATCCCCCGCTCTCTCGCCCGTGCCCACCCCGTCCCCCGCGCCGTGCCGGCCTCGCCCCCGCACGCTCGTGTTGTCGCAAATGTCGAGCGATCCGCACACCGCTCCGCGGAATGCCGGGCCGCACCCCAGGCAGCAAGGCGGATCACTCGCGATTTGCGACAACCACCTCTTCTGCACAGGGCTCGCGAGGCGGGTGATTCCCCCAGGCGTGCCGACGAGGTTCCCCGCCACGTCCGCTTCCGACGACACTCGCCCGATGCATCCCGTCCTCTTCACCGCCCTCCAGAGGCACCACGGTCTCGCTTCACGCCGAGAGCTCCTCCGAGCCGGAGTCGAACGCGCTCACGTGGACTCGGCCTGGCGCGCCGGCGCACTCCTTCGAGTGCGCCACGGAATCTATGCGCTGCCCAGCGTCCCGATTCCGATCCTCCGCGCGCATCGCGTGGGAGGCCGCTTGGCAGGAGCGTCGGCAGCCGCGTTCCACGGACTGTGGGTCGTCCCCGATGCTCCCGACCTCACGGTGAGCGTGTGCGCCAACGCTCGATGGCTGCGCGATCCGGACGATTCGGCGAAGCCTTTGGAGCCCGAAGACCGGACGGTCCTGGTCTTGCGAGACGGCGCGAAGCTCCATCCCCGCCAGGAGCGACTCGTCGTCTCGCCCGTGACGTGTGTCGTTCAGACCCTCCGAAACGAGCGCGCCGCCTTCGCCCTCGCCGTCCTCGACTCCGCCCTGCGGCAGACCGACTCCCGACACGCATCGACTTCGATCGTCGACGAGGTGCTCGCCCGAACCTCTGCTCGCCATCACGCCCTGGTGCATGCGGCGGACGCCCGCGCCGAATCGGGAACGGAGTCGGTCCTCCGCTGGCATCTCCTCCAGAGCGACTTCCCCTTCCTCGTCCAGGAATGGCTGACGGACCACATCCGAGTCGACTTCCTCATCGACCGGTTCCTCGTCGTCGAATGCGTCAGCGCCGAACATCATTCGAGCCCTCAGGACTATGCGAACGACCGCAGCCGCATCACGACGCTCGTGGCTCTCGGGTACGTCGTTCTCGAATTCACGTACTGGCAGGTGCTGTTCGGGTGGCCGAAGGTGGAAGCCGCGATCCGTTCGGCGCTGCTCCGGCGTCCGCCGGCCGCCCGAGGCGCAAATCGCGAGTGATTCAGACCGGCGGGCCCGAAGTCGCGTGGTCAGCGGCACGCAGGTTGGCGAATCACTCGACATTTGCGACGGAGGGAGGGTGGGACGAGGGGAGAGGGCGGAGCAGGCAGCGAGGAGACGAGGGCAGGGGGCAGGGCGCGGGACGGACCGAGACGGGCGGCGACAGCAGCCGGGTAGGCTGGTCGGCATGGCAGACAGCTCCTTCGACGTGGTCAGCAAGGTCGACAAGATGGAGGCGGACAACGCCCTCAACCAGGCGCAGAAAGAGGTCGAGCAGCGCTACGACTTCAAGAACGTCGGGGCATCGGTCGACAAGAGCGGCGAGAAGATCCTCATCAAGGCGAACACCGAGGAGCGCGCGAAAGCCGTCCTCGACGTGTACGAGTCGAAGCTCATCAAGCGGGGCATCTCGCTGAAGAGCATCGACGCCGGCGAGCCCTACGCCAGCGGCAAGGAGTACCGCATCGAGATCGCCATGAAAGACGGCATCGATCAAGAGGCCGCCAAGAAGATCAACAAGCTCATCCGCGACGAGGGTCCCAAGGGCGTGAAGAGCCAGATCCAGGGCGACGAGCTCCGCGTGCAGTCGAAGAGCCGCGACGACCTCCAGGCGACCATGGCCCTGCTCAAGGGCGCCGACCTCGACGTGTCGCTGCAGTTCGTCAACTTCCGCTGACGCGCAGCGCCAGCTGAGAGCAACCCCGAAGACCACAGACCGAAAACGGGGGATGCCCGGGCCGACGTCGGCCCGGGCATCCCCCGTCTCTGCGACAGCGCGTCACGCGCCCGTCGACACCCGCACCATCTCGTCGCGCGGCACGACCTTGATCCGTGCCCGGCCGGAGGGCGACCCCAGCGCGATCTCGTGCTGGTCGAGACGGTGCCAGCCCTCGAGGTCGGTGTACTCGACGCCGCGCGAGCGAAGCAGCTCGTCGACGGACTCTTCGGAGGGCTCGGCGGGGGCCCACCAGCTCGCCTGGTCGTTCAGCACGTGCTGGACGGTCTCCATCGCGTCGCTTTTGGTGTGGCCGATGAGGCCGATGGGGCCGCGCTTGATCCAGCCGGTGGCGTAGACGCCGGGGACGATCTGGTCGTCGTCGTCCATGACCTGGCCCTCGTGGTTCGGCACGACGCCGCGCTTGGCGTCGAACGGGATGCCGTCGAGCGGCGAACCGAAGTAGCCGACCGCACGGTAGACGGCCTGCACCTCGACCTCGCGGATCTCACCGGTGCCCTCGACGCCGCCGGCGCCGTTCGGACGGGTGCGCTCGTACCGGAAGGCGCTGACGTGACCGGACTCGTCGCCGACGACCTCGACCGGGTTGGCGAAGAAGTGGAGGTGCAGACGCCGCGACGCGCTGCCCGTCTCGCGCTCACGCCACTGGTTCAGCACCTTGTCGATGACGAAGACCTGCTTGTTCGTCTTGATGGCCGTGAGGGAGGCCTCGTCGTGGTCGAAGTCCTCGTCGTGGACGATCATGTCGACGTCGCGCAGCTCGCCGAGCTCGCGGAGTTCGAGCGGCGAGAACTTGACCTGGGCCGGCCCGCGACGGCCGAAGACGTGCACGTCGGTGACGGGAGAGGCGGCGAGCCCGTCGTAGACGTTCGAGGGGATCTCGGTCGGGAGGAGGTCGTCGGCGTGCTTGGCGAGGATCCGAGACACGTCGAGGGCCACGTTGCCGACGCCGATGACCGCGACGGAGGACGCCTCGAGCGGCCAGGTGCGCGGCACGTCGGGGTGGCCGTCGAACCAGCTCACGAAGTCGGCCGCGCCGTACGAGCCCTCGAGCTCGATGCCCGGGATCGGCAGCTCGGCGTCGCGGATGGCGCCCGTGGAGAAGATGACGGCGTTGTAGTGCTTCTTGAGGTCGTCGAGCGTGATGTCGGTGCCGAAGTGGACGTTGCCGAAGATGCGGATGTCGCCACGGTCGAGCACGTCGCGGAGGGCATTGATGATGCCCTTGATGCGCGGGTGGTCGGGGGCGACGCCGTAGCGGACCAGGCCGTAGGGGGCGGGGAGCTGCTCGAAGAGGTCGATCGAGACGTCGAACGCCTTCTCAGCTTTGAGGATGATGTCCGCGGCGTAGATGCCGGCAGGGCCGGCTCCGACGATGGCCAGGCGCAACTTGGTCACAGGTGGTTCACTCTCTGGGTTGGGAGCGGCCGAGTGGAGCGGCCGCGGCGGTGCAGTCGTGGTGCGGTGGTGCTGGTGGTTCGGAGCCGATACGCCGCCGAGGCGGTGCCGGACGGACGAAGTCGGATGCCGGACGAGGCCGGAACACGGACAGGGACGGACGAAGCCGGTCAGGCCGACCGCTCGACGACCCGGTCGGCGAAACGCGTGAGCGCCTTCTTGACCGGACCCTGCGGCAGTGGGGCGATGGCTGCGACGGCGTCGGCGGCCCACCGGCGGGCCTCGGCGTGCGTGCGGGCCGTGACGTCGTGCTCGCGCAACTGACGCACCGTGTCGGCGAGATCGTCATCGCTGACGTGACCGCCGGCGACGGACACCGCGACGGTGGCCTCGATCTCGGACAGCAGGGCAGCAGCGTCGACGTCGGTCTGCGCCTCTTGACGCAGGTACAGAAGGGGCAGGGTGGCCACGCCGGCGAGCAGGTCGGTGCCGGCCTTCTTGCCGGTCTCGTCGCTCGACGGCGAGAGGTCGATGACGTCGTCGATCAGCTGGAAGGCGATGCCGATCTTCTCTCCGAACGCCGCCACCGGGCCGAGGAACTCGGACGGGGCGCCGGAGAACATGACGCCGACCTTGGCCGCCATGGAGATGAGCGAGCCGGTCTTGTCGGCGAGCACGTCGATGTAGTGGGCGATCGGGTCGTCTTCCGGGCGCGGCCCGATGGTCTCGTGCAGTTGGCCGAGGCAGAGCCGCTCGAAGGTCTGCGCCTGAAGCCGTATCGCGTCTTCACCGAGGTCGGCGACGATGGTCGAGGCACGGGCGAAGAGCAGGTCGCCGGTGAGGATCGCAACCGTGTTGCCCCAGGTCGCCTGGGCGCTCGGGACGCCGCGACGCATGGTCGCCTCGTCCATCACGTCGTCGTGGTACAGCGACGCCAGGTGCGTGATCTCGACGGCTTCGGCGGCCGAGACGACGGCGGGGGTCGCCCCCTCGCCGAGTTGAGCGATGAGCAGGGCGAGGGTCGGCCGGATGCGCTTCCCGCCCGCCGAGAAGAGGTACCGGCTCGTGACGTCGGCGAGGTCGTCGCCGAACGCGATCTCGGTCAGGAGGCCGTCTTCGACACGGTCGAGCCCGGCGTCGATGGCGGCGACGAAGCGCCGCTCGGAAGCGGAGGAGAACAGCTTTTCGGCCAGGCCGAGGGAGGAACTCAGGGAGTTTCCGCGGCGAGCAGCCGGTGCGCTGGGGGTCACAGGATCACCTTGTCGGATCGGGAGGGTCAGGCGTCGGGCGCTGAGGAGGGACGGCGGCCCCCGGAGGCGGGTTTGCGGCCACGGTGGAGGGCCACGATGCCGGCCGTCAGATTGCGGTGGGCGACACGGGTGAAGCCCGCCCCGCGGATCCACTGGCTCAGGACCTGCTGCTCGGGCCACTTCTCGATCGACTCGGCGAGGTAGCTGTAGGCAGGCGAGTTGCTCGACGTGATCTTGGAGATCGCCGGCAGGACGTGCTTGAGGTAGGCCTGGTAACCGAAGCGGAGGCCGGCCATCGGCGGCGTCGAGAACTCGCAGATGACGAGACGGCCGCCCGGCTTGAGCACGCGGAACATCTCGGCGAGCGCGGTCTTCGGCTTGTTGACGTTGCGGAGGCCGAACGAGATGGTGACGGCGTCGAACTCGTCGTCGCCGAACGGCAGCTTCTCGGCGTCGCCGACGATGAACTCGATCGCGGGCTGGCGCTTGCGGCCGACCTCCACCATGCCGGCAGAGAAGTCGAGCGCGACCACCTCGGCGCCGCTCTTGGCGATCGCGGCCGAACTGGTGCCGGTGCCCGCGGCGATGTCGAGCACCCGCTCGCCGGGCTTGGCGTCGATGGCCTTGACGGTGGCGATCCGCCACAGTTTGGCGTTGCCCGCGGAGAGGATGTCGTTGGTCACGTCGTAGTGCGCGGCCACCCCATCGAACATGGAGGCAACCTCGTTCGGTTGCTTGTTCATATCGGCCTTGGTCACGAATGACGAGCTTACCGGCTCGGCCTGCACCCCACCCGTGTGAAGCGGACGCTCAGCGAACGCCCACTTCGACAGGACGCTATTGCCACGAGGACGCCGCCGCCGCGTGGCTACGATGAGGCGGTGAGCGACCCTCAGCCCCCCTTCGACATCCCGCAGAGCATCCCGCCGGCCGACCCGCAGAACGTCCCGCAGAACGTTCCGCCGGGCATCCCACCGACCGCACCGGACCTCGCGACCCCTCTCACGGTGAAGACGACCCGCGTCGACGACATCACCCCGCTCCTCACCCTGGTCGACCCCGAGAACCCGCTCGCGTTCGTCCGCCGCAACGACGGCATCGCCGGGGTCGGGACGGCTCTGCGGCTGGAGTTCCACGGCGCCTCCCGCATGCGCGACGCCGCCGAGGCCTGGCGCCGGATCGCGGCGAACGCCGAGGTCGACGACGAAGTGCGGCTGGGCGGCTCGGGCCTGGTGGCGTTCGGCTCGTTCGCGTTCGCCGACGATTCGGCCGACACGAGCATCCTCCTCGTGCCCCGGGTCGTTCTCGGACACCGGGACGGCGTGCATTGGATCACCCGCATCGGCTCGGTCGACGACGTCGCGGCCGCCGCCGAGCAGGCCGCACCCACTCTGCTCGGAGCGGAATACCACGTGGCAATGAAGCCCGGTGCCTTCGGCCCGGACGACTACGCCGCAGCCGTCGCCGAGGCCGTCGCCACGATCGGCCGGGGCGAGGCCAGCAAGATCGTGCTGGCCCGGACGATGGAGGGGAAGCTCCCCGAGGGCGCCGACCTGCGCGTGCTGGCCGCCGACCTCGCGACCGGCTACCCCGACACGTACACCTTCGCGGTCGACGGTCTGATCGGGTCGAGCCCCGAGACGCTGATCCGCAGCGAGAAGGGCGAACTGACCGCGCGGGTCCTGGCCGGGTCCAGCGCCCGCGGGACCGACGCGGCCAGCGACGCCACGGCCGCCCTCGAACTCGCCACGTCGCAGAAGGACCTCGACGAACACGCCTTCGCGCTCCGCAGCCTCCTCCTCTCGCTCGAGCGCCATGCGACCGACGTGGTCTCGGCGGAGACGCCGTTCACGCTCAAGCTGCCGAACGTCTGGCACCTGGCCAGCGATGTGCGGGCCCGGTTGGCCGACGGCGCCTCCTCGCTGGACCTGATCGACTCGCTGCACCCCACGGCGGCTGTCGCCGGCAGCCCCACGCGGGATGCACTGGCCCAGATCCAGCGTCTGGAGCCCTTCGACCGGGGCCGCTACGCCGGACCGGTCGGCTGGGTGGGAGCCGACGGCGACGGCGAATGGGCGATCGCGCTGCGGTGCGCCCAGGTGCTGCCCGACGGGACCATCCGGGCCTTCGCCGGCGCCGGGATCGTCAGCGAGTCGGTGCCCGAGCGCGAGGTGGCCGAGACGAAGATGAAGTTCAAGCCGATCGTGGACGCGCTCGAGCGGGCACTGCCGGACGACGTCGGGCGGCCCCTGCCGTCGCGGCCGGCGTGGGCGGCCCCGAGCGTCGGCTGAGCATCCCCCGGCTGAGCATCCCCCGTCCGGCCCTGCCTTTCGTCGTCAGCTGACGGCGAGGCGCGTCTTCTGCAGGTCGACGTCGAAGTCGGCGGGTGGCCAGGCGAGGTCGAGGCCGCGGAGGGCGTCGATCACGAGCTTCTGCACCGCCACCCGGGCGTACCACTTGCGGTCGGCCGGCACGACGAACCAGGGGGCTCCGTCGGTGGAGGTGCGCTGGAGCGCGATCTCGTAGGCGTTCTGGTAGTCGGCCCAGAGGTTGCGCTCGTCGATGTCCCCGGGGTTGAACTTCCAGAACTTGTCCGGGCGGTCGAGGCGCTCGGCGAGGCGGGCCTTCTGCTCCTCGAACGAGATGTGCAGCATCACCTTGACGATCGTCGTGCCGGAGGCGGCCAGTTCGTTCTCGAATTCGACGATGTCGCCGTACCGCTTCTCGATCTCGTCGAGCGGGGCCAACTCGCGCACCTTGCCCACCAGGACGTCCTCGTAGTGCGACCGGTCGAACACGCCGATCATGCCGACGCCCGGAAGCTGGTTGCGGATCCGCCAGAGGAAGTCGTGGGCGAGCTCCTCCTCGGTCGGCCGCTTGAACGCGTGGTGGTGCACGCCCTGGGGATCGACGGCACCGACTACGTGGCGCACGATGCCGCCCTTGCCCGCGGTGTCCATCGCCTGGAGGACGAGGAGGACGTTGCGCGTGTCGCCGGCCGCTCGGCTGGAGGCGAACAGCTTCTCCTGGAGGTCGGAGAGCTGCTCGGCGCCCGCTTCGAGCACCTGCTGGCCGTACTTCTTACTGCCCTCGAAGCCGGGGGTGGAGGCCGGATCGACGTCGGCGAGCGACCACCCCTCTCGAACGCGGAGGGACTGTGCGGGCTCGGTGCTCCAGGTCTTGGCCATGTGCCGACTCTACGACCGTCGGGCAGGACGGCGACCGGCAGGCGAGCCGGCCGGCGACCGACAGACGGGCAGGACGGCGACCGCGCCGCGTGATCCGGCCTCACTTCAGGCCGGACCGCGCGAGCCCCTCGACGAAGTACTTCTGGAAGGCGACGAAGAGGATCACGATGGGCAGGATCATGAGCAGGTTGATCGCCATGATCGCCCCGTAGTTGGACGTGTACTGGCCCTGCAGGTCGGCGACGATCCCGATGGGCAGAGTGAACTGGTTCTGGTCGCCGGACAGAGCCACCAGGGGCCAGCCGAACGCGTTCCACTCCCCCATGAACGTGAGCAGGATCAGGACGGCGAGAAGTGGCTTGCAGAGCGGGAGCACCACCGAGCGGAAGGCCCGGAACTGCCCGGCGCCGTCGACCCGAGCCGCCTCGATCAGTTCGTCCGGGATCGCGATGAAGAACTGTCGGGCGAGGAAGACGCCGAAGATGACCGCGCTCTCGGGCAGGATGACACTCCAGAGCGAGCCGTAGAGACCGAGACCGACCGACAGCTTGAACTGCGGCACGATGATCGCCTGCGGCGGGATCATCATCGTGGACAGCAGGACCAGGAACAGGGCGTTGCGGCCCCGGAACCGGAGTTTGGCGAAGGCGTAGCCGGCCAGAAGATTGCAGACGACGGTGATGATCGTCGTCATCACCGTGATGAACAGCGAGTTGCCGAACCAGCGCCAGACCGGGAAGTCGCGGAACGGCTGGATGAAGTTGTCGAGCGTGAGGTGCCGCGGCCAGAGGTGCAGCCCGGGCGCGTAGAGGTCGGCCCTGGTGGAGAACGCCGTCAAGAGCATCCAGTAGAGGGGGAACGCCATCACGACGGTGATCACCACAGCGACCGTGATCCGGAGCCAGAGGAGTCGGCCGTGCTTGGCTCGGGGTGCGCGCGGCGGCGCCGTGACGGCGGGGAGGTCCGATCCGACCTCGAACACGTCGGTGAGCGACGACATCTCAGACTCCTTGCTCGGCGAGCTCGCGGCGGGTGTTGAGGCGCCACTGAACGGCCGTGATCGCCAGGGTGATGAGGTAGATGGCCACGCCGACGGCGGCTCCGTAGCCGAGGAGCGACGGGCCGGACTCGTCGAAGGCGAGCCGGTACGCGTACGACACGATTGTGGTGGTCGAGTAGCCGGGCCCGCCGCGGGTCATCGCCCAGACGGTGTCGAAGACCTGGAACGAGTAGATCAGGTTCATGATCAGCAGGAAGAAGGTCGACGGGCCGAGCAGCGGCAGCGTGATGTAGCGGAACGACTGCCAGCCGGTCGCCCCGTCGACCCGCGCCGCCTCCTGCACGGCCGGGTCCACCCCCTGGAGACCGGCCAGATAGATCAGCATGTCGAAGCCGACCCGCTGCCAGAGCGTGACCAGGATGATCGCGGTCAGCGCCCACGTGCCGTTCGACTGCCAGTCGACACTCGGCAGGCCGATCGCCTGCAGCATCTTGTCGATGAAGCCGTTGTTCTGGTCGAACATCCACGCTCCGAGGACGCCGGTGGCGACACCGGAGACGACGAGGGGAAGAAAGATGATCGATCGGAACACGGTGCGCCCGGGGAGGACGCCGTTCAGCAGAACGGCGATGCCGAGCCCGAGCGCCATGCCGACGGGCACGGTGAAGAGGGTGAAGACGCCGGTGTTCGCCATCGATTGCCAGAAGACCGGATCGGTGACCATCGTGACGTAGTTGCCGAAGCCCGCCCAGGTCGTCCAGCCGAGGGAGTCCAGGGATTGGAAGCTGATGACGAATGCGTAGACGAGCGGGAACAGGGTGAAGACGCCGAGCATGACGACGTTCGGCAGCAGGAACCCCGAGGCGGCGAGACCACTCGTCGCGCGCACACGGAAGGGCGTGCGGCTCCGCCGGGCAGCGGGGATGCGAAGCGGGTGCGTCGTCATGCCGCCACCGCCCCTCGGATTCCCGAGGCGATGGCCCGCAGGGTCGCATCGGTGTCGGTGCCGCGGAGCCCCAGCTCCAACTGGTCCTGCAGGGTCGTGGAGATGCTGGCGAATCCGGGCACGGTGGTCTCCTTGACGACGGTGTCGGTGATCGTGGTGGCCTGCCGGGTGAACACCGCGAGCGAATCGGGACGGATCGGGTAGTCGAGGGTCGAGTCGGCCAACGACTGGAGCGTTGGCAGCTCGGTGGCGAGTTCGCAGAAGCGCTTCATGGCGTCTTCGGAGACGAGGAATTTGAGGAACGCGGCGGCGAGGTCGGGGTTGCGGGTGCCCTTCCAGGCGACGATCGCGTTGCCGCCCAGGTCGGAGGCGGCCGTCTCGTCCTGAGGCATGAAGGTCGTGGCCCACTCGCCACCCTGATAGCCGTTCGTCTTGTCGGCGATCTCGGGGACGAGGAAGTCGCCGATGAACGTCATCGGCACGGTCTGGTTCAAGAAGAAGTTGTCGGAGTAGACGGTCGTCTTGATCGTGTTGTTCGCCGGCACCCACTTCTTCTCGAAGAACGTCTTCGTGAAGTCGAGCGCCTTGCGCGAGGCGGCGCTCGGCACGGCCGGCTTCTTCAGGTCGGAGGTCAGGAGCGAGCCTCCCGCCTGGTAGACGAACGACGACCAGCGGTACGCCCCCGCGGCCGTCCAGTCGTAGGCGAACGGGTACTTCGACGCGGGCAGGCTCTGCCTCAGCTTGCTGGCGACGTCGCTGAACTCGTCCCACGACCAGGCGTCCTCGAGGCGGTCGGGCACCGCGCCGATACCGGCCGACGCGAACGCCGCCTTGTTGTAGACGACGGCGGTCGTGTCGGTCTGGTGCGGAACGCCCCAGGCACGCCCCTCGTACTTCACGGCGTTCCAGAAGGCCGGGAGGAACGCCTCGGTCTCGGCCGTGCTGAAGTACGGCGTGACGTCGAGCAGCACCCCGTGCGAGATGTACTTGCCGATGGACGTGTAGTCGACGCGGAAGAGGTCGGGCGCCGTCTCCGAGACGATGCCGCGGTCGATGCTGGAGAAGAAGCCCGCGTAGGGCAGCGTCTTCAGAACGATGGTGGTGCCGGGGTTGGCCGCCTCGAACCGCTTCTTCACCTCGGCGAAACCCTGGGTCTCTCCGTCGCTGCCGCCCCAGAACGCGAACGTCAGCGTCCCCGTGACCTTCTTCGCCTGCGCCTTCGAGCCGGCGGTGCCCCCGGCCGGAACGGGCCCGGGCGTGGAGGTGCAGGCGGCCAGCGAGGCCACTGCCGCGGCTCCGAGAGCCCCCGCCAGGAGCCCTCGGCGCGTGATCGTCGTCGACTGCAGCACTGCTTGTACCCCGTTCCGTCACCACCGCGATCGACGCGTGGTTCCAGGAAAGGTAGACGCGCCCGGACGATCCTGCTCAGATCCGATCGAGTCTCGCCTCGACGCGTCCCGCCAGCCCCTCCTCCGACAGCACTCCGTCGATGAGCGTCTCGAGGTCGACGGGGAGGTGCGATGGGTGTCCGGTGAGGAGGTCCTCGACCGCCTGCAACAGGTCCTCCACTGCTCGGACGCTGCCGAAGCGGAGGATGCGGTCCTGGTCTAGGACGACGGCGCCGTAGCCGCTGTGGAACGCCCGCCGGTCGGTGTCCGTCACCGGCATGGTGAACAGCACGCCGAGCTCGACCAGCATCAGGTCCACCTCCCGAGGCGCGGTGACGGCGTCGTCGAAGTCGATCAGCCAGGGCTGCCCGGCGTCGTCGACCAGGACGTTGCCCAGGTGCGGGTCGCCGTGGCAGCTGACTCGCGCCGTGGGAGTCCGCGTTCGTCTCAGGCGACCGGCCTCCTCCCGCAGGGCGACGATGCGCGCGCGGATTCCGGGCCAGGCGCGGAGCAGGCGGGCCACGACGGGGTCGTCGTCCTCACCGGTGCCCGCGGCGGCCGCCAACCGGTCGATGCGTCGGAGCCGCGCGGTCGATCGTGCTCCCGCGCGTCGGATCCCCCGCCGCACGGCCGGTCCGTCACCCACCGCGTCGACCGGAGGCGGCGGCTCCTCGTGGACCCGACGCAGGAGCCGACCCAGCGCCTCCCACTCGGCGGGCGCGAGGCCGGTCTCGAACGCTTCGCGACCGAGCACCCAGGCACTGACGGACAGGCGCCCGCGGCGTCGGTCGCTCCAGGGATGGCCCTGCCGCGACGTGAGCTGCTCGGGCACGCCGACGACGGCCGACTGCGCGAGCGCCCCGGCGAGGAGCAGACCGAAGCGCGTGTCTCGACGGGTCCACTTCACCGCCCACGATCGGCCGAGGTCGTCCACGGCGAGCCAGACGGCGGCCTCGGGGTCGAGCCCTCCCACGATGGGCTCGAGCGAGTCGATCGTGAGACCGTAATCGGCGAGGAGCCACGCCCCGATACGGGAACCGAGGTCGGCGCGGGGCGTCATCGCTCGACCGTACCCGGCCGCACGGACCTCGGCGCGCCCTGCGGCACGGGTCACCGTGCCAGCGGCACCTCGATCAGGATCGGGCCGGGGCTGCCGACGAGGGCCTGGTCGAGTTCTCCGCGGGTGGATGCCCGGCGGTACTCCCAGCCGTAGGCTGCCGCGAGCTTCTCGAACGATGCGGGCTGCGGGGTGAACTGCACCCGGGTCATGGCGTCCTCGGGGGCGGTCGCGGCGACCTCGAGGCCGTCGAAGATGGTGCCGCCGCCGTCGTTGCCGACGACGACCTGGATCCGCGGCTTGGCCTCGCCCTCGCCGAAGAGCAGGCTGCCGGCGTCGTGCAGCAGGGTGAGGTCGCCGACGAGGACGCGGGTCACTCCGGTGGATCCGTCGGTCCAGCCGGCTGCCGGGGCACCTGTCGTGCCGCCGCCCTGGCTCGCGAGGCCGATACCGGTCGCGGTGGCGATGGTGCCGTCGATACCGGCGAGGCCCCGGTTCGCGTGGACGGCGATCTTCTTGCCCGTCACGAAGACGTCGGCCTCGCGGATGAGGCGCGAGGCCCCCAGCACGAGCCGGTCGTGCGGCCAGGTGACTCGCCAGAGCGCCTCCACCAGCGACCGCCTCGTGACGGGACGGCGGATCGCCTCGACCTCGCCGCGAAGGAACTCGGCCCGCACGGCCTTGTCGTCGGAGACGGCGGCATCGGCGTCGGGAGCCACGCCGTCGTCCGCGATCAGACTGCGGCCGGTGTGGACCCAGCGGCCGACCCAGTCGCGGTGCGCGGGGTCGTCGGGACGGGCATCCCCGTCTTCGATCTCGATGGTCTCCACGATGGTCGCCGAACGGCTCGGGTCGTAGGCCTCGGGCACTCCGCCGCGGACGACGATCACCTCGACGGCGGGACGGCCGTCGCTGCCGTCGCTGGCGGGGCGGCCGTCGCTAGCGTCGCTGCCGTCGCGCTTGAGCAGCTGCGGCACCTGGCGGGTGAGGGTCGGGTGCCCGTAGACGACGGCACGGCGGATCCGGCCGCCGAACTCGTCATCGTCGAGGAGCTGCCGATACGACGGCACGAGGTTCGGGCCGAAACGGGCGCCGCTGGAGACCTCGGCGATCAGTGGGGCTCCGAGGGCGCGTGCGGTGGCCTCGGCGACGGGGCCGGCGGCGTGGCCCGCGATGACGACGGTTCCGGGGTGGCTGTCGACGGAGAGGCGGTGGGGTGCTGCGGTCGCGCGCAGGGGCGTGGGATGCCCAGGTCGCGGCTCCGGCAGCGTTGTGACGGGCGCCGACAGCGGCTCGCGGAACGCGATATTGAGCTGCACCGGCCCGGGGGCGGCAGGGTGGTCGGGAGACCCCGAGTGCCCCAGCGCCGCCGAGAGGGCTTCTCGGGCGAGGGTGCGGACCGTGTCGAGGGCGCTGGCGCCGGCGCTGCTCGAGCCGGCGGGGACGGTGTCGCCCGTCGGCGCTGCGTTCACCGCGTCTGCGTTTGCTGCGTCTGCATTTGCCGCGGGCCTGCGCCTCCCGGCGTCCGGCGTCTTCGGTGCCTCGACGTCGCGGATCAGTCGCAGGGCTTCGCCGAACATCCGCGCCTGGTGGGTGGTCTGGTTCGAGCCGATCCCCCGCAGCTCCTCCGGGCGGTCGG
The DNA here is from genome assembly GCF_039544345.1 of Frondihabitans cladoniiphilus. Lineage (NCBI taxonomy): Bacteria > Bacillati > Actinomycetota > Actinomycetes > Micrococcales > Microbacteriaceae > Frondihabitans > Frondihabitans cladoniiphilus. The sequence continues at coordinate 123,861 of NZ_BAABLM010000004.1, forward strand.
CGGTTAGCAGCAGCATCGGCACGCCCGAGTGGTGCGCCTCGAGGACGGCGGGGTGCAGGTTGGCGACGGCTGTTCCCGATGTGGTGACCACGGCCGCGGGGATGCCCGTCTCGACGCCGAGGCCGAGTGCGAGGAACCCGGCCGACCTCTCGTCGAGGCGCACGTGCAGGCGCAGCCGCCCGGCCCGCTCGTACTCCGCCGCCGCCAACGCCAGGGCCTGCGAGCGGGAGCCCGGGCTGAGGACGACGTCGCGCACTCCCCCCGCCTCGAGTTCGGCGAGCAGCAGGACCGCGAAGTCGGTGGCGGAGCTGCCGGAGGGAGCGGGGACGGTGGGGTCGCTGGGCACGGAGGAGTCTTTCGTCGGGGATGCGGTGGTGCAGGAAGCGGTGGTGCGGGAAGCGGGGGTGCGGTCGGGGCTCCGTCGGTCGGCAGGTGCCTCGGTCGGCAGGTGCGTCAGCCGGCGGGTGCGTCAGCCGGCGGGCGGCCCGCCCGGGGAGTCGTCGTCGCGGTCGCGGTCGGCGAACTCCTGCTCGAGGCGGCGGATCCGCTCGTCGGTCTCGCGCAGGGCTTTGCGCCGCAGCTCACGTTCGCGTCGATCGAACTCCCGCCGGTCGCGCGGGGTACTCGCCTCGCTCGGTGCGGAGCGCCCCAGGAACGCCGGATCGTCGTCGGGCCCGCGATACCGCGCCCGCTCGACGGCACGGCCCCATCGCCGCCCCATCGTGAGCCAGAGAACGGCGCCGATGACCGGCAGCACGATGATCACCACGACCCAGAACGGCTTGTTGAGAACCCGGAAGCGCGGCCGATCGGCGGACAGGCAGTCGACCAGCGCGTAGACGAACAGCGCGACGGCGGCCACGATCGCGACGAACAGCCCTTTGACCATGTCCCGATCCTAGGCTCGTGCCCTGGATTGCTCCCTGGCGGGTCGCTGCGAGCGGGGCTCCGGTGCCGGGTGCGCGGGGCTCGGGTGCCGCGAGCGCGGGGCTGAAGCGTGGGATGCTCCCCGCCGGGCTGGTTCCCCGAACGCTCGTCTAGACTTCAGCGCGTGAAAGCGACGCTCCTCTACTCTCTGGCCCGTATCGGTGTGTTCGTCGTGGCGTTCATCGTCTTCCGCTTCACGCCGATGCCCATCTGGCTGGCCGCCATCCTGGCCGCGGTCGTCGCTCTCCTCATCTCGTACATCTTCTTCGGCGCCCTCCGCAAGAACGTCGCCCTCGCCATCGTGAAGCGGCGCGCGGCGCCCGAGCGTGATGACGACGCCGACCTCGAGGACGCCGTCCTCGACGCCCGTGCCGACGTGACCGGGGCCGCCGGCACCTCTGCGGCCGTGCCCTCGAAGGCGCGTCCCGCCGCGGCTCCCCGCCGTCCGGGCCCTCCCGCCGAGGACGAATAGCCCCGCGCACCCCGATCCCGCGCGTCCGCACCCCCCGGTCCCGCGCGTCCGCACCCCCGGTCCCGCGCATCCAAACCCCATTCCCGCGGACCCGCACCCCGACCACGCCTCACGACCCCCTGTCGCCAGGGGGTCTTTTGCGTCGACGGGGGGGGTCCGACTCATTGCGGCCGCGCTCCGAGCCGCGCCCAACGCCGAGTGGGCGCAAACGGCCGCTCCCGCCGCACGGGCCGGCCACTTCCGCCCACTCGCCGCTAGTCCGACTCTCGTCCGGTCGCCGCCGCCCGTTCCCGCGCCCTCAGCCGTCGTGCCCGCGTCTGCACCGTCCGTGGCCACCCTCGCGCCGAAGGAGACGCCGAATGTACGAAATCTGGGGGAATTTGCGCAGGAGGGCCCCGATTTCGCACATTCGCGTGCGGCGCGACGGCGAGTGGGCGCAAACGGCCGCAACTGCTGCACCCGCCGGCCATTTCTGCCCCCTCGCCGAGCAGCGGCCGACGAACAGCGCGCCGAACACACCGCAGCGGCACGAACCTCATGCCTAGGACATGGGTTCACGCCGCCACGGTGTGTTCGAGCAGGCGCGGGGCCAGCCCAGCAGGCGCAGCGGGCGCAACGGATGCACGGGGCGCAGCGGGCGAGCCGGCGCGATCCCCGGCCTCGGCCCGGGCCGCGCCAGGCCGAGGCCGCCAGGCCGAGGCCGCCAGACCTCGGTCGCCAGAGGCTACGGCCGTTCGAGCGCTATGGCTGGAAGAAGAGCACAGCCGCGAGCGCCAGCGAGAACAGGAGCGCGGAGAACGACGAGAGCTTCAGCGCCGTGATGTGCTCGCGAGGCGTGCGGCCGGTGACGCCGATGACGATGGCGGGAATCGTGAGGATGGCCGAGAAGTAGACGTAGCCGCCACCGAAGTAGAGCACGGTGAAGTAGACGAGCAGGACGTACGGCAGGCCGAGGAAGAGTGCGTAGACGATTCGCGCGCCGCGGTGGCCGAGGACGACGGCGAGGGTGCGCTTGCCGGCGAGCTTGTCTTGCTCGATGTCGCGGATGTTGTTGATCATCAGCACGCCGCAGGAGAACAGCCCGATCATGACCGCGGCGACCCAACCGGCCTCGGTGACCGTGTGCGCCTGCACGAACTGGGTGCCGGCCGTCGCGACGAGCCCGAAGAAGACGAAGACGAAGATCTCGCCCATGGCGTTGTAGCCGTAGGGGCGCTTGCCGCCGGTGTAGAACCAGGCGGCCACGACGCAGGCGGCACCTACGAGCAGCATCCACCAGTACTGGGTGATGACGATGACGGCGATACCGGCCAGCGCGGCGACGGCGAACGAGGCGAATGCGACCGTGCGCACGCGCTTGGGATTCGCCACCCCGGCGCCGGTGAGGCGAGCCGGACCGACGCGGTATTTGTCGGTGCCGCGGATGCCGTCGGAGTAGTCGTTGGCGTAGTTGACACCGATCTGCAGGAACAGGGAGACGACGAGGCACAGGACGGCGAGGACCCAGTCGAAGTCGTTGATCGCGGCGGCGGCACCGGAGCCCAGGGCGACGGGAGCCACGGCCAGGGTGAGGGTGCGGGGACGAGCACCGCTGATCCAGTCGGAGACGGTCGCCTTGCGCGGCGCGACGGCACCGGGGCGCCCACCCGGGCGACCGGCGGGACGGCCCGAAGGGCGCCCGCCCGAGCGGCCGCTGCTCTGGGAGCCGCGGGAGGAGCGTTTCGTCTTGGTCTTTGCCACGGATGAATTCTACGGGGCCGGGCCCCGTGCATCCCGCGCCTCGGATCAGGCTGTGGAGGAGGTGTCGCCTGGGGAGAACTCGTTGCGACCCGGCGCAGCAGCAGCAGCAGCAGCATCGAGGCCGGCCAGCCGGGTGAGGGCCACCCGATCGGGCTTGCCGCTGGCAAGGAGGGGCAGGGCATCCACCGTCAGGAGCCGAGCGGGAGCGGCAGCGCGACCGGCCCCCGCGACGACCGCGGCTCGAATGGCGCCCAACGACGGCAAGACAGCACCGCCAGCAGCACCAGCACCACCAGCCCCAGCCCCAGTCCCAGCACCACCCACAACCACCACCGGCACCTCCCCCCACCGCGCGTCGGGTGCCCGAACCACCACCGCGCCCGAGAGCCCGGGCAGTTCGCGGACCAGCCGTTCCACGACGCCGAGCGACACCTTCTCGCCGCCCGAGATGAACACGTCGTCGAGCCGCCCGGTCACCGTGACGACGCCGTCCGACGAGATGCTGCCCGCGTCGCCCGTGCGGTACCAGCGCACCCCGTCGCGCTCGACGAACGCCGCGGCCGTCCGCGCAGGATCCGCCAGGTAGTACTCGGCCAGTGTCGGCCCCGAGAGCTGCAGCTCGCCGTCGACCACGGCGGCACGGGTGCGACCCACAGGCACTCCGTCGTACACGCAGCCGCCGCTCGTCTCGCTGGAACCGTAGGTGCGGACCACGCGCACGCCGGCGCCCCGAGCCCGCGACAGAAGCGCGAGCGGCGTCGCCTGCCCCCCGACGAGCACGGCGTCGAACCGGCCCAGAGCCCGAACGGCAGCGGGCCCCGCGTCGAGCAGCGTCGTCAGCTGTGCCGGCACCAGAGACGTGTACCGCGTGGGATGCACGAGCCCCTCGGCAGCCGCCACGAATGCCACCGGATCGAAGTGTCCGCGCGGCACGAACGCCGGCACGGTCGACGCGGCCAACGACCGCACCAGCACGTTCGTCCCGGCCACGTAGTGCGCGGGCAGCGCCAACACCCACTGCCCCGGCCCGGCGAGGGCGGCGTCGGCAGCCGCGGCACCGGCGAGCAGCGCCTCGGCGGAGAGCCCGACGCGCTTGGCGTGCCCGGTGGAGCCGCTCGTCTCGATGACGAGGACCACCTTCTTCTCGACCTCGGCCGGCAGGTCGGACGGCACGCTGTCGTCGATGCGCGGGTTGATCGCCGGCCCGCCGGAGAGGGCCTCGCGGAGCGCCTCGAAGACGCGGCGGGGGTCGCGGGCGTCGACGGGGAGGAGCGGATGGGTCACGAGCTCAGAACTGCCACGGGTACGGCGACCAGTCGGGCTCGCGCTTCTCGAGGAACGAGTCGCGCCCCTCGACGGCCTCGTCGGTGCCGTAGGCGAGACGGGTGGCCTCGCCCGCGAAGACCTGCTGCCCGACGAGCCCGTCGTCGAGTGCGTTGAAGCTGAACTTGAGCATGCGGATGCTCGTGGGCGACTTGCCCATGATGATGCGGCCCCAGCGCAGGGCCTCCTTCTCGAGATCGGCGTGGTCGACGACGGCGTTCACGGCGCCCATCTCGTAGGCGCGCTGGGCGGAGTACTCCTGCGCCAGGAAGAACACCTCGCGGGCGAACTTCTGCCCGATCTGCTTCGCGTAGTAGGCGCTGCCGTAGCCGCCGTCGAACGAGCCGACGTCGGCGTCGGTCTGCTTGAACTTGCCGTGCTCACGACTGGCGAGCGTCAGGTCGCAGACGGCGTGCAGCGAGTGCCCGCCGCCGGCCGCCCAGCCCGGGACGACCGCGATGACGACCTTGGGCATCGTGCGGATGAGGCGCTGGACCTCGAGGATGTGCAGGCGGCCGTTACGCGCCGGATCGGGCGTGTTCTCCGCGTCGCCCTCGTACTTGTAGCCGTCGCGGCCGCGGATCCGCTGGTCGCCGCCGGAGCAGAACGCCCAGCCGCCGTCCTTCGGGCTCGGGCCGTTGCCGGTCAGGAGCACGACGCCGATCTTCGGGTTCATCCGCGCGTCGTCGAGCGCACGGGCGAGCTCGTCGACGGTCTGCGGGCGGAACGCGTTGCGCACCTCGGGACGGTCGAACGCGATGCGCGCGATCTGCCCGCGGACGTCGTGGTGGTACGTGACGTCGGTCAGCTCGCCCGCCCCCGTCGCCTCCGTCCACTCGGTCGGATCGAACAGGTCGGAGACGCGGTCAGTCATGCCCCCAGCCTACTGACGGGCCGCTCCGCCGGGAGGGCGCGCACTGCCGCTCCCAGCGCAGTTCGGGCCAGACTGGACGCATGTCCGACGCCTCGCAGCCCTCGCCCGTGCTCCCGCCGAGCATCCCCCCTCTCGCCGACCTGTTGCGCGACGCGCACGTGGTGGCCCTGCCGCTGCGCAATCGGTTCCGCGGCGTGGACGTGCGCGAGGCGCTCCTGGTCGAGGGGCCGAACGGCTGGACCGAGTTCAGCCCCTTCGTCGAGTACGAGACCGAGGAGGCCGCCTCGTGGCTGGCGGCGACGATCGATTTCGGCTGGGGGCCGTCCGCACCCGTCTCGCGCCGACGGGTCGAGGTGAACGCGACGCTGCCCGCGGTTCCGGCAGAGCTCGTTCCGGGCATCCTCGCTCGCTACCCCGGCTGCCGCACGGTCAAGGTCAAGGTCGCCGAGCCGGGCGGCACGCTCGCCGACGACGTGGCCCGAGTGGCCGCAGCGCGCAAGTACGTGGGCGACGACGGCCGGGTGCGGATCGACGCCAACATGAACTGGACGGTGGACGAAGCGGTGGATGCCCTGCTCGCCTTCGCGCCGTACCGCCTCGAATACGCCGAGCAGCCGGTCCGCACGGTGCCGGAGCTCAAAGCGCTTCGAGAGCTGGCCGCCCCTCTCGGCGTGCCCATCGCCGCCGACGAGAGCGTCCGGAAGGCCACCGACCCGCTCGCCGTCGCCAGGGCCGGAGCCGCCGACCTCCTCGTGATCAAGGCCCAGCCTCTCGGCGGAGTGACCGCCGCCCTCGGGATCGTCGCCGAGGCGGGCCTGCCGGTCGTCGTCTCGAGTGCGATCGACACGTCCGTCGGGCTCTCGATGGGCGCCCACCTGGCCGCGAGCATTCCGTCGCTCCCCTACGCCTGCGGCCTCGGGACGGCGGCGATGTTCACCTCCGACGTCACGCGCGAGCCGCTGCTGCCGGTCGACGGGGCGATCGACGTGCGGCGGGTGGACGTCGACGTGGACCTGCTGCGGGCCGCGGCAGCGCCCGACATCCGGCGCGCCTGGTGGTTCGAGCGGGTGCGTGCCGCGCATGCCGAGCTGGAGCGGCGCGCGGCGTCCTGAGCGCTCGGGCCGTGCATCCCCCGCTCTCGCTGCCTGCCCTTTGTCGCAAATCGCGAGTGATTCGCTGAGGTCGCCCCGGATTCATGCGCCGCCGACGGCAGCGCCCGCCGAAACGCTCGACATGTGCGACCCAGGAGAGACCGGAGCGGGGGATGCACGAACCCCCGCCGCACGAGGCGACGGGGGTCCGGGAGGTGCAGCGGAGGCCGAGGCCTACAGCCCCGAGTACGCGTGCAGCCCCTTGAAGAACAGGTTCACGACCGAGAAGTTGAACATCACCGCGGCGAAACCGACCAGCGAGAGGTACGACGACCGGGCCCCGCGCCAGCCGCGTGTCGCACGGGCGTGGATGTAGCCGGCGTAGATGACCCAGATGATGAAGGTCCAGACCTCTTTGGTGTCCCAGCCCCAGTAGCGACCCCAGGCCTTCTCGGCCCAGACGGCGCCGGCGATGAGCGTGAAGGTCCAGAGCACGAAGCCGACCAGCGCGATGCGGTAGGCGAGGTCTTCGAGACGGTCGGCGCCGGGAAGCGTGTCGAACAGCTTGATGCCGGCGTTCTTCGACATCTCGCGGCGGGCCTGGACGATCTGCGCGGCGGAGAGGCCGGCTGCGATCGCGAAGAACGCGGTGCCGAGGCAGGCGACGAAGACGTGGATGACCAGCCAGTACGACTGCAGGGCCGGAACGAGCGGGCTGACGGCGACGTAGAAGTTGACGACGGCGACCCCGAGCAGGATCAGGTTGAGGCCCATGACGTAGGCGCCGAGGTACTTCACGTTGACGAAGAGGTTGACGACCAGGAACATCGCGACGATCAGCGCGGTGCCGGTGAGGCCGAACTCGAACATGTTCGCCCACGGCACGCGGCCGGCGGCGAGTCCGCGGAACACGACCGAGACGATGTGGACGACGAGCCCGAGAGCCATCATCGACATGCCGATGCGCTCGAACTTCGACGACTTACGCGGGGCCTCGAGGCTCGGCACGTCGGTGCGCTCGAGGACTGCCACGCCGCCACCCGAACCATAAGCGGGGGATCCACCACCGGCCATCTCGAGGACGGCACCGGCACGGGCCTTCGCCTGGACGGCCTGCGCCTTGAGAGCCGCGGTCGCCGCCATCTGGGCGTCGCCGGAGCGCTTGGCGAGGTCGAGCGCGAACGCGATGAAGGAGATCACGTAGATGGCCATGGCCGAGTACGCAGCGTAGAGGCAGTAAGTCGAGAGTTCTGCGGACGTCACTGGGACAGCCTACTTCCGTCGTCGGCCTTTTCAGGCCTCGGTTCTGGGTGGGGAGGGGTGTTCTGCTTCGGCGACCCGATCATCGCCAGGTGTCGCTTGGCGAGGTCGTCGACCGCGCGTTCGAGCGTGGGGTCTTCGCCTCGGGCCAGGCCCGCGTACTCGAGCGACAGACCGTTCGGCCCGCTGACCGCCTTCACCCACACGCGACGGCGCGGGATGAAGAGGCCCGTGAGCAGGCCGAGGACGATCAGGACCGCGAAGATCAGCACGTAGACCTGCGACGGGTCGTGGTGGATGTCGAGTGAGACGAAGCGCTTGACGCCGGTGAACTCCACGGAGCCCAGGCCGTCGGGCAGCTTCACGGTCTCGCCCGGCTTGAGGGTGATCGGCTTCTCTTCCGCCTTCGAGGTGGTGCCCGCGATCGGCTTCAACCCGTCGGTGTTGAGCGTGTAGACCGACTTCGGCACCCCGTCGTTGAGGCCGAGGTCTCCGGCGTAGACGTCGAGGGTGAGCTCCGGGTTGATCGTGTCGGGGTAGTTGGAGGTGAGCGCGCCGGTGCTGAGAGGAGTGGCGCTCGGGTAGAAGAACCCGATCATGCCGAGCTGCTGGGGCAGGGCGTCGGGCACCTTGATGACCCCGAGCGAGGTCAGGTTGGCGTCTTGCGGGAGGAACGGGACCTCGTCTTTGAACGCCACGTTGCCCTGGCCGTCGCGGACGGTGACGTCGACCGCGTAGCCGTTGCCGAGCACGTAGACCTGCGTGCCGCCGATGTCGAGCGGGTGGTTGACCTTGATGGTCGTCTTCTTCTCTTTCTGACCCTGCTCCTGCGTGGTGACGTAGGCGGTGTAGTCGAGCGGCGTGCCGAGCGACGAGGCGATCTTCGTCTCGTACTTGGCCACGAACTTGTCGACCCGGATGTTGTACGGCGCGAGCTGCGACGCGGTGAACCATCGGCCCGGGTTGAACGAGTCGTACGAGCCGAGGTTGTTGGAGAAGCTCTGCCCGGCGACGACCACGCGGTTGCCGGTGTAGCCGAAGCTGCCGCCGATGCCGACGGTGATGAGCACTCCGAGCAGCGCCATGTGGAAGACGAGGTTGCCCGTCTCGCGGAGGTAGCCGCGCTCGGCGCTGACGGAGTCGCCGTACACCTGGGTGCGGTAGCCGGCGCGACGGAGCTGGGTGCGGGCGGCCGCGATGGCGATGTCGGCCGACACGGGAGCCTTGCCGTTCACGCCCTCGCTGCGGACCGGGTGCGACTGGAATCCCGCCAGACGCGAGAGCCGCGCCGGGGTCTTGGGCGGACGAGCGCGGAGGGCGTCGAAGTGGTGCTTGGTGCGCGGGATGATGCAGCCGATCAGCGAGATGAACAGCAGCAGGTACACGGCCGAGAACCAGGGCGTGTTGTAGGTGTTGAACAGGCCGAACCAGTTGAGGATCGGGTACAGCTGGGCGTGGTCGATCTTGTACTGCGCGACGCCGTTGGGGTCGGCGCTCTGCTGCGGCACGAGCGACCCGGGGATGGCGGCGATGGCCAGAAGCATGAGCAGGAACAGGGCCGTGCGCATGCTGGTGAGCTGCCGCCAGAAGAAGCGGACGTAGCCGAGGAAGCTCAGCCGGGGTTGCGTGATCGTGCCGTCGCCGGAGCCGGACCCCGACGAGCCGGAGCCGGAGGCCTCGGAGGCGGGAGCGACGTAGTCGATGTGGTCGCGCGGACGCAGCGGGTCGGCCCGCTCGTCGGTGCGGTCTTGAGCGGAGGCGTCGGTCACTGAGCCGGGCGCGCTCGAACCGGTGGGCTCTTCGGGATCAGACGACCGTGCCATAGTTCGCGATCACCGCCCCGAGACGTGACATGAGGTCGGTCCAGACCCCGGCGACCATGAGAACACCGATGAGCACGAGAAGGCTGCCTCCTACGAGGTTGACGGCACGGATGTGCCGTTTGACGAAAGCGATGGAGCGCGTCATCCAGCCGAGGCCGAGAGCGACGAACAGGAACGGGATGCCGAGACCCACGCAGTAGGCGACACCGAGCAGGAAGCCCTGCTTGGCCGAGCCGGAGTTGAGCGACAGGGCGGTGATGGCGGCCAGCGTGGGCCCGAGGCACGGGCTCCAGCCGAGGCCGAAGACGATGCCGAGCAGCGGGGCACCGACCAGGCCGGTCTTCGGGCTGATCCGGAGCTTCGTCGTGCGCTGGAAGATCGGGAAGTTGCCGATGAACACCAGGCCCATCACGATCACGACGATGCCGAGCAGGCGCGTGAGGAGGTTGCGCCATTCCAGGAACCAGAATCCGAGGATGCCCGCTCCCGTGTTGAGGGCGACGAAGACCACGGTGAAGCCGAGCACGAACATGACGACCCCGAGCAGCAAGCGCCCTCGGTCGATGCGCTTGCCCCGGGCATCCCGCGTGCCGTTGCCGGCGAGGCCGCCGACGTAGCCGAGGTACCCCGGCACGAGCGGGAGCACGCAGGGAGAGAGGAAGGAGATGATGCCGGCGAGGATCGCGACGGGGACGGCGACGACGAGTTGGCCGCTCGTCACGGCCTGGAAGAAGGGATTGCCGGCGAAGTTCACTTGTCGTTCTCGGCGACCGTGTCGCTGATGAGGGTGTCGAGGACGCTCTTGTTGACCTCGCCCAGGACGCGGGCGGCGACCCGGCCCTTCTGGTCGAGGACGATCGTGGTCGGGGTGGCGTTCGGGCCGCGCTGGCCGGAGAAGGCGAGCTGCACCTTGGCGTCGGCCGCGTCGATCACCGAGGGGTAGCTGATCTTGAACGAGCGCTCGAAGGCCTTGGCGGTGTCGGTCTGGTCGCGCACGTTGACGCCGAGGAACTGCACGCCCTGGCTGTCGTACTTCTGGCTGAGGCTCTCGAGGTCGGGGGCCTCGAGGCGGCAGGGCGGGCAGGAGGCGTACCAGAAGTTCACGACCATGACCTTGCCCTGGTAGTCGCTGCGCTTGAGGGTGGCACCGGTGTCGAGGCTGGTGGTGAATTCGACCGGGTCTTTGCGATCGGCGGGCTTGATCTCGGTCAGGGTGCCGTCGCCGGAGATGTAGTTCTGGTTCGAGCCGCTGCCGTACTGCTTGATCAGGCTGTCGTTGTTGGTGCAGCCGGTCAGGGCGACGGCCGCCACGGCGGCCATCACGGCGACGCGGACGAGGTTCTTCTTGTTCACACTGCTCCTGTGTCGACGGCGGAGGCCTGGAGGGCCGCGGCCGGTTCACGGTAGGAGACCTCGACGAAGGCGTCGCCGTGGTGCTCGAGGGTGGTGATGCTCGAGAGCGAGCATCGTCTTCTGCGGGGATCGTGGAACAGTCGCTCACCCTTGAGACTGCGATGGACCATCCAGATGGGGAGCTGGTGGCTGACGAGGACGACGTCGCCGTCGTCGACACTGCGCCAGGCTTCGTCGACGGCGGCCAGCATGCGAGCGGCGATGCTCACGTAGGCCTCGCCCCAACTGGGCTTGAGAGGGTTGGCGATCCAGGGCCACTCGGCCGGAGTGACCAGCGCCTTCTTGTAGGTCTGCTGCCGGCCCTCGAACTTGTTCGTCGGCTCGATGAGACGGGCGTCGGTCTCGATCTCGAGACCGAAGCGGCGGGCCCAGGGCTCGGCGCTCTCCTGGGTGCGCTGGAGAGGGCTCGCGACCAGTCGGCGGATGGGGAGGCTCTCTTCGCGGAGCGAACGGGCGGAGGCCTCGGCCATCCGGTGCCCGAGCGTGCTCAGCCCGAAACCCTCGATGCGCCCGTAGAGGACGCCCTCGGGATTGAACACCTCGCCGTGACGGACGAGGTGGATCTGGTTCGCGGGCACGACTTCCAGTGTAGATTGCCCCGTCGCGCCCACCTCCCATGGAGGATATCCACAGCCGGTAGACTCGCTGCTCGTGACTGAACGCACCCTCATCAAAGACCTCGCTGCCTCCTCCGACGGACCCGTCTCGGTGTCCGGGTGGGTCGAGACGGTGCGGGATCAGAAGAAGGTGCAGTTCGTCGTGCTCCGCGACGAGTCCGGCGCCGTGCAGCTCGTCGCCCCGCGCGTGAGCGGCGACGACGGCGAGATCGTCGCCACCGACGTCTCCGACACGATCACCTCGCTCTCGCAGGGCAGCTTCCTCACCGCCACCGGCGAGCTCAAGCACGACGAGCGCGTCAAGCTCGGCGGCGTCGAGATCAAGCTCGACGCCCTCGACGTGGCGTCGCTCGCGATCGCCGAGACCCCGATCAAAGACGACTCCGGCATCGACAAGCGCATGGACTGGCGATTCCTCGACCTCCGCGTGCCCCGCAACGCCCTGATCTTCAAGATCCAGACGACCTTCCTCCACGCCCTCCGCAGCTACTGGGTCGAGCACGACTACATCGAGATCCAGACCCCGAAGCTGATGGCGTCGGCCAGCGAGTCGAAGGCCGAGCTGTTCCGGGTCGAGTACTTCGACGGCAGCGCGTTCCTCGCGCAGAGCCCCCAGTTCTTCAAGCAGATGGCGCAGCCGGCTGGCTTCGGCAAGATCTTCGAGGTCGGGCCCGCGTTCCGAGCCGACCCCAGCTTCACCTCGCGCCACGCCACCGAGTTCACCTCCGTCGACGCCGAGATCAGTTGGATCGACTCGCACGAAGACGTCATGAAGATGCACGAGGAGATCCTCGTCGCGGGCTTCCAGGCCGTGAAGGACAAGCACGGCGACGCGATCAAGGAGCTGTTCGACGTCGAGGTGACCGTCCCGACGCTGCCCTTCCCGCGCATCCCCCTGGCCGAGGCGAAGAAGATCGTGGCCTCACGCGGCTACGAGATCCCGCGGGCCGACGACGACATGGACCCGGAGGGCGAGCGCCAGATCGCGGCGTACGCGCGCGAAGAGCTGGGCTCGGAGTTCGTCTTCCTCACCGACTACGCCTCGACGATCCGGCCGTTCTACCACATGCGTCGCGAAGGCGACCCGTCGATCACCAACAGCTACGACCTCATCTTCAACGGCACCGAGATCTCGACCGGAGCTCAGCGCGAGCACCGCGTCGACGTGCTCACCGAGCAGATCAAGGAGAAGGGTCTCGACCCCGAGGAGCTCGACGGCTACCTCGACTTCTTCCGCTACGGCGTGCCGGCGCACGGCGGGTTCGGCATGGGCCTGTCGCGCGTGCTGATGCTGCTGCTGGGGCTGCCGAACCTGCGCGAGGCGACGTACCTGTTCCGCGGGCCGACGCGCCTGGAGCCGTAGCCGCTCGACGAGCAGCGAACGCTCGCTTCGGGGCGACCTCAGTATTCGAAGTCGATACCGGCGCGGGACGCCACCAGAGTGCGGATCTCCGCCGCGACCTCCTGGTGGTCGGGGTGCACCTGGTAGGCCTGCACGCCCTCGTAGTCGTCGAAGTCGGCCACGACCGAGATGTCGGAGTTCGTCTCGGGGTAGGCGCCGTTCACGCCGACCGTCAGGCTGCGGATCGACTCGACCCGGCCCACGAGGCCGTTCAGCAGCTGGGTGATGCGGGCGATCGCTTCGGCCTTCTCGAGCTCGTCGGTCGCCTTGAGCTTCCAGAGGACGATGTGCTTGACGGTCATGACGCCGCTTTCGTGGGGTCGGTCTCGCGAGCGAGAGAGGTGCGGAGGGCTGCGCGGAGGCGCTCCTGGTCGACGCGCCAGGTCGTGTGCACGCGGCCGTCGATCTTCACGACGGGGATGTCCTCGAAGTACTCGTCGGTGAGCGCGGCGTCGTCGAGGATGTTCTGCTCGGCGAAGCCCGGCGCGGCGATCGCCCCGGCGAACTCGTCTTCGGCGAGGACCTGGGCGAGGGATGCCCGGGCGTCGTCGCAGAGATGACACCCGGGTTTCGTCAGCAGTTCGATTCGTGGCACGACTTCAGCGTAGCGGGCACAAAAAATGCCCCGACCATCGGCCGGGGCACGTTTCGTATCTCTACTTCTTGTTGCGACGCTGGTGACGAGTCTTACGAAGCAGCTTGCGGTGCTTCTTCTTCGCCATGCGCTTGCGACGCTTCTTGATAACAGAACCCATAGGGCACCTCACTGATTTCTGAATTCGGACCTAGCAACACCGGGCCCCATCAGAACCGCGGAAAAATACCTCGCGTCAGTCTACTCGGCCAGCGGCCGAAAGACGAACCGGGTCGGGACGTGGACCCCGTCGGACGACGTCAGCCGACGTCAGCCGACGTCGGCCACTCCCCCGCGGAGGACGGCCTGCACGGCCGAGTCGGGAACGCGGAACGACCGGCCGAAGCGGATCGCCGGCAGTTCGCCGGAGTGCACCATGCGGTACACGGTCATCTTGGACACTCGCATCATGTCGGCGACTTCGGCAACGGTGAGAAAGCGCACGTCTGTCAGATCGTCCGACATCGTCCTGCCTCGGGTTTCGGGCCCGTCCGACGAACAGTCGGAGCAAGGCGGTGGCTATGCGGCTGATGAGTGTTACTCGTGAGCCCTGTGGTTACTTTAGGGGCGCATGTGACACCGTGGCAAGCCGGGCGGCAGCCCCCGTTCGAGCGGGTCGAGGAAGGCCGTCGACGCGGGTCAGTCGCGGCGCCCGAGCCGCTTCTTCACGGCGGACGAGGCACGGTTCTGCGCCTGGGCGACGGCACGCCCGAGCGTCGCACCGACGTCCTTCGCATCGGGCAGGTTCTCGGCGGCCCGACGGAGCGGAGCAGGCACCGGCACGGGGCGGAGCGGGCCTCCGGAAGCCGCCGGCACCACCTCGGTAGCGGCGTCGGACACGGCCTCGGCGGCGACCAGGGCCTCGACCGGCGCGAGGAACCCGTGCAGCCACTTCTCGAGGTCGTGCAACGGCCCCGTCTCGAGGCTGTAGTAGCGGTGCTGCCCCTTCTCGCGAACGTGGACAAGACCGCTGTCGCGGAGGACGCGGAGGTGCTTGGAGACCGTCGGCTGGCTGAGCGAGAGTTCGATCACGAGGTCGCCGACGTTGATCTCGCCCGCACCGGCGTCGCCGTGGGCGAACCCGGCAGCGGAGGCGGGCGACGACGTCGCGTCGTCGCGGCGTTCGAGCAGGACACGCAGGATCTCGCGCCGGGTGGGGTCGGCGATCACGGTGAAGAGGTCGGCCATTGGCTCAGGCTAGCGATCTCCGGCCGGGAGTACCATGCTGATTCGGATGATCGGACGGGTGGGAGATCGAGTGGCTACCACCGCACCCTCCCGAAAGCCCGGTCGGGCATCCCACGGCCCTCGTCCTTCGCCCGTGGGCCGCGCCCGCGACCGGTTCGGCGACCTGGCGCGGCGCTCCCCCGCCCGCTTCGCCATCCTGCTGTTCACCACGCTGATCCTCCTGTTCACGGCCCTCTTCATGCTGCCGCTGAGCGCCGCCGACGGTCGGGTCACCCCCGTCGCCGACTCGCTGTTCTCCGCGGTCTCGGTGATCTGCGTCACCGGCCTGGCCACAGTCGACATGGCCACGCACTGGTCGCTCTTCGGGCACGTGGTGATCTTCGTCGGGGTGCAGATCGGCGCCATCGGGGTGCTGACCGTGGCGAGCATCCTCGGCCTCGTCGTGTCCGGGCGTCTCGGTCTCCGCTCCCGCCTGATGGCCGCGGGCGACTCGAATCCCCTGAGGGCGCACGCCGGTCCGGTGCCCGAGGGGCAGGCTGTGCGGCTCGGCGAGGTCGGCGGGCTGCTCGCGACCGTGGCCGGCAGCACCCTGTCGATCGAGCTGATCATCGGAGCATTGCTGATCCCGAGGATGCTCGGGGCCGGGGTCCCCGCGGGCGACGCCGTCCTCGACAGCTTCTACTACGCGGCCATGGCCTTCACGAACACGGGCTTCACGCCGAACGCCGCGGGTCTCACGCCCTTCGCCGGCGACGACGTGTTCCTCGGACTCCTCATGGTGGCGGTGTTCCTCGGCAGCATCGGGTTCCCGGTGATCTACGCCGTGATCCGCAACCCCCGCCAACCGCGGCGCTGGTCGCTGCATGTCAAACTCACCCTGACCACCACGGCGATCCTGCTCGTGGCCGGAACCGTCCTGTTCCTCCTGCTCGAGAACGACAACCCGCGCACGTTCGGCGAGAAGCCGCTCGGATCGACGATCTTCCAGTCGCTCTTCCTGTCGACCATGACGCGGTCGGGCGGCTTCTCCACCTTCGACATCTCGCACCTGCACGACTCGAGCCTGCTCGTGGCCGACATGCTGATGTTCATCGGCGGCGGCTCGGCGTCGACGGCCGGCGGGCTCAAGGTGACGACGCTGGCCGTGCTGTTCCTGGCGGCGGTCGCCGAGGCGCGCGGCCGCCGAAGCATGGAGGCGTTCGGGCGTCGCATCCCCAGCGACGTCCTGCGCCTGTCGGTGAGCGTCGCGCTCTGGGGCGCGACCATCGTGGCAGTGGCGACCATCGTGATCCTGCAGATCACGAAGGCCTCGTTGTCGCACGTCCTCTTCGAGGTGATCTCCGCCTTCGCGACCTGCGGCCTGTCGGTCGGGCTGACCGCCGACCTCCCCGACTCGGCGAAGTACGTGCTGGCCGTCACCATGTGGATGGGCCGCGTCGGCACCGTGACCCTGGCCGTCGCCCTCGCGAACTCGCAGAAGCGGCAGCTCTTCACCCGTCCCGAAGAAAGGCCCATCGTTGGTTGACCGGATCCCCCACGACGCTCCCGTCCTCGTCATCGGCCTCGGCCGTTTCGGCGCGGCGACCGCGGGCCAGCTCGAACGCCAGGACCGCGACGTCCTGGTCGTCGACACCGACGCCGAGCTCGTGCAGAAGTGGGCCGAGCGGGTGACGCACGCGGTGCAGGCGAACGCCACCGACATCGACGCGCTCCGCCAGATCGGGGCGGCGGACTTCGCCATCGCCGTGGTCGCCGTGGGCTCGTCGATCGAGGACAGCGTGCTGATCACGGCCAACCTCGTCGACCTCGAGGTGCCGCAGATCTGGGCGAAGGCGATCTCGCGATCCCACGGCAAGATCCTCACCCGCATCGGCGCCACCCACGTCGTCTACCCCGAGGCCGAGGCCGGCGAGCGCGTCGCGCACCTGGTGAGCGGGCGGATGCTCGACTACATCGAATTCGACGACGACTTCGCCATCGTGAAGATGTATCCGCCGGCGCTCGTGCGTGGCAGGGCCCTGGCCGCGTCGAAGGTGCTGACCAAGTTCGGCGTGCGGATCGTGGGCGTGAAGACGCCGGGCGGGGCCTTCCAGCCGGCCACGCCCGAGACCGTCGTCGACGACCACGACCTGATCATCGTGAGCGGGGCGGAAGCCGCGCTCGAACGGTTCTCCGCGCTGGAGAGCTGAGGCTTCGGCGGGCTGAGGCGCCGGTGGGCTGAGGCGCCCGCTGGCCTCGCTAGCTCGCCGCGATCTCCGCCGCGCGGGCCGCCGCCGCCGCCGTGGCCCGGTCGAACAGCTCTTTGAGGCCGCCCGACTGGAGCACCTCGACGGCCTTCTCGGTGGTGCCGTTCGGGCTCGTCACGCGGCGTCGGAGCTCGTCGGGCGCGGTGACGTCGGAGGCCAGCAGCTCGGAGGCTCCGCGGAACGTGCCCTGCACCATCGTGGCGGCCTGCACCGGCGAGAAGCCGAGGTCGATCGCCGTCTTCGTGAGCTCTTCGATGAAGTAGAAGACGTACGCCGGCCCCGAGCCCGACACCGTGCTCAGGGCGTCGATCTTGTCTTCGGGGATGACCACGACGTCGCCGACCACCTCGAACAGGCTCTTGGCCAGAGCGAGGTCGGCGTCGCTCGAGCGCGTGCCGGCGGCGAGCCCGGTGACCCCTCGGCCGACGACCGCGGGCGTGTTGGGCATGGCCCGGAGCACGGGGATGCTCGCCGGCAGTTCGGCCTCCATGGTCGCGATCGTCGTCCCCGCCGCCAGGCTCACGACCACGGTGCCGGGTTCGAGCACGGGGGCGATCTCACGCAGCAGGTCGACGATCATGTACGGCTTGACGCCCAGAAGGACGATCTTGGCGCCCGTGACGGCGGACGCGTTGGCGGCCGGATCGGTCTCGGTCGCGAGCGAGGTCACGTCGTCGTGCCGCAGCGGCACGGCCTTCGCCTCGCTGCGGTTGGTGACGCGGACACCGCCTTCGACGGTGACGTCCGGTCGCACCAGGCCGTGCAGGATCGCACCGCCCATCGAGCCGGCTCCGAGAATCGCGGTCGCGGGAAGGGTCGTCGTCATCCGTCCATCCTAGGATTGGCGGCAACGCACCAGGGGCACAGGGGTCCCGGCGACGAACGAAGGGCCTGCGATGAGCACGACCGGCGGCAACAAGGCGATCTTCGCGGCGCTCGCGGCCAATCTCGGCATCGCGTTGGTCAAGATCATCGCGTGGGCCTTCTCCGGCTCCGCGTCGATGCTGGCCGAGGGCGTGCACTCGATCGCCGACTCCGCCAACCAGCTCCTCCTGTTGCTCGGCGGCCGCCAGTCGAAGAAGGCCGCCGACGAGGAGCACCCGTTCGGCTACGGCCGCGAGCGCTACGTCTACGCGTTCGTCGTGTCGATCATCCTGTTCTCCATCGGCGGTGTGTTCTCGCTCTACGAAGGCATCGGCAAGATCCAGCACCCGCACGAGCTCGACAACTGGTGGCTGCCGATGCTCGTGCTCGTGATCGCCATCGTCCTGGAGTCGTTCTCGCTCCGCACCGCCCTTCGCGAGGCCCGACCGCACAAGGGCGACCAGGGCTGGTTCTCGTTCATCCGCCGCGCCAAGGCCCCCGAGCTGCCGGTCCTCCTCCTCGAAGACACCGCCGCTCTCACCGGCCTGGTACTCGCGTTCTTCGGCGTCGGCCTCACGGTCGTGACGGGCAACAGCCTGTTCGACGCCCTCGGGACGGTCCTCATCGGCGTCCTGCTGATCCTCGTGGCGATCATCCTCGGCATCGAGACGAAGAGCCTCCTGGTCGGGGAGGGCGCGTCGGCCAGCGACACCGAGGCGATCCGAAAGGCCATCACGGGCGGCCCCGAGGTCGAGTCGATCATCCACATGAAGACGCTGTACCTCGGGCCCGAGGAGCTGCTCGTCGGGGTCAAGGTCGCCCTCTCGGGTCGGATGCTCCTGGCCGACGTCGCCTCCGCGATCAACGCCGTCGAGGCGCGCATCCGGGCCGCCGTGCCCGTCGCCCGGGTCATCTACGTCGAGCCCGACGTCTGGGTCGAGCCCGGCGCCGTCTCACCCGCGACCGACACGATCGTGATCCGCGCCGCCGACTGAACTCCCGACTCGATCGGGGGCGGGCTGCCGCGCAACGTATCGCGGTCAACGCAACGTGCCGCGGCGCGTGGAACAGTCCGTGATGCGTCGCGCGGCGGCCTCCGCGAAAACTCAGCGGCGGGCCGCGAAGAACGCGTCGAGCAGGGATGCACAGCTCGACTCGAGCACGCCGCCATAGACCTCGGCGCGGTGCGGCAGCCGTCGGTCCCGCAGCACGTCGTAGACGCTCCCCGCCGCGCCGGCCTTCTCGTCCCACGCGCCGAAGACGACGCGCGGCACTCGGGCGGCCAGGATCGCCCCCGCGCACATCGGGCAGGGCTCGAGTGTGACCACCAGCGTGGTCCCCGTCAGGTGCCAGTCCCCGGTGGTGCGCGCCGCGTCGCGGAGTGCGAGCACCTCGGCGTGAGCGGTGGGATCGTGCAGGGCCTCGCGCTCGTTGTGACCGCGGCCGATGACGACGCCCGCCGCGTCGAGCACGAGCGCCCCGACCGGGACGTCGCCCGTCTCGGCGCAGTGGGCCGCCTCGGAGACGGCCTCGTGCATCCAACGCTCGAATTCGGCGGGAACCCGCGTCACCAGGAGCCTCTCGCTCGGAACCGCCCGCCTCTCGGGTCGGCTAGCCTCGAGCCTATGCGAGTGCACGTGGCCGACCACCCCCTGATCACCCACAAGCTCACGGTGCTCCGTGACCGCGAGACGTCGTCGCCGACGTTCCGCGCCCTGACCGAAGAGCTGGTGACCCTGCTGGCGTACGAGGCGACGCGCAACGTCCGCACCGAGCCGTACGACATCGTCACGCCGGTCGCGCCGACCACGGGGCTCGCGATCTCGAAGCCCCGGCCGCTTGTCGTGCCGATCCTTCGTGCCGGGCTCGGAATGCTCGAGGGCATGACCAAGCTGGTGCCGACGGCCGAGGTCGGCTTCCTCGGCATGATGCGCGACGAGGAGACGCTCCAGCCGGTCACCTACGCCGAGCGTCTGCCCGACGACCTCTCGAACCGCCAGTGCTTCGTGCTCGACCCGATGCTGGCCACCGGCGGCTCGCTGATCGCCGCCATCGACTTCCTGCTCGACCGCGGGGCCGTCGACGTCACGGCCGTGTGCATCCTCGCCTCGCCGGAGGGTCTTGCCGCGGTAGAGAAGGCCATGCACGGCCGCGAGGTGTCGATCGTGCTGGGCGCGGTCGACGAGAAGCTGAATGACAAGGGCTACATCGTGCCGGGTCTCGGCGATGCGGGCGACCGTCTCTACGGCCTGGCCGAATAGCACGGCGCCGCGCTCGTCGGTCTCGTGCACGACACGTGCCGTCCGATGTTGACACGGGGCGACTTCATCCGAAACAATGGCCCAATGACCAACAACGTGCACGCCCTGACCTCCTTTGAGGCCCCGGGGAGCACCGGCATGATGATGCCGGTGGCCGTTGTCCTGTGTTGTCGAATGTGTGCCTGATCCGGCACCTTCCCTCCGCCGAGTCGCCGCCGGTCCGCAGGCCTGATACAGCTGCCCTGCGATCTGCATCCTCGCTCTGAGCCCACCGGCTCATCCCGGACCGCGACTCCGGATGCATTGTCCGCCCGACCAGGCGGCGCATCCCTTCCTGTTCCACGATCCTGGGCCTCATTTGCCCGATCGTGTGAGCCACGCGGCACACATCGAAGACACTGCGCTCCTTCTCCGCACTCGAATGCTCCACGGTCGAGTTGGCGGACGAACGGGTGTCTTCCCCAGTCCCAAAGGACAAAACCCATGTCTCTCGCTCTCGACACGACCAGCACCGCCAGCCCCCTCACCACCTCCGCCTCCTCGACCCGCCACCTCTCGGCCGTCGAACAGCCCGCCGCCACCCCGGCTCCCCGTCTCCGCGCCGTCCCGGCCGGCACCGAAGCCCGCGGCTTCGTCCTCTACGTCGGCATCGACGAGCTCAAGGCCGCCGACGCCGGCACCAGCCTCGGCGAGATCGTCTCGCAGCTCCGAGCGCTGACCGCTCAGCTCGCGCCCTCGGCCGAGACCCACGCCGCCGTCGCCCTGGCTCCCGAAGGAGCCGGCGGACGGGACGTCGACGTCGTGCGCCTCGCCCTGCAAGACCCCGCCGCACTCGCCAAGCACCGCACCACCGAGGTCGACGAAGAGCCCGGTGCCCGCGGCGGAGTCGTCGTGGACATCTCGCGCAAGCGCCTCCTGCTCGACGGCGACGTCGCCCCGCTCACCTACAAGGAGTTCGAACTGCTGCAGTACCTCGTCCTCCGCGAGGGCCGCACGATCGACCGCGCCGAACTCATCTCGAGCCTCTGGTCGGCCGGCGACGACGAGGTGCCGAACGAGCGGACGATCGACGTGCACGTCCGTCGCCTCCGCTCCAAGCTCGGCGCCTTCGAGGACATCGTGCGCACCGTCCGCGGCGTCGGCTACCGCTTCGACCGTCACGCCGACGTGTCGATCCGTCAGGCCTCGACGCCCTCGCCCGACGTCTTCTGAGCCGCTTCCGGCTCGGCCGGCGCCGACAAGTCGAAACGGGGGATGCACCTCCCCACGTCCACCGAGTGGCGGACACCGCGTCCCCCACCGGGGCCGATCAAAGCGAACAGCAGTCATCCTCCAAGTGACTTCCCAGCAAAATAACGATTCGGTAACTAGCGTCCGTTACCAAGCCGTTATAGATTGAGGTCACTGAAGTCGTTTGCTGTGGCGGCTCCAGTGGAATGTGATTGCAGGACACTCTTGGTGCAAGGGAGAGGGTCGGTCTCGCCTCTGAGACCGACCCTCAGTCCGTTAACCGGCCGACGCTGTCCGCCCGACGCCGTCCGGCCCGTCGCCGACCGGCGCGACCGGCCGATCCCCCTCGGCGTCGCCCTCGATCCACCCTGTGGACAACCGGCCCGACGCGCCTCGGAGTTCGTACACTGGACAGGTGAACGAGAAGACAGCGGCCGTCGGCGCGTGGGAGGCGCTCTTCCGTGCCCAGGTGACGATCATGCGTGAACTGACCGCGTGCTTCCCGACCGGCGTCATCTCGTTCAACGAATACGACGTGCTCTTCAACCTCTCCAACCAACCCGAGAAGCGCGCCCGCATCAAAGAGCTCACGCAGCACCTCCTCCTCACCCAACCGAGCATCTCCCGTCTCGTCGACCGGCTCGCTTCGAAGGGCATCGTCGAGAAGCTCAGCGACCCGGGCGACGGGCGCGGCATCGTCGTCGCCCTCACCGACCTCGGGGTCGACGTCTTCCGCACCACCGCCGTCCGGCACGCCGAGGCGATCTCGGCCCGGGTGGGCGGCACGCTCGACGCCGACGAGCTGCTGCAGCTGACCAAGCTCTGCACCAAGCTCCGGCTCGGCACCCCCATCGCCGAGGCCGAGCCCGACGACCGGCTGTGCGGTGGCATCGACGACGAAGCCGATGCCGACGAAGCGCGCTCCGAACCCGCCGTGGCCGAGGCCAGCGCGTGAGCGAAGGCTCCTCCGGCCCCACGCTCGTCTGGCTCCGCGACGACCTGCGTCTGGCCGACAACCCCGCCCTCCACGCCGCCGTCGAGCGTGGCGGCCCGATCGTCGTCGCGTTCCTCCTCGACGACGAGAGCCCGGGCTTCCGCCCTCTCGGCGGTGCGAGCCACTGGTGGCTGCACCAGTCCCTCAGCGCCCTCGCCGCCGACCTCGACGACCACGGCAACCGACTGATCCTGCGCCGCGGGCCGGCGGCGACCGAGATCCCCCGTCTGGTGGCCGACACCGGCGCGACTGCCGTGACCTGGACCCGGCGCTACGGCAAGGCCGCTCGCGAAGTCGATGCAGCGCTCAAGTCCGCCCTCACCGACGACGGTGTCGAGGCCCACAGCTTCCAGGGCAGCCTCCTCTTCGAGCCGTGGAAGATCCAGACCGGCTCCGGCACGCCGTTCAAGGTCTTCACGCCCTTCTACCGCGCCTGCCTCGAGCAGCCGGAGCCCCGGCATCCCTACCCGAAGCCGCACACGGTCGAGGCTCCCGACGCGTTCCCCGCGAGCGACGACCTCGACGACTGGGCCCTCCTGCCCACGAAGCCCGACTGGGCCGGCGGTCTGCGCGACCGCTGGGAGCCGGGCGAGGCCTCCGCCCATCGCACCCTCGAGCAGTTCGTCCACGGCGACCTCGCCGACTACGGCGACCGCGACTTCCCGGCCCACGACACCACGAGCCACCTCTCCCCCCACCTCCGCTTCGGCGAGATCAGCCCGTTCCAGGTGTGGCACCGCCTGCGCGGCGACCTGCCCGAGTCGGCCCGCAAGCAGGCGGCTTCCTTCCTCCGCGAGGTCGTCTGGCGCGAGTTCAACCACACGGTGCTGTTCGCCAACCCCGATCTCGCGACGGCGAACTACCGTCCGGAGTTCGACGGGTTCCCGTGGGCGAAACCTCAGGCGAGCGAGCTCGAGGCGTGGCAGCAGGGGCGGACGGGCATCCCCCTGGTCGATGCCGGTATGCGTGAGCTATGGCAGACCGGGGTCATGCACAACCGGGTGCGGATGGTCGTCGCCAGCTTCCTGATCAAGAACCTCCTGATCGACTGGCGTATCGGTGAGCGCTGGTTCTGGGACACCCTGGTCGACGCCGACGAGGCGAACAACCCCGGCAACTGGCAGTGGGTCGCCGGGTCGGGGGCCGACGCCGCACCGTACTTCCGCGTCTTCAACCCCGTACTGCAGGCCGACAAGTTCGACAAGCAGCGCGAGTACATCCGCCAGTGGGTGCCCGAGATCGACACCGACGACTACCCCGAGCCCATCGTCGATCTGAAGGAGAGCCGGCGCCACGCCCTCGACGCGTACGCCGACATGCGCAGCAAGGCGGGGCTGTGAGCGCAGGCTCGAACGGCGCTGCCGCCCGCTCGCCGTCCGGCACGGAGCTCGACGAGGCCGTCCGCGCAGCCGTCGCCGGGGTCGACCGCCACTTCGCCGAGCGGGCGCGAGACCACCATGCGCCGAGCGCCTCCTACGGCGTCTTCACCCGGTCGGGCCTCGTCCACACGGGTTCGACGGGCGAGGTCGCCGGTCGCGCTCCGACTCCCGACACGATCTACCGCATCGCGAGCTGCACGAAGAGCTTCACGGCGACGGCGCTCCTCGCGCTGCGCGACACTGGCACGCTGACCCTCGACGACCCGATCACCGAGTACGTGCCCGCGTTCGCCGACGACGTGCTGCCGACCCGCGACTCCCCCGTTCCCACCCTCCGCATGCTGCTCACGATGTCGGCCGGGTTCCCCACCGACGACCCCTGGGGCGACCGTCAAGAGAGCCTGACCGACGCCGGGCTCGACGCCCTCCTTCGGCGCGGGCTTCGGTTCGACAGCGTGCCCGGCACACGGTTCGCCTACTCGAACCTCGGTTACGCGCTGCTCGGGCGGGTCGTGACGATGGCCTCGGGAAAGCCGTATCGCGAGGTGGTGGAGCAGAGCATCCTCGCCCCTCTCGGTCTGACGTCGACGACGTTCACCGCCCCTGCCGACGCGAGCGACCGCCTGGCCGTCGGGCACCGACCGGTCGGCGACGAGTGGGAGCCCCTGCCCTTCTCCGGCCCGGGAGCCTTCTCGTCGATCGGCGGGCTCTTCAGCACTGTGACCGACCTGTCGCGCTGGGCACGGTGGCTGGCGTCGGCGTGGTCCGACGACGAAGCAGGCGCGGGGGATGCCCGGCCCGGCACCCCTGCGCAGGCCGGCGGCGACCTCGACGGTGACCTCGACGGCATCCTCTCGCGATCGTCTCGCCGTGAACTCCAGCAGATCGCGCGGTTCGTCCCCGCCCTCGCATCCCAACCCACCGGCTATGGCTTCGGGTTGTTCGCCGAGCAGCAGCCGGGGCTCGGTCCGGTGGTGTCGCACTCCGGCGGGTATCCCGGCTTCTCCGCGCACATGCGCTGGCACCGCGCCACCGGCGTCGGCATCGTGGCCTTCGAGAACGCGACGTACGCGCAGGTGGCGGTCGCCGCCTCCACCAGTCTTCACGCCCTCCTACATGAGATCGGGGCGGGGCCGGCCGTGGCGGTCTGGCCCGAGGTGGTGGCGGCACGGGCGCGGGTCGAGGGGCTGCTCGCTGCGGCGGTGGACGGTTCCGGAGTGCCGGACGGGCTCGACGACAGTGCCCTCTTCTCCGAGAACGTCGCGCTCGACATCCCGTGGAGTCGCCGCCTGGTCGCGTGGCGCGAGGCGTTCTCGACCGTCGGGGCGGCGGCGCCGGCGGGTCAGGGTGCGGAGTCGGCCCGACAGGGTGCGGAGTGGCGGCCTGCGCCTGCAGCCGTCTCGTCCTCCCCCGACGCGGCACCCGGAGATCTCCCCATCGACCCGGCCGCCGGCGAGGAGTCGCTCGCGCCATCACACCTCGTCTGGCGCCTGCCGGGCAGCCGCGGTCGTGTCCGGGTCGAGCTGCGGCTCACGCCGGAGGCCACCCCGCGCATCCAGACCCTGACCGTCCGGGCCGAGCCCTCCGCCTGACCCTGCCGTCAGGTAGCCCGCGCCCCGGGCCGACCCTCAGGCGCGCCCACCGCGGGGCCCACGTCGAATCGGCACGCACCCCCCACGCACAACGCAGGGCCCCCGCCGATTCGAAGGGGCTCACGCGGCCCGATACCCACCGCCGCCACCACTCACCCCGCCCACCCCCGTCGAAACGGCACGCACCCCCACGCACGCCCGGCCCAGCCCCCGTCGAAACGGCACGCACCCCCACGCACGCCGCAGGGCCCCCGCCGATTCGAAGGGGCTCACGCGGCCCGACACCCACCGCCTCCACCACTCACCCGGCCCAGCCCCCGTCGAATCGGCACGCACCCCGACGCACGCCCGACACCCCCGTCGAAACGGCACGCACCCCCACGCACGCCCGACACCCCCGTCGAAACGGCACGCACCCCCACGCACAACGCAGGGCACCCGCCGATCCGAAGGGGCTCACGCCGCCCGACACCCACCGCTTCCACCACTCACCCGGCCCAGCCCCCGTCGAATCGGCACGCACCCCGACGCACGCCCGACACCCCCGTCGAAACGGCACGCACCCCCACGCACAACGCAGGGCACCCGCAGATTCGAAGGCGCTCACGCGGCCCGGCGCCCACCGCCTCCACCACTCACCCGCCACGACACCCCCATCGAAACGGCACGCACCCCCACGCACACCGCAGGGCCCCCGCCGATTCGAAGGGGCTCACGCCGCAGCCGCGCTCAGGTCGCCGGCCGCCCACCCACGGTCGCCAGCGCCAGCGCCGCCAGCTTCGTGCCGCGCCGCGCCGCGATCGCCAGGCTCGGCGACCTCACCCATGACGCCACGAAGCCCGCGACGAACGCCGCCCCCGCGCCGATCGGGTCCGCCGACCGGGTGGCGACCGGCGCCGCGTGCACCGTCTTCGCCCCGCGCCGCCCCACGACGGCCCCGCCGTCCGGCAAAAGCAGCGCCACGACGCCGAAGCGCCCCCGGAGTTTCCGGACCACGGCATCCGGGTCGTCGACCCCGGCGAGCAGCCGCCCCTCCGCCAGCGTGACGAAGAACAGGTCCACCCCCTCGACCAGCTGTGAGAACGCCTCCGCACCGATCTCCCCGACGAGGCCTACCGCCCCGGGGTCGAACGACGCGAGCGCCCCGGCCGCATGGATCCGCGCGATCAGCCCGCGCACCGCACTGGCATCCCCCGCGACGTCGAAGCTGTACCCGGTGAAGTGCACGACGTCGAACCCGTCGATCATCTCGGCCGTGATCTCCTCGACGGCGAGCTCGGCCGATGCACCCCGATCCACCATGGTCGTCCGGCTCCCGCCGTCGAGCGTGATCACGACGGTGCCGGTGGCGGCGTTCCGGGCATAGCCGAGCCGGGGATGCACGCCCGCAGTCGCGAGGATCTGCGAGTGCCGCTGCACGTCGCCGACGCCGACCCGTCCGACGAGTTCCACGTGCACGCCGGTCGACCCGATCCAGGCCGCCGTGTTCGCGGCCCATCCCCCGGCCCGGTGCTGGATCACCGCCCGAGAGTCGGCGTCGCCCCGGGGAGCCTTCACCGGCGACACGATGATGTCGTCCAGGACGTCCCCGAAGACGAGGATGCGCGGCTCGATCTCCGAGGTCGACGGCGGGTCGGGGAAGGGGGCGGAACGGATCATGAGGGTCCAGCCGACCATGCCATTTGCTGTGCATCCCTCGTTTCCACTCAGAACCACACCGGACCGCGAAGAGGATCACCCGGCCCTCACCCGCGGATGGCCTGCGGGTCGGTATCGTTGGGAAAATGGTTGTCACGCACCACGAGTCCCTGACCCGCGAGCTCGATCCGGTCGTCCTGTACAAGATCCTGCAGCTTCGCGTCGACGTGTTCGTCGTCGAGCAGGAGTGCCCCTACCCCGAGCTGGACGGGCGCGACGTCGAGCCCCGAACCCGCCAGTTCTGGACCACCGACGAGACCGGCGCCGTCCTCGCCACGCTGCGCCTCCTGACCGAGGGCGACGACGACGGCGACGACCGCCGCATCGGGCGAGTGGCCACGGCGCGGGATGCCCGGGGGCACGGCTACGCAGGAGTCCTCCTCGAGCAGGCCGTCGCCCGGGCCTCCGGGCACGCGATCCACCTCGACGCGCAGTCCCGACTCGAGCCCTGGTACGCGCGCTACGGCTTCGTCCGCTCGGGCGACGACTTCCTGGAGGACGACATCCTCCACGTGCCGATGACGAGGAGCGCATCGTGAATCAAACCGAACCAGATGTTTCGGGCGTGTCGGACGCCTCCCGCGCCGATGCCGAGGGGACGGAACCATACACTCGGAAAATGGCTCGCAGACCCGTCCCGCCGCGCGATCGCATCCTCGAGGCCGCCCTCCACGAGTTCGCCGAACGCGGTCTCGCCGGTGCCCGGATCGACACGATCGCCCGCGAGGCCGAGGCCAGCAAAGAGCGGCTGTACGCCCATTTCAAGACGAAGCGGGACCTCTTCGACGCGGCTCTGGGCGCGAGCATCGACCGCTGGGTGCACGCGGTGCCGTTCGACGCTCGCGACCTCCCCACCTGGGCCTCCACGCTCTACGTGCACCTCGCGACCCACTCCGAAGACGCGCGGCTCCTGCTCTGGGGCCAGATCGAGGGGGCGGCCCTCGCCAGCCCCGGCGTGGTCGACCACGAGCAACTCGAGGCGCGCCGTCAGGGCGTCCGAGACGCGCAGGCCGAGGGCCTCATCCCGACGAGTTGGCAGGGCGACGAGCTGCTGACCATGGCGTTCGGACTCGTGCTCGGCTGGTTCGTCACTCCGCAGACCACGAAGGTCCGCTCGGCCGACGTGCAGCGACGGGCCATCGTCGTGCGCGAGGCCGTGTCGCGGCTGCTCGCGCAGGCCTGACCCGCACGAGCTCCCGACTCCGGCCGCGACTCGGGCTCAGCTCGCGAAGGCGGGCGACCCCAGCGACCGGAGGGTCAGCACGGTCTGGACCGCCGCCACGGCGGCCTCCTCGCCCTTGTCCTCCTTGGAGCCGGGAAGGCCGGCGCGGTCGAGGCCCTGCTGTTCGTCGTCCAGCGTCAGCAGACCGAAGCCGACCGGCTTGCCGGTGTCGAGCGCGACGCGGGTGAGGCCCGAGGTCGCGGCGTCCGAGACGTACTCGAAGTGCGGGGTGCCGCCGCGGATGATCACGCCGAGGGCGACCACCGCGTCGGCGCCGCCCTCGAGGGCGGCCTTCGCGACGATCGGCAGCTCGAAGCTGCCGGGCACGCGCACGACGGTCGCGGTCGCGCCCATGGCCTCGAGGGCGCGGAGGGATCCGGCGAGCAGCCCCTCCGAGATCACCTCGTGCCAGGTGCCCGCGACGATGGTGACGCGAACGCCGGTGCCGTCGATTCCTTGGGTGGTGGGTGCGCCTTCGCCGCTCATGCGGTGACTCCTTCTGCTGCGGGGACCCCGGAAGCGGGGACGGTGGTGGGGGACGCGACGGAGCCCGAGGGCGCGCCGGCGGGGGATGCGGCTGCCGCATCACGGTCGTTCAGCCACTCGATGAACGCGCCGATCGTGACGACGGGGACGCCTTCGCGCTCTCCGAGGTCGAGGAGCCCGGGCATCCGCATCATCTCGCCGTCGGGGGCGACGATCTCGCTGATCGCGGCCACGGGACGGAGGCCGGCCGCGAGCATGAGGTCGACCGCGGCCTCGGTGTGACCCGAGCGGGCTCGCACCCCGCCCTCGACCGCGCGGAGCGGCAGGATGTGGCCGGGGCGATGGAGGTCGTCGCGGACCGACGCGGGGTCGGCCAGGACGTTCAGCGTGTGGGCGCGATCGTGTGCGCTGATTCCGGTCGTGACGCCTCGGGCGGAGTCGACCGTGACCGTGTAGGCGGTGCCGCGTTCGTCTTCGTTGTGCTCGACCATGGGCGGGAGATCGAGCCGGTCGGCGATCTCGCCGCTGACCGGGGCGCAGACCAGACCGGACGACATGCGCACGAGCCACGCCATCCACTCCTGCGAGGCGAGCTCGCCCGAGAGGATCACGTCGCCCTCGTTCTCGCGCGACTCGTCGTCGGCCACGATGACGGGTCGGCCGAGCCGGAGGTGCTCGAGAACGGTCTCGATGGTGTTGAGGTCGGAAGGAGCGTCGGGCATCAGAGGTCCACCGTCGTGAGAGGCGACGCGTCGAGGGCGGCGGTCGCGACCTCGTCGATGCGGAGCATGCGGCGCACGTGGCGGGCGAGCACGTCGGTCTCGACGTTGATGCGGTCGCCGACGGCCTTGGCGCCGAGCGTGGTGGCGGCGAGGGTCTCGGGGATCAGCGAGACCTCGAACCAGCCTTCGGCGGCGCCCGCCTCGCTGATGTCGCTGACCGTGAGGCTCACGCCCTCGAGCGTGACCGACCCCTTGTCGACCAGGAGCGGCGCGAGTTCGTCGGAGAGGCTGAAACGCAGCCGACGCCAGGCGTCGCCGGGCACGATCTCGAGAAGGGTCGAGGTGCCGTCCACGTGGCCCTGGACGATGTGGCCGCCGAGCCGGTCGCCGACACGGGCGGCCCGCTCGAGGTTGACGGCGGAGCCGGGCGCGAGGTCGCCGATGGTGGACATGACGAGCGTCTGCTTCATGACGTCGGCCGTGAACGACTCGGTGTCGCTGTCGACGACGGTCAGGCAGACTCCGCTGACCGCGATGGAGTCGCCGTGCGCCACCCCGTCGACGGCCAGGGGGCCGTGCACCGTGAGGCGGACGGAGTCGCCGTTGTCGGCGATCCGGTCGACGCGGCCGAGTTCTTCGATGATGCCCGTGAACACTTCAGCTCACCACCCGGGTGGGGGAACCAGGACGAACGTTCGCTGCCATTGCTTTCTCCGGTCTGCTCTTTCTGGAGCTCCGGGGAAGGGTCGGCCGACGGCCGCCGCCCACGCGCGAGGGATGAGAATGCGCCTGGGCACGCGCTGCCTCCTATCCGGACTTTCACCGTCGGCACTGGAATTACACCAGTTCAGCCGGTCTCGACTTCGCGAGACGGATCTCGAGAGGCTTCGACCGGGTCGCGGACTATAACCGCCGGTACAGATTTTCACTGACCCCGGAGCGCGTTGCTATGGATACGACGCTAGCACCGCCGTGTTTCATTCCGCTTACGCGTTTCCACTCGTGACATTGCGCCGCCTCGACACCGCCGCGGTGCCCGGATTACCGGCGATCCGCCGGGGTGACGAGTCGATTCAGACGACGACGATCCCGATTTCCGCCGCCAGCAGCGGCGCCAGCAGCCAGAGCTGCTCGGTGTCGACGACGGCTCCTCGCAACCCGGAGAGCCCCGTGACCGACTCGAAACCGGTGCCGCGGAGATCGACCGAGTCGAGGGATGCACGGGTCACGTCGATCGTTCCGATCCGGCAGTCGACGAACGCCACTCGACGGGCGGTGACCCCGCCGAGATCCAGCTCGCCGATGACGGCCCCCTCGAACACGACGTCCGTCAGCTCGGAGGACCGCAGGTTCAGGTAGTCGATCTTGCCCCCCTCGACGCGGACGGAGTCGAGCTCGGAGTCGAACAGCTCGGCGCTCCCCCACCGCGGCCGTTCGATCCGCACGTCACGCCAGGTGGTGCGCTGGGCCCGCAGTGCCGACGCGAACGGGTCGACGAGCACGGTCTCGACGAACCGGCTGCCACGCAACTTCGTCTCGGTGAGAGTGAGGCCGGTCAGGAGGCACTCGCTGAAGCCCGAGCCCTCGAGGTCGTAGTCCGAGAGGTCGGCGTCGGCGAAGGTCAGGGCGTCGTGCGACTCACGGGACGCGAGCGCCTCGGCGTCTCCCTCCGACAGGTCCTGCAAGTCGACGGTGCCGAGGCGGGGCGCTTCCACTCCACCGGTCGACTTCTTCCTGGACGGGTTCCTCGATGCGGCCATGGCGTAACGGTACCGTCGATGCATGACCGTTCCCGTGCTGCTCGTCCTCGCCCAGTCGACTCCGACCACCGACGGCTCCGCTCCGTCGCCCGCCACGTTCGTCGAGGCCGACCTCGCGGCACCCCAGGTGTCCGTCCTCGACCTCGGCGTCACTCGCGGCGACGGCATCTTCGAGAGCATCGGCGTGGTCGACGGTCGCGCGCAGGCTCTCGAACCGCATCTGAACCGCCTGGCGAAATCAGCGGGGATGCTCGACCTCCCGGCCCCCGACCTCGACCTCTGGCGTGCCGGCGTCCTGCGCAGCATCGAGCTGGCCGGCGACTCGGCGGCGGCCTCCGAGCTCCTCGTCAAACTCGTCCTCACCCGCGGCATCGAGGGCGGCGACGACGTCACCGGCTGGGTGCTCTGCTTCGCCGACGTCTCGCACGTCGACGCCCGCGAGGGGATCTCGGTCGTGACGCTCGACCGCGGCTACCGGTCCGACGTCGCCGAGACCTCGCCCTGGCTGCTCCAGGGTGCGAAGACCCTCTCCTACGCCCTGAACAAGGCCGCCCTCCGCGAGGCCGAACGCCGCGGCGCCGACGACGTCGTCTTCGTCAGCACCGACGGCTTCGTGCTGGAAGGGCCGAACTCGACCGTGATCGCTCTGATCGACGGCGAGTACGTGACGACCCCGTCGTCGCTCGGGGTCCTGGAGGGGACGACCCAGGCCGCGTTCTTCTCCGACGTCGAGGCGCGCGGCGGGCGGGCGTCCTACCGGCCGATCACCGTCGACGAACTCCGAGCGGCCGACGCCCTGTGGCTGGCGTCGAGCGGGCGCCAGATCGCTCCGGTCGTGTCGCTCGACGGAGTGCCCGTGGCGCAGGACCCAGCGTTCACGGCGGCGGCCGAGGAGCGCATGCTCGCCCGCTAGCCGGGCCCGTGCATCCCGCACTCCCGCCCCTCCGTCTCGGTCAGCACTCGATGACGTTGACGGCGAGGCCGGCGGCGCTCGTCTCCTTGTAGTTGTCGGACATGTCGCGGCCGGTCTGACGCATCGTCTCGACCACCGCGTCGAGGCTGACGAAGTGCGAGCCGTCGCCCAGCATCGCCAACCGCGCCGCCGACACCGCCGTGCCCGAGGCGATGGCGTTGCGCTCGATGCAGGGCACCTGGACGAAGCCTCCCACCGGGTCGCAGGTCAGCCCGAGGTGGTGCTCCATCGCGATCTCGGCCGCGTTCTCGATCTGCCGGGGTGTGCCGCCGAGCACGGCGGTGAGCCCCGCCGCCGCCATCGACGACGCCGAGCCGACCTCGCCCTGGCAGCCGGCCTCGGCACCCGAGATCGAGGCGTTCCTCTTGTAGAGCGAGCCGATCACCGCCGCCGTCAGCAGGTAGTCGGTCACGATCGCGTGCCGGGTCACGCCGAGGAAGCGCAGTGCGTACAGACCCACTGCGGGGATGATGCCCGCCGCGCCGTTCGTCGGAGCCGTCACGACCCGTCCGCCGGCCGCGTTCTCCTCGTTCACGGCGAGCGCGAACGCCTGCAGCCACTGGGCCGCGAGGTCGGGCGCCGAGCCGTCGAGGGAGTTCAGCCGGACGGCCACCTCGGACGCGCGACGCGGCACCTTCATCCAGCCGGGCAGCACCCCGCTGGTCGTGAGGCCCGCCTCGACGCTGGCCTCCATGGCCGACCAGCGGGTCTCGAGGCCGTGCTGCACCGCGGCCGAGCCGTGGAGCGCATCCTCGTTGATCCGGGCGACCTCGGCGATGCTCAGATCGCGGCTCTCGCAGAGCGCCAGGAGGTCGTCGGCCGAGTCGAACCCGAGGGGCGCCTCCACCTCGGGCAGGGCCCGGTCGGGCTCGCCCTCGCGCACGACGAAGCCTCCGCCCACCGAGTAGAAGACGTCACGCAGGATGCTCGCCCCCGTGTCGTCGAAGGCCTCGAAGCTCATCGCATTGGGGTGGCGCGCCGGGGTCCCGGACCCTGCGCGCGTCAACGGCGCCAGCCGCAGATCGGCCTCCTCGAACCGGATCGCGTGCTCGCCGAGGAGGTTGAGGCTGCGGCTGTTCTCGACGACCCGGCCGAGCTTCGCCACGACGTGCGGGTCGCAGGTCTCCGGCTCGAGACCAAGGATCCCGGCCAGGACCGCATTCGGGGTGCCGTGGCCGAGGCCGGTCGCGGCGAGGGAGCCGTACAGCACCGCTTCGACCCGGCGGATCCGGGTGAGCTCGCCGGCGGCCTGCAGCCCCAGCAGGAACGTGCGGGCGGCCCGCATCGGCCCGACGGTGTGCGACGAGGAGGGCCCGATGCCGAGGGAGAAGAGGTCGAGGGCGGAGACGTAGCCGGGGGAAACCATGCGACGACGGTACGCCCTCCGCGGGGCGCCCACTCCGCGCATCCCCCGTTTCCGAGCGCGAAAGAAGGGCGGCCCCGGAATCGGTGCCGCCCTTCGGAATCGGGTCGAGCGCTAGCGCTTCTTGACCTTCGAGACCACGTCTTCGCTGTAGTTGCCGGCCGAGCCCTTGGCCTTCTTGTCGGCCCGCTTCTCCTTCAACGAACGGACCGCGACCTTGGCGTTGTCCTTGCGAGCTGATTTCTCTGCCATGGTGGTGCCTCCGATCGGAACCTGCGGCTCCGTGGCGGCTGAGACTACACCAGCGGCCCTCAGAGCAGGGAGGCGGTGGCCTCCAGCCGGACCCGGTCGCCGCGGAACCGGTCGAACACGGTCTCGACGGGGCTGCCGTCGCTGTCGTAGTAGGTCATCTCGCGGACGATCAGCGGCACCCCCTCGGCCACTCCGAGCACGCGCGCGGTGTGGGCGTCGGCGATGTCGCTGCCGACGATCACGAGCACCTCGCCCGGGGTCACGCCGAAGAAGTCGCGCATCACCATCGACATGCGCACGGGGGTCCGGTAGATCTCGAAGTCGAACTCGAGCGCTGCGGAGAAGTAGGCCGTGCGCAGGCCGATGACCTGCCCCTCGGCGCTGAAGGTGTTCTCGATCATCCGGACCGTCTCGTCCTCGAGGTGCAGCCGATCGCGCACCAGCGGGAAGCTCGGCACGAGCCGTTGCTCGAGAACGGTCACGATGACGTGCTCGGTGTCGGTGTGGATGTCGCTGATCGGGAGGGTGACGCCCAGGTCGGTCACCTTCGTGCCCACCCGGCGCTTGCGTTCGACGAAACCCGAGTCGCGCAGCTGGGTGAGGGCGGCCCGCACCGATCCACGACTGGTGTCGAACAACTCCATCAGGTCCTCTTCGGCCAGGGGGTCGTCGGGGGCGAGATGCCCGTCGCGGATGGAGGCGGTGATCAGGTCGCGGACGCGTCGGGCGGAGATCTGTCGCCCGCGAGAGGAGCCACCCTTCGAACGGGGATGCTCGGGCGAGGTCGGGCTGTCGGTCATGTCTGCTCCAGACGGGTCAACGGCCCCTCTGGCCGTCTCGCCTGATTTTACGGCGCGCGCCGACTCCGTCCAGGCGGTCGCGTTACATTCCGCCCGACCTGTTTCTCATCAGCAAAAACGCTGGATCCTGATCGAACGGCTCTCGCGTAATTCAGGAGTTACCGCGCACGTCCGCGCCGGAAATCTGGGTAGGGGACTCTGTGGTGGTCCCCAAGCGAAAGGCTCCACCATGTTCCACCTCTCCTGGTTCCTCGGCGACGGTTTCGGCATCCACCCGTGGAGCGCTGCGAACGGCGACGGCCCGTGGGTCGGCAACAACGTGAACGACTGGATGGAGCCCGACATCTACATCGACCTCGCGACGAGTCTGGAGCGGGCGGGGTTCGACTACATCCTGTTCGAGGACACCTCGATGGTCGAGGACAGCTACAACGGCAGCGCCGACACGTCGCTCCGTCGCGGGCTGATGGCGCCGAAGAACGACCCGATGCCGCTGGTGCCGATCATCACGCGGGCGACGAAGCACATCGGGATCATCCCTACGGTGTCGACGATCCAGTACCCGCCGTACCTGGCCGCGCGTCTCTACACGACCCTCGACCACCTGACCAAGGGACGCGTCGGCATGAACGTCGTGACGAGCGTCACCGACCGGGTGGCCCAGAACTTCGGCTACGAGCGCCACCTCGATCACGACGAGCGCTACCGCATGGCCATGGAGTGGACCGACGTCGTGCTCCAGCTCCAGAACTCGTGGAAGGACGGCGCGATCGTGGCCGATCCCGAGGCCGGGGTCTACGCCGACCACACGAAGGTGCTGCCGATCGACCACAAGGGCGAGTTCTTCTCGTCGCGGGGCCCGCTCAACACGATCCCGGGGCCGCAGCGCACACCGCCGATCTGCTCGGCCGGCTCGTCGGAGGCCGGCCGCGACCTCGCCGCGAAGTACGACGACACGATGATCTCTCTGGTCAAGACGCCGGCGGAGGGCAAGGCCTACCGCGAGGACATGCGCAAGCGCGTCGCCGCCTACGGCCGGAACCCCGACGACGTGAAGTTCCTGTTCCTCGTGTCGCCCACCATCGCCGCGACCGATGCCGAGGCCGCCGCGCAGCTCGAGGCCGCCGCCGCGTGGAAGGCCAGCGACAAGGGCATCGAGTACAACCTGTGGAACATGTCGTACACCTCCGGCGGACGCATCGACTTCGGCGGCATCGACCCCGACACGCTCATCCGCGACATCGATCTGTCCAAGCAGAACGGCGAGCACACGTCGATCCTGAACCTCTTCAAGGGCCACGAGGACAAGACGCTGCGCGAGGTCGTCGCGTCGTCGCACCAGGTGAGCGACATGGGCCTGCACGGCTCCCCCGACACCGTCGCGGAGCGCATGGGCGAGATCATGGACGAGATCGGCGGCGACGGATTCCTCGTCTACATGCCGACCACCCGCATCAACATGGCGATGGTGGCGGACGGTCTGGCTCCGGCCCTGCGCCGTCGTGGACTGATCCGCACCGAGTACACCGGCGCCACGCTGCGGGAGAACCTGCTCGCGTTCTGAGGCCGGGGGTGCCCCGGGCGGGTCCGAGTCTTCTGGCACGGCCCCGGGTGGGTCCTAGTCTTCTGGCATGGCCCCGCCCGACACCCGACTCGCCCGCCGCCGCCTGGTCGCCCAGGGGGTGGCGGGGCCGGACTCGTCGGCTTCCCGCCCCGGCCAGTCACCTACCCGAGCGGATTCCGTCGTCCTAGCGGCCTCGCGGCAGCTCGCCACCCAGGCCCAGGACCTCGCCAGCGGCGTCGGTGCGTTGGCGCTCCGCTCCACCGGTCTCCACGCGGACGTCGAGGCGGCTCTGGACGCCGGGGCGATCGTCCGCTCCTGGCCGATGCGCGGTACGCTCTTCCTCGTCGCCGCGGCCGACGCCCGGTGGCTGACCGAGCTCCTCGCCCCCCGCTCGTACGGGCAGGCGGCGGGGGTCTGGCGCACGGCCGGCCTGGGCGAGCCCGAGTTCGCCCGGGCCGCTTCGATCGCCCGGGACGTCCTCGGCGGCGGCCGCGCCCTGCCTCGCGCCGACGTCTTCGCCGCATTCGAGGCCGGCGGGCTCCCGCTCGGCGGCGGGCGGGGCCCCCTCCTCCTCAAGCGTCTGGCCGGCGACGCCTTGATCGTCCTGGGTCCGCTCGTCGGTGCCCAGCAGGCGGTCGTGCTGCTCGACGACTGGGCGCGGGATGCACGGGCCCGCGATCGTGAGGACGCCCTCCGCGAGCTCGCAGTGCGTTACGTAGCGGGCCACGGTCCGGCGACGGTGCACGACCTCGCCTGGTGGAGCGGACTGACGGTGACCGACGCGCGCCGGGCCGTCGAGCTGGCGGGGGACGCGATCGAGCGGGAGGAGATCGGGGGCGTGACGTTCCTCGTGGCCGCGGCCGGGCATCCCGCGTTCTCGCCGTCGCCTGCGTCGTCGTCGCCGTCTTCGGTCTCGCTGCCGTCTTCGGCCTCGCTGCCGTCTTCGGCCTCGCTGCCGTCTTCGCCGGGGGCTGAGGCCGTCGCTGCACCCGGCGACGTGCGGCTGCTGCCGAGCTTCGACGAACTGCTGCTCGGCTACCGCGACCGATCGGCGTCGATGACACCCGAGACGTTCGCGCGGGTGACGCCGTCGTCGAACGGGCTCTTCTTGCCGGTGGTCACGGTCGACGGCCGGGTCGTCGGGACCTGGCGCCGCACGCTCGTCGGCAGCGCGGCCGTCGAGGTTGCGACGGACCTGTTCGAGCCGGTGTCGGCGGCGGTCGAGACGGCGATCCGCCGCCGCTCGCAGGAGTTCGCGGTGTCGCTGGGGCGCGAGCTCGTCGCGCCGGCGTCCCCGTAGCGCGGCGCCGAGTGGTCGGTTTCGGGGGTGCGCTCGGCGCGGAGTGCCCCGAAACCGACCACTCGGCGGCGCCCGCCGGGGGCGGAGTAGGTTCGGCCCATGAAGCACACCACTCTCGGAAACGTCGACGGCGGCCTCGACGTCGGGCGCATCGGCCTCGGCTGCATGGGCATGTCCGCCTTCTACACCGGCTCCGGCCTGAACGACGACGAGTCGATCCGCGTGATCCACCGCGCCATCGATCTCGGCGTCACCCTCTTCGACACGGCCGACATGTACGGCCCGTTCACCAATGAGAAGCTGCTGGGCCGCGCCCTCGAGGGCAAGCGCGACGGGGTCGTCGTCGCCACCAAGTTCGGCAACGTCACCGACCCCGAGGCGCGCAAGACCCGCGCCGTCGACGGCCGCCCCGAGTACGTCAAGAAGTCGGTCGAGGGCTCGCTCGAGCGCCTCGGCGTCGACTACATCGACCTCTACTACCAGCACCGCGTCGACACCCTCGTGCCGATCGAGGACACCGTCGGCGCCATGGCCGAGCTCGTCGCCGCCGGCAAGGTCCGCCACCTCGGGCTCTCCGAGGCCGCACCGGAGACCATCCGTCGAGCCCACGCCACGCACCCGATCACCGCGCTGCAGACCGAGTACTCGCTCTGGTCGCGCGACCCCGAGGCGGAGATCATCCCGACGGTCCGCGAACTGGGCATCGGCTTCGTCCCGTACTCGCCCCTCGGCCGCGGCTTCCTCACCGGCGCGATCCGCAGTGTCGACGAGCTCGACGAGAACGACTTCCGTCGCTTCAACCCGCGCTTC
This sequence comes from Frondihabitans cladoniiphilus, assembly GCF_039544345.1. NCBI lineage: Bacteria > Bacillati > Actinomycetota > Actinomycetes > Micrococcales > Microbacteriaceae > Frondihabitans > Frondihabitans cladoniiphilus. The sequence goes on from NZ_BAABLM010000004.1 coordinate 162,141, forward strand.
CAGGGCGACAACCTCGAGGCGAACATCGCGATCGTCACAGCGGTCGACATCATCGCGGCCGACCTCGGCGTCAAGCCCGGGCAGGTCGCACTCGCCTGGCTACTGGCCAAGGGCGACGACATCGTCCCGATCCCCGGCACCAAGCGCCTCCCCTACCTCGAAGAGAACGTGGCGGCCGACGCCGTCGTCCTCGACGCCGACCAGGTGGCGCAGCTCGACGACATCGCCGCTCCTCAGGGCGACCGCTACCCCGACATGTCCACGGTCGACAAGTAAGGCCGATGGAAGACGTGATCCGGCGCCGTGCCATCGTGCACGGCGCCGTCCAGGGGGTCGGCTTCCGCTTCTCGACCGAGGGCGAGGCCGACCGGATCGGTCTCGCCGGCTACGTCCGCAACCGCTTCGACGGCACGGTCGAGGTCGAGGCGGAGGGCGAGCCCCACGACGTCGAGAAGCTGCTCCGGTGGCTCCGCGACGGCGGCCCCTCGTCGGCACGTGTCGAGCGCGTGGACGTCAGCGAGCTCGGGCCGACCGGCGACGCGGGGTTCGAGACCCGCCACTGACCGTCCGCTAGGACGACCGCCCGGTCAGGAGTTGTCGCGGGTTCACCGAAAAGACGGCGTGACTCCACTCACGACCGAACTCGGGGTCGCGCGGCTGGTGGAACGGCCGGTCGGACCCGTGCACGAGCGGACCGAGGCCCACGATCCGGGCCATCGCGTCGATCGCCCGCGGGTCGTACGCGCTCGTCTCGTAGAACACGTTGGGGTCGCTCTTCGGCGCCCCGCGGCTCTTCCGCGACAGGGAGGCGTGGACGAGCGGTGCCAGGCCGGCGAGCGCGATGAACGCGATGCGGAGCGTGGGATGCTGGGCCCGCCCGCCGTCGTTCCAGGTCGTCCACGCCGCCTTGAGTTGTTCGGCCCGCGGGACGGAGTCGATGGCCGGAACCCCGTCGACCGGGGCCGCGACGACGTGACGGGGATGCACGAGCACCGGTTTGCCGGACGCCTCGACGATGCCGAGCACCGGCTCGAGACGCTCCAGCGCACAGGCGTCGCCGAGGCTCGTGGCGGGCATCTGCAGGCCGACCACCCGGTCGTGCTCGAGCACCTCGGCGAGCCCGTCGAGGTCGAACTCAGTCAGCGGGGTGGCGGCCCAGACGCGGAACGGGTCCCCCAGTGCGATGGCCGAGCGATGCCAGACGTCGATCAGGGTGCGGGCGTCGTCGAACGGGAGCTCTTCGACGCGGAGGTTGCCGGGCAGGGAGACGAGCACGTCGCCCTTGCCCTCGTCGAGCTCCTGCTGGCGGCGACGCTCGACGTCGTGCGCCAGCGGGTTGACCGAGTAGGGCGACTCGCCGAGGGTCAGCAGGGTCCAGTCGTCGACGAGCCGCGGGAGCGCGGTGCGGGAGCGCAGGGCCTCGATGAAGGCCGGCGGCAGCAGGTGCTGGTGCAGGTCGATACGGGTGGCCACGGAGCGGGAGAGCCCGGAGAACGGCGCCGCCCCGACCAGATCCGTCATGCGTCCACTCTAGAGTGAGCGGGTGCCGACCGATCATCACGATTCGCCCAGCCCGTCCGACCTGGTGGTGGGGCCGGACGGTCTCGCCCGCCCGCTCTGGGCCGCCGTGCCGGGGCCGATGCAGCTGTACTACGACACCGAGTGGGGCATGCCCGTCCACGACGAGCGGGGCCTGTTCGAGCGGATCAGTCTCGAGGCCTTCCAGTCCGGGCTCTCGTGGTCGACCATCCTGAACAAGCGCGAGGCGTTCCGCACGGCGTTCGCCGACTTCGAGCCGGATGTCGTGGCCCGCTTCGACGACGCCGATCGCGCGCGGTTGATGGCCGACGCCGGCATTGTCCGCAACCGCCTCAAGATCGACGCGACGATCGACAACGCCCGTGCGACCGTGGCCCTGCGCGACGAGGGCGGTCTGGCTGCGTTCGTCTGGTCGTTCAAGCCCGCAGCGACGCCCGAGCCGCGGACGTACGCCGAGGTGCCGACCGCATCCCCCGACTCTCTGGCTCTGTCGAAGGCGCTGAAGGCCCGCGGCTTCCGCTTCGTGGGGCCGACGACGATGTACGCGCTGATGGAGGCGGTCGGGATCGTGGACACCCACCTGATCGACAGCCATCGACGAGGGTCCTCCGGCGTATGGTCGACTTCACCCACCGCCGACGGTTCTCCGACCGGCGTGGCCCCCGCGAGAACGACGGACTGAGAAGGATCGCGTGACCACCACTGACCGCACCGGCGCCACCGATGCTCTCGAGCAGGGCCAGCGACCGAGAGCCCCCCGTCGCACCCTGCGCGCGTGGCTGCTGAACGACCTCGCCGACGACGCCGGTCGCCATCCCGGTCCGCACGCCCGGGCGACCGAGAAGACGCACTCGTGGTGGCGGGTGATGTGCCTGACCGGCGTCGACTACTTCTCCACCCTCGGCTACCAACCCGCCATCGCGGCGGTGGCCGCCGGGCTGCTCTCGCCGTTCGCCACCATCGTGCTCGTGCTGCTCACGCTGCTCGGAGCGCTTCCGGTCTATCGCCGCGTCGCCCGAGAGAGCTTCAAGGGCTCCGGCTCCATCGCGATGCTCGAGCGGCTGCTGCCCTGGTGGGGCGGCAAGCTCTTCGTGCTGATCCTGCTCGGATTCGCCGCGACGGACTTCATGATCACGGTCACCCTGTCGGCGGCCGACGCCTCGGCGCACGCCATCGAGAACCCGTTCGCCCCGGCCTGGTTCCACGGGGCGCAGGTGCCGATCACGCTGTTCCTCATCGCCCTGCTCGCCGTCGTCTTCCTCCGCGGCTTCAAGGAGGCGATCGGGATCGCCGTCGTGCTCGTCGGCGCCTACCTTGTGCTCAACACCGTCGTCATCGTCGTGGCGCTCGTGCGGGTGGCCGCGCACCCGGTACTCGTCGGCGACTGGTGGTCGGCCCTCACGACCGAGCACAGCAATCCGCTGATCATCGTCGGCATCTCGCTGCTGGTCTTCCCCAAGCTCGCGCTCGGGCTGTCCGGGTTCGAGACCGGCGTCGCGGTCATGCCGCAGATCACCGGCGACGAGAGCGACACCCCGGAGAAGCCCCTCGGTCGGATCCGCGGCACCAAGCGCCTCCTCTCCACCGCGGCCATCGTGATGAGCTGCTTCCTCATCACCTCGAGCATCGCGACCACGCTGCTGATCCCGCAGAAGGAGTTCCAGGCGGGCGGCCAGGCCAACGGCCGTGCGCTCGCGTTCCTGGCCCACGAGTACCTCGGCAACGGCTTCGGCACCGTCTACGACGTCTCCACCATCTGCATCCTCTGGTTCGCCGGCGCCTCCGCCATGGCCGGGCTGCTCAACCTCGTGCCGCGCTATCTGCCGCGCTACGGCATGGCGCCGATGTGGGCCGCGGCCGTGCGTCCGCTCGTGCTCGTCTTCACCGCCATCGCCTTCCTGATCACCTTGCTGTTCAAGGCGAACGTCGACGCGCAGGGCGGCGCCTACGCCACCGGGGTGCTGGTGTTGATCACCTCGGCGACCGTGGCCGTCTTCCTGTCCGCGCTGCACAAGCAGCAGCGCAAACGCACGATCGGGTTCGGCGTCGCGGTCGTCGTCTTCGGGTACACGACCGTGCTCAACGTCATCGAGCGCCCGGAAGGCGTGCGGATCGCGGCGCTGTTCATCGTGGGGATCCTGGCCGCAGCCGTCGTGTCGCGCATCCACCGGTCCTTCCAGCTCCGCGCCACCTCCGTGTCGCTCGACGCCCAGGCCCTGGCCTTCGTGACGGAGGACGCCGACGAGAGCGGCAAGATCGTGCTCGTGTCGAACGAGCCCGACGACGGCAGCGCGCACGAGTACAAGCAGAAGGCGGCCGACGAGCGTCGGTACAACGGGATCCCGCAGCGCACGCCGGTCATCTTCGTCGAGGTGTGGCCGGCGGACTCGTCGAACTTCGAGGAGGACCTCGAGGTGCGGGGCGAGCTCGTGCACGGGTACCGGGTGCTGCGGGTGAACAGCGGCAACATCCCGAACACGCTGGCGACGCTCCTGCTCGAGATCCGCGACGTGACCGGGGTCAAGCCCGACATCTACTTCGAGTGGACCGAGGGCAACCCGATCTCGAACATGTTCAAGTTCCTGGTCACGGGGAAGGGCGAGATCGCGCCGGTCACCCGCGAGGTGCTGCGGCGGGCCGAGCCCAGTCGCAAGCGGCGGCCCGACGTGCACGTGAGCTGACGCGGGCGGGAGGGAGGGGCATCCCCCGCCCGCGCTCTCGGTGGTTCGGGTGCGTGGGTGCGGCGGCGCATTCGTGCCGGTGCGGTTGCGGCGGCGCGTTCGTGTCGGTGCGGCTGCGGGGGTGCGGTTGCGGGGGTGCGTTTGCGGGGGTGCGGCTCGTTCGGGTGCTCGCCGACTCCAGAACACGCCGCTCATGTTCGCGCGCGGACGCACCTTCTGGAGTCGCCCGCGCCCCGCCCACCTCGCCGACGCGCCCGACTCCAGAACACGCCGCTCATGTTCGAAGGTGAGCGGCGTGTTCTGGAGTTGCGGCCCCTCGCGCGGACGGCGAGACGACGCGCACCCCCGCGACACGCCGCGACCCCCGGTCGACGAGGGGTCGCGCGAGCCCCCGAGGGTGCGTGTCCGCGGGATAGGGCTGCTGCCCCGCGCAACGAGGGTGCAGGCCCGCGCGACGAGGGTGCAGGCCCGCGCGACCGGAACGCGGGGCCAGGCAGCGACGGGGGATGCACGCGCCGCACGACCTCGGACGGCTCAGCCGACCTCGCGCGCCTCGCCGACGGCCTTCTCGTACTCGACCTGCTCCGCGCTGCCGATGATGTCCTCTTCCGGGACGGGCGCGAGGCGGTCCCAGAGGAAGAAGAGCAGAGCGAGCACGATCATGCCGATGCCGGCCCAGAGGTTGATCGCGATGCCGCCGGTCTGCTTCATGTCGGACGCGTTGTGGACGACGCCGAGGATCGTGCAGATGATTCCGTAGAGCAGGAAGAGTCCGCCGAGGAGACGGCGCAGGTCGAACCGCCGGGTGGAGGCGACGAGGGCTCGGCGCTCGGCGTCGGTCATCGCCCCGGGGGTGCTGGAAGGAGTGGTGTCAGCCATGGACAGGCCTTTCTCGATGACGCAGCGTGATCACGCAGCGCGATGACGCACCGTGATGACGCCGCGCGATGACGCGGCTAGAGGAACGGAAGGTAGAGGACGACGCAGAGGATGAGCGCGACCGTGCCGAGGAGCGCGGGCGACCTATACCAGGCCGTGTCGGAGGCCACTGCATCCATCGACATGTCGATCTTGCCCACGCCGTAGACGAGCCCCTTGAGTTGCGAGACGTCCTTCGGTTTGGTGAAGGTCGAGATGATCACCCCGACCACGATCACCGTGACGAAGGAGATGATCGCGCCGTAGAGGGTCTCGGCCGTTCCCGTCGCGAAGAGCTTCGGGTTGTTGAGATACGAGACCCAGACCACCGTCGGCGCCGCGATGCCGGCGAGGTAGGACCAGAGGGCGGCCGTCGGAGTCATCCGCTTCCAGAGGAGGCCGAGGATGAACACGGCGAAGAGCGGAGCGTTGAAGAACGAGAACAGCGTCTGCATGTAGGTCATGATGTTGCCCGCGCCGGCCGCGATGAAGGCCGTCGCGATGCCGATCAGCACGCCGACGATCGTGACGTAGCGCCCGACGCGGAGGTAGTGCGCGTCGCTCATCTTCGGCTTGATGTAGCGCTGCCAGATGTCGTAGGTGAACACGGTGTTGAAGCTCGAGACGTTGGCCGCCATGCCCGCCATGAACGAGGCGAGGAGGCCGGTGACCGCGACGCCGAGCACACCTTCGGGCAGGTACATCTGGATCAGCTTGGGGATGACGTCGTTGTACGAGAGGTGCGTCGCATCCCCCTGTGCGGCGAGCTGGTTGCCGAGCACCGCAGCACCGATGAGGCCGGGCACGACGACGATGAACGGGATGAACAGCTTCGGGAACGCGGCGACCAACGGAGTGCGGCGAGCGGCCGACATGTTCTTGGCCGAGAAGGCGCGCTGCACCTCGGTGAAGTTCGTGGTCCAGTAGCCGAAGCCCAGCACGAAGCCGAGCCCCAGCACGATGGCCAGCCAGTTGGCGCCGATGGGGTTCGAGACGTTTCCGATGGCGGTTCCGGCCCAGGCCGAGAGGTGCTTGACCGAGCCGGTCTTCGCGAAGGCGTCCTTCAGTCCACCCCAGCCGCCGACGCGGTGGAGCCCGACGATCGTCAGCGGCACGAGGCCGGCGATGATCACGAAGAACTGCATCACCTCGTTGTAGATCGCGCTGGAGAGCCCGCCGAGGGTGATGTAGACGAGCACGAAGGCGGCGGAGACGATGATGGCCACCCACTCGGGCCAGCCGAGCATCGCCTCGATGACGATGGCCATGGCGTAGAGGTTGATGCCGGCGATCAGCACGTTCGAAATCGCGAAGGCCAGCGAGTTCACCAGGTGCGGCGCCTTGCCGAACCGGCGCAGCATGAACTCAGGGATGCTCCGCACCTTCGACCCGTAGTAGAAGGGCATCATCACGAGGCCGAGGAACACCATCGCGGGCACGGCGCCGACGAGATAGTAGTGGAGGGTCGCGACGCCGATCTGCGCGCCGTTGGCGGCCATGCCGAGGATCTCGGTCGCGCCCAGGTTGGCGGAGACGAAGGCCAGGCCGGTGATCCAGGCGGGCATCGAACGCCCCGACAGGAAGAAGTCCATCGAGGTCTTGACCCGGCTCCGGGCGATGAACCCGATCGAGATCACCACCCCGAAGTAGACGATCAGCATCAGGTAGTCGACCCAGCTCAGGTTGAGCCTGATGCTGATGTCGGTGGCGGCTGCCAGGGAAGTCGGGGGAAGTAGCACGCGTATCTCTCCAGTGTCGAACGACGTCGGTCGCAGAATCCGCCGTTGCATATCGCAACAGGCGAGTTCCGAACGAGGACGCTACTCCCCTGGGAATCGATTGCGCGAATGCCATCGAGATGATGTACCTTCCTCACCGACAACGATGTCAGGTGGAGCCGCTCGGCGTCGTGTCCGATCCCTGCCCCCGCGTGATCGGACGCGGAGCGGGCGGCCCCGCCGTCGTCGTCGAGGCGGCCAGACGCCCCAGCGTCAGCGCCGCAGTGTCAGCGCCCCAGCGTCAGCGCCGCAGCGGTCGCACCGAGATCGACTCCGCGACCGCCGTGTGCGGCAGGTCCACGACCAGTCGGACGGCGTCGGCGATGTCCTGCGCCCCGAGGTACTGCGTGGCGTCGTACGTGCCGTTCTGAGCGGCGACGAGCTCGTGCTGCATGTCCGTGTCGACGCGGCCGGGATGCACGGAACTAACCCGCACCCCGTTCGCCCGCTCCTCCTCCCGCAGGCCGTCCGCGAGCGCTCGCAGCGCGAACTTGCTCGCGGCGTAGAGGCCGCCCGCTGCCGAACTCGTGAATCCCGAGCCGCTGTTGATCAGGATCACCGTGCCCTCGGCCCGCCGGAGCGCGGGCAGCGCCAACCGCGTCACCTCAGCCACCGCCACGACGTTGATCTCGAGCACCCGGCGCCACTCGGCCCGGTCGGTCTTCTCCACCGTCGTGCCGCCGAGCACTCCGGCCGAGTGCACCAGGACGTCGAGCCGATCGAGCCCGGCGGCGAACGAACCGAGGTCGTCGTCGTGCTCGAGGTCGGCCACCCAGGTCTCGGCCGACGGCAGCTGGGCCGCCAGTTCGTCGAGGGCGGCGGCGCTCCGACCACCGAGGATCACGTGGTGGGTCGAGCCGAGCTCGAGGGCGATGGCGCGCCCGATTCCACGGGTGGCACCGGTGACGAGGGCTGTCGGACGAGTCGAGGCGTGCATCCCACGATCGTCGCATGTCTCGAGGGCGAGCCGGGGGATGCCCGGGCCCGACCCCCGGCATGGCCCGGGCTCGGCAGCTGCGCACTACCAGCGCGCGCTGGGCCCAGTCAAGGGGGCTACGGCGACTCGCTCGGCCCCGTATCCTCACGAGGTCAGATCCGCGTCATGGAGGGGAAGCAGCACCATCGGCACCTTCGTCTACGGCTCCGTGCCGCTCGAGGTCCATCTCGACGACAGGACCCTCGCCCACCTCCAGATCGTGATCGTCTCCAAGCTCCGTCGCCGCGAATCCTTCGTGTTCTCGTGGCGCGAGGACATGTCGGGCGCCGAGGGGCGCGTGAGCGTCTGGATCCACCCCGACTGCGACCTGGCGTTCCGCTTCGCCGGCAGCCGCACGCCGTCGGTCAACCGCTCCTGGGTCGCTCAGCTGACCGAGCTCGCCAACAGCGGCTCGGGGCTCTGGATCGTGCCCGAGCCGGCCGCCGCCGGCGCTGGTGCCGGTGCTGGTGGGGACGCGCCCGACGCCTCCTGACCGGCGCGGGCACGGCCGACTCCAGAACACGCCGCTCATGTTCGGCTCGACCCGCATCTTCTGGAGCCGCGCCGCGTCGAGTTCGGCGGCGACTCCAGGAACGGCGTGCCTGACGAAAGCTGAGCGGCGTGTTCTGGAGTCCACGGGAGGCCGTGGACTGCGACGACCGATGCGGCAACGGCAGGTGAGGACGCTACTCCGCCGGAGCCGACTCGGCGAGCCCCGACGGCCACGACCCCGGCCCGTCGCTGCCGGCCGGGTAGTCGTCGAGGGAGACCTCGCCGGACTTCCACGCCGCGAGCACGGGAGCCACGATCCGCCAGCCCTCGACCGCCGAGTCGCCGCGCACCGACAGGGCGGAATCGCCGTCGAGGATGCCCTGCAGCACTTCGCCGTAGGCCTCCAGGTCGCCGGGATTGAACTCGGCCTTCAGCTCGGCACGGTCGATGACGTAGGGGTCGCCCGGCCCGTTCACGTTGATCTCGAGCGACATCTCGTCGGGGGCGATGCAGATGCGGAGCCGGTCGGGGGCCTTGAGGGTGTGGAACTCGGGAGGGACGTGACTCGGCGCCTTGAAGGTCACGATGATCTCGCGCCGGTGGGAGGCCAGGGCTTTGCCCGACCGCAGCATGATGGGGACGCCGGCCCAGCGCATGTTGCGCACCTCGACGACGACCTCGGCCAGGGTCTCGGTCTCGTGCGACGGATCGACGCCCTCTTCGTCGACGTAGGCCGGAAGCGACCGGCCGTCGATGGTGCCCGCGGTGTAGCGGGCCCGGCGACTCGTCTTCGGGTCGTCCTTCCAGAGGCGGGTGGCTCGGAGGGCGAGCTGCTTCTGGTCGCGGACGTCGACGGCGGCCAGCGTTGCCGGCGCCTCCATGACGAGGACCGCCATGACCTGAAGCAGGTGGCTCTGGATCATGTCGACCAGGGCGCCCGCGTGGTCGTAGTAGCGGGCGCGGTTCTCGAGACCCAACTGCTCGTCGTAGACGATCTCGATGTTCTCGACGTCGCGGTTCGACAGCATGGGTTCGATGAGCCGGTTGGCGAAGCGCAGCCCGAGCAGGTTGAGCACGGTGGCGCGACCGAGGAAGTGGTCGACCCGATGGATCTGTTTCTCGGGCACGACCCGCAGGAGGAGCTCGTTGAGGGCCTCGGCCGACTTCTCGTCGGTGCCGAACGGCTTCTCCAGAGCGAGCGCGAGACCGGCGGGGAGGTCCATCGTCGCCAGCACCTCGCAGGCCTTCTCCGTCACGGCCGGGGGCAGGGCGAAGTACAAAGCGGGGGCCTCGTCGCTCGCGTCGAGGAGCTCCTGCAGATCGGCCTGGCTCGTGACGTCGGCGGTGAGGTAGACCGTGGATTCGAGCAGCGCGTCGACGGCGGGACCCGACGCGTTCTCGCTGTCGAAGGAGGCCTTGACCCGCGCCTTCCATTCGGCGTCGGTGTAAGTCTCGACGCCGGCGCCGATCAACTGGACCCGCCTCGACGGCTCGTGGGTGAGGAGGCCGCCGAGGCCGGGCATCAGGAGACGGGAGGCCAGGTCGCCGCTGGCCCCGAGGATGACGAGGCTCGAGTTCTGGGAGGAGGTCATGCCACGGATGCTAGGCCTCGGGTGCCGCCGAGGCCCGGAGGGCGGTCAGAAGGGCTTCGCCGTTCGGCGACCCGAGACCTGTGCAGGCGTCCCACCCGGGGCCGGCCGAGTAGCTGCCGTTGGTGCCCTTCGTGATGTCGTGGAAGCTCGTCGCGGCCGCGTAGAGCTTCGGCTGGGCCAGGCCGAGAGGCGAGCCCGTGGCCTGCACGAGTCGAGCCACGAGGGCCGCCCAGAGCGGAGCGACGGCGCTGGTGCCGCCGATGACCGTGCGCTGGCCGTCGACCAGCACCTCGTACCCGGTGGCCGGGTCGGCGTTGCCTGCCACGTCGGGGACTCCGCGGCCGCCACCCGCCGCGGGGGCGGCCGGCACGCCGACGCCGGTCTGGTAGCTCGGCAGGGCGAAGGCGTCGCTCACACCGCCGCCCGTCGCGCCGCGGCCGGAACCGTTGTTCCAGACGGTCTCGGAGCCGATCGTGCCGGACGACGCCTGCAGGCTGGTGCCTCCGCAGGCGAGGACGTTCGGGCTCGACGCGGGGAAGTCGACGTGGCTCTTGCCGTCGGTCGCCCCGTCGGAGCTGCCGTTGTCGCCGGCCGCCGCAGTGACGGTGACGCCGAGGGCCGCCGCGTCGACCAGGGCCTCGTCGAAAGCCTGGCGCGCCTGTGCCGTCCACTGGTCTTCGCTCTGACCCCAGCTGATGCTGATCGAGGCGGGTGTCGGCGTCGCGTGGGCCGCCGTCGCGACGGCGTCGACGAACCCGGCGTCGGTGTTGGGAGCGAAGTAGACGACGATCGACGCCTTCGGGCTGAGCGCCCCGACGACCTCGATGTCGAGGAGGACCTCGCCGTCGGCTCCCGAAGGGTCTTGCCCCGGGGCGTTCTTCGCCCCGTCGACCCCGACGGCCGTGACCTTCGGCGAGCCGACGCCGAGGCCGCCGAAGTAGGCGTCGAGATCGGACTGGCCGAAGCCGCCGCCCAACTCGACGATCGCGACCGTCTGCCCCGAGCCGTCGGTGCCGGCCGGGAACGCGTAGATCTCGCCGAGCTGCACCGGGGTGTACCTGACCGACGTCGACGCAGCCGCGGGCGCGATCCGGAACTGGGCCCGCGCCTGGGGCCGGTCGTCGAGGCCGAGCACGGCCGTGACGACTCCGTCGAGAGAGCGGGGGATGCTCAGCCCGCCCGATCGCTGACGGTGCTGCACCCGCGGTGCCTCCGCCGCCTCCTCGCCGCCGTGCTCGCCCACGAGTGGAGCCTCGCTCGTCACGGACTCGAGCGACGTGCCGAAGATTGCGGAGACGGTACTCATCGGGCCGGTGACCCGGACGCGCCGCGACGGGGCGTCCGCCTCGTCGACGGTCAGGCCCAAGCCTTCGAGCGTGGCGGTGACCAGGTCGAGATCGGCCTGCGAGGCGCCGTGATCGCGGAGATAGGCCTCGCGATCGACGGCACCGCCCCGGAGGACGGCCGGGTCGACGGCGTTCTGGCGACGGAGCACCAGGGTCGCCGAGACGTCGGCGTGCTGCGCGAGGGGCTCGGCAGCGGGCGCCGCCCCCGGGGCGGGCGGACGCTCGCTGCCGGCCAGCGGAACGAGTTCGAGGTGCGAGAGGTCGGGGCTCGAGGAAGTCATGAGACGTGTCTACTCCCGGCCTCCGACAGTCCCTTCCTGCGAGCCCGCTCCATGACACGCCTCGGCGGTCCCTTCAGACCGCGTAGGCCGATGCTGTCGGAGGCTTCGACAGGATCCAGCGCCAGGTGCGCTCGAGCCCTTCCTCGAGTCCCACCTCGGGCTGCCACCCTGCGATCCTCTGCGCCAGGCGGTTGTCCGACAGAAGGCGGTCGACCTCGCTGCCCTCGGGCCGGAGCCGGGTCTCGTCGACGACGATTCGCGCATCGCTTCCCGTCATTTCGATGAGCTTCTCAGCGAGTGGCCCGATGGCGATCTCGCGTCCTGTGCCCAGATTCACGGCCCGACCCAGGGCGGCGTCGGACGCTCCAACAGCGAGGAACCCCCGCGCGGTGTCCGTCGAATAGGTGAAGTCGCGCGTGGTTGTCAGCGCTCCCAGTCGGATCTCCTCCGCTCCAGCCCGGAGCTGGGTCAGGATGGCGGGGATCACGGCGCGAGGCGACTGCCGCGGGCCGTAGGTATTGAACGGACGACAGACGGCGACCGGAGTCTCGAAGCTGTGCCAGTACGACAGGGCCAGCGCGTCTGCGGCGATCTTGGAGGCGGAGTAGGGCGATTGCGGCTGGAGGACGTGATCCTCGCCGATAGGGACGCTGCGCGCGCTGCCGTATACCTCTGACGTCGACGTGTGGACGAGTCGCGCCCCATGCCTCCGACACGCTGCCGCCACATGATGAGTTCCCACCACGTTCGTCTGGACGTAGGAGTCGGGTGCCTCGTAGCTGTAGGGAATGCCGACCAGGGCGGCGAGGTGGAACACCGTCGAGACGCCGTCGACGGCGGTATCGACGACCTGGGGGTCCCGGACGTCGCCGACGAGCATCCTCACCCGAGGGTTGTCCCTGTGGCGAGCCAGGTACCCGGCTTCGGCGTAGGGCTTGTAGTGGCAGAGTGCCCGGACGCTCGCGCCCGCCGCCAGGAGTTCGTCGACGAGAGTCGAGCCGATGAAGCCCTCCGCTCCGGTGAGCAGGACGGTCGAGCCGGAATAGTGGTCGATGAAGTGGGGGGCCGACACGGTCATCGGGTTTCCTTTCGTGACAGGACGATTCCGCGACGTGCGGAGGCGAGGTCGATTGCCCAGCGCGCCAAACGCTCGGCTGCTCCGGTATGGGGCGAGTTCGACGGCGGGGGCGTGCGGGACGACGCGAAGAGGCGGTCCAGGGAGGCGGCGAGGCGTTCGGCCGAGAGTTCGTGATCGGGGATCAGGACGCCCTGGCCGGCATCGGTGAGGAGACGGGCATTCCAGGTCTGATGGTCGCCCGGCGCATGGGGGTAAGGAACCAGCACGGCCGGCGTGCCCGACTGCTGCAGTTCCGCCACCGTCGCGGAACCGGCTCGGACCACGACGGCGTCGGCAGCCGCATAGGCGAAGTCCATCCGATCGATGAATTCGACGGCCGTGGCGATCCGCTCCCCGCCCTCGCGTTCCAGTCGGTCGACGACTGCGGCAGAGCCACCCGATCTCGTCTTCACGAGAAGACGGACGTCGTTTCGGTCCTTCCAGAGGAAGGCGAGCTGCACCGCCGCCTCGTCGAGACTCGCCGCCCCCTGGCTACCGCCGCTCACCACGACCAGCCGCTGTCCGTCGGACATACCGAAGTGCTCGCGGGCACGCGCCCGATCGACGTCCGCTCCCTCGATGGACCGATCGAGAGGCACACCGACGTGCCTGACTTCGCAGGCTCGACACCACCGACTCGATTCCGTGGGGAAACCCGTCGCGACGTGGGCTACGAACCGGGCTGCCAGCGCATTGGCCCGACCCGGAACCGCGTTGGATTCGTGGACGAGGCAGGGCAGCCCGAGGGAGCGGGCCGCGAGGACGACGGGGATGCTCGGATATCCGCCCATGCCGATCACGACGTCGACCGAATCCCTCGTCAAATGCCGACGAGCCACGAGGATGCTCCGGCCCAGGTGCCAGGGAAACGCCCCGCGTGACGCCCCCCGGCTGCGGACGAACGGGCGCATGGGCACGGTGTCGAGCGGGTAGCCGCCTCGCGGGACGAGGATCGTCTCCAGGCCTCGTGCCGTGCCCGAGAAGCTGACGACGGCGTCCGGGACGAGCATCCTGATCGCATCGGCCGTCGCCAGACCGGGATAGATGTGGCCGCCGGTGCCCCCGGCGCCGATGACGACGCGGAGGGGGCGGCGGGAATGACTTTCTTCCATATGCCGACACTGCCGGGCGAGGATGAGGCCAGGGTTAAGCGCCGGGGAGGTCGACGGTCACGATCGTGCCACCACCGGGACGTGCCGCCGCTCTGATCGAGCCGCCATGGGCTCGGACGATCTGATCGGCGATCGCGAGCCCCAGACCCGAACCGGGGAGGCTTCGCGCGGACGGCGACCGGAAGAACCTGTCGAAGACGTACGGGAGGTCGGCGACAGGGATCCCGACCCCGCGATCGGCCACGACGAGCCGGATCCCCGTGTCCGTCGCCAAGGCCTGAACCTCGACATCGCCGCCGTCGGGGCTGTACTTGCCGGCGTTGTCGAGCAGCACGCTGACGAGACGCTCGAGGCGCTCGGGGTCGCCGGAGACGACGAGTGCGGCCCCGTCCGCCGGCGCTCCACGGAGCAGGAATGCGGCTCGAGCCCAGTGGCGACCGGCCGTCGCGACAGCTGCCTCCAGAAGAACGTCGAGGTCGACCTCGACGCGATCGCCGTCGAGCTCGTCGCCGTGCGCCAGATCGATCAGGTCGCCGACCAGAGATTGCAGGGCACGGAGCTCGTCGTCGACGGCACGGACGAGCTCGATTCGGGTGGCTGCGGCGAGGGCATCCGGCCGCTCCAGAAGTTGGAAGTTCGTCCGAAGGCTCGTCAACGGCGTGCGGAGTTCGTGCGAAGCATCTGCCACCAACTGCTGTTGAGCAGCGTTCGCGGCCGCCAATTCGGACAGCATGGCCGAGAACGACCGTGCAAGTCGTCCGAGTTCGTCGTCTCGCTCCACGGCCACGCTTTCGCGGGGATCGCGCGTGCGCGCGACTCGATCGATCGCGGCGGCCAGGGTTCGGACGGGGCGGAGGCCGACGCCGGCCACGATGTAGCCGATCAGGGCGGATGAAAGGACGCCGACGGCACCCAAGACGACCAGCACGGCGCGGATGCGGTCGAGGGTGATGTCCACCGTCGTGATCGGGAGGCCGACCATCACGGCCTCTCCCGGAACCGTCGGCATGACGACGACCCGAACGGAACGTCCCGGCGCCCTAACCGTGAAGAAGGCGACCGCGAGCCGCCCCCGAGCGACCTCGACGGCCTCCGACTTCACCCGCAACGGCGCGTCACCGGACTCGGGGGACGCCGAGGCGGAGATCAGGCGAGTACAGGCCGGCTCGCTCGCATAGCGACACGTATCCGAGGAAGAGGCGAGGAATTCCGACCCGGCCTGGACGAGCCTCTGAATCCGGGTCGCTTCTCGCTGTAGAGCGACGTCCTGACCCCGCTCGAGCTGACGCGCGACGACGAGGTAGGCGATGCCGGCCATGAGAAGGACGGCCGACGCCACCGTGGCCGCCAACAGGCCGGCGAGTCGTGTTCTGAGGCTCCCCTCGCGAGGGTGCCTCACGACGAGGCCAGCCGGTAGCCGAGCCCCCGGACGGTCACGACGAGGCCCGCCGCACCCGCGAGAGCGAGCTTGGACCGGAGCTGACTGAGGTAGACCTCGAGAGCGTTCGACCGCGGCCCTTCCTGACCTCCCCAGACGGCCTCGACCAGCGAGGCTCGGGGATGGGTCCGCCCCGGTTCTTCGAAGAACCGCTTCAGCAGGACCGTCTCGATCCGCGTCAGAGCGATCGCGTCCCGAGGGGAGAGGAGGAGTCTCTGCTCCGTGTCGAGACACAACTCACCGTGACTCAGACGCGCGCGATCGGGTGGGCGATTCCGGCGGACGAGCGCCCGTACCCGAGCCAGCAATTCGTCGAGGTCGAACGGTTTTCCGAGGTAGTCGTCAGCCCCGGCATCGAGCCCGCTCACCCGGTCCCGAGGTCGGTCGTGTGCCGTGAGCAGGAGGATCGGCACTCTGTGACCAAGGCCGCGGAGCGATCGGCACACCGCCAGCCCGTCGAGGCGGGGCAGTCCGACGTCGAGAACGATCGCATCGATGCTCGCCGAGGCGACGGCGGAGAGAGCGTTCAGACCGTCGTCGGCGACGGCGACCTCGTAGCCGTCGGCTTCGAGGGCAGTTCGGAGACCGAGAACGATGTTCGGATCATCGTCGACGACGAGGATGCGCGAGGCCGATTCTGCGGCCGGCGCGGCGTCCTGGCGTCGTGTGCGGTCCATCGTCCTCCTCCAGAGAGGCCCACCTCGAGGGGGCCGACCGACCATACGGGGCCGACCTGAGTCGAAGGTGAAACACCCTGAGGCACGATGGAGGCATGCCCTTCACTCCCCCCGACGCCCACCGCACGCGCCCTGTCCTCCGCGGATCCTTCGGCATGGTCGCCGCGACGCACTGGCTGGCCAGTGCCTCGGCCCAGTCCGTCCTCGAGCGGGGCGGCACCGCGATCGACGCCGCGGTGAGCGCGGCGTTCGTGCTGCACGTCGTCGAACCGCACCTCAACGGGCCGGGCGGCGACCTGTCCCTGATCTACTCCACTGCCGACGACCCGGGGCCGCACGTGGTCTCGGGGCAGGGGCCGACGCCCGAGGGGGCGACGATCGAACACTTCCGCAGGGAGGGCCTCGACCTCGTGCCGGGTGCCGGCGCCCTGGCCGCGACCGTGCCGGGGGGTGTGCCGTCGTGGCTGATGCTGCTGGCCGAGCACGGCACGTGGGAGCTCCGCGGCGTCTTCGAGCACGCCATCCATTACGCACGGAACGGGCATCCCCTGCTCCCGTCCGCCGCGCGGACCATCGCCACCGTGCAGGAGCTCTTCACCGAGCACTGGCCCACCTCGCGCGATCAGTGGCTCGTCGACGGCGAGCCGCCGGAGCCCGACTCGATCGTGACGAACGAGGCGTACGCCCGCACTCTCGAACGACTCCTGGCAGCGGGCGACGAGGCCGCCGCCCCTCTCGGCGACTCGACCGCGGGGCGCGAGGCGCGCATCCTCGGGGCCCTCGACGCCTGGCGCTCGGGGTTCGTCGCCGAGGCCATCGAGCGTTTCGTGGCGACGCCGCACCGGCACTCGACCGGCGGCGACCACGCCGGGGTGCTCCGGGCCTCCGATCTGGCCGCGTTCACCCCGGCGGTCGAAGAGGCGACGACCCTGGCGTTCCGCGGCGTCACCGTGGCGAAGACGGGCGCCTGGGGCCAGGGGCCGGTCCTGCTCCAGACGCTGGCGATCCTCGACACGTTCGACGACGAGCACCTCGACCCGTCCACCGAGCTCGGCGTGCACACGATCACCGAGGCGCTCAAGCTCGCCCTCGCCGACCGCGACGCCTACTACGGCGACCCGGGGCCCGACGAGCAGCCGGTGCCCCTCGACGTGCTCCTCTCGCCCGAGTACGCCCGCGAGCGGGCCGCCCTGATCGGGCCCGAGGCCTCGACCGAGTTCCGACCGGGCCGCGTGCCCGGGCGCACCGCGTTCCTGCCGCCCCTCGTCGAGGAGCACGCGTCGCCGACGAGCGGGCGGGCGGGCACCGGCGAGCCCACGGTCCGCGTCACCGGCGAGACGCGCGGCGACACCTGCCACGTCGACGTGGTCGACCGGTTCGGCACCATGGTGTCCGCCACCCCGTCCGGAGGCTGGCTGCAGTCGTCGCCCACGATCCCCGAACTGGGCTTCTGCCTGGGCACGCGGCTCCAGATGTCGTGGCTCGACGAATCGTCGCCGTCCCGCCTGCGTCCGGGGCGACGGCCGCGGACGACGCTGAGCCCCACGATGCTGCTCGTCGACGGCCGCGCGGCCGAAGCACTCGGAACACCGGGCGGCGATCAGCAGGACCAGTGGCAGCTGCTCTACCTGTTGCGGACAATCGTCGGCGGCTACGACCCCCAACAGGCCATCGACGCCCCGATGTTCCACACGACGCACCTGGCGGGCTCGTTCTGGCCCCGCACCTGGGAGCCCGCGGGGCTCGTCGTCGAGACCCGTCTCGGCGCCGACGTGCTCGACGGCCTCGCGCGACGGGGGCACCGGATCACGAGAGCGGGCGACTGGGCTCTCGGGCGGCTCTCGATGGTGGGCGTCGATCCCGCCACGGGCCTCCTGCGGGCGGCCGCGACCTCGCGCGGCTCGCAGGGCTACGCCGCGGGTCGCTGAGCCGGCGGGCACAGACACGGCGCGGGACCCCGGAGGAGGTCCCGCGCCGCCGACTCGCCTACCTGATCCTTTAGGCGAGGTGTACTCGTTTCTACCCCACAGCGGGGTCCGCGTCCATCCCGGAGGCCCTTTTCACCCGGAGCGGGTCGGCACCTCGTCCGCGCGGCCCGACGAACATGCCCCCGAGCCAGAAGGCATCGGGGGCATGTCGACGTCGAGAGGGGTTACGAGCCGGGCGGCACTCGGATCAGGAGAACGACGACCGACTCGTCCTCATCGACGCAGTGCGCTCGGTAACCAGCCGAGTCGCTATGCCACACTAGCCAAAATCTTTAGCGAGAGGAAAGAGTTCGTCCAGATTGACGACCAATCAGATCACTTTCCGGCTAAAACCGATCCCCTCGACCCGTGCGGGCCGCTCGACGGACCCGATGCCGCCTCGAGCCTGCGATAGTTGAGGCCGTGGAATACCTGCTCGTCGGCCTGCTCATCGCCGCCATCGTCGTGATCGTCGCCGTCCAGGCGGTCGGTCGCCACCGCCGCCTCACCCGCAAGGCCGACTCCGGTCAGACGACCCTCCCGCGCTCGACCTGGATCGTGTTCGGCGCGTCGGCCGTGTTCTTCGTCTTCGCCATCGTCGTCTTCCCCCTCCTGCTCCGGAAGTGAGGCGACCGTCGTGACCCGATCCCCCTCGCTCGGTTCCGCCGCCCTCTGGCACGAGCTGACCGTCGGCCTCGTGCTGCCCGATCGCGTCTTCGGCGCAGCGGTCGACATCGACGGCCTGCTCTCCGACCCCGAGCTGCACTTCGCGGCCACGCTCACCACCAGTCGCCTCCTGCTCATGCCCCGCGCCGGCTCGTTCGCCCGCCTCTCGCTCGAGTGGGAGACCCTGCCCGAGATCGGCGTCTTCACCGCGGCCATGCCGCCGGGCGACGACTCGCTGACGGCCGACGACCGAGGGCGCCTCGAGACCTGGATGCGCGACGTCGCCTCCTCCTGCCACGCCCTCCGCGATCGGATCCGCGAGTCGGCCGAGCGCGCGGTCCGCGACGCGTCGGAAGGGCAGGACACGAGCCTGCCCGAATCGCTGCCGCCGCACGCGCACGTCGTGTCGGCGCACGTCGGCACGCGCGTGGTGGGGCCGTCCGAGGGCAGCCCGGTCGGGGCGGTCGACGTGGCCGGCGCGGGCAGCGGAGCCGCGCATCCCCCGCTCGATGCCGTGACCGACGAATCGGTCTTCGTCGAGCGGGCGACGGGGCGCGTCCTGGGCCGCCGCCGCACCACCCGGGTCGAGGGCGAGGTCGTGGCCGTCGACTACCGGGCGGAGGATGCACGGGTCGGCCGGGCGGACCTCGTGCGCTGGTACGACCAGCACATCGACCGCGAGGTGCTCTTCGACGACGTATGGCAGGTGTACGTGCACCTGCTCGCCGGCCTCGAGGCCCCGGCCACCGTCGCCTACTTCACGGAACAGTGACCCCGCGGTCCACGCACGACTGATCCCCCGACGACGAGAGGTCCGCTCCGGGGCTCCGACACGGCGGTCGGGCCCGGGAACGGACCACTCGGTGTGACTCGGTGCGGCTGCGGCCGATCAGACCTCTTCGAAACCGAAACGGTCGACGCGGCGGTGGAAGCGGATGCCCGCGAGCCCTCCGACGAGGGCGCCGCCGAGCGAGAGCACCACGAGGAGCGCCTCGGCGACGATCGCCAGCACGCTGGTCAGGTCGCTGAGCGAGAGGGCGGAGCCGTCCGCGTTGGTTCCGAGCGACGTGAAGCGCTCGCTCTGACTGGCCAGGACGACGAAGACGACGCCGACGATGATCGACATCACGACGCCCCAGAGCCAGACCGCGAGGCCCTGCTTGAGACCGGAGAAGCGCGCCATGCGGCCGGCGACGAATCCGCCGACGAAGTACGACACGAAGACGATGACGAGGAACACGACGAGCGCCGTGATGCGCAAGGTGTCGGTGTCGAAGACCGACCCGAGCGACCGGATCTCGCGGCTGGACCCGGTGATGATCGAGGTCGAGGCGAGACCGGTGGCGAGAGTGATGCCGCCGGCGATCAGGTAGAGGATGCCCGCGAGACCCACGGCGGCGAGCCAGCCGAAGAAGGCGCTGCCGAAGTTGATCCCGGCGAACTCCTGCTTCTGGCGGAAGGCGATCTCGTCGCGGAACGCGCGACGCTGAGCCATCTCCTCCGGCGTGAAGCCGTCTTCGCCGCCGGCGATCTGGTCGCCGAAGCCGAGGCGCTCCGCAGGCGAGGTGCCGATGGTCCCGGTCGCGGGGGCCACGGGGATCGCGGTGGTCGCCTGACCGGTCGGCGGGGCGTAGGGGGTGGGCGTGGCTGCCGCGGCGGGTGCCGCGTACTCGGTCGGCGAGGCCGGCGCGGGCGGCGGGGTCCAAGCGGCCGAGGAGCGCGCGCCGTTCGGCGTCACGATGCGGGTGTCTCCGACGTCGTCCTGGTCGAGGGGCGCGGAGGTGCTGGCCGCGGCGGGGGTCTCGGCGGGAGCCGCGCTGCTCGGGCCGGCTGCCGCCGATTCGGTGCCGTGGGATGCACGGGTCTCGCCGGTCTCGCCGGCTCGGGCCGCCTCGGCGGCGCGCAACGCACTGTCGTCGTGCAGCGGTCCGCCGGGGGCGGACGCCGGCACGGAGGTGGCCGGGGGCGACAGCGGAGGCGCCGTCTGCTCGGGGCGCTCGCTCGAGGCGACGGACGCGGCGGCGGTCTCGGAGGAGGCGGGGGTCTCGGACGAGGCGGGGGCCGCCGTGGCAGCGGTCTCGTGCGAGGAGTCCGCGGAGCCGACGGACCAGGCGCGGGTCGGCGTGACCTCGGCGGAAGAGGCGGCGGCGGCATCCCCCGATCCGATCGCGTCGGCGGCGGGCACGGCCTCGTGCTCGTCGGACGGGGCAGCGTGCTCGTCGGATGACACAGCGTGCTCGTCGGACGGGGCAGCGTGCTCGTCGTCGACGGAAGGCTCGTCGAACGCCGCCGACTCGGACTGCGGAGCGTCCGTGCGCGTCTCGTCGGAAACCGTGTCGGTGCCGGGCTCGTCGAAGCCGGGCCGTTCGTCGTTCAGCACCGGCGAGGAGGGGTTCCCCTCGTGGCCAGGCGTGTTCGGATCCGTCATGCGTAGCTCCTCGTGATCGGTGTTCCTGGCGGACAGTACCCCTCTCCGGGCCGCGAGTGGGGGTCCCTCGCCGCGTGTGCGCAACCCCGCGACCCCCGGCCGCACATGGGATCCCCCGGGGCCGATAGCGTAGAGGGACCGATCGACGACGAACGAGTACGAGGCCCGATGAGCGACACCCCCTCTCCTGCGAACAGCCCGGAGACCGACCCGACCACCCCGAAGCCGCGTCCCGACGCCGAGATCGCGCGATCCTGGCTCCTCGTCCCCGGCACCGACCCGGCCCGATTCGACACCGCCGCCCGGTCCCGCGCCGACCAGATCGTCCTCGACATCGAAGACGCGGTCGACCCGAAGCGCAAGCCCGAGGCCCGCGACGACGTCGTCCGCTGGCTCGAGGCGGGAGGGAGCGCCTGGGTGCGCATCAACGACCACTCGACGCCGTTCTGGTCGGACGACGTCGACGCCCTTCGCGGCCTGCCGGGCCTCCTCGGCGTGATGCTCGCCAAGACCGAGGTGCCCGAGCACGTCACCGAGACCTACGACCGGCTCGGCAGCAACCACGCCGTGCTGCCGCTGGTCGAGTCCGCTCTGGGCATCGAGGTCTCGCCGTCGATCGCCAGCGCGCGCGGGGCGTTCCGTCTCGCGTTCGGCAGCGGCGACTACCGCCGCGACACGGGTACGAGCTCGGACGACATGGCCATGGCGTACCCGCGCTCCCGGCTCGTCATCGCGTCGCGCATCGGCAATCTGCCCGGCCCGATCGACGGCCCCACGGTCGGCTCGAGCCACGGCGTGCTCCGCGAGCAGTCGTCCGTCGCCGTCGCGCTCGGCCTGACGGGCAAACTCTGCCTCGACGTCGAGCAGCTGCCGGTCATCAACGAGGTGATCAGCCCCACGCCGTCCGACACCGCGTGGGCCCGCGACTTCCTGGCCGACTTCGAGAGCCGGGGCCGCATCATTCGCGACGGCAGCGACCTCCCCCGCCTCGGCCGCGCGCAGAAGATCGAGCGGCTGGCGACGGCGTTCGGGGTGCAGCCCCTGTAGAAGGCAGCCCCTGTAGACGGCAGCTTCTCCAGGGTGCGCAAATCGCGAGCGATCAGCGCCCGGCCCCACGCACCGACGGGCGGCTGCGGGGCCGGCGCGGCGAATCACTCGCGATGTGCGACCCGAGGGCCGGCAGCCGCCTCAGAGCCCGGCGCGGTGCCCGCCCGCCGACCCCGTGTCGACGTCGTCGCCGCCTTCCAGCAGCGGACCGTCGCCCTCCGTGATGTCGATGTCGAACCCCTTCACCTCGTCGGGCACGGGGTCGCCGTCACCCGACACGATGGCCAGGTCCTCCTTCAGGTTCTCCTCGTCCTCGACGAAACCGTCGTCCCACTTCGTGTCGTCGCTCATCGTGATTCCTCTCGTCGGGTCCGCCGCGTGGCACGCTGCGTCCTTCCCCAGGATGCACGCCCAGCCGAGGAGTGGCACGCTGGGATCATGCCCACCCGCCCCCGTCGCAGCACCGTTCGCATGACGCTCGACGAAGCGGAGCGCATCGTCGCCCTCGACGAGCAGAACACGTACGACCGCACCGACTCCGAAGTCGCCAAGATCGTGTCCGAGGCCCGCACCGTCGTCCAGCGCTCGGCGCTCTGGGGCAGCGGCCCCGGGCAGCCCGGTCGGCGTCGCAGCGTCTACCTCTTCGTCGCCTCCGCCGTGTTCCTCGGCGTCTGGGTGCTCGGGCTCCTGGCCCCGCTCATCGCCGGCCAGGGCAACTGAGCCATGCCCGCCCCCGCGGCGGCCGTCAAGGCCCGGCTCCTCCTCGTGGTCGTCGCCCTCCTGGCGATCCTCGGCATCGTGTCGGCGGCCGTCGTCGCCCACGAGCGCGCCACCGCGGTCGATCTCTCCCACGGTGCGGCGACCGAGGCGCCCTGGCCGGCTCCCGAAGGTCTCGGCACGAAGGATGCCCGCGCCGCTCTCGCTCGTCTCGACAACGTCTACGGCCAGAAGCTCGCCGAGCACATCCACGCGCATCTCTCGATCGTCGTCGACGGGCATCCGGTGACGGTGCCCGGCCAGATCGGTCTCGACGAGGCGCAGCACTTCGCCACCAGCCTCCACACCCACAACACGTCGGGGATCATCCACGTCGAATCCCCCGTCGTGCACGACTTCACGCTGGGGCAGTTCTTCACCGAGTGGGACGTGCGGCTCGACGCGCGCCACATCGGC
This sequence comes from Frondihabitans cladoniiphilus, assembly GCF_039544345.1. Lineage (NCBI taxonomy): Bacteria > Bacillati > Actinomycetota > Actinomycetes > Micrococcales > Microbacteriaceae > Frondihabitans > Frondihabitans cladoniiphilus. The sequence goes on from NZ_BAABLM010000004.1 coordinate 185,369, forward strand.
GCGAGCGGAGGCGACCTCACCCAGACCCTGACCGTGTTCGTCGATGGCGAGAGGCGTCTCGGCGACCCGTCGTCGATCGTGCTGCACGACCTCGACAGCATCGAGCTCGTCGTGGCGCCGGCCGGTCAGGTCGTCCGAGCCGAGCCGGCCTTCGACTGGCCGTCGAACTACCACTGACGGCACCCGCCCCGTCGGCGAGCGGTGCGATCAGGCGGACTCCGCGTCGCCCTTCTCGTGGGCGGACTTCATCGCCTCGGCGTGGTCGGTCTTCCCCTTGGCGATGGTCTCGTCGTCCTCGGTCAGCATTCCGACCGCCTCGACGAACCGGCCCGCGACGGCCTTGGTCACGTCGCCCAGATCGGGATCCGCCGACGCCCGACGCCTCTGACTCGCCTGGTCGTGCGTCAGCCTGCGGAGGACCCCGCCCTCGTCGTACTCGAGCGGCTGCTCGGCGTGCTCGACGCACAGCCGCGCCACTTCTTCGGCGTGGGCGTGCATCACCGAGTGGGCTGCACCCGGGATCTCCCACAGGCGCGACGACGGCAGGAGCTCGCCGACCCGTCGGACCCACTCGCGCGGGGCGACGGCGTCGAACTCGCCCCTGATCACGAGGGTGTCGGCCTGGACTTTCGGCAGGGCGCGCTCGATCGGGAACCGCATCATCTTCGGCAGGATGCGCGAGAACCACTTCGGCCCGCAGAGCAGATAGGCCGTGACGGCGAGGAACTTGACGTCGCCCGGCTCGTGCCAGGCCGACTGGAGGAACCGGACCGCTTGCCGCCCGATGCTCCGCTCGCGCGGGTTGATCACCGGCCCGATCAGCACCGCGGTCGTCAGGTCCGGCCGACGGGCGAGGAGGTCGGTCACCACCTGAGTGCCCATCGAGTGCCCGACGACGACCGGATCGTTCAGCTGCATCTCGTCGATCACCCGCCCGACGAGGTCGGCGTACTTGCGAATGCTGAGAGCCTCGGCGGGATGCGCGACCCCGGCGAATCCGGGGAGGTCGAGAGCGTGCACGGGGCCGAACTCATTGAGGTTCGGCGCCAGTCGTTCGAAGTAGTTGCTGGCGACCCCGATGCCGGGCACGAGCACGAAGGGCCGCTCCCCCGAGTCTCCGATGGTGCTGACCCGGACGTAGGTGCCCTTGGCGATCCCCGTGCCGCGAACGCGCGTGACGGTGACGGAGGTGGAGGAGTCGGATGCCATCCCGACAGCTTGCCAGAGCATCCCGCGAAAAGATTTCGAAGTCGGTGTTGACTTAACGAACTATCACGATATATCTTTGAGCTATCGCCACCGAAGGCGGTCCCCGACATTCAACCGAAAGGAGTACCTCATGGGTACCCGACACAACCACTTCACTCCTGAACACCACCACCACGACTCCGACGGGCGCGCCGCCGCCTTCGGCGCACAGGGCTTCGGCGGCCAGGGCTTCGGCCCCGGCTTCGGCGCTCGTCGCCGCGGCTTCGGCCCGGGCTTCGGCCAGGGTGCCGGTCGCGGCTTCGGCCCCGGCGCCGGCTTCCCGGGCTTCCCCGGGTTCGGCGGCCCCGCGGGCTTCGGCCCCGGTCGCGGCGGCCGCGGCCGTGCTCGTAAGGGCGACGTCCGCCTCGCGATCCTGTCGCTCCTGGCCGACGCCCCCGCCAACGGCTACGGCCTGATGAAGTCCATCGGCGAGCGCACCGAGGGCGCCTGGAAGCCGAGCCCCGGCTCGGTCTACCCGACGCTCGCCCAGCTCGTCGACGAGGGCCTCATCGTCGAGTCCGGCGAGGGTCGCCAGTCGACCTTCGACCTGACCGAGGCCGGCCGCTCCTACGTGGCCGAGCACGGCGAGGAGATCGCCAAGGCCTGGTCCGACGCGACCGCCGTCGAGGGCCCGCACGACGAGTTCATCGGCAGTGCCGTCAAGCTCGCCGGTGTCATCAAGCAGTTCGCCTTCGACGCCACCCCCGAGCAGCGTGCTGCCGGTCAGGCCAAGATCGACGAGCTGCGCCGCGCGCTCTACACGATCCTCGCCGACTAGCGACGAGATCCCGCGGCGCCGCGTCCTCGCGGCACCGCATCACCCGAAGACCCCGATCGGCTCGCTCGATCGGGGTCTTCGTCGTGCCCCCACTCGTTACCGAACCGTCATCGGAAGTCCAGTCGGCTCATAGCGGATGCGAAGAATCTCGAAGGATGCAGCTCCACCGCACCGTGTCGCCCCGCTCGTCCGCGGGCAGCGACACGCTCCTCGCTCCCCCCGCCGGCCACTCCCGTATCCGCTCGGTCGCCCTCGAACTCGGCGGTGGCGCCGCTGCGCTGGTGCTGGGTCTCGCCGCCCTCGCCCACGTCGTCCTCTCGGCCCGATCGGTCGTGTTCTTCACGAACGGCGACTCCGTTCTGATGCCCCTGATCGAGCGCTCGCTCCGGGAGGGGCAGCCGTTCGACTGGGCCCTGTCGTCCGTCCTGTTCTTCGTCCCCGAGATCCCCGTCTACGCGGCCGTCTCGCTCTTCTTCCCCGACCCGCACGCGGCGATGCTCGTCAACGCGCTCGTGATCGTCGTCGCCCTCTACGCCCTCCTCCGCGGCCTCGTCGCCGTCGTGGCCCGGCATGCAGGTCGCCTGACGCGCATCCTCGTCGCCCTCGTCCCGGTGGCCATCCTGCTCGGTGGCACCCTGCTCGAACACGATCCCGGGCGCGACGGGCTCGAACTCGTGTCGCTCTTCCTGACCACGTCGTACTACTACGGCACCACGCTGGCGATGGTCGCCTCGTTCGCCCTCGTGATCGCGAGCGTGGCGGGCCGGAGCGCACGGAGCAGGCGCGCCGCACTCGTCGGGCTCGGGATCGTCACGGCGCTGGCCGTGCTGTCGAACCCACTGATCCTCCTCTGGGCGGTGGCCCCGAGCATCCTCACCCTCGCTCTTCTGCTTCGCCGGCGATCGTTCCCTCTCCGTGCGGCCCTCGTTCCCACGGCGGTCCTCGTGGCGGCGACTCTCGTCGGCTACCTGCTGCGGGTGCCGTTCAGGGCCCACATCGCCCGATCGATGGGCGCGTACTTCCACCTCGGCGCGTGGCACCGGAGCGCGCAGACGTTCATCGACGAGTTCTTCGGCACCGCCGCCGGCTGGCAGGGCTCGATCGAGATGACGCTCCTGGCCGTGGCGCTCGCCGGCACCTTCGCGCTCGCCATCGTCGCCCTCGTGCGACGCTGGCCGACGCGGATCGCTCTCGGGCTCGTGATTCCCGCCGTCTCGATCCTCGTCACCGTCGCCGGGTCCGTCGTCCTCGGCGAGACCGCCACCCGCTACCTGATGCCGCTCTTCTTCGCGCCGGCCTGCTCGGCCGTGGTGCTGCTCGTGCACGCGCTCGAGCGGTTCCCCGAACGGTCCGGGGTGGCGCTTCCCCGAGACGGGGCCTCGGCCCCGATGGGCCGCCGGATCCTCGCGGTCGCGCTCATCGCGGGCGCCGTGATCGGCGTCGCCTCGGTGCGCGTGACCACGACCGCGCCCTCGACCCAGGCGTACGCCCCGGCGACCTGCCTCTCCAACTGGATCGGCGGCCGCGACCTGACCGGGGCCGGCGAGTTCTGGACCATCCGCGCCCTCCAGGCCTACGGCGACTCCAGTGTGAAGCTGCTGCAGATCGGATCCGGCTACGGCGCCCACGTCTGGCTCGAGAACGCCGCCGACGACCGGGGGCAGGACATCTCGTACCTGGTGACCGACGACCGCAGCGTCTACGGCACGAGCCCCCTGCAGAAGCTCGGGGCCCCCGCTCAGACCATCACCTGCGGCCAGTACACGATCCTGGACTATCAGGGCACGCCGGGCGAGCTGCGTCTCAGCCAGCACGTCGCCGCGACCGCCGCGGCCGTGATCGCTCGGGACGGCCTCGTGTCGTCGCGAAAGCCCCTGCCGAACTGAGCGGTCCTCGGGGCTCACCTCGGGACTATCGTGCAACCGGTCGGCCCCCACGGCCGTCGCAGTCGTGCGGAGGGAGCACTCGGATGTCGACATCCACCACAGACGCGAGGAGCGGCGGGCCCGTCAGGAGCCTCGTCCCGGCCCGAATGGACCGCTTGCCCTGGACCCGGTTCCACTGGTCGATCATCATCGGCCTCGGAGTGTCCTGGGTCCTCGACGGGCTCGAGATCCAGATCGTCGCGGCCAATGGGTTCGCGAGCGAGTTCCACATGTCGTCGGGCCAGGTCGGCGCCCTCGGCACCACTTACCTCATCGGTCAGGTCGTCGGAGCGCTGGTCTTCGGACGTCTCTCCGACAAGCTCGGCCGCAAGAAGCTCTTCATCCTGACACTGGTCATCTACCTGATCGGATCGGGCGTCGCCGGCCTCTCGCCCGCGATGTGGTTCCTGTTCGTGTTCCGTTTCGTCGCGGGCCTCGGCATCGGAGGCGAGTACGCCGCCATCAACTCGGCCATCGACGAGCTCATTCCGTCGAAGTACCGTGGTCGCGTCGACATCGCCATCAACGGCACGTACTGGGGCGGCGCCGCCATCGGTGCGGCGGCCAACCTCTTCTTCCTCAACGACGACTACTTCGCCACCAACGTCGGCTGGCGCCTGGCGTTCTTCATCGGTCCGGTCATCGGCATCGCCATCATCTTCCTGCGGAAGAACATCCCCGAGAGCCCGCGCTGGTTCATGACCCACGGCTACGAGAAGCAGGCGGAAGACACCGTCGACGAGATCGAGCGTCGCGTGCAGAGCGAAGGAGGGGTGCTCGAGCCGGTCGACGACAGCCAAGCGATGGAGGTCAAGCGCACCGACAGCATCCCGTTCTCGCAGATCTGGCACGTGCTGTGGCACGTCTACCCCAAGCGCACCGTCACCGGGCTGACGATGATGATCACGCAGTCGTTCCTCTACAACGCGATCTTCTTTACGTACGCCCTGGTGCTCACGAACTTCTACCACGTCGGCCTCACGGGCCTGTACTTCTTCCCGTTCGCGATCGGAAACCTGATCGGCCCGTTGGTGCTCGGCCCGCTGTTCGACTCGATCGGCCGTCGCAAGATGATCTTCGCGACCTACGTCATCTCCGGCATCGTGCTGGCCGTCTCGGCTGGGCTCTTCAGCGCCGGCGTGCTGAACGCGGTGACGCAGACGATCTTCTGGTGCGTCGCGTTCTTCTTCGCTTCGGCAGGAGCGTCGAGCGCGTACCTGACGGTGTCGGAGATCTTCCCGCTCGAGATCCGCTCGCAGGTCATCTCGTACTTCTTCGCCATCGGCCAGATCTTCGGGTCGGTCGCACCGCTCATCTACGGAATCCTCGTGGGCGACGGCACCGATCGTGGCCCCCTGACGATCGGATACTTCCTCGGTGCCGGCATCATGATCGCCGGCGGCATCGTGGCGGCGATCCTCGGGGTGGACGCAGAACGAAAATCGCTGGAGTCGATCACGCAGCCGCTCTCGGTCGTCGGCAAGAACTAGCCGGGCCGCCGCGCGACGTATCCCGGTCACCGCACCGTGCCGCGGCGCGTCTCGGAGTCCGCGATGCGTCGCGCGGCGCGCGGCGCGCTGCTAGTCGGTGTGGACGACCGGGTCCACCCCGTCGAGGTCCAAGCCGATCTCGACGAGGTGGATCCGGCCCGCGAGACCCGACGCCGGAGGCAGCAGCAGCCCCGCCTTCACCGCCCCGAACGTGACGGTCACGAGGGCGGGCAGCACGAGGGGGTCGGGCACGGCCCCGTCGTCGGATCCGATCCCGCTCGGGATGTCGACGGCGACGACTACCGGCGCACCCGACATCCGACGGAGGACGCTCGGCCGGACCGCCTGGACGACGTCGCGCGCTCGGCCCCGGAGCGCCGGGCTGTCCGTCCTGCCGATGCCGAGGATCCCGTCCACGACGACGTCGGCCCCGTCGAGCAGGGCTTCGAACGCAGGGGTGCCGGGTTCGGCGTGCCGGTCGCCGGCGTCGGCGCCCGCCGTGATGGCAGCGGCCAGGGCATCCTCGTGCCATCTCGTGCCTGTCGTGAGGATGCGCACCCGGACGCCGGTCGCGGCCAACCGTGCCGCGGCGTAGAGCGCGTCGCCGCCGTTGTCGCCACTGCCCGCGAGCACGAGCACCACCCCGGGCGTCGTGCCGCGGTTCTCGAGCACCCGCCGAATCTCGTCCGCGAGCCCGTCGGCGGCCCGCTGCATCAGCGGAACGCCTGCGTCGAGCAGAGGTTTCTCCGCCTGTCGGATCTGGTCACTCGAGTAGCCAAGGGTCATGGGGACAAGGATGCTCGCTCCTCACGCCAGAATGGGTGCATGCGGGGCACAACGAGCAATCCGACCGACGGCACCGAGATCGCGTACGAGGTGGGCGGTTCGGGCGAACCGCTGCTGCTCGTGCACGGATCGGGGCTCTCCAAGGGCACCTGGCGCGGCCTCGGCTACCTGAAAGACCTGGAACGCGACTTCACGGTCATCGCCCTCGACCTGCGCGGGCACGGCCGAAGCGGCAAACCTCACGAGGTCTCGTCGTACCTGCCGCCGGCGTTCATCGGCGACGTCGAGAGCGTGCTCGACGCCGTCGACCTCGGGCCCGTCCACTACGTCGGGTACTCGGTCGGGGCGCGGATCGGGCTTCGGATGGCCGCCGGCACCCCGGAGCGGCTCCGCACCCTCACCACAATCGGCGGCTCGTTCGAGGCCATGACCGACCAGATCGGGCGGACCTTCTTCCCGACCTGGCGCGAGGCGCTCGAGACCGGCGGCATGGAGGGCTTCATCAAGGCCTGGGGCGCGCACCGTCACCGCCGCATCGACGCCGCCACCGCTTTGGCCTTCCAGCAGAACGACCCGGTCGCCCTCCGCGCCTACTTCGAAGGGCTGGAGTCGGCTCCGCCGCTCGGAATCGAGGGCGCGTCGAAGATCACGGTGCCGACGCTGTTGCTCGCCGGCACCGACGATCCCGACCGGTACCGGCAGTCGCAGGAGGCCGCGCGGCGCATGGCGCACGGCAGCTTCTTCGAGCTCGTCGGCCAGGACCACGCGTCGTCGCTGCTGCCCGTCGACGAGGTGACCGATCTGATCCGCACGTTCCTCGAGTCGCTCAATTAGCGCCGGCGCACCGGGCGTCGCCGGCGGCCCCCGTCGTTTCGGCACAACCCCTGATGCGGCTCGACGGGTTTTCGCCGAAACGGAGGGGTAAGAGTGCCGGGGATGCGGGGCTCGCCGAAACGGAGGGGGCCTGCCGAAAACACGGGGGCTTGCCGAAACGACGGGGGCCTGCCGAAAACACAGGGGCTCGCCGAAACGACGGGCGCCCGCCGCAAGCGACAGCAGACGAAGGTCAGCGCTGGCCCGTGGGGTCCGGCGCCGCCGCATCCGCGAGGGTCTCGCCGCCGACCGGGTCGCCGGCCCACGATGCGATCCGCCACCCTTCGGACGGCGAGCCGTCGAGCGCGACGATTCCGGTGTTGTCGAGGTTGTGCGTCGTCAGGAAGGCGGCGGGAAGCGCGGGGTCCTGTGCGGAGGCCCAGATGCGGATGGCCGCGCCGTGGCTGACGACGGCGCCGACCGCGATACCGGTCGCCGCGAGCGAGGCGACCGCAGCGTCGTAGCGCGCGAAGAACTCGACACCGCTCGGGCCGCCGGGGATGCGGGGCGAGAGATCGCCCGCCACCCAGGCGTAGATCGGGTCGAGGAACAGCTTGTACGACTCCTCGTCGGTCGCGTCTTCGAGGTCGCCCGCCTCGATCTCGCGGAACCCGCCGTCCACCACCGGGGTCAAGCCGAGCGACGCGGCCAGAGGCGCAGCGGTGAGATGCGTGCGCACCAGCGTCGAGACGCGGATCTCCTCGATGCCCGCGTCGGCGAGCGCCGCGGGCAGAGCCGCCGCCTGCTCCACGCCGCGCTCCGTCAGCCCCGGGCCGGGAGCCGCCGTGGCGAGCCGCCCCTCGACGTTCGCGGGGGTCTGGCCGTGGCGGATCAGGTACAGGCGCATGACACCCGAGCCTACGGTGCGGCAGTCTAGAGAACGATGACTCCCACGAACGACGCCACCGACGCCCACCTCGCCTCCCTCTCCTCCCTCATCACGGCCTCGCCGTCGTCGTACCACGCCGCCGCCGAGGCGGCCCGTCGCCTCGACGCCGCAGGCTTCGTCGGGCTGAGCGAGACCGCCGACTGGCCGACCGGGCCGGGCCGGCACTACGTCGTGCGCGACGGTGCGATCATCGCCTGGATCCGTCCGGAGGCGGCGACCGCGACGAGCCCGTTCCGCATCGTCGGAGCCCACACCGACTCCCCGTCGTTCAAACTCAAGCCCTCCCCCGACACCGGCACGAGCGGTTGGCAGCAGGCCGGCGTCGAGGTCTATGGCGGCCCGCTGTTCAATTCGTGGCTCGACCGCGACCTCGAGTTCGCGGGGCGTCTGGCCACCTCCGACGGTGCGATCCACCTCGTCCGCACCGGCCCGGTGCTGCGCTTCCCGCAGCTCGCCGTGCACCTCGACCGCTCCGTCAACTCCGAGGGTCTCAAGCTCGACCCGCAGCGGCACCTGCACCCGATCGTCGGCGTGGACGGGCCGACGGGCGGCGACATCCTCGCAGCACTGGCAGCGGCGGCGGGGGTGGACCCGGCCACGGTCACCGGGCACGACGTCCTCGTGGCGGACACCGCGCATCCCCAGATCATCGGATTCGACCGCGACCTGTTCGCAGCCGGCCGCATGGACAACCTGACCTCGGTGCACGCGGGCCTCGAGGCCCTGATCGGCAGTGCCGACGCGATCGCCGCGGGCAGCGTGACCGCCGTGCTCGGCGCGTTCGACCACGAAGAGGTCGGCTCGGCCTCGACCTCCGGCGCCGCGGGGCCGTTCCTCGAGACGGTGCTGACCCGGATCTCGCACGGCCTGGGTGCCAGCGACAGCGAGCGGTTGCGCGCCTGGGCCGCCTCCTGGCATCTCTCCTCCGACGCCGGTCACGCCGTGCATCCCAACTATTCCGAGCGCCACGATCCCGCGAACCACCCGCTTCCGAACGGCGGCCCGCTGCTCAAGATCAACGCCAACCAGCGATACGCGTCGGATGCCCGGGGCGCAGCCGAATGGACGCGCGCGTGCGAGCAGGCCGGTGTGCCCTTCCAGACCTTCGTCTCGAACAACGCCGTGCCGTGCGGCTCCACCATCGGGCCGATCACGGCGACCCGTCTGGGGATCCGCACGATCGACGTCGGCGTCGCCCTCCTGTCGATGCACTCGGCCCGCGAACTCTGCGGCGTCGAGGACCCGGGGTATCTGGCCCGGGCCGCCTCGGCGTTCCTGTCCCCCGTTTCCTGAAAGAAGCCCTTTAGACCCACGTCAGCAGCAGCGTCAAGCCCCCGTCGCCGTCATTGCACCCGGTCGAATAATTTGCGAAAGTTCCTTCATGCGAAGGGTGAATGACGTCGACTGCGCCGACGAGGCGGCAGCGCGATGACGAGCAGCGCCTACGACCGCGATCCCGGTGTGCCTCCGGTGCACGTGGAGCACCTCGGCAAGCATCACAAGACGCCGACGGCCTCCGTGCCCGTGCAACCCCGCGTGCCCGCACCCCGGCCCGACGACGGGCCGACCTACGCCGACTTCCTCGAGCACGACGCGTCCGACCGCGCCACGGACGAGTTGGGCTGACCCGGGGGACGCGGGCCGGGCATCCCCCGATCTCTCGCGTTCTGGCGGTGGACAGGTCTGTCGTAACGCCAGCCTCCGTGGGCTATTGTCCGATGGGATGCTCGAACAGGGGCAGCATCCACGGAGACGGCCGCGCTGGGCGGCGGAGTCTCGAAAGGGGAGAGCCACGTGACCACGACCACATCGAACGCGAGCCCGCAGTCGCCGACCGGAGCCTGGAGCGGCCCCAACAGCGACTACGACCCGACGACCTTCCAGGGCGTGTTCGCGAACCACTTCACCTATGCGAACGGCATCGAGCGGAACATCCACCGCTACGCCAAGCGCACGGCGCTGACCGACTCGGAGACCGGCGAGAGCTGGACCTACCAGCAGCTCGGCGCCGTCACCGGGCAGCTCGCGGCCGGTCTCGCCTCGCACGGCGTGGGCACGGGCGACGTGGTCTGCTACCAGTTGATGAACCGCCCCGAGTTCGCGTTCCTCTACGTGGCCACCCAGGGCATCCGCGCCGTCGGCTCGCCGATGAACTTCCGTCTCGCACCCGCCGAGACCGCCTACATCCTCGACGACTCGCGCCCGGTCGTCTTCTTCTTCGAGGCGAGCGACGCCGGCCTGATCGCCGCCGCGCTCGAGATCGCCTCCTTCCGCCCGTCGGTGCTCGTCGCCGTCGGCCCGGAAGACGTCAGCGCCGTCGAGGGCGCCGTGCCGTTCTCCGCCCTGCTCGACGAAGGCGCCCCCTCGTTCACCGCGCCCGTCGACGGCACCACGTGGGACGAGACGACGCGCCTCTACACGTCCGGCACGACCGGACGTCCGAAGGCGGTCCCGCTCACGAGCCTCAACGAGGTGCTGACCGCGCACGACGTCATCATCAACATGTCGCTGACGCCGAAGGACAAGACGATGAACATGTCTCCGTGGTTCCACCGCGGCGGCACCTACTGCGCCGGTCCGAACACCGTGTTCTACGTCGGCGCCGAGGCCGTGACGCTGCCGCGCTTCGACGCCGGCAAGGTGCTCGACCTGGTGCAGGACAACGGCGTCACCTACGTCATCGGCGCCCCGACCAACCTCGAGCGCCTGGCCGACGTGCAGGAGTCGCAGCCCCGCGACCTCGCCACTCTGAAGGGCATCGTCACGATGGGTGCGCCCTTCGAGCGGAACGCGGCCCTGCGCTACCAGAAGGTGCTGACGCCGAACATCTCGAACGGCTACGGCACCACCGAGGCGTTCTGGAACACCTTCCTCCCCGGCGACGAGCTCACCACCTACGCCGGGGCCGCCGGTCGCGCCAGCATCGACGACGACGTGGTCGTGGCCAAGGTCGTGGGCGAGGGGCTCGGGGATCCGAAGAACCAGGTGGCCACGGACGGCAAGGAGATCGGCGAGGTCGCCGTCCGGTCGATCAAGTCGGGCTACACGTACCGGAACAACCCCGAGGAGGACGCCAAGAAGTTCAAGGACGGCTGGTTCTTCGCGGGAGACCTCGCCACCTGGAACGAGGACGAGGTGATCACGGTCGTCGGCCGCAAGGACGACATGATCATCTCGGGCGGCGAGAACGTCCACCCCGTGCAGGTCGAGGAGGTCCTCGCGAGCCACCCCGCCGTCGCCGACGTGATCGTCTGCGGTCTGCCCGACACCGAGTGGGGGCAGCTCGTGGTCGCCTACGTCGTCCGCCGGGCGGGCCAGCTCGCCGACGTGCAGGAGGCCGCCGACGCGCTGGAGCAGTTCTGCCACGACAGCATCGACCTGTCCGACTTCAAGCGGCCCCGCCTGTACTCGTTCGTCGACGAGCTCCCCTACACGGCGACCGGCAAGAAGCAGCACTTCATCATGCAGGACCGCGCCCCGCGCGACCACGACGAGGGGCAGTTCGTCAAGCCGCGACGCTAGTCGGCCCCGGGGTCCCGGAGGGCCGGTACCCCGGGACCATGCCGCCGCGCAGGGGTTCTCCTAACGTGGCGGTCATGGAGCAGAACTCATGATCGTCGCCGAGAACCTCACCAAGCGCTACGGCGAGCGCGCCGCCCTCGACAACGTCTCGTTCGAGGTGAAGCCCGGCCTCGTGACGGGCTTCCTCGGGCCGAACGGTGCCGGCAAGTCGACCACGATGCGTCTCATCGTCGGGCTCGATCGAGCCACCTCCGGAGACGTCACCGTCAACGGCAAGCACTACTCCCAGCACCGGGCCCCGCTCCGCGAGGTCGGCGTCCTCCTCGACGCGAAGGCCGTCCACCGCGGGCGCAGCGCCTTCGACCACCTGCTCGCCATGGGGGCCACCCACGGCATCGGCAAGAAGCGCGTCGAAGAGGTCATCGCCCTGACCGGTCTCGAGTCGGTCGCCAAGAAGCGCGTCGGCGGGTTCTCCCTCGGCATGGGGCAGCGTCTCGGCATCGCCGCGGCCCTCCTCGGCGACCCCGACACGCTCATCCTCGACGAGCCCGTCAACGGCCTCGACCCCGAGGGCGTCGTCTGGGTGCGAAACCTCGCCCGCCACCTGGCCCGCGAGGGCCGCACCGTCTTCCTCTCCTCGCACCTCATGAGCGAGATGGCCCAGACGGCCGACCACATCATCGTGCTCGGTCGCGGCAAGGTGATCGCCGACGAGCCCGTCCAGACGATCCTCGCCCGCGCCAAGGGCGACGGCGTCCGGGTCCGCACGCCGCAGGCGTCGCAACTCGCCCCCCTGCTCACGCAGCCCGAGGTCACGGTGACCGGAACGGCCGCCGACCTCCTCGAGGTGCACGGCCTCGCCTCCTCGCGCATCGGCGAGATCGCCGCTTCCGCCGGCGTCGTCCTGCACGAGCTCACCCCTCTCGACGGCTCGCTGGAGGACGCCTACATGGCGCTCACCGCCGACGACGTCGAGTACCGCACCACCAGCGCCGCTCCGGAGGCAATCGCATGACCACCGCCACCACGACCACCGAGCCCACCGGCCCCGCGACCCCCGCCGGGGTCCCGGCCCGCTCGCACGCCACTCTCAGCCGGCTCACGTTCGGGGGGATCCTCCGCTCCGAGTGGATCAAGATCCGTTCGCTCCGCTCGACCTTCTGGTGCTACCTCTTCATCGTGATCATCAACGTCGGCTTCGCGGCCCTGGCCTCCTGGCTCGTGGGGGCCGGCAGGGGCCGTGGCCCGGGCAGCGCCCTCTCGACGGCCGGCGGACCCGCCGAGGCCATCGGGATCATCACGGCCGGCCTCACGCTCTCCGTGCTGATCAGCGCCGTCCTCGGCGCCCTGATGATCACCGGCGAGTACGGCACTGGCATGATCAAGTCGACGCTCACGGCCGACCCGCGTCGCTTCGGCGCCGTCTTCGGCAAGGTGCTCGTCTTCGGCATCAGCTCCTTCGTCATCGGCCTCGTGTCGCTCGTCGTCGCCGCTCTCGTGGCCACGCCGGGTCTGAACCACAACAACGTCAGCTTCGACTGGAGCGACGGCCAGTTCTGGCTCGCGCTGATCGGCGGCGCCGGCTACATCGCTCTCGTCGGCTTGATCTCGTTCGGCCTCGGAGCGATCATCCGCAGCACGGCCGGTGGCATCGCCGCCGGAATCGGTCTCGTCTTCATCCTCCCGATCATCGGAACGATCTTCAGCGCACTGACCTCGGTCGCCTGGATCACGAACCTCATCGCGTTCCTTCCGAGCAACGCCGGCGGCAAGATCTACGCCTACGGAGCAGGCACGTCCAGTGTGAAAGACGGACTGATCACGTTGGATGCGACGCAGGGCCTGCTCGTCCTGCTGGCCTGGGCGGTCGTCCTGCTCGCCATCGCCACCGTCACCATCAAGCGACGCGACGCGTAACCTCGCGGCCGTCCCATAGCAAGGCGACGGGTGTCGCTCGTAGACTTCCCCTCAGACATCGTCCATCGACTTCCGTCGTCGACCGACTCACGTCGCGAACCGACCGACGTCGTCCACCGACCCGAGGAGCAGTCATGACGAGCGACACCCTGTATTCGATCCCGGTCGACAAGGCCGACGGCACCACCACCACCCTCGGCGAGTACGACGACAAGCTCCTCCTGGTCGTCAACGTCGCCAGCCGCTGCGGCCTCACGCCCCAGTACGGCGACCTCCAGGCCCTCCAGGAGAAGTACCGCGACCAGGGCCTCCAGGTCGTCGGCTTCCCGGCCAACCAGTTCAACGGTCAGGAGCCCGGCACGAACGAGGAGATCCAGGAGTTCTGCGTCGCGACCTACGGCGTCGACTTCCCGGTCTTCGCGAAGATCGAGGTCAACGGCGAGAACCGCCACCCGGTCTACGACGTCCTCACCACCACGCCCGACGCCTCGGGCGAGGCCGGCGACGTGCAGTGGAATTTCGAGAAGTACCTCGTCGCGCCCGGCGGCTCCGTCGTCGCCCGCGTGCGTCCCCGCGAGAGCCCGGCCACCGACGAGTTCGTGGCCCTGGTCGAGGCGAACCTCCCCGTCCGCGTCTAGCCCCTCCCCCGGCACACAGGCGTTCGTCGAGGCCGCGCTCGACGCGCGCGCAGTGGACGCCGAGGGTGGTACTCGCGGTCCGTACGCTGAGCGGCCCCTGGCTGCGCACGGGCCGCGAGAGCAGGCTGAGTGCATGACAACGACACTCATCACCGGCGCCAACAAGGGCCTCGGCTACGAAACCGCCCGACGACTCCTCGAAGCCGGCCACACCGTCTGGATCGGCGCCCGCGACCGGGCCCGCGGCGAGGAGGCCGCCACCGCACTCGGCGCCTCCTTCGTCCAGCTCGACGTGAGCGACGACGCCTCCGTCGCCGCCGCCGCAGCCACCGTCGGTGCCGCAGGCGGACTCGACGTGCTGATCAACAACGCCGGCATCACCGGCCCGCAGAAGGACGCGGCCGACATCACGGGAGACGACGCCACGAGCGTCTTCCAGACCAACGTGATCGGGATCGTGCGGACCACGCAGGCGTTCCTGCCCCTGCTCCGTGCATCCTCCGCCCCCACGATCGTGAACGTGACCAGCGGTCTCGGCTCGTTCGACGCCGTGCACGACCCCTCGCGCATCGAGTCGCAGGTCATCGCGCCGCTCTACAACGCCTCGAAGTCGGCCGTCACGATGCTGACCGTGCAGTACGCGAAGGCGCTTCCGGAAGTCCGCATCAACGCGGCCGACCCCGGCTACACGGCGACCGACCTCAACGGCAACTCGGGTCACCAGACCGTGACGGAGGGAACCGACGCCATCGTCGAGCTCGCCACTCGCGGCGGCCAGGGCCCGACCGGCACGTTCATCGACCGCAGCGGAGTCGCGCCCTTCTAGTCGGGCTCCGTGGGGGCGGAGCGCGGGATGCACCGCCCGCCCCCTCGCGGAGGCCCGGCCTCGCGTCGACGAGCGGGAGCCGGGCTACCGCGTGCGCGCGGAGGGGGCCGTGTCGTCGTACCGAGCGATCGGCAGGGCCACGACGGGCACAAGGGCCGCCCGGCACCGGAACATCAGCGCGGCGTAGCTCGGGTTCTCGGCCTCGACGGACCCGCTCTGCGCGAGGCCGTCGCCCGCCCGACTCCCCGCCGGCCCGTCGCCCCGCCCGATGATCGGGGTGACATCCGCCAGGCCGATGCGCGCGGGATCCCGTCGCCGGCGGGACAGGTGCTCGACGCGTAGGCCGACGACACCGGGTTCCGATCGATACGAGCTCATCCCGCCACCACCCTTCGCGTCGAAGACTGACAGCCGCGGACGCCCGGCGCGAGCCTGCGGCGAGGGCTTGACAGGGTGAGTAGAAAGACGCAAGAGCCTGTCGGCTTCCGCCGCTCAGTTCCCCCTGTCGGCCTCGGCCTCGGCCCCGGCCGAGATCGACGGCGAGGGGGCGGCCACGGCCGAGCCCGTCGGCTGCTCGCTCCGGCGCTGGTGGACGGCCGATCCCTCGGCGAGGTGCACCTCGAGCGCGACCCCGGCGTCGGACACCTTCTCGGACGAGATCCAGATCGATTCGGCATGCACGTCGTCGCCGGCCCGGACGTCTTCCGCGGTCCGCATCTTCGCGACGCGCAGCACGACGTTGCCGAAGACGAGCTTCACGGTGACGTCGGCGACCGTGTAGGCCACCTGCATCAGGGTCGACCAGGCCCCCGACGCCCCGAAGAGCGGCAGGGCGTACACGATCGGGTAGACGACGAAGCTGATCAGGAGGATCGCGTTGGCGCGGACGAGCAACCGCCACGAGGCGGCGGTGAGGGTGTCGCGGGATGCACGGACGGCACGCACGAGCACGACGACGAGGCCGGCCCAGAACAGGCACCCCACCAGACCGCCGGAGACGAGCATCCCGCCGTCCAGGGTCGCCGCACGACCGCCGACACCGGTGCCGCCTCCGGACGCGGCGGACTGCGAGGTGATCCCGCCGACGAAGCCGCTCGCGATCATCAGGAACGCACACCCGATGGCCACGCGCCCCGCCCGCCGGGCCGCGTCGCCGACGAGACCGCAGACGCCCAGCAGCTCGAGGCAGAGCAGCGGCACCGTCACGGACCACTCGAGGTAGCGGAGGGTCGTCAGGGCGGTGCTCGACGATCCGGGCAGCCAGTGGTCGCCGACGCGGTGGTAGCTCAGCACGAATGCGATCGCGAGGCCGAGATAGGAGAGGAAGGCGACGACGAGGATGCTCACCCGCGCGGACACGACCGGCCGGTAGCGGGATCCCACCTCGCCCTTCGTCATGACGCTCCTGATCGTGCCGGCCAGGAACGCGAGGGTCGCGACCCCCAGCACGTAGCCGGTGACCTGGTACTGGGCATCGCTGAGCGGCGCCGTCCACGGAGCGGCGATGGCCCCGATCACGAAGCGGGGCCCGTCACGAAGCGGCCCTGGCCAGGCGCGGCCCAGCGGGCGCCCCCGGTTCGGCCGTGAACAGAAGACCCGTGCCACTGTTGGCGGAGAGCGTGAGTTCGGCGATCCACTCGCGGTTGATGGCCGGCATCCGGTTGCCGAGGAACCGGAAGTAGAGGATCGAGCTGGGGTCGAGCCAGATGGAGCTCCGGCCGCTGCCGAGGGAGACGTCGTCCACCCAGGAGAAGGCGAAGCTCTCCTTGAGGCGGAGCTTCGTCGTGATGACGATCTGCAGGTGCATGAGAGCTCGGTCTTCGAAGGTGACGACGACGCTCGGATTCCCGTAGAGCAGTGTGCCCATGCGTGCACCCCTTCGACTGGCGGCCCAGACTACGGGGTATGGCCGGGTGCCGGTGACGGTTTCTCGTCGACGACCGCGATGAAGCGGCTGCCGATGCCGTCGACCTCGTGTCGAGCGAGACCGTCGGCGGGGAGAGGGACCTCTCCGGGGGTGTGGTGGTCGCAGGACAGATAGGTCCACTCCGGCCACCACTTCTTCGGCCGGACGTCTTCGGTGAACCCGCAGACGACGCACTCGAGCTTCACCCAGACGGGCTTCGTGCCGGTGCGATTGGCCCGGGACTGCTGCAGCCAGGCCGGCGGGTTCGTGTCCAGTTCTGCGAACTCGGCGTCGGTCAGGCTCTTCGGCAGCCCGTGGCGATTCGCCATCTCGAGGGGGATGTCGAGCCGGAGGGCCGCTTCGCGTCGCGTGATCACCGGGTAATCCTAATCGCCCCGTCGGCCCGGGCCGCCGTGCATCCCACCGTCTCGCCCTCGCGCCCGGCGCCTCGCGGGCGCCGCCCCCGAACAGGGGCACGAGCGACGGTCGTCGTTCTGCAACGATAGAGGGTGACCTCCCTCGATCCACTCGTGCGCCTATTCGGGCGCCCGCTGCTCCGCCTCTCGTTCGCCCTGTTCAAGCGCGAGATCCGCCGCGCACCGATGCCTCGCGACGAGCCGGACGGCTCGATCCCCGGCCCCCACCCGGAGCGGCTCGTCTTCATCGGCGATGTGCTGACCGGCGGCTACGGCGTCGTGACGCACGACATCTCGACCCACGCCCGGACCGCCCAGCTCGTGGCCGCACGACGGGGCCGCGGTGTCGACTGGGTCGCCCGCATCGACCCGACCCGGCTGGCCGACGAGCTCGCCGTGTCGGACGTGCTCGATCTGCGCGAGGCGGACGTGGCCGTGGTGCTGCTCGGTGTGACCGACGTGCTGTTCCTGACGCGGACGGACGCCTGGGCCACCGCCCTCGCGGCGATCACCGACCGTCTTCGCCGAAGCGCGGGCCCGGATTGCGAGGTCGTCTTCGTGGCGATCCCGCCGCTGGCCGACTTCTGGCCGATCCCGCTGCCGTTCCGCCAGCTGATCCGGTGGCAGGCCGACCGGCTCAACGCCGCCACGCGTGACCTCGTCACCCAGCTTCCCGGCGTGCGCTACTCGGAGTTCCCGGGCCTCGTCGGCCCGGCACGGTCTCGCGGACCGGTCTCCTGGCGACACCTGCACGATCAGTGGGCGCGCGGGCTGACACCCCTCGTGATCGAGGCTTTGGAGGAGCGTTCCGCCGACGGCGGCGTCTCCGCTACCGCGTGACGCACGGCTCCGCTACCGCCTGACGCGGACCGGTGTCTCCGCTACCGCCTGACGCGCGGCTCCGCTACCGCCTGACGCGGACCAGCGCCAGCGCTACCGCCTGACGCGGACCAGCGCCAGCGCGAAGAAGCTCGCGCCCGCCACGATCTCGAGAGTCCAGAAGACGGGGCTCGTGGAGGTGAGCAGCACGAGGAGCCCGTGCGTGCCGTCGGCGATCAGCACGGCACTGAGGGCGGCGACGCCGAGCAGGCGCCAGCCCCGCGAGCCGTAACGCGCGGCCGTCGCCGCCACCCCCATGATCGGCCCGACGACGAGGCCGATGCCGGACCAGATCGACGAGAACGGCGCGGAGTAGTAGTGCCCGCGCCAGCCGCTGACGAGGCCGTACGCCTCGACCATCGTCTCGAAGGCGACGACCCCCAGCACCACGGCGAGGATGGGTCGCGCCCGGGCGAGCCAGACGAGAAGGAACACGAACGCCGTCCATCCCCCGGCCGAATTCGCGAGCGAGTTGATCCACGAAGGCAGATACTGCTGCGCCGGGCTCGTGAGGCCGCCGATGAGGGCCGAGCCGAGGATCACGGCGACGGTCGCGCGAACGGCGTGCCCGGCGGCGGCGGACGGCTGGACGAGGGCCGGAGCGGCCGCGACGGCGTGGGAAGGGACGGGGGCGCGGGACGTGCTGGAAGCGCTCATGCTCCGACGGTACGGATCGGGGCCGACTGCGCGCATCCCCCTTTCGGCGGGTTCGTCTCCCCCTCGGGTCGTGCCCGGTTCGGGTCGTGCCCGGCTCGGGTCGTCACCGGCTCGGGTCGTGCCCAGTTCGGGTCGTGCCCGGCGCGGCCTAGGCGAGCACCTTCTCGTAGCAGAGCGAGAACGGGATCGTGTCGATGTAGGGCGGGTAGACCGGGATCGGCGTGTAGCCGCTCCGCTCGTACAACCGCACGGCCTCGGGCTGCCGGTCGCCGGTCTGCAGGATGATCCGTGCCGCGCCACCCTCGCGAGCCGCCCGGTCGAGTTCGCTCATCAGCAGGGCGCCGATCCCCCGGCCCCGCGCCGCAACGGCGACGATGACGCGCTTCATCTCCCACTCGCCGCGCAGGTCGCGGAGGGCCGCGTGTCCGAGCGGAGTGCCGGTCGACTCGTCCACCACCAGAATCGTCGCGAACACTCCGGCGGGATCAACGGCCAACGCCCGGTGCAGCGCCTCCTCCTTATCGGGAGTGCTGTCGGCGTCGCGCCCGGCGTACCGAGCACCCATCTCGAACTCCATGGCCTCGCGCAGGGCCACCGCCCGGGGGTCGTCCCACTCGACGCGCTCGACTCGAACGCCCGGGGTGGTGGATGCAGTCGTCTCGCTCACACGCCCATCCTTCCGCACGGCCGGGGACGAGAGGGTGGGATGCACGCCGCCCCGTCATACGGCGTCGCATGCCTTGGTCTGCCGAGCGTGTCTGCCGCGCATGTCTGCCGTGCATCCCCCGTCTTCTCGAATTCGAGAGCATTTCGGCCCCCGAGCCACACCCGTTGCTGGCCGGCTTGACGTGTCGCGCCCGATCGCTCTCGAATTCGGCAGGCCCTGCGGCCGGGCCGCCTGGCCGGGCGCGCCTGGGCCGCCTGGCCGGTGTCCGCGGGGGTGCGGGTCGTCCCGCCCGGCCCGCACCCCGTCCCCGCGGAGCCGCACCCCCGTCCCGCGGAGCCGCACCCCGCCCGCGCCCACGCACCCCTGTCGACCTGGGGTTCCCCGCGGACTCGAGGGTGCAGCTCCTCCCGCCCATGCACCCGCACCCCGTTCGGCATCCCCTTCACCCGGTCCGCCGCACCCGGCCTCCCGCCACCCTGCCTCCCCAGCACTTATCCACCAGCCCACCGCTGGCAACTCAGGCAACCAGCGACCCGCCGCCCGCAGAGACCACCGCCCACGCCCCGTCGGCCGCAACTGCCTGAGTTGCCGACACGACGGCACAGAACACCGGCGCGGGCACGAGGACAGAACCGGGAGGGTGGGATGCCCAGCCCGCCCCGCCGCACCCGGCCTGCTCTCACCCATCGCCCGGCCGCCGGCCCACCGCTGGCAACTCAGGCAACCAGCGATCCGCCGCGCGCAGAGACCACCGCCCACGCTCGGTCGGCTACAACTGCCTGAGTTGCCGACACGACGGCGCAGAACACGGGCGCGGGCACAAGGGCAGAACCGGGAGGGTGGGATGCCCAGCCCGCCCCACCGGACCCGCCTCCGCTCGCCCGGCCTCCCGGCACCCGGCCGCCGGCCCACCGCCGGCAACTCAGGCAACCAGCGACCCGCCGCCCGCAGAGACCACCACCCACGCCCCGTGCGCCACGACTGCCTGAGTTGCCGACGGGACGGGACAGAACACGGGCGCGGGCACAAGGCAGAACCGACAGGGTGGGATGCCCAGCCCGCCCCACCGGACCCGCCTCTGCTCGCCCCGCCTCCCGGCACCCGGACGCCGGGCCACCGATGGCAACTCAGGCAACCAGCGACCCGCCGCCCGCAGAGACCACCTCCTGGGCACTGTCGGCCACAACTGCCTGAGTTGCCGACACGACGGATAGAACACCGGCGCGAGGGCGGAAGCGCGAGGGTGGGACGCACGGGCCACCCCGCCTCATCCGGCCTCCCGGCACCCGGTCGCCGGGCCACCGCTGGCAACTCAGGCGACCAGAGATCTGCCGCCCACGGAGACCACCACCCAGTCCCCGTCGGCCACAACTGCCTGAGTTGCCGACGGGACGGGACGGCACCGAACACCGGCGCGGGCACGAGGACAGAACCCACCGGGTGGGATGCCCAGGCCCGCACGTCAGACGGACAGCCGCACCTCAGACGGACAACGGCACGTCAGACGGACAGCCGCACGTCAGACGGACAGCCGCACGTCAGACGGACAGCCGCACGTCAGACGGACAGCGGCACGGGCGACTCGGCGGCACCAGCTCCAGCACCAGCCCCGGCACCGGCACCAGCACCGGCCCCGGCACCAGCACTGGCACTGGCACCGGCCCCGGCAGCTACGGCACCCTCCGCCGCTACCTCGCCCCGGGCATCCCCCGCCTCGGCTCGCGCTCCGCGCCCCACGGGCAGGAACAGCGCGACGACCGCCGACCCGAGCAGCACCGACGCCCCGACGAGGACTGCGGGGACCGCGGCATGCACGTACCCGGTGGGCGTCAGCTGCCCGCCGGCGCCCGTGAACACCGCGGTCAGTACGGCGATGCCCAGGGCGACGCCGATCTCGCGCAGGGTCGAGTTCGTGCCGGTGGCCTTGGCGTGGTCGTCCGACGCCATGTTGACCAGCACGGCGCTCGAGATCGGCGCGAACACCAGGGCCATGCCGATGCCGGCGAGCAGGAACCCGGGCAGCATCGTCGAGTACGCCACGTCGGCCGAGAGCGTCAGGCCGATCTCGAAGAGGCCGCCGGAGAGGAGCACCAGGCCCGCGACGATCAGGAAGCGGGTGCCGAGTCGCGGCACGAGGAGGCCGGTGAGCGGGGCGATGAACATGGGCGCAAGGGTCCACGGCATGGTCTCGACGCCCGCCTGGAGGGGCGTCTTGCCCTGCACGACCTGGAGGAACTGGATCAGGATGAACACGGCGCCGAACGCACCGAAGCTGAACGACATGGCGACGAGGTTGGCGAGCGCGAAGCTCCGGTCGCGGAACAGGCGCAGGGGCAGCAGCGGCGACGACGTGGCCGATTCGCGCACCAGGAACCCGGCGATCAGAAGGCCGCCGGCGATCAACGATCCGAGCACTTCGAAGCTGGTCCAGCCGGCGTCGTTGCCGCGCACGATGCCGTAGACGACGCCGAGGATTCCCAGGCCGGCCAGGATCACGCCGAGGACGTCGGCGCGCACCCGAGCGCCGACGCTGTTCGGGAGCACGAGCAGTGCGAGGGGGATCGCGACGATGCCGACCGGGACGTTCAGCCAGAAGATCGACTCCCAGCTCCAGCCCTCGACGACCGCGCCGCCGATCAACGGGCCGAGCGCGACCCCGAGCCCGGAGACGCCACCCCAGATGCCGATGGCCATGGGCCGGGCGGCCGCCGAGACGGAACCCACCAGCAGGGTGAGCGACAGAGGCATGATGGCCGCCGCCCCGACGCCTTCGAGGGCACGGGCGGCGATGAGCACGCTCGTCGAGGTGCTGAGAGCGGCCAGGGCACTCGCGGCCGTGAAGACGACGATGCCGCCGATGAAGAGGTGTCGACGGCCGAGGCGATCGCCGAGGCTGACCGCGAGGAGCATGAGCGCAGCGAACGTGAGGGTGTAGGCGTTGGTGATCCACTGCAGGCTCTCGACGGTCGAGCCGAGCTTCTCGTGGATGACGGGCAGAGCGCTCGTGACGACGAGATTGTCGAGCGTGGCCATGAACATGGGCAGCGAGGCGGCTACGACGGCCAGCCAGACGGGGATGCGACGGGCACCGGATGCAGACGACACGATGAGTCCATTCAGGTTGTAATCGGATGATTACCTAGACCGTAAGTTATCGACTGATACCATGTCAACCATGCCCCCGACTTCCTCCGCCACCGCGTCGACGGAGACGCGCATGCCGGCCGCCCAGCGCCGCGAGCTGATCCTCGACGCGGCCACCGGCGTCTTCGGCGACCGCGGCTACCACGGCACGACGACCGACCAGATCGCCAAGGCCGCCGGTATCAGCCAGCCCTACGTCGTGCGCCTGTTCGGCACGAAGGAGAAGCTGTTCCTCGACGTCCTCGATCGCGCTCTTCAAACCATGCTCGTCGCGTTCCGGGCCGCTCTGGCCGACGACGGGTCCGGCTATCCGCTGCAGAAGCGTCTCGGCGAGACGTTCGTCGACCTGGTCAGCAGCAAGGGCGTCCACCGCACTCTCCTTCAGGCGTTCGTCTCGGGCGGCGATGCCGAGATCGGCCGCTTCGCTCGCGCCGGATTCCTCGACGTCTTCCGCTTCCTCCGCGACGAGGCCGGCTTCACCGACGTCGAGGTCGACGAATTCCTGGCCCAGGGGATGCTCTTCAGCGTGCTGCTCAGCCTGGAGCTCCCCCGGACCTTCGGCACGGACCCCGACGGCGATGCGCTCATGCGAGCGGTCTTCGGTGCGAAGTGCGCGATGGTACTGGATGTGATGGGGCCGGGCGCCTCCTGAGAGCCGTTCCGTGCATCCCCCAGATGACGTTCCCGTTAACTGGGGTGGTTTCCTGAAAGCCCCGACCCGAGGGACGCGCCAGAATGAGCCCATGGAATCCGATCTGAGAATCGTCAGCTACAACCTCCGTGAGCACCTCGCCATCGGAGAGCTGTCAGCTCTCGTGGACACCCACACCATGGACGTGCTCTGCCTGCAGGAGTGCGACAGCACCGACATCCCCGAAGAGATCCTCGGGCTGACCCTGGCCGCGTCGACGAAGACGAACCGTCTGGGCCTCGCCCTCTACTACCGCAAGGACCGCTTCGAGCTGCTTGGCACGAGCCTCTTCGCCCTGATGAAGTCGATGCACGACCGCGTCATGGCGCCGGCCCACGAGCGACTGCTCGCCGCCCGCCTCCGCGACCTCACCACCGGGCAGGAGCTCATCGTCGCCGACTTCCACGCGGCACCGCTCACGGCCTCGAACGCCCTGCGCCGCAAGCAGATCGGCCTGGCGCACGAGAAACTGGCCGAGCTCGCCGACGGCGTGCCGACCGTGATGGT
The DNA here is from genome assembly GCF_039544345.1 of Frondihabitans cladoniiphilus. Taxonomy (NCBI): domain Bacteria; kingdom Bacillati; phylum Actinomycetota; class Actinomycetes; order Micrococcales; family Microbacteriaceae; genus Frondihabitans; species Frondihabitans cladoniiphilus. The sequence continues at coordinate 209,128 of NZ_BAABLM010000004.1, forward strand.
GGGCGACTTCAACTACCCCTGGTTCCGGGCCGGGCTCCGCAAGCACCTGCTGAAGACGGGCTACGAGCTCTCGATCACCGAGGAGCCCACGTACGCACGGTCGGGTTTCAGCGGCCACTTCGACTTCGCGACCACCATGGGCATGAAGATCGCCAGCGTGCTGTCGCTGCCCCAGGGCAAGTCGGATCACCGGCCGATCCTGCTCCTCGCCAGCGTCGCGGCCTGATCGACCGGGCGTCGCGGGCTGATCGACGAGGCATCGCGGCCTCATCGCAACGGCCTCGCAGCCCGACGCCCCGCGCGAGGGTAGCCGAGGGAAAACCTACTCGCAAGAATTTTTAGCGAATCGATTAGGTCACGAATGGGCGATCTGATTAGTATGTGAATCACGCCACTGATCCGGCGGTGGCGGGAGTCCTTTTATTCGGGTAAGAGACTCCCGCCCATTCTCTTCTGTGTCGCTGCCCACTGTCTCTGTCCACTTCCGTGTCTTGATTCGCTGTGTCCCAGGCCTCCGCGCGCGACGTGTACATTGGGGCACTTGAAAACGCGGCGATCGGATGGTGAAGCGGTGGAGCCGTCTGCGACACCCGCCCGGACCCTCCTCCGCGAGCGCGTCCACGGGCAGCTCCTGAAGGCGATCCTCGACGGCACGTTCCAGCCCGGCGCCCGGCTCCGCGACAGCGACCTGACCGCCTGGCTCGGCACCAGTCGGGCCCCCATCCGCGAGGCCCTCGCTCAACTGACCGAGGTCGGCGTCATCGAGATGGCCCCGAACCGCTACACCCGCGTCGCGACCATCACCCCGCGCGTCTACGCCGAGAGCGCCGCCGTGTGGGCGACGCTGATGACGCGGGCCCTGCACTGGGGCATCCTCGCGTTCCCCGCCGACGAGGTCCCGCGGCTGGCGGCCCTGTGCGACGAGCTCCGCACCTCCGACCCCGCCCTGTTCCCCCCGGGGCCGACGCCGATCGATCGCTTCCTCGGCGCCATCGCGCGGCACTGCTCGAACGCGGTGCTCCTGGAGAACATCGCCGTGCACGAGCCGCTCCTGCAGCTCGGCATCAACCGGTTCAAGACCCATTTGCAGGTGAAGGCCATCGCCGGCTACTTCGACACCATCGTCGCGCGCTGCGTCGACCACGACGTCGACGGTTTCGAGGCGGGCATGCGGGAGTTCCTGAACGGTCCGACACGCGCCTTCACCGAGACCATGACCGGGATGAGCCTCGCCGAGTACCTGGACGACGTGAGCTGATGCCCGTCCCCGATCGCCTCGACGAGCCCGTTCCCGCCCGACGACTGCTGACCGACGACGTCTTCGACCGCCTGCAGGACGACATCGTGCGCGGACGCCTCGCTCCCGGTCAGCGCCTGTACGACCTGTCGCTCGCCAGCGAGCTCGGGCTGTCCCGGGCCACGGTCCGCACCGCGCTGCTCCGCCTCAAAGAGGTGAAGCTCGTCGAGGCGGTGCCGAACCTCTACACCCGGGTCGCGCCGCTCGATCTCGTCCGCTACCTCGAGACTCAAGACACCGCGCGGGCGCTCTACCTGTTCGCGGCGCGGATGGGCACCCCGTTCCTCACCGACGAGCAGATCTCCGGGTTCCGGGCCTACGGCGACGATGCAGCCGAGCGCGTCGAGGTCGACGCCGACAACCTCTTCTCGGGCCGCGCCGAGGCGGCGGCCCTCCTGCCGTTCGTCGACGCCCTCGGCAACGCCGCGCTGGCCCGGGCCGTGCAGCGTCTCTCGCCCACCATCCGACGCATGACCGGCCTGCACGCCGACCTCATCCCCTGCGACGGGATCTTCGACACCATCCGCTCCCTCTCGGCGGCGGCCGGCCGCCGCGACGCCGAGGGCGTCACAGCAGCACTGAACGCCTACTACGACGGCCCGATCGCCGAGTTCCACGAGCGGCTCGGCGACCTGTTCGACGAGACCGGCCCCGTGCATCCCTGACCCCTCCGGCCCTTCCGGGTGCCGAGTCGGCGACGACGGCGGCGCCCCGATTCGTGACCCCGTGTGACGAGGCGCAGGTGCGCGGGGGATGCCCGGGTTAACCTGGCAGCGCGGCTCACCGGGGCCGTGGCGCCGAAAGGCGTTCACCGCGAAAGGCACGACTTCCGACCATGGCCGCAGCAGAGTTCGACTTCGAGACCCGTCAGATCCACGCCGGTGCGACCCTCGACGCCGATCACGGAGCCCGACTGACCCCGCTGTACCAGACCGCCGGTTTCGTGTTCGACTCCTTCGACGACGGCCAGGGCCGCTTCAACGGCACGATCCCCGAGCCGGCCTACTCGCGCACCGACAACCCGACCAATGCCGCGGTCGCCCGCCGGCTCGCCGACCTCGAAGGCGGCGTCGGGGGTCTGCTCACGGCGAGCGGCACTGCGGCCATCGCCCTGACGCTGAACGCTCTGGCGGCCTCCGGCGATCACGTCCTCGCCACGGACAGCCTCTACGAGGGCTCGCGGACCCTCTTTGCTCGCAGCTTCGGACGCCAGGGCGTCGAGATCGAGCTGATCCCGGCGGATGCCCCCGACGAGGTCTGGGCGGCGGCGATCCGTCCGAACACCAAGGCGCTGTTCACCGAGACGATCCCGAACCCGAAGAACGACGTGGTCGACCTCGAGCGGCTGGCCGGCATCGCGCACCGCGGCGGGTTCCCGCTGGTGGTCGACAACACCGTCGCCACCCCGTTCCTCAACCGGCCGATCGAGCACGGCGCCGACATCGTGATCCACTCGACCTCGAAGTGGCTCTCCGGGCACGGGGCCGTCATCGGCGGCGTCGTGATCGACAGCGGCACGTTCGACTGGGCCGGCAACGCCGACCGCTTCCCCGAGATCGCGCTCCCGTCCCGCACGGGTGTGGCCTCGTTCGTCGAGCGTTTCGGCCGCCTCGCGTTCCTCACCTACCTCCGCAGCGTGACGGCGCTCGACTACGGCCCGACGCTCCCGCCCACGAGCGCGTTCCTGCTGCTACAGGGCATCGAGACGCTTTCGCTCCGCATGGAACGCCACGTCTCGAACTCCCTGGAGATCGCCCAGTGGCTGGAGCACCAGGACGAGGTGGCGAACGTCGACTACCCGGGTCTCGTCAGCAACCCCTACTACGCCCGGGCGCAGAAGTACCTGCCCCAGGGCGCCGGTGCCGTCGTCACGTTCGACCTGGCCGGCGGCGTCGAGGCGGCCCGCGTCTTCATCGACTCGCTCCAGTTGATCAGCAAGATGACCCACCTCGGCGACGTGCGCACCCTGGCGATCCACACCGGCTCGACGATCCACGGCCACCTCACCGAAGACGAGCGGCTCGCGCGCGGCATCCGCCCCGGCACGGTCCGGCTGTCGATCGGTCTCGAGAGCGTGCGGGACCTCCGGCACGACCTCGAGCGGGCTCTGGACGCCGTTGCTGCGGCTGCTCCGGTCGCGGCTGCTCCGGTCGCTGCGGCCGCCGTCTGACGCGGGCGCCGTCTGACGCGGCCGCCGTCTGACGCTGGCGCCGTCTGACGCTGGCGCACGGGATGCCCCGCCGTGCGACGTATCACGGTCGAAAGCACGTGCCGCGGCGCGTTGATCAGTCCGTCATACGTCGCGCGGCAGCAGAGTCGGAGCAGAGGCGCGAGCGAAGAGGCGAGCGCCGCACTCAGTAGCTGATGTTGCGCACGGCGACGTCGAACGGCCGCGTGCCGAGCGGTACCGTCGGCCGCACGAACGCGACGCGCGCCACCTTCCACACCGCCCACGCGAAGGCGGCGAGCAGCAGCAGGTTCCGCACCGCGAGCAAGATCACGGCGGCGGGATGCGCGGCCATGAGCTGGTCGTAGAACACCGGGTACACCAGCGTGGTCACGACGCTCGTCACGACCAGCAGCACTCCGGGGAAGCGCCATTCGACCGGCTTGCTGAGCAGCCCGACCGCGACGATCGGGGTCAGCCAGAGCAGGTACTGGGGCGACACGACCTTGTTGAAGACGACGAAGGCGCTGGCGAGGCCCAGGCTGCCGAGGAGGACGAGGTCGAGCTCGCGGCCGGTGGGCCGGGCGAAGATCGACAGGCGCCGCATCGCGAGGGCGAGCAGGACGAGCAGGGCGAGCATCACGAGGAGCATCAGCATCGTGCCATGGGCGACCAACCAGGAGTCGCCCGGGCCGGTGACCTCTTCGGTGTTGAGCGGATGGTCGTGGAAGATGCGGGCGCCGGGCACGCCGAACATGCTCATCCAGACCCAGGGGGTGGCCAGCGGCGCCTCGAGCTGGAGGGGCCGGGAGTCCTGGGCCGTGACGAAGCTCGTGAGGTGCGAGCCGCCGCCGAACAGGAAGACGACGGCAGCCACGATCACGGAGACGCCGACGGACGTGACGAGGATCGCCCACCGCTTCGACGAGGCCACGAGGGCGGCGGCGATGACCGCGGCGGGCCAGACCTTGACCCAGGTCGCCGCCGCGAGCAGGACCCCCGCAACGCGCGGCCGGCTGCTCAGGAAGAGGAGGGCCACGACGACGGCCGGAGCGGTGAAGCCCTCGATCCGCATCAGGACGACCGGTGACAGCACCGCGAGCGTGGCGAGGTAGAACCAGGTGGCCGTGAGATCGCGGCGCCTCGTGCCTCGATCGATCAGGAACCAGACCGCGACGGCGTTGCTCGCGGCGATGAACACCAGCCAGAGCACCTGGTAGAACGCGAACCCGAGGACCGCCGGGAGCATCACGATCAGGACCGCACCGGCCGGATAGACCCAGTCGCGGCCGAAGACGGGCCATTCACCGGTCTTCAGCGCGTGATGCGCGACGCCCTGGTACCACGAGACGTCGCCCCCCGACGTGCCCTTCACGATGAACGGAAGGACCCCGATGAGGAGGGCGACATGGATGGCGGCGAACACACTCCAGAGGAGCCAGGGAGCCCGTCGCAGCCGGTCGAACGGGCTGCCGGGCTCGATGTCGGCGGAGCTGCGGCTCGCCTCCCTCGTCTTGCGGAGAGAGGAGGAGGGAACACGCACAGAGGGAGTTTAGGACACGTTCACTGGGTGCCGTCGCCGGTCTTCACCGAGTGCCGTCGCCGGTCGGCGGGAGGCCCGCCCCGAGGAGGAGGTCGGTCTCGGCGGCCGTCGGCGCGGTCGCGGGACCGCGCCGGGCGACCGCCAGGGCCGCCGCCGCGTTGGCCCGTCGAGCCGCCTCGGGCAGAGTGACGCCGCGCGCGAGAGCCGCGCAGAGGACGCCGCAGTGGGCGTCTCCGGCCCCGGTCGAGTCGACCGCCTCGACGGCGAAGCCGGCGATGCGCTGCACGGTGGAGCCGGTCGCCAGCACGCAGCCGTCGGCGCCGTCGCGGACCAGGGCCGCGGAACCCGGCCGAGAGAGCAGCGCCGCGAGGGCGGACGCCGCACGAGCCGGCTCGGAGAGAGCCGGCCCGGAGAGAGCCGGCCCGGAAAGAGCCGCGGCGTCGGCGGGATGCACGCCTCGCCCGCTCCAGAGGCGCGCCTCGCGGGCGTTCGCCGAGACGACGTCGGTCCGCGCGAGCACCCGCGCGAGTGCCGCACGGGGCAGCGTGGCGATCAGAGGCGAGGGATCGAAGACGACCCGCACGGACTCGGGCAGCGCCTCGAGCCAGGCCGGGACGAGCGACGCATTCGCCGGGTGCGCGAGCGAGTAGCCCGACACCAGGACGACGTCGGTGGGCTCGACTTCGACTCCCTGAAGGTCGGAGGGCTCGAGCATCCCCTCGGCCCCCACGCTCGTGACGAAGGTCCGCTCGGACGTCGGGTCGACCAGGACGACGGAGAAGCCGGTGTCGCGGTCCGGCACCCGCCGCTCGAGCGAGAGGACGCCCTCGCTCTCGAGCGCCGCCGCGACGAGCGAGGCGAAGGGCCCGGTGCCGAGAATGCCGACGTGCACGGCGACCGCCCCGTCGCGCGAGGCGGCCGCCAGCGCGTTGAAGGCCCCGCCGGCGGTCACCGCGGTGGAGGTCGCGAGGACGTCGCCGCCCGGCTCGGGCAGAGCGGGGACGACGAGGCCGACGTCGGCGATGGCGTTGCCGACGACGAGGACGCGCCCGCCCGTACGCTCGCGCCCGCCCGCACGCTCGCGCCCACGCCCGGTCACACCCGCTCCCGCAGCAGGAGGAGGCCCGCCGCGACCTCGGGCAGCTGGAGTCCGTTCACCCGGGTCACCGTCGCGACCGCCGCCTCGGGCCACGCCGCCATGCCGTGCAGCGCCCCGAGGACCGCCCCGGCCATCGCACCGATCGTGTCGGTGTCGCCGCCCACGCTGGCGGCCTCGCCGAGCGTCGCCCAGGGATCCTCGGCGAGCGACACGAGTGCGAGGGCGGCCACGACCGACTCCTGCGACGCCACCGAGGTGCCGATCACGTCGTACACGGCCCGCACCCGCTCGGCCGCCGGCACCCCGGGCAGCCACGCGCGGAAGTGGGCGAGCCGCGACGCGATGTCGCCGCCCGCGACCCACACTCCTCGTCGGGCCCCGAGCCGAGCCGCCTCGGTCGCCCGGTCGAGCGCCTCGTCGACACTCGCGCCTGCGAGCCCGGCGCTGATCGCCGCCGCCACGGCCGCTGCCCCGGAGATGCCCAACCCGGTGTTGTGCGTGACACTGCTCGCCGCCTCCACGGCATCGACCAGCCCGGCCAGGTCGTCGACCGGCGTTGCGATCCCGATCGGCGCGATCCGCATTGCCGCCCCATTGGTGGTGCCACCGCTGCCCGCCTCGGCCACCGGCACCCCCTCGAGCAGACGTGTCACCGCCGCCTTCGTGCTCGGGCCCAGCAGGTCGAGCGACCCGCGCTCCTGCATCGAGCGCTCCCAGGCGACGAGCCCGTCCGCGAAGGCCCGAGGGTCCACCCGTCCGCCGCCCTCGATCAGCAGCTTCGCCAGCAGCAGCGCCTGCTCCGTGTCGTCGGTGATCGATCCGGCCGCCATGCCCGCAGCGATCCGCTGGAGGGGGCCCGCGCCGACGAACCCGGTGACCCGGCCGTACGAGTCGGCGATCGCCTCGTGACTCATCGACTGCGTGGGCATGCCCAGGGCGTCGCCCAGGGCGAGACCGGTGAGGGAGGCGAGGGCGCGGTCGGACAGCGAGAAGGAAGGCATGGCCCAATCGTGTCATCGTTGACCCCATGCCGACCGATCCCCGAGAGCTCGTCGCGCGGCTCCGCGCCGCCGGGTGCGTCTACGCCGAGGACGAGGCGCGCCTCCTGATCGAGGCTGCCGCCGACGACGACGATCTGGCGAGGATGCTCGGGCTCCGCGTCGACGGAGAGCCCCTCGAGCACGTCCTCGGCTGGGCGGAGTTCGACGGCCTGCGGATCCGAGTGGGTGCGGGCGTCTTCGTGCCGCGGCGCCGCACGGTGTTCCTCGTGGAGACGGCGTGGGCGGGCATCCCCCGTTTCTCGCCCGACCGGGCTCTGCGGGTGCTCGACCTGTGCTGCGGCTCCGGAGCGGCGGGGGCGGCCCTCGAGGCCCGTGCCGAGGCTGCGGGGGTGCTCGTCGAGGTGCACGCCGCCGACCTCGAGCCGGCGGCCGTCGCGATGGCTCGGACGAACCTGTCGCACCCCGAGCGCGTCACGGAGGGCGACCTGTTCGAGGCCGTGCCGCGCGACTACCTCGGCCGGTTCGACGTGATCCTCGCCAACGCGCCCTACGTGCCGACCGACGAACTCGCATTCATGCCGGTCGAGGCCCGCGACCACGAGCCCCGGTCCGCTCTCGACGGCGGCCCCGGCGGCACGGCCCTCCACGAGCGGATAGCGCGGGATGCCCCCGCCTGGCTGGCCCCGGACGGCCGTCTGCTGATCGAGACCAGCGTCCGCCAGGCAGCCACTACCCGCGCGTTCGTGGCGGCCTCGGGGCTCGACGCGCGGATCCTGCATTCCGACGAGTTCGACGCGACCCTCGTCGAGGGCGCCGCGACGCGTTTCGAGGGCGCGGCTCGCGTCGGGGGCGTTGGATGAGAGCGTCCCGTCCCTTCTGACGAAAGGTCCACGCATGCCCACGAAGATCACGTTCATCTACGACAACCCCACCGACCCCGACGCTTTCGAGGCCGCCTACCCCGAGAACCTGGCCCTCGCGAAGAAGCTGCCGGGCATCACCAAGGTCGAGACGAGCAAGGTCTGGCCGAAGGAGGACGGTTCGCCGACGCCGGCCTACCGCACGATCGACCTCTATTTCGAGAACTACGACGCCGCCAGCGCGGCCGTCTCGGGCGCCGAGGCCGGCGCGCTGTTCCCGAACGTGCAGGAGATCGCCACGGGCGGCGTGCGCATCCTCTTCAACCACCTCGAGGAGAGCTGAGACCAGCCCCCCGACCCGTTCTCGCGACGGCCGTTCCCTTCGGGGAGCGGCCGTTTCGTCATTGCGGGATCACCTCTGGTTCGGAGCCGACGCCGCCTTCGGATTCGCCCCACTAGTGGGGGTTTCAGGGGACGGGTGAGTATCCGCATCATTGAGTAGCTTCACAACCGAGTAACACGAACGGCGATACATCATCGCTCTCCTCGGCCCTCCTTCTTCCCACCCGGCCTCGACCGAGGCCACCGGCCCAACCAACCAAGGGGTAATCAGAAATGTCCGCTCACAGCTCCGCTTCCACCAAGGCCAAGCGTCTTCGTTTCGCTCCCCTCGCCATCGCGACCGGTGTCCTCGGCGCC
>NZ_BAABLM010000005.1:0-52146 GCF_039544345.1 Frondihabitans cladoniiphilus
CGTCACCACCGCCGTCACCATCAAGAACGTCGGCACCGTCGCCGCCGGCACCTTCACCCTCACCCCCAGTGCCTGCACGCAGACCACCAATGGCGCCCTGAACGGTTCCGCCACCGACCTCTGCAGCCAGATGACCGTCGTCGTCACCAACACCACCACCAACGTCGTCGTCTACTCCGGCACCCTCGCCGGCTTCTCGGCCCAGAAGAACCTCCTCAGCGCCACCGTCACCTCCGTCCCCGCCGGCACGAGCACCGGGTTCTCCTTCGCCGTCACCCTCCCCTCCACCGTCGGCAACACCTACCAGGGCCTCGGCGTCACCCAGCCCCTCCTCTGGTCCTTCTCCAGCTAGCACCTCGAACCCGCCATCCCCAGCAGCAGGGCCGCCCACTCCGGGCGGCCCTGCTGTCGTTCGTCCGGGTGCCGTCGCAACCCTGCTGCAAATGTCGAGCGATCCGCGCGCCGGCGGGCCCGGCGGCCCATGTCCGCGGGGGTGCCGGGTCGAATCGCTCGCGATTTGCGCACGGGTGCAGGATGGGCCCATGCCCTCGCGCCCGCATCTGGTCCGCAGCCTCTGGACCCTGTTCGAACCCGTCCACGCCCTCACCTACTTCTCCGCCGAGGCTCGCGCAGCCTTCGCCGACGTCGGGCTGAAGCGCTATTGGGACGGCTACTTCGCCGGCCGCTCCGCCCCGCTCGGTGCTGTCACCGCCGCTCCGGTCGTCGCGCTGTTCAGCGGCTTCTCCCCCTTCCTCGCAGGTCGGGCGCTGCCGGCGGTCTGGTCGGTGGCGTCTCCCGAACGGGTCCTCGAGGCGAGGATGCACGGTGCCGCCGCCACGATCGCCCGCTACGTGCCCGATCCCTCCGTCGTCGCGCCTGCCGCCGACGCCCTCGCCGAGGTGGCGTCCCGTGTCGACGTCGCGGGCCGCCCTCTCGCCGCCGCGAACGCCGCCCTTCCCGTCCCCGCCGACCCCTACGAGCGCCTCTGGCAGGCGGCGACCACCCTTCGTGAGCACCGCGGCGACGGCCACGTCACGGCGCTGGTCTCGAAGGGGATCGCCGGACTCACCACCATCGTGCTCCGCAGCGGGGTCGACCTCGACGCGGCCCGGATGAAGGGCGCGCGCGGGTGGAGCGACGAGGCGTGGGATGCAGAACGGCAGCGCCTCGTCGAGCGCGGACTCCTGGCATCCACCGGAGGGATCACCGCCGAGGGCACCGCAGCGCTCGATCGGGCGGAGGACCTGACGAACGAGCTGGCGTCCGGGCCGTGGTCGTCGTCGTCGCATGCCGAGCTGCTCGAGGTCGCACGACTCCTGGGTCCGGTCGGGCTGGCGTGCAGTGCGGAGTTCCCGTTCCCCAACCCGATCGGCCTGCCCGCGCCGTGGGATCCGGTGGGGGATCCGTCCGGGGAGGCCGTGCCCGTGCATCCCGCGCCCTTGCGCTCTGCCTCCTGACTCCGTCCGCCCGCCCGCCGCGCCCTGCCCTGCCCCGCCCGCCCTGCCCTGTGACTCGTTCCTGTCGCAAATGTCGAGCGATCCTGGCCACGGCGGGCTCCGACCCCCATGCCTGCGGGGGCGCCCGGATGGATCACTCGCGATTTGCGCCCGCACGCACGACGAAGGGCCCGCCACCGAGGTGACGGGCCCTTCGTGAAGCAGGCTGGGGCTAGAGGCCCGGGTGCTGCTCCTGCGAGGTGGGGGGTGCGACGACCGACACGACCGGAGTGGCCGGGGCGACGGTGGGCGCGGGAGCCTGAGTGGCCGGGGCGGGCGCGGCTGCGGCAGTCGCAGCAGCGGCGGTCGCGGGGGCGGCCTTCTCGTCGGCCTTCATCTCGGACTTGAAGATGCGCATGGACTGGCCGACACCACGGGCGAGGGCGGGGAGCTTGGTAGCGCCGAACAGGAGCACGACGATGCCGAGGATGATGAGGAGGTGCCAACCACCGAGGTCACGCAGCATGGGATCTTCCTTTCGGGACTGGTACCACCAGAACGACACTCAGTCGATGCGGCGACGCGAGGGCGTCTGTCCAGTGACAACCAGGGTAACCCGACTTCGGCCATAACGGGAGCCCGGTTCTTTACCACGGAGTGCCTTGCCAGACACGAGAACGAAACACCGTCGAGGTAGAACCCGCTCGGCATGGGCGTCGAAAGCCGGCCTCAGGCCCCGAGCCGCCCGGTGAGCCGCCGATGGAATCCGGTGCTCCGCTCGTCGAGCCCCTCGATGGCCACCGTCGCACCCCCGGCCCGGTACTTCGTCTCGATGGAGTCGAGGGCGGCGACGGTCGAGGCGTCCCAGATCTGGGCCCGGGACAGGTCGACGGTCACGAGCGCCGGGTCGATCGAGTACGAGAACCGGTCGACGAGGTCGTTGCTGCTGCCGAAGAAGAGCGGGCCGACGACCGCGTAGTGCACGGAGGCGCCGTCCGGCGAGGCGGTACGGGTCACGTCGATCACGTGCGCGACCCGCCGCGCGAACAGCACCATGGCGAGCACGACGCCGACGATCACCCCGAGCGCGAGGTTGTTCGACACGACGACGACGGCCACCGTGACCGCCATCACCAGAGTCTCGGGGACGGGCATCCTGCGCAGTGTCGAAGGTTTCACGCTGTTCCAGTCGACGGTCGTGACGGCCACGACCATCATCACCGCGGCCAGGGCCACCATCGGGATCTGCCCCATGACCGAGCTGAGCCCGGTGACGAGGGCGAGCAGGAAGACCCCCGCCACGAAAGTCGAGATACGGGTGCGGGCGCGACCGGTCTTCACGTTCAGGATCGTCTGGCCGATCATCGCGCAGCCGGCGATACCGCCGTAGAACCCGGCGAGGATGTTCGAGACACCCAGCGCCCACGACTCGCGGCCCTTGTGCGACGGGGTGTCGGTCATCTCGTCGACGAGCTTGGCGGTGAGCAGCGTCTCCATGAGCCCGACGAAGGCGACGCTCAGCGCGGTCGGCCAGATCAGCTGCAGCGTGCCGAGGTCGAGCGGGACGGCGAGCACGGTGATCGAGGGCAGGTGGCCAGTCAGCGGACCCTCGTCGGCGACGTTCGGCACGACGAGGTGGGCGACGATCACGACCGCGGTCACCACGACGATCGCGATGAGCGGCGACGGAACGGCCTTCGTGAAGCGCGGCACCACGAAGATGATCGCGAACGTCAGCGCGAACAGGAGGTACGCGAGCCACGGCACGTTCAGCACGTGGGGCACCTGGGCGGTGAAGATCAGGACGCCGAGAGCGTTCACGAACCCGGTCATGACCGAGCGGGGGATGAACCGCATCAGTCGAGCGAGGCCCGCCAGTCCGAACACGATCTGGATGACGCCCGCGAGGATCACGGTCGGAAGCAGGTACTGCACGCCGTGCGCGTGGACCAGCGGCGCGATGACGAGCGCCACCGATCCGGCTGCGGCCGTGATGACACCGGGGCGTCCGCCGAGGATCGACATGGTGAGCGACAGCACGATGGAGGCGACGAGGCTCACCATCGGGTCGACGCCCGCGACGATCGAGAACGAGATCACCTCGGGCACCAGGGCGAGGGTCGTCACGAGGCCCGCGAGCACCTCGCGCGAGAGCTGCGGGGGCGAGCGGAGAGCGCCGAGGACGGTGAAGCGGGCCGGGGCGGCGACGGGGGATGCAGCCGCTGCCTCGGTCGGGCTGTCGGCGAGGGCCACGGCGACTCCTGTCGGGTAGGTGTCGAGCCTAGCCGGGCCGTGGGGCGGGCTGTGTCCGGTGCGCTCGCTGTGGCCGCCGCGGCGCTGCGAGGCGACGCGGTTCGGCCATGGCGCCCTGTCCGCGGCGCTGGCACGACGGCCGATCCGCGTCGGGTCAGGCCCGGCCCGGCTCGGCTCGGCTCGTTTGCCGCGCGGCAGACGAAGGGCCCCGGAGCGACGTGCGCTCCGGGGCCCTCGGTGTTTCAGTCGATCAGGCGATCAGTCCTGGAGCGCGCGGCGACGACGCGCCACGACGACCAGGCCGGCACCGGCGAGCAGCAGGAATCCGGCGACGCCGTACAGCGGGCCGTCGTTCGAGCCGGTGAAGGCCAGGGTGGCGGGCTTCGCGGCGGCGGCGGCTGCGGCGGTGGTCGTGCCGGTGGCGGCGGTGGTCACCGCGGCCGGTGCGGCGACGAGGAACTCACGCAGGTCCGAGCCGGTGGAGTTGTCGGGGAAGCCGTCGAGTGTCGGCGGAGTCGCGTCAGCGTTGGCCGCGTCGTCCGCATAGGCCGTCCAGTCGCCGGGCGCCAACGTCTGCGTCACGGACCAATTGCCCTGGGAGTCGACGAGCACGAACGGAGTCGGCTGGTACGAGTTGATGTCGAAGTTCTTGACCTCTGCCTGCTGGGCAGGGGTGGCGTCACCGTTCTGGACGGCGTATACGGCCGTCGGCAGGGCGAAGACGGACACGTACGTTCCCGGCTGAGAGGTCCCCGAGAAGGTCACCTGCACGCCCGAAGTCGATCCCGAGGCCGGCTTGACGAAGACGGGCTCGAGAACCACGGGTGCGGTCGGGAGTGTCAGGTTCACCGTGACCAGGCCGTTGTCGTCGTACTGGTGGACCTTCACCGTCTCTGCGTTGGGGGCGGTCGGGGTGAAGAGGAGGGTGGCGGTCCAGGTTCCGTCGGTGCCGACGAGAATTCGTCCGGGCGTGTTGCCTCCCGCGGCGTCGAAGGAGATGTAGTCCCCAGCGGTGCCCCTACCGGTGAACACGACGTTGCGGCGCGTGCTCGCGAAACCGTTCGCCGGAGTCAGGACCCGGAGGGTCGAGGCGGCCTGGGTGACGCCGACCACGATCGAAGGATCGTTGAGGTCTTCGCCGTCCGAGGTGGTGCCCTGGGCCTGGATGGTGGCGGTGCCGGCGTAGGTCTCCGTAACCGTTGCGGAGAAATGCCCCGTCCCGTCGACGGTGGCCGGGAAGGACTTCGAGGCAGTGACGACGTTGATGGTCGAGCCGATCGGCGCGGTGCCCGTCACCGGGAAGGGCGTGCCGGTAACAACGCTGGAGTTCGCGGCGGGGGTGGTGATGGCGATCGACGGGAGGGTGACGGACTCGTTCTGGGTCTCGTCCGCGCCGCTGGGATCCGAGACGATCTGCAGCTGCTGATGCGTGTCGAAGGTGTTGTCGAAGGTCGTGGTCAACTCCCACGCACCGGTGGTCGGATCAGCGGTCTCTTCGTCGTAGGGGCTGGTGGGATCGGTCGGGTCGATCAATTGGATGTCCACGCCCGGGGTGGTGGTGCCCTTGTAGTCGACCGTGAAGGTCGACGGCGTCGGAGTCGAGCTGGTGACGGTGAGGGTGGCCGGGGCAGCGGAGGCGGGCCCCGCGGCGAGCAGGGCTCCACCGAGGGCGAGGGTCAGCGCGGTCGGGATGACCAACGCCTTCCGGAGGGTGATCGTGAGCACGGAGCGGTGTTCCTTCGGGTGAGGTGGCGCGACGAAGCGCAGACGTCGATTCCCGATCGATTCCTCGACCTGATCGACTTGCACGATCCCCCGGAGTCGCCGTAGCGCACGACCCCAGCAGGGTCGTCTGAGTGAGAAGCTATCAGTTTGCACAGCGTGCAAAGCACCCCCGTTCGAGGGTCTTTTGACGACGTGCGCAAAACGGCTAGCGCGGCGCCGGCCCCGTCGACGACCGCACGACCAGGGTCGGCGGCACGAGCGTCGTCCGCGCCGGCAGCGACGGGTCGGCGATGCGCGAGAGCAGTGCCCGCACCACCTCCGTGCCGAGCGACGCCCCGCGGTCGTCGACGGTCGTGATGTCGACCAGGTGCGCCCCGGCGAGCGGCGAGTTGTCGTAGCCGACGACCGACACGTCACCCGGCACCGACAGCCCCTCATCGCGCAGGGCCCCGAGGGCTCCGACGGCCATCGTGTCGTTGGCCGTGAACACGGCGGAGACGGTGGGATGCCCGGCCAGCACTTCTCGCGTCGCCGCGAACCCGGCCTCCTCCGTCGTCTCGAGGCCGTGCCCCACGACGATCGGGGTGAGCCGTGCATCCCCCATCGCCCTCTCGTAGCCGCGCAGGCGGTTGGCCGCGGACCCGCCGAGGCCCGTGACGTGGGCGATGGCGGTGTGGCCGAGGGAGACGAGGTGCTCGACGGCCAGCCGGGAGCCGAGCTCTTCGTCGATGGCGACGACGTCGGCGCCGGGGATCACCCCGGCACGGCCACCGGCGACCACGGTGGGGATGCGCGCGGCACCCGGCCCGGTGAGGGCGTCGATCACATCGGGCGTCGGCTCGGCGGCGATGACGAGCCCCTCGACCCGCATGCCCAGAAAAGCCTCGACGGGGCTGCGCCCGAGGTGCGCGTTGAGCTGCGTGTCGGCGACGGTGAGGGAGAAGCGCTGGCCGAACAGCTCGTCGTCCATGCCGCGGATCAGGTTGACGAACCAGAGGTTGGTGTAGTCGTCGATCAGTACGCCGATGCCGTGGGTCCGGTTTCCCGCCAGCGCGGACGCGGCCAGACTCGGCCGGTAACCGAGCTCGTCGATGGCGGCCTGCACGGCCAGGCGGCGCTTCTCGCTGACGCCGACACCGCCCCGCAGCACGAGCGACACGAGCGACTTGGAGACGCCGGCGCGCTCGGCGACGTCGTAGATCGTCGGCCCAGCCGAATCGCGCATCCTGCCTCCTTGACGAGTCCGACCTCAAGTATGTACTGTCATCTCAGCCCGAACTTGTAGCGCTCCATTTTTTATCAGACAAGCAACCGACACAGCCGTTCCGACAGCAGTGTTTCGAAGGAGAAACCCATGGCAGACAGCATCGGCGTCGCCGTCATCGGCGCGGGAATGGCCGGCAAGGCCCACGCCGCCGCCTACCGAGTCGCCCCCTCGCTCTATCGCCCGACCCTGCCCGAGATCCGCCTCGTGTCGATCGGCGACGTCAACGCCGAGTTCGGCTCGCTCGCCGCCCGGCGCTTCGGCTACTCGCGCCACGACACCTCTTGGCAGGCCATCGCCGAGGCGCCCGACATCGACGTGGTCAGCGTCGTCGTCGCCAACTCGCTGCACCGCGAGATCGTCGAGGGCCTCCTCGCCGCGGGCAAGCACGTGCTCTGCGAGAAGCCCCTCAGCGATTCGATCGAGGATGCCCGAGCCATGGCCTCGGCCGCCGCCACCGCCTCGACCACCGCCCGCATCGGTTTCACGTTCCGCCGCACTCCCGGCATCGCGTACATCCGCGAGCTCATCCGGACCGGCGTGCTCGGCGACGTCCTCCACTTCTCCGGCCGCTACTGGACCGACTACGGTTCCGACCCCAAGGGGCCGATGAGCTGGCGCTTCACAGGGCCGGCGGGATCCGGGGCGCTCGCCGATGTGGGCAGCCACCTCTCGTACGTGGCCGAGTTCCTCGCCGGCGGGGTGAAGGAGGTCAGCGGCGGCCGTCTGGCGACCGTCATCACCGAGCGTCCCCTTCCCCTGGGCGCGGTCATGGGGCACGACCACGCCGAGGTCTCCGACGAGTACGACGCCGTCACGAACGACGACTACGCCACCTTCTCGGCCGCGTTCGAGCACGGGGTCGGCGACCTCGCCGTCTCCCGGGTCGCGGCCGGCCATGCCAACAGCCTCATCTTCGAGGTGTTCTGCGAGAACGGCTCGGCGCGGTTCGACCAGCGTCGGCCCGCCGAGATCGAGCTCTTCCTGAACGACGACAGCGCGGATCACAGCGGGGCAGCGCGGAACGGTTACCGTCAGGTCGTGCTCGGGCCCGCGCATCCCTATATCTCGGGGGGTCTCGCGATGGACGCCCCCAGCGTCGGTTTCGGCCAGAACGACGCCTTCGCCTACCAGGCCCGTGCCTTCCTCGACGAGGTCGCCGGCTTCTCCGAGGAGGAGTCGCTGCCCCGCAACGCCTCGTTCGACGAGGGCGTGCACAACATGGAACTCCTCGCCGCGGTGACAGCCTCGGCCGAGAACGACGGAAAGAAGGTCACCCTGTGAAGCTCGGCGTCTACAACGCGATCCAGCACGACCGCCCCCTGTCCGAAGCGCTGACGATCATCGGCGATCTCGGCCTGACCGGCATCGAGCTCAACTCGGGCGGATTCCTTCCCCCGGTGCACATCCCGAACATCGACGAGATCGCGACCTCGAAGGCGGCCGCCGACGAGTATCTCCGGGTCTTCGAGGGCACTGGCGTCGAGATCGCCGGGCTCAACTGCAACGGCAACCCGCTGCACCCGAACCGGGTCATCGGCGACGTCCACGCCGCCGACATCCGTACTTCGATCCTCGCGGCGGCGAACCTGGGGCAGACGCGCGTGGTGACGATGTCGGGACTGCCCGGCGGGTCGCCGACCGAACAGCACCCGAACTGGCAGGTCAACGCCTGGAACTCGGCCTCGCTCGACATGATCGACCGCCAGTTCGACGTCGCCGTGGCGTTCTGGAAGGAGATCGACCAGCTCGCCCGCGACAACGGCGTGAAGGTCGCTCTGGAGCTGCACCCGCAGAACCTCGTCTTCAACCCGGCCGGCATCCGACGCCTGGTCGAGCAGGGCGGCCTGACGAACATCGGCGTCGAACTCGACGCGAGTCACCTCTTCTGGCAGCAGATGGACCCGGTGGCCGTCGTCCGCAACCTCGGCCCGCTGGTGTTCCATGCGGCGGCGAAAGACGTGCGGATCAACCCGGCGGCGGCGATCAACGGCGTGCTCGACAACTCGTTCCGCAAGCTCGACCCGTCCGAGAAGCGCACGAACCTCGGCGGCGACGAGTGGGCGAACGAGTGGCCGAAGGAATCGGCGTGGGACTTCGTCGCCCTGGGCAAGGGGCACGACACCGCGTACTGGACCGAGTTCCTCCGCGCGCTGCGCGAGGTCGACCCGGACATCGCCGTCAACATCGAGCACGAGGACGTCTCGCTCGGGGCCATCGAAGGGCTCGAGATCGCGGCCGGTGTGCTGAAGGACGCCGACGCGGCCCTCGCCGCCACCGTCTGACACTTGCTGCGCTGGTCGTGGCGTAGGCGCTACGTTCTACCCATGACCAGCCAGCGCCTGTTCGCCGTCCTGCGCCTCCTCTTCGCGGCCCTCGGCCTGGTGGCCGTCGCCTCGCAGTTCGGCGTGACGCTCGCGAACCACTACAGCATTCCGAACTTCTTCTCCTACTTCACCAACCTCAGCAACCTCATCACCATCGTCGTGTTCGTCATCGGTGCGGTGCGGATCCTGCGAGGCGTGCCCGACACGCGCGCCTGGAACGTTGTGCGGTTCTGCAACACGGTCAACATGGTGTTCGTCGGCCTCGTCTTCAACATCCTGCTCACCGGTGGTGACGTCGGTGCGGTGATCCCGTGGGTCAACACCATCGTGCACATCGTGATGCCGATCGTCGTGCTGCTCGACTGGATCGTCCTGCCGCCGGCCGCTCGGCTGCGGCTCGTCACGGCGGTCGTCGGGTTGATCTTCCCGGTCGCCTACAGCGTCTACTCGCTGATCCGCGGGGCGGCGATCGGCTTCTACCCTTACCCCTTCTACAACCCGGCCAAGGTGGGCGGCTACGGCGGCGTCACGCTGTACCTGATCGCGCTGATCGTCGGGCTCATCGTCCTGGCCCTGATCGTGGTGCTGATCACGTGGGCGCGCCGTCCGGCCGGAGCGCGGGCGCGGGATCGGGTGCGCGCGTAGCTGCTGCCGGTGCGGCTGCTCCGGCTGAGGTCGGCGCGTGCATCCCGCGTCATGTAATGGACCGGTCCAGCTTGCGGCAGTAATGTCAGGACAAACAAGGAGGTTCGAAATGACAACGAATGATGCACGGCCCTTGCGCCTGGGAATCGTCGGCTACGGCGCGGGTGGACGCTACTTCCACGCGCCTTTCGTCCAGGCGGCCGACGGTGTCGAGCTGGTGGGCATCGTCGCCCGCTCCGCCGACAAGAAGGCGCAGGTCGAGGCCGAACTGCCCGGCGTCCCCACTTTCGACAGCCTGACCGACCTGCTCGCCGCGGGTGTCGACGCGGTGACGATCACGACGCCGCCGCAGACCCGCCACGACCTCGTGCTCGAGGCGATCGCAGCCGGGGTGCACGTCGTCGCCGACAAGCCGTTCGCGCCGACCGCCGCCGCTGCCGCCGAGCTCGCCGATGCCGCGGACGAGGCCGGCGTCGTGCTCGGGGTCTATCACAACCGCCGTTTCGACACCGACATCCGCACCCTGGCCGCGGTGGTCGCGGGCGGCGAGCTGGGCGACCTCTGGCGCTTCTACTCCCGCTTCGACCTCGACGAGCCGGGTTCGATCGAGGCCGGTCCCGACGGCGGGCTGCTGCGCGACATGGGCACGCACGTCGTCGACCAGGCGATCTGGCTGCTGGGCGACGTGGCCGAGGTCTCCGCCGAGCTCGACTGGATCGACCTTCCCGAGGGCCGCACCGACGCGGGCTTCGCGATCACCCTGCGCCACACCTCGGGCGTCACCTCGTACGTGTCGTCGTCGAAGGCGAACCACGTGGCAGCCAGACAGCTGCTCGTCTACGGCTCGGGCGGCAGCTACGAGTCGAACGGCACCGACGTACAGGCGGCGCAGATCTTCTCCGGTCGCCGCCCCGCCGCCGACAAGGACGGCTGGGGCTACGAGGACGAGTCGCGCTGGGGAGTCCTCCGCACGGCCGCCGGCGACAAGCCGGTGCCGAGCGAGCAGGGCGCCTACTTCGAGTTCTACGAGCAGTTCGCGGCGGCGGTGCGCGGAGAGGGGCCGGTGCCGTCGGATGCCCGGGCCGGCGTTCGCACCCTGGCCGTCCTCGACGCGGCGCGGCGCAGTGCCGAGCAGGGTGGGTGGCAGGCGCCGGTGGTGCCGTAGGGCGCGTTGCGGTGGCGGGCCCGCTGCTGCTGCGGGCCCGCCGCCGCTGCCGGCCCGCTCTGCGGGTGACTCCAGAACATGCCGCTCATGTTCGGCCGCGGCTGCACTTTCTGGAGTCGGCGCCGACCGCGGGTCCGCCACCGAGGCGCCGCGGTGCAGCAAGCGCGCGGGATGCACGGAGCAGCGTCATAGCAAACGAACAGCCGCCGCATCGAAGCCCCGAAGTTCGCGGCCGTAGCGTTCGAGGATCGCCGGTACGTGCATCCCCCGCTCTGCTCTGCCGGCCACCCGACAGAAGGAGCCCCTCATGACCTCCACCGCCACCGCGCCGACCCGCACCGCGAGCCTCGTCTCGAGCCGCAGCTCGACCCCGTTCGTCGTCGACCTCGCCGCCCCGTGGGCACCCGTCATCGCGTTCTCGCTGCAGCGCGTGACCAAGACCTACCGTCAGGGGCGGCACAGCCTCCGCGCGCTGAAGCGGGTCGACCTCGAGATCGCGCCTGGCGAATCGGTGGCGCTCCACGGTCCGGCGGGCAGCGGAAAGTCGACGCTGCTGCACCTGTTGGCCGGGCTCGAGCGCCCCACGAGCGGGGCGATCGCGCTCGGAACCCACGACCTGACCGGAGCCGGCGACCGCACCCTGTCGCTGATCCGCACGCTCGAGGTCGGCTTCGTCTTCTCGCGGGTCGGCCTGATCTCCACCCTGACCGCGGCCGAGAACGTGGTCGCGACTCCGACGATGGCCGACGTGCCGCCCGCGGATCGGCGGCGAAGCGCTCTGGCGGCGCTCGAGTCCGTGGGCCTCGCCGACCAGGCGGATCGTCTGGCGGCCGAGCTGTCGGAATCGCAGAGGCAGCGCGTCGCCCTCGCCCGAGCCCTGGTCAACGAGCCGACGGTGCTGCTGGTGGACGAGCCCGGCGCCACGCTCGACAGCTCGGCGCGGGCGGAGTTCCTCGACCTGCTCGACGGGGTCCGGCGCGACCGCGGCCTCACGCTCGTGGTCGCGACCGACGACGCCTCGGTCGCTGCCCACTGCTCGCGTCGGCTGGCGCTGAAGAACGGCCGGGTCGCCGAGGCGCGCTAGGTGTGTGGGGGCCGCTGGCTCGGTGGCCCGCTGGGCCGGTGGCCCGGTGGCCCGCGGCCCGCGGCCCGCTTGCTCGCTGGCACGCGGGTTCGGCTGCCCGACGGCCCGCTTGCCCGACGGCCCGGTCGGGTGCTCGCTCGGCCGTCGGGTCGGGTGCTTTCGGCTTGTGCACGTGGTTTCGCGCCGCGGCGCGAAACCACGCACCCCCGGCGAAACAACGCGACGGGTACCCGGCGCGGACACCGTCGGCCCAACGGCCGCCGACACCGTGACCGCCACGGCGACAAGTCGCCCCGCTTTACGTAAGTCGCCCTGCCGTGACGGGGCGACGTACGTAAAACGGGGCGACTTGCAGACGGTGGGATGCCGCGCCCTGCGACCCGCTGCCTCGACCGCGAGTCGCTGCCTCAACCGTGCACCACTGCCGCGACTGTGCGTCGCTGCCGCGAGGGTCCCCCGCCGCATCGACGGTGCTACGCCGCACCCACGCCCCGCCCGCGCACCGCCCCGCAAGACCCGGGCCGTCAGACGCCGCACCCCCACCCCCCACAAACACCGCCCCACAAACCCGCGCCGTCAGACCCCGCGCCCCACACCGCGCCCCGGAGCCGAGCTGTCGTACCCGGCCTCGTCGAGCAGGGCATCCTCCACCTCTTTGTCGTCGGGCCCGAGCCGCGCGCGCCGCTGTGCGAGCAGCCGTTCATACCAGGCCTCGTCGTCGGGGTCGCCGTAGCGCCGGTCGTGCTCGCGCGTGATCAGCACGATGTACATCACGATGCCGACGAGCCCGGCGATGAACGCGGCGATCGCGACCCACAGCGTCGGCCCGTAGTCGATGACGGGCTTGAGCAGGGGCGTCGGGCGCACGACGACGGCGGGCGTCTCGCGGACCATCTGCCCGTAAGCGGCGACGTAGGTCGGAAGCTGCAGCTTGCTCTGCAGGTCGGGCAGGTCGATAACGGCGACCTCGTTCGTGCCGGCGATGTCGGTCCGGTCGGCGATCGGGCCCTCCGTCGCGGCGAGCCGGGCCACGACTGTGACCGTTCCGGACGTCGGAGCGGGCACGGAGTCGGGCGCATCGTGCTTCGTGCCCGTTGCGAGCCAGCCGCGGTCGACGATGAACACCGACCCGTTCGCCGTCTCGAGCGGCACGAGCACTTCGAAGCCGGGATTGTCGTTGTACGAGCGGTCGCGCGCGAGGTACGTCTTGTTCGTCAGGTAGTGGCCGGTGACGCGCACCTGCCGGAACTCGTCGGCGGCGTCGTACGAGGTGCGGCTCGGCAGCAGCGTCGACAGGGCCACCGGAGCCCGGTCGTAGTTGGCGCTCTGCAGGTCGGCCGCCGCGACGACCGTGCCCCGCACCTGCCACTGGCTGTACGAGCCGACGAAGCAGATGGCCACGAAGACGAGCGTGCCGAGGGCGTACGCCAGCCACTTGGTCTCGAAGACGAACCGCCACTGCTGCACCTTGCAACCGTAATGCTCTCCGGCCATGAGTCTGCTGCGGGTCCGGTCGCCGGGGTTGTGCCGCTGGCAACTCAGGTCAGACGTCGCGCTCAGGCCCCTACGAGGCTCCAGCGCGCTATCCGTCCTGATTTGCCCGCCGCCGAAAACCACACCCCAGAGCGTGGGATGCCCCTCCCCACCGCCCGGCGAACCGCGAGCACCCCCGGCCTCCGCTTCCTCCCCTCCTCATCCGTGGCATCACCCCGCCCCGGCACGACCGACGGCAGCGCACCAAGGGCCGAGCCCAGCCCCAGGCCGCCGCCAGCCCAAGGGCCGCTGCCAGCCGGCGAGAGGACACTCGGGCCATGACCGACGACGAGACCGAACCGACGGCCGACGAGACGCAGAAGCGATTCGTCGGCCACCAGGACGTCACGTCGTGGTCGACCCCCGCCGGCAGGACGCTGGCACGGGAGCACCGTCGCCTCACAGAGGTTCTTGGAGAGCACGGCGCCCTCCTCGCGTCGCTGGCGGTCGGCGGCGCGATCTCCGTCGTCACCGCGTACTCCGCCTCTCGCATCTTCGACTCCGTCTCGGGCAGCACGGGCATCCAGTCCCTCGACAAGCCCATCCTCGCGGCCGCCAAACGGCTCCGGTCGCCGGCGTTGGACTTCACCGCGGCGAGCATCGCCCGCGTCTTCGGTCCGATCGGCATGCCGGCTCTGACTCTCGGTGCAGCCGCGATCCTGTCCCGCCGTCGTCACACTCGCGCACCGTTGACCTTGCTGGTCTCCGCGGGAACGGGTTCCCTGCTGATGACCCTCAGCGGAAAGGGCATGATCCGGCGGAACCGACCCGGCCGTTCCGACGCGATCGCGCCGTACGAGACATCCCCCTCGTTCCCCTCCGGCCACACGCTCAACGCGACCACCATCGCCGGCACCCTCGCGTATCTGCTGGTCCTCGGCCAGGAGAAGCAGCTTCCGCAGGCCGCCATCATCGCCGCGGGGGCCGGCACGGCGACGGCTGTCGGCCTGAGTCGGGTTCTCCTCGGGGCGCACTGGTTCACGGACGTCCTCGTCGGGTGGACGACCGGAACCGGGTGGCTGGGTCTCGTGGTCACGAGTCACCGCCTCTACCTGACGAGCAAGAAGAAGAGCGGGCCCCAGGCGCCGCGCGAGGAGGGCTGACCCGGCCGCTGGCCGGAGACTCGGACGGGCTCGGGCGGACTCCGGCGGGCTCCGGCCGCCCGGCGACGGCTCAGGCGGGCCCCGGCGGGCTGCAGACAGCTCCGCAGGGCTCCGCCGATCGCCCACATGTGAGGCCCGGCCGAGGTCATCCGTACTGTGAGGGCATGACCGACCCCCAGACCGCCGCGGTCATCTACAACCCCATCAAAGTCGACATCGACCTGCTCCGATCGACCGTCGGCCACGAAGCCGGACAGGCCGGTTGGGCCGAGAGCTTGTGGTTCGAGACGTCCGAAGAAGACGTCGGGCAGGATGCCACCGCCAGAGCCCTCGAGAAAGGCGTTGACCTGGTCATCGTCGCCGGTGGTGACGGCACCGTCCGAGCCGTCGTCGAAGCCGTCCGAGGTCACGACGTCCCTGTCGCGCTGCTGCCGTCCGGCACCGGGAACCTGCTCGCCCGCAACCTGGAGATGTCCCTCGACGACGTGCCCGGGAGCATCCACGCCGCCTTCACCGGAGCGGAACGCTCCATCGACGTCGGCATGATCCGGATCGAACGCGACGACAAGAGCCGGGACGAACACGCATTCGTCGTCATGGCGGGTCTTGGTCTGGACGCCAAGATGATCGCCAACACCGACGAAGGCCTCAAGAAGAAGGCCGGCTGGGCCGCGTACCTCAAAGCCATGGCCGTCTCCCTTCGCGACAAGGGCGAACTGCACGTGCGGTTCCGGTTGAACGACGGCAGACCGCTCCGAGCGACCGTCCACACGCTCATCCTCGCCAACTGCGGCTCGCTGCCGGGCAACATCCTCCTGCTGCCCGATGCGGTCCTCGACGACGGGCTGTTCGATCTCCTCATGGCACGCCCCGGCGGCCCGATCGGCTGGGTGAGGACTCTGGCGAAGGTGATCTGGGCGAACCAGATCGTCCGCCGCACGAAGACCGGCCACGATCTCGCCGGCCAGCAGAAGAACGATGGCGATCTCCACTTCGAGACGACCACCGATCTCGTTGCACGGTTCTCTCGCCCCGAGGAGATCGAGCTCGACGGAGACGGTTTCGGCAAGGCCGTCGCCTTCAAGGCGTGGGTCGAGCCCGGCTCGCTCCGGGTCCGCACCGCGACCGCGCCGTAATGCGGACGGGCGGCACCGCACCGGAGAGCAGCCCCGAGATCAGGACGTACCGGATCCCCACAACGGCAACGGGGGAGGATGCGCCCACCTTCGTCCTCCTGCACGGAATCGGACTCTCTCACCGGTTCTACGGTCGACTCGGCCGTGCCCTGTCCCGCACCGGACCCGTGGTGTCGTTCGATCTACCCGGTTTCGGCCCGACCCGGCACCCCGGCCGGCGGCTCAGCGTCGAAGACCACGCCGCCCTCGTCGCCGCGCAGCTCACCCGCCTGTCCACCGGGCCCGTCGTCGTGATCGGGCACTCCATGGGCGCCCAGTTCGCGACGGAGCTGGCCCGCACGTACCCGCACTTGGTCAGCCACGTCATCCTGATCGGGCCGGTGGTCGACGCTGCTCACCGCACCCTCCGGGCTCAGGCGTGGGCTCTGCTGCGAGATGCGCCGCTCGAGCCGCCGCGGACCCAGACTGCGGCCCTCTTCGACTACGTCCGGTGTGGCATCCCCTGGTTCCTCACCGAGGCCTTCGCCATGCGCGACTACCCCACCCACGAGCGGATCGTGGACGTGTCCCAACCGCTCCTCGTGCTCCGCGGCGAGCACGACCCCATCGCCAAGGCCGCCTGGTGCCACCACCTCGCCCAGCTCACCTCGGCCGGTACCGTCGAAACGCCGCCGCGCACTCGGCACAACGCGCCCCACGCTCGGCCCGAGGCCGTGGCGGAGGCCGTCCGGCGCTTCGTGCAGGAGCATGTGTAGCGCTCGCCGTCGACTGAAGACGATCCTGATTATGACCTCGCCGAGGTCGATGCGTCTGCGCCGTGGCACCCGCAAGATGTGGACCGAGAGCGTGGGATGCACGGGCCGGGCTTTGTAGCTACTCGTGACAGCGACGGGGCTGGGAGGTCGCAACGGTCCGAATCCGGACACCCGAGCTCGTTTCCAGCCGGGACGATGAGCACCCTGACGTCAGCCGCTATGACGGTTTGTTGGATCCCTAAGGCTAAAGGCAAGAGGTGACCGGCACTTCATGACAAAAACTCTAGACTCACTCCCATGGATGCTCCGCAGCAGGCTTGGCACTACACAACGGCTGCGGGCCTCCTCAGCATTATCGGGCGTAGTCGCCTATGGGCGACCTCTGCGGCGTTCATGAACGATCGTGACGAGATCCTTATCGGTCGCCATGCTCTACAGGCGGCCATCGACAATCACGTGCCACCTCTTGAAAAGTGGCAACTGGACCAGCTAAGCCGCCTCGGCGTGATGAAGGAGGGTGACGCCCACCGGGTTTTTCTGCTCTGTGCTGCTCTCGATGGTGATGCGCTGACCTTGTGGCGAAGCTACGGCGTGGGCAGCGAGGCTGAGTATGCCATCGAACTCGACGCCACCGTCGCGCTCCTGCCTGTGGAGCAGAACGACTTGGATTTCCATCCCGAGCCCGCGCCACCGGGGTGGGGCGATGACGCCAAAGACTTCGATGATGAGGGTCGGGCAATCACTACGTATGACGTCGATCAAGGTGTCGCGTATGGCGGTGATTGGGGCAATGTTGACTACCTGGACGTGAAAAGCTTCGCCGCCAGAGATCTTCTAGAAAACCTCCTGCGAGGCATGAAGAAGCCCAAGCCGGGGCACAGAACCATCCCGTTTTTCCTGGATTTCCTTGCCGGCCCCGACCCCACCGTGATGTTCAAGCATCCTGGCGTTAGCGATGAGGTTGAGGTTCGAGCAACTTGGGCAGTGCAGCCTTGGTGGAGGTTCGTGCTGTATCGAGCTGGTCGCTTCGGCATCACTCCTTACATCGAGGTCGCGTCCAAAGCTGAGAGCGTCGGCCAGATCGGCTACGAGAACTTCCTCAGGACCGACCAAGTCGGGCGCTTACCTATCCGTTCGATCCGAATCGGCCCAACGGGTGCTGCAGACATCGCCGAGAAGAGCCTTCGGGCTTTCCTCGACGCCAATGGGTACGGCGACGTCAGGATCGAACGGAGTTCGACCCCGTACCGCTGATGTTTCCTTCGAGGTGGAAGGTAGCCGCAACTTAGAAGATAACCGAACGTGCAACGGCGGTCGGGCCCTGTGCTGGGGAGCACCCTTGACCGGACTTACTGGCCACACCGAGTGTCGGCGGGTCCTCGCACGCTCGCCACATGGCGAAGTTTCGAGTGGTCGTGAGCGACAAGGCACTGGCGGAAGTGTTCGAGCAGATCGCAACGGCGGTTAGCGAGGCGGACGCCTCCTTCCGGTCCACTCACGAGGGGTACCCCGAGGAGATCGTCCGGGCGGATGCCGCATCGGCTCTGCCCATCGACCTCACCGGCGAGGGCGTCGACGCCTACGCTCTCGCGATGGCTACGGGCCAGGACTTCGAGTTTCAGCTAGGCGGGTAACGACAGCAGGAACGTGCCGAGCTGCGTGGCGAGAATGCCGCCGAGGGCACCGGCCCCACCCTTGCCAAGTGAATTGATCATCGATTTAACAATGCCGCGGACCCGTCCGGGTTCAGATTCGCTCGCCAGTTCGCCGCGCAGCTCCTCGTTGGCTGCGGCGACCTCCCGTTGAATCTCCTCCCCGAGTGCGGGCAGGGATTGGTCGACAGCGTCGGCCATCTTGGTCGCCTCGACGGCCCACTCCGCATTGTTGGTCAGGGTCTGCTGCACGTTCTCGCCGCCCTGCACGACGTTGGCGGAGCCGTGAATGTGCGCGGTGTAAGTGTTGGTGACGGCTGAACTCGGAGCGGGGTCCGAGACGGATCGGTTGTTCTCCACGGTGAAGAGTCCCTTTGCAGTCAGTGTCGGATGAATGGGTGAGTCATCGCCCCAAGTGCCCTGACCCTCGATGAAGCGGCCCTCGCGCAACCAGGTCGCAGCCTTCGACACGTCCTGCTCGGTGTACGGCAGTCCAAAGTACGTGAGGCCGGACTTCAAGAAGTCATCTCGGGTCGGGTAGCGGTCGTGCACCTCGATCTCCTCGTACAGCCAGCGCAGGTAAACGTCGCGCAGGTCGATGCGCCGCTCGATCACGGCGGACCGGGCACCGTTGAACGCCTCCCAGGCGTCAACGCCAGGACCCTTCATGAAGGCAGACGAGGCTCCGCCGAAGCGCTGGTCGTAGAGGATGAGCCCACGCTGGCCGAGGATCTTCATGTCCTCGTTGATCGTGTCGCGCTCGTATGGCACACCAGCATGGTCGGCAAGCTCGAAGACGCTGACGGGCTGCCCTGTGACCCCACCGCCTATCTCGATAATGACGCCGAGAAGTTGGTAGCGACGAACGTCGGCATGTGGGAGCTGACGGAGACTGTTTGCCATGGCGCCTCATTTCTCTTGTGCCCACAACGCTACTGACGACCCCCGACAGGAACGGGACGGGTGCAGGCGAGAGGAAGGCATCCAGAAGACCACTCCGGCCAGCTCCAGAGATCGTGGGCCGTTCAGCCAGGGGCTGGGGGCATCCGCGACTGCCGATGCTGAGGAGGCGCTAAAAGCCGATGAGTTTGGATCTAACTAGCCGTGCTGGATCCGCCGCCTGGCTCATCAGCGGACGCCGCCTCGATGAGCTCCTGGTAGCTCGGCCCCGCGGCGACCTCCGCAGCAGCATCGTGGGCGTCCCGCTGGAACTTATCCACAGGCGGAAAACGATCGGGCTTGGCGGCCGGTGATTTCGACGGGTAGTGCTGGATACGGATAGGCCGTGTTTCCGGGTCGCTCTCATAAAGGCCCATGCCGTCTCCTCCAAGTAAGTAGATCGTGGCAGAGCGTCAGCAGCCGGGCAACTCGTCGGGCTCCGGGTGGCTCCGCGCAATCAGGCGACGTATGTCGGCCTCGTGCTGGATCATCCATGCCACGACCGAGTTCAGTGTCCGACCGGTCTTAAGCCAAGGTCGCCGCCCGCCGTCGTCACGGCAGTACGCATAGCTGTGAAGGATCCACACCCCGTCGCGGTTCTCTGTGATGACGTAGCCCAGCGGGGGAGAGGGCGGCTGCTGCACAACCCAAAACCCGAACGAGCCGTGAGCCCAAGGGTGCGACTGTGGAGGCCGGCGCAGCATCCGCTCGACGCTCTCACCGCTGCCGTGAACTCCCATGAGTCGATCTGACCAGCACCCTCCGACAACTTTAAAGTGTGCAACAAGGATGGAAGGACACGCCCCCGCCGCCCTGGCTCTGGAGAGTGAGCGACGGGCCCAGATCCTGCAATCGAGGAGTGTCGAGGTTTTGCGCCCTGTCCTGTCGCCACTTCGCTTACGGGCTACCTCTATCCACCTGGCCGGAAACTTGCTATTTTTCGCCAAGGACGCCCAGCCCCCGCGGCCGAAGTTCGCGACGCTTGTCGTGGTCAATTCGTGCTGGGCTCGTCGTTCCCTGATCCGGTGATGGGCCCAGCACGACTCCCGTCTTTCGCCGATACGCTCCGAGCATGACCCCGGACGAACTAGCCGAGCTGACAGCTGACGCCGTATCTTCCCTCGGCGGGCAGAGTCTCCGCATCGTGGACGCGGCAACCAGTGTCGAGAGCAAGCCTGGCCTTTACGCTATCTGGGCTGACCAATTGACGTGGCGGGAGCTTGGTATCGAGTGGCGGGGCGCATCGTTTCCCCTGTACGTCGGTAAGTCCGAGAGCAGCCTCCTCGGTCGTGAGGTGAACACACACTTCGACGCGGGGAGTAGCAGCGCCTCCAAGACTGGCTCCTCAACGGTTCGCCGCTCCTTTGCCGCGCTCCTCGCATCATCGCTCGACCTGCAAGGCATCCCTAGGAACGTCGAGAAGCCCGGCTACTTCTCGACCTACTCAATCCGACCCGCCGACGACGCTCGGCTGACGGCATGGATGCATGAGCACCTGAGCCTTTCCATCTGGGGCTACCCGACGACTGCGGCCGTCCTTCTCGACCTCGTGGAGACAGAGGTCATCCGAGCTTGGGACCCGCCAATCAACATCCAGAAGGTACCGTCGAGTCGAGCTGAGCTGAAGGCAGCGAGGTCGCTCCTCGCTCGTCAAGCAGCGGCCTGGACTCCAATTAGCTGGGGGCTTACTTCGCCTTCTTGGCAGCCTTTGCTGCGGCTTTCTTTGCCTTCATCGAGTCAATCTGGCGCTGCTTCGCTTCGAGCCGAAGCTTGAGTTTGGCTTCCTTCATGCGGTGCTTGGCTTCGGCCTGCAGCTCTCGCGGGCTCCGGTTCTTGGAACCTGGTGGTCGACCCATAGTTGCTTTCCCCTCGTGGATGACGTGAACTTTTATCGTATCTTCCGAGAACGCATGCACAGAGTCCCCAGGTCTGGGGTCCGAAGTATGAGTCATGGGCGAGAAAGACCGGCACGGACGTGCCTAGGGAGTGCGGCTGGTGCTCCTCGATGGACCGCCCCGCGTGGGAGAGGC
Organism: Frondihabitans cladoniiphilus; assembly: GCF_039544345.1. Classification (NCBI taxonomy): domain Bacteria; kingdom Bacillati; phylum Actinomycetota; class Actinomycetes; order Micrococcales; family Microbacteriaceae; genus Frondihabitans; species Frondihabitans cladoniiphilus. The sequence continues at coordinate 21,048 of NZ_BAABLM010000005.1, forward strand.
GCATCCTGGCCGGTACTCCGGTCTCGGTCGTAGCGGCTGACACGCCGTACTCGGTCAGCGCCGCTAACCGTCACCTGCGTCAGCACCTCCGCCCGGCCCTGTCAGCAGAAGTGCTGTCTCCGGCTGCCGACCTGCACGTCTCCGACTTCGCAGAAAAGCTTGTGTCACTGGTGTCCTCGGCGCACAGCGTCAGGCGCTACGCCGAATCGACAGCCAACCCTCGCCTGATCCTCCAGTCCATCAAGACAGAGGCGGACGTGCTCGAGACGATCATGCGTCGTCTCGGCATCGACTCCGAGGAAGGAGCCGAGGACTACGTGCAGGCCCGAAAGCTGACCTCCGCCGTCGGGGCACTGGTCCGCTCCGGCGACCACCCCGAGTTCTAGATGCTCTCGCCAAGCGCCTCGAAGAAGACGAGGCACGACAACTGTCCGATCAAATCCGTGCCCTCGCGGCCAGCAGTCACCACACCTAAGGAGCAGAACGTGCCGAACCAATCAGAACGCAAAGTCGTGGAGCTGACCGCCGTCCACGCTGGCGCCGTCGTCGGCCTGAGCGCTGAGGCAGTGGCCATGCCGCAGTACATCGACCTCGGCGAAGAGGGCGTCGGCTCTCTACAGATGGAGGACGGGACGAACCTCGCCGACGTGATCCTCGACCCGGACGAGCAGTTACGCCGTTACGGCCGTGTCGTCGCTCGGCTCGTCCCAGCCTCCGAGGCCAGACTGTGAGCGCGGCAGACACCCTCGTCGGTGAGGAGATTCATTTCTTTGGTTCCATCACGGTCATGGTCGACGACTTCCGGTCTTGGGTCGCAGCCTACGGTTCCGTCGTCTCGATCACGGCGGAGATGGTCGAGTCCAGCCGGGACCGCCACGGCGACTCATGGCTGGACCTCGCGGACGACGCAAGTCGGCAGGAGCGCCGATGGGGGCAGGTCATGTTTGCTCGTGGCCCCTGGCCTGACGGGCTCCCGCGCTTGCTTCCCGGAAGTGATGACTGGGCCGAGGCCAGAGAGAACGCCCGCAAGGCAGCTCACCACCTTCTCACCCCCGACGAGCGCCGCGCGGCCCTCGCCACCGTCGAGATGGAGTACGGCCCCGCGCCAAAGACGAGCCGCACCATTCTGAAACTGACCGGCGATGCCCGTGGGTAACCGTGACGCCAGCTACCGCTACCGGCTCGAAGTGCTGTTCGCTTTTCAGATGGCGTTCCTCGAAGTCCGGAACGCCGACGTAACCCGCAGCCTGTCGCAGCGCCTCCTGGATGGATCGGAACGAGGAGACATCCTCGGGATCGACACCTGGCTATTCAAGGTTCGGAACGCTCGCAACATTGACTTTTCCGAGGCCATGGACGCGGCACGTTTCGAGGCGCAGGCAGCCAGCGTGGAGAACTTCGCCGCCATCCAATCCCACCGAAACCGCTCCATCAACGACTCCTACGTCGTGATGCCCCTGAGCCAGCTCACCCGCCTCTTGCGAGACGGCATGAGCGCACAACTTCACTCCGAAGAACGCGACGGCATCGCGCGGACTGAGTGAAGCGGCAGCCTGGTCGCGTCCAACTCCTTGACGGCGTGACCAGGTACGCGGTGGCGGTCCTCCTTTCGGAGCAGGAACTAGGACCGCCACCGGTCGTCGATCAAGTGGCATGGCCGACGCGCTTGAAGTGAACTTGAGTATTGCTCCGTCAGCTATTCACGTGTCTGAAGTATGCAAGTCGACCATGGTCGCTGACAGAGATGGTCCGCCTGCGCTGGTCTGCGTCGTCCTTTGTATATGTGACCAAATGCGCTGCCTTCAGCTTGTCGATTCTGATGAGCAACGGCGGCATGGCTTTATATCCAAAATCGGCAAAGTCGCTTGGGCTACACGTGCCGGCTTTCTCCCTGAGGAGTTTGTCGAACACTTTCCAGTCAGCCGATGTCAAGTCGTGCGCATACGCAGAGTAGACACGGTCAGCCTCCACCTTGATCGACTCTTCGAATTTGTCGTCTCTTTTTTTGTCATCGAGCAGGACGAGAGCTTCAGGATCCTGGCCAAATGCGTACCGCTCTGAAAGATTCAGTGCATAGCGCAAGTTCTGCCCGATTGAGGCGTAGAGGTGCGCGAAAGCCTTTTCGGAAACCGGGACCACGGCGTCGTCACGGTTTTTCAGCGCGTCGGCGCGGGCCGCGATCACACCCGGGACAAGACTGTGGTCGAGGGGTAACACTTCAATCGGATCGAGGAAAACGCCTGTCATTTTCGGGCTCGCGTATGCGGCCCGAATCATGCCTTGTGCTCCACTGATAAGCCAGCGTAGGCCAGGCCGTTTGAAGAGCGCGTCCCTCAGCGGCTCCATCACGCTCAGCGCAGTTTCGCTGTCGCGCAATTCTTCGAGGTTGTCGAGAAAGCAGATCACCCCACCGGACGCGCGATCAGGGAATAGCTGGGCCAGCCATTCGTCGACTATGTCAAGAATTCCTGATTCCGAGAACCCGGACGAAGTATTGGGAGTCCGATTGCGACCGCCCGATAAGCCGCCGCCTTGGCCCAAAATGCTAGCACTCACTCCGCCAGACCATCCGCCCGCCTCAGGCGCTTGCAGCCAGCGCTTGACCGCCTCGATCCCGGCGAGTGTTCGTCCCTCCTGTTTTAGTTTGCCCGCGCTCTCCACCAAGGTGGCCGCCACGGCTCGCATGGTTTTCTGCTCAAAGCTTTCGCGTGAGTCGTCCGGACGGAGGCTGAGTCGGATTTTCATGGGAATAAATAGGGGACCGCCATTTGCACGCCATTGGGCCGCGTCCCATGCAGCCGCGGCAGCCAGACTGGTCTTTCCAACGCCAAAGTCTCCTTCAAGTGCCACGACGCTGGCGCCGCCGCTCAGCTGACGCGAAATCAATTTGAGTTCGCTACCCCGACCAACCAGGAGTCGTCGCCCTTCCGCTGAGAGCTCAATAGGATCGGTCGAATAGGGGTTGCCCCGAAACCCGTATTCCCACCAAATTGACGTTGGCATATTCATAGAACCCCCAGATGCTCGTATTGAAACCGTATCCTAGGGCCTCGACGCCAGGCGTCCTTTTTCTTGCTTTAGGACACTCGACTCCACCCCCGCTCAGAGGCACACGACAGGGCCTCCGCGTTCCAAAAGTATGTCCAAAAGCTTGCGTCTCATAACTGATATTCAGTAGACATATGAGACACGCTAGGATGAAATTGGACATGAGCAACCAAAGACAGCAGCTCGGCTACGTACGCGTCAGCACGAGCAAGCAGACAACAGACCAACAGCACGACGCCCTCAAGGCCGCCGGAGTGACCCGGATCTTCGAGGACGTGATGAGCGGAGCCAAAAAGGACCGGGCCGGACTCCAAGCCCTCCTTGCGTACGCGCGTGAGGGCGACACGATCACCGTCGTCGCACTCGACCGCCTCGGCAGGAGCATGACCCACGTCATCCTCACCATCGAGGAACTCCAAGAGCGAGGCATCCTCCTCCGCTCCCTCCGAGAGGGAGTCGACTTCTCGCAGCCCCTCGGCAAGATGCTGGCGGGCATCTTTGCCTCCATGGCCGAGTACGAGCGGGCCCCCATTAAGGAACGGGCCGACGCCGCGCGTGAAGCTGCACGTGCCCGCGGCAAGCAGACGGGACGACCTCGGGCCCTCGATCGACCCAAGATCGAGCGGGCCTGGAGCCTCCGAGAGGCCGGCTTCACGCCGTCCGAGATCGCCGCTTCCCTCAAGGTGAGCCGCGCCACCTTCTACCGCGCCTTCGACTCAGCCCGCGAACTGGCATCCGCCTAACCCACCCACAAGTCACTGCTGTGGGGTCGCCCGACGAGTCCATAAGGCGGTGACGACACCCAACCAACCGCCACCACGTGATGACACCAGCCTCTTAGCGGGTGAGAAACCCCTTCGACGGCGGGTGATTCCGGCCGAGAACGCTGAGACCCGCGTACGGACGGCTCACTCGCCCGTAGACACATTGGCGGTCAATCACCGCTGGTGCTGCGGCACCCAGCTCTCATCGAAAGACAACGCCATGCCAACGAAAAATGAAAGTGATTCTCCCCGTCCGCCTCGCCGACGTCGGCGCAAGTTCGGCAGCGTGAGGCGGACTAGTGCTGGTCGGTACCAAGCTCGTTACCCAAGTCCCGACGGTTCCGGCGCGATGCTCAACGGACCATCGACCTTCCGCACGCAGAAGGAGGCCGACGCCTTTCTCAACCGGGTTCAAGTCCAGATCGAAGACGACCGGTGGAACGACCCTCGGAAGAAGGCTCCTACGCTCCGTGAGTACATTCCGCATTTCCATGACAATCGTGAGGGTCGAGGCGGGGGCCGCATTAAGCCGCGGACACTTGAACTCTCCGACTCTCAGTTCAAGAACTACATCCTTCCAACGTTCGGCGACAAACCGCTAGATCAGATCACGGCATACGCCGTGAACGCTTGGTACAGCTCGCTGCCAGAGCGTCCCACCCTTCGTCGACAGTGCTACTCGTTGCTGAAGGCGCTGATGAATTCGGCCGTCGGGGAGGACACGATCACTGGACCGAACCCATGTCGGAAGAAGTCCGCCGGACAGAACAAGTACGACGAACGGCCCTACTTTCACTCGGCCAGGTGGAGGCCGTCATTGGTCTGCTCCCGCCCCACGTCCGGGCCCTCGCACTTGTTGCGTTCAACGCTCACCTTCGGCTGGGTGAGGTGCTGGCTCTCCGTTGCAGCGACATCGACCTGGAGCGGGCGCGTGTGCGAGTCGCCCTTGGTGTGACCGAGACGAAGGACGGCCAACACGAGGGGCAGACAAAGACCGCTTCGCAGCGCCTCATCGACGTGGATCGTGAGACCGTGGCGCTCTTGGCGCAGATACTCAGCCTCCGCGACCCGCTCTCAGACGAGCGTCTGTTCCGCCGCCCTGACGGGAGAGTGCTGCGTCATCAGCATGTCCAGAGAGCCTGGTCGAATGCCCGAGCCTCGGTCGGACTTCCAGCCCTCCACTTCCACGACCTGCGGCACGTTGGGCTAACCATGATCGCTGAGACGGGGGCTCCGCTCTCGGTTCTGAAGCATCGGGCCGGGCATGGAACGATCCAGGCAGCAATGAACTACCAGCATCGGGCCACCGAGCGTGGAGCCCAGGAGGCTGAGCTGTTCGCGAAACGAAAGCTGGAGGAGCGTCAACGGGTAGTGCTCGAGCGACAGGCCAAGTTGAAGGACGACGAAGGGGATCAACTGCCTGTGTAACGGCACACCGAATGGCACGGCTTCGAGAAAAGGCAACTTGCCCGCTCCGAGGACCGTGCCATTTCGCGGTTCTGCCTACAAATACAGGCATCTGTGTGTGGAGCGAGTGACGGGAATCGAACCCGCGCTACCAGCTTGGGAAGCTGGAGTTCTACCATTGAACTACACTCGCGCGGCAGCGCCCCAGGGGGCACAGCAGGTCCAGCATACCGAACGAGGGCGGTACGCGACGCACTGCGGCTGCACCGCGAGGCGGAGGTGTGACGGCAGGGTGCAGGGTCGGCGGACTTGGCGGAGGGCCCGGCAGATTGCGTCGGGAGGGGCATCCCACGCTCTCGCTGTTTCTGCCAAAGCGCGCCTGACCAGGGCTGGAGTCACGGCCGAAGCAATGGCCCCTGAAAAGCGCAGCGGCGTAATGGACGCTTAATTCGCAGGCCACGCAGGCGAAACGCGCCGGGCGCTTACTTGAACCCATGATCGTCACAGTCGTCGCCGGCAATCCCAAGCCCGCCTCCCGCACCCTCGATGCCGCCCGGCACGTTGCCGAGGCGCTGGCCGGGCGCGCTCCCGACAGTGAGGTCGACGTCGTCACCCTCGGGCCGTCGCTGCTCGGGTGGGGTGACGAGACGGTGAAGGCGGCCGTCGAGACCGTCGCGGGGTCCGACCTCGTGATCGTGGCGTCTCCTACGTACAAGGCGACGTACACGGGAGTGCTGAAGTGCTTCCTCGACCAGATCGCCGGAGCCACCGGCCTCAAGGGCGTCACCGTCGTGCCGCTCATGCTCGGCGCCGGACCCGCCCACGCCCTGGCGCCGGACGTGTTCCTCAAGCCGGTGCTCGTCGAACTCGGCGCCACCGTGCCGGTGCAGGGGCTGTACCTGAACGAGAAGACGTACGACGAGCCCGACGCCTACACGCACTGGCTCGACCTGTGGAAGGACATCGTGCTCGCCTCGGCCACGGCATCCACCTCGGCCTCGGTGAAGCGCGCATGACGGGCGACCGGAGCCAGGCTCGCGACGCGATCCACGCCGGCGACAACGGCATCGCCCGCGCCTTCGACCTCCTCGCCGCCGACCACCCCGATGCGGCCGCCCGTGTGAAGAGCGCCTTCGGGGCGTTCCCCTCCGGCGTCGCCGCCCTCTGCGCGGTGGTGGACGGCGTGAAGGTGGGGATGGTCGCCTCCTCGTTCAGCGTCGGCGTCTCGTTCGATCCGCCGATGGTGATGTTCTCGGTACAGGACTCCTCGACGACGTGGCCGGTGTTGAAGCAGGCCGAGCGGATCGGCATCTCGATCCTCGGCTCCGCCCACGACGCCGCCTGTTACCAGCTCTCGTCGCGCAAGGGCGACCGGTTCGCCGGCCTCGACGTGCAGGAGCTCGACAGCGGCGCGATCTTCGTGCACGACGCCGCCGTCTGGCTCGAATGCGTGATCCGCAGCGAGATCCCGGCCGGCGACCACCACGTCGTCGTGCTCGAGGTGACCTCGCTCCGAGTGGCCGAGGGGCAGGAGCCGCTCGTCTACCACGGCACCCGCTTCCGCCAGCTGCGGGCGGTCTCGTGACCCTTTGACCTCGGCGCGGCCCTTCCCCCGGGGCTGCGCAGGCGCGGTGGCCTGGCCCCGCGACGACCTCTTCGGCCCGAGCGGCGCGACCGTTTCGGGCGGACGCACCGATCCCACCGACGCTCGCGACTCCTCCTCTCCGCGAGCGTCGTGCTCGGGCCGAAGACGTCGTGAAGGCGATCCCCCGATCGTCGCCTCGCTCCGCTCCCTCGTCGAAGGGTGGGCGGAGGCTCGGCCCGACGGCCCCGGCGCACTCTCCTCCTGAGGTGCGGCGGGGTCGTCGTCGTCCGTAGGTGTGGGGGCGGGCTCGGGCTCGCTGCGACCGACGGGCCGGCGGCGCGACCGACTGGCCGGCGTCCCCGACAGGCTGGCCAGCGGCGCGACCGACTGGGCGAAGGCCCGACCGACGGGCTACAGGATCGAGACGATCCGCACGTCGACGGACGCCGGCGGCAGCGACGGTTCGAGGGCGAGGCGAGCGAGGATGCCCGTGGCGACCGCCCGGACGACCGACGGCCCCGAGGCGGAACCGTCGATCGCCACGTCGAGTTCGACGAGGGTGGAGGCCTCGGTCACCGTCAGCGCGACGTCGGGCTCGCGAGGCGCGGCGGTTTCTGCGCTGTCGGCGCCCGATCCGGACGACCCCGGCAGCGCACCCCCGACGGCCGATGTCAACCCGCTCCCCACGGCCGACGTCAACCCGCCGAGCACCCGCTTCGCCAGGCGCCCGACACCCGGCCGGGCCTGCACCCGTGCCACGCCGGGAACACCAGCCACCAGGTCGCCGAGCTCGAGCGCCAGGCTCTGTACGAACGAGGCGTTGCTCACCGCGCGACCTCCTCGTCGAGAAGGTGCACGTCGCCGATCACGATGTCGACGGCCGTCACGGCGAGCTCGGTGTGCAGCAGCAGTGCGGCACCCACGGCTTCGCGCACGTCGTCGGCCATGGCCGGAACGAACTCGCCCCGCAGCGCACTGATGGTCACTTCGACGCGGACGGGCGCATCGGGCGTCGTCACGTCGCCGTCGAGTGCGCACGAGATGACGACCGCGCCGGAGATCGAGTCGCCGGCCTCGCGGACGAGCCCGCGGACCGCGCCCTCCGTCATGTGGAGCGAGACGACGCCCGCGCCGGACTCGGCTCCGAGGGGGACGCCCAGGGGGATGTCGCGGCCGGCTCGGGATTCGAGGCGCACCCGGTCCATCACGCCGGAGAACCAGCTCGGGTCCGGTTCGGGCTGGGCGGCGGCATCGTCGTAGACGAGGCGGCCCGAGAGGGTACGCAGCCGCTGCAGGGCGGCGAGCTGGGAAGCGGTCGAGGGGTCGTCCTCGATGGCCGGGTCGTACGGAACACGCCCGCGATCGAGGTAGTCGGACAATCGCTCCAGCGTCACGGTGTCGCTCATCTCCACGCCTCCATCTCTCGGGTCAGGGTCTCTCGTGCTCGTGCCAGTTGGCCGCGCGCCGCCGTCGTCGTGATGCCGAGGTGTTCGGCGATCTCGCCGTACGACTCTCCGCCGACCTCGCGCAGCAGCCAACTCTGGCGCTGCAGGGCGGGCAGACGGTCGAGCGCCTTCGCGAGCCCGGCCATGGCATCGGCCGTTCCGGCGAGCCGGGCGGGATCGTCGGCGTCCGAGACGGGCAGCGAGGCGACGACGGCCTCGTCGTCGACGTCGGAGGCGGGCTTGCGCGAGCGGATCAGGTCGAACGACTTGCGCGAGACGATCTTCATCATCCAGCCGCGCACGGCATCCGGCGTCGTGAGGTTGGGCAGCTCGCGCCACACGGCCACCGACGCCTCCTGTACCGCGTCGCCGGCATCCGCGCGTGAGCCCGTGAGGCGGGTGGCGTAAGCGGTCATGAGGGAGAGGTGACGACGGAGCAGCACTTCGAAAGCGCGCTCGTCACCCTCGGCGGCTCGACGGGCGAGGATGCCGTCGGAGAGAAGCGACAGGTCTTGCCGACCCGGCGGCGTGCGCACGGGAGGTGGCGGGACGGGGGGAGCAGCGACGTTCACCCGTTCATGAAACTCCCACGGGCCGGGAAAGCCCCGGGGCGGCGGCTTCGAGAGTCGCAGGGCGGACATTTAGAAAGTCGCGGCGCGGCCCTGTCGGACGCCCCGGCGCGGCCTTCTCGAAATCGCCTCCGAAAAACTTTCGACGGATTCCGTGACGTTTCCGATCCTGGTGGCGTCTCATCACCAAGACCACAGCAACCACCCCTGAGGAGCACCGAAATGGCCGACAACAAGCCCACCCCCACCGTCACCACCCCGAGCCGAGTGGACAAGGCCCCGACGCCCGTCACCACGACCGTGGGCACGACGCCCTCCGCCACGACCACGTCGACCGCGGCCGGCAAGACCACCATTGCCGACTCGGTCATCTCCAAGGTCGCCGGCATCGCGGCCCGTGAGGTCCCCGGCGTCTTCGCTCTCGGTGGAGGCGCGGCTCGTGCCTTCGGCGCCATCCGCGACGTGATCGGCTCGACCGACCTGTCGCAGGGCGTCCGTGTCGAGGTCGGCGAGACCCAGGTCGCCGCCGACGTCACCATCGTCGTCGAGTACCCCACCCCGATGAACGCCGTCGCCGAGCAGGTCCGCACCGCCGTGGCCCAGGCCATCGAGCAGCTCGTCGGCATGCAGGTCGCCGAGATCAACGTCGCCATCAACGACGTCCACATCCCCGGTGACGACGACGACAACGAGCAGGCCGAAAGCCGCGTCCAGTGACTGCCACCACGACCGGCATCGCGATCGGAGCCGTTCTCGGCATCGTCGCGGTCGCCTTCGGATTCTGGGCGTTCATCCTCGTCGCCGTCTTCATGGCCGTCGGTGCCATCGTCGGACGCATCGTCGCCGGCAAGCTCGACGTCTCCAGCCTCGTCGACGTGATCCGCGGACGGCGCTCCTCCTCATGACCGACCCCCAGACCGCTGTTCCCGGCGACGACGCCACGGGAGCGGCCCTTCGCGGGTGGTCGCCGGATCCTGATTCCCCGGCGGCCACCCTTCCCCTCGCCCGTGGCCCGATCATCCCCGGCCACATCAGCATCGCCCCCCGCGCGCTGACGAAGGTCGGCAGCGCCGTCGTCGCCGAGGCGCTCGACGTGAACCCTCATGCGGTTCGCGTCGGTGCCCGCGACGACGACGGAAACCTGGCCCTCCAGGTGGAGACGACCATGCGCATCCCCCCGCTCTCGGCTGACGTCGAGATCGAGGGCGGTGGGGTCCTCGCCACCGTGCGGAACCTCCAGCGCACCGTCACCACGCGCGTCCACGACATCACGGGGCGTGCCGTCTCCCGGGTCGACGTGACCGTCACCGGCAGCGAACTCGACCGAACGGAGCGCGTCCGATGACGCTCACCACAGACAAGATCGACGACAGAGACGGGGATGCCCCGCGGCGCCTCGACGGGCCCGCCTCGTCGGCCGCCCCCGTCTCCGCCTCGACGTACCGACGCATCCTCCGTCGCGAGACCCACTCGTCCCGCTCCGGTGCCGCCGTCGTCTTCCTGATCGTGCTGCTGCTCGTCGCGGCCTACGTCGGCACCGAGGCGGTCTATGCCGCCTTGAACCGGAAGCCGCTGCTGTTCTCGCCGACCGACGTGCTCTCCACCCTCGTCTCCGCGGTGTCCACCGAAGGCGGCCTCGTGCTCGCCGTCGGCATCGCGACCGGCGTCCTCGGCATCATCCTGCTGATCATCGCCTTCACCGCCGGTCGCCGCGGGCGTCACACGGTCGACGACTCGCGAGTCGCCGTCGTCGTCGACGACCAGGTGATCGCCGCATCGCTCGCTCACCGGGCCCGCCTCGCGGGATCCCTCGCACCGGGCCAGGTCAACGCCTGGGTCGCCCGCAGCCACGCTCGCATCACGGTCACGCCCGCCTCGGGTGCGGCGGTCGACGAGGAGTCGCTGCTCGCCGCGAGCCGCGCCGAACTCGACGGCGTCGCCTACCGACCCGCGGTCATCCCGACCACCCGTGTCACCCCCAGCGGAAGGCTCGGCGCATGACCACCTCGAACAGATTCCTCAACCGGCTCTTCCTCGCCGTCACCGGCCTGATCGTGCTCGCGGTCGGTGTGTTCCTCGTGCTCGTCGCGCTGCCCGGCAACGTGCTGCTCTCCTGGACCAAGTCCGCCCGCGGCCAGGTCGCGACCTCGCTGCGCGACACCCCGCTGACCGGTTTCGGTGCGACGGGCGGAAGCTGGCTCACCGGCCTCCTCGCCGTGCTGTGCCTCGTCGTCGTGATCGTTGCCCTCGTGGCGATCTTCACCCGGGGTCGCGGTCGCATCGACCGCATCCTCGAGTCCGACGACACCTCCGGTCGCATCGAGATCTCCTCCCGCTTCGCGGAGACCGCGATCGTCGACGCCCTCTCGGACCGCCGCGACGTGACCTCGGTCGCCGTCACCGCCTACCGCCTCAAGAAGGCGCCGGCGCTGAAAGTCCGCCTCCGGGTCACTGCTGGCTCGTCGCCGAAGCCCGTCATCGAGGCCGCCTCGGGAGTCGTGCAGGGTCTCGACCGCGTGCTCGGCGAAGACAAGCTGATCCCGGTGCTGCTCGAGGTCGTCGGCGCTTCCGCCGTGCGCCCCGGTGCGGACTCGCGGGTCGTCTGAGCGGTTCTCGCCGCAGTTGTTCCAGCCGAGGGGTCGGCCGCTTGTGCGGTCGGCCCTTCGGCGTTCGCGCTGCCGTGTCTTTGCCCGTCCGTCCGCTCGTCCTGTCCGCCCGCGCGTCCCGTCCGCCCCATCGTCCCCGTCGCAATTCGCGAGCGATCCGGCACCCGACTCCCGCAAACCCCGGCGTGTCCGTGACCGGCGGCCAGAATCACTCGCGAATTGCGCACCCAACGCAACACGCAGCGCCCCGAGCGACCGCGACGTCAGAGCGCCAACAGCAGCTTCCCGATGTGCCCGGAGGACTCCATGCGGCGGTGTGCATCCCCCGCCTCGTCGAGTCGATAGACGCGATCGATCACGGGATGCACGAGCCCGCTCTCGATCAGCGGCCACACGTGCTCGCGGACGCCTCCGACGATCTCGATCTTCTCCGGCAGCGGCCGCGCTCGCAGCGTGGTCCCCCAGATGCGCCCCCGCTTGGCCATGAGCTTGCCGAGCGCGAAAGTGCTTTCGCCTCCGCTCTGGTTCGCGATGACCATGATCCGGCCGTTCGTCGCGAGCGCCTCGACGTTGCGGGCGAGGTAGTCGCCTCCGACCAGGTCGAGCACGACGTCGGCGCCGCGACCGCCCGTCACCTCGCGCACGACCGACACGAAGTCCTGCTCCTTGTAGTCGACGCCGACCGCGCCGAGGCTCTCGCAGAAGGCCACCTTCTCCGGGCTTCCGGCGGTGGCGACGACGGGGGATCCGAGAGCTCGCGCGATCTGGATCGCCATCGTCCCGATTCCGCTCGTGCCTCCATGGACGAGCAGCGTCTCACCCGGCTGAAGCTGCGCATTGAGGAACACGTTCGACCACACGGTCGCGGCCACCTCCGGCAATCCCGCCGCGTCGACGAGGTCGACGGTGTTCGGTTTCGGGAGCACGAGCCCGGCGTCGACAGTGGCGAACTCGGCGTAGCCGCCACCGGGCAGCAGGGCGCACACCTCGTCGCCGACCTTCCAGCCGGTCACCGACGGGCCGACCTCCTCGATCAGGCCGCTGACCTCCATGCCGAGGATCTCCGACGCTCCGGCGGGCGGCGGGTAATGCCCCTCGCGCTGGTTGAGGTCGGCTCGATTGAGGCCGGCGGCGGAGACCCGGACGAGTACTTCGCCGTCGCTCGGGGTGGGGCGAGGAGCCTCGCCCAGGGTGAGGACCTCGGGGCCGCCGTCTTCGGATCTCAGGATTGCGCGCATCCCACGATCTTGCTCCTCCGGCTCGCTTTTCGAATATTTCGGTAACATCGTGAGGAGGAAAGGTTCATCAATGACCGTGCATGATCAGAAACGGCGCTCCAAGACGTATCTCCCTGACGACTCGAACCACGACGCATTCGAAGACTTCGTGCAACAGCTCGAACACTTCGCCAACAAGCAGACGCGTCTCACTTCGGCCGAGGGCGACGAGGTTCTTCTTCCGGAGCCTCTTTTCGACGTCTTGAGGCGCGTCGCGAACGCCTTGGCGTCAGGGCATGGTGTGACCGTGATGCCGCAGGCGACCCGCTTGACCACACAACAGGCCGCAGAGATATTGGGAACCTCGCGTCCGACCCTCATCAAATTACTGGAGGGCGGTTCGATCCCCTTCGAATTGGTGGGGCGCCACCGGCGTGTGACTCTCAGCGACCTCGACGACTACAGAGCGCAAGCCGCCGCCGACCGGCGGGCTCTTCTCCGCCGCATCGCCCGAGAGGGGCAGGCGGAGGGCATGCTCGACGTGACGGCCGACGACCTTCCCCCACGCTGATCACGAATGGCGTTTCCCGTCTTCTTCGATACGTGCGCGGTGTTCGGCGCGCTGCTCAACGACCTTTTCCTCCGACTGGCGGATGCCGGCGCTTTTCGTCCTCTTTGGTCAGCGCACGTCATGGAGGAGCTGGAACGGAATCTGGCCTCTCGCGTCAATGAACGCGCGGCTCGCAGTCGAGTCGACGCAATGAGGAGGGCCTTTCCCGATGCGCTCGTGTCGGGCTATGACGACCTCATCGAGTCGATGACCTGCGACGTCAAAGACCGTCATGTCCTGGCCGCTGCGGTCCGATCGAATGCAGAGGTGGTCGTGACCTTCAATCTGCGGGACTTTCCCCACTCGTCGACGGCACCCTATGAACTCGAGGTGGTCCATCCTGATGCCTTCCTCCTCGACCAGCTCGACCTCTTCCCCTCGCTCGTCGTGTCCGTGCTCGATGATCTTGCGAGCGCCTACGAGAGGCCTGCCCTCACCGTCGATCAAGTCGTCAACCTTCTCGAGCGACAGGTTCCTGAATTCGCCGTCGCTGTTCGTGACTACCTCTGATCTCGTCCCGCGTCTCGAGGAGGCCTGTGAGCTCGACGCCCGCCAGTAGGCTGGCCGCGTGCTGCTCTCCGACCGCGACATCAAGGCCGAGCTCGACCTCGGCCGCATCGGCCTCGACCCGTACGACCCGGGTCTGATCCAGCCGTCGAGCATCGACGTGCGACTCGACCGGTTCTTCCGGCTGTTCGACAACCACAAGTACCCCTACATCGATCCGGCCGAAGACCAGCCCGAGCTGACGCACCTGGTCGAGGTGGCACCGGACGAGCCGTTCATCCTGCACCCGGGCGAATTCGTGCTCGGCTCCACCTACGAGCTGGTCACGCTGCCGGACGACATCGCGGCGCGCCTCGAGGGCAAGAGCTCGCTCGGGAGGCTCGGGCTTCTGACGCACTCGACCGCCGGCTTCGTCGACCCCGGGTTCTCGGGGCACGTGACCCTCGAGCTGTCGAACGTGGCGACCCTGCCGATCAAGCTCTGGCCGGGCATGAAGATCGGGCAGATCTGCTACTTCCGCCTGTCGTCGCCGGCCGAGAACCCCTACGGCTCGTCCGTGTACGGCAGCCGCTACCAGGGCCAGCGCGGCCCGACGGCGTCGCGCTCGTTCCAGAACTTCACCGCGACCGACACGGGTGCCGCGCCGTCGTCTGCCCGCGAGTAGGTGCTGATCCGCCCGCGAGGAGCGGCCGCCGCCCCACGTATGGCGGACTACGCGACGTGCCGCGGCGCGTGGAGATGGCCGCGATACGTATAGCGGCACCGGCGCCACCGGCGGCACCGGCGCCACCGGCGGCACCGGCGGCACCGTTGGCACGAGCGGCACTGCGCCGCGCCGCGCCCGAAGCAGCGCACGAGCCCCGCGGCTCAGACGGGCCAGGCCTCCAGCTGCCACCCGAGCCACGGGCTCCACGCGAACGGGGCCGCCGCGACCGAGGCCCGGAGGTCGTCCGGGGAGATCCACGCCCACTCCGCCACCTCGAGCGCGGACGGTGACGGCGAGCCGACCGCTGTCGCCGTGAAGACGGGGCAGATCTCGTTCTCGACGATGCCCGAGGCGTCGGTCGCGCGGTAGCGGAAGTCGGGGAGGATCGAGCGGACGTCGCGGACCTCCATGCCCAGCTCTTGGAACGCGCGTCGCCCGACCGCTTCGAGGGGGGTCTCGCCGGGGGCCGGATGGCCGCAGAACGAGTTGGTCCAGACGCCGGGCCAGGTGGCCTTCGTCAGGGCGCGTCGGGTGACCAGGACCTCGCCGTCGTCATTGACGACGTGGCAGCTGAACGCGAGATGCAGGGGAGTGGACGCCGTGTGGACGGTGGCCTTGAGGCTCGTTCCGACGGGGGAGCCGTCGTCGTCGACGAGCACCACGAACTCGTCGTCGACGCCCGCCGAAACAAAGCTGTCGACGCCCGTCGAAACAGGGCTGTCGACACTCGCCGGAGCAGCCGACGAGGTGGGGGGAGACGCGCTCGCGAGAGGCCGGAGAGGTGCCTGAGAGTCGGGGTTCATAGCGCGGTAGTCTGCCTGAATGGATGGTGATCACCTGCTCGCGGCGACGCGAGCCAGGCCTGGCGTTTCGACGGGGGTCGTTTCGACGAGCATCGCCGACCCCGACGCGGTGAAGACCTCCAACGAGGCTCGCTCCGAAGAGGTCGACGCCGTCCTCGACGACTTCTTCAGTCTAGCCAAGCGTCGCGCGAACGCGGTCAGCCAGCGGTACGGCGACCTGTGGGAGGTCCTCGAGCGCAACAGCGTCGGCGGCAAGCGCTTCCGGCCCCGCCTCGTCATCGCCGCGTACGAGGCGCTCGGCGGCGAAGACCGCGAGGCCTGCGCCCGGGTCGGCGCCGCGTTCGAGTTGCTGCACACCGCCCTCATCGTCCACGATGACGTCATCGACCGCGACTTCTCCCGGCGGGGCATCCCCAACGTCTCCGGTTCCTACCGTGACGAGGCGACCACCGCCGGCATCTCCACCCCGCAGGCCGAGCACCGGGGGATGAGCGCCGCGGTCATCGCAGGCGACCTCGCCCTGTCGGGTGCGAGCCGGCTCCTCCTCGGGCTGACCTGCGACGAGGTGTGCAAGTCGCGCCTCCTCGACATCCTCGACGAGGCCATCTTCGCGAGCGCCGGCGGCGAGCTGCTCGACGTCGAGCTGTCCCTCGCGCCCGAGGTGCCCACCGTGGCCGAGGTGCTCGACATGGAGCGCGCGAAGACGGCCGTCTACTCGTTCGAGGCCCCGCTCATGGCTGGTGCCGTGCTCGCCGGTGCGGACGCCGCCGTGGTCGACTCCCTGGAGGAGTTCGGTCGCGAGGTCGGCATCGCCTACCAGATCGTCGACGATCTCCTCGGGGTCTTCGGCGACGAGGAGGCGACCGGCAAGACGACGCTCGGCGACCTCCGCGAGGGCAAGCGCACCGTCCTCGTCGCTTACGCCGCCGCTACCGACGACTGGTTCGCCATCCGCCCGTTCATCGGCAAATCCGACCTCACGGTCGCCGAGGCCGAGCACGTCCGCGCCCGGCTCGTGTCGTGCGGTGCCCGCGACCTCGCCGAGCGGCTCATCGACGAGCACGCCTCGCGCGGCCTCGCGGTGCTGGGCCGCCCGGAGATCCCCGACGACCTCCGCCAGGTGCTCACCCCCATCGTCGAAACCGTCTTGGCGAGGGTCCGATGACAGTCGCACCCCGCCCGACGTCCCGCCCCGCATCTCACCGAAAGAACCGTCGATGACTCGCCTCGCCCTGTACTCGAAGGTCGCCGAAGAGACCTCGAGCGGGGTGATCCGCCGCTACTCGACGTCGTTCGGCCTCGCATCCCGCCTTCTCGGCTCCCGGGTGCGCCAGCACGTCGAGAACATCTACGCGCTGGTCCGCGTCGCCGACGAGATCGTCGACGGTCCGGCCGTCGAGGCCGGCCTCGACAGCGAGGCCGCACGCCGCCTGCTCGACGACTTCGAGCGCGAGACGCTGCAGGCGATCGAGTTCGGTTTCAGCGCCAACCTCGTGGTGCACGCCTTCGCCCTGACCGCCCGCAAGACCGGCTTCGGCGCCGACCTCGTCACCCCGTTCTTCGACTCGATGCGCAGCGACCTCAGCGAGACCGAGCACGACAGGGCCTCTTTCGACCGCTACGTGTACGGCTCGGCCGAGGTGGTCGGGCTGATGTGCCTCCGCGCCTTCGTCTACGGGCACGACTACGACGACGTCACGCAGGCGCGCCTCGAGCACGGCGCCCGTGCCCTCGGCGCCGCGTTCCAGAAGGTCAACTTCCTGCGCGATCTCGCCGACGACTTCCAGACGCTCGGGCGCAGCTACTTCCCCGGCATCGACCCGTCGTCGTTCACCGACGCCGAACGCGACGTGCTGGTGGCCGACATCGACGCCGACCTCCGCGTGTCCGGCGCCATCATCCCGAGCCTGCCCTCGAGTTCGCGCCGCGCCGTCGCCCTCGCCCACGGGTTGTTCGCCGAGCTCAACCGCCGCCTCGAGGTCACTCCCGCGAGCGAGCTGATGCGCTCGCGCGTCCGCGTGCCGAACCCCGTCAAGCTCCGCATCGCCGCCGCCTCCGCGGCCGGCCGCATCTCGGAGATCCCCCCGGCCGAGAAGCACGAGGTCCCCGCGTGAGCGCCCGCACCACCATGACCACGCCCGGCACCCCGGGGCCCAGCGTCCGCCGTCACGGAAAATCGGTGATCGTCATCGGCGGGGGCATCTCCGGCCTCGCCTCCGCCGCGCTCCTCGCCCGCGAGGGGCACGACGTCACCCTGTACGAGAAGGCGAGCACGGTCGGCGGGCGCGCGAGCTCGTGGCAGTCCGAGGGCTTCCGCTTCGACCTCGGCCCGAGCTGGTACCTCATGCCCGAGGTCTTCGACCACTTCTTCCGGCTGATGGGCACGTCGTCGGACGAGCAGCTCGACCTCGTCACGCTCGACCCCGGCTACCGCGTGCTGTTCGAGGGCGTCGACGCCCCGATCGACGTGCCCAACGGCCTCGAGGCCAACGTCGCCCTCTTCGACGAGATCGAACCCGGGGCCGGGCGGAGGATGCGCGACTACCTCGCCTCGTCCCGCGAGACCTACGACATCGCCAAAGAGCGGTTCCTCTACACCTCGTTCCGCAGCTGGCTCCCGCTGCTCCGGTCCGACGTCGTCACGCGCCTCCCCACCCTGGCCAAGCTGCTCCTCACCACCCTCGAGAAGCGCGTCGCCGCGACGGTCACCGACCCGCGGCTGCGTCAGATCCTCGGCTACCCCGCCGTCTTCCTCGGCTCCGCTCCGGCGCAGACGCCGAGCATGTACCACCTGATGTCGACGCTCGACCTCGACGACGGCGTGCTCTACCCGCAGGGCGGACTGACCACCGTGATCCAGCGCATCGCCGCACTCGCCGAAGAGGCCGGCGTGCGGATCGTGACCGACGCCACGGTCGAGCGCGTCCGCACCACCGGCACCGGCCGCAGGGCCCGGGCCACGGGAATCGACTGGACCGACGCCGAGGGCGCGACCCGTGCATCCTTCGCCGACGTCGTCGTGAGCGCCGCCGACCTGCATCACACCGAGACGAAGCTGCTGCCGCGAGAGCTCCAGAGCTACGGCGAGGGCTACTGGACCGGCCGCGACCCGGGCCCGAGCGCCCTGCTCATGTATCTGGGCGTCGAGGGCGAGGTGCCCGAGCTCGAGCACCACACGCTCTTCTTCTCGCGCGACTGGCACGAGAACTTCGCCCGCATCTTCGGCCCCGACAAGAAGATCCCCGAGCCGCCATCGCTCTACGTCTGCAAGCCGTCGACGGTCGACCCGTCCACCGCCCCGGCCGGGCAGACCAACCTCTTCGTGCTGGTGCCGCTGCCTCCGTTGCCCGCACTCGGACTCGGCGGCCTCGACGGCGCCGGCGCCGACGTGCTCGAGAAGCTCGGCGACACCGTCATCGACCAGATCGCGACCTGGGCGGGCATCCCCGACCTCGCCTCGCGCCTCGTCGTCAGGCGGACGCGCGGCCCCCAGGACTTCGTCGACGACTACAACTCGTGGTCGGGAAGCATGCTCGGCCCCGCGCACACGCTGGCGCAGAGCGCGATGTTCCGGGCCGGCAACGTGTCGAAGAAGGTGCGAGGCCTCTTCTACGTGGGCGGCTCCGTGCGGCCCGGCATCGGTCTGCCGATGTGCCTCATCAGCGCCGAGGTGCTGCTGAAGAACCTGCGGGGCGACACCAGCACCGAGCCGCTGCCCGAGCCGGCGCCGTCCGTCGCTCCCGTCGTCCCGGCACCCGCACCGGCAGCCCCGGCCGCGGTCTGAGACGTGGGCGTCCTCTACCTCCTGGGGCTCCTGATCGCCCTCACCGGAATGGTCGTGCTCGACCGTCGCTTCCAGCTCTTCTTCTGGCGCGACTGGCGGCGGGCCGTCGTGATCCTGCCGGTCGGTCTGGCGTTCTTCCTCGCGTGGGACCTCCTCGGCATCCGCCAGGGGATCTTCTTCCGCGGTGAGACCTCGTTCATGACCGGCCTCCAGGTCGCACGCGAACTCCCGGTCGAGGAGCCGTTCTTCCTCGCCCTCCTCTGCTACCTCACGATGAACCTGCTCGCCGGCCTGCCGCTCCTGGTGGCGGCCGTGGACGGGCGGCGGGGCGACGAGCGGCGTGGCGACGAGCGGCGTCGCGACGAGCGGCGTGGCGACGAGCGCCGCCGCAGCGGCGAAGACCCGGGCCCGCGGGATGCACGGCTCGGCTCCTCCGCGAAAGGCACCCCCCGATGACCTACTGGGGCCTGAACGCGTTCTTCCTCGCCGCCGCCGTGATCGTGGGGGCCGTCGCTCTCGGGGTGCACCTTCGTCGTCGCCGCGAGTCGAACCGCCTCCGCAACGTCTCCTGGATCATCGCCGTCGCCATCCTCCTCACCATGACCGCCGTGTTCGACAACGTCATGATCGGCATCGGCCTGGTCGGCTACGACGCCTCGAAGATCAGCGGCGTCTTCGTCGGCATCGCGCCTCTGGAAGACTTCTCGTACTCGGTCGCGGCCCTGATCCTGCTGCCGTCGCTGTGGGTGCTGCTGCCCTCCCGCAGTCGTGACCGATCCAACGCCACCACACCGACCCCCGAGGACTCCCGATGAAGACCTTGCGTGCCCTCTTCGTCGTCTCCCGCCCGCTGAGCTGGGTCAACACGGCGTTCCCGTTCGCGGCCGCCTACATCCTCGGCCAGGCCGGCACGCTGCACTCGAGCATCCCCCTGGGCCTGACCCTCGGCAATCCGACCGGAACCTCGTCGGGCTCGTCGGCCCTGAACTCCCTCCACCTGATCGCCGCCAGCCAGTTCGACTTCTCGCACGTGAACTGGCTCGTCGCGATCGTCGGAATCGTCTACTTCCTCGTGCCGTACAACCTCGCCATGTACGGCATCAACGACGTGTTCGACTACGAGAGCGACCTCCGCAACCCGCGCAAGGGCGGCGTCGAGGGGGCGATGGTCGACAAGAGCTTCCACCGGACCATCCTCACGGCCGTGGTCGTGACGAACGTCCCGTTCCTGCTCTTCCTGCTCGTCGTCGGCAGTGCCCTCAGCTGGCTGGTACTCGGCGTCAGCGTGCTCGCCGTGATCGCCTACTCGCTGAAGGGCCTGCGCTTCAAAGAGCGCCCCGTGCTCGACTCGCTCACGTCGAGCACCCACTTCACGAGCCCGGCGGTCTTCGGCCTGGTGCTCGCCGGGGCGGTCTTCACCCCGCAGCTCTACGCCCTCCTCGTCGCCTTCTTCCTCTGGGGCATGGCGAGCCACGCGTTCGGCGCCGTCCAAGACGTCGTGGCCGACCGCGAGGGCGACATCGCCTCGATCGCCACGGTCTTCGGCGCGAAGGCCACGGTCCGGTTCGCCTTCGTCGCGTATGTGCTGGCCGGGGTGCTGATGCTGTTCACCACCTGGCCCGGGCCACTGGCCGCGATCCTGGTCATCCCCTACGCGATCACCGTCGCGCCCTGGTGGAACGTCTCCGATGCCGATGCCGAAGGGGCCAACCGGGGCTGGCGGAGGTTCCTCGCGATCAACTTCTTCTGCGGATTCGTGACGACGCTGCTGCTGATCTGGTGGGTGTTCCTGAGTCGTTAGCCCGTGCATCCCACGCGAGTCAACCCCTGGGCATCGGCGGCGGATTTGGCCCCCGAGGCCCGGTGAGTGCCACGGTGGAGTCTCTGGAGAAGTGATCCAGAGCACGCTAACGAAGGAGAACCCCATGAAAGGCAAGATCCTGTTCGTCGCCGGTCTCGCAGCCGGATACGTGGTGGGTGCCCGCGCGGGTCGCCAGTCGTACGAGAAGATCAAGAGCCGCGCCGGCAACGTCTGGCACGACCCGAACGTCCAGAAGGGCGTCCACAAGGCCGAGGACTTCGTCGCCGAGAACGCCCCGATCGTCGGCAAGAAGGCCGCCGAGACCGCCAGCGACGCTGCTCACGCCGTCTCCGAGAAGGTCAAGTCGGCCACGTCCAAGGCCGACGACACCACGACCACTCCCTAGTCATGGCGATGTTCGACTCGATCCTCGGCGGTTCCGACGGGGAGGGGGGCATCAAGGGCCTGTTCAACCTGGTCCGGTCGCTGCCCGAGACCATCTCGCGGATCATCCGGGGCGAGATCGACCTCGCCAAGGCCGAGCTGATCGCCAAGCTCAAAAAGGCCGGCATCGGCATCGGGATGCTCGTGGTGGCGGCGCTGTTCGCCTTCCTCGTGCTCGAGGTGCTGGTCGCTGCCGCCATCCTGGCCCTGACCGCCGTGTTCACGCCCTGGCTCTCCGCCCTGCTCGTGGCCGCTGGTCTGCTGATCGTGGCCGCGTTGTTCGGCCTGGCGGGCTACCGCATGCTCAAGAAGGGCACGCCCCCGGTGCCGAGCGAGACCGTCAAGAACCTGAAGTCGGATGTCCGTACGCTCCGAGGAGAAGACACGAATGAGCCCGAAAACGGCTGAGGCGTCGAAGGCCGATCCGAAGTCGCGCGAGGCGAAAGAGCTCGCCGACACTCCGTCGGCCGACGATTCGCGCAAGCCCGACAACCTGAACGACATCCACAGGCGTACCTGGGCCTACACGTTCAAGAAGACGCTGCGCGAGTTCTCGAACGACAACTGCACCGACCTCGCCGCCGGCCTCACCTATTTCGCCGTCCAGGCGCTCTTCCCCGGGCTGCTGGCCGTCGTCTCGCTGCTCGGTCTCTTCGGTCAGGCCCAGAACACCACCAACCAGGTTCTCGACCTGATTCGACAGTTCACGTCGGACCAGATCGTCGATGCGATCAAGGGACCGGTGGCCCAGCTCGCGAGCTCTCCCGCGGCCGGCGTGACATTCGTCGTCGGTGTGCTGGGCGCGATCTGGTCGGCCTCCGGCTACGTGGGTGGTTTCGGCCGAGCGCTGAACCGCATTTACGACCGTCAGGAGGGGCGACCGATCTGGAAGCTCCGCCCGACCAATCTCCTCGTCACGGTCATCGCCGTCGTGCTGATCGTCGTCGCCGGCCTGATCCTCGTGCTCAGCGGAAGCGTCGCCACCACGATCGGCAACTTCATCGGCCTCGGCGACACCGTCATCGACGTCTGGAACGTCGTCAAGTGGCCGGTGCTCGGCGTCATCGTCGTGGTCGTCGTGGCGGTGCTCTACTATTTCGCGCCAAACGTGAAGCAGCCGAAGTTCCGCTGGATGAGCATGGGGGCGTTGCTGGCCATCGTCATCTGGCTCCTCGCCTCCGTCGGCTTCGCCTTCTACGTCGCGAACTTCTCGCACTACAACAAGACGTACGGCGCCCTCGGCGGCGTCATCGCCTTCCTGCTCTGGCTCTGGATCACGAACAACGCGCTGCTCTTCGGTGCCGAGTTCGACGCCGAGACCGAGCGAGGGCGCGAGCTGCAGGCCGGCATCCACGCCGAGGAGGACATCCAGCTGCCCCCGCGCGACACCCGCCAGATCGACAAGAAGGCCGAGAAGCACGAGAAGGACGTGCAGGAGGCCATCGAGGTGCGCGAGGCGGCGGTCGCCGAAGACGATCCGTTCCACGGCCTCGAGGGGCGCGACCGGATCCGCGCCGAACGCGAGGCCATCGCCAAGTCGACGAAGCCCGCCGACACTGTGTGACCGGCGGCATCGCTCCCGACACCGGAAACGGCTCGAAACACCTGTAGCTACTGGTGTCTCGAGCCGTTTTCGGTGTCGCGACGCGCTGACCGAAGGCTAGAGGCTCTGCATCACCTTGAGCAGCGCACCTGTCGGGTCCGACAGCGTGGCGAGCCGCCCGTACGGCGTGTCGGCCGGCTCGTCCACGACGGCCCCACCGAGCTCGACGGCCCGCGCCAGAGCGGCGTCGGCGTCGGCCACCAGGAAGTAGACGAGCCACGCGGCCGGGGCCCCGGGCGCCCAGTAGGCCGACGCGTCCATCACCCCGGCGTACGGCTGCCCGTCGACGAGGAGCTGCGCGTAGCGGAACTCCGGGGTGTCGGCCATCGTCGCGGTCTGCCAGCCGAAGGCCTGCTGGTAGAACTCGACCTCTCGGTGGAACTGCGTCGTGTGCAGCTCGAACCAGGCCGGGGCGCCGACCTCGGCGATCACCCCGAGTCCGGGGTTGGTGCCGGGCTCCCAGGCGGCCACGATGCCGCGGTCGGCGTCGGCCGCGACGAGCATCCGCCCCATCTCCATGACGTCCTGCGGCCCCATCAGCACGTCGCCCTCGGCATCGCGGATCGCGGTGGCCGTGGTCGCGACGTCGGAGCTGTGGAGATACACGGTCCAGGCGTCGGGCACCCCGGGCGCCTGTTGCGGCATCATCCCGCCGACGGCCGCGCCCTCGAGGTCGAGTGTCACGTAGTTCCCGAAGTCCGGGCCGGTGTCGGTCGTGGTCCAGCCGAAGAGCCCCTCGTAGAAGCGCTTGGCCGCCGGCACGTCCGACGTGTTCAACTCGATCCAGATGGGCGCACCCGTCGGGAACGTCAGGGGAGCGGGCATGGCAGTGCCTTTCTAGTAGTCGAATCCGAGCTCGGCGGGGTACTCGCCGCGGGCGGTGAGCTGGGCGGCCGCCTGCTGCACGTGGGCCAGGGCGAGACGCAGGATGCCCGGGCCGAAGCTCACGCGCGAGACCCCGAGTTCGGCGAGCCGCGCGAGGGGCACCGATGTCGGCCCGGAGATGACCGACACCTTGCCGCCGATCTCGTCGAGGGCGCGCTTCACGAGGTCCTCCGTCGAGAGGCCGAGGACGAATGCGCAGTCCGCTCCCGCCTCGAGGTAGGCGTTCGCTCGGCGCACCATGTCCTCCCAGTCGTCGGGGGCCCCGGCGAGCACGTCGACCCGCGCGTTGATGACGATCGGCACTCCGGCGCGGTCGCCGGCGGCACGGGCGGCGGCGATCTTGGCGACCTGGGTGTCGAGGTCGTAGAGGGGAGCCTTGGCCTGCCCCAGCGAGTCCTCGATGTTGAGGCCGGCGGCACCCGCTTCGATCAGGCGCCAGACGGTGTCGCGGGTGCCCGGTGCGTCCTTCGCGTAGGCCTTCTCGAAATCGACGGAGACCGGCAGATCGACGGCACGGATGACCAGCTGCGCGGCGGCGAGGGCCTCGTCGACGTCGAGCCCCTCACCGTCTTCCACCCCGTGGGCGTCGCTGATCGAGTGGCTGGCCGTGGCGAGCGCCTTGACGCCCGGTGTGGCTGCGACGACGCGCGCCGTGACGGCGTCCCAGACGTTGGTCACGATGAGTGGGTCGCCGGGAACGTGCAGCGAGCGGAGGAGTTCGGCCTTCTCGGCCGTGGACTGGATCGACATGCCCCCATCGAACCAGCCCCGCCCCGACAGCACCAGAGCGCGGCCGGGGCGAGCCGTCAGACCCGAGCCGTCAGACCCGAGCCGTCAGACCCCAGTCGTCAGACCCGAGCCGTCAGAAGTCGGTGATGCAGTCGACCGGGCGATCCGGGGCGAAGAGGGCGGATGCGCGGGCCACCGCCCCGTCCGCGTGCGCGACGATCAGACCCGCCTCCGCCAGCACGCCGGCCGACACCCCGCCGAGGTAGAGGGAGGCGAGGGTCGCGGCGTCGAGCTCGAGGTCGGGCAGGGCATCCCCCGTCTCGGTCAGGGTTCCGGTTCCGCCCTCGACGGCCAGCGTGAAGGTGCCCTCGCAGTAGCCGAGGTCGTCGTGGATCCGCAGGACGAGGCTGCCGTCGAGCGCATAAGGGCGGGCCGACAGGGCGGTGATCGGGTCGAGCACCCGCAACCAGATGTGGTCGGCCTCGCGGGTCGTCTCGAGGGTGCGGCTGTCGACGAGGGCGTGCAGCAGGGCGGTGTCGACCGCGCCGTGCCGGTACTCGATGGCGTCGACGAGGTCGACCCGCCCGAGGAAGTTCCAGAGGCCGAGGTAGGCGTTCGCGTCGGCGCCGACCAGGTCGACGACCTCGAGGACGGAGAGGCGGCCTTCCTCCTTCATGCGGTACGTGACGTAGCCGTCGATCGCGCCCGGGGCCTCGCCCTCGGCAGTGGGCGCGTAGTGCACGGCGGCCCGCACCGACTCGTCGGGCTTGCCCTCGTCGGTCTTCAGGCCGAGCACGCGGTCCCAGAACTGCTTCTGCCGATCGACCGACCCCGGCGTCCGGGCGTGGTACCCCGCGAACACCGCCCGGGCGACGGTGCCGAGGGAGGCGGCGTCGGCCAGCTCGACGCGGCCGGCGGGCTTGACGTGCAGCCCGAACGGTCGGTCGCGTCGAAGTCGCACACTCCGGTTGCGCACGGCGGGGCCGAAGCCGAAGCGGCGGTAGATGGTCGATTCGCTCGCGGTCAGCGCCGCCAGGGCCAGGCCGTCGGCAGCGGCTGCGGCGAGCCTGTCGGTCATCAGGTGGCGGAGCATCCCCCGTCTCTTGTGGGTCGGACGCACGGTGACGTCGGAGATCAGATACGAGTCGACGAGGATGCCCCCGCCCACGTCGATCGTCTTCGTGTAGCCGGTGTACGTGCCGACCGGCCACGTCTCGGCCAGTGAACCCGGCAGGGGCTCCTTCGCGTACACGCCCGTGAAGACGCGCCCGTCGTCGATCGCCCCGAGAGCCCCCTCGAGCACCGCGGCGTCGCTGTTGCTCTGGTGGAAGGCGATGCGGGTGGCGGCCAGCCAGTCGCGCGTGCGGTCGTCCGGCACGCCGTCGACCAGGGCGGGATCGAAGGTGCGGAGGTCGTAGTCGTCGTCGAAGGAAGCCATCGGATCAGCCTACGGGGGATGCACAGCCAATGCTCAACTGAAATATGTATTCTTCACGCAATCTGCCCCGATCAGGAGAACCGCCCATGTCGAACAACTCCCGCCGCCAAGAAGCCCGAGAGCGAGCCCGACTCGCCCGCATCGCCGCCCAGAGGCGCGAGCGTCGGGTCACCGTGCTCCTCCGCTCCAGCATCGTCGTCGGAGTCCTCGCCGTGCTGACGGTCGTCACGCTCGTGATCATGGCCGGGGTCAAGCCCGCAGGGCCCGGCCCGCGCAACCTGGCCGACGGCATCATCATCGGCGAAGGCTCGAAGGCGGTCCGCACGGCCGCCCTCAGCGCCGGTGAGGAGCCCTCGGCCCTCGTCGGCGTGGGTGGTGGCTCCGGTCCGGCGACGATCAAGCTCTTCGTCGACTACCAGTGCCCCGGGTGTGGTGCGCTCGAGAAGGAGAACGCCGACTACCTCGCAGGCCTGGTGGAGTCCGGCGCCGCGACCCTCGAGTACCACCCCGTCGCCATCCTCGACCGCATGTCGCTCGGTGCCCGCTACTCGAGCCGCGCCGCGAATGCCGCCGCCTGCGTCGCCGACCTCTCGCCGGACGCGTTCCCCGCCGTCACCGCCGCCCTGTTCGCCGCTCAGCCGGAGGAGGGCACGCGCGGCCCCGACGACGCGGAGCTGGCCAAGACCGTCACCGCCGTGAAGGGCCTCCAGAAAAAGGCCGAGATCCGCTCCTGCATCGACGACCAGCGTTTCGGCGGCTGGGTGAAGGAGGCCACCGACCGTGCGCTCGCCCAGGGCGCGCCGGGCACCGACCTCGACAAGCTGTCGCAGACGCCGACCGTGGTCGTGAACGGCAAGGTCTTCGACGCCTCGAAGGGCGTCACGTTCCAGGCGTTCGTCGCGTCGGTCGTCGGCGATGCCGCGAAGGCGGACGACTCGGCGAAGGGCGACTCCGCGACCGAGACGCCGGCTCCCGAGGCCGGAGCCCCCGAGGTGCCGCAGACCGAGCCCGAGCAGCAGCAGTAACCGCAGGCGCCCCTCAGTCAATCGCGCGCTGCACGGGGTGGACCCGCACCATCAGCGCCAGTCCGCCCAGCAGCACGATCGCGATCCCGATGATCCCGAACCGCGTGTCGCCGGTGACGGCCACGAACAGGGTGAACAACAGCGGTGCCAAAAAGCTCACCGCACGCCCGGTCGTGGCGTAGAGCCCGAAGACCTCGCCCTCCCGGCCG
This sequence comes from Frondihabitans cladoniiphilus, assembly GCF_039544345.1. Classification (NCBI taxonomy): domain Bacteria; kingdom Bacillati; phylum Actinomycetota; class Actinomycetes; order Micrococcales; family Microbacteriaceae; genus Frondihabitans; species Frondihabitans cladoniiphilus. Next base: position 48,233 of record NZ_BAABLM010000005.1, read on the forward strand.
GGCGGAGTGACCCGCGCCAAGAAGGAGCGGCTCGCCGACTGCACCGGGCCGACGAACAGGCAGAGGAACAGGCCGCAGATCCAGAAGCCGAGCTGGGCATCCCCCACGAAGAGCACCACGATGGCCGCGAGCACGAGGCCCACCAGCGACGCCATGATGATCCGCTTCGCTCCGAGCCGGTCGTCGAGGCTGCCGGCCGCGAAGCTGCCGATGCCGGCGACGAGGTTGGCGGCGACGGCGAAGTAGATCACTTCGCTCGACGAGAAGCCGAACACCTGCGACGCGATGATCGCCCCGAACGTGAACACCGCCGCCAGGCCGTCGCGGAACACCGCCGACGCCACAAGGAAGAGCAGCACCTGCGGGTTCTTCCGGTAGAGCTCGGCGATCGTCCGCCCGAGGCGCCGGTACGAACCGGCGATGCCGATACGAGCGTGGGATGCCCGGCTCGGGTCCCGGGGGATCTCCGGCACCGACAGCAGCAGCGGCACTGCGAACACGCCGAACCAGATCGCGGCGACGAGGATCGCCAGCCGCACGCTCCACACCCCGCCCGCCGTCGACGAGGCGACTCCAAGCAGACCCGCGTGCCCGTCGACCCCGAAGCTCTGCAGGAACAGCACCAGTAACACGACGAGCAGGACGATCCCGCCGATGTAGCCGGCGCCCCAGCCCCAGCTCGACACGCGTCCGATCGTCTTCGGGGTGGAGACCTGCACGAGCATCGCGTTGTAGTTGACGCTCGCGAACTCGAAGACGAGGTTGCCGACGGCGAGCAGGGCGGCGCCCAGCACGAGGTACGACGGGATAGGCGCGACCAGCACCATCGCCGCCATCACGAGCACCAGGACGCCCGAGTTGATGCCGAGCCAGAGCTTGCGCCGCCCGCTGCCGTCCGACCGTTGCCCCAGGATCGGCGCGAGAAGAGCGACCAGGATCCCCGCGATCGTCAGCGCCCCCGAGACGATCGTCGCATTGTGCGCCTTCGCCGCGACGAGGGCCGGGTTGGTCGTGTCGTCGCCGGCAGCCGCCACGATCGTGGGGTCGACGAACGCCCCGCTCGCCAGGTAGGTCGAGAAGACGAACGTGGTGACCACCGCGTTGAACGCCGCCGAGCCCCAGTCCCAGAACGCCCACGCGACGATGCGTCGGCGCGGGATCGGAGCGGTGTCGGCCAGCGTCGCCTGCGTCATGCCTGGAACCTAGTGCCAAGCGGTGAACGAGCGGTAGCGCGGGATGCACGGTTCCCGCCCTCGACGAAGACTTGAGTCACTCTGGCTCAACTTTCAGTTTCGCGACTTGACTCTCAGGTCAGCCTGCGTAAACTTGAGCCTGTTGGACTCAACCCCAACCCCCGGTTTTTGAACACTCTTCGAACCATCACGCTTCGAACCGCAAGCAGAAGGAGAACACCCCCATGGCCCGTGCAGTAGGCATCGACCTCGGAACCACCAACTCGGTGGTCGCCGTCCTGGAGGGCGGCGAGCCCACCGTCATCGCGAACGCCGAGGGCCTGCGCACCACGCCCTCCGTCGTCGCGTTCACCAAAGACGGCGAGGTGCTCGTCGGCGAGACCGCCAAGCGCCAGAACGTCACCAACGTCGACCGCACCATCGCGTCCGTCAAGCGCCACATCGGCACCGACTGGACCGTCGCGATCGACGACAAGAAGTACACCCCGCAAGAGATCTCGGCGCGAATCCTCTCCAAGCTGAAGCGCGACGCCGAGCAGTACCTCGGCGAAGAGGTCACCGACGCGGTCATCACCGTCCCCGCCTACTTCGGCGACGCCGAGCGTCAGGCCACGAAGGAGGCCGGTGAGATCTCCGGTCTCAACGTGCTCCGCATCATCAACGAGCCGACCGCGGCCGCTCTCGCCTACGGCCTCGACAAGGGCAAGGAAGACGAGCTCATCCTGGTCTTCGACCTCGGTGGCGGCACGTTCGACGTCTCCCTCCTCGAGGTGGGCAAAGACGACGACTTCTCCACCATCCAGGTCCGCGCGACCTCCGGTGACAACCGCCTCGGCGGCGACGACTGGGACAACCGCATCGTCGACATGCTGATCAAGAAGTTCAAAGACGCCAACGGTGTCGACCTCTCGACCGACAAGATCGCGAAGCAGCGCCTGAAGGAGGCCGCTGAGCAGGCCAAGAAGGAGCTCTCCTCGAGCACCTCCACGAGCATCCAGCTGCCCTACCTCACGCTCACCGCGGACGGCCCCCTCAATCTCGACGAGACCATCACGCGCACCCAGTTCGAGCAGCTCACCAGCGACCTGCTCGAGCGCACCAAGAAGCCCTTCAACGACGTCATCAAGGAGGCCGGGGTCAAGGTCGGCGACATCGCCCACGTGGTCCTCGTGGGTGGCTCGACCCGTATGCCCGCCGTCTCCGAGGTCGTCAAGCAGCTCACCGGCGGCCAGGAGCCCAACAAGGGCGTCAACCCCGACGAGGTCGTGGCCGTCGGCGCCGCCCTCCAGGCCGGTGTCCTCAAGGGCGAGCGGAAAGACGTCCTCCTCATCGACGTCACCCCGCTCTCTCTCGGCATCGAGACCAAGGGTGGCGCGATGACCAAGCTCATCGAGCGCAACACGGCCATCCCGACCAAGCGCAGCGAGACCTTCACCACGGCCGACGACAACCAGCCGTCCGTCGCGATCCAGGTCTTCCAGGGCGAGCGCGAGTTCACCCGCGACAACAAGAACCTCGGCACGTTCGAGCTGACCGGTATCGCACCGGCTCCGCGGGGCATCCCCCAGATCGAGGTCACCTTCGACATCGACGCCAACGGCATCGTGCACGTGTCCGCCAAAGACAAGGGCACCGGCAAGGAGCAGTCGATGACCATCACCGGTGGCTCGTCGCTCTCGAAGGACGACATCGAGCGCATGGTGCGCGAGGCCGAGGAGAACGCCGCCGAAGACAAGGCGCGTCGCGAGGCCAACGAGCAGCGCAACACGGCCGAGCAGATGGTCTACTCCGTCGAGAAGCTCCTCAAGGAGAACGACGAGAAGCTCCCCGCCGACGTCAAGAGCGAGGTCCAGGGCGACGTCGACTCGCTGAAGTCCGCGCTCGCGGGCGACGACGACTCGGCCATCAAGCCGGCTCTCGACAAGCTCACCGAGTCGCAGCAGAAGATCGGTCAGGCGCTGTACGCGTCCGACCAGGCCACTGCCTCCGCCCCGACCGACGAGGCGCCCGCCGAGGGCGCTGCGGCGAACGACGAGGACATCGTCGACGCCGAGGTCGTGGACGACGACGAAGAGAAGAAGTAGTCGATGACCGACGCGAAGAACGACACCCCCGACGAGGAGCCGGTCCAGCCGGTCTCCGACGAGTCGACCCAGCCTCAGGGCGAGGCCACCTCCGAAGACGGCAGCACTGCTGACGTCGACGGGGTGGAGGACCTCGTCGAGGCCGAGGGGCCAGACATCGAGTTGAGCGCCGAAGACAGCGCCATCCTCGACCAGGCCTCGGTCGACCTCGTCGCCGACATGCGCCAGGACATGCTCCGGGCGCAGGCCGAGCTGGTCAACTTCCGGAAGCGCGTCGAGCGCGACCGCGAGGCCAACCGCGACGCCGTCATCGCCGAGGTCATCCGGGCCGTCCTGCCGGCGCTCGACGACCTGAACCGGGCGGAGACGCACGGAGACCTCGCCGAGGGTCCCATGACCGTCATCGCCCAGAAGCTCCGAGGCGGGTTCGACCGTTTCGGGTTGACCCAGGTCGGCGCGAAGGGCGACGTCTTCGATCCGAAGATCCACGACGCGATCGTCCAGCTCCCCACGGCCGACGTCACCGTCAACACGGTGGCCGACGTGATCGAGCCGGGCTACCTCCTCGGGGAGCGCGTGCTCCGCGCCGCCAAGGTCGCGGTCTCGGTCCCGGCCTAGCACCACCAGCACCACCGGC